>JASGKE010000003.1:0-524415 GCA_047600885.1 Pseudoxanthomonas sp. | reverse complement strand
CGCCTGCTGGCGCCCAAGGGCGGCATGATCTCGATGACGGTGCGCGCCTTCCTGCGCCAGCCACGCAAGCCGGTACTGTTCCAGCCGGTCTACATCGGTTACGAGAAGCTGCTGGAAGGCACCAGCTACCTCGACGAGCTCAGCGGCCGCCCGAAGGAGAAGGAATCCATCTGGGCCGTGCTGTGGGGCATCCCCAAGGTGCTGCGGCAGAACTACGGCCAGGTGGTGGTGAACTTCGGCGAGCCCATCCTGCTCAACGACGCGCTGGCGACGCACGCACCCGCGTGGGACGGGCAGCCGGTGGGCGAGGAAGAGAAGCCGGCCTGGCTCTCGGACACCGTCGACGCGTTGGCGCAGCAGATCCACGTCAACATCAATCGCGCCGCGGACGTGAACCCGATCAACCTGCTCGCGTTGGCGCTGCTGTCCACGCCGAAGCACGCGATGGGCGAAACCGACCTGATCGCGCAGATCGAACTGTCGAAGACGTTGTTGGCCGAGCTGCCGTACTCGGACCGCGTGACCGTTACGCCGCACTCGCCGGAACGGATCATCGCGCACGCCGAGGAAATCAACATGCTGCAGCGGATCAAGCATCCGCTGGGCGACGTGCTGAGCGTGGACGGCGACACCGCCGTGCTGCTTAGCTATTACCGTAACAACGTGATCCACCTGTTCACGGCATCCTCGTGGATCGCGTGCTGCTTCCAGAACAACCGTCGGATGAGCCGCGCCGGCGTGCTCCGCCTGGGCCGCACGCTGTACCCGTTCCTG
This sequence comes from Pseudoxanthomonas sp., assembly GCA_047600885.1. Taxonomy (GTDB): domain Bacteria; phylum Pseudomonadota; class Gammaproteobacteria; order Xanthomonadales; family Xanthomonadaceae; genus Pseudoxanthomonas_A. Next base: position 523,641 of record JASGKE010000003.1, on the reverse strand, counting down.
CAGGAGGAACTGTTCCTGCCGTGGACCGAGGACGAGTTCGCCGAGCGCATGGAACGCACGATCGAGGTGTTCATCCGCGAAGGCCTGCTGCAACAGGTCAACGAGGACGACGGCGGCATCCTGGCGCGCAGCGCCGGCCAGACCGACGAAGTGTTCCGCCTGCGCGCGATCGGGCATTCGCTGCAGCAGGCATTCGAGCGCTATTACATCGCCATCTCGGTGCTGGTGAAGAACGGCCCCGGCACGCTGGGCGCAGCCGAACTCGAGAGCCTGTGCCAGCAGGCGGCGCAGCGCCTGAGCCTGCTGTACGCACCGGCCGCGCCGGAATTCTTCGACAAGAGCCTGTTCCGCAGCTTCATCCAGAAGCTGCGCGAGCTGAAGCTGGTCTGGCCCGACGAGAACAGCAAGCTGCTGTTCGACGAACGCCTGGACGCGTGGGCACGCGACGCCAAGGCGATCCTGGGCCGCGAACTGCGCCACACCATCGAGAAGGTCAGCCCGGAAGCCGCGCGCCCGGCCGAACCCACACCGACGCAGGACTGAAGACGATCAGTCGGCGAGGGTGAAGCTGCGCGCCAGCCACGCCTTCGCGGGCAGCGCGCGCGCCGGATCGCGTACCAGCCGGTGCAGCGGCGAACCGCATTCGGATAGGTGCGGCTCGTCGTCGAGCACCAGCACCATGCGCAGCAGGTCCACGCCGCCAGGCAGGATCGCCGGCGGCAGGTACTCGCGGAACCCGTAGTGTTCGAACACGCCATGCAGGAACGGCTCGCAAGCCAGCAGGCAGAACTGGATGCGCGACTCCTGCGCCCAGCGGTAGGCGTCCTCCATCAATTTGTCCACCACCGCCTTGCTGCGCTGGTCGGCCTGCACGGCGAAACGCGTACCCACGGCGACCTGCGCCAGCGGCCACGTGCGCGCGAACGCATCGATCTGGAACAGGCTGCCGTACTCCACCTGCACGGCGAGCGGCGAAAAGTCGTGCAGGCGCAGCGTGGCGATGGCGTGTGCGCCCTTCTCCACCGACAGCGTGGTGCCGCAGATGTCGAGCCCATCGGTGACGCGCTTGCTGCGGTCGCCGGCCTGGCCTTGTTCGTGGAAGTACACCTCGCGCCGCAGGCGCGGGACATCGCCCAAGGGGTCGCCCGGCGCGATCCGCCGCACGCGCAGGCCCAGTCCGGCCGTTGCGTCTTCCACCGAACCGGTCGCGGCCAGCGTTTCGCGCAGGCGCGGGTCCATGCGGTGACTGAAGGGTTTGTCCTGCTCCATGCCGCTCCCTCGCCACGGCGCGTGGGGCGCGCATGGCTTGTCGTTGGGAACCGTGGCGCCGGCAGGACGGCATACGGTCGTGGTCGTAGGGGAAACCCCCACAGCCTTGACTGAAGCAAGCATCGGGCCAACTGTGCGCGAACGGGGGAGGAGACGCTGCGACGGCGCGCCACTCCCGGTTTTCAGTCACTTGGCGACGGCAGCGCGCGGGCGGTGCCCGCCATGGACGGCCAGGGGTGACGTCCCGCGTCAGATTCAGCCGGCCAGGGGGCCGGCCCCCAGGTCAGGCCGGCTCGTCCGGGATCAGTGCGCTCTCGAGCCGCGCGATGCAGTCCTTCAGCCACAGCTTGCGCTTCTTCAGGCGCTTGATGGCGACCTCATCGGCGTCGGCGTCGTCGACCAGCTTCGCGATGGCATCGTCGAGATCCCGATGCTCCACACGGAGTTCGGCGATCTTTTGAGCGACGTCGGAGGGATTGCTGGCTTCCACCCGGCGAGCGTACACCGGGCGCGCCGAGCCCGTCACCGCGCCCCGGTACAATGGCGCCATGAGCACCGTCCTGCCCCTGCCCGACCCCGTCCTGCGCCGCCCGGCCGCCGATCCGCGCCGTGCCGTGCACGAGCAGGGCAAGCTGGCCAAGCGCCTGCGCCGTCAGGTGGGTCAGGCCATCGCCGACTTCGGCATGATCGAGGACGGCGACAAGGTGATGGTGTGCCTGTCCGGCGGCAAGGACAGCTACACGATGCTGGATATCCTGCTGCAGCTGCAGAAGAAGGCCCCGGTCCGCTTCGAACTGGTCGCGGTGAACCTGGACCAGAAGCAGCCCGACTTCCCCGAGCACGTCCTGCCGGAATACCTGGCCTCGATCGGCGTGGCGTACCACATCATCGAGCAGGACACGTATTCAGTGGTCAGCCGGGTGATCCCGGAAGGCAAGACCATGTGCTCGCTGTGTTCGCGCCTGCGCCGCGGCGCGCTGTATAGCTATGCCGAGGAGAACGGCTTCACCAAGATCGCGCTGGGTCACCACCGCGACGACCTGGTGGCCACGTTCTTCCTCAACATGTTCTTCCACGCCAAGCTCTCGGGCATGCCGCCCAAGCTGCTGTCGGACAACGGCAAGCACGTGGTGATCCGCCCGCTGGCCTACGTGCGCGAAGACGATATCGCCGAGTACGCCGAGGCCAAGGCCTTCCCGATCATTCCCTGCAACCTGTGCGGCAGCCAGGAGAACCTGCAGCGCAAGCAGGTCAAGAAGATGATGGACGGCTGGGAGCGTGATACGCCCGGCCGCATCGAAACCATCGCCCGCGCGCTGGGCGACATCCGTCCGTCGCAGCTGAGCGATCCCAAGTTGTTCGATTTCCTGTCGCTTGGCCACCGCGACGGCGCCGCACTGCCCGATGCGCACGCCTGGCTGGCCGGCGAACCGCACGCCGACGCCGAAGCGCAGGCGTAACCCCACCCGTTCCGTTCCCTCCGTCCTCCACGGGCGGAGCGACCTTTCTTCATCCTGGATAGTCGATGTTCTTCCGCAATCTCACCCTGTTCCGCTTCCCCACCACCCTCGATTTCTCCCAGCTCGATGAGCTGCTCCCGGAAGCCGCGCTCAAGCCGGTCGGCCCGCTGGAGCTGTCCTCGCGTGGCTTCATCTCGCCGTTCGGCCGGGGCGAGGAGGCGTTGTCCCACCGCATCAATGATGCGATCTGGCTCAGCGTCGGCGGCGAGGACAAGATCCTGCCCGGCGCGGTCGTCAACGATCTGCTGCAGAAGAAGCTGCTCGAAATCGAAGAGAAGGAAGGCCGCAAGCCCGGCGGCAAGACCCGCAAGCGCTTGAAGGACGACCTGCTGCACGAACTGCTGCCGCGTGCCTTCGTCAAACCCTCGCGTACCGACGCGCTGATCGACCTGGAGCGTGGCTTCATCGCCGTCGATGCGTCCTCGCGCAAGACCGGCGAGAACGTGGTGTCGGAAGTGCGCCGCGCGCTGGGCAGCTTCCCCGCCCTGCCGCTCAATGCCGAGGTGGCGCCGCGCAGCGTGCTGACCGGCTGGATCGCCGGCGAGCCGCTGCCGGAAGGCCTGTCGCTGGGCGAGGAATGCGAGCTCAAGGACGCGATGGAAGGCGGCGCGGTGGTGAAGTGCCAGAACCAGGAACTGCAGAGCGACGAGATCGCCAAGCACCTGGAAGCCGGCAAGCAGGTCACCAAGCTGGCCCTGGTGCTGGATGACCACGTGTCGTTCGTCCTCGGCGAGGACCTGATCGTGCGCAAGCTGAAGTTCCTCGACGGCGCGGTCGACCAGCTCGAAAACACCGAGCACGACGACCTGCGTGCCGAGCTGGACGCCCGCTTCGCGTTGATGGCTGGCGAACTGAAGCGCCTGTTCCTGGTGCTGGAACACGCACTGAAGCTCAGCAAGGCGGAGTGAGTCCCGCGCGCCGGGCGTCGCGGCTATGATGCGCACATGCCGTCGCTGCTCCGCCGCCTGATCGCCCGCACGCCCCGCAGCGTCGAACGCGACACGGTCGTGCTTGAACTGGAAGACGGACGCTCGCTGGACGTGCAGCGCGTCCGCGACCCTCGCGCCAAGCGTTTGAAACTGAGCGTCGACGAACGCGGAGCACGGCTCACCCTGCCGTGGCGCGCCAGCCTGGTATCGGGCGATCGCTTCCTGCAACAGCATCGGGCCTGGCTGGCCGACCAGCTCGCGCGACATGCGCCGGACGACGGCATCGCCGCCCTCGTTCCGGGCGTCACCTCGCAGCTGCCGCTGCGCGGCGAGGATCTTCCGTTGCATTGGCACGAAGGTCGCTTCAGCCGCATCACGCGGCAGGGGGACGGCATCCACGTCGAGTTGCCTGCACGCGCTACGCCGGCCACGCTGCGGCGGACGTTGCGCGCGTTCTACGAGGCCGAGGCGCGTGCCGATATCGGTCGCTGGCTGCCCGGTTATCTCGCCGGCTTGCCCCGCGCGCCGCGCCAGATCCGGCTGAAGGTGATGTCGTCGCAATGGGGTTCACTCGCGCCGGACGGCACGCTGACCCTGGATCTGGCCTTGGTGCTCGGGCGCCCCTCGGCGTTCGAGTACGTCCTGGTCCATGAGGTCTGCCATCTGTTGCAGACCAACCACTCGCCTGCCTTCTGGCAGGAAGTCGAATCCCGCTTTCCGGCCTGGCGCGACGAGCGCGCGTATTTCCACGCCGAAGGCCGTCGCCTGAAATCCCGCCTGCATCGGCTGCTGTCCGGCGACTGATCGTCGCGTCACATCACCATGTCCTGCGCGGCATGCCCCTCGCGAATGGGAAAGGGGCCGGGAGCCCGGTGGCTCACAGGGAACGGAGCCACGCTCCCGGCGCCATTCCTTCGACCGGTCACGCTCATGCCCCTTACCGCTTCGCGTACGCACCCCGCTTTCGATGCCGACCTCGACGCAGACCACGGCGATGAGCTGCCCGCACTGTCGCGCTTTTCGCTGTACGCCTTGCCGGCGTCGGAGACCAGCGCCACGATCCATGCGCGGCGCGCGCTGATGAGTCGCAAGGGCGTGACCGTGGAAGAAGCGGCGCAGCGCGCACGCGAACGTCGGCGCGACGCCGGCAAGATGCGTCGCATGGATCGCACGGCCTGGTGGCTGCTTGCCGCGGTCGCCAGCGGCGGAGCGCTTGCCTGGCGGGGCAGTGCACTGTCGTCGCAGGCCCTGCTGCTGTCCGGCTACGCGCTGCTCGCCATCGCGCTGGTGGCTCTGCTGGCCCGCGTGACACGGTCGCCGGCACGTGCGCCGATCGACGCCTTCTACTTGCCGGACGAGCTGCCTGCCACGGCAGAGGACATCGCGCTGTTGCGCCGCCTCGCCAACGAAGACGCCGAGCTCGAGGTGGTCACCAATGCCTGGTGGCGCAACCAGGCGCCGATCCGCAAAAGCGACATCCGCCTGGCCCTGGACCTGCGCCGCGCGAAACTAGGCTGATCAGCCGCGCAGGAACTCGCCGATCACGTCGGCGACCGACACCGGATCTTCCATGTGGAGGTGATGGGTGCCGGCGATGACATGCAGGCGGCCATCGGGCAGCAACTGCGCGCGTCGCGTGCGCAGCGGCTCGGGGAAATAGGCCTGCGGCGGATCGGCGTACACCACCGTCGTGGGACAGGCGATGCCGGCGACCAGGCGTGCAAGCTGCGGTTCGCTCAGGCGCTGCGGCGTGGGCAGCGTGAGCCGGGGATCGCTGCTCCAGACATAACCACCGTCCACCTCGCGCACGCCGCGCTCGACCAGCAACCGCGCCGCGGGTTCGCTCAACTGGTTGGCCTGCATGCGGGCGCGCACCGGCGCCGCGAGATCGGAGAACACGCGCAGCTTCTTGCCCGGCAGCGCGCGCGCCGCCGCAATGGCTTCGCGCCAACGATCAGCGGTGCGTTCGACGGTTTCCGCCAACCCGCCCAACGCTTCGATCACCACCAGCCGCTGCACACGTTCCGGCACCGAGGCCGCCACCAGGCTCGCGATGCCGGCGCCCATCGAGTGGCCGAGCAGCGAAAACGTCTCCCAGCCCAGCGCGTCGGCAATGTCCAGCACCGCATTCACCGCCACGCCGCTGGTGTACTCCGCCCCAGGCGCGAGATGGGCGCTGGCGCCATGCCCCGGCAGATCGGGCGCGACCAGCTGAACGCCCGGCAGATGCGGCGCCAACGGGACGAAGCTCGCCGCGTTGTCCAGCCAGCCATGCAGGGCGATCACCCGCGTACCCTCGCCTTCGCTGCGCAGGCCAGTGATGCGCCCCAGCGGAATCTGAAGTTCGAAGTCGTGCAATGTCATGCGCTAGCGTCACCGGTCGCGCGACGCGCCAGCGCCGCCAGAGCGTCCGCATGGGCGTCGCCATCGTTGAGGCAGGACAGGTAGCGCAGCTCGCCGCCGGCGTGGGCGAATTCCTCCGCCAGGCCGAGGCCCACTTCTTCCAGCGTCTCCAGGCAGTCGACGGCAAAGCCCGGGCAGACGACATCCACCTTGCGCACGCCCCGTGCGGCCAGCGCGCGCAACGTGACGTCAGTCGCCGGCTCCAGCCAGCGTTCCTTACCGAAGCGCGACTGGTAAGTCAGCGTCCACTCGTCGTCGCGCAATCCCAGGGCTTGCACGATGGCGCGCGTGCTGGCCTCGCACTGCTGCGGATACGGATCGCCCGCGCGCGCCAGGCGCTGCGGCAAACCGTGATAGGAGAACAGCAGGTGCTCGCCCGCGCCATGTGCGGCGCGCCACGTGCGGATCGAATCGACGACGGCGTCCAGCCAACCGGGATCGACCGCGTACTCTTCGATGAAGTGCACTTGCAGCCCCGCGGCCTCGCGCACCACCACATCGCGCACCGACTCGGTCGTCGTCGTCGAGTACTGCGGATACAGCGGCAGCACGATGATCCGCTGCACGCCGTCCTTGCGCAGGGCCCGCAGGCGCGTCGCCAGTGACGGTTCGCCGTAGCGCATTGCGTCCACCACCCGCCACTGCGGCAGCCGGGCCTGCACCGCGGCCGCCAGGCGACGCGTGTAGACGGCCAGCGGCGACCCGTCCGGCAACCAGATGCTGGCGTACTTCGCCGCGGCCTTCGGCCCGCGCAGCGGCAGGATCAGGCCATACAGCAGCGGCAGCCAGGCGATACGCGGGATCTGCACGACGCGGCGATCGCTGAGGAATTCCCCCAGGTAGCGACGCACCGCGGACGCGGTGGGCGCCTCGGGCGTACCGAGATTGACGACGAGCAGGGCGGTGGCAGGCGTATCGGGCATCCGCCTATTGTGTCAGAGCGCCCGCACGCGTCAGCACAGATTCATGCGTTCACGCCTACTTTCAATCAGTTGCAGCATCCTGCTGCGAGACCTTCTCCGGAGTCCGCCATGAACCGCACCTCCCGCCGCCTGCTGCCGCCGACCGCGCTCGCGCTGGCCGCCGCCCTGTTCGCAGGCCAGGCCATCGCCGGGCCGAAGGAAGACGAGCGCGCCACCAACGCGGTCCGCGTGCTCAACGAAATCCAGCGCATCCCGGAGAACGGCATTCCGGACAAGCTGCTCGACGAAGGCAAGGCCATCATCGTCATCCCCGACACGCTGAAGGCCGGCCTGGTCATCGGTGGCCGTCGCGGCCACGGCCTGATGTCGGTCAAGACGGCTGACGGCAGCTGGTCGCAGCCGGTCTTCATCAAGCTCACCGGCGGCAGCATCGGCTTCCAGGCCGGCGTGCAGTCCTCGGACGTGGTGCTGGTGTTCCGCAACGACCGTTCGCTCGACTCCATCGTCAACGGCAAGTTCACCCTCGGCGCCGATGCCGGCGTGGCCGCGGGCCCGGTCGGCCGCAATGCGTCCGCGTCCACGGACGGCCAGCTCAAGGCCGAGATCTGGTCGTGGTCGCGCGCGCGCGGCCTGTTCGCCGGCGTGGCCCTGGATGGCGCCGTGCTGCAGATCGACGACGAAGCCAACACCTCCGTTTACGGCAGCGCCGCCACCCCGCGCGCCATCTTCGAGAGCCGCGCCGGCCAGCCTTCCGATGCGGTGGTCGGTTTCCGCGACCAGCTGGAGGAAGTCACCGAGCTCGCCCGCGGCAATCGCGGCACCACGGGCACCGTGGCCCGCGCCACGACCCCGGCACCGGTCATCGCGCCGGTCGTGGTCGAAGCCACTGCGCCCACGCAGACGCAGGGCTTCCAGCCGGTTCAGGAAGGCGAAGTCCGCACCGAGCCGCTGGACGGCACGCCCTGACGGAAGTCATGGGGTGTGGGTCAACATCCGCACCCCCGGGCTGCGCTATCCTGAGCATCCCTACTTTTCTGCGAGCACACCATGGGCGGTTTGAGCATCTGGCATTGGATCATCGTGCTGGTGGTCGTGCTGTTGGTCTTCGGCACCAAGCGCCTGCGTAGCGCCGGCAAGGACCTGGGTGAGGCCGTCAAGGGCTTCAAGGAAGGCATGCGCGACGACAAGCCGGCCGGCCAGCTTGGCGACCAGTCCCGCAGCGAAGAATCCAGCGCCTCCAAAGAGCGCGACCGCGACGCCAGCTGATCCGGCGGAATCTCCGCCGCGACCATGTTCGACATCGGTTTCAGTGAACTGCTGGTCATCGCGGTCGTCGCGTTGATCGTGCTCGGCCCCGAACGCCTGCCCAAGGCGGCGCGGTTCGCCGGCTTGTGGGTGCGCCGCGCGCGCGCGCAGTGGTACTCGGTGAAGGACGAGCTGGAACGCGAGCTCGCCTCCGAGGAACTGAAGCGCAACCTGAAGGACGCCCAGGACGCGTTGCGCGACACCGAGCAGCGCATCCGCGACGGCGCGCGCGAGACCGAGCGCCAGTTCGAAGAAGTCCGCCAAGCAGCCCGCGACGACGCCAAGGCGTTGCGCGACGACGTCGAATCGGCCATCACGCCGCCCGCGCTGGCCAAGCCGCCGGTGACAGCGCCCGATCCCGAGCCGGCTATCGCGCTGGACGTTGAACGGCCGCTGGCCTCGACCACCGACACGCACGACGACGTGCCGGCGGATGACGCGCAGGCGCCGGATGTCGGCACGACCGCAGACCTGTTCCCGCCGAAGGAGTCGCGATGAACCGCGAAGCGCCGGGACAGGAAGCCGAAAGCAGCCTGATGGAGCACCTGCTGGAGCTGCGTACGCGGCTGGTGCGCGGGCTCGCAGGCACCGGCCTCATCCTGCTGGCGCTGCTGCCGTTCGTGCGGCAGCTGTACGACCACCTTGCCCGTCCGCTCATCTCTCAGCTGCCTGCCGGCCAGGCGACGCAGATGATCGCCAGCGATCCCACGTCGGGCTTCTTCGCGCCCATCAAGCTGGCGTTCTTCCTGGCGTTGTTCCTTTCTTCGCCGTGGCTGCTGTTCCAGGCCTGGAGCTTCGTTGCGCCCGGTTTGTACAAGCACGAGAAGCGGCTGGCGATGCCGCTGCTGGTGTCTGCGATCGCACTGTTCTACGCGGGCTGCGCGTTCGCGTACTTCCTCGTACTGCCCAGCGTCTTCCATGCGCTGACCGTGTTCACGCCAGACATCGTGACGCTGGCGCCGGATCCGGCGAAGTACCTGGACTTCGTGATGGTGATCTTCCTGGCCTTCGGCGTCAGCTTCGAGCTGCCCGTCGCCCTGGTCATCATGGTGCTGCTGGGCTGGGTGACGCCGCAGCAGCTGCGCGAAGGCCGCGGCTACGCCATCGTCGGCGTGTTCGTCATCGCCGCGTTGATCACCCCGCCCGACGTGGTGTCGCAGCTGATGCTCGCCATCCCGATGTGCCTGCTGTACGAACTGGGGATCATCGCCGCGGGTTGGTTGAAGCCGAACACCGGCACCCGAAATCTGACGGAACCGGATTGCACCGTGTGCGTTGATGCTGCAATGACCTGGCAGACATTGATCGCCATACGATCGTTGCCTCACTTGCGATATCCCCTACACTTCGATATGAGTGCTCGCTGGCGCGCGGCTGGCGTTTCGTTGCTTAGATCTGCCGCCACCGATGATCTGGCGCCAAGCGTAGCACCGGTGGCTGACAGCCATAGATAGGAACGGCAAGATCGCCATCGCCAGCTGTTGCGGACCCGCCAGAGCCGGCGCCTAGAAGCTGCAGTGTCGCGATCAGCATCGATCGCGCATATCGATCAGAACAATGCCGGCGATGATCGGCCAGGAGATAGAACAGCATCACCGCCGCCCAGTTCTGGGCACAGGCGCTGAGACTATTACGCAATCGCATCGAACGCTCCCCGGCCGGAGAACACGACTTCCGGCACCACGAGGAAGATCAGCCAACATCAGGACGAACACAACCGGCACTAGCACCATACCAGAACAGCAGACGGAACTGCGGTAACCCATCTAGCAACGACGGGTCCGCAGGCTGCCCCGCCACTGCCGATGCCTGCATTTTCTGCAACACCACCATCACCTGATCGAAGCTAGACGGTCCAATCAACAGGAACAAGGAAAGGACCATGGCGGTCGGGATCATGATCTGAGGCATCAGCACCGACATCCACAGTGAAACACCCTTTCCATCCCTTACCGGCTGCAACAGCAGCGAGAACGTCGCAGCGCGGCCTTCATCCACTTCACGGACGACCCATATGAGGCCTGCAAGAAACAGGGGCTGCGCAAGGACGAGGATGACTTGAAGACCAGCGCCTGCCGCCGGCACCGCCACCGCGATCAGACCGGCAATCGAGGGCCAAGAATTGCCACAGCACGCGCCATGCCAACGAGCGGTACCGGCGCGCGCTTGAGCAGCGCGAAGCCCGCCAGCAGCCATTCTGCGCCGGCACTGGCCGGCACCTTGTTGATCGTCGACATCAGGGGTTCTCTGGAAGGGTGCTGCGGGACTCAGCGCGCGTGCAGGCCGCGCGCGTGGCGGACGAACCGCCGCAATAGTTTGCGGGCTTGCGGCGCCGCCGTCACGCTGCGGGCGATGGTGCCCGGGCACCGGCCCTCGCTGCGCAGGTGCTCGGCACGGGCGTGCACGTAGCCGCGCATGTGGTGGGTGGCGAATTCGGGATGGAACTGCACGCCCCAGGCGCGATCGCGCCAGCGGAAGGCGTGGCAATCGTCCTGCGCGGAGCGCGCCAGCACGGTGGCGCCCTCCGGCGGGCGGGCCACCGTCTGCACGTGAGTGGCGTGGGCGGTGAACTTCAGCGGCAGCACCGAGAACAGCGGATCGTCCTGGGCCTGCGGGTGCAGGTCGATGTGGACGGTGCCGGATTCACGGCCTGCCGGGTTGTAGGCCACCTCACCGCCCAGCGCGTGCGCCAGCAACTGGTGGCCGTAGCAGATGCCCAGCAGCGGCAGGCCTTCGTGGGCGGCGTCGCGCAGCCATTCGGCGCTGCGCTCGCTCCAGTCGGCGCGGTCGGTGACCATCGCGGCCGAACCGCTGACGATCACACCGGCAAACCCCTCGCGTCCCGGCAGCGTATCGCCGCGTTCGACGTTCGCCACCACGGTCTCGTGGGCCTCCAGGCCGGCGGCCACGCGGATCCAGTGAGGGAAGCCGCCATAGCGCCGCATCGAGCGCACCGGCTGGCCGGTTTCGACGATGAGGAAGGGGGCTTTCACAGGGGCATCCACGACGGCAAAGCAGCGGCAGGACAAGGGCTTGCCCGTATACTAGCCCGCTTTTCCGCAGTGCACGATAACGCCATGGCCGGACAAACAATTTCACCGGTAACCTTCCAGGGCCTGATCCAGACGCTGAACCAGTACTGGGCCGAACAGGGCTGCGTCCTGATCCAGCCGCTGGACCTGGAAGTGGGTGCCGGTACGTTCCATCCGGCCACCTTCCTGCGCGCGCTCGGCCCGGAACCGTGGAACGCCGCCTACGTGCAGCCCAGCCGCCGCCCCACCGACGGCCGCTATGGCGAGAACCCGAACCGCCTGCAGCGTTACTACCAGTACCAGGTGGTGATGAAGCCCAACCCCGACAACCTGCAGGAGCTCTACCTGGGCTCGCTGAAGGCGCTGGGCATCGACCCGCGCGTGCACGACCTGCGCTTCGTCGAGGACAACTGGGAATCGCCGACGCTCGGCGCCTGGGGCCTGGGCTGGGAGGTCTGGCTCAACGGCATGGAAGTCACCCAGTTCACCTACTTCCAGCAGGCCGGCGGCCTGGAGTGCCGCCCGGTGCTGGGCGAGATCACCTACGGCCTGGAACGCCTCTGCATGTACCTGCAGAACGTCGACAACGTCTACGACCTGGTCTGGACCACCGGTCCGCAGGGCGTGGTGACCTACGGCGACGTGTACCACCAGAACGAGGTGGAGCAGAGCACGTACAACTTCGAGCACGCCGATGTCGCCGAACTGTTCCACCGCTTCGACGCCTGCGAGAAGGAAGCGCTGACGCTGGTCGAGGCCGGCCTGCCGCTGCCGGCCTACGAACAGGTCACCAAGGCCAGCCACAGCTTCAACCTGCTGGACGCGCGCCGCGCCATCTCCGTCACCGAACGCCAGCGCTACATCCTGCGCGTGCGCAAGCTGGCGCAAGCGGTGGCCGAGGCCTACCACGCGCAGCGCGAGAAGCTAGGCTTCCCGGGATTGAAGAAGGAAACCGCATAGCACCCCTCTCCCCTCGGGAGAGGGGTTGGGGAGAGGGGCGATGGAGTCCCGATGGTTCGGTCGTCATGACTCCGCTCGCCCCTCAACCGGCGCTTCGCGCCACCTTCTCCCGATGGGAGAAGGGAAACGCACCACAAGGTTTGACGACATGAGCGAACAAAAGTCCCTGCTGATCGAACTCGGCACCGAAGAATTGCCGGTCAAGGCACTGCCCGGCCTGGCGCAGGCCTTCTTCGACGGCGTGATCGCCGCGCTGGAGAAGCGCGGCATCGGGTTCGAGCGCGGCGACGCCAAGCCGCTGTACACGCCGCGCCGCCTGGCGGTGCTGCTGCCGGCCGTGGACGTCGAGCAGCCCGAGCAGAAGTCCGAAGTACTGGGCCCGTACCTCAACATCGCGCTGGACGCGAACGGCGCGCCGACCAAGGCGCTGGAAGGCTTCGCCGCCAAGGCGGGCATCGACTGGACCGCGCTGGAGCGCACCACCGACGGCAAGGGCGAGCGTTTCGTCCATCGCGCCGTGAAGCCCGGCGCGAAGACCGCCGACCTGCTGGCCGACGTCGTACGCGAGGCGATCGCCGGCATGCCGATTCCCAAGCCGATGCGCTGGGGCGCGCACGAGTACGCGTTCGCGCGCCCGGTGCACTGGCTGGTGCTGCTGCTGGGCAAGGACGTGGTGCCGGCCGAGGTGCTGGGCGTGACGTCCGACCGGATGAGCCGCGGCCATCGCTTCGAACACGACAAGCCGGTGTGGATCAACGATCCGGGCGACTACGTGATGGCGCTGCAGGGCGCGAAAGTGCTGGTCGACCCCGACGCCCGCCGCGCCCGCATCGTCGCCGAAGTCGAGAAAGCCGCGGCGCAGGCCGGCGGCACCGCGCGCGTCACCGACGACAACCTCGAACAGGTGGTCTGCCTGACCGAATGGCCGGCGGCGGTGCTGTGCAGCTTCGAGTCCGCGTTCCTGGCCGTGCCGCAGGAAGCGCTGATCGAGACGATGGAGATCAACCAGAAGTTCTTCCCCGTACTGAGCGACGGCGGCAAGCTGACCGAGCACTTCATCGGCATCGCCAACATCGAGTCGCAGGACGTGGCGGAAGTCCGCAAGGGCTACGAGCGCGTGATCCGTCCGCGCTTCGCCGATGCGAAGTTCTTCTTCGACGAAGACCTCAAGCAGGGCCTTGCCTCGATGGGCGACGGCCTGAAGACCGTCACCTACCAGGCCAAGCTGGGCACCGTCGCCGACAAGGTGGCGCGCGTGGCCGCGCTGGCGGAGACCATCGCCGCACAGGTCGGCGCCGATCCGGCGCAGGCGCGCCGCGCCGCAGAATTGGCGAAGAACGACCTGCAGTCGCGCATGGTCAACGAGTTCCCCGAGCTGCAGGGCATCGCCGGCCGCCACTACGCCATCGCCGCGGGCGAACCGAAGGAGATCGCGCTGGCCATCGACGAGGCCTACCAGCCGCGCTTCGCCGGTGACGACATCGCGCTGTCGCCGCTGGGCAAGGTGCTCGCCATCGCCGAACGCCTGGACACGCTGGCCGGCGGGTTCGCCGCGGGCCTGAAGCCGACCGGCAACAAGGACCCGTTCGCGCTGCGGCGCAATGCGCTGGGGTTGGCGCGCACCATCATCGAGAGCGGGTTCAATCTCTCGATCAAGGACCTGATCGCGCAGGCCGTGGAGGCCATCGGCCCGCTGCCGACCGGCAAGGACGGCGCGGCCGCCACGGCGGACGCGGGCGAGCTCTACGATTTCGTCATTGATCGCCTGCGCGGCTACTACGCCGACAAGGGCGTGCCCGTCGCGCACTTCACCGCGGTGGCGGAACTGAAGCCGGCCTCGCTGTACGACTTCGACACGCGCCTGGATGCCATCGGCACGTTCGCGACGCTGCCGGAGGCCGAGGCGCTGGCCGCAGCGAACAAGCGCATCGGCAATATCCTGAAGAAGGCCGACATCGCCATCCCGCACGCGATCGATCGCGCGCTGTTGAACGACCCGGCCGAAAGCGCGCTGGCCGAAGCGGTGGAAGCCGTGCTCGGCGAGACCGACGAGGCCCTGCACCACCACGACTACGTCACCGTGCTGAACCACCTCGCGCGGCTGCGTCCGCAAGTGGATGCCTTCTTCGACGGCGTCATGGTGAATGCGGATGACCCGGCCGTGCGCGCGAACCGCCTGGCGCTGCTCAAGCGCCTGGCCGACCGCTTCCGCGCCGTGGCCGCGATCGAGCACCTGTCGGTCTGACCGCCGCCTGCCTCGTGCGACGCACGGGGCGGGGTGACATGAACGGGCATGCATGAATCGCGGACGCGTCGTCCGCGCAGTCGTTCACCGCGCTTAACCCGCACCGGTTATCCTGCCCGCATGCGACGACTCCCCCGCTTCGCCACCGTCCTCTGCATGCTCGCCGCCACCGGCCCCGCGTGGGCCGCGGCGACCGTGGACCGGGTGGAGATCGTCGGGCTCGATGACGAGCTGATGATCGAGAACGTCAACGCGGCGCTGTCGCTCAACGATTCGCTCGGAAACCGGCTGGGCGAATCGCGCCTGGAATACCTGCTGGGTGAAGCCGTCGCCGAGACCCGCGAAGCGCTGGAACCCTTTGGTTACTACGGCCCCACGATCACCGTGGACGCGCCCCGCACCGAAGGCGCGGACGAGGAACACCTGGTCGTCACCGTGCGCGTGCAACTGGGCGAACCCGTGCGCGTGCGCCGGCGCGACCTGTCGATCGAGGGCGACGGCGGCAACGATCGCTACCTGAAGGAAGACCTGGACGCCTTCGCGCCGAAGGTCGGCGACGTTTTCGACCACACGACCTACGAGGCGAGCAAGCTGGCCATCGTGCGGCGCCTGGCAGACCGTGGCTACTTCGACGCCGACTTCACCCATCGCAGGGTGGAAGTCACCCGCGCCGACCATGCGGCGGACATCGCGCTGGGCTGGGTCAGCGGCATCCGTTACGACATGGGCCCGACCACCTTCCACCAGAACAAGTTCGACCCCGGCCTGCTGGACAAGCTGGTGTACTGGGAAGAGGGCAGCTATTTCCACCAGGGCAAGCTGGACCGCCTGCGCGAATCGCTGGTCGGACTGGATTACTTCGGCAGCATCGACATCCAGGCCAACCCCGACAAGGCCGAAGACGGCCGCGTGCCGATCGACGTCAAGCTGGAACTGGCCAAGCGCGACATCTACACGGCCGGTATCAGCTACGGCAGCGAAAGCGGTCCCGGTATCCGCCTGGGCCTGGACCGGCGCTATGTCAATTCGCGCGGACACAAGCTGTCCACGCACCTGGATTACGCGCAGAAGCGCAAGACGCTGCTGACGCAGTACCGCATCCCCGCCTTCAAGTGGCTGGACGGCTGGTACACCGTCGGCGTGCAGGCCAGCGACGAACAGACCGACTACATCGACCTGCGCCATGTCGAGTTCACCGGCAGCCGCAGCGGCCAGGTGAGTGAGGACTGGACCGCGGTGGCCTCGCTGCATGCGTTGCGCGAACGCTGGCGCTATGTCGAGGACGACCCCATCACCGGCCTGCCCGACACCACCGTGCAGTACGCCACGTTCACCTATCCGTCGCTGCGCGCGGACTACACCAACTCGCCGGTCGGTTCGAACCGGCCCGACCAGCTCGCCGGCTCCATCCTGCTGCGCGGTGGCGTGGAAGGCGTGGGCTCCGACGCCAACTTCCTGCAGTTCCACATGCGCGCGCGCTGGTCGCAGCGGTACAAGACCAACAGCGCGCTGATCGTACGCGGCGAATACGGCCACACGTTCACCAGTTCGCTGGTCGCGATGCCGCCGTCGCTGCGCTTCTTCGCCGGTGGCGACCGCAGCATCCGCGGCTACGCCTGGCGCGAAGTCGGCCCACGTCGCGGCGACTATGCGCTGGGTGCGAAGAACGTACTCACCAGCAGCGTGGAGTACGAGTTCTATCCGAAAGGCGGCCCGTATGGCGGCGCGGTGTTCGTCGACACCGGCAGCGCCTTCGACGGTCCCCGCCCCCAGTTGAGCACCGGCATCGGCGTCGGCCTGCGCTGGCGCTCGCCGGTGGGTCCGGTCCGGCTCGATATCGCGCACGGCCTGGATGACCCGGATTCCAGCTTCCAGATCTACCTCAACATCGGGACGGACCTGTGAGGAAGCCGCGCGTCCCCGACAACCTCACCCCCGAGGAGCGCGATGCCCGCATCGCCGAGCTGCGCGCGCGCCGGAAGGCGCGGATGCGCACGCTGGCGATCCGCAGCGCGATCGGCACCGGCGTGCTCGTGGTGCTGCTGTGCATCGGCCTGTACTGGTTGCTGCAGACGGTGGCCGGCCGCGACATCCTGCTTGCGCAGATCCAGGCGCGCCTGCCGGCCGATGCATCGCTGACGTACAAAGAAGTGGATGGCCCCATCGCCGGCCCGCTGACGCTGCGCGGCGTGGATTTCCGCTGGGACACCATCCACTTCACCGCCGACGAGGTCTACCTGGAGCCGGACCTGCGTCCGCTGCTGGGCAAGCGCCTGCGCCTGGACGTGCTGCGCCTGCGCGGGGCGATGCTCGACGTGCCCGAAAGCGAGGAGCCGTTCGAACTGCCGCATTGGCCCGACCTGCTGCCGCAGATCGAGATGCCGCTGGCGATCCAGGCCGACCGCCTGGAAGTGGATCGCTTCCTGATCCGGCAGAGCGGCCAGCCCGTCATCGACATCGCCCGCGCCACCGGTGGCCTCGATATCGGCAACGGCTACGTGCACGCGCAGAAGCTGGCCATCGCCAGCGATCGCGGTGCCTTCGGCGTACACGGCAGCTATGCGCCGCGCGACAACTACAAGACCGACCTGACCGCCACCGGGGTGTTCCCCGCTGCCGCCGGCCGTACACCGGCCCGCATCGGCCTGGTGGCACGCGGCAACCGTGCACGCATGAACGTCGGCCTCGCCGGTGCCGCGCCGGCGCCCCTGCGGGCAACGCTGACCTTGCGCGGCGAAACCAAGCCGACCTGGAACTTCGCCGCCAAGACCGAAGCGCTGGACCTCTCGTTGTTCGGCGTGATGGACGACAGCACGCCGCTCGCATTCGACCTGGTCGCCAAGGGCGCCGGTGGCGCCGCGGACCTGCAGGGCACGGCGCAGCAGGGCGATATCGCCGTGGTGATCGAACCCTCGCGCGCGCGCATCGATGGCGAAGTGCTGACCGTCGAACCGCTCGCCATCCGCGCCTTCGACGGCTACGCCGCGTTGCGCGGACGCGCGGACTTCACCGTGCCGGAGAACCCCGAGTTCCGCTTCGCGGTGAACGCACGCGGCCTGCGCTGGGGCACGGAAGCGGACAGCATGATCGGCGCCGAAGGCGACTTCGGCCTGGCCGGCAAGCTCGAAGCCTGGGCGGCGATCGGCAAGGCCACGCTGACGCGCGGCGATGACAGCGCGGTGTTGGAATTCGACGGCCGCGGCAACGCCGAGCGCGTGCAGCTGCAGACGCTGCGGGCCACCATGCCGACCGGCACGTTGGATGCGACCGGTACGGTCGGCTGGGCGCCCGCGCTCGACTGGGACGTGAAGGCCACGCTCGCCGGCTTCGATCCCGGTTATTTCGCCGCGGGATGGAACGGCAACATTTCCGGACAGCTCGCATCGAAGGGCAAGCAACGCGAGGACGGCCAGTTCCAGGGCACGCTGGACGTGCCGAAGCTGGACGGCCGCCTGCGCGATCGCGCGCTCAATGCGCGTGGCACGTTCGCCCTCGACGGCAACGCGGGCCAGGGCGAGCTGGACCTGTCGCTGGGCGGCAGCCGCGTCGCGGCGAAGGGCAAGGTGGGCGACACGCTGGACGTCGACGCGACGTTCCGTCCGCTCAACCTGGCTGACCTGCTCCCCGATGCCAGCGGCACGTTGGCCGGCACGCTGAAGCTCACCGGTGCCCGCACGGCGCCGAACATCGACGCCGACCTCGGCGGCGAGAACCTGCACTGGAACGACTGGAGCGCCGGCCGCGTCAGCCTGCGCGGCCGTCTGCCCTGGCGCAACGGCGCGGGCGAACTCGCGTTGCAGGCCAGCGCCGTCGATGTCGGCACCGTGCTGGACAGCGTGCAGCTCAACGCGCGCGGTGCAGTGGAAGACCTGCGCTTCGATGGCGATGCGCGCAATGCGATGGGCGCCGTCGCGTTGGCCGGCAGCGCGCAGAAGCGCGGCGCCAACTGGCAGGGCACGCTGGAGGCGCTGCGCATCGCACCCTCGAAGGGCAATCCGTGGACGCTGCGGCAGCCGGCGCGCTTCGCCCAGAACGGCACCACGTGGACCCTGTCCGAAAGCTGCCTGGGGTCCGACATCGGCGGCGCGTTGTGCGCGACCGCCAACTGGCCGCGGCAGGGTCTGGTGGTGCGTGGGGAAGCGCTCTCGCTCGCCCTCGTGCAGCCCTGGCTGCCGCCGAACAACGGTCGCCCACTGACGGTGCGGGGCGAGTTCACCCTCGACGCGTCGCTGCGCCCCGCCGGCAACGCGTGGGAAGGCGAAGTGCACCTGGCCTCGCTCGACGGCGGCCTGAAGATGGGCAGCAGCGCGCGCGGCGAGATCATCCGCTACGACAACTTCACCTTCGATGCCGAGTTCACGCCGCAGCGCATCCAGGGCCGTTTGGGTACCGGCTTCAAGGGCGACGGCTACGTCGATGCCACGTTCAACACCGGTTGGGACGCGTTCGCACCGCTGAAGGGCGACCTGTACTTCCACAACTCGCGCCTGTTCTGGATGGAGCTGTTCTCGCCCGACCTGGTGCGTCCGCGCGGCAAACTGGCCGGTCACATCGGCGTCGCCGGCACGCGCGGCCATCCGCTCCTGAGCGGCGAAGCCACGCTGACCGAATTCACCGGTGAACTGCCCGCGTTGGGCATTTCCCTGACCGACGGCAGCGCCGACCTGGTGGCGCTGTCCGATGGCAGCGCGCGCATCGACGGCAGCATGAAGACCGTGTCGTCCACCGGCGGCACCGGCACCGGTGGCGTGCTCAACGTATCGGGCACGCTGGGATGGAACAACGACACCACCCCGCTGCAGTTCCAAGTGCGCGGCAACAACGTACTGGTGGCCGATACCACCGATTTGCGCGCGGTGGCTTCGCCGAACCTGCAGGTGGGTTTCGCCGACAACACGATCCAGGTGCGTGGCGAAGTGGGCATCCCGTCGGCGACGATCGACGTGGAGAAGCTCGACGACGGCGTGTCCGCCTCGGAAGACGTCGTGGTGCTGGACCCGGCCGATCCGGAGCGCGCGCCGAGTTCGCGCCTGGACCTGGACCTGGCGCTGAAGGTCGGTGACGAGGTCAACCTGAAGGGCTACGGACTGGAAGGCACGCTGGCCGGCACGCTGCACGTGCGCTCGCAACCGGGCCGCGAGATGCTGGCGACCGGTCGGCTCGACGTGGACGGCCGTTACGAGGCCTATGGGCAGAAGCTGCGCATTACCCGCGGCGAACTGACGTGGAGCAACAACGCCGTCTCCGACCCGCGCATCAATATCCGCGCCGAGCGTGAAGTCGTCAGCGCCAGCGTCACCGCCGGCATCGACGTGACCGGCCGCGCCAGCCAGCCACGCGCTCGCGTGTGGTCCAACCCGGCAATGTCCGAATCCGAAGCGCTGGCCTACCTGGTGCTGGGTCGCTCGCTCAACACCGCCAGCAGCGACGAAAGCCAGCGCATCAACGCGGCGTCTTCGGCGCTCGGTGCGGGTGCGGGCCTGCTGGCCTCGCAGCTCGGCGCGAAGATCGGCCTGGACGATGCCGGCGTGCTGGAATCGCGCACGCTGGGTGGCTCGGTGTTCGGCGTGGGCAAGTATCTGTCGCCCAAGTTGTACGTCAGTTACGGCGTGTCGATGATCGGTTCCGGCTCGGCGGTGACGCTGAAGTACCTGCTGCGCAAGGGCTTCGACGTGGAAATCGAATCGAGCACCATCGAGACCCGTGGTTCGATCAACTGGCGCAAGGAAAAATGAGGCCGCGCCTCCCTCGCGGCAGCCGCGCTGCCCGATGACGCCCGCCCTGCTTCGGCATCGCCTGCAGCGGCAGGGCATCGCGACCCCGGTCGCCGACAGCGTCGCCGCGACGGTCCGCCACCTGGCGGCGATGCAGGCGCAGGACTACGCCGCCTCGTTGTTCGCGATCGGACTGCGCACCGCCGGCGCGACGCTGGCCACGGTGGAGGCCGCGATCGCCCACGGCGAGATCGTCCGCACGTGGCCGATGCGCGGCACCCTGCACTGGCTCGCACGGGAGGACGTGCGCTGGATGGTGGCCCTGTTGGCGCCGCGCGTGCAGGCCGCCAATGCGGCCCGCATCGCCCGCGACCATGGGTTGGACGAGAACACCTTGGCGCGCTGCCGGCGCGCGATCGAGGCCGCGCTGTCCCACGGCCGTCCCGTCATGCGCGGCCATCTGTATGCGGCGCTGGACGCGATCGGCGTGGACAGCGGCGGCCAGCGCGGCCTGCAGGTGTTGGGATGGATGGCCCATGAGGGTCTGATCTGCCAGGGCCCGCGCGAAGGCCGACAACCGACATTCGTCTGGCTCGATGCATGGATCCCTGCGTCTGCTGCGCTCAGCCGCGACGAAGCCCTGCACCGCCTCGCCCTGCGTTATCTGCAGGGTCACGCGCCGGCCACGGTGGCCGATCTGGCCTGGTGGTCCGGCCTGACTCAGAAGGACGCGAAACAGGCGCTCGAAAGCGCGTCGTCGTCACTGCAGCACGAGATGCACGAGGGCGACGTGATGTGGCATGCGGCCGCATTGCCGGCGGCTCGTGCTGCCCGCAGCGTCCACCTCCTGCCCGCCTTCGACGAATACCTCATCGGCTACCGCGACCGCAGTCCGGTGGTATCGGACGATCAAGCTGCGTCGGGTGATCGGCCTCAACGGTCTGGTCAACCCCACCGTCATCGTGGATGGACGCGTGGTGGGCACGTGGAAGCGCGACGCCGATGCGCGCGGGCATGTTCGGATCGCGCCGTTCAGGCCGCTGGTGGAGAAGGAACTGCTCGGTATCGGCAAGGCGGCGACGCGGCTTTCGCGCTTCCTGGGCGCGCCCGCGCCGGTGGAGTCCTGAGCAGCGCCGTTCCTTGATCCGGCATTTGCCGCATGCGGTGCGGCCGGCTATCGTCGTCCGTCCTGTCATTGCGATACCTCCGATGCGCCGCCGACTCTCCGCCACCACGCTCGCCCTGGGCGTCGCCCTCGCCCTGCCCGCCCATGCCGACGAAGGCATGTGGATGCCGTCGCAGCTGCCGCAACTGGCCAAATCGCTGCGCGAGGCCGGCTTCAAGGGCGACCCGAGGACACTGGCCGACGTCACCGCCGCGCCGTTGAGTGCCGTCGTACGTGCCGGCGGTGGCACCGGCGCATTCGTCTCGCCGGATGGATTGGTGCTCACCAACCACCACGTGGCGTACGGCGTGATCCAGTACAACAGCAAGCCGGAGCGCAACCTGATCGACGACGGCTTCACTGCTGCCGACCGCAACGCCGAATTGCCCGCCAACCCGGACTTCCGCGTGCTGGTCACGGTCGGCTACGACAAGGTCACCGACCGCGTCTTGAAGGACACCCCCGGCAAGACCGGACGCGCGTACTTCGATGCGATCGACCGCGCCAGCAAGGCGATCGTCGCCGACTGCGAACGGGAATCCGGCGTCCGCTGCAGCGTGGCGAACATGTACTACGGCACCGACTTCTACCGCATCAAGCAGCTCGAGTTGCGCGACATCCGCCTGGTCTATGCGCCGCCCCGCGCGATCGGCAACTACGGCGATGCAATCGACAACTTCATGTGGCCGCGGCATACCGGCGACTTCACCCTGCTGCGCGCCTACGTAGGCAAGGATGGCAAGCCAGCGGCCTACAGCGCGGACAACCTGCCTTACCGCGCACCCGCCCACCTGTCGCTGGCGAAAGACGGACCGAAGGCAGGCGACTACGCGATGCTGGCCGGGTATCCGGGCACGACCTACCGGCATCGCACCGCCGCCGAGTTCGACGAACAGGTCAACTGGACGCTGCCTGCGCGCGTGGCCGTGTTCGACCAGCTGATCGAGGTGATCGAGGCCGCCGGCAAGCAGGACGCCGATGCGAAGACCCGCTACGCCGCGCAATTGCAGTCGCTTAAGAACAACCGCAAGCGCGCGGCCGGCGAGCTGGAAGGCCTGCGCCGTAGCGATGCCGTGCGCGTCCGCGCGGAAGACGAACGCGGCATGCTGGCCACGGCGGCGGCGGAGAAGGAACGCGCGGACATCGATGCGCTCGCCGCCTCGATCGCCGACGGCTCGGCCGTGCGCGAGCGCGAGCTGCTGCTGTCGCTGTTCGGTTCGCAGTCGCAACTGATACGCACCGCGATCACCTTGGAACGACTGCGCGTGGAATCGGCCAAGCCGGATGCCGAGCGCGAGAGCGGCTTTCAGGCCCGCGACCATGCCCTGATCGAAGGCGTCCTGAAGCAGGTGCAGCGGCGCTACGCGCCGGATGTGGAGAAAGCGCTGCTGACGGTGCTGTTGACGCGCTACCAGCAACTGCCCGATGCGCAGCGGCTGCCGGGCTTCGACGCCGCGTTCGGGCGCACGCCCGCCGCGCTGGGGCATGCACTGGACGCGCTGTACGCGCGCACGAAACTGGGCGATGAAGCCGAGCGTCTGTCCCGGTTCGCCGCTGCCCGCGAGGGCAAGCCGGTGGCCGCCGATCCGTTGATCGACCTGGCCGCCACGCTGGTGCCGGTGCAGCTGGCGCTGGAGCAGGAGCGCAAGACCCGCGAGGGCGAACAGCTTCGCCTACGCCCGGCGTACATGCGCGCGTTGTTCGCATGGCGCCAGCAGCAGGGACGCGCGCTGTATCCGGACGCTAACGGCACGTTGCGCGTCAGCTTCGGCAAGGTGGATGGTTTCTCGCCGCGCGACGGTGTGCAATACACGCCGGTGACGACGGTGGCCGGCATCGTCGAGAAGAACACCGGCGAGGTGCCCTTCGATGCGCCTAAGCCCTTGCTGGAGGCGATCGCGAGGGGCGATTTCGCCGGTACCGAAGATCCCGTGCTGAAGACGCAGACGGTCAACTTCCTGACCAACCTGGACACCACCGGCGGCAACTCCGGCTCACCGGTGCTCAACGCGCGCGGCGAACTGATCGGCCTGAACTTCGACAGCAATTGGGAATCGGTCAGCGCCAGCTGGATGTTCGACCCGCGCTACAAGCGCGCGGTGCACGTCGACATGCGCTACCTGCGCTGGCTGATGGGCAAGGTGTATCCGGCGCCGCACCTCCTTGAAGAGATGGGCGCCGCCCGCTGAGACATGTTCGTCACCGTCGCCAGCTTCCTGGACCCACTCGAAGCCCGCATCGTCCACGGACGGCTGGTGGCCGAAGGGATTGAGGCTTACCTGGCCGATGAGCATCAGGCGATCAACGACTGGTACATGCGGCAGGCGCTCGGCGGCGTGAAGCTGCGCGTCCGGCACGATCACGTCGACGATGCACGCGCCGTGATCGCTCAGCTCGCTGAGGGCTCCCTGGCGTTGGACATGGATGACAGCGAATCCGCGACCACCGCGCCCGACTCGTGGTCCCAGCGTGCCGCGTTCCTAGGGCTGTTTGCGCTCGGCCTGCCACTGCCCTGGCGTCGGCGTCGACCGAAGACCCCGTGATGCACGCAGCTCCGGACAACGACCCGCGCCCGGTCGAACCCGAACCGCCGCTGCCCAGCGACTGCTGCAACAGCGGCTGCCCGATCTGCGTGCACGATCTGTATGCCGAACAACTGCAGCACTACCGCGAGCGACTTTCTCAGTGGAATCTTCGGCAGCCGGCAATCCTGGAAATCGATCAGCATGGTTCCGAGTCGCCAGATACATAGTGCTGAACCTCAACTGCACAAGCCCTGTACATGATCAGGCCAAGACGCTCACCTTTTTCGTGCGCTTCAAGTAAATAAAGTTAGGAATATCACATTCTCTCGCACCCATTCGCAGAGAAAGTATGTGCATTTACTCTGCTTGCGGTGTATTGATGATCGGCATAGACGCGCCGCTCATGTGGCACGCTTCAGGGAGCAAGGAGGCAGACCAAGCAACCCATCACCGTCACAAGGGATTGCGCGACGGAAGCACAAGCGCCTCACCGGGAACCGGAACGTAGACTCCCGTAGCGGACTTGTCATGTTTGCGAGACCAGACGAACCATCCACCGGGTGGGCGACGCAGCGCCTGCTGCGCTGCGTTGGGCTAGGGCGACGTCTCTGATGATTTGGACATGGTGTCCAAATGGGCTGGCACACGACGTGTGACATGCCATGTAAAGAGAGTAAAAAAGGAGTTTTTATGAGTTCGATGGCGATGAACGTCTCGGCCCTGGAGTTGGGCCTTCTTTCCGGTGCACATAGCAGCTCGATGATGCGAAGCATCATCAGTGTGGCCGACGGCATGTTCCCCGGAGCACTGTGCTCCGACTGTTGTGGCAGCAACGGCAACGACTGCTCGCCGACAGGCGAGCCGTACCCCGAAGAACCCGTCAAGTAATAGTGGAGGGGGTGCGCCCGAGGGCGCACCCCCTCTTTCTTTCCTGCCATGGACCTGGTGGCCGCATGACAAGACCTGAAAATTTCATCGAACACGCCCGATTCAGCGCGCGAGGTTCCTGCTCGCAGGGAAATCCGATGGCGTATGTGCTACCGACCACACGCGAAGTGACGGCTGTTGCGGGGAGACTACTATCGGAAGGACGAGCGTCGGTGGTCTGTGGCAGGCTGGGTGGATTTCCCGGTGGCATGACGATTCCGGCACTTCTGGATAGCCTGTGCACAGGAGTACGGCCTACGCTGATCCTGTTAGCGGATCAGTTCGTGGCTTCGGACGAGGCCACGGTCCTCGTGAAGTCCTCGCTCGGCGATTTCTTCCTGTCGCCCATCGAACATATCCTGAGCCAGCGCTATTCCTACGATCTAGCGCATTGGACGAGTGCCGGACTCGAGATCACGGCCGCGCCCTGCGAGGATGCGCGACGACTGTATAGCCAGAGCATGGCCTATCTGCACTCATGTGCCTCGCTCGGTGGCGAGTGGCAGCTGCGGGGACAGCATCCCCGGCGCTCGCTCAACTTTCGAATCCAGGGAGCCAAACGCAAGATTCGCCTCTTTCGCTCCTTGGCGATCGATGCCTACCTCGATGAGCCGGACCACCCGACGCTACGAGAGCATCTTCTTCTGGCTGAGCGCGGCGAGGATCGAGTCCAAGAGAAGCTGGAAGCGACATGCTGAGCCCCTTCCTTCTTGCGCAGGTTTCACGGCCCCTCAAGACCATCGACCGACGCCTGCCCTGGGTCGAGAAACTGATTCAGGCGCCATTGAGCGAAGAAGACGTACCGCTGGTACGCGCAGCATGCCGGCAATCCGGCGGAAAGCGCATGGGCGCGTTCTATCATTGGTACCTGCAGAAAATGCTGGTCGCCAACGCAGTCCGCGGGTCGGATCGACACCGATTGCTGACGTTAATGGAGCGCGCCGACCACACCGACTATACGGCGGCGGAGTCACTTCTGGACTCCGCCCGGGGGGTCCTGGCGGTAGTTCCGCACCACGCACACTACATCCTGTCCATCGTGATGATGGCAGAACGTTATCGCGAAAAGCGGCAGGTCCTCCTGTTTTACGGAAGACCGGAAGAGAACCCAGGCAACGAAGTGTTTGACCGTCTCAGCCAGTGGTTCTGGGGGCCTTGCAGCAACGTGGGCTTCGTCCACGACACGCCAAAGGGTCTCGCGAAGGCAATCAAGGCCCTGCGTTCCGGGGCACTGGTTTTCATTATGCCGGACGCCCTGCGTAGTGAAGAGCACGCTCTGGCGATCCCGTTTTGCGGACGCCCCCTCAGCGTCATGCTCGGGACTCCCGTCCTGGCAAGGAAGACCGATGCCGCCGTGCTCCCCATGATCTCCACACCCCACGGCTGCGGGCTCGCCTTCAAGACCCAGTTCGATAACGTCGTCCCCGTAAGCAATGATGCATTTCTCGTCGCAGACGATATGCAGCGACGGGTTGCGGACTATGGCGTCATGCGACGCATATTCGCGTTCTACGAGAAGTTCATCTCGACACAGATGTTGTACTGGCAGAACGCACGCAGACACCTGTCCATCGACGGCGAATACCGCGGCCTATCACGCGCCCAGGTCGGCCTGATGTCGGAGTTGATTCCGCATGACCCCGATCTCCAGCCGCCAGCGCTCGTAGTGGATATTCGCGGCTAGCTTCAGCTCCGACCGGCTAAGACATCATGGGAATCGCGCAAATGATCAAAGCTTCACCAGGCCACGCGGGCGCGCATGTCGTAAAGGCGATCTCAGCCGTAATCTTGGTTGGCGGCATGCTAGTTCAATCGGCGCATGCCCAGTCGCAGGGAAGCGCTCGCGATTCGTCACCGGAGGCTTCGCCCGGGCTCACGCTAGATACCGTGGTAGTCACAGGCGTGGTCCCAGGCCCAGGCATGTGGCGCGTCACCCACGGCAGCGACAACGAGTTGCTCATATTCGGCACGCTCAGTCCTTCCCCGGCCTCGATTGAGTGGAGGTCGGAGGATGTCGAAGCCGCCCTCTCGCGAGCACAGGTGGTTCTATGGCCACCCTATTTCACCGTCGATGTCGAGACGGGCTTCTTCGGCAAGCTTTCGCTTGGCTACAACTACGCCAGAGCCAAGACGAATCCCGACGGGCGCCGCCTCAAGGACATACTCTCCGCCGCGGACTACGCCGAATGGGAAAGGCTAAGGGCGCGTTACCTTCCTCGCGAATCGTCACTCGAGAAGAAGCGGCCTGTAGTGGCCGCGGAGGCCCTGTATGGGGCGGCGATTCGGTCCGCGGGTCTGACCGCCGACAAGGGCGTAGAGAAGCAGATCCAAGACCTGCTGAAGGCAACACAGGCAAAACTCTATTCGCCCCGATTTGAGTACAAGCTTACGAAGGGGCAAGCAAACAGCATGCTCAAGGCATCCCGTCACATCGAGATGAACGATGTGGCATGCCTCATCGCGACGATGGCTTTTGTGGATCGTGGGCTAGCGAAGACCATCGCGAACGCCAACGCGTGGGCGACCGGCGACATTGATGCGCTGGATCTCGGAGAGGTGGAGAAGCGCGACATCGCCTGCCAGGATGCTTTCAGCAGTCCGACCCTACTGGCCGATTTCGGTGTTCCCGACATACGAAAGAGCTTGATGGCGAGCTGGATGAAAGCGTCCGAACATTCGCTCAAGAACAACGCGACCACCGTTGCGCTTCTTCCGATATCCGACGTACTCGTGAAGGGCGGGTATCTCGACCAACTGAGGGCTGCGGGATATGAAGTTGAGGAATCACCGCTATGAGAACCTGGAGGACGCTTCTCCTGCTAGCAGTGGGCGCGCTGGTCGGCGCAGCCACCACCAGTTCCATCGCCACGCTTCTGGCAAACCCGAAGCCGCTAAGGACCGGTGGTAAGGGGCTCGCTGGCGAGTATGTGGCTCTGGTGGCGCTTGCGGCACACAAACGGGACCATGTGACCATCGATGTGTACGCGGATTTCACGTGTCCGGCATGCCAACGTTTGGAATCCGAAGGGTTGGAGAAAGTCCGGTTGCGGTACGGAGATCGCGTGGCGATCCGGAATCACTACATTGCCGGACCCGCCACAGCGCCCTCGGCGAAGATCCTCTACGACGTGGCGGTCGCGCAGGGAAAGGGGGAGCCCGTGGCCCAGGCACTTTTCAACGCGAAACTCAAGCACGGCGACGACGGGGCCAATTTTCCGTTAGTGATTAATATTGCCGAGAGGTTTGGACTCTCGCAACCGTTCCGGATCGCACTGGAAGACGGGAGTGGGCGCAGGAAGATTGCGTCGGAATGGAGCGCGCTCGATGGCAAGGTTTCGTTCTTTCCTTTCATCGTCATTGAGGATGAGATCGCCGTTGGGGGCGACCAGGACAACCTCATGATGGTTCTCCGTAGTGTTCTCGCCAAGGAAGAGTGAAAGATCGTGACATGGGACATGGAAAAGTCCGCAGCGGTGATCTTTGTCGTGCTTCTTCACCTCGTCTTCGGTTTCGTGCTGATGACGCGCGAGCAACCGGCTCCGCACGGCATCGCGGATGCTGAGCGGACGCGCCTCCGATTCCTGGAGCGGCCCACAGCGGCACCAGCCATCGTCGCTCGGACATCCACGCCCGATTCTTCGACGGCGGCTAGGGTCGCATTGCTCGAGTCCGTGAAGCGACAAATGGGGACGCGCAAGGCGGAGGGCGCGCCTCTCCCTCTCCCCAAGAATAGTGTTACCGAATCAGCGCTCCGTCTTTCCCTGCCGGATCACCGGTTCTCGTTGGCGGAGAAGAATCCGATCGTCCGAACTGACCAGGACGGGTTTCATCGGGAATCCACATTCCATGTCCCCATGGCGGACAGCTCCCTCTTCGGAAGGTATCAGCAGCTGCTAAAGAGCCAGGACTGCGCGGAGCTGCGCCGCGCGCTCCAACGAGACTCGTCGAGCGCGAACGCGATTCTGGCGACGATGAGCCGGCGGGGCTGCCGGATCTGACACCCGAAACGACGCAATCGATCGGACAGCACTCATGAATCCCCGGCTCGCCGTCGCCCGCGATGACGTTTTCCAAACGCTCCGCCTCTTCCTGCGCCTGCTGCGCTCGGAGGCGAGAACTACCGCGCTTTGGGCGCTGTGCGTGTTGATCTCAAGCCTGTTTATGCTCGGCGTCCCGAGGGCACTGCGGGCGCTCATCGACATCGGCTTCTCCCGTGGACCGGAAGCCGATTCAGCATATCTTGGCCTGCTCGCGCTTGCGCTCCTGTTGGCAACGGCCACCGCTGCCAGGCTCTACTACGTGAACATTCTGGGTGATCGCGTCACCGCTCGCCTGAGGAACGAGATGTTCGACTGCCTGCTTGGCAAGGAGATGGCGTTCCACCAGAAACACTCTTCTCATGAGCTGATGGCACGCTTGAGCACGGATACGGAGTATCTGCGGACCTTGGTAACGTCGCTGTCGATATCGCTCAGAAGCGGCATGATTCTGGGCGGATCGCTCGTAATGCTATTTTTAACGGATCTCAGGTTGGCGTCGGTCCTGCTCCTGATAGTTCCAGCAGCGTTGGCTCCGATACTGCTTTCATCAAGGAGGCTGCAGAGACTCTCACGCGAGCACGCGGATTTTCTTGCAGGAGCAAAGGCCAGGGCGTCCGAGGCGCTGGGCTTTGTCAGAACGGTGAAGGAATACGGTCGGGAGCTGCACGAGGCACGCCGCTACGGAAGCGCCTTGGAACGGGTCTTGGCCGCCGGTGCACGCCGCGCCCTGGGGCAGGCGGTGTTGAGTGGATTCTCGATCTGTCTGATCTTCAGTTCGATCGTGCTGGTCCTCTGGCTGGGCGCAGCCTCCATGGCCTCCGGTTCGATGACGGCGGGGACATTGGGGCAGTTCCTGCTCTACGCCATCATGGCCGGGTCCGCCGCCGCGGAGCTGGTCGAAACATGGTCGGCACTCCAACGAGCCGCTGGCGCGATCAGCCGCGTCCATGAACTCCAAGAGGCGATCCCGCGGACGCGCGAGCTGCCGACGCTCATGGTCACGGATGGAAGGATCTCGTTCGATCAGGTGCACTTCTCATACTCGCCTGATGCAGGCGCACCCGCACTGGTCGACGTTACTCTCGACATTGCGGCGGGCAGTTCGGTCGCACTCGTAGGCCCTTCGGGATCAGGCAAAAGCACCGTTCTGGCGCTACTGGCGGGTCTTTATGTGCCTACGCGCGGACGAATTCTCATCGACGGCCAAGACATCTCGCAGTTCTCCGCCGCGAGCCTTCGTGATTCGCTTGCCGTGGTACCCCAATCCCCCACGATTTTCTCGGCCTCGGCGAACTACAACATTCTTTACGGTCGGCTTTCCGCTACTCCGACCCAGGTACGGGGTGCCGCAGCGGTGACGAGAGCGGATGAGTTCATCAATAAGCTGAAGGCGGGCTACGACGAGCCGCTAGGGGAGCGCGGCAGCCTGCTTTCCGGAGGCCAGATCCAACGCATTTCGCTGGCGAGAGCGCTGCTCAAGGATGCCCCCATCTTCTTGATGGACGAAGCAACTTCAGCGCTGGACGTCCGTACGGAACGATCGGTGCAACTTGCCATCGAGGAAGCGTCCCGCGGAAAGACCAAGGTCATCGTGGCGCATCGGCTGTCGAGCATCTTGAGCGCGGATCTTATCGTGTACATGGAGAACGGCTGCCTGGTTGCCCAAGGAAAGCATTCGCAACTGATGGATCAATGCCATCAGTACGCTGAGCTCATCAAGCTAAGCTTTCCGACGCAGTCAGCAGCGGAACATCCAAGCACCAAATCCAGGCCCTTCCACCCTCCTCACGCTACGTGATCCACCTCGCCGACCCTACCTGTTCGGGACGTCCGCCGCAGGCCTGCGAGGCCTGGGTGGGCGGCTCGAAGGCGTCGCCAGTCATCGACAGCGAAATGGCGCGCGAATGCCATCGTCGCAGGCGCGCACTGCGCGGAACGCCCGCAACGCATCCGGCCGCGGCGGCCTCATCCCGTCATTGATGCGGCGGATCGTGTGCCCCGCCGGATGACGGGCTTACGCCACCCGACTACGCCGCGCGCGCTCCAGGTGCACCAGCAACAGCGAGATGGCGGCCGGCGTCATGCCAGGGATGCGCTGCGCCTGGCCGATCGTTTCCGGCTGCACGCGTTCCAGCTTCTGCTGCACTTCGGCCGACAGGCCGCGCACGCTGGCGAAGTCGAAGCCGGAGGGAATCTGCGTGGATTCGTTGCGCTGCTGGCGCTCGATCTCGTCGCGCTGGCGATCGAGGTAGCCGGCGTACTTCACGCCGATCTCCACCTGTTCGGCGACCTGCGCATCGTCCACGCCCGGCCCGATCGACGGCACCGCCATCAGCTTCGCGTAATCCAGTTCCGGACGCTTGATCAGGTCGAGCACGTTGGTCTCGCGACTGACCTGCACGCCGAGCGTGTGGGCGACGTCGCGCCCCATGGCATTCGCGGGCGTCGCCCACAGCGCGCGCAGGCGGCCGGTCTCGCGCGCGATGGCATCGCGCTTGGCATCGAAGCGCTGCCAGCGTGCATCGTCCACCAGGCCCAGGGTGCGACCGGTTTCGGTCAGGCGCAGGTCGGCGTTGTCCTCGCGCAGCTGCAACCGGTACTCGGCGCGACTGGTGAACATGCGGTACGGCTCTTTCGTGCCATGCGTGATCAGGTCGTCCACGAGCACGCCGAGGTAGGCTTCGTCGCGGCGCGGCGACCACGCGTCCTTCTGCTGCGCGAAACGCGCGGCGTTGAGGCCGGCGAGCAGGCCCTGCGCGGCGGCTTCCTCGTAGCCGGTGGTGCCGTTAATCTGACCGGCGAAGAACAGGCCCGTGACCGCCTTGGTTTCCAGCGACGCCTTCAAGCCGCGCGGATCGAAGAAGTCGTACTCGATGGCGTAACCGGGACGCGTGATGTGCGCGTGCTCCATGCCGCGGATGCTGCGTACCAGCGCCAGCTGCACGTCGAACGGCAACGACGTCGAGATGCCGTTGGGATAGATCTCGGTGACGTCGAGGCCTTCGGGCTCGACGAAGATCTGGTGGCTGGCCTTCTCGGCGAAACGCACCACCTTGTCTTCGATCGAGGGGCAGTAGCGCGGCCCGATGCCTTCGATCTGGCCGGAGTACATCGGCGAGCGGTGCAGCGCGCCGCGGATGATCTCGTGCGTCTGTTCGCTGGTATGCGTGATCCAGCACGACACCTGGCGCGGATGGTCGGCCACGTCGCCCATGAACGACATCATCGGCAGCGGATCGTCGCCCGGTTGCTCTTCCATCACCGCGTAGTCGAGCGAGCGACCGTCGATGCGCGGCGGCGTGCCGGTCTTCAGCCGATCGACGACGAACGCACCTTCGCGCAGGCGCTGCGCCAACGCGGTCGCAGGCGGGTCGCCCGCGCGACCGGCGGCGTACTGGGTTTCGCCGACATGGATCTTGCCGGCCAGGAACGTACCCGCCGTCAGCACGACCGCCTCGGCGTGGAACCGCAGGCCGGTCTGGGTGACCGCGCCCTTCACGATGCCGCCCTCGATGATCAGGTCGTCGACGGCGGCCTGGAACAGGGTGAGGTTCGCCTGCGCTTCCACCGCACGCCGGATCGCGCTGCGGTATAGCGCGCGGTCGGCCTGGCAGCGGGTCGCACGCACGGCAGGGCCCTTGCTCGCGTTGAGCGTGCGCCACTGGATGCCCGCGCGGTCGGCCGCCCAGGCCATCACGCCGCCGAGCGCGTCGATCTCCTTCACCAGATGACCCTTGCCGATACCGCCGATGGCCGGGTTGCAGCTCATCGCGCCCACCGTCTCCACGTTGTGGGTCAGCAGCAGCGTGCGCGCACCGGTGCGGGCAGACGCCAACGCGGCCTCGGTGCCGGCATGGCCGCCGCCGATGATGATCACGTCGTAGTGGTGGAAGCTGGGGCTCATTGTGGTTTCCGGGCCCGCGATCGTGCGGGTGGGGATTCAGGCAAAAAGGTCAGGGCGCAGGGCAAAGTTGGCACGCTTCCTGCTGTATTCCCATGCACCCGTCGTGGCAAGCGACCAGGGGCGCCAAGCTGGTAATGGAACAGGGGCCAGCAATGCGCACGCCGGGGATGCCGGGGGCCGGTAGTCGGGGGACTGCCGGCCCCTTTTTTATGTGCGCAGGATACCAGAGCAAGAAAAAAGCCCGGCAAAAGCCGGGCTTTTTGTTAGGCGCCGACGCCCGGTAGGGCCGGAACAGGGGGGATCCAGATTTCCCCACCGGACGTCGACATTGAACCTTTATTGCCGCTTACGTCAGAAAGCGACGCAACCGGTCAACCTGTGTTCGCAGCCTGCGACGACCTACGTGGGAAAGCAACGCAAGAGCCGGCCAAAGCCGGCCGGATCACTGCTCCTGCTGACGGATGGCGTTCTCCGAGCGGTTCGACGGGCGCGATACGGGCGCCGGACGCTCGGCCCTGGAGGGCGCCGACCGCTCCATCCGCTCCATCCGCTCTATGCGCTCCGTGCGCTGCGGTCGCTCGGCCGTCCGGGGGGCGGACGGAGGGGCCGTCACGCGGGGCGGCCGATAACCGCCTTCGCCCACACGCGGCTGGCTTGGCGCGGGCGCGACCTGGCCGGGGCGGTTGGGGACCATCGGCTGGGAGCCACCCTCGCGCCAACGCCCTGTCGGGTCACGCCACGGTGGCGGACGGTTGCCACCTCCGCTGGTGGGAGGCTTGGGCGTGTCGTCACTTGGGCGAGGCGGCCGCGGATGGTGCGGGTAGTAGGGGTAGTAAGGGCCGTAGTAGCCGTAGTACGGGTAGCTGGAATAGCGGTAGGGCCCGTAATAGCCGTAGCTGCCGTAGCTCCCGTACCCACCGCCGTAGTAGCCACCGTACGGGTCGTAGTACTGGGTGCTGGGACGCCCGTGGTAGTAGCCGCCGGGCGCGGTGTCGCCCACGTAGTCATAGGTCGCGCAGCCGCCCAACGCCAAGCTGGCGAATGCGACTGCGGTCAGATAGATGCGCTTCATGGCGGAACCCCCGTTACTCTGTAGTCGCAGCATCGACCCGGTGCTTTGAATCCGTGCTTAACCCTGCCTGTCGCCATGTTCGCGACTCAGCGCACGGAAAGCTTGGACGCCACGCGCCGGGGCTGCGCCGCCGCCCTGATGCGTTAACCTTTCCCCATGCCGCTGCCCCTGCCTACTTTCGGCGACATCCTCGCCGCCGCCGCCCGCATCGCCCCCCACGCCCACGCCACGCCGGTGCTGCGCTCCAACACCCTGGACACGCTGGCCGGCTGCCGGCTGTACTTCAAGGCGGAACCGTTGCAACGCGGGGGCGCATTCAAGTTCCGTGGCGCCTGCAATGCCGTCTGGGCCCTGGACGATGCCGAGGCGGCACAGGGTGTGGTGACGCACTCCTCCGGCAACCACGGCGCCGCCCTCGCCCTGGCCGCGCGTACGCGCGGCATTCCCTGTCACGTGGTCGTGCCGGAAGGCGCCAACGCGGCGAAGCTGGCCAACATCACCCGCTACGGCGCCCACATCCATACCTGCGCCCCGACGATCGCCGCACGCGAATCGACGGCCGACCGCTTGCAGGCCGAGACGGGGGCCGTCCTCATCCACCCCTACACGCACCCGCATGTCATCGCGGGCCAGGGGACGGCGGCACTGGAACTGCTCAACGCCCACCGCCATATCGATACGGTCGTGGCCCCGGTCGGCGGAGGGGGGCTACTGTCCGGCACCGCGATCGCCGCCGCCGCGACCACGCCCGGATGCCGCGTGCACGGCGCCGAACCCACGGGCGCCGCAGACACCGCGGCCTCGCTGGCGGCCGGCAGGCGCGAGGTGGACTTCGTGCCCGACACGGTGTGCGACGGACTGCGCGGCACGCTCGGCGAACCGAACTTCGCCCTGCTGCAGGCGCACGGTGTCGAGGTGCATACCGTGCCCGACGAGGACACGCTCGCGGCGATGCGCCTGATCTGGCAATGCCTGAAGCTGCTGGTCGAGCCCTCCTCGGCCATCGCGCTGGCGCGCGATCCTGCGTCACCGCGATGTTTTCGCGGGCCACGATGTGGGCGTGGTGCTGTCGGGCGGGAACGTCGACCTGGACGCCCTGCCGTGGGAGCTGGCCGCATGAGTACACGGCGCAAGCAGCCGCGGCGCGGCTTCTTCGGGTGGATGTGGCGCCTGCTCGTGCTGGTGCTGCTGTGGTTGGTCGGCGTGGCCGCGTACATCATCTGGGTCGGGCCAGCGCGACGATGCCGCGCCCGCCGACGCGATCATCGTGTTGGGCGCGGCGGCGTACGACGCCAAGCCGTCGCCGGTCTTCGAGGAACGCATCCGCCACGGCATCGACCTGTACAAGCGCGGCCTCGCACCGACCTTGATCTTCACCGGCGGCTACGGCGGCAAGGGTGCGCGTTTCTCGGAATCCCAGGTCGCGCGACGGTACGCGCTGCGCCAGGGCGTCCCTGACAAGGCGATTCTGATCGAGTCGCTGTCGCGCAACACCCACGAGAATCTGCGCCAGGCCTCGCAGGTGATGCAACAGCACAACCTGCACAAGGTCATCATCGTCAGCGACCCGCTGCACATGGCGCGCGCGCTGCGCATCAGCCAGGACCTCGGTATCCAGGCGGTGGGTTCGCCAACGCCAACGAGCCGCTTCCGCACGTTCGCCACGCGCTGGCGCTTCCTGTTGCAGGAAGTCTACTTCTTCCACCGCGACCGCCTGCCGCGCTGAACGCGTGGCGTATGATGGCCGCGTTCGCCCCACCCCGACGGAACTCCCCATGAAGATCGACGGCACGCGTAAGCAGGACCGCGCCACCGAACTGGTGCTGACCTACTACGCCGCGTTCAACCGGGGGGATTGGGAAGGCATGCTCGCCATGCTCACCGACGACGTGGTGCACGACCTCAACCAGGGCGCGCGCGAGATCGGCAAGGAGGCCTTCGCGGCGTTCCTTGGCCGCATGAATGCGAGCTACCGCGAACAGCTGCGCAACATCGTGGTGCTCGCTACGCAAGACGGCAACCGCGCCGCCGCCGAATACGTCGTGCACGGCGAGTACCTGCACACCGACGAGGGCCTGCCGCCTGCGGACGGTCAGACGTACGTGTTGCCGGGCGGCGCGTTCTTCGACATCCGCGACGACCGCATCGCTCGCGTCACCAACTACTACAACCTGCAGGACTGGATCGCACAGGTCCGCCGCGACGGTTCGACCGCCGGCGCGTAGTTACTCCCCGCGCCGCCTGATCGGGATCTTCGACAACGGCACCGCCGCGATGTCCTCGCCCTGCCCGCGGATCGGCGCGCCAGGCGGCGGCGCCCAGGCGTGGGCATACAGCACTTCCCAGGTACTTGGCAGCGTGCCGTCGTCGCGGCGCAGCGGCTCGTACGCGGCGGCGGCGGCGGCGAAGCGCGACCGTCCGGTCAGCGTGTGCCGACGACGATGCAAGGCATTCGTCGCGCCCATCGCACGCAGCTCCCGCATCAGACTGGGAAGGTCTTCGTAGGTCAGGGTGAATCGATCGCGGTCCAGCACCGGATCGCGGAAGCCGGCCATCACCAGCGCGTCGCCGAACTGCGCGATGGGCGGGAACGGGCTCACGTGCGGCGCAGCGTCGCCATGGGCGAAGGCGTCGCGCAGTTCCTGCAAGGTTTCCGGCCCGAAAGTGGAACAGACCAGCAGCCCGCCAGGCTTCATCACGCGACGGAAGTTGGCGAACGCGGCCGGCAGGTCGTCGACCCACTGCAGGCTCAGATTGCAGAACAGCACATCGACGCTGCCGTCCGCGATCGGCAGCGCGCGCAGGTCCGCGCAGACGCGCGCGAACGGCTTCCACCAGCCAGCCTGCTTCTTCGCCTCGCGCAGCATCGGCAGCGCCAGGTCCAGCGCGATCACCCGCGCCTTGGGCCAGCGCTTGCGCATGGCGGCGGCCGCATGCGCCGGCCCGCATCCGACATCCAGTACGACGGCCGGTTCGGCGCCATCCGGACCCGTGCGCAGCGCGAAATAGTCCAGCGATTCCATCAATCGCTTTTCCACTTCGTGCTGAAGCGCGGCGGCCGCGTCGTAACCGGCGGCCGAGCGCGAGAAGGCGCGGCGGATGTGGCGTTGGTCGAACGTGGTCACGCGGCGGCCTCCAGGGTGGGCAGGAAGGCTTCCAGCGCATCGACGACAAGATCGGTGTGACCGAGGAACGGCGCGTGGCCGCCGCCGGAGATCTCAAGGTACTGCCCGCTAGGCGTCAGTTCCGATGCGGCGCGCATGGCTTTCGCCGGTACCAGCAGATCGCGACGACCTGCGATCCATACGCTGGGCACGCGGATCGCCGGCAGGCTCGCGCGCAGGTCGCTCTGCTCCAGCAGGCGCAGGCCTGCCTGCAGGGCCGATGGCGTGGGTTCGCCGCGCGCGTACAGGTCGCGCTTCAGGCTGCGCAGTTCGCTGCGTGCGTGCTCGGAGCCCATCGTGTCCAACGCCAGGAAACGTTCCAGCGTGCCGGCGTAATCGTTGCGGAGGTCGTCGCCGAACTGGGCGAACACATTGGCCTCGACCGCGTGTGGCCAGTCGTCGGCGCGCACGAAGCGCGGCGTGGCCGCGATCATCGCCAGGCCACGCACCTGCGGCGAACGCGCGGCGGCCTCCAGCGCGAACAGCCCGCCCAGCGACCAGGCCAGCCATGCGGCGGGCGGCGTACGTGCGAGCACCGCATCGACTGTCGCATCAAGCGATAGCGCTACATCGCTGTCGCGGCTATGGCCATGGCCCGGCAGGTCGACCAGATGCAGTGTGTAACGGGAGGACAGGCGTTGCACCAGCGGCGCGAAGACGCCGCCATGCAGGGCCCAGCCATGCAGCAACACCAGGGAGGGGCCGCTGCCGGTGGTTTCGATATGCATGCGCTTATTGTCGCCGATCACGCACGGCGAAGCGCGCCCAGCGCGGGAAAAGCGCGTTCTAAGCGACCGCGCCGTGCACGCGCTGCACGGCATCCCACGACCGCGCCAGTGTGGCGACCAGGCCATCCACATCCTGCGGCGAATG
Organism: Pseudoxanthomonas sp.; assembly: GCA_047600885.1. Classification (GTDB taxonomy): domain Bacteria; phylum Pseudomonadota; class Gammaproteobacteria; order Xanthomonadales; family Xanthomonadaceae; genus Pseudoxanthomonas_A. The sequence goes on along the minus strand of JASGKE010000003.1, from coordinate 485,671 downwards.
GAGCGCGGACAAGGTGACGCGCAGACGCGCCTTGCCGTCCGGCACCGTCGGCGGGCGGATCGCCGGCACCAGGTAACCGGCACTGTCCAGGGCCGCGGACAACGCCAGTGCATTGCCATCGCTGCCGCAGAGCACCGGCTGGATCGGCGACTCGGAGGCCATCAGCTGCAGGCCGGCGCGCTGAGCGCCGCTGCGGAACCGATCCACCAGCATCTGCAGCTTCTCGCGGCGCCAGTGGTCCTTGCGCGCGTGCTTCACCGCTACCCGCGTCGCCGCCGCCAGCGCGGGCGGCATGGCGGTGGTGTAGATGTACGGTCGCGCGGTTTCCGCCAGGTGCTGGATGAGCGTCTCTTCACCCACGATCACCGCGCCGTAGCCGCCGAGCGCCTTGCCCAGCGTGACCAGCTGCAACGGCACATCGGCTACGCCCATGCGCGCCTCGGCCACGCTGCCGCGTCCTTCCGGCCCGCGTACGCCCACGCCGTGCGCGTCGTCGACGAAGAATAAGGCTTGTTGCATGCGCGCGACCAGGCTCAGCGCGCGCAGCGGCGCGGTGTCGCCGTCCATGCTGAAGACGCCGTCCGTCGCCAGCATCGCCGCGCCGTCCGGTTGCAGCTTCAGCTGACGGAGCGCGCCTTCCGGATCGAGATGCGGATAGCGGCGCAGCTTGGCGCCGGCCAGTCGCGTGGCGTCGAGCAGGCTGGCGTGGTTCAGACGGTCCTGCACGCAGACGTCGCCGTCCTCGAGCAGGGCCTGCTGCACGGCCAGGTTGGCGAGGAAGCCGCTACCGAACAACAGCGCACGCGGATAGCCCAGCCAGTCGGCGATATCGCGCTCCAGTCCTTCGTGCGCCGCATGGTGGCCGCTGACCAGGTGCGAAGCGCCCGCGCCTGCACCGTCGCGGCCCGCCGCATCCTGCAGGGCGGCAGTGACTTCGAACTGCTGGGCCAGGCCCAGGTAGTCGTTGCTGCTGAATTCGGTGAGCCAGCGGCCATCGACTTCCACCCGCACGCCGTCGCGGCGCTGGAGGGTGCGGCGCGCGCGATGGCGCGACAGCGCAACGCGCTGCTGGCGCTGGGCGAGGATGCGGTCGTGCAGGTCGAGACGGGTCATGGCGTCGGCACCGGGAACAGGGAACGTCGAAGGACGCGCCCGGGACGCGGCGACACCAACGCGCCGGGACGCGATGCCCGCGCCGGCGTGATGGCCTTCGTCCGTGCCCCCTGTTGCGCCCCGACTACGCCGCCTGGCCGCAGGACGGCGCAGGACGGGTGATGTCGGCATGCACCGTACCGCTGCCGGCGGCTTCCATTCTGTGATGGTCGTGCACGTTTTCCACCTGCACCGCCATCGGCCGCAGGCCCAGTCGGGCAAACAGGGCCTGGTCGCGCTCGGTGTCCGGGTTGCCGGTGGTCAGCAGTTTCTCGCCGTAGAAGATCGAATTGGCACCGGCCATGAAGCACAGCGCCTGCAGCTCGTCGCTCATCGCCTCACGGCCGGCCGACAGCCGCACCATCGACGCCGGCATGGTGATGCGCGCGACGGCGATCGTGCGGACGAACTCGAACGGATCCAGCGCGACCGTGCCGTGCAGCGGCGTGCCGGCCACCTGCACCAGTTGGTTGATCGGCACCGAGTCGGGGTGCGCCGGCAGATTGGCCAGCGCTTCCAGCAACCCGGCGCGTTGTTCGCGCGACTCGCCCATGCCGACGATGCCACCGCAGCAGGTCTTCATGCCGGCATCGCGTACGTGCGCCAGCGTGTCGAGGCGGTCCTGGTATTCGCGGGTGCGGATGATGTCGCCGTAAAACTCCGGCGCCGTGTCCAGGTTGTGGTTGTAGTAGTCCAGGCCGGCGTCCTTCAGCGCGTGCGCCTGGTCGCCGCTGAGCATGCCGAGGGTGGCGCAGGTCTCCAGGCCCATCGCCTTCACGCCGCGGATCATCTCGGCGACCTTCGGGATGTCGCGATCCTTCGGCGAGCGCCACGCCGCGCCCATGCAGAACCGCGATGCGCCCGCGGCCTTGGCCTGCGCCGCCTTCGCCAGCACCTGTTCGGTGTCCATCAGCTTCTGCGCGGCGACGCCGGTGTCGTAGCGCTGCGCCTGGGGGCAGTACGCGCAGTCTTCGGGGCAGCCGCCGGTCTTCACCGACAGCAGCGTGGAGACCTGCACCTCCGCCGGGTCGAAGTGGGCGCGGTGCACGATCGCCGCCCGGTGCAGGAGCTCGGGGAACGGAAGGTCGAACAACGCCAGCAGCTCGTCGCGCCGCCAGTCGTGGCGCAGGGTCGGGAGGGGGCTGGAAATGTGCACAGACATCGCGGGCTCGGGGATTTACAGTCGCGGAAGTCTGGAAACCACGGATGAGGCTGTCAACCGCATGGATGTCGGTTCAGTTGACGGATGGCGCAAGGCCGCGCGCTGGCTGTTGCCTCCGCGATGCATGATCTGTCGCGAAAAAGGGGCCTATGGCGGCGATTTGTGCCGCTATTGCACCGAATCGCTGCCTTGGAACACGTCCGCCTGCCACCACTGTGGGCTGCCCTTGCCTGCGCCGGGCGAATGCGGCGCCTGCCTCTCAGACCCGCCCCCGGTCGCGGCCACCACCGCGGTCTTCGTCTACGGTTTCCCGGTCGATCGGCTGGTGCCCCGGTTCAAGTTCCACCAGGACCTGGCGGCAGGTCGCCTGCTGGCCGACCTCGCCGCCGGTCCACTGGGCCGTGCGCCACGGCCAGACGCGCTGGTGCCGATTCCGTTGCACACCCGTCGCCTGCGCGAGCGCGGTTATGACCAGGCGCTGGAACTGGCGCGCCCCCTCGCCCGCGCGCTGTCGATCCCGCTGCTGGCGGATCGCCTGGTGCGGGTTCGCGCGACCGCGCCGCAATCGGAGCTGCATGCGGACGCCCGCCAACGCAATGTCGCCCGAGCCTTCGGCGTGGTGGGTACCGGTCCCCTGCCCGCGCACGTCGCCCTGCTGGACGATGTGATGACCACGGGCGCCACGCTGCATGCCGCCGCCCGCACCCTGCGTACCGCCGGCGTCAACCGGATCGATGCATGGGTGATCGCACGCGTGCCGTGAACGCGTTTAGTGCACCAGGTCGATCCAGAGCCCAGCGAACACCACCCCGCCCACCCAGTTGTTATGCAGGAATGCCTTAAAGCAGCCAGCGCGTTCGCGTCGCCAGGCGAGCTTGAACTGCCAGGCGATCAGCAACGCCGACAGGCCCAACGCCGCCCAGTAGTACATGCCCAGCCCGGCCTGCCGACCTACCAGTCCCAGCGCCACCAGCACGAGCGCGTACAGCACGCCCTGGATGACGAGGTCGAGGTCGCCGAACAGGATCGCCGTCGACTTCGACCCGGCGCGGATGTCGTCTTCGCGATCGACCATCGCGTACCAGGTGTCGTACGCGGTGGCCCACAGGATGTTCGCGCCGTACAGCACCCACGCCACGGGCGGCACCTCCCCCTGGAGGGCGGCGAACGCCATCGGGATGCCCCAGCCGAACGCGAGGCCCAGGTAGACCTGCGGCAGATAGGTGTAGCGCTTGAGGTAGGGATAGCTCGCCGCCAGGAACAAACCGATCACGCTCAGGCCGACCGTCAACCGGTTCAACGTCAGCACCAGGCCGAACGCGACCAGCATCAGTACCGCGAACACGGCCAGCGCTTCACGCCCGCTCACGGCGCCGGTCGCCAGCGGCCGGTCGCGCGTGCGTTCCACCTGCGGGTCCAGCCAGCGGTCCGCGTAATCGTTGATGACGCAGCCCGCGGACCGCGTGAGCCACACGCCGGCGGTGAATACGAACAGCGTCCACCACGGCGGCACGCCACCGGCGGCCAGCCAGAGCGCCCACCACGTCGGCCACAGCAACAACAGCACACCGATCGGACGGTCGCCCCGCACCAGCTTCCAGTACTGCCCCAGCCGCTCGCGCCAACGCGGCATGCCGGCATGTTCGAAACGTTCGTATCCCATGCGGAAAGGGTATCAGGCCCGCCCTCGGCCCCGGCTGACGACACAGCGACGTCGCGAAGTGGGCCAATGCGCCGGTTTGCGGCTAGAATGCCCGTCCCGTGCGCCCGTAGCTCAGCCGGATAGAGTAGTGGCTTCCGAAGCCATTGGTCGGGGGTTCGAATCCCTCCGGGCGCGCCATCTCTCCGCCGACATGCCTCCGCTTCGCCAGGCGCGCTACGCTCGCGCCATGGGACGGATGTCCGCTCACGCTTTCAAGCCCCGATCTTTTTCCGGTGCCATGGCCGCCAAGCATCGACGGCTGCCGGCGCACGTGTGTCGCCCCTTTCCTGCCTGATGCTCGCCGATGTCCGATCTTGAGGCCCGTGCGCTCGCCCTGTTCGACGACTACGTCGACCTGCCGCCACCGCGCCGCACCGAGGCGCTCGCACGCCTGGCGGTGGAGGACCCTGCCCTTCATGACGTGCTCGTACGCTGGCTGGCGGCGGACGCCGCGGATCATCCGCTGGAGGGGATGGATTTCGACGACCTGTTGGGCCTGCCCGGCACGAACGATGACGACGCACCGGAGCACGATGTCGCGTCCAGTCGCGTCGGCAACCGGCTGGGGCCGTGGCGCATCGAGCGCCTGCTCGGGACCGGCGGGATGGGCACGGTGTACGAGGCCAGTCGCGCCGATGGCCAGTACGAGAAGCGCGTGGCGCTCAAGTGCATCCGCAGCGAGATGTCCTCGCCTTCGCTCATCGATGCCTTCATGCGTGAGCGTAACCACCTGGCGCAGCTCGACCATCCGCATATCGCGCCGCTGCTGGATGGCGGCATCGAAGCCGACGGCCATCCCTGGTTCGCGATGCAGCTCGTGCAGGGCACCTCGATCGACCTGTGGGCCGACCAACAGGCGCTGACCCTCACTGACCGCGTGCATTTGTTGCTGCAGGCCTGCGATGCCCTCCATTACGCGCATAGCCGCGGCGTGCTGCACCAGGACATCAAGCCCGGCAACGTACTGGTGGCGCAGGATGGGCGCGTGTCTCTGGTCGACTTCGGCCTGTCCGCCGTCATCGATGGCGCCGATAGCGCCGCGTCACCGCGCATCGCGGTATCCAATGGCTACGCGGCGCCTGAAATCCTCACGGGCGAAGCGTCGTCCGTCGCCAGCGAGATCTATGCGCTCGGCGTGATGATGTACCAACTCCTGGTAGCGAACTGGCCGCGCCCGCTGCTGCCCCTGCACGCCAGCTTCACCCGCTTGCCGACGATCCACGCACAACCGCTTTCCTCGCTGGCCGATGCCGCCTGGGCCGGCGTGGCCTCCCACCGCCGATGCCGCGACAACGCACAGCTGCGCAAGCAACTGCGTGGCGACCTGGATGCCATCGCGCTGACATGCGTGGCGGTGGCGCCGGGCGAGCGCTATCCGAGCGTCGGTGCGTTGATCGCGGACCTGCAGCACTGGCTCGCACTGAAGCCGATCGTCGCGCGCAAGGGCGGCAGGCTGTACGTGGCGCGGCGCTTCGTCCAGCGCCATGCCGTCGCCAGCGCCCTCGCCGCCGGAACGCTGCTGTTCGTGCTGGCCGCGGCAAGCGTATTCGCTTGGTATCACCTGCGCGATCAACAGGAAGACCGCGACATGCAGGCGGTTTCCACCTTGTTCGAAGACACCCTCGGCGCCGCCACACTGTCGGGACTGGCGGAGACCCGACCTTCGTCGCGCCAACTGCTCGACCAGACCGAAGCCCACCTGCGACGCCTGCCCCTGCAGTCCAGCCCCGCCCTCAAGGCACGCGCGCTGGTGTCGCTTGCCCGCAGCTACGCGGTGCTGGGCGACTATCCGCACGCACTGGTGCTGGCGGACGAAGCGAATACGCTGCTCGCCGACGAGCCCGCACTGCGCCCCGACACCCAGGCCACGCTGGCCACGTTGCTCAACCTGCAGGCGCGACATGCGGATGCACGCGACGTGGCCCTCGCAGGCCTGCAGCAGATCACCGCGTCGCGACACAAGGCCGACCTGACATCGCTCAGCCTGTTGACCGAACTCGCGCGTGCGCACTGGGGGCTTTCTGATCATGCCGCGGCGTTCGAAGCCCTCGCGTTCGCTGATGGAGCTGCGCGCAACTTACCCATGCCGCTCGCTCGATCTGCGCGAATCGACCTGTTGACACTGCGCGGTCAATGGCACGTCCAGTTGCTGAACCTGGCTGATGCCGAGCGCGACCTGCGCGGCGCGATTGCACTGGCGGGCGCCGACATGCCCGTCGCCGCCGACCATGCTCGCGAAGCGCTCGCCACACTGCTCGCACGCGAGGGACACCCGCAGGAAGCGCTGCGCATCGCCGATGCCCTACTGCACGCCCGCCAGCAGCGACTCGGGGCCGTGCATCCGGATACCGCCCGCAGCCAGCGTCTGGAGCTTGAAGTCTCACTCATCGCCTCGCCCGCGTCCGTGGACGCCGCGGCCCTGCGGAAGGCCCATGAAAGCATTGCGGCCGCGTTCGGCATCCATCATCCGGAGTACGCGCGTTTGCGCTTGCTCGAAGCGCGTGCGGAGGCAATTTCGCACCCTGAGAGGAGTCTCGAGTCTGCAAGAGAGGCGACGGCCCTGTTCGAGCGTACGTTGGGGCCGCGTCACGAAGCGACCTTGGCCTCCAAGGAGACGCTCGCGGAATTGTTGCTAGAGCGGTCGACCGAGGCGACGTCCAGGACCTCCAGCGTGGATGAAGCCATCGGGCTGCTGCAGGAAGTGGTACAGACCGCGCGCCAACGACAGTGGCCAGCTCCCTCCGCACGCCTCGCACTTGCCCAGGGGCTTCGCTCACGTGCTCGGCCACAAAAGCAAGACCTGCCTTCCGATACGGCCGCTGCGGAGCGCCTGCTGCAGGATGCGTTGGTAGAAGCCCGCCGCCAGTTGGGGCCCGATCATCCCACCACGCGCAGGATCCGGCGGGCACTGATGGATCACGCCACCCGTAGCACCCAGTTGGCTTCAGAGCCGGGAGATCCGGCCCGCTCTAGGTAGTGGGGAGTGGGGTGACCGCCGGACGGGACCCTGCCCGCCCGACGGTCAACACCCGACACACGCTTAATTGCCGCCAGCGCCGTTGCCGGCATCGCACGTGCCGGTCCCGATCAAGCCGTTGTTCCAGTCGTCCAGCACGCGCGACACCGCGATCAATTCCTGGCGAACCTCGCCATTCTTCGGCATGGCCGCGATCTGATCGGGCGTGTACTGCGCCATGAGCTGGTCGGCCCGCGCCAGCGCCGCGGAGACGACGTCCACCGACTCGGCACCCAGCGCATAGTTGGACTGTGCCGCCACCAGTTGGTGGGCCAGGATCCAGTAAGCGTTGCCCTTCGGTGCCACCTGCAGCACCTGGCGATAGCTCAGGCCGGAGAGGTAGAACGGCTGGTCACGGATGGCAACCCATACTTCGGTGCTCAGATCATTCGCATTCTGTGCGCGGTTCTGCCAATAGCCCTGGGTAAACTGGCACTGGGCTTCAGCGCGGGCATCGGACATCACGGCCGACAAGGCGATGATCATCGCCAACGCACTGCTTTTCACATATCGAGACTGCATCACTTCAAGACCCCCTGCTTCGGATGATGGTCAGGCGCCAATGAAGAAGTCTGGCGCCCGTCGTTGGACGCAGGAGTCAAGGACCCGTGCTCGATCGGCTTGCGCCATGACCCTGCACTCCTGCTTCACCCGGGAATTTTCGTGACGCCCATCGCAGATGGGACATAAGTGACAGCGATTTCTTTGTTCTCGTGATGTCACTTTTTGAGTGCTGCCAGCCGCTCCGTGGACCGGGAGCGGCCTCTTCCACGAGCGCGTTTACTGTCCGCTGGCCGTCACCGTGCATTGCAAGGTAATGCTGACCTGCCCACCTACCGGCAGGCTCGGAATGGTCATGCCGCTGCCGAGCAACGTGGTGACCGGCACCGTCGGCGAAGGGCAGCTCGCGCCACCCGTGGCCGTGCAGGTGGCGGTCGTGCTGGGCGTCGTGCACGTCTGGCCAGCACTCGCGCTGTCCGTCAACAGCACATTGCTCGCCGCCGACGGCCCGTTGTTGCTCACCACCAGCGTGTAGGTCACCACATCGCCCGACACCACCGGATTGGGTGTGGCCGTCTTCACCACCTGGATGTCCGTCTGCTGCAGGGTGTTGGTGAACGTGCAGACGATGTTGGCGCCGGCCGCAGTCGCGGCGGCGTCCAGCGACACGGTACGGTTGGCCAGGTCCGGCGAGGCCGTACCCCCCGCACCGAGGCCGGTGCAGGTGATGTCAGTGACGCGGTAAGTCACCGGAGTGGTGCTCTCGGTGATCGTGGTGACAGTTGAGGCAGCCGTCAGCGCCTGGGTGGCGCCGGCAACGGGCGTACCAGCGGTGGCGGTCAGCAAGGTCTGCGTGGCCACGCCATTGGTGCCGGTGAACCCGAAACTGTCGACCCCACCGATACTGATCTTGCGCAGGGTCAGCAACGGGGCGGATTGATCCACGTCCGTGGCGGTGTTGTTGGCGGCGTTGGCATCGTTGATGGTGCTTGGCGGCGTCAGTGTCACCGTATTGCTCAGATCGCCGGCGAATCCCGCGGGCACCGTCATCGTTACCAGATAGGTGGCGACCGCGCCCGGCGGCAGATCCAGTCCCGTATCGTTCAGCGCACCGCTGCCGCTGGCCGCTCCACAGCGTGCGCCACCGGAGGTCGAAGTACATGTCCAGCTCATCGTCGCGACGTCGACGCCTGCGGGGACGGGATCGCTCACCAAAACGTTCTGCGCACCGAACGACGTGCTCGTGTTGGTGACAACGATCGTGTACGTGCGGGTCGCTCCCGGCGCGTACGTGTCGCCTGGTAGATCGCTTGGGCCCGAGGTCGGCGTGTTGGTCTTGGTCACCGATAGGTCGGCGTTGAACTGGATGTTTGGCGTGGGGCAATTCGCGCCATCGGCGTTGGCCGCGGCCGGGGCGCTACTGATCAGCGTTGCCGCGCCGGTCAGGGGATCAATCGAATAGATGCTGTTGTTGCTCCCGTTGTAAGCGAATATTCCGTTGTTAAAGCCCCACATGGCGATCGAAAGGGTGATGGGCGGCGAGGAGCCGATCGTCGTCACCGCACCCGTGGCGGGATCGATGCGGATCAGTTGCCCACCGCTCTCGATGCTGTACAACATACCGCCGTACCAGACCATATCGAATACGGGGACCGACCGGCTCAACGTGATGGCGGTAGCCGTCCGCGTCGCGATGTTGATCCGGTACAGGATGTTGTTGGCGGCACTGACGTAATGGTCGCCGTTCGGCGCAATGACGCCAGCGCCATAGTTGGCGACCGGCAATCCGGCGATCACGCCCAGGTTGACGGTGCTGCCATCCGAGCCTATCCGGATCAGCTCGTTGCCCGTCGTCCCGTCCCACTCGATGCCGTAGATGTAGTTGTCCAGCGGGTTGTAACCCATCGCGTTGTACGCGAGCCCGGAACCCAGACTGGTGTAGGTGAACGGCGTACCCGCGTAGCCCACGTTGTACAGCGTGGACTGACCGGGGCTCGAGGCAAAGCTGACCTGGTCCAGGAACATGCGCGCGTCGCAGGTGCCGAAGCTGGGCTGGACGATGCTCAATGCATAGTCCTCTGTTTCGCCACTGTCCAGCGACCCCGTCGGTGCCGCCGCGGCTACGGTGAAGCTGCTGTCGTAGCTCACGCGGATCCGTGCATAGGTGGTGCCAGCGATGATCGCTGTGGGCGCCGTGAAGGAGAGGCTGGCAGTTGTCGCACCGGCAGGTACGGCGACACAGTTGGTCGCGCGCTCGCCGGTGTCGGCAAGATCCCCGTCCCGGTTGTAGTCGATCCAGCCGCAAACCACTGCCGCCTTGCTCACGCCGGAAAGCGTCACCGGAATCTGGGTAACCGATCCCGCCACCATGGGGAGTGTTGAAGGCACCGTGGCTCCATCGTCACCGGCGTCTGTTGTGGCTCCGGGAGACGCGAGCGGGCTGCTCGCAATGCTTCCTGTGTTGATTACGTTCGGATTGTCAGCCGTTACTGCGCTTCCCAGCCTCAAGTCCGTAAGGATGTGCGTCGCGGCGTTGCCCTGGTTGTAAGTATCTGGCGCGTCGCCATAGTCTTCCGGCAGGGTGACGACCCAATGCATGCCATCGCTGTAGAGGTTGGTCGTGGCCGCATCCTGCGCGGCTGTTCCCGACTGGCGCTGTACGTTGAACGTTCCTTCGAAGGACAACGATGCGACGGGAGTGCCGCTTACCTGCACGCTGCCGCAGCCCGCGCGCGTGCCCGTACCGGAACCGCAGTTCACCCCAAGCAGATTGGTTGCCGTGAAAGGGGCATGCGTAATCGTGTCGGCTCCGCTTACCGCCAGTTGCCCGTTGCCGTTCAACAACGAGAGCGTGACGCCCGGTGTCGTCAGCCGGAAGCTGGCCCAGGTATTGAAGCTGGTGCCCACGACATTGTTGTTGAAGAATCCGCCCAATCGCGAAACATGGATGACCGGATCCACCACCGGGTGCTCGAACGCAAGGGTAAGGATGCTCGGAACTCCACCATTGATGTTGTTGCAGCTGAGGATGCTGCCGATGGCGGTACCGGCCGCATGGCGGCACGCCGGAAAGAGCGTTCCGCCCGTACCACTGCCGGCCCCCCAGGTGCTCGTGCCGACGACATTGGTCAGGAATCCGTGATAGCTAGTGGTCGGTGAGAGATTGGGCGTGTACCACGTGGCGCTGATCGTGCTTTCCACGCCGTTGAGCGTATTGCTCACCCCGGATGTTGTCGTCGAACCCATGCCGATGTAGTTGTTCGCCGCCGCCGACACCGTGACGTTGAGGGAACTACCTCCGTCCGCTGTCGCCTGCGCCGTGCCGCCGCCCGTGGTGGTGTTGGCTGCGGTGCCCGTCCAAGCCGAGGTATCTGCCACGCGAACCGCCGCCGCTTGCTCCGCCAGGAGCATGAGCGCGACAGCGAGAGCAAACCTGTTGGAGGTCAAGCGAATCATGGAGCGGTACCCAGACGGACGTTGTCGTGGGAGATATCGCGCTCACAAGTGGATGGGGGACACACCCCGCGTGGTTTCAACGCGTGCGCCTCGCGCAGCAGGCGAGTGGTCATGAGCCATCGAGACCGCCGGCGCGACGATCTTGACTGAGAGCTCGTCTGAAACCTCATGATGGCCCGTGCGTGACGCCGGACATCTTGAGCTAACAGCGATGCAGCCGCTTGGCAGAATGGCCGCACACCAAGGTGTGCGGCCCTCCAGGTTTGGATGTTGCTGCGCCCAGCCTCGGGCTCACAAGTAGGCAGGCCCTTCCGTCGACTCCTGCTGCGCGTGCCTCAATAGGTCCCGACGAGATTCAGGAACCAACCCTCGTGGTCGTAATCGAAGTCGGTCAGGTCGTCGCTGAAATCGGTGAAGTTGTAGCCCACACCGATGCGGAAGTTCTTGTTGAGGTCGCGGTCGAGGCCGAGCAGCACGCCTTGCTTGGTGCCACCATCCTCGACGTCCAACCAGCGATACTCGGCCAGCGCATGCCATTGCGTACGCAGGTCGTAGCGGACCTGGGCGGCGGCGAACGTCGTGGCCGAATCGAGCCACGCGCCGGTACCGCGCCCCATGCGGACCTCACCCTCGCGCCTTGCCAGCTTGCCGGCGAATTCCCAGTGCTGGTCGAGCTTGTAGACGCCTTCGAACGACAGGATCTGCGACTTCTGGTCGTAGTCGGCACCGCCCAGCTGACCCAGCGTCGCCAGGTCGTACAGATACGTGTAGCGGCCGAACAGGCCCCAGCGCTGGTTGTTCCAGGGGCGGTAGGCGAAGCCCACGTTGCCCTCGATGAACTTCGCGCTGGCCAACGGGTTGAGCTGGTCGTCGGTGTCGGCATAGTTCACGCGCGCAGCGATCCGCCAGCTCTCGTTGATCTTGTGTGTCAGCCGGTTGGTGCTGACCCACTGCTCGCGCTGCTCGGCGCCCCGATCCTCGCGCCATTCCAGCTTGCTCTGCCAATCGGTATCCGGCGACGTGCGGCCACCGGACACACTGATGGCGCGGCGATCGACATTGCCGCCGGTGGTGTTGGTCAGCTCGCCATCCGACAGGGTGAAGCCCATGTTCCAGCCCTGGGCCGGATAGAAGTCCATGCCGAAGGTATGCGCCAACCCGGACTGGTTGGGTTCCTTCAGGAACTGGCTCTCGTTGTAGAGGTTGACCTGGTTGGACAGGCGCCAACGCTGGCCCAGCGTCCAGCCGTTCTGCGCGTTGCGCGTGAACAGCGAGTCGTAGGCGGTCGTGTCGGTGGAATAGGTGTACGCGCCGTAGACGGAGTGTTCGGCGGTCAGGCGGTGCTCGGCGTTGACGGTCGCCGCTTCGCCGCGATCGCCGGTGGTCAGTTCGGCACCCACGGACGAATTGTCGCCGTAGAGGTACTTGCCGCCCAGCGTGAACGCGTCGTTGTCCGCGTACTGGCCACCGTCGTCGTCCAGGGTGACCTGGGCGAGGCCATACAGTTCCAGCGTACTGCCGAAGCGGCGCAGGTACTTCAGCGCGCCGAGCGTGCCGACCGCGTCAGTCGACGTGCCTTCGGTATCCACACGGCGCACTTCAGCGCTGAGCGTGCTCGTATCGTCGAGACGCCATTCCAGTGTCGCCTGGGCCTGGGTCAGCGATTCGGCACCGCTCTCGGCGCGCGTGTAGCGCGCGTACACACCCAGGTTCGGCGTGAACTGGCCCAGCAGCTCGGCGCCGTACTCCGTCACCGGACGGCCGGTGTCGTAGCGCGAGATCGAATAGCCCGCGCTGGTATTGCGCCACCACGCGCCCGCGCTCCAGTCCTGCGTCGTCCAGCCAAGTTCCTTGAAGTTGGCGCGCGCCTCCAGCGATTTCGCTTCGCCTTCGCGGTACAGCGTGGTGTCGTTCTGCTGGATGAAGCTCAGGCCACCGTTGTCGGAGAAGAACACCGGCGAACCGAAGGACTCGGTCTGTGCGTACTCGGCCTTGATATAGGTGCCCTTGCCCGCCTGCAGCGTCAGGTCACCCGCCGCCAGGGTGTAGTCCTCACCTGCGCGGTTTTCCTGCAAGTAGGTCGCACCCACGCCCACGTGGTTGCCGAACCAGTGCTTGCCACGGAAACCGGCGCTGACGTCGTCGGCATCGAAGCCCGACGGCACCCATTCGTAGTCCACCAGCAGGCGCTGCTCGAAGCCGTCCAGCGGCGCATCCCGGGTCAGCGTGGGGATGTTTTCGCGGGTGATCTGCGCTAGCGGGCGGGTCAGCAGGATACGGCCCTGGAGTTCGTCGATCTCGTAGTCCGCGCCACGCTGAAGGACGATCCTGTTCTCGGCACGGCCCGTGGTCAGGTCGCGGATTTCCAGGGTGACGACATCCGAACCGGGCAGCAGGTCGGTATGGCGCAGGTAGTAGAGGCTGCCGCCGGTACCGATGAACTCGTTGTGGCCGGGCGCGGTTTCGGCCTGCGAGCCGAACACGCGCAGTTCCGTCCCCGGATCGCCCCAGCGATTGGTGGCGAGCGAGCGCCAATTCAGCGCCGCGCCGTACAACGAGCGCTGGTACTGGGCGTACTCGGTGCCGGTGATGCCGGTGGAGTAGTTGCCCCAAAGCGCCTGGTTCTTGTCCCAGTCCACGCGCAGGTAGAACCGCCCCATGGTGTCCACGTCGCGATAGGTCGTGGAATCGTCGCCATACACCGGGTAGTAGAGATCGGGATCCAAACGGCGGAACACGTCCTGCGGATCGGCCTGCGTGAAGCCGTTGAACAGCCTGTCCAGGTCGCGCTGGGTGGTGTCCGCCTGCGCCGTCACCAAGTACTTGCCCCGCAGCTTCGCCTTGCCATAGAACGCCAGGCGACCGTCGCTGATGACGTCGTCCTGGTAGTTCACGTCGTTGGCGAACGGCGCGGCCGAGCCGCTGGCCTTGTTCTGCGCGATCGTCACGTCGGCCAGACCGACGCCGAAGAAGTAGCGACCGGTGACGTCGATATCGAGCGTGTGCGCGGCATTGGCCGCACCTTCGCCGCCCCGCCCACCCAGGCCGATGTCGAACGTGTGGTGTCCCACCGGCACGAGATACTCGGCGACGAACTTGCGCTCCTGATCGACCGGGTAGTCTTCGCCATTGATCTTCAGCGCGACATCGGGCGGGAGATTGCGGCCCTGGATGCGGATGCGCGACCCATACATCGGGATGTTCTGCTGGCGCAGGCCGTTCTCGGCGAACGCCGTGTCGATCAGGCTCTGGCTCTCGGCCTGGGCCGTCGTCAGCGCGCTGCCCAGCGTGCGCTCGACCGTGCTGCGCAGCAGGTCTGCGCCGCGCTCGGCTTCCTCCGGCGACACCAGTTGCAGGGTGCGCGGATGGGTTTCGTCGAAACGCGATTCGCCGTCGTAGGCACGCAGCACGTACACCAGCTCGTCGCCCTTCCGGAACGGATAGCGCGTCGGCAGCACGCCGTCCCAGTCGGCGTGGGTCACGCCGGCCACGTCCAGCGGAATGGTGGCGATCGGTTCGATCAGGTCCGCGTCGCTGCTGCGGTACAGGCTGACTTCCAGGCGCTTGATGAAGGCCGGGTAGTTGCCACGCACATAGAACGAGACCGGCTTGGTGATGCGCTGGCCATCGAACGGCACGATCGAAGGCGCCGACACGGACAGTTCCGGTTGGCCCAGCGTGGGGTCTTCGGTCGCCCAGATCACGCCACCGCCCGGCAGGTCGATGGAGAACTTGCCCATCGCCGTCGCCTTGCCCGGCTGTTCCATCGCGACGGTCACACGACGATCGGGCTGCAGGGCCTCGGAGGAGGATGCCTGGCTCGTCCCCTGCGTCACCGGCTTGTCGTAGCTGCGCGTGCGCAGGCGGAACAGCAGGCCTTCTTCACCGGTGCAGCGCTCACCATCGCAGTCGACCGGCGCAGCGGTGCCCTCGGCGCGATCCTGCTGCGCCTGAGCGGGCGTCGCCGAGGTCTGCGCGGCGGCCATCGGCGCCGCGCCTGCCAGCAAGCTGATCAGCGTGTAATCCAGCAGCTTCATCTTCATACGCTTCTTCATGATCCGCCCCCTCACTTCCGTACGCCGACAGGGGCTGTCGGATCGTTGCTGGTTTCCACGCGAACCTTGGCACGCACCTCCGGACTCAGGCGTTTGGCGAGCGCTTCGTAGACCGCCTTGGCACGACGCATGCCCAAGGCCACGTTGTAGGCATGGGATGCACGCACGTCGGTGTGGCCGACGATGGCGATGCTGCCCCCACCCATCTTCTCCAGGGCCGCGGCCACCTTGTCGAGCAGGGGCTCGAACGCCGGCTTGATCGCGGACTTGTCGGTATCGAACAACACGGTGCCCAGAAGCGCGCCGCCTTCGTCCACCCCGACAATCATGGAACTCGGGTCATCGACCGTGCCGCGCACGCTGACCACCAGCTCCTTGGCCGAAGCGGCATCCAGCTGACCCAGCAGAGCCGCCTTGACCGCATTCGCGCGGTCGAATGCCAAACCCTCACTGTCGCCGTTGGCGTGGATCACGACTTCGCCGCCCTGGTACTCACGCACCTTGGCTGCCATCGCCTCGATCACCGGCAGGTACTTCTCCCGCACTTCCGCGCTGCCGGGGCCGAAGAAGACTTCGCCCATCTCCAGCTCGACCTGCTTGGAGCCACCCTCGATCACCTGTTCGGGCAGCTTGACGCCCCAGTCGAAACGGACCGGCACACCCGGCGTGATCCGGCGAAGCAGCGGGTTGTCGGTGGTGAACTCGGCGCCGGCGGGCAGCGTGGACGGATCGACCTTCAGGATGAAGTTGCGACCGCGCTCCCACGCGCCGCCCGGCACGCCTGCCAGGTGGTAGCGACCGAACTGGTCGGTTTCGATCAGCAGGCCCTCCACCGACGCGATGCGCACGCCCGGGATGCCGCGTTCGTCGATGCCGGCGTTGCGGATGACGTAGTCGACCACGTAGCCCTTGTCGCCTTGGGCCACGCGCCGCGCCACCGTCGGCGCCGCCGCCGTCAGGCCCTTGGCGGCATCGCCGCTGGCCTGCACGGTGGTGTTGCCCGCCGCATCCATGCGAACGGTGACACCCTCGGCGCTAGTCAGGACGAAGTCGTCCGTGAAGGCCGGTTCGCTCAGATGCTGGCGGATGACCACCGTGTGCTGCTCGACAGGATCGGCCACGGACTGGCGACCGCTGATGGCACCCACGGCGATTCCGTGCAGCAGCGGCGAACTGGCGTCCGCCTCAGGTTGCGGTCCTGCGCCGCGGTCCACGGTCGTGGAGTTCGCGATGTAGGCCGTCGGTGCGAAACCGCCCTGGACCTTCACACCGCTCAGTGCGGCGCTGTCCTGCCAGCCGTCACCGTCGCGGTCGTTGAAGACCGTGCCGAAGAGCAGGCTGTCATCCAGCAGCGGATCCGCCGTCAGCTGCACTTCAGCCGTGGCGATGTTCGACACCGGATCGTCCGTCGCCGAACGCACCTGCGCCTGGTTGACGTGGGTGCCCGGGCGCACGCCCGCACCCACCCGCATCACGTACACCAGCGTGGCCGTCTGGCCCGCGGCGACATCCACGCCACTGAAGCGCAGCGGATTGCCACCCGATACCGTCGCCATGCCGTCGGCATCGTTGGCGACCAGGGAGCCTTCGACATAACTGAAGCCCGCCGCCGGCGTGTCCACGACGCTACCGCCGACCAGGTCCATCGCGCCGACGTTCTCGATCGTCAGGGTGTAACGGACCAGGTCGCCGATGCGAACTTCGCGCGAACCGGCCGTCTTGCTCAGGCGGATCTCCGGCGTGTCCAACTGGTGTTCGGTGCTGCAAGCGGTACACACCGGCGTCTCACCGCCGCCACCGGTCGCCACCACCTGGTTGCCCACGACGGTACCGGCATTGGCATTCACGACCGCGTCGTAGCTCAACGCATGCAGACCCGTGGTGGTGCCGGCCGGCAAGCGGCAGGTCAGCACGGTGCCATCGAACGAACAGCCTGCGGGCAGCGCGCCCAACGTCAGGCCACGATCCGGCGTATCCACCAGGACCAGCTCGCCCGTCAGCGCGGAGACGCCGACATCGACCGACAGCGTGTAGCGCACCGTCTGTCCGACCTGCACCTGGGTACCGGTGGCAGGATTGGAGGACTTGGAGACCGACACGCGGGGTTCTGCAACCGGCGAGGACGTGTCACAGCTGCCCGCACAGGTCGGCGCGTCGTTACCGGCACCGACGACCGCATTGTTCACCGTGCCACGCGCCGCCGGATTCACCACCGCCGTATAGCTCACGACGTAAGTGCCCGGCGCGGTACCGGCCGGCAGCGTGAAGCGCAGCACGGGGGCGCCGCTGGTGTCGGCCGCATAGGCGCCGGCATCGGTCACCGTACCGAAGGTCAGGCCCGCACCGAGGGTGTCGGTCAGGACCACATCGGCCGTCGTCACGGCGTTAATGACGTTGGTCGTCAGCGTATAGGTGATGCTGTCGCCCACGGCCACTTCCGACCGACCTGTCGGCAGGACGGCGCTCTTGGCGTAGGTCACCAAGGGCGGCAACGGTTCGGTCACCGGCGTCTCGGTGCGGCACGTGCCTGCGCAGGTCGGCGCATCGTCGCCGACGCCGACGACCGTATTCCTCACGGTGCCGGTCGCCTGATCGTTGACGATGGCCGTATAGGTGACCGCGTACGTGCCCGGTGCAGTGCCTGCAGGCAACGTGCACACGAGCGGGTTCGCGGTGCCGCACGAGAAGCTGCCGGCCGACACGGTCGCCAGCGTCAGGCCGGTTCCCAGAGTGTCGGTGAGGGTCAGCAAAGCTGTCGTCCCGGCCTGGGCGACCGTGGCCGTCAACGTGTACGTCAGCGTATCGCCGGTCGACACTTCCGTTTGGCCGATGGGCAACACCACCGACTTGCTATACGTCACCACAGGCCGCAACACCGGCGTCACCACGGTCGTGGTGCAGTCCGGATCGGTGCTGCCCACCGGGCAGACCGGGCTGGTCACCACGGCGGTGTTGCTGATGCTGCCCGCCGTCACGTCCGCCGCCGTCACCGTATAGGTGCCCGTCAGCACGCAGGTCGCGCCCACGGCCACGGTCGGGCACGTGATCGTGCTCGGCGTGATCATCGGATCGCTCACCACCACGTTGGTCAGGCTGCCGCTGGCGCTGGTGTTGGTCACGGTGACCGTGTAGGTCAGCACGTCACCCAGGCTCACCGTGCCGCTGGCATCGCCGTCGGCATTTCCGGTCAGCGCCTTGCTCAGCGTCTGGCTCAGCTCGACCACCGGCGTCACCACGGTCGTGGTGCAGTCCGGATCGGTGCTGCCCACCGGGCAGACCGGGCTGGTCACCACGGCGGTGTTGCTGATGCTGCCCGCCGTCACGTCCGCCGCCGTCACCGTATAGGTGCCCGTCAGCACGCAGGTCGCGCCCACGGCCACGGTCGGGCACGTGATCGTGCTCGGCGTGATCATCGGATCGCTCACCACCACGTTGGTCAGGCTGCCGCTGGCGCTGGTGTTGGTCACGGTGACCGTGTAGGTCAGCACGTCACCCAGGCTCACCGTGCCGCTGGCATCGCCGTCGGCATTTCCGGTCAGCGCCTTGCTCAGCGTCTGGCTCAGCTCGACCACCGGCGTCACCACGGTCGTGGTGCAGTCCGGATCGGTGCTGCCCACCGGGCAGACCGGGCTGGTCACCACGGCGGTGTTGCTGATGCTGCCCGCCGTCACGTCCGCCGCCGTCACCGTATAGGTGCCCGTCAGCACGCAGGTCGCGCCCACGGCCACGGTCGGGCACGTGATCGTGCTCGGCGTGATCATCGGATCGCTCACCACCACGTTGGTCAGGCTGCCGCTGGCGCTGGTGTTGGTCACGGTGACCGTGTAGGTCAGCACGTCACCCAGGCTCACCGTGCCGCTGGCATCGCCGTCGGCATTTCCGGTCAGCGCCTTGCTCAGCGTCTGGCTCAGCTCGACCACCGGCGTCACCACGGTCGTGGTGCAGTCCGGATCGGTGCTGCCCACCGGGCAGACCGGGCTGGTCACCACGGCGGTGTTGCTGATGCTGCCCGCCGTCACGTCCGCCGCCGTCACCGTATAGGTGCCCGTCAGCACGCAGGTCGCGCCCACGGCCACGGTCGGGCACGTGATCGTGCTCGGCGTGATCATCGGATCGCTCACCACCACGTTGGTCAGGCTGCCGCTGGCGCTGGTGTTGGTCACGGTGACCGTGTAGGTCAGCACGTCACCCAGGCTCACCGTGCCGCTGGCATCGCCGTCGGCATTTCCGGTCAGCGCCTTGCTCAGCGTCTGGCTCAGCTCGACCACCGGCGTCACCACGGTCGTGGTGCAGTCCGGATCGGTGCTGCCCACCGGGCAGACCGGGCTGGTCACCACGGCGGTGTTGCTGATGCTGCCCGCCGTCACGTCCGCCGCCGTCACCGTATAGGTGCCCGTCAGCACGCAGGTCGCGCCCACGGCCACGGTCGGGCACGTGATCGTGCTCGGCGTGATCATCGGATCGCTCACCACCACGTTGGTCAGGCTGCCGCTGGCGCTGGTGTTGGTCACGGTGACCGTGTAGGTCAGCACGTCACCCAGGCTCACCGTGCCGCTGGCATCGCCGTCGGCATTTCCGGTCAGCGCCTTGCTCAGCGTCTGGCTCAGCTCGACCACCGGCGTCACCACGGTCGTGGTGCAGTCCGGATCGGTGCTGCCCACCGGGCAGACCGGGCTGGTCACCACGGCGGTGTTGCTGATGCTGCCCGCCGTCACGTCCGCCGCCGTCACCGTATAGGTGCCCGTCAGCACGCAGGTCGCGCCCACGGCCACGGTCGGGCACGTGATCGTGCTCGGCGTGATCATCGGATCGCTCACCACCACGTTGGTCAGGCTGCCGCTGGCGCTGGTGTTGGTCACGGTGACCGTGTAGGTCAGCACGTCACCCAGGCTCACCGTGCCGCTGGCATCGCCGTCGGCATTTCCGGTCAGCGCCTTGCTCAGCGTCTGGCTCAGCTCGACCACCGGCGTCACCACGGTCGTGGTGCAGTCCGGATCGGTGCTGCCCACCGGGCAGACCGGGCTGGTCACCACGGCGGTGTTGCTGATGCTGCCCGCCGTCACGTCCGCCGCCGTCACCGTATAGGTGCCCGTCAGCACGCAGGTCGCGCCCACGGCCACGGTCGGGCACGTGATCGTGCTCGGCGTGATCATCGGATCGCTCACCACCACGTTGGTCAGGCTGCCGCTGGCGCTGGTGTTGGTCACGGTGACCGTGTAGGTCAGCACGTCACCCAGGCTCACCGTGCCGCTGGCATCGCCGTCGGCATTTCCGGTCAGCGCCTTGCTCAGCGTCTGGCTCAGCTCGACCACCGGCGTCACCACGGTCGTGGTGCAGTCCGGATCGGTGCTGCCCACCGGGCAGACCGGGCTGGTCACCACGGCGGTGTTGCTGATGCTGCCCGCCGTCACGTCCGCCGCCGTCACCGTATAGGTGCCCGTCAGCACGCAGGTCGCGCCCACGGCCACGGTCGGGCACGTGATCGTGCTCGGCGTGATCATCGGATCGCTCACCACCACGTTGGTCAGGCTGCCGCTGGCGCTGGTGTTGGTCACGGTGACCGTGTAGGTCAGCACGTCACCCAGGCTCACCGTGCCGCTGGCATCGCCGTCGGCATTTCCGGTCAGCGCCTTGCTCAGCGTCTGGCTCAGCTCGACCACCGGCGTCACCACGGTCGTGGTGCAGTCCGGATCGGTGCTGCCCACCGGGCAGACCGGGCTGGTCACCACGGCGGTGTTGCTGATGCTGCCCGCCGTCACGTCCGCCGCCGTCACCGTATAGGTGCCCGTCAGCACGCAGGTCGCGCCCACGGCCACGGTCGGGCACGTGATCGTGCTCGGCGTGATCATCGGATCGCTCACCACCACGTTGGTCAGGCTGCCGCTGGCGCTGGTGTTGGTCACGGTGACCGTGTAGGTCAGCACGTCACCCAGGCTCACCGTGCCGCTGGCATCGCCGTCGGCATTTCCGGTCAGCGCCTTGCTCAGCGTCTGGCTCAGCTCGACCACCGGCGTCACCACGGTCGTGGTGCAGTCCGGATCGGTGCTGCCCACCGGGCAGACCGGGCTGGTCACCACGGCGGTGTTGCTGATGCTGCCCGCCGTCACGTCCGCCGCCGTCACCGTATAGGTGCCCGTCAGCACGCAGGTCGCGCCCACGGCCACGGTCGGGCACGTGATCGTGCTCGGCGTGATCATCGGATCGCTCACCACCACGTTGGTCAGGCTGCCGCTGGCGCTGGTGTTGGTCACGGTGACCGTGTAGGTCAGCACGTCACCCAGGCTCACCGTGCCGCTGGCATCGCCGTCGGCATTTCCGGTCAGCGCCTTGCTCAGCGTCTGGCTCAGCTCGACCACCGGCGTCACCACGGTCGTGGTGCAGTCCGGATCGGTGCTGCCCACCGGGCAGACCGGGCTGGTCACCACGGCGGTGTTGCTGATGCTGCCCGCCGTCACGTCCGCCGCCGTCACCGTATAGGTGCCCGTCAGCACGCAGGTCGCGCCCACGGCCACGGTCGGGCACGTGATCGTGCTCGGCGTGATCATCGGATCGCTCACCACCACGTTGGTCAGGCTGCCGCTGGCGCTGGTGTTGGTCACGGTGACCGTGTAGGTCAGCACGTCACCCAGGCTCACCGTGCCGCTGGCATCGCCGTCGGCATTTCCGGTCAGCGCCTTGCTCAGCGTCTGGCTCAGCTCGACCACCGGCGTCACCACGGTCGTGGTGCAGTCCGGATCGGTGCTGCCCACCGGGCAGACCGGGCTGGTCACCACGGCGGTGTTGCTGATGCTGCCCGCCGTCACGTCCGCCGCCGTCACCGTATAGGTGCCCGTCAGCACGCAGGTCGCGCCCACGGCCACGGTCGGGCACGTGATCGTGCTCGGCGTGATCATCGGATCGCTCACCACCACGTTGGTCAGGCTGCCGCTGGCGCTGGTGTTGGTCACGGTGACCGTGTAGGTCAGCACGTCACCCAGGCTCACCGTGCCGCTGGCATCGCCGTCGGCATTTCCGGTCAGCGCCTTGCTCAGCGTCTGGCTCAGCTCGACCACCGGCGTCACCACGGTCGTGGTGCAGTCCGGATCGGTGCTGCCCACCGGGCAGACCGGGCTGGTCACCACGGCGGTGTTGCTGATGCTGCCCGCCGTCACGTCCGCCGCCGTCACCGTATAGGTGCCCGTCAGCACGCAGGTCGCGCCCACGGCCACGGTCGGGCACGTGATCGTGCTCGGCGTGATCATCGGATCGCTCACCACCACGTTGGTCAGGCTGCCGCTGGCGCTGGTGTTGGTCACGGTGACCGTGTAGGTCAGCACGTCACCCAGGCTCACCGTGCCGCTGGCATCGCCGTCGGCATTTCCGGTCAGCGCCTTGCTCAGCGTCTGGCTCAGCTCGACCACCGGCGTCACCACGGTCGTGGTGCAGTCCGGATCGGTGCTGCCCACCGGGCAGACCGGGCTGGTCACCACGGCGGTGTTGCTGATGCTGCCCGCCGTCACGTCCGCCGCCGTCACCGTATAGGTGCCCGTCAGCACGCAGGTCGCGCCCACGGCCACGGTCGGGCACGTGATCGTGCTCGGCGTGATCATCGGATCGCTCACCACCACGTTGGTCAGGCTGCCGCTGGCGCTGGTGTTGGTCACGGTGACCGTGTAGGTCAGCACGTCACCCAGGCTCACCGTGCCGCTGGCATCGCCGTCGGCATTTCCGGTCAGCGCCTTGCTCAGCGTCTGGCTCAGCTCGACCACCGGCGTCACCACGGTCGTGGTGCAGTCCGGATCGGTGCTGCCCACCGGGCAGACCGGGCTGGTCACCACGGCGGTGTTGCTGATGCTGCCCGCCGTCACGTCCGCCGCCGTCACCGTATAGGTGCCCGTCAGCACGCAGGTCGCGCCCACGGCCACGGTCGGGCACGTGATCGTGCTCGGCGTGATCATCGGATCGCTCACCACGACACCCACCAATGTGGTGCCGCCGGTGTTGGTAACCGTCACTGTGTAAGTGAGCACATCCCCCAGGCTCACCGTGCCGCTGGCATCGCCGTCGGCATTTCCGGTCAGCGCCTTGGCCAACGTTTGCGTGGACACCGCCGTCGACGTCACCGTCGCGCTGTCCGGCGGCGAGGTCGTCGTGCCGCCAACGGGATCTGTGCCCGACGCCGTCGCCGTGTTGGTGACAGAACCAGCATCGATGTCCTGCTGGGTCACCGCATAGGTCCCCGTGCAGGTTGTCGTTGCCGTTGGGGCCAGCGTGGTCACCGGACAGGTGATCACCGGCGCCGTGCCCATGCCACTGAAGGCCGTCTCGTTGATCTGCAAGCCCGTGATGGTCACGTTGCCCGTGTTAGTCACCAGGAACGAGTACGTCACTGTCTGACCCGCCGCCGACACCGTCGTCGGAGAGGCCGTCTTGTCGATGGTCAGCGATGGCGCTGGCTGGAAGGTATTGACGATAGTGCACGTCATATCCATGCCGTTGGCAACAGAAACCTGTCCGCCAGGGCTAACGAAAACAAACTCAAGGTCCACCATGCAGGACCATGTGCCTGCCGTATAACCCGCGGGTCCCACCGACTCGGACAGGGTGTAGGTTCCTGCAGAAACCTGGGTAGAGTTGACTCCGCCCGCGCCACTGATCGGCGTCGGACCGCTCGCGGACAAAGTCCAAGCGGTCGTCAGCGCAGTACCCCCACCCGCATTGTCGACTTCTTTGACCAAGGCCAGCGTCGCGGCCTGGTCATTGTTGGTGATCGAGCAGCTCGCGCTCTGGCCGTTGGCCAGGGTCAGCTGGTTGCCGGTCAAGGTCCCGGCCGTGCAGCTCCAGCTGCCGGCGGCGTAACCGGCCGCCGTCACTTCCGACAGCGTGTACACGCCAGCGTTGACCGTGGCGTTGGTCACCGCGGCGGTGCCTGACACACCCGTGATCGTCGTCGGACCGGTCGCCGTCAGCGGGAAGTTGCTGACCGTGGCCGTGCCGCCGTTGTCGTTGATGACCGTCTTGACCAGCGTCAGCGTCGCGGCCTGATCATTGTTGGTGATCGAGCAGCTCGCGCTCTGGCCGTTGGCCAGGGTCAGCTGGTTACCGGTCAAGGTCCCTGCCGTGCAGCTCCACGAGCCTGCCGCGTAACCGGCCGCCGTCACTTCCGACAGCGTATACACGCCGGCGTTGACCGAGGCGTTGGTCACCGCAGCGGTGCCGGACACACCGGTGATCGTGGTCGGACCGGTCGCCGTCAGCGGGAAGTTGCTGACCGTGGCCGTACCGCCGTTGTCGTTGATGACCGTCTTGACCAGCGTCAGCGTCGCGGACTGGTCGTTGTTGGTGATCGAGCAGCTCGCGCTCTGGCCATTGGCCAGGGTCAGCTGGTTACCCGAGAGCGTGCCGGCCGTGCAGCTCCACGAACCTGCCGTGTAACCGGCTGCCGTCACTTCCGACAGCGTGTACACACCGGCGTTGACCGAGGCATTGGTCACCGCAGCAGTGCCGGATACGCCGGTGATGGTCGTCGGGCCGGTCGCCGTCAGCGGGAAGCTGCTGACCGTGGCCGTACCGCCGTTGTCATTGATGACCGTCTTGACCAGCGTCAGCGTCGCGGACTGGTCGTTGTTGGTGATCGAGCAGCTCGCGCTCTGGCCATTGGCCAGGGTCAGCTGGTTGCCCGAGAGCGTACCGGCCGTGCAGCTCCACGAACCTGCGGCATAACCGGCCGCCGTCACTTCCGAGAGCGTGTACACGCCGGCGTTGACCGAGGCGTTGGTCACCGCAGCGGTGCCGGACACACCGGTGATCGTGGTCGGACCGGTCGCCGTCAGCGGGAAGTTGCTGACCGTGGCCGTGCCGCCGTTGTCGTTGATGACCGTCTTGACCAGCGTCAGCGTGGCGGGCTGGTCGTTGTTGATGATGATGCAGGTCGCGACATCGTTGCCGACCAGGCTGATGCTGTTCGCAGAAACCGCCGCGCCGCCGTTCTTGACGCAACTCCAGGTTCCGGCCGTATAGCCCGCCGCTCCTGCGGTTTCGGAAAGGGCATAGGTGCCCGCCGGAATCGTCGCGTTGGTGACCGTCGCCGTGCCCGTGGCACCCGAAATCGTGGTGGACGCGCCCGTCGCCACCAGCGTCCAAGCGCTGGCCGCTGCCGTACCGCCGTTGTCGTTGACGACCTGCTTGACCAACGTCAGCCGGGGCAGCGCCAGCACACTGACGGTAGCCGTCGATGTGTTGTTCGCCGGATTGCTGTCGACCACCGTGGCGCCGGGAGGCAGCGCGATCGTCGCGGTGTTCTGGACCGAGGTCTGTGCGTGAGCAGGCGCAAGGATGGCCAGGGCGATCGACAGCAAACCGGATGCGGTCGCCACGTGGCGGCGGCGGGAGGCCGCTTTGAAGAGATAGGTCAGGCCGAGCACGGTGGTCCCTTGCGACTGGATCAAAAAAAGCCAGCCCGGGACTGCCTCCCCCAAGGCTGTCTTGAAGTTGCTGCCCTTCGTCCACGCCGCAGCGCGGGCGAATTAACGGGTCAGAGTCACAGTTCGCGTCCCTGTGGTTAAAGCGGACATAAGTCCGGATAAATCGTGACCCCCACCCCAATTCACGTCACTTTAACGTCAAGTTAATGACGGCAACATCTACACGCGTGTACATGATCGCACCATTTCATTGAGCGGCGTCAAGTATTTGGCGTGACGGCCGACGAAATGCGCGCACGGAAACGCCCGCTACACGATCGCGTAGCGGGTGCTCGTCTCACGCAGGGGTGCGAACGGGGCGCGACGGCCCCCGTGGATCAGTCGCTCTGCAGTTCGGCGACGAAGTCGTAGGCGTCGCCGCGATAGTAGGAACGGGTGGATTCGACTACCCGTCCGTCTTCCAGGAAAGCGCGCCGCTCGACCAGCAGGCCCGGGGCACCCACGGGCAGTTCGAGGTGGCGGGCCGCTTCTTCATCCAGGGCCACCGCGCGCAGGCGCTGCAAGGCCCGCTTGGGCCGGTGGCCGTAGGCGTCCAGGGCCTCGTAAAGCGAGGTGGTCACACTGTCCGGGTCCGGCAGTAGTGCGTAAGGCACCAGGGTGCGCTCGATGGCGATCGGCGCGCCATCCACGTGGCGCAGGCGGTACATACGCACCACGCCGCTGCCGGGCGACAGGTTCAGGGCCATCGACTCCTCGGGCGTCACTTCGCCGACCGTGCGCTCCAGGAATTTCACCTGCGGGTTCAGCCCGCGCTCGCGCAGGTCGTCGGTGAAGCTGGTCAGTCGCGAGAACTGGCGCAGGATCCGCTCGGCCACGAAGGTGCCGGCACCCTGGCGCTGCACGAGCAGACCACTTTCGATCAACCCGGCCAGCGCCTTGCGAATGGTCACCCGCGAGAGATCGAGCAACTGCGCCAGGTCGCGCTCGCTGGGAAGCGCCTGCCCGGGCCGCAGCACACCGGCATCCATCAGGTTCTGCAGCGCGCGACGCAGGCGCAGGTAGGCCACTGCCCGGGTGGACTCACCGGTCTGCAGCCGCTGGTATTCCTCGAGCAGGTTCGTTTGCATGACAATCAAGATACCAGTGACGTACCAATATCGCAACAATCCTTTCACTTAGCGGACCTGTTGGCATCATGTGGTACCCCGGTGGTATTGTGGCCACTCTTTCCTGTTGCACCGAGACGCTCCCGTGACCGCGAAGACCTTGCCTGTCGACACCTTCGATCTCGTCATCTTCGGCGGCACCGGCGACCTGGCGTTGCGCAAGCTGTTGCCGGGCCTGCTGCGGCGCTATGCCGACGGCCAGATTCCGGAAGAGAGCCGCATCATCGGCGTGGCCCGCGACAAGCAGGGCGATGCCGAATACCGCACCAAGGTCGGCGAAGCGCTGGCCCGCATCGCGGCCAGCGACGACACCCTGAAGGCCAAGCTGCCCGCGTTCCTGGAGAAGCTCGGCTACCTGGCCCTGGACGCCACCAAGGACGAGGGCTGGGACGAATTCGCCGCCCGCCTGCAGACCACCGGCGATCGCATCCGCGTCTTCTACCTGTCCACCAGCCCCACGCTGTTCGTGAACATCTGCGACCGCCTGCGCGCGCACGGCCTGAACACCGGCAACGCCCGCGTGGTGATCGAGAAGCCGATCGGCCACGACTCGGCCAGCGCCGCGGTGATCAACGACGCCGTCGGCAGCGCCTTCGCGGAAAGCCAGATCTTCCGCATCGACCATTACCTGGGCAAAGAGACCGTCCAGAACCTGCTGGCCCTGCGCTTCGCCAACATCCTGTTCGAGCCGCTGTGGAACGCCAGCCGGATCGACCACGTGCAGATCACCGTGGCCGAGACCGTCGGCCTCGAGAAGCGCGCCGGCTACTACGACACCTCCGGCGCCCTGCGCGACATGGTCCAGAACCACCTGCTGCAGCTGTTGTGCATGGTGGCGATGGAACCCCCGGCCGCCCTGCAGGCCGACGCCGTGCGCGACGAGAAGCTGAAGGTCCTGCGCTCGCTCAAGCCGATCCGCGGCGAAGACGTGGGCCACCTGTCCGTGCGTGGCCAGTACCGCGCCGGCGCCAGCAGCGGCGCCGCGGTGCCGGGCTATCTGGACGAACTCGGCAAGCCCGATTCGCGCACCGAGACCTTCGTGGCGCTGAAGGCCGAAGTGGACAACTGGCGCTGGGCCGGCGTGCCGTTCTACCTGCGCACCGGCAAGCGCCTGGCCGAGCGCGTGTCGGAGATCGTCATCGCCTTCAAGCAGATCCCGCACTCCATCTTCGACGACAGCGCGGGCCCGGTGATGGGCAACAAGCTGGTGCTGCGCCTGCAGCCGGACGAAGGCGTGAAGCTGTGGATCATGATCAAGGACCCGGGCCCCGGCGGCCTGCGCCTGCAACACGTGCCGCTGGACATGAGCTTCGCCGAGGCCTTCGGCGTGCATCAGCCGGAAGCCTACGAGCGCCTGCTGATGGACGTGGTCCGCGGCAACCAGACCCTGTTCATGCGCCGCGATGAAGTCGAGGCCGCGTGGGCCTGGATCGACCCGATCCTCGCCGCCTGGGAAGCCGGACGCGAGACGCCCAAGGCCTACACCGCCGGCTCCTGGGGCCCCAGCGCCGCCGTGGCCCTGGTCGAACGCGACGGCCGCACCTGGCACGAAGACACCGTCTGACGTCGCCGGCCCCGCCTCGCGGGGCCTTCACCCGGCACCCCACGCCGGCCTGCCTTCCCCCGGGAAGCCCCCACTCCCGAGTCGCTCCATGCCCCCCACCGATCTCTCGCTGCAGATCCAGCTGCATCCGTTCCCGGACGGCGACGCCGTCGCCCAGGCGCTGGCCCAGGCCGTCGCCGACGACCTGCGCGCCGCCCTCGCCCTGCGTGGCCAGGCCAGCGTGGCCCTGTCCGGCGGCACCACCCCTCGCCGCTTCCTGCAGGCCTTGTCCCGACAGGCGCTGGACTGGGCGAACGTCACCGTCACCCTGGTCGACGAACGTTGGGTGGACGACGCCCATGAGCGCTCGAACGCCCGCCTGGTGAAGGCGACCCTGCTGCAGGACGCCGCCGCCAGCGCGCGCTTCGTCCCGCTGTACCGCGCTGCCGCCACCCCCGACGAGGCCCTGGCCGAGGTCGCCGCCGATCTGCCCGCCGCGCTCGACGTCGCCGTGCTGGGCATGGGCGGCGACGGCCACACCGCCTCGTTCTTCCCCGGCGGCGACCGCCTGGCCGAGGCGATGGACCCGGATACCGACGCGACCGTCCTGCCGATGCGCGCCCCCGGCGCCGGCGAACCCCGCATCACCCTGACCCTGCCGGTGTTGCGCGATGCCGGCCGCCTGTACCTGCACATCGAAGGCGGCGAGAAGCGGCAGGTGCTGCAGCAGGCGCTTTCCGGCCAGGGCGCCGGTGCCGGCTACCCGATGCGCGCGGTGCTGCAGGCCCTGCATGCGCCGCTGCAGGTCTATCTGGCGCAGTGAGCCCGGATGCGCCGGTGTTGAGGCAAAGACGGCCTCACTGCTTATAATGTGCCCTTGCCCGCGGCGTTCCGGCGCCCGGTCCCGCCTGGATCGCGCGTCGCGCGGACCGTCGGCCCCCGTTTTCGTAGCCATGCACGGCCCCGCGGCCGTGCTGCCAAAGGTGGAAAGTGCGTAACTACGACCTCGAATTCCTCAAGCATTTCTCGATGGTGATCGGCTTCCTGGTGCTGGTCACCGGTGGCCTGATCGTCGGCGCGCATTTCCTGCATGGCGCGATTCCGCCGGAAGTGAACCCGAAGACCGCCCAGATCACCGAGGGCCGCATCGCCCCGGCCGGCGCCGTCTATGCCGGCGAAACCGGTGCCGCCGCCCAGGCCGCCGCCGCTGAAGCCGCCAAGGCCGCCGCCGCGTCGCAGGTCGCCTATGGCGGCACCACCGACGGCAGCGTGATCTACCAGAACCTCTGCGGCGCCTGCCACACCAACGGCGTGGGCAAGGCCCCCACCCTGACCGCCGCCGGCATGGGCGCGCGCGTCAGCAAGGGCAAGGACACCCTGTACAAGCACGCCATCGAAGGCTTCACCGGTCCGGACGGCGGCATCATGCCCCCGAAGGGCGGCAATGCCTCGCTGACCGACGAGCAGGTGCACGCCACCGTCGACTGGATGCTGGCCAACATCAAGTAAGGCCTCGCGCCTTCCGCAGAAACGCCGCCTCCGGGCGGCGTTTTTGTTTCCGCCTTCCCGTCACGCATTCCGTTTACCCTTGCCGCCTCGCTCGCCCGGTCAACCCACGATGACGCCTTCCCGCTCGCTGCTCACCCTCGCCCTGCTCGCCTCCCTCGCCCTGCCCGCCTGCGCGGCCACGCCGAAGGAGCGCATCGTGCCGATCGGCGACGTGCAGGGCGATGGCGCGCGCAGCCCGCTGGACGGGCAGACCGTCACCGTCGAAGGCGTCGTCACCGCGGCCTTCGCCGACCTGGGCGGCGTCTTCATGCAGGACGCCGGCGACGGCAAGGCGACGACGTCCGACGCGCTGTTCGTCGCCTTCGAAGACGGCACGCCCGCGCCGCTTCTCACCGCGGGCGACCGCATCCGCGTGCGTGGCATCGTCGGCGAGCGCAAGGCCGGCGGCGACGACACGCTGACAGCGCTGCATGCCCCGGTGATCCAGTCGCGCGGCACCGGCCGCATCGCACCCGCCGTGCTGACCGCCCAGCCTGCCGACTGGGAAGCGCTGGAAGGCATGCTCGTGCGCATCGATGCCCCGCTCACGCTCAGCGGCACCGATGCGCTGGGCCGTTTCGGCGAACTCACCACCAGCTTCGGCGGCCGCCTGTGGCAACCCAGCGAAGTCGCCGCGCCCGGTAGCGCCGAGGCCAAGCGCCTGGCCGCCGACAACGCGCGCCGCACGCTGGTGCTGGACGACGGCAGCGCGAAGCGCGATCCCGCCACCGTCTGGTACGTGAAGGAAGGCCAGCCGCTGCGCACCGGCACCGTGCTGACCGGCGCGCAGGGCATCGTCGATGCGCGCCACGGCGGTTGGCGCCTGCAGCTCACCGTGGCGCCGACGATTGCCGCGCCGGAACGCCCGGCCGCGCCGCAGGTCGCGGGCAACACACGCGTGGCCGCGTTCAACCTGGAGAACCTGTTCAACGGCGACGGCAAGGGCGGCGGCTTCCCTACCGAACGCGGCGCCAAGACGGCCGCGCAGTACCAGGCGCAGATGCAGAAGCTGGTCGGCACGATCAGCGGCCTGAATCCCGACATCGCCGCGCTGATGGAACTGGAGAACGACGGCTACGGCGCCGACTCCAGCCTGGCCCAGCTGGTCGCTGCCCTGAACGCCGGTGGCGGCACGTGGCGCTTCATCGATGCGAAGCAGGGCCCCGGTCCGGACACCATCCGTGTCGGCATCATCTACCGCAGCGACAAGGTGAAGCCCAGCGGCAAGCCCGCCACATTGGAAGCCGGCCCGTTCGGCGAACGTAGCCGCAGCCCGCTGGCGCAGGCCTTCGTGCGCGGCAGCGGCGCGCCCTTCGTCGTGGTCGCCAACCACTTGAAGTCGAAGGGCTGCTCGGAAGCCACCGGTTTGGATTCCGACCAGAAGGACGGCGCCGGCTGCTGGAACGCGCTGCGCCTGGATTCGGCGCAGCGTCTGGACGCGTGGCTGAAGACCGATCCCACCCGCACCCGCAGCGACCGCGTCGTCATGCTCGGCGACTTCAACGCCTATGCGATGGAAGCGCCGGTGCGCTGGCTGCGCGACGACGCCGGCTGGGTGGATGCGTTCAAGCAGGCCGGCATCGAACAGCCCTACAGCTACGTCTACAGCGGCCTCACCGGTCGCCTCGACCACGCCCTGCTCAGCCCGTCATTGGCGAAGCAGCTGCGCGGTGCCGCCGAGTGGCACATCAACGCCGACGAACAGGACGCGCAGGGTTACGCCGACGGCAACCCCGCCGTGCCGTTCCGCAGCTCCGACCACGACCCGCTGCTGCTGGGCTTCGATCTCTGACACCGTTCCGTCGACGCGACCGGCGTCGACGCGCACGTGTTGTCGGGCGACATCGAGGCTTTCAGGTGCGATGACGACGCGTTGAAGTGAGCTGACGCGGCGCTTTGCCTCGTTGGTGAGGCATGGGTGCGCCATGACGACGTGCTGAGGTGAGTCGACGACGCATTACCATAGATGCCGCACCCGCGAGGTGCGCCCTCCGAAGCGTGTCTGTGCGATGACAAGGCACTGACGTGAGCTGACGAGGCTGTTCTGTTCCATGACAAGGAGAAGCGCCTGGCTGGCGAGGCAGGAGAGCCTCGAATGTCGAGGAAACAAGCCTTGTCATGGAACAAGAGAACGTCGAGGCCCCATCGGTTGCGGTGAGCGTGCGAACCCCGACGCGTGGACACGTCGTTGCCACGCTCGTTGGGCTTCACTCCGTTCACCCCACCCTAGTCTGGCAACCGCGCGCCGCCCTCCATCCTGGCGGCGACCGGCGAGTAATAGGCCAGCGCCAGGCATGCGCCCCAGACCAGCGTCGACGCATCGGTCAGCATCGCCTCGAGCGGCGACAGCAGGGTGGGGCCCGCCAGCAGATAGAGGGGAAACCCGAGCACGGTGATGCCCAGCGACAGCGCGCGGCCCCAGCGCTTCAGCATGAACAGGCCCACCCACCCCACGATCATGATGGCGAGCGCGGTGATGCCCAGGCCGATCGCGAGCCCTTCGTTCTCGAACAACGCCGGCAGCGGCTCGTTGGCATACGCCTCGGCCAGCGCCGGCGAGTAGCCATCGGGGAGGAAGACCGTCGCGACAGCCGCGAAAGACAGGACGGCGGAGGCGATCAGGAACACACGGAAGCGGGCGATCGTCGTGGGCAGCGGCATCGGAAGAGGAGAGGACGGACGTCAGGCATCGATCTTCTCCACCAGTGCCTGCAGTTTCAACACGGTCGCCCAGTTGCGGGTGGTGGCGGCCTTGCCGGCCTTGCCGACCAGCGCCTCGCCGGCCTTGCTTTCGAGGATGCCGCGCGCGCAATGCAGGTAGGCGGCTTCGCGCCCGAGCAGGAATTGTTCCGGCGGCACCACGTGCGGCGCGATGGCGGACAGCGCCGGCAGCGCATCGGCCTCCTGCACGAACGCGACCAGCAGGCGCGAGGGATCGGCGGCCGCATCGGCCAGCGTGTTGGCTTCGATGATCGTGGCCAGGTCCTTCGCCGATCTCACGATGACAGGCACCTCGATCTTCAGCTGTGTGGCAATGGCCGCCGACATCTCCGCCGCGATCTTCGCGGGAATCTTCTTGCCGGAGCGGAACACCACGTTGCCGCTGTTGAGCAGCGTGGCGACGTCGGTATGGCCCAGCCCTTCCAGCAGCGCGCGCAGGTCCGCCATCGCGATGCGCTTGGCCTTGCCGACATTGATGCCGCGGAGCAGGGCGATGTAGGTGGTCATGCGCGCCTCATGCGACCGGCGCAAAGCGCCGCACGCTGCGCCCGTCCACCACCACCTCCTCGCAGAACATCGCGTAAGGCCGCACCCACAACCCGCCTTCGCCATACAGCGCGCGATAGACCACCACCGGCTCCAGCGTCTCGCTGTGTCGCGCCACCGCGACGACTTCGTAGTCGTTGCCTTTGTAGTGACGGTAAAGGCCGGGGGTGAGTTCGGGGAGAGCGGGGAGCGTGGCCATGTGTATCCCTGTTCGTGTTTCGTAGTTTCGTAGGATGGGTTGAGCGAAGCGATACCCATCGTGTGTTTGAGGGTGAAGAAGCAATGGGCCGCATCGAGGTCGAAAGCCGTTCCGCCCCCCCCCCCTGCGTGGCCGGGCGCCGCCGATGCCTGACCCTATGCGTTGAGCCGATTGAAGACAGCCACGCCTGTCCAGAGGACCACGAGCACACCGATTCCCACCATCGTGATCCGATCAGGTGATGCGAACAACCACGTCCGCACCAAGCTCTTCCTGGATGTCAGCAGTAAGGCCGCGCCCGCGCCGGCCGCGACCAGCAGCACCACGAGCACCACGTGCCTGATCAGGAACTCGACCACGTTTGACTCCTTCTCTTCGTGCGTCGAGCATCGCATGCACGACTGTTCGTGGGACGGGCCTGCGGTGCTTTCCGTCAGTGCTTCGCCAGGGTGATCCTGAATCCTTCATGGAAGGGTGCAGCGGGAGGAGCCGGATACTTCCTGCCGACCATCTCTCTTGAGAAGCAGTCCCATAGGTTGGGATGAGCCTGCGAACCCCAACACGCAGATGTTTCCTTGCCGGCGATGTCGGGGTTCGCTCCGCTCACCCCAACCTATGAAAACACTCGTGCGACCCCTCAATACCCCGCCGCCTGCCCGTCCTTGCGGCTCTCGCTGGCGCCGTAATACACGCCGGTCTTCGGGTCGCGCAGGATGGCCTGGTAGCCGCCGTAGGGGCCCAGGGCCCATTCGACGTGGTGGCCCTTGTCCATCAGCGCGCGGATGGTTTCGTAGGGGTAGCCGGATTCCAGCTGCACCACGCCGCCGTCGGTCATCGCGGTGGCGCTGCCGACCGGTTCGGTGGAACCGTCGTGCTGGATGCGCGGCGCGTCGCCGGCTTCCTGCAGGGTCATGCCGAAGTCGACCAGGTTCATCACGATCTGCACGTGTCCCTGCGGCTGCATGGCGCCGCCCATCACGCCGAAGCTGACCCACGGCTGCCCGTCCTTCGTGATGAAGGCCGGGATGATCGTCTGGAACGGTCGCTTGCCCGGCGCGTAGCAGTTCGGATGCGGCGTGGCGCCTTCGCAGCCCTGCAGCACGAACATCTCGCCGCGGTCCTGCAGGATGAAGCCCAGGCCGGTCGGCGTCATGCCGCTGCCCATGCCGCGATAGTTGGACTGGATCAGCGAGACCATCATCCCGTCCTTGTCAGCCACGGTCATGTAGATGGTGTCGCCTTCGTCCAGTTCCTTCGGCGTGCCGGGCTGCACTTCGCGCAGCACCTTGTCCGGCGAGATCAGCTTCGCGCGCTCACGCGCGTACGGCTTGGAGATCAGGCGCGCGACCGGCGCGGGCTGGAAGGCAGGATCGGCGTACCAGCGCGCGCGGTCGGCGAAGGCGAGCTTCTTCGCTTCGACGAACAGGTGCACGTGCTCGGCGCTGCCGAACGGGATCTTGCTGAAGTCGTAGCCTTCCAGCACGTTGAGCATCTGCAGCGCGGCGATGCCCTGCCCGTTCGGCGGCAGTTCCCACACATCGACGTTGCGGTAGCGCGTGCTGACCGGTTCGACCCATTCGCCGTGGTGCGCCGCCATGTCCGCGTACGACAGGAAGCCGCCGTTGGCCTTGAAGTACGCATCGATCGTGTGCGCGATGTCGCCCTTGTAGAACGCGTCGCGGCCACCGTCGGCGATCTTCTGCAGCGTGTTGGCCAGGTAGGGGTTCTTCCACATCTCGCCGGTGCGCGGTGCGCGCCCGCCGATCGTGAACTGCTCGGTGAAGCCGGGGAACTTCGACAGCCGCGGCACCGAGCGGTCCCAGTAGTAGGCGATCGTCTGGTGGACCGGGTGGCCCTCGCGCGCGTAGCGGATCGTGGGCGCCAGCAGGTCCTTCACCGGCAGCTTGCCGAAACGATCATGCAGCGCGAACCACGCATCGACGGTGCCCGGCACGCTGACCGGCAGCGGTCCGTGCGCGGGGATGTCGGTGATGCCGTGCTGGGTGAAGTAATCCAGCGTCAGCGCTTTCGGCGAACGGCCCGAGCCGTTGTAGCCGTGCAGCTTCTTCGTCTTCGGGTCCCAGACGATGGCGAACAGGTCGCCGCCGATGCCGTTGCCGGTGGGCTCCATCAGGCCGAGCGCGGCGTTGGCGGCGATGGCCGCGTCCATCGCGGTGCCGCCCTGCTTCATCACGTCCAGCGCGATCTGCGTGGCCAGCGGATGCGAGGTGGCCGCCATCGCATGTGGCGCGATGACATCGGAGCGGGTCGCGAACGCGCGACCGGCGATGCGGTCGGCAGCGGTAGCGGGCAAGGCGGCGGCGAGCAGCAGGCAGCAGGTCAGGGCGCGCGGCAGGGACATGGACACCTCCTTTCGGGAACGTGGATGCATGCCTGCGCGCTGCGCAGGCCTCAGGTGCGGCGGAACCAACCGGTGATGCTGTAGCGGTGGTCGCCCGCCCACGGCGCGACCTGGCTGACCTGATGCGCCTGCGGAACGCGGAACAGGCTGAGGCTGTTCCAGTGCGGGGTAAAGGTCTCGACCACGTTCTGGCCATCGTCGAGGAACTGCAGCAGGCCACCCCAGTCGGCTTCCCACTGCCGCCCCAGGTTGATGACGTAGGCGAACGCGCGGTCTTCCTGATGCGACTTGTCGTCGTGCAGGCGCAGGAAATGGCCAGGCCGGTAACGCGCCGCTATCGCACTGACCATGCGGATGTCCGGGTCGCCGGTGAGTTCACGGGCGAAGGCGAGGAAGTCGGGCGAATTGAGGAAATCCACCACCACATGCAGCACCAGCTCCGGGTGCAGGCCGTCGCGGCGCGCCTCGATCATCCTGAAACGGTCGAAGTAGAACTCGAAGCCGTCCATCGCACGGCGCAGCGCCTCCATCAGGCGCGCACGATCCTGCTGGACGGGCGGCAGGCTCTGCGCCTGAGCCGGCAGCAACGGCGGCCGGTCGCTGCGCTGCGCAGGCTCCCAGGGCACTTCGTGCTCCAGGCACTGACGCAGGCGTTGCGCCGACGCGTCCTGCAGGAACATCGGGATCTGCACGCGGCCGGTCGCGTCCAGGCGCGCACGGTACGGTTCGATCCTGAGGTCGTTGTTGATCATCGCGAAGCAGGCGCCCGTTCCCGTCGCGGCCGCGCGTCGCGGCCGCTCACGGGGCGCATTCTCTCACGCGCTTACGGCCAGATCGGCGGATTCGCCTGCCAGGCACCCAGCACTTCGGCGAGCGTATCGCGGTCTTCCTGTCGCCAGGCGGGCAGCAGCGTGGCGTAGTTGCGCGCATCGAGCCACAGGTTCGGCTCCGTACGCACGGCCGCGCCGTACCACGCCACCGCTTCCTGCTTGCGATCCAGGCGCCACAACGCCAGCGCCAGTGTCGGCGGCGCCCACGACGGTCCACCGTGCGCGGTGGCGATCTCCACCCAGCGCGTCAGCGCCGGTTCGACCTGGCCGGCGCGGAACAGGTCCCACGCGTAGTTCCAGCGCACCGCACGACCGATGTTGCCCTTGACTTCGGTCCCCGCCAACACCTGCTGGTAAAGCTGGGCGCCCAGGTCGGTGCGCCCATCAATGAACGCGATGTGCGCCAGTTGCGCGGTGGCTTCCAGCTGGCGACGGCCACGATCGCGTTCGCGCACCAGGGCCTGCACCTGCGCTTCCCCCTCGCCTTCGACGACCACGATCGGGCGTGCCGTCGCCTTGTCTTCGTCGAAGTAGAACTCTTTCGGTTTCGGCACCGTCTGCGCCTGCGCGGACAGCACCCCGGATGCCAGCACGGTGGCCAGCAGCATGCATTTAACGAACTTCACGACGTCCCCCAGACTGCAGTCGATTCCCCCGACCCCATCCTAACCGCTGCAACGCACAATGGCGAAGTGACCGGCGTCACACAAAAAGCCCGCTGTTACAATGCGCGCCTTCGCGCCCGAGGGGTTATCGGGCCACGCCAGCCGCTTGCACGGGCCCGCCATGACCAGCACCGCCGAACTCACCTCGCCCTCGTCCGCCAACACGCCGCAGATCGGGGTGATCGACAGCGACTACACGCTGGAGCACAAGTACACCCGCACCGACGGCCGCATCTACCTGAGCGGCGTGCAGGCGCTGGTCCGGCTGCCGCTGATGCAGCGCTTGCGCGACCAGGCCGCGGGCCTGAACACGGCCGGCTTCATCAGCGGCTACCGCGGTTCGCCGCTGGGCGGCTTCGACCTGGAGCTGTGGCGCGCGCGCAAGCACCTGGAGACGGCGGGCGTGAAGTTCACTCCCGGCCTGAACGAGGACCTGGGCGCGACCATGGTCTGGGGCACGCAGCAAACCAACCTGTTCCCCGGCGCCAAGGTCGATGGCGTGTACGCCATGTGGTACGGCAAGGGTCCCGGCGTGGACCGCTGCGGCGACGTGTTCAAGCACGGCAACGCGGCGGGCACCTCGAAGTTCGGCGGCGTGCTGGCGCTGGCGGCGGACGACCACAACTGCCGCAGCTCGACGCTGCCGCACGGCTCGGAAGACGAATTCGTCAGCGCGATGATGCCGAT
This sequence comes from Pseudoxanthomonas sp., assembly GCA_047600885.1. Lineage (GTDB taxonomy): Bacteria > Pseudomonadota > Gammaproteobacteria > Xanthomonadales > Xanthomonadaceae > Pseudoxanthomonas_A. The sequence goes on along the minus strand of JASGKE010000003.1, from coordinate 447,957 downwards.
CCTCAACCCGGCCGGCGTGCAGGACATCCTGGACCTGGGCCTGGTGGGCTGGGCGATGAGCCGCTACACGGGCCGCTGGATCGGCTTCAAGACGATCGCCGAGACGGTGGAGTCGTCGGCGTCGGTGCAGGTGGATCCGTTCGCGCGCGAGATCGTGCTGCCGGAGGATTTCGCGATGCCGGCGGGCGGGCTCAACATCCGGTGGCCGAATCCGCCGCTGGACCAGGAAATGCGCCTGCACAAGTACGCGGTGGCGGCCGCGCAGGCCTTCGCCCGGGCGAACAAGGTGGACCGGATCGTGCTGGATTCGTCGCGCGCGCGCCTCGGCATCGTCACCACCGGCAAGAGCTACCTGGACGTGCTGCAGGCGCTGGAATACCTCGGCCTGGACGAACAGGCCTGCGCCGACATCGGCATCCGCGTCTACAAGGTGGGCATGACCTGGCCGCTGGAGCCGGTGGGCATCACCGAGTTTGCCCGCGGCCTGGAAGACATCGTCGTGGTGGAGGAGAAGCGCGCCTTCATCGAGCGGCAGATGAAGGAGTACTTCTACAACTGGCCGGCCAACGCCGGCACGCGCCCGTCTATTGTCGGCAAGTACGACGAAGGCGGCGAGTGGATCCTGCCGAGCACCGGCGAGCTGACCCCGGCCACCATCGCCGGCGTGATCGGCAAGCGCATCCAGCGCTTCTTCACGGCCGAATCCATCGAACAGCGCCTGCGCTGGATGGAAGAGAAGGAAGCCGAGATGGCGCTGCCGCGCGCCAACTTCCCGCGCGTGCCGCACTACTGCTCCGGCTGCCCGCACAACACCTCCACGGTGGTGCCGGAAGGCTCGCGCGCGCTCGGCGGCATCGGCTGCCACTACATGGTGACGTGGATGGACCGCGACACCGACACCTTCACCCACATGGGCGGCGAAGGCGTGACGTGGTCCGGGCAGGCGCCGTTCACCGAGACCGAGCACGTCTTCCAGAACCTGGGTGACGGCACGTTCTTCCACTCCGGCTCGCTGGCGGTGCGCCAGTCGGTCGCCACCGGGGTGAACATCACCTACAAGATCCTCTACAACGACGCGGTGGCGATGACCGGTGGCCAGCCGGTGGACGGCACGCTGTCGGTGCCGCAGATCGCGCACATGATGCGCGCCGAGGGCGTGGACACGATCGTCGTGGTCAGCGACGAAGTGGGCAAGTGGAGCAAGCGCGAGATCTTCCCGTCGGGCGTGGAATTCTTCGACCGCAAGGACCTGGACGACGTGCAGCGCCGCCTGCGCGAGGTGAAGGGCGTCTCCATCCTGATCTACGACCAGGTCTGCGCCACCGAGAAGCGCCGCCGCCGCAAGCGCGGCAAGCTGCCGGACCCGGCCAAGCGCACGATGGTCAACACGCTGGTCTGCGAAGGCTGCGGCGACTGCGGCGTGAAGAGCTTCTGCGTGTCGGTGCTGCCGAAGGAAACCGAGTTCGGCCGCAAGCGCGAGATCGACCAATCGAACTGCAACAAGGACTTCCGCTGCGTCGACGGCTTCTGCCCCAGCTTCGTCACCGTGCACGGCGGCAATCCGCGCAAGGGCAAGAAGGCGAATGCCGCCGACCTGCTGGCGTCGCTGCCGGCTCCGGCCTTCAAGTCGGACCTGGCGCAGCCCTGGAACATCCTCATCACCGGCGTCGGCGGCACCGGCGTGGTGACCATCGGCGCGCTGCTCGGCATGGCCGGTCACCTGGAAGGCAAGGGCGCCAGCGTGCTCGACCAGACCGGCCTGGCGCAGAAGGGCGGCGCGGTGACCACGCATATCCGCATCGCGCGCACGCCGGAGGACATCCACGCCGTGCGCATCGCCGCCGGCGAAGCCGACCTGGTGCTCGGTTGCGACATGGTCGTGGTCAACGACTATTGGGTGCTGTCGAAGGTGCGCGGCGAACGCTCGCAGGTGGTGTTGAACACCTACGAAGCGATGCCGGGCACGTTCACCACGCATCCGGACATGCAGTTCCCCGCCACCGACATCATCGCCGGCGTGAAGGTCGCCCTCGGCGGCCGCGACCCGATGCTGGTCGATGCCACCCAGGTCGCGACCGCGCTGATCGGCGACGCCATCGGCAGCAACCTCTTCATGCTCGGCTACGCCTGGCAGCAGGGCCTGGTGCCGATCTCGTTCGACGCGATCATGCGCGCGGTGGAGCTCAACGGCGCCGCCATCGAGATGAACAAGACGGCGTTCGCGTGGGGCCGGCTGGCGGTGGTCAATCCGCAGGCCGTGCAGGAAGCCGCGGGCCTGATCCGCAACACGCAGACCGAGAGCGAGCGCACCCCGCGCGCCCTGCAGGTGCTGCCGCCGGGCGAATGGGAAAGCACCGAGTGGGGCGCGAACGCCGCCCCGCGTAATCCGGGCAACGAAAGCGAACTGCGCGGCCTGCCCGAAGACGGCGCCCAGGGCGGCGACGTGGCCTTCCTGCCGCTGGACGACCTGCGCCTGTCGCGCTCGCTGGACGAACTGATCGCACGCCGCACGTCCTTCCTCACCGAGTACCAGGACGCGGCCTACGCCGCGCGCTACACCGGCCTGGTGACGAAGGTGCGCAACGCCGAGAACACCCGCGCACCGGGTTCGACCGCGTTGACCGAGGCGGTGGCCCGCTATTTCTTCAAGCTGATGGCGTACAAGGACGAGTACGAAGTCGCGCGCCTGTACACCAGCGGCGAGTTCAAGCGCCGTCTTGAACAGCAGTTCGACGGCGACTACGAAGTGCACTTCCACCTGGCGCCGCCGCTGTTCGCCAAGAAGGACGCGCACGGTCGCCTGATGAAGAAGGAATACGGCCCGTGGGTATTCAAGGCCTTCGGCCTGCTGGCGAAGCTGCGCTTCCTGCGCGGCGGCACCTTCGACGTGTTCGGCTACACCGACGAGCGCAAGGGCGAGCGCCAGTTGATCGCCGACTACGAGCAGACCGTGGCCGAACTGCTCGGCGCGCTGGACGGCGGCAAGCTGGGCCTGGCGGTGGAAATCGCCAGCATCCCCGAGCACATCCGTGGCTACGGGCACGTCAAGGAAAAGCACCTGCACGCGGCCAAGGCGCGCGAGGCGGAGTTGCTCGGCCTGTGGCGCAATCCCAAGGCTCTGCACATCGTGCAGGCCGCGTGACCTGAAACCCCGCTTCGGCGGGGTTTCTGCTTTTCGTGCCGCGCTCTAGGCGCGGCTTCCCCGCAGCGACGCCAGCGCCTGGCGCAGCGGCGGCTTGAGCGGTCGCGCGAACGTGCGATAGACGAACGACAGCGCGCGCCGTGCGCGCGGGACGCGCCAGGCCAGGCCTTCCTCGATCGTGTAGACGCAGGGCGCGCAAGCACCGCACGGCTTGCCGCGCAGCGGACGGTGGCAAAACCAGGTCATCTCCATCAGCGTGCCCCACCCGGCCAGGCGCGCCTCCTTCTCCATCGCGCGCTTGTCGATGGAGAACAGCGGGAAGCTGAAGTAGCGGAACAGCGTGTGCTCCGGGGTGCCCGCCTGGCCTGGCGACATGCGCACGCTGCGATAGGCGCCGGCCTGCTGGAACGCGACCACGCGCGAGGACAGCAGCGCCTGCACCTTATCGTCCACGTGCACGCTCATCTCGATGCCGTCCACGCCGTGCTGCTTGCAGAACATCGGCAGCCACGCGTACTGACTGCCGATATACATGCGCGTGCGCACCTCGCGCAGTGCGTTGGCAATGCCGGCGTCGGGCTCCAGGTCGGCGACGCGGAAGCGGCGCAGCGGCTTCAGCAGCGCACGCGTATGCGGGTACTGCGCGTGCAGGGCGTCGGTGATCCGCGCGATCACCGCGAGCTCGGTGGGTGTCGACGGTCGCGTGGGATCTTCCAGGTAGTAGGGCGTCACCGGCAGGCGATGCACCAGCAGCAGGCGCAGCAGCTGGAAGGTGGAGTCCCAGCCGCTGGTCCACAGCAGCCGCACGCCTTCGCTCGCGGGGTCGTTCATGTCGCGGTTCCTGCAGGCCGTATCGCGTTGGCCGCTTCCAGTTCGTCGAAGCGATGCTAGCAATCGCGGCGTGCAAGCAAGGCGGCTTCTCTTCACATCCATGAGCCTTGCCCGACGCCCATTTTCCGCGCGGCTTCGCGTCGCGTATTCATGTCCTGTGTGCACGCTCTTCTCACGCCGGCGATCTCCATCATCGGTGACGACGGCGTGCACGCGCGCTTCCGCCGCGCTGCGCCCCGCCCCACCCCCAGGAGCGAGCAATGCAAGACCAACCCACGACCCGGGAGCAATTCTGGCGCTTCGCCGACGCCGCGAAGGAGGCCACCGAAGCGCTGGCCGCACAGCGCATGAAGGTCCTTCCCAGCCTCGACATCGCCGACCTGCGCGGCTTCTGCGTGCAGTACCGGTTCTTCACCATCGACTACATCACCGACCTCGCGCTGCTGGTCTCGCGGCTGCCGTTCGGCGGCCTGCGCAGCCTGCTCGGCCAGATCCTCTCGGAAGAACTGGGCGAAGGCGACCCGACGCGCGCGCACCCGACCGTGTATGACCGCTTCCTGACCAGCATCGGCGTGGACGAGCGCGACATCGAACACCCGCTACCGGCGAACGCGCGCATCCTGCAAGGCCTCACCCGCGACCTGACCCGCAACCCGATCGCTTACGGCGTGGGCCTTCGCGGCATGGGCGGCGAGTGCCTGTGCCAGACCTACCTGTCGGTGATGTTCGAGCACATGCGCACGCATCCGTACCTGCGCGCGCACGAGGACACGATCGACTGGGAGTTCTGGACGATCCACACCGGCGAAGAGGACATCGTCCACGGCGAACTGACGCGCGCCGCGATCGACGAATACCTGCGCCAGGACCCGAGCGTGCTGCCGGAGCTGGCCCGCGGCTACGAGCGCAGCATCACCGCCTGGAACCTGTTCTGGCAGAACATCCTCGATGCGCACGCGCCGCGGCTGGAGGTCGCGTCGTGAACGCCGTCGCCGCCACTATCAGCCAGTTCCACCTGGCCTTCCCGGTGCGCGACCTGGACGAAGCGCGCCGCTTCTACGGCGACACGATGGGCTGCCCGATGGGCCGCAGCGATACCTCGTACCAGGACTTCGATTTCTTCGGTCATCACCTGGTCGCGCATATCGGCGGCGATGGCGAACCGCTGCACAGCGGCCGATTCGATGGCGAGGCCGTGCCGGTGCCGCACTTCGGCATGAACCTGGACCGCGCCGCGTGGGAAGCGCTGGCGACGCGCCTGACCTCCGCCGGCATCGCCTTCCACGAAGAGCCGCACCTGCGGCTCAAGGGCAAGCCGGGCCAGCACGTCACCATGTTCCTGTTCGACCCGTCGGGCAACGCGCTGGAATTCAAGTCGTTCGACGACCCGGAACAGACCTTCATTCCCTGATCGTCAGTCGCTCCGCCGCCAGACGAGGCAGCGGTTGTTGGCCGGCATGGCGCTGTCTTCGACCAGCACCAGGCCGATGCCGCGCGCCAATGCGTCGACCGCCTCGATGTCGCGGATGCCCGACGCGGGATCGCGGTCCTTCAGCCACTGCTCGAACGTGCGGTTGCTCTCGCTGGTGAAGTCCCCGCCGTAGTTGAAGGGGCCGTACACCACCACCAGGCCGTCCGGTTCCAGCACCACGCCGACCCCGGCGAAGAACGCCTCCACCTGCGGCCAGCCCATGATGTGCAGACTGTTGGCGCTGAACACCGTATCGAATTTCGTGCCGGGCCATCGACCGTCGACATCCAGCACGATCGCTGGCGGCGTGTTCGGCAACGCCGCATCCTCAAGCCAAAGCGCGATGCCGGGCAGATAGTCCGCGCGATCGCTGCACTGCCACGTCAGCCACGGCATCGCCGCCGCGAAATGCACCGCGTGCTGCCCCGTGCCGCTGCCGACTTCGAGGACGCGGCGCGCATCGCCGAGGTGGCGCTGCAGGACCTCCAGGATCGGGCCTTGGTTACGCTCGCACGACGGCGCGAAGGGCTTCTCCGCGGACATCAGCCCGCCGAACGCACGTAGATGCGCTTCACGCCATTCTCGCCACCACGCTCTTCCACCGTGAAGTGGCGCGGGTGCGCCTTTAACAGGTCGCTGAGCTTCTTGTGGCCGTACAGACGCGTGTCGAAGTCCGGGCGCACCTTGTTGAGGTAACTGCCCACGCTGCCGAGGAAGGCCCAGCCCTGGTCGTCGCTGGCTTCCTCGATGGCCTGGCGGATCAACCGCAGCGGCAGCGATTCATGCCGGCCGGCATCCGCGGCCGGCGCTGCAGTAGGCTCGGCCTGCGCCGCCGGTTTCTTGGCCGCGGGCTTGGCGGCCTTCTTCGCCGGCTTCGGCGCCGGCGGCAGCGGCGGTTGCGCCGCGACCTCGCTGCGCAGCACCTCCACGTAGATGAACTTGTCGCAGGCCTGCACGAAGGCATCCGGCGTCTTTCGTTCGCCGAAGCCGTACACGGTGAGGCCTTCTTCGCGCAGGCGCTGGGCCAGTCGGGTAAAGTCGCTGTCGCTGGAGACCAGGCACACGCCATCGAAGCGCCGCGTGTACATCAGGTCCATCGCATCGATGATCAGCGAACTGTCGGTGGCGTTCTTGCCGCTGGTATAGGCGAACTGCTGCACCGGGTTGATCGAGTGCTTCAGCAGCGCCTGCTTCCACTGGGTCATCCGCGTGCTGGTGAAGTCGCCGTAGATCCGCTTCACGCTGGCCACGCCGTACTTGGCCACTTCCTCCAGCAAACCGCCGATCACGGCGGGCTGGGCGTTGTCGGCATCGATCAGCACCGCCAGGCGCGGTTGTTCGTCGTCGTTCTCGGGCTTGGCGACCGGGCGGGATTTCATGCGCGGCGACTCCTGCGGGGATGGCACGCATTGTGCACCACGTCACCCGGCCATGACCGGCGTCACTTGACGCTGCACGGCACGACGACGACAGTCCGGTGCTTCCCTCGCCCGGATTCCCGCATGCAGCGTCGCGACTTCCTGACCCTCGGTGGCCTGGCCTTCGCCGGCCTCGCCCTGCCCGGCACCCGCGTGATCGCCGCCGAAGCCCTGCTCGAGCCGGGCGACGTGGCGAAGAAGAAGCGCCTGGCCGATGCCGCCCTGGCCGCGGCTACTGCGGCGGGCGCGACCTACTGCGACGTGCGCATCGGCCGCTACTTGCGGCAATCGCTGATCACCCGCGAGGACAAGGTGCAGAACGTGGTGAACACCGAATCCTCCGGCATCGGCGTGCGCGTGATCGCGCAGGGCGCTTGGGGATTCGCGGCGACGAACGAGCAGACGCCGGACGGGGTCGCCGCCGCGGCGCGCCAGGCCGTGGCGATCGCCCGCGCCAACGCGCGCATCCAGGGCAAGCCGGTGCAGCTGGCGCCACTCGCCGGCGTCGGCGAGGTGGCGTGGAAGACGCCGATCGTGAAGAACGCGATGGCCGTGCCGGTGAAGGAGAAGGTCGACCTGCTGCTGGACGCCAACGCCACCGCGCTGGCCGCGGGCGCCAGCTTCGCGGCCTCGCGCATGTTCGTCATCAACGAGCAGAAGTATTTCGCCAGTACCGACGGCTCCTGGATCGACCAGGACGTGCACCGCATCTGGGTGCCCTTCACGGTGACGGTGGTGGACCAGGCCTCGGGCAAGTTCAAGACCCGCGACGGCCTGTCCGCGCCGATGGGCATGGGCTACGAGTACCTGGACGGGAAGGCGGCCGACAGGTTCGCCCTGCCCGGCGGCGTGGTCGCTTACGGCGCCTCGTACGACCTGCGCGAAGACATCGTGGCGGCCGCGAAGCAGGCGCGCGCCAAGCTGACCGCACCGTCGGTGAAGCCCGGCAAGTACGACCTGGTGCTGGACCCGTCCAACCTGTTCCTCACCATCCACGAGAACGTCGGCCACCCGTTGGAGCTGGACCGCGTGCTCGGCTACGAAGCCAACTACGCCGGCACCAGCTTCGCCACCCTGGACAAGCGCGAGCAGCGCTTCCAGTGGGGCAGCCCGATCGTCAACTTCACCGCCGACAAGACCGAGCCGCGCAGCCTCGGCGCCGTGGGTTTCGACGACGAAGGCGTGAAGACGCGGCGCTGGGATCTTGTGAAGGACGGCGTGCTGGTGAACTACCAGGCGACCCGCGACGAGGTGCACATCCTTGGCGAGGACGCCTCGCACGGCTGCAGCTATGCCGATTCGTGGAGCAGCGTGCAGTTCCAGCGCATGGCCAATGTCTCGCTGGCGCCGGGCAAGGCGCCGCTCACGGTGGCGGAGATGGTGAAGGACGTCGAGAACGGCCTCTACATCCATGGCCGCGGCTCGTACTCCATCGACCAGCAGCGCTACAACGCGCAGTTCGGTGGGCAGCTGTATTTCGAGATCAAGAACGGCCAGGTCACCCGCCAGGTGGAGGACGCGGCCTACCAGATCCGCACGCCGGAGTTCTGGAACGCCTGCACCGCGATCTGCGACGCGCGCGACTTCCGCCTGGGCGGTTCCTTCTTCGACGGCAAGGGCCAGCCCAGCCAGGTATCGGCCGTGTCGCATGGCTCGGCCACCACGCGCTTCAACGGCATCAACATCATCAACACTGCGCGCAGCCTGGGCTGATCCGGGTCCGCACGCATTTTGCGGTGGCGGGGCACGCCACCCATGCCGAAAGTCATTTGACGCTGTCTCCACGCGGGCGCAAGAATCCGGGACGACCTGCGCGGTGGTGGAGACGCGGGCCGGAACGCTTCCGTCGCAGTGCCCCGCCTGCCGTCCGGCAGGCCCAACCGGTGGAGAATTGCCTTGCAACGTCGTGACTTCCTGGCCATGACCGGCCTCAGCCTGGGCGGCCTGATGGTGCCGTCCTTCCTCGGCAAGGCGATCGCCGCCGAGCAACTCCAGTCCACCCTCGACGTCGCCTTCAAGAAGCGCCTCGCCGATGCCGCGCTGGCCGCGGCCAAGCAGGCCGGCGCGACGCTACTGCGACGTGCGCATCGGCCGCTACCTGCGCCAGTTCGTGATCACCCGCGAGGACAAGGTGCAGAACGTGGTGAACACCGAGTCCACCGGTGCCGGCATCCGCGTGATCGCCAACGGCGCCTGGGGCTTCGCGGCCACCAACACGTTGACCGCCGAGCGGCGTGGCCAACGCCGCGCGCCAGGCCGCCGCCATCGCCAAGGCCAACAGCAAGACCCAGACCGCGCCGGTGCAGCTGGCCAAGGCGCCGGGCTTCGGTGAAGTGTCCTGGAAGACGCCGATCAAGAAGAACGCCATGGACGTGCCGATCAAGGACAAGGTCGACCTGCTGCTGGGCGTCAACGCCGCGGCGATCAATGCCGGCGCCGACTTCGTCAACTCGATGATGTTCCTGGTCAACGAGCAGAAGTACTTCGCCAGCACCGACGGCTCCTTCATCGACCAGGACGTGCACCGCATCTGGGTGCCGATGACGGTCACCGCCATCGACAAGGCCAGCGGCAAGTTCCGCACCCGCGACGGACTGTCTGCGCCGATGGGCCTGGGCTACGAGTACCTGGACGGCGACGCCGCGCAGAAGTTCGCCTCGCCCAACGGCGTGATCAACTACGGCCTGTCCTACGACATGAAGGAAGACGCCATCGCCGCGGCCAAGCAGGCGCGCGCGAAGCTGACCGCGCCGTCGGTGAAGCCGGGCAAGTACGACCTGGTGCTGGATCCCTCGCACACCTGGCTGACCATCCACGAATCGGTCGGCCACCCGCTGGAGCTGGACCGCGTGCTCGGCTACGAAGCCAACTACGCCGGCACCAGCTTCGCCACGCTGGACAAGCGCGAGCAGCGCTTCCAGTACGGCAGCGAACTGGTCAACCTGTTCGCCGACAAGACCCAGCCCGGCAGCCTGGGCGCGGTCGGTTACGACGACGAAGGCGTGAAGACCAAGCGCTGGGACCTGGTGAGCGCCGGCAAGCTGGTGGACTACCAGACCATCCGCGACCAGGCCCACATCCTGGGCAAGACCGAATCCGACGGCTGCTGCTACGCCGACTCGTGGAGCAGCGTGCAGTTCCAGCGCATGGCCAACGTCTCGCTGGCGGCCGGCAAGACCAAGCTGTCCGTGGCCGACATGGTGAAGAACGTCGAGAACGGCATCTACATCATCGGCGACGGCTCGTTCTCGATCGACCAGCAGCGCTACAACGCGCAGTTCGGCGGCCAGCTCTTCTACGAGATCAAGAACGGCAAGATCACCCAGCAGATCGAGGACGTGGCCTACCAGATCCGCACGCCGGAATTCTGGAACGCCTGCACCGCCGTCTGCGACGAGAGCGACTACCGCCTGGGCGGTTCGTTCTTCGACGGCAAGGGCCAGCCCGGCCAGGTGTCCGCGGTCTCGCACGGGTCGTCCACCGCGCGCTTCAACGGCATCAACGTCATCAACACCGCCCGCTCGCTCGGCTGACCGGCGCAAGGAGACCCTAGAACATGAGCATCCTCACCGAAGCGCAGGCCAAGGCCATCCTGGACAAGGTCATCGCGCTCTCCACCGCCGACGAGTGCACCGCGTCCCTCACCGGTTCCGTCGACGGCAACATCCGTTTCGCGTTGAACAACGTCTCCACCAGCGGCATCGTCAGCAACACCGACCTGGGTGTGCAGGTGGCGTTCGGCAAGCGCGTGGGCATCGCGACGATCAACGAGTTCGACGACGCCGCGCTGGAACGCGTGGTCCGCCGCGCCGAAGACCTCGCCCGCCTGGCACCGGAGAACCCCGAGTTCATGCCGGCCGTCGAGAAGCAGACCTACAAGGCCAGCGCCACCTTCAGCGAGTCCACCGCCGCGATCACCCCGGAGTTCCGCGCCCAGGTCGCCGCCGATTCGATCGGCCCCTGCAAGGCGGAGAAGCTGATTGCCGCCGGCTTCCTGGAAGACGGGCAGAGCTTCGTCGCCTTCGCCAACAGCAAGGGCAACTTCGGCTACCAGCGCGCGACCGGCTTCAACTACACCTGCACGGTGCGCACCGAGGACGGCCGCGGTTCCGGCTGGGTCGGCCGCAACCTGGGGAATGCCAGCGACTTCAAGGCAGGCAGCGACATCCGTACCGCGATGCGCAAGGCCAGCGAGTCGGCCGAGGCCAAGGCACTGGAGCCGGGCAAGTACACCGTGATCCTGGAACCGGCCGCGGCCGCGGGCCTGATCTCCTTCATGATGAACTTCTTCGACGCGCGCCAGGCCGATGAGGGCCGCAGCTTCCTGTCCAAGAAGGGCGGTGGCAACAAGCTGGGCGAGCAGGTCTACGACCCGCGCGTGAACATCAGCGCCGACCCGTGGCACCCCGGCGCGGAAGTGATGCCGTGGGACGGCGAAGGCCTGCCGCGCGAGAAGATGGCCATCGTCGAGAACGGCAAGGTGGTCAACCTGGAGTACTCGCGCTTCTGGGCGCAGAAGCAGGGCAAGCGCGCGATCGGCTCGCCCGGCAATCTGCTGGTGGCCGGTGGCACCAAGTCGACGGCCGAACTGGTCGCCGGCACGCAGAAGGGCATCCTGGTCACGCGCACCTGGTACATCCGCATGGTCGACCCGCAGACCGTGCTGCTGACCGGCCTGACCCGCGACGGCACGTTCTACATCGAGAACGGGCAGATCAAGCATCCGGTGAAGAACTTCCGCTTCAACGAATCGCCGGTGATCATGCTCAACAACATCGAAGAGCTCGGCAAGCCGGTGCGCGTGGCCGGCGACGAGTCCAGCTTCGTGATGATGATCCCGCCGATGAAGCTGCGCGACTTCACCTTCACCTCGTTGTCGGACGCGGTGTAACGCTTTCTCCTTCTCCCCTCGGGAGAAGGTGCCCGAAGGGCGGATGAGGGGCGAGCGCAGTCCATGATGCCTGAACCGTCAGGACTCCATCGCCCCTCACCCCAACCCCTCTCCCGTCGGGAGAGGGGCTTAGACTCCCGCTTTGCTCCCTCCGGCTAACGCGAGCACAATTCCTGCACCTGATGCTCGGCGGCATGGTGACGGCGGCACTGCCCCGGCAAGCACGCGCCGCCGGCGCCTACGATTTCTGGTTCACCCGCCTGAAGTACGACTCCGGCGACTGGGACGTGGACGCGCGCATGCCGTCCAACCTCATCACTTCGCTGATCGACTACACCAGCCTGCGGGTGGACCCGAAGGAGCACGTGCTGGCGTTGTCCGACCCGCGCATGCTGGCCGCGCCGTTCTGCTACCTGGCCGGCCACAAGCTGGTCGAGTTCAATCCGGTGGAGCGCCGTCATTTCGAACGCTACGTGCGCAACGGCGGCTTCGTCTTCGTCGACGACTGCAACCACGACATCGACGGCCTGTTCGCCAAGTCGTTCGAGGCGCAGATGGCATCGATCTTCGGCGCGAAGGCGATGAAAAAGCTGCCGAACACGCACGCCATCTACTCCTCGTTCTTCAAGTTCGACGGCCCGCCGGCCACCAGCTTCGAACTCAACGGCTGGGGCGACGACCTGGTGCACGAGTATCTGCAAGGCATCGAGATCGACGGCCGCCTCGGCGTGCTCTACAGCAACAAGGACTACGGCTGCGAGTGGGATTACGACTGGCGCAACAAGCGCTTCCTGGCCGAGGACAACACCAAGTTCGCGGTCAACCTCGTGATCTACGCGCTGACCACCTGACGCTTCCCTGATGGAATCCCCATGAACGCTCCCCTCACCGAATCCGACCTCCAGCACCAGCTCGCCAAGCTCGGCGAACTTCGCGCCGCCATCGGCCAGGCCATCGTCGGCCAGCAGGACGTGGTGGAGCAGCTGCTGATCGGCCTGCTGGCCGGCGGCCACTGCCTGCTCGAAGGCGTGCCCGGGCTCGGCAAGACGCTGCTGGTCCGTTCGCTGGGCCAGGCGCTGCACCTGCAGTTCCGCCGCGTGCAGTTCACGCCGGACCTGATGCCCAGCGACATCCTCGGCACCGAGTTGCTGGAAGAAGACCACGGCACCGGGCATCGCCATTTCCGCTTCCAGCCAGGCCCGATCTTCACCAACCTGTTGCTCGCCGACGAGCTCAACCGCACGCCGCCCAAGACCCAGGCCGCGTTGCTGGAAGCCATGCAGGAACGCACCGTCAGCTATGCCGGCACCACGCATGCGCTGCCCTCGCCGTTCTTCGTGCTGGCCACGCAGAATCCGCTCGAGCAGGCCGGCACCTATCCATTGCCGGAAGCACAGCTGGACCGCTTCCTGCTGCATATCCGCGTGGACTATCCGACCGAGCAGGAAGAGCACGACATCCTGGCCCAGACCACCGGTCGCGCCGGCGGCGACGTGCCGCGGGTGATGGAAGGCGAGTCCGTGCTGGTGTTGCAGCGCTACGTGCGCGACGTGCACGTGAGCGACGACCTGCTGCGCTGGATCACCAAGCTCGTGCGCGCCAGCCGCCCCGGCGATGGCGTGCCCGAGGAGATCCGCAAGTACGTGCGCTGGGGCGCGGGTCCGCGCGCCGGCCAGTCGCTGGTGCTGGCCGCGAAGGCGCGCGCGCTGCTGCACGGCCGCCTGGCCGCCACGCGCGAGGACATCGTCGCCCTGGCCAAACCGGTGATGCGCCACCGCCTGCTGTTGTCTTTCGCTGCCGAAGCCGAGCAGGTCAGTGCCGACGACGTGATCGCCGCGCTGCTGCGTGGCGTACCGCTCGCCGCCTGAGCGCAGCCTGCCGATGGCGCACGACCTGATCCCCGCCGATGTCCGCAGCCGGTTGAAGGACCTGCGGCTGACCGCGCGCCGTGCGATCGGCGCGCAGGGCATCGGCCTGCACCACAGCCGCAGCCGCGGCGCGGGGCTGGAGTTCGCGCAGTACCGCGCCTATGAACCCGGCGACGAGCTGCGCCAGATCGACTGGAAGCTGTATGCCCGCTCGGACCGCTTCTTCGTGCGCGAAGCCGAGCGCGAGAGCCCGCTGACGGTGTGGATCGTGCTCGACGCGACCGCTTCGATGGCGCAACGCGACGGCGCGCGCGGCACGCGTTTCGACGCTGCGCGCAGCCTCGCCGCCTGCGTCGCCGAACTCGCGCTGCGCCAGGGCGACCGCTTTGGCTTGTTGGTACTGCATGGCGAGGGCGTGCGGCTGGTGGCCCCGGGGAATGGTGCACGCCAGCGTGACCAGCTGCTGCTCGCGCTGCATGGACTGCGCGCCGACGGTGCGTTTCCCGCGCAGGACCGGCTGGGCCCGGTGTTCGAACGCATCGGTCCCGGCGACCTGGTGCTGGTGCTGAGCGACTGGTTCGACGATGCGATGCCGGCGCTGGCCGAACGCCTGGCATCCGCGCGGCGCGAAGTGCTGGCGATCCAGCTGTTGACGGCGGAAGAGCGCGACTTCTCCTACACCGGCGGCCACCGCTTCCGCGATCCGGAGACCGGCGAGGAGCTGCTGGGCGATGCGGCCGCCCTGCGCGCGGACTACCTGCGCCGCTTCGCTGATGCGCAGCACATGTTGGATGCGCGCCTGGATGCCGTCGGCATTCGTCACGCGCGCCATTACACCGACCAGCCGTTGGACCTGCCGCTGCACCGGTTGTTCGGTGCCCGCGACGCGGCGGAGTACGCATGAGCCTGGCGTTCCTGCTGCCGGCCGGCCTGGCGGCGTTCGCGGCCCTGCTGCTGCCGTTGCTGCTGCATCTCGCGCGCCGGCATGAGCAGACGCCGACCGACTTCGCCGCGCTGCGCTGGCTGCGGCAAAAACCGAAGCCGCGGCATCGCATCCGCTTCGACGAATGGCCGTTGCTGCTGCTGCGGTTGCTGCTGCTCGCCCTGCTCGCGCTGTGGCTGGCGCGGCCGGTGATGTCGGGCCTGGACGATGACCGGCCCTGGCGAGTCGTCGTGCCGGGCGTCGATGCCGGCCTCGCGCGCGCGCAAACCACCGATCCGCGTACGCGGCTGCACTGGCTGGCACCCGGCTTCCCGTCGTTGGACGCACCCGCCCCTACCGGCACGCCTGCCATCGGCAGCCTGCTGCGCCAGCTGGATGCCGAACTGCCACCGGGCGTGGCGCTGACCGTCGTGGTGCCGACCACGCTGCAGGGCGCCGATGCCGAGCGCCCGACGTTGTCGCGCGACGTCGACTGGAACATCGTCGACGGTGCGATGCCGGCGACGAACGCGGCCCCGCCTGCGCCGCTCGCCCTCGTCGTTCGCCATGCCGCCGGCGATGAGCGCGGCCAGCGCTACCTGCGCGCCGCGGCCCGCGCATGGATGCCGGCGAACGCGACCGCCGCGCCGCTGCAGGTCGGCACGCCCGACGCGCCGCTGCCGGCGCCCACGCATCCGCTGGTGTGGCTGGTGCCTGGGCCGGTGCCGTCACCGGTGACGCAGTGGATCGCCGCGGGCGGCACCGCGTTGCTGGACAGCGACGCCACGTTGGACGGTGTCGCGATGACGTCGGTGGCGTGGCGCGATGCCGACGGCACGCCGCTGGTCGAAGGTGCGGCACATGGCCGCGGTCGGGTGATGCGCTTCACCCGGCCGTTGCGGCCGGACGCGATGCCGGCGCTGGTCGACGCGGATTTCCCGCACCACCTGCGCGCGCTATTCGATGCGCCAGCGGCAGCTCCTACCCGCGTGTCGGCCGCCGACTACGCCCCGGTCCGCGGCGGGGCGTCCTATCCGGTCGCACCGCGCGACCTTCAACCCTGGCTGGCGCTGCTGATCGCCTTGTTGGTGTTGGTGGAACGGTGGATGGCGACGCGACGGACGCGGAGCGTGGCGCCATGACGCGCTCGGCCTTCGATCGCCTGGCCCAGGTCCGACGCCACGCCGGCATCGGCCAGCTGCTGCTCGGTGCCGCGGTACCCGTCGCCGTGGGCGGCGTGCTGTGGCGTGCCGCATCGCCTGCGTTGGCCGTCACGGTGGCCGTGGCCGGCATCGCATTGCTGGCCGCGCTCGCCTGGCG
This sequence comes from Pseudoxanthomonas sp., assembly GCA_047600885.1. Taxonomy (GTDB): domain Bacteria; phylum Pseudomonadota; class Gammaproteobacteria; order Xanthomonadales; family Xanthomonadaceae; genus Pseudoxanthomonas_A. The sequence continues at coordinate 432,094 of JASGKE010000003.1, read as the reverse complement.
ACGGACACGCGCGTTCGACACCGCCTGGCTGGTGCGCCAGCTGGATGCGCGCCGCAAAGACCTGGACGACAGCAGCGATCTGCTGTTGGCGCCCCCGGCGACGCTGACCTCGTTGCAGCAACTGCAGCAGGCGCGCGTACGGGAACGCCTGCGCACCCAGCCCGCGCCGGACCTGCGCACGCCGTGGCCCTGGCCGCGCATCGTGGCGATGTGGCTCGTCGCTGCCGTGGTGGTCGCCCTCGCCGCCTTATGGCCCGCGCGCACCTCGGCACCCGGCATGCTCGCGCCTGCCGACGAGGACACGCCGGTCGTCGCCGGCGTGCCGCGCCTGGTTGCGCGGCGGCTGCACGTGGCGCCGCCGGCCTACACCGGCCAAGCACCGCGCGACGAAGCCACGCTCGATGCGAAGGCGCCTGCCGGCTCGCGCCTGGCCTGGACGCTGCGCTTCGAACCGCAACCCGCGCGCGCGGATCTCGTTTTTCACGACGGCCAGCGCATCGCGCTGCAGCGCGACGGCGATACCTGGCAGGCGACGCACGTACTGGCGAAGTCCACGCTGTACCGGGTGGTCGCCGCCGGCACCGAGACACAGCCGCCGTCGAAACTCCGCCGCTTGGATGCGATCCCCGACCGCGTGCCGCAAGTGAAGGTGCTGGCACCGGACCGAGGCCTGAGCCTGGTGGCGGTCGGCCAGACGCGCTGGGCCTTGGCCTTCGAAGCGCGCGACGATTACGGCGTCGCGTCGGCGGCCACGCTGAAGCTGACGCTGGCGCAGGGCAGCGGCGAGAACATCGCGTTCAAGGAACAGGCGATCACGCTGCACGGCACCGGTCCGGCGACCGCGCGCCGCTTCACCGCCTCGCTCGATCTGAAGGCGCTCGGCATGGCCGTGGGCGATGACCTGATCGCGCAGCTGACCGTGCGCGATACGCGCGCGCCCTCGCCGCAGACCGCGCAGAGCCCCGGCTTGATCCTGCGTTGGCCGGCGGACCTCGGCCAGGAAAGCACGGGGTTGGAAGGGCTGGTGAAGAAGGTGATGCCGGCGTACTTCCGCAGCCAGCGCCAGATCATCATCGACGCTGAGGCGCTGCAGAAGCAGAAACGCAGTCTCGCCGCGGACACGTTCGTCACGCGGTCGGACGGGATCGGCGTGGACCAGCGCATCCTGCGCCTGCGTTACGGCCAGTTCCTCGGCGAGGAAGCCGAAGGCGAACCGCAGCCGCCCCCGACCAGCGACACCGACGACGACCATGCGGACGACGACGGGCACGACCACGCGAGCGAAACGCCCGCCGCACAGGACGGCCACGACCATGCGACATCGGCGACCGGCGCAAGCTTCGGCCGCGAAGCCGACGTGCTGGAAGCCTATGGCCACACCCATGATCACGCCGAAGCGGCGACGCTGCTCGATCCCGAGACGCGCGCCACGTTGAAGAAGGCGCTGGACCAGATGTGGCAATCGGAGCTGCACCTGCGCCAGGGCCGCCCGGACCAGGCGCTGCCGTTCGCCTACAAGGCGCTGGAATACATCAAGCAGGTGCAGCAGGCCACGCGCATCTACCTGGCGCGCGTCGGGCCGGAGCTTCCGCCCATCGACGAAACGCGCCGGCTCGGCGGCGAGCGCAAGGGCATCGTGGCGCGCGCGCTCGGTCCACTCGAACGCACGGCGGACGATGCAGACGCCGCGCCCGCCCGCGCATGGCGCGCGCTGGCCCATGACGGCGCGGCGGCCGACGTGGCGGACCTTGATGCGTTGCAGGCGTGGTTGCGCACGAACGAGACGCGCGTGCCGGACGCGCTGGACCTGTTCGCCGCCATCGACGACGTCCGCGGCGACCCGGCGTGTGCGCCCTGCCGTGCACGCCTGCGTGCGCTGCTGTGGTCGGCATCGCCGCAGCCGCCGGCGCAGGTGCCGCGACGCGCGCCCGCGGACGACGCGGGGCGGCGCTACCTCGACGCCCTGCAACAGGAACCGGCGCGATGAACCTGCACGCCTCCCTGCCCCTGTTGCTGGCCGGCCTGCTCGCCCTGGGCGTGGTGCTCGCCTGGGTGCGATTGATCGCCCGTCGTCGCGGCGCGGCGGCCGATGCGCGCGGTCCGCTGGCGCGCTTCCTGCTGTTGTGTGCGCTGCAACCGGTCTGCGCCGTGCTGCTTTACGCCACCCTGCTGCCACCACGGCAGGCCGCCACGGCCGGCACGCTGGTGGTGATGACGGCGAACGCCGATGCGGTTGCATTGCCGGCGGCCTTGCGGGGCCAGCCACGCGTCGCGCTGCCGGAAGCCGCGACAACGGAGAGCGTCGAGCGCGTACCGGATCTGGCGACGGCGCTGCGCCGACATCCCGACCTGCACACGCTGCACATCGTCGGCGACGGACTGGAAGCGCGCGATCGCGATGCGGTCGGCGCGCGGTCGCTCGCGTTCTCGCCCTCGGCGCTGCCGCGTGGCGTGGTCGAACTCGCGGCGGTAGACGTCGTGGCACCCGGTGATGGCTTCGTCGCCGGCGGCCGCGTACACGGCATGCCGCAGGCGACGGTGGTGCTGCGCGATCCCGCAGGCCAGCGCATCGATGCGGCAACGCTGGACGCGCAGGGGCGCTTCCGCCTCCGCGGCATCGCCCGCCTTCCCGGACCGGCACTGTTCCGGGTGGAAGTACTGGACGCACGCGGCACCGTGGCCGATGCCGCGTCGCTGCCGGTGTGGACGCAGGCCGCCGCCGCTCCGCGTGTGTGGGCGCTCGCCGGCGCGCCGAACGCCGAATGGAAGTATCTGCGGCGCTGGGCGACCGACGTCGGCATGCCGATGCACCTGCAGGTCAGCCTCGGCGGCGGCCTGCAGCTCGGCGACGCGCCGCTGCCGATGACCGCGGATACCCTGCGCCGCTTCGACCTGGTCGTGCTGGACGCGCGCAGCGCCGCGGGCTTGGGCGAAGGCCAGCGCGCCGCGCTCACGGCGGCCGTGCGCGACGGCATGGGCGTGCTGGTGCGCGCCGACGGCCCGCTGCCGGCATCGGTACAGCGCTGGCTGGGTATTGCCGTGGTCGGCAACGACGAAGTCGAGCTGCGCCTGCCGCGTCCTGCGCCCGACGACGATGCCTGGCGCGCGCGACGCGGTGCAGGGACCGAAGACCGGCCCGTGGACACGGACGCGGTACCGGCCGGCCTGCCGCTGCTGGCGCGACGCGCAGCGCGCACGCCGGCAGCCGACACCGTGCCGCTGCTGCGCGATGCCGCCGGCACGCCGGTCGCCTGGTGGCATGCGGAGGGTCGCGGCCGCATCGGCCTGTGGACGCCGACCGACACCTACGCGCTGGTCCTGTCGGGGCATGCCGAGACGCACGCCGCCCTCTGGTCGCAGGCCTTCGGCACGCTGGCCCGTGCGGGCGCGCAGGCCGCGGCGGCGGTGCCGGGCGACGCGCGGGCGGGCGGGCGCACGTCGCTCTGCGGCATCGCCGATGACGCACGGATCGTCGCCCCCGACGGCACGGCGACGCATCTGCAGCGTGATCCCGCGACCGGCGCCGCGCGCTGTGCGGGGTTCTGGCCCCGCATCGCCGGCTGGCACCAACTGAGCGTCGGCGAAAGCACGACCCCGTTCTTCGTGCGCAGCGGCGACGATGCGCCCGCGCTGCATGTCGCCGACCTGCAGGCGCAGACCGCCCGGCGAGTGGCGATGGCGGGCCCGACGGCAACGCAGGCCGTGGCCGTCGGCGCGCGCGGGCCGGCATGGCCGTGGTTCCTGGCATGGCTTAGCGCGAGTGCGCTGCTATGGTGGCTGGAACGGCGGCGCGCCGCGGCCGGTTAACGACTCCCGAATGTCCAGTGCGCAATCCTCTCGTTCATCTCATCCTCTTCCGGAGTTACGCATGATCCGAACGGCGATCCCCGCCCTGCTGCTGACCCTCTCGCTGGCTGCCTGCTCCTCGCCCGAGACCGACGAACAGACCGCCGCCGCCGAACAGTCCCAGGCCGCCGCCAGCGAAGCCGCCACGCCGCCCGCCGCCGAGCCGGCACCGGCTGAACTCGCCGGCACCTGCGACGACACCCAGGCGCAGTGGATCATCGGCAAGACCGCGAGCGAGGCCGACATCGAACAGGCCAAGACCGACAGCAAGTCCGAAGCCGTGCGCGCGCTGAAGCCGGGCGATGCCGCGACGATGGACTTCAATCCGAACCGCCTGAACATCATCCTCGACGAGAAGGGCGCGGCGACCTCCGTCAACTGTGGCTGACGCTTCGCAACACGTCCTTCGAACGACGAACCGCCCGCGGCGGCGTGGGCGGTTTTTTGTTGTCCGGCGGACACGGTTTTGCCTCGTGAAAAGTTGCCTTTGCAACCAATAAGTGGTGCGTCAGAGGTGTTGTTGCGGCGTCGCAACATCTATGGTCTAGTCGGATTTCCGGTGACATTTCGAAGTGCCGCTGCGCGGGCAGGGCACGGTGTCGCCGTCACTCCGGTTTGAGGCAAGACATGGCCCCTCGCAATCGCCAAGGCGGCTTTGACCAGGGTCTCTACGACCCCAACGACGAACGCGACGCCTGCGGTTTCGGCATGATCGCGCAGCTCGACGACCAGCCCTCGCGCGCACTCGTCGACACCGCCATTGCCGCGCTCTCGCGCATGACCCATCGCGGCGGCGTCGCGGCCGACGGCCTCACCGGCGATGGCTGCGGCCTGCTGATACGCAAACCGGAGGCCTTCCTCCGCGGGCTGGCCGCCGAATCCAGCATCGCGCTGGGCGAGCGGTTCGCCTCCGGCCTGGTGTTCCTGCCGCACGATGACGCGCTCGCCGCGCAGTGCCGCGCCACCCTGGAGGCGGAACTGTTCCGTACCGGCGTGGCGGTGAAGGGTTGGCGCATTCCGCCCACCAACGACGCGGTATGCGGCCAGCTGGCCAAGGACACCCTGCCGCGCATCGAACAGCTTTACGTCGACGCCGGCGACGGCCAGAAGGACGAAGCGTTCGCGCTGGCGCTGTTCCTCGCCCGCCGCCGCAGCGAACAGCAGCTGCGTGCGTCGGTGCCCGACTTTTACGTGGTCACGCTGTCGCCGCACGCCATCGGCTACAAGGGCATGGTGCTGCCGGACAAGCTGGCGACGTTCTACCCGGACCTGCAGCGCAACGAACTGGCGAGCAGCGCGGTGGTCTTCCACCAGCGCTTCTCCACCAACACCCTGCCGCGCTGGCCGCTGGCGCACCCGTTCCGCCTGCTGGCGCACAACGGCGAGATCAACACGATCGAGGGCAACCGTCGCTGGGCGCAGGCGCGCAGCAAGGTGTGGAAGACGCCGCGCTTCGACATCGGCGAATTCGACCCGGTCATCTCGATGCACGGCTCCGATTCGCAGAGCCTGGACAACATGCTGGAGCTGCTGGTCGCCGGCGGCATGGAGCTGATCCAGGCACTGCGCATCCTGGTGCCGCCGGCCACGCAGTCGCTGGAGTTCAAGGACGCCGACCTGGCCGCGTTCTACGAGTTCTACGGCCTCAACACCGAACCATGGGACGGTCCGGCCGGCATCGTGTCGATGGACGCGCGCTACGCGGCGTGCACGCTGGACCGCAACGGCCTGCGCCCCGCGCGCTGGATGCTGACCAGCGACCGCCATTTCATCGTCGCCAGCGAAGCCGGGGTGTGGGAAGTGCCGGCCGAACGCGTGACGCGCAAGGGCAAGCTGGGCCCGGGCGAAATGATGGCCATCGACCTGCGCCGCGGCGACCTGCTCGACAGCGAGGCGGTGGACCGCATCAACCGCGGCCGCGCGCCGTACAAGCAGTGGCTGCACCAGGGCGTCACCTACCTGCAGACCGAGTTGATCGATCCGTCGCTGGTCGAAGAACCCTTTGACGAGCGCACGTTGCGCGGCTACCACAAGCTGTTCCAGCTCTCGACCGAAGAAGTGGAGCAGGTGTTGCGCCCGCTGGCCGAGACCGAGCAGGAAGCCACCGGTTCGATGGGCGACGACACGCCGATGGCCGTGCTCAGCCGGCAGACGCGTCCGCTGTACGACTACTTCCGCCAGGCGTTCGCGCAGGTCACCAACCCGCCGATCGATCCGCTGCGCGAAGACTGCGTGATGTCGCTGACCACCCAACTGGGCCGGGAGACCAACATCTTCCACGCCGGGCCGGAGACGGTGAACCACGTCATCCTCAACTCGCCGGTGCTGAGCCAGCGCAAGCTGCGGCAGTTGCTGAAGATGCCGCAGTACGTCGAGAAGAACCGCCTGATCGACCTGTCGTATTCGCACGAGGAAGGCCTGAAGGCCGGCCTGGAGCGGATCTGCCGCGAGGCCGAACAGGCTGCGCGCGACGGCGACGTCATGCTGCTGCTGTCCGACCGCTACCCGCAGCCGGGCCGGCCGATGGCGCATGCGCTGCTCGCCACCGGCGCGGTGCACCATCATCTCTGCCGCGTCGGCCTGCGCTGCGACGCCAACCTGATCGTCGAAACCGGCACCGCGCGCGATCCGCACCACATGGCCTGCCTGATCGGCGTGGGCGCCACTGCGGTGTATCCGTACCTGGCGTACCAGACGCTGTTCGACCTGGGCCGGCGCGGGATCCTGCAGATCAAGAAGGGCGGCGAGCAGACTCAGATCGGCCGCAGCTACCGCAAGGGCATCTACAAGGGCCTGTCGAAGATCATCTCGAAGATGGGCATCTGCACGATCAGCAGCTATCGCGGCGCGCAGTTGTTCGAGATCGTCGGCCTGGATCCGGACGTCGTCGACCTGTGCTTCGCCGAGACGCCGTCGCGGATCGGCGGCGTGGGCTTCGAGCGCCTCGACCTGGAGGCGCGCCAGCTCGACGCGCGCGCCTGGAACGATCGCGAGTCGCCCGAAGTCGGCGGCCTGCTGAAGTACGTGCACGGCGGCGAGTACCACATGTACAACCCGGACGTGGTGATGACGCTGCAGCGCGCGACGCGCACCGGCGACGCCCGCGACTGGCAGGCCTACGCGGACGCGGTGAACTCGCGGCCGCCGTCCGCGCTGCGCGACCTGTTGCAACTGAAGAAGGCCGACACACCGACGCCGCTGGACGACGTGGCCGACGCATCCGACCTGCTGCGCCGTTTCGACACCGCGGCGATCTCGCTGGGCGCGCTGTCGCCCGAGGCGCACGAAGCGCTCGCCATCGCGATGAACCGCCTCGGCGGCCGCAGCAACTCCGGCGAAGGCGGCGAAGACCCTGCGCGCTACGGCACCGAGAAGCGCAGCAAGATCAAGCAGGTCGCCTCGGGCCGCTTCGGCGTGACGCCGGAATACCTGGTCAACGCCGAAGTGCTGCAGATCAAGGTCGCGCAGGGCGCCAAGCCCGGCGAAGGCGGCCAGCTGCCGGGCCACAAGGTCAACGAGCTGATCGCGCGCCTGCGCTACGCCAAGCCCGGCATCGGCCTGATCTCGCCGCCGCCGCACCACGACATCTATTCGATCGAAGACCTCGCCCAGCTGATCTACGACCTCAAGCAGATCAACCCGACCGCGCTGGTGTCGGTGAAGCTGGTCAGCCATGCGGGCGTGGGCACGATCGCCGCCGGCGTGGTGAAGGCGGGCGCGGACCTGATCACCATCTCCGGCCACGACGGCGGCACCGGCGCCAGTCCGGTGAGTTCGATCCGCTATGCCGGCGTGCCGTGGGAACTCGGCGTCGCCGAGGCGCACCACGCATTGGTGGTGAACCAGCTGCGCGACCGCACCGTGCTGCAGACCGACGGCGGACTGAAGACCGGCCTGGACGTGGTCAAGGCCGCGCTGCTGGGCGCCGACAGCTTCGGCTTCGGCACCGGCCCGATGATCGTGCTGGGCTGCAAGTACCTGCGCATCTGCCACCTCAACAACTGCGCTACCGGCGTGGCCACGCAGGACGAGCGCCTGCGCACGCAGTACTTCACCGGCCTGCCGGAGCGCGTGGAGAACTTCTTCCGCCTGCTGTCCGAGGAAGTGCGGCAGTGGCTGTCGTACCTGGGCGCGCGTTCGCTCGACGAGATCGTCGGCCGCACCGACCTGCTGCAGCAACTGGACGTGTCGCCGCGCGAAGGCGTGAACGTCGACCTGTCGCGCCTGCTGAAGGGCGCGCAGTTCGACAGCAGCAGCTGCGCGGCGCAACGCCTGTACGAATCGCCGGACAGCCTGGCCACGCAACTCGATGGCCTGCTGGCGGAACCGATCCGCAAGAAGAGCGGCGGCGACCATCGCTTCCTGATCCACAACACCGACCGCAGCATCGGCACCCGCCTGTCCGGCGCCATCGCGCGCCAGCACGGCAACCAGGGCATGGCCGATGCGCCGCTGACCCTGCGCTTCCGCGGCACCGCCGGGCAGAGCTTCGGCGCGTTCAACGCCGGCGGCCTGCAGATGGAACTGGAAGGCGAAGCCAACGACTACGTCGGCAAGGGCATGGCCGGCGGCCGCCTGGTGGTGCGTCCGCCGCGCGGCGCGCGCTTCGAGGCGCGCAACACGCCGATCATCGGCAACACCTGCCTGTACGGCGCGACGGGCGGCGAGCTGTTCGCGGCCGGCCGCGCGGGCGAGCGCTTCGGCGTGCGCAACTCCGGCGCGCTGGCCGTGATCGAAGGCGCGGGCGACCACTGCTGCGAGTACATGACCGACGGCATCGTGCTGGTGCTGGGCAAGGTGGGCCTGAACTTCGGCGCCGGCTTCACCGGCGGCCTGGCCTACGTGCTCGACCTGGACCGCGATTTCGTCGACCGCTACAACCACGAGCTGATCGACATCCACCGGATCAGCCCGGAAGGCTTCGAGAGCCACCGCCAGCACCTGCACACGCTGATCAGCCGCCACCGCGAACTGACCGGCAGCATCTGGGCGCAGCAGATCCTCGACGAGTTCCGCGACTACGTGGGCAAGTTCTGGCTGGTGAAGCCGAAGGCCGCGAGCATCGACTCGTTGAACGAGACCCTGCGGAGAGCAGCATGAGTAAGAAGCAGGTATTCCAGTTCCTCGACCTGCCGCGGACGATGCCGCAGCGCATTCCGTTGGAACTGCGCACGGGCGGCGATTGGGGCGAGCTGTACGGCAAGTTCGGCAAGGACGAGGCGCAGTACCAGGCCGGTCGTTGCCTCGACTGCGGCAATCCCTACTGCAGCTGGAAGTGCCCCGTGCACAACGCCATCCCGCAGTGGCTGCAGCTGGTGCAGGAGAACCGCATCGAAGAAGCCGCCGCGCTCTGCCATTCGACCAACCCGTTGCCGGAAGTCTGCGGCCGCGTCTGCCCGCAGGATCGTCTGTGCGAAGGCAGCTGCACGCTGGAGGAATTCGGCGCGGTCACCATCGGCGCGGTGGAGAAGTACATCGTCGACACCGCGCTGGCCAAGGGCTGGCGGCCCGACCTGAGCGACGTGCAGCCCACCGGCAAGCGCGTGGCGGTGATCGGCGCCGGCCCGGCGGGCCTCGGCTGCGCCGACCGGCTGGCGCGCGCCGGCATCCAGGCCGTGGTTTACGACCGCTACGAACAGATCGGCGGCCTGCTGCAGTTCGGCATCCCCAGCTTCAAGCTCGACAAGAGCGTCATCGCGCAGCGTCGCGAGGTGCTGGAAGGCATGGGCGTTGAATTCCGCCTGGGCGTGGAAGATCGGTCGCGACGTGACCCTCGCGCAGCTGCTCGAAGACTACGACGCGGTCTTCCTCGGCACCGGCGCGTACCGCTACACCGACGGCGGCCTGCCCGGCCAGGACCTGGACGGCGTGCTGCCGGCCCTGCCCTTCCTGGTGCAGAACGGCCGCATCGTCAGCGGCAACGATCCGTGGGGCCGCGCGATCGCCGGCTGGGAAGACAAGCTGCAATTGCCCGACCTGCACGGCAAGCGCGTCGTCGTGCTCGGCGGTGGCGATACCGGCATGGACTGCGTGCGCAGCGCGATCCGCCTGGGCGCGGCCAAGGTCACCTGCGCCTACCGCCGCGACGAGGCGAACATGCCCGGCTCCGCGCGCGAAGTCGCCAACGCGCGCGAAGAAGGCGTGCGCTTCCTGTTCAACCGGCAGCCGCTCGGCATCGTCGCCGGCGAGGACGGCACGGTGGCCGGCGTGCAAGTGGTCGAAACGAAGCTCGGCGAACCCGACGAACGCGGCCGCCAGAGCGCGGTGGCGATCGAAGGCAGCGAATCGGTGCTGGACGCGGACGTGGTGATCATCGCGTTCGGTTTCTCGCCGACGGTGCCGGCGTGGCTGGCCGAGGTCGGCGTGGAAGGCACGCCGAACGGCCGCATCGTCGCCGGTGGCGGCGACCGCCTGCCGTTCCAGACCACCCACCCGAAGCTGTTCGCCGGCGGTGACGCCGTGCGCGGCGCCGATCTGGTGGTCACCGCGGTCGCCGAAGGCCGCGACGCCGCGGGCAGTATCGCGCAGTTGCTGCTGACGCCCAAAAGCCGCAAGCCCGGCTCACACGACGCTCAGACCTTCAGCGTGCCATGTCGATGACGAAGCGATACTTCAGTCGCCCTTCAACATGCGCTCGTAGGCGTCGTTGATCGCATCCATGCGGATCGTCTCGATGTCGGACACGATCCCGTGCTTGGCGCAGAACTCCAGCATTTCCTGGGTTTCGCGGATGCCGCCGATCGCAGAGCCAGCGAGGGAGCGACGCTTGAGCATCAGGCCGAACACGTTGACGGATGGGGCGTGGCGGGCGCCCCCACCAGCACCATGGTCCCGTCGCGCGCGAGGGTGTTGAGCAAGGCATCCAGGTCGTGCGGTGCGGGACGGTGTTGATGATGAAATCGAGCTTGGCCGCCTGCGCCGCCATCTGGTCCGGATCGCGCGACACGACCACCTCCGAGGCACCCAGGCGGAGCGCATCCTCGCGCTTGTTCTCCGAGGTGGTGAACAGCACGACGTACGCACCCATCGCCTTGGCGATCTTCACCGCCATGTGCCCCAGGCCGCCCAAGCCGACCACGCCCACCTTGCTGCCCGGACCGACCTTCCAGTGCGCCAACGGCGAGTAGGTGGTGATGCCGGCGCATAGCAGCGGCGCCACGGCGGCCAGCTGGTCTTCGTCGTGGGTGATGTGCAGTACGTATTTCTCGTCGACGACGATCTGGTCCGAGTAGCCGCCGTACGTGTTCTCGGTGCCGCCGAAGATGGACCCGTTGTAGGTGCCGGTGAAGCCGGTCTCGCAGTACTGTTCGTCGCCCGCGCGGCAGGAGGCGCATTCGCGGCAGCTGTCGACGATACAGCCGATGCCGGCGAGGTCGCCGACTTTGAAGCCCTTCACCGCGTTGCCGACCGCGCTGACGCGGCCGACGATCTCGTGGCCCGGCACCGACGGATACAGCGTGTTGCGCCATTCATTGCGCGCGGTATGCAGGTCCGAGTGGCACACGCCGCAGTACAGGATCTCGATGCGTACATCGTGCGGGCCGGGCTCGCGGCGCTGAAAGGAAGGGTAGGGGCTGGTCGGCGCGCTGCGCCGCATAACCGTGAGCGGTGCTCATGGAATTCTCCGGTCGGGGGATGGTGGGCCATTCTAGGTCGCCCCTTGTTACGGACAATGCCGATTTCCCTCGTGTCATTGCCTGATCCTGCACGCCCCGCGGGGCTTGGCTTAGACTGGCGTTCTCCCCTCAACGATGTCGCCGCATGCGCCTGGGTCTGGCTGCCAACCGTCTGCACCACCACACCGAGGACGCGGCGCTGTTCCGCTGGCTGCGTGCCTGCGAGCCCGGCATCCGCGACCTGAAGCTGGCGCTTGCATGCGGTCGGCCGCACCCACGACGCGATCGCCGCCGCCGGCATGCTGCGCGGCTACGACGGACTCAAGCGCTATCCGTACGGCCGCGATGGCGGACTGATGAAACTGGTGGCGGAAGTCGTCGGCCTGGAAGGCGCGGAACGCAGCCTCGATGGCGCGATCTACTTCATCGATCCGGTCGATCCTTCGTCGATCTTCCCGGAAGCCACCGCACTGAAGCGGCAGTGCGTGATCCACGGCAAGCCGTTCCTGTCGACGGTGGCCTCGGCCCGCGACTGGATCGAGATGGAACGCATCCATGCCGGCTTCGCGCCGGACCGCGGCGCGGACCGCTTCCACGCACTGGAATCGCAGACGCTGGCGCTGATCGCGCACGACGCGATGAAGCCGCAGATGCTGGCCTTCGCCGACGCCCATTTCGACGTGCTCTCCCGCTTCGCCCACCGCATGGCGACCGGCACCACCGGCCTGCGGCTCAACGAACTGGCGTGGAGCCGCGGCTGGCCGCAGGACGTGCCATGGGTGGAGCGTTTCCAGAGCGGCCCGCTCGGTGGCGACGCGCAGATCGCGGACCGCGTGCTGGAGCATCGTTGCCAGCGCGTGATCTTCTTCGAGGATCCGCACGTGGCGCGCCAGCACGAGGCGGACATCCAGCTACTGGAGCGGGCCGTCACCACCGTCACCGACGAGGCCGTGTGCACGACCTCGCTGGCCGTGGCGAAGCGCTGGTGCGAAGCCGTGAACAAACGTGGGATTCTTGTAGGAGCGACGTGAGTCGCGACCGCACGCCAGAGCACTCCGCGAATCCGTCTCCACGACTTACCCATACGACAACGTAGCTTCATTCTTCCGGTCGCGACTCACGTCGCTCCTACAGGAACAGCAGCAACGAATGAACGCCCCACCCCGCCACCTGCTGAAAGACCTTTCGCTGTCGGCCATCGCCGCCGGCTTCGTCACCGTGCTGGTCGGCTTCGCCAGTTCGGCGGTGATCGTGTTCCAGGCGGCGCAATCGCTGGGCGCGTCGCCGGAGGAAATCAGTTCGTGGATGTGGGCGCTCGGCCTGGGCATGGGCCTGACCTGCATCGGCCTGTCGCTGCGCTACCGCATGCCGGTGGTGACGGCGTGGTCGACCCCTGGCGCGGCGATGTTGATCAGTAGCGCCGCCGGCTTGCCATTGTCGGATGCGATCGGCGCGTTCCTGCTGTCGGCGCTATTGATCGTGGTGTCCGGCTTCTCCGGCTTCTTCGAGCGGATGATCAGCCGCATCCCGGTGTCGCTGGCGTCCGGCATGCTGGCGGGCGTGCTGCTGCGCTTCGGCATCGAGGCGTTCGCGTCGATGAAGACGCAACTGGGCATGGTACTGACGATGTTCGCGGTCTACCTGCTCGCGCGCAGGCTGCTGCCGCGCTACGCGGTGATCCTCACGCTGCTGGTCGGCGTCGCGATCGCCGGTGCGCTCGGCCTGCTGCGCGTGGATGGGCTGACGTTGCAGTTGGCGAAGCCGATCTTCACGACGCCGACGTTCTCGTTCGCCGCCGTCATCGGCATCGCCCTGCCCCTCTTCATCGTGACGATGGCCTCGCAGAACGTGCCGGGCGTGGCGGTGATCCGTGCGTCGGGGTATCCGATCCCGATCTCGCCCGTCGTCGGCTGGACCGGCGTCGTCAACCTGGTACTGGCGCCGTTCGGCGCGTTCGCCCTCAACCTGGCCGCGATCACCGCGGCGATCTGCATGGGCCGCGAGGCGCATGAGGATGCCGCACGTCGTTATGTGGCGGCCATCGCGGCCGGCGTGTTCTACCTGATCGTGGGTCTGTTCGGCGCCACGGCGGCGGCGTTGTTCGCTGCGTTCCCGAAGGAGCTGATCCTCGCGATCGCCGGCATCGCCCTGCTCGGCACCATCGGCAACAGTCTCGCCGCGGCATTGCGCGAGGAAGCGGAGCGCGAGCCCGCCTTGGTGACGTTCCTGGTGACCGCATCGGGCCTGTCGCTCGCCGGCATCGGATCGGCGTTCTGGGGCTTGCTGGCAGGCGTGGTGACGCTGCTGGTGCTGCGTCGCACGTAGCCCGCATTCGCGCGCGGCTCATGCAGGTGAACACGGCGTGGAGTGTTCAGTTTCGAAGGCGCGGATTCACCTGCGGGTGATGCGGGGGTGGGCAGGATCGGTCCACCATCCATGCAGGAGATTCCCATGCAGACCCTTCGCCATCGCCATCGACTGCTGACCCTCGCCGCGCTCGCCGCGTTGTCGGGCGCTGCCTTCGCGCAGGCGCCTGCGCCCACGGCCGGCAAGGACGCGCTAAAGGAGCCGCAGGTGCGCGCGCTCCTCACCGAAAAGGGCTACACCAACATCGACGACCTCGACTTCGAGGACGGCCAGTGGGAGACCGATGCGACCAGCGCCAATGGCGAACGCGTCGACGTCCGGATCAATCCGGCCAGCGGCGACATCGTGGCCGAGAAGCTGGTGTCCAATCTCAGCGAGAACGACGTCAAGGCCAAGCTGGCTGCCGCGGGTTACTCCAAGGTGCATGACGTCGACTTCGACGACGGCGTCTGGAAGGCCGAGGCCGAACGCGCCGACGGCAACGACGTCGAGATCCATCTGGCCGCCAACACCGGCGAGATCATCCACGTCGAGAACGACTGATCTAGCGTGTCATCTACAGCATCAAGAAGGCCGCCCTCGGGCGGCCTTCTTTCGTCATGCAGTTGTTGGCTTCGCGGCGGGCGCACGCGCGAAGCGCCACCCCACTAGCCAACCGATCGCCAGCAGCAATGCCGCGAGCAGCCAGGGCGCACCGGGTACGTGCGCGGGCGCGGACTTGCCGATGAACAACGCGAACGTGCCCGCGAACATCATCGGCCCCACGATGCCGGCCAGGCTGACGAGGCTCATCAGCGCGCCTTGCACACGACCCTGCACGTCGGCGCCGACCTGCTGCGTGATCAACGCTTGCGTGGCAGGTCCCGCGAGGCCCCACAGCGCGCTGATCGGCAAGCCGATCAGGAACATCCAGCCCAGGTCCGCCATGCCGTAGATGCAGAAGCCGATCACGCCGCAGGCCAGACCGAACAGCAGCGTGCGCCGCTCGCCGAACTTCGGCACGACACGGCCGACCAGGCCGGCCTGCACGATCACGCTGCAGACGCCCACCGCCGCCAGCACCCACGCCACCTGCTGTTCGTTCCAGCGGTACTGGTACTCCGCGAACAGGACGAACACGCTGGGATAGACGTAGTGCGCGAGGTTGGCGATCAGCACCACCGCCGCCAGGCCGAACACCTGCGGGTAGCGCTTCAGCAGCGCCATTGAGCCGATCGGATTGGCATGCGACCAGTCGAACGTCAGCGTGCGACGCTCCTTCGGCAACGACTCGGGCAGGACGAACCAGCCATAGAGGAAGTTCAGCAGCGCGAGTCCGGCCGCGAACCAGAACGGCAACCGCAGGTCGATAGCGCCAAGTTGGCCGCCGATGATCGGGCCGATGATGAAGCCCACCCCGAACGCTGCCCCGATCATCCCGAACGCCTGCGCGCGCTTCTCCGGCGCCGTGATGTCGGCGATGTAGGCATTCGCGGTGGTGAAGCTGGCCGAGAACACCCCCGAAAAGATGCGCGCGACCAGCAGCCACGGCAACGACTGCGCCAGGGCCATCAGCACGAAGTCGATGCCCAGGCCCAGGCACGACAACAGGATGACCGGCCGGCGCCCGAAGCAGTCGGACAGCGCGCCCTGGATCGGTGTACACACGAACTGGATGGCGGCGAACAACATGCCGAACGTGCCGACCCACCAGGCGGCCTCCACAAAATCGCCGCCGGTGAACTGCCGGACCAGGCCCGGCAACACCGGGATGATCACGCCGAACGACAGGATGTCGATCAGCACCGTGACGAAGATGAAGATCAGGGCGGCGCGGCGGCCGGCGTGTGCGGGAGCTTCGGCGTTCACGGAGCGGACCGGCGAAAAGGTGCGCAAGTGTAGGGCATCGCCCTCGCACATGGCGTGCGGCAGGGGCTACAGCGGGGTCGCGGAGATCACGTGGCTCAGGCGGTGGCGCTGGCCTGGCTCCAATTCGATCGCATCCTCGCTGGCGTTCGCAGCCTCCAGGCAGACGAAGGTCCGCCAGCTCTCGTCGGGCATGTCGCCGATGGCGGCGGCGCCGGCCTCGCCCGGGTTCCACACCACCAGCGAACGGCTGCCGAAGGTGTCCAGGCGGATGCGCCGGCCGCCGGCGGGATCGACCAGGTCGAACCGATGGCCGGTGCCCGTGTAGATGCGGTCGCTGCGGCCGGGATCGCGCGGATCGTGCAGCGTCCAGTCGCCCGCTTGCGGGTGCGTACCGCCGTCGAACTTGTCGGCGTAGCGAAGGCCATCCAGACCGGTGACCCGTACCTGCGCCGCATCGGCGACCCGGAAGTACGTGTGCAGCGCCTGGGTCAGCGTGACCGCGGACTCGCCGCGGTGCACGGTGTCCAGGCTTTGGCGCAGATCGCGTCCTACGTGCACGGTCTGGACCAGCTCCAGCGGCACGCCATCGCGCAGCGGCAACGCCAGCTTGAGCACGACACTGCCATCGGCTTCGCGCTTCACGTCCGTCAGCGGCCAACGCGACGTGCGTGCGTGACCATGTTGCGGCACGCCATCGGGCTGCCCCTGGCGACCGAAGTAAGGCCAGCACACCGGCACGCCACCGCGGATCGCGTTCGGCGGCATCGCGGTCGTCGGCGATACCCAAAGCAGATCGTCGAAGCCTGCCGGCACGAACGAGAGCACCTGTCCGCCATGCAGGCTCATGCGCGCGGAGGAGAACGGCGTCTCCACCCGCAGCACCTCGATGCCCTGCCAAGTCTCTCGGGTCATGCCTTCGGGAAGTGCACTCACGGCTTTCGGGGCTCCGGCAGCGCGACAGGCGGCCCTTCCGCCTTCAACGCAGCAAGTATTTTCGCACCCGCGCGACCGTCCGCGGGTTGCAGCCCCAGGCGTTGCTGTTCGACGACGATGGCGCGCCGCGTCTGCGTCCCGATCATGCCGTCCGCGGCCCCGATCGCGTGGCCCCTTGCGAGGAGCAGCGTCTGCAGTTCGCGTCGCTGCGGTCGGCCGAGGCCCGGATCGTCCGTCGGCCAGGCCGTCACCAGTCCCGTGCCGCCACGCAGGCGATCGGCCAGCAACGCGATCGCCAATGCGTAGCTTTCAGCCGCGTTGTACGAGTAGATCGCGTCGTAGTTCTTGAATACGAGGAAGGCAGGGCCCGCGATGCCGGTCGGCACGAGCACGGCCGCCGCGCGCTCGTCGGCAGGCAACGGTTGGCCATCGACGCGGGCGATGCCTTGCGCGATCCACTGCGGCAGCGGCTTGCGACTCGTGCGTCCCGCCTGCGCGAGATCGAAGCCCGGCGGCAGCGTCACTTCGTAGCCCCAAGGCTCGCCCGTGCGCCAGCCGGATTTCACCAGGTAGTTCGCGGTGGAAGCCAAGGCATCGGGGATGCTGTCGATGAGGTTGCGCCGCCCGTCGGCATCGAAGTCGACCGCGATGCGCTCATAGGTACTGGGCATGAACTGCGTATGGCCGAAGGCGCCCGCCCAGGAGCCGGTCAAGCCTTCTGCGCGGATGTCGCCGGCCTGCACCAGCTTCAGCGTGGTGAGGAATTCGCCACGGAAGAACGCCTGCCGCCGGCCGAAGCAGGACAGCGTCGACAACGACACCAGCAACGGCCGCTTGCCGAACACGCGCCCGTAATCGCTCTCCACGCCCCACACCGCGACCACGGTGGCGGCGTCCACGCCGTACGCCAGCGCCACCCGGTCCAGCAGGTCGCGATGGGTCGTCAGCATCGCCCGGCCATCGGCGACGCGCTGGTCGTCCACCAGCGCCGCCAGGTAGTCCCACAGCGGCGTGGTGAATTCGGGCTGGGCATCCAGCAGGTCCAGCACGCTCATGTCGGCGGCCAGACCCTGGGTGTAGGTATCGAAACTGGCCGGCGCGACGCCCTGCTTCTCCGCCACCCCACGCAAGTCGGCGAGGCAGGCCGCGTAGACGGGATCGCGCACCGGTGCGGCGACCGGCGCCGTCACCACTGGCGACGCAGGTACGACTGGAGTTGTCGCGGTGCTGGGCGGCGGCGTCTGTGCGCTCACCGGGCCTGCCACCATCATCGACAGCAGCAGGCAGGACGCGGCGTGTTTCATGGCGGCCTCCCTGGCCTCTGGGGGAGGCTTCACTTTGCCTTGCGCGTCAGCGGACGTCGACCTCGTATTCCACCACCTCCACCGGCGGCACCGTCTCCCATGACCGTCGGTAGACCATGCGCACGGTGGCCTTGCCCGCTTTGTCCGCGCGGAACCACCAGCGCGCGATCGAGGACGCACCGGGCACCGGCGGCTGCGTATCCATCGGCGGCGGCGTGGCCGGGCCAGTGGTGCGCGACAGCACCGGCGCGCCATCCGACGTGAATTCCCACTGGTAGCCGGTGCTGGCGTTGGCCATCAGGGCGATCTCCAGTACCTGGCCGACGCGCATCTCGACCGGCGCCTTGCCCTCGGGGCGGACGATGCCCTCGTCCGGCAGGGTCTCGGACGGGGCTCCGCCGGTGGCCGGTCCACTGGCGCAGGCCGACAGCAGCACGCACAAACCGGCAGCCATCCATCCCTTCATCGTCGCGTCCTCATTGGAGACGGGCGAGTTATACACCGCCGCTTTAGGCAGGGTCCGTAAAATAGCCGGATGAGCACTCCCCAGGATTCCTCGCTCGGCCGCGACGTCGCGTACCCGACGCAATACGACCCCACCCTGCTGTTCCCCATCCCGCGCCAGGGCGCGCGCGATGAGATCGGCATCCCCGTCGATGCCCTGCCGTTCGTCGGCCACGACCGCTGGCACGCGTACGAACTGAGCTGGCTGGATGCCCGCGGCAAGCCGCGCGTGGCCACCGCCACGCTGACGGTGCCGTGCACGTCGCCGTGCCTGATCGAATCCAAATCGCTCAAGCTCTACCTCAACTCGCTCAACAGCACGCGCTTCAACAGCGACGCCGCGGTGCTGGAGCGCATCGTCACCGATCTGTCGGCGCGTGCCGGCGCGGACGTCGCCGTGGCGTTCGGCCTGCCACCGATGGCGGAGGCACCGGAGGGCGAATCGCTCGATGGGTTGGACGTGGAGATCGACCACTACGGGCCGCCGCGCGCCGAGTTCCTGGCCGCCGATCCGGAGGAACAGGTCGATGAAGTCCTGTCGTCCGAATTGCTGAAGTCCAACTGCCCGGTCACCGGCCAGCCGGACTGGGCGACGGTGGTGATCCGCTACCGGGGCCCGCGCATCGACCGCGTCGAACTGCTGCGCTACCTGGTGAGCTTCCGCGACCATGCGGAGTTCCACGAGCAGTGTGCCGAACGCATCTTCCACGACGTGCTCGCGCATTGCCGGCCGGCCTCGCTGTCGGTGGAGGCCCGCTACACCCGACGCGGCGGCCTGGACATCAATCCCTGGCGCGCCACCGGCGACATGAATGTCCCGCTCATGAAGCGCGATATACGACAGTAATGTTGCTCGTCTAACAATTGAGGCGATTTCACACGCGCGCTATGGTTTCTTAACAACGCGCGTGCAACGCTTGCTCATCCCACAGCCCGCCAGGAAGGGTGGTTGCAATGAGCACAGAGAAGAAGGCCGACTTTTCGGATGTGACTGCGAAGGTGACGTCCACCGAACAAATCGTCGAGAAGGCTGACTTCTCCGACGTCACCGCACGCGTCGACAGCACGGAAGAGATCATCGGCGAGCAGAGCTACACCATCGAGAAGGGCGACACGCTCTCCAAGATCGCCAAGGCGCATTACGGCAGCGCCAACGCCTGGAAGCAGATCTTCGAAGCCAATCGCGACGTCATCGAAGATCCGGACCGCATCTTCCCGGGGCAGGTGATCAAGCTGCCGCCGAAGCCCGCCGACGCCTGATCGCCCCTCCACTTCATCCACAAGGACCGAACCCATGAAGCAGAACCGCATCTCCTACGCCCTGGCCGCCGCGCTCGTCGGCACCGTTGCCCTGGTCGGCTGCAAGAAGAAGGAAGAACCCGTCGCCGCGCCGCCGGCTGTCGTGGAACCGGCGCCTGCACCGGCCCCGGTCGAACCCGCACCGGCCCCGGTCAGCGCGACCAGCGTGACGGTCGGCAACACGGCCGCCGCCGACAAGTCCGTGGCCGCCGTCAGTACCTTCGGCGCGAAGGACAAGATCATCGTGTCGGTGAAGACCGACGCCGCGACGCCGGCGGACGCCGCGGTCGAAGCCAAGCTGACGTATCCAGGACGGCCAGGAAGCCGGCAAGCAGTCCGCGACCGTGAAGGCCGAGGACGCCGGCACCACCAACGTCGAGTTCACGAACAGCGACGGACGTGGCCCGTCGGCAAGTACAAGGTCGACGTGACCCTCAACGGCCAGCCGGTCGGCATGACGCAGGAAATCGAAGTCAAGTAATCCGCAGGAAAGGTCTCTCTCCCACGTGTGTGGGGCAAGCTCGGGCGTGGAGCGATCCACGCCCGCTTTTTTTGTCCGGACGACGCGCCGGAACGTTCCACCCGCAACCGTCCGTGCGCCTGGCGTGTCCCGGGACACGCCGGCAGCATCCATACCCCCTCGTTTTGCCCTGCGTGCGGCGACACGCGACAATGGCGCGCTGAGTTCCCCATCGCCCCCTTGTCGAGAGTCCTGATCCCCATGTCGGATACGCCCCGCATCATCTACACCCTCACCGACGAAGCCCCGTTCCTCGCCACCCAGTCGCTGCTGCCGATCGTCGAGGCGTTCACCGCCCCCGCCGGCATCGCCGTGGAAACCCGCGACATCTCGCTGGCCGGCCGCATCCTGTCGCAGTTCCCCGAATACCTGGCCGACGCGCAGAAGATCAGCGACGACCTGGCCGAGCTGGGCCAGCTGGCGACGCAGCCGGAAGCCAACATCATCAAGCTGCCCAACATCAGCGCCTCGGTGCCGCAGCTGAAAGCCGCCATCAAGGAGCTGCAGGCCCAGGGCTACCCGCTGCCGGACTACCCGGACGAGCCGAAGAACGAGAAGGAAAAGGACGCCAAGGCGCGCTACGACAAGGTCAAGGGCAGCGCGGTGAACCCGGTGCTGCGCGAAGGCAACTCCGACCGCCGTGCGCCGCTGTCGGTCAAGAACTACGCCCGCAAGCACCCGCACCGCATGGGCGCGTGGAGCGCGGACTCGAAGTCGCACGTGGCGCACATGGCCGCCGGTGATTTCTTCGGCAGCGAGCAATCCGCCACGCTGGCCGCCAACGGCGCGCTGAAGATCGAGCTGGTCGCCGCCGACGGCACGGTCACCGTGCTGAAGGACAAGGTGAAGGTGAAGGCCGGCGAGATCGTCGACGCCGCGTCGATGAGCCGCAAGGCGCTGGCGGCGTTCGTCGCCGAGCAGATCGCCGATGCGAAGACGCAGGGCGTGCTGTTCTCGCTGCACCTGAAGGCCACGATGATGAAGGTCTCCGACCCGATCATGTTCGGCGTGGTCGTCAACGAGTTCTACAAGGCCGCGCTGGCGAAGCACGCCGCGGTGCTCGATCAGATCGGCTTCGACGCCAACAACGGCATCGGCGACCTGTACGCGCGCCTGGGCACGCTGCCGACCGAGCAGCAGGAGGCGATCAAGGCCGACCTGCAGGCCGATCTACGCCGACGGTGCCGCGGTGGCGATGGTGAATTCCGACAAGGGCATCACCAACCTGCACGTGCCCAGCGATGTGATCGTCGACGCGTCGATGCCGGCGATGATCCGTGACTCCGGCAAGATGTGGAACGCCGAAGGCAAGCTGCAGGACACCAAGGCGGTGATCCCTGACCGCTGCTACGCCGGCATCTACCAGACGGTGCTCGACGACTGCCGCAAGAACGGTGCATTCGATCCCGCCACGATGGGCAGCGTGCCCAACGTCGGCCTGATGGCGCAGAAGGCCGAGGAATACGGCAGCCACGACAAGACCTTCCAGATCCCGAGCGATGGCACCGTGCGCGTCAGCGACGACGCCGGCAAGGTCGTGTTCGAGAGCAAGGTGGAAGCCGGCGACATCTGGCGCATGTGCCAGACCAAGGATGCGCCGATCCAGGACTGGGTGAAGCTGGCCGTGGGCCGTGCGCGCCTGAGCAAGACGCCGGCGATCTTCTGGCTGGACAAGGCCCGCGCGCACGACGCGCAGGTGATCGCCAAGGTCGAGCAGTACCTGAAGGACTACACGATCGACGCGCTGGACATCCGCATCCTGCCGCCGGTCGAGGCAATGAAAGTCTCGCTGGAGCGCACCCGCAAGGGCGAGGACACCATCTCGGTGACCGGCAACGTGCTGCGCGACTACCTGACCGACCTGTTCCCGATCATGGAACTCGGCACCAGCGCGAAGATGCTGTCGATCGTGCCGCTGATGGCCGGTGGCGGCCTGTTCGAGACCGGCGCCGGCGGCTCCGCGCCGAAGCACGTGCAGCAGTTCCTGGAAGAGGACTACCTGCGCTGGGATTCGCTGGGCGAGTTCCTCGCGCTGGCAGCGTCGCTGGAGCACCTGGGCCAGCGCTACCTCAACACCCCGGCGAAGGTGCTGGCCAACGCGCTGGACGTGGCCAACGGCCGCATCCTCGACGAGAACCGCTCGCCCGCGCGCAAGGTCGGCGAGCTCGATAACCGCGGCAGCCACTTCTACCTGGCTCTGTACTGGGCGCAGGCGCTGGCCGCTCAGGACGAGAACGCCGAGCTGAAGGCGACGTTCGCGCCGCTGGCCAAGACCCTGGCCGACAACGAAGCCACGATCATCGGCGAGTTGAACGGCGCGCAGGGCAAGGCGCTGGACATCGGCGGTTACTACCACCCCGACATCGCCAAGACCGCCGCCGCCATGCGTCCCAGCAAGACGTTCAACGACGCGTTGGCTGCGTTGTAAGCCAGTTCGTCAACGCCGCTGCTTCGCGACGCCCGGCCTGGTGCCGGGCGTCGTGTTTCCGGGGACAGGCGGCCTCAGCGGAACAGCGCCAACGAGGTCATCGCGCGCAGGCGGCGTGCACCGAGGCGCTGCACCGCCTGCCGATGGCGGTCCTGGCCCGCGGCATCGTGGACGTGGTGCTCGCGCCGGTGTTCCGGCGAGACGGTCTCGGCATGGGCGATATGGCCCTGCAGGAACAGCATGCCCTGGCTCATTCCACCCAGCTGCTGCCACCACTGCTTCTTGGTTTCGGTTTGCATGGGACTGCTCCGTGGCGCCGGCGTCCGGCTTGAAGGACTCCCAAGGTAGGCGCATGATCGGCGCCGAAAAAGCGAAAGCTACGCAACCCTGCCTTGAGGTGGATTCAAGATGAGCCGACTGCCGTTGGACCAGGTGGACGCCTTCGTCACGGCGGCGCGGCTGCGCAACCTGACCCGCGCCGCGGAGGCGATGCATCTCACCGTCAGCGCGCTGAGCCACCGCATGCGCCTGCTCGAACAGCGCCTGGGCCACAAGCTGCTGGCGCGCGGACCACGCGGGGTGGAACTGACCCCCGATGGCCAGCGCCTGTTCGATGCGATCTCCGGCCCGCTGGACACCATCGATCACGCCCTGCGGCGCGCGACGTTACGCAACGACCACACGGTCACGCTCAGCCTGATCCCGTCGATGGCCACGGCCTGGCTGGTACCGCGCCTGCCCGCCTTCCTGGCGCAGCATCCGGAGCTGGGACTCAACCTGCAGTCGAGCACGCACGTGGTGGATTTCGAACGCGAGCCGGTGGACCTGGCGCTGCGGCTCGGCGGTGGGCGCTGGCCGAACGTGCACGCGGAGTTCCTCTTCCACGAATGGATCACCCCGGTCGCCAGTCCCGCGTTGCTGAAGCAGCACGGCCGGCCTACGCCCGACCGGATGTCGGAACTGCCGCTGCTGGGCGATCCGGCCAACCGCTGGAAAGACTGGTTCGAACATTTCGGTGGGCAGCCGCCGGCGCGCTACGTGGCCCAGTTCGA
This sequence comes from Pseudoxanthomonas sp., assembly GCA_047600885.1. GTDB lineage: Bacteria > Pseudomonadota > Gammaproteobacteria > Xanthomonadales > Xanthomonadaceae > Pseudoxanthomonas_A. The sequence continues at coordinate 408,377 of JASGKE010000003.1, read as the reverse complement.
CGACACCGAAACCCTGCACCAGGCAGCGGCGCAAGGCGTTGGCGTGGCGTTGGCGCGATGGACCCTCGCCGAGCCACTGGTGAAGGCCGGCCGGCTGGTGACGCTGACGAAGAAGCGCCTGCAGGCCGACTTCGCGCACTACCTGGTGTATCCCGAACGCAGCCTCGGCCATCCGGGTTTCCGCAAGGTGCGCAGCTGGCTGCTGGAGCAGGCCGGCGTCGCGGTGGAGCGATGACTCCAGCGCGGGCCGGCTAACATCGCGGGCATGGTTCCTGCCGACGCCATCGCCCGCCTCATCCACGACGCCTTCGCGGACTACCACGCGCGTTTCGCCGAGGTCACGCGACGGGCGAAGGTCCGCTTCGAGACGCAGGACTGGGTGGCGGCGCGCGCCGATGCCGTCGAGCGCATCGAACTCTACGACCAGTGCATCGCCGAGTGCGCGCTGCGCCTGCAGTCGGCGCTGCTGGGCCAAGCCCACGACCGCACGCGGTGGATCGCCGCGCGCACGGCCTTCGAGGCGCTGATCGCCGGGCAGATCGACCGCGAGCTCTACAAGACCTTCTACAACACCCTCAGCCGGCGCTTCTTCCGCATCCGCGGCGTGGACCCGGCGCTGGAGTTCGTCGCGCTCGACGTCGAGCCCACCGACGCGATCACCCATCCGGTGGCGCGCCACAGTTATGCGGTGTCGGAGCAGCGGCCGACCGACACCTTCGCGCGGGTGCTGGCCGACTACGGCTTCGAGGTGCCCTACGCACACCGCACCCGCTGCGCCGCCGCCATCGCGGTGCGGCTGCAGGACGACCTCGCACATTGGGGCGCACATCCGGTGCGCGGCATCGAATTGCTGGACACCGTGTTCTACCGCGAGCGGCGTGCCTACCTGGTCGGCCGCGTGTTCGGCGAACACCGCTTCTCGCCGTGCGTGATCGCGCTGGTCAACGACAACGGTCGGTTGAAGGCGGAAGCCGTGCTCACCCACCGGGCCGACGTGGCGCACCTGTTCGGCACCTCGCGCAGCTACTTCCACGCCGACCTGGCGACAGTCGGCGATGCGGTGGTGTTCCTGCGCTCGCTGCTGCCGGGCAAGCCGATCGACGAGATCTACACCGTGCTCGGCCGCGCCAAGCAGGGCAAGACCGAGCGCTACCGCACGTTCTTCCACCACTTCGCTGCGCACCCCGACGAACAGCTCGTGCATGCGGAAGGCACGCCGGGCATGGTGATGGCGGTTTTCACCCTGCCCAGCTACCCGTTGGTGTTCAAGGTGATCCGCGACCGCTTCGCCTATCCCAAGGCGATGAGCCGGCAGGACGTGGAGGACAAGTACGACCTGGTCTTCCACCTGGACCGCGTCGGCCGGCTGCTGGATACCCAGGCATTCCGCTTCCTGCGTTTTCCGCGCTCACGCTTTGCGCCCTCACTGTTGCAGGAACTGCGCGAGCGCTGCGGGCAGAGCATCAGCGAAGACGGCGACGACCTCGTCATCGCGCTGTGCTACGTGCAGCGCCGGTTGCGACCGCTCAACCTGTACCTGCGTGAACAGAAGCCCGAGGCCGCACGCGCTGCCGCGCTCGACTACGGGCAGGCCATTCGCGACATGGCGCGCAACAACATCTTCCCGGGCGACATGCTGCTGAAGAACTTCGGTGTCTCGCGGCACGGGCGCGTGGTCTTCTACGACTACGACGAACTGCGCCTGGTCACCGACTGCCGCTTCCGCGATTGGCCGCAGGCCACGACCTACGAAGAGCAGATGGCCGATGCGCCGTGGTTCCACGTGGATGCCGGCGATGTGTTCCCGGAACGCTTCCCGCAGTTCCTCGGCCTGCCCGACGCGCAGGCCCGGGCGCTGAAGGCCGCGCATGGCGAGCTGTTCCGCGCAGATTGGTGGCGCGACCTTCAGTCGCACCTCGCCGATGGCGACTATCCGGATACTCCGCCTTACCCGGATGCGCTCAAGCTGGCATGACGCCACGCATGCGGCGGCAACCGGCATCGCGCTACCCTAGCCGCCACGAGGAGACCGTCGCCCCACCATGAGCACTTACCGCCTCGACTCGATCTTCCGCCCACGCGCCGTCGCGGTGGTCGGCAGCCAGTCGCGTCCGCGTTCGGTCGGCCGCGCGGTGGTGGAGAACCTGCTGGGCGCGGGCTTCAGCGGCCCCATCGGCCTGGTCAACAAACACCCCTCGCCGATGGATGGCGTGACGACCGTGCGGCACCTGCGCGACCTGCCATGGACACCGGACCTGGTGGTGATCGCCACGCCGGCGGCGACGGTGCCGCAACTCGCCGCGGAAGCAGCCGAGAAGGGCGCCGCCGCCGTGGTCGTGCTCACCGCGGCGATGGGCAGCGGCCCCGGCTCGCCCGCTGCACAACTGGAGGCGTTGACGCGCGAGAAGGGGTTGCGCGTGCTGGGTCCGAACTGCCTGGGCGTGATCGCGCCACACGCGCGTCTCAACGCCAGCCTCGCCAGCCGTTTCCCGAAAGCCGGCGACCTGGCGCTGATTTCCCAGTCCGGTGCGATTTCCGGCGGTCTGGTGGAATGGAGCATGAGCCAACCTGTCGGCTTCTCCGCCGTCGTCTCGCTGGGCGATGCGCTCGACGTCGACTTCGCCGACCTGCTGGACTACTTCGCCACCGACCACCGCACCCGCGCGATCCTGCTGTACGTGGAAGCGATCCGCGATGCGCGCAAGTTCATGTCCGCCGCGCGCGCCGCCGCCCGCACCAAGCCGGTGGTGGTGGTGAAGTCGGGCCATGGCGTGACGGCGCGGCCCACGCCGGCCGGCAGCACGCATACGCAGAACCTCGCCAAGTCCAACGCGGTGTACGGCGCCGCGTTCCGTCGCGCCGGCCTGCTGCGCGTGCGCTCGCTGCATGAGTTGTTCGCCGCCGCGCGCACGCTGGGGCAGGTGCGCCCCTTCCACGGCCGCCGATTGGCGATCCTCACCAACGGTGGCGGCGTCGGCGCGCTCTCGGTGGACCACCTGCATGAACAGGGCGGCACGCTGGCGACGCTGTCCGACGCCACGCGCGACGCGTTGGACCGCATCCTGCCGGTGGGCTGGTCGCGCACCAATCCGGTGGACCTGCTGACCGACATCGACGCCGAGCGTTATGCCGCGACGATCGAGGCGCTGCTGGCGGACCCGGAGAACGATGCGCTGCTGGCCGTCAACGTGCCCACCGTGTTGTCGTCCTCCGCGGAGGCCGCCGATGCCGTGGTCGGCGTGCTCGGCACCGGTGCGGCGGCTTCGTCGCGCAAACCGGTCTTCACCGTGTGGCTGGGCAACGATCCGCAGGCCGAAGCCGTGCTCGATGCCGCGCACGTGCCGCGCTACCCGAACGAATCGGACGCGGTCGCCGGCTTCATGCACCTGGTCCGCCATCGCGAAGTGCAGGCGGCCCTAATGGAGACGCCGCCGAGCCTGCCGGAAGATTTCAGTCCGGACGTGGCGATGGCGCGCGCGCTGGTCGAGACCGCACTGGATGCCGGTCAGGCCTGGCTGGATCCGCTCGCCACCACGCAGCTGCTCGCCGCCTACGGCATCCCGATGGCGCCGCTGTGGCGCGCGACCGACGCCGAGGACGCCGCCCGGATCGCCGCGCCGCTGCTGGCCGAAGGCAGGACGGTGGCGGTGAAAATCCTGTCGCCCGACATTCCCCACAAGTCCGACGTGGACGGGGTGCGGCTCAACCTGCCGAACGCGCACGCCGTGCGCGAAGCCGCCGCGGGCATCCTGCAACGCGCGCGCGAACGCCGTCCCGAGGCGCGCATCGAAGGCGTGCTGGTGCAGCCGACGATCTTGCGGCCGAAGGCGCGCGAGCTGATCGCCGGCATCGCCGACGATCCGGTGTTCGGCCCGATCATCGCCTTCGGTCGCGGCGGGACCGCGGTCGAGGTGATCAACGACCAGGCCGTCGCCCTGCCGCCGCTGGACCTGCGCCTGGCCCACGAACTGATCGCGCGCACGCGGGTGTCGCGCGTGCTGAAGGCCTACCGCGACGTGCCGGCCGCCGACGAGCGCGCGGTCGCGCTGGTGCTGGTGAAGCTGGCGCAGCTCGCCGCGGACATTCCGGAGATCCAGCAGCTCGACATCAACCCGCTGCTCGCCGACCGCGACGGCGTGGTCGCGGTGGACGCGCGCATCGCCGTGGCGCGCGGGCGCGCGCTGCACAAGGGTCGCGGCCATCCGCGTTTCGCGATCTTCCCGTATCCGACGGAATGGGAACGGACCATCGAACTCGCGGACGGCCAGCCTGCGCTGGTTCGCCCGGTGCGGCCGGAAGACGACGCGATGTTCCGCGAATTCTTCACCCACATCACCGACGAAGACCTGCGCCTGCGTTTCTTCCAGTCGGTGCGCCACTTCAGCCACGAGTTCATCGCGCGCCTGACCCAGCTCGACTACGCGCGCTCGATCGCACTGGTCGCCGTGCACCCCGGCACGCACGAGATGCTCGGCGCGGTGCGCCTGCACGCGGACGCCAACTACGAGAAGGGCGAGTACGGCATCCTCGTGCGTTCGGACCTGAAGGGCCACGGCATCGGCTGGAAGCTGATGCAGATCATGATCGAATACGCGCAATGGCAGGGCCTGAAGGTCATCGAAGGCCAGGTGCTGCGCGAGAACCGCACGATGCTCGCGATGTGCGAAAGCCTCGGCTTCGCGGTGAAGCTGGACCCCGACGATCCCACGCTGATGAACGTCAGCCTGCCCGTGCCTTCGGCGACGTAGACAGGCGAGCGGCTCAGAGCGCCACCACCACCTTGCCGAAGTTCTCCCCGCGCAGCAGGCCGATCAGTGCGCGTGGGGCGTTCTCCAGTCCCTCGACGTGATCTTCGAGATAGCGGATCTTCCCGTCCGCGAGCCAGGCGCCCATCTCGCGCAGGAACTGCGGATACAGCGCGATGAAGTCGTACTGGATGAAGCCGCGCACCGTCAGGTGCCGGGACAGGATCTGGCTCATCAGCAGCGCCATGCGATCGGGTCCAGCGGGCAACGCGGTGTCGTTGTAGTGCGCTACCAGGCCGCAGACCGGGATGCGCGCGAAATCGTTGAGCAATGGCAGCACCGCATCGAAGACTGCGCCACCGACGTTCTCGAAGTACACGTCGATGCCGTCCGGACAGGCGACTCGCAGCTGGTCGGCGAAATCCGGTGCGCGATGATCCAGCGCGACGTCGAAGCCGAGTTCATCGAGCAGATAGGCGCACTTGGCATCGCCCCCGGCAATGCCGACCGCGCGGGCGCCCTGCAGCTTCGCGATCTGGCCGACGGTCGCACCGACCGGCCCGCTGGCGGCGGCCACCACCACCGTCTCGCCGGCTTTCGGCTTGCCGATCTCGTGCAGGCCGACGTAGGCAGTGAAGCCCGGCATGCCGTACACGCCCAGCGCCGTCGTCAGCGGTGCGATGCTCGCGTCGAGCTTGCGCTTCAGCGCCCTGCCGTCGGCGATGGCATGCGTCTGCCAGCCGCCATGCGCGAGCACGAGGTCGCCCGCCTGCAGTGCGGGATGGCGCGACTCGATCACTTCCGACACCGTGCCGCCATCCATCACCTCGCCGATCTCCACCGGCTTGGCGTATGAGCGGCCCGCGTTCATCCGGCCGCGCATGTACGGGTCCAGCGAGAGGTAGCGATTGCGCAGCAATACCTGCCCGTCCGCGGGTTTGGGCAACGGCACCTGCTCGAGGCGGAAATCGTCGGCAGTCGGTTCGCCGCGCGGCCGCGATGCCAGCACGATGCGGGTGTTCTGCGTGGCGTCTTGGCGCGTCATGGCGATGACTCCGTGGGTGATGCGCCCCAGTCTAACGACGACGATGGGGCGTGCGGTGAAGCGTGCCCGTGCTGCGACGACCGCCATGCCGCCTGAACATGGCGCGTGCTAGGCTCCGCGCACCTTTCTGGAGGGCTAACGCATGACGACCCGTATTCCGCTGTCCCTGGCACTCGTGGCCGCACTCACCGCATCGCCCGCCGTGTTCGCTGCGTCGCCGGCGAAGACCGACGCTGCAGCGAAGGCGCTGCCCGCCGCCGATGTCGCCGCACTGGATGCCGCACTGAAAGGCGACTGGCGCGATCCGAAGAACGAAGCGCGCGATGCGTACCGCCATCCGAAGGAAACCCTGTCGTTCTTCGGTGTCACGCCGTCGCAGACCGTCGTGGAAATCACGCCCGGCGGCGGCTGGTATTCCGAAGTGCTGGCACCGTACCTGAAGGCGAAGGGCAAGTACGTGGCCGCTGTCGTCGATCCCGCCGCCGTGGCCGAGAAGAGCCGCAACTACTACCAGCGCGGCGTGGACAACCTGCAGAAGAAGTTCACCGACGGACCGGCGCAGTTCGACAAGGCCGCGACCGTGAAGTACGACCCGGCTGCGCCGGTGTTCGGTGCCGCGGGTTCGGCCGACGTGGTGCTGACGTTCCGCAACGTGCACAACTGGCGCAAGGCCGGCCAGGCCGAAGGCATGTTCAAGGGCTTCTACGAGGTGCTGAAGCCCGGCGGCGTGCTCGGCGTGGTGGAGCATCGCGCGAAGGCCGATGTGCCGGCCGACGATGGCACCGGCTATGTGGGCGAAGCGCAGGTGATCGCGCTGGCAACCGCCGCCGGCTTCCAGCTGGCGGGCAAGAGCGAAGTCAACGCCAACCCGAAGGACACCAAGGACCATCCGAACGGCGTGTGGACGCTGCCGCCCACCAACGACCATCCGGAAGCGGACCGCGCGAAGTACCAGGCGATCGGCGAAAGCGACCGGATGACGCTGCGCTTCGTCAAACCCGCCGCCAAGTAATCCGGATCGCGCGCCGTCGCGGCCCATGCGGTCGCGGCGGCGTTGTCGTCTCCACCGATGCTCATCGCGTTCAACAAGCCGTTCAACGTGCTCTGCCAGTTCACCGACCGCAGCGATCCGCCGCGGCGGACGCTGGCGGCGTTCGGCTTGCCCCCGCGCGTGTACGCCGCGGGCCGGCTCGATTACGACAGCGAAGGCCTGCTGCTGCTCACCGATGACGGCGCCTTGGCGAACCGGTTGACCGATCCGCGCCACAAACAGCCGAAAACGTACTGGGTGCAGGTGGAAGGCACGCCGACGGACGCGCAGCTCGATGCGCTGCGCAACGGTGTGGTGTTGAACGATGGGCCGACCCGGCCGGCGCAGGTCGCGCGGCTGGATCCCGCCCCGATGCTGTGGGAACGCGACCCGCCGGTGCGCTTTCGCAAGACGGTGCCAGATGCGTGGCTTGCGATCACGATCACCGAAGGCCGCAACCGGCAGGTGCGGCGCATGACCGCGGCAGTCGGCCTGCCGACGCTGCGCCTCGTGCGCGCCGCGATGGGCGACGTGCGGCTCGAGGGCCTTGCGCCCGGCGCGTGGCGGGCGCTCTAGAGCGTCAGCCGATCAGGTTTCGGCGGAGCGCGACGCGGTGCTGCGCGAACGGCGCGGCGCGCCGGTCTTGCGCGCTGACGCGCCCGAACCGTTGACCTTGCGCGCTTCCACGCGGCGCGACTTGCCTTCGATCGGCGCGGTGGCCTGGTCGCGCTTGCGCTTGCGGTAGGCCACCAGCGCCAGCAGGCCCACGCCGATGCCCGCCGCCACCGCGACCGCCGGATTGCGCTTGACGAAATTCACCGCCAGCTTGCCGCCGGTCTTGGCGACGCCGAGCGCGGCACCGGTCTGCAGCAACTTGTCCGCGCTAGGCACGGCGTGCTTGATGCTGCTGCCTGCCTGGCTGGCCAGTTCCAGCGCGCGGTCGGTGATGGTGGTCAGCTTGCTCATGGGGGCCTTCCCTGTGGGGTGGGTAGGCCACCAGTGTCGGGGCGGGGATGTTTACGGGATGTTAGTTCCCTTGCCCGGCGCTGGCCGAGGGCTGAACACCCATCACGTACCTCGGGGCTTCGCCCGATGCGTTGCCTGGGCGCTCCAGGGATCGTCCGGCCGCGCCGAGTGGAACCTACCGCCAACGCGATGGGTGCGCCGCCGCCGCGGCAGGCGATAACGACGCGTCACGTCCCGCGGGGCTTCGCCCGATGCGTTGCCTGGGCGCTCCAGGGATCGTCGGGCCACGGATGCTTCGGATACCGCCCCTTCATCTCCTTCTTCACCTCGGCATAGGTCGAGTTCCAGAAGTTGCGCAGGTCGGAGGTCACCTGCAGCGGCTTGCCGCCCGGTGACAGCAGGTGCAACAGCACCGGCACGCGGCCGTCGGCCACGCGCGGCGTGTCGGCCAAGCCGAACAGTTCCTGCAGCTTCACCGCCAGCACCGGGGGATGGCCGTGCGCGTACTCGATGCGGCGCTCCATGCCCGAGGGCACGGTGATGCGGGTGGGCGCGAGCTGATCGATACGCTGGCGCAACGCCCAGTCCAGGCCCGACTTCAGCGCGTTCGCCAGGTCGTCCTCGCCCAGCGCATCCAGCCGCGTCTTGCCGGCGAAGGCGGGCTTGAGCCAGTCGTCGAGCGTGGCCATCAGGGCGTCGTCGGATAGGTCCGGCAGGCCGAGGTCTGGCATCCAATCGCGCAGGCAGCGCACGCGTTCGCGCCATTGCTGCAAGGACTCCGGCCACGGCAACGCCGCCAGGCCGAGGTCGCGCACCGCATCGGTCAACGCGGCGGCGGCGAGGGCGGGATCGACGCGGCCGGCCGGGCGCGCATCGAAGACGATCTGGTCGAAGCGCGATTCGCGCTGCGCCGACAATGCGCGGCGGGCCGCATCCCAGCGCACGGTGTCTTCGGTGACGAAGCGGTCGGCGAAGTCGCGGCGCAGGCGCTGTTCGTCCAGCGGCGCGGCGCGCTGCACCAGCGCGTCGCGCGCTTCGTGGCGCAACTCACTGACCACGATCCAGGGTTCGCCGACCAGGGCGCTGTCGTCGAACAGGCGCGCGCTGCGCCCGTTCGCCAGTAGGTAGCGCCGCGCATCCTGCGGATGCTGGAAGCCGATGCGGTCGGGGAAAGCATGCATCAGCACGTCGCCTAGGCGATGCGCTTCCACCGAGGACGGTGGCGATGACGCCTCGCGAACGCGGCGACGCCACTGCTTGGCGGCGGCCTCGATGGCGGCCAGGCCGGAGCGGTTCGCCTCCTGTGGCGCGCGTCCGCTGCGGAACGCGGCCAGCGCCCGCCAGCGCGCGGCCATCGCATCGCCGCCCATGCGCAGCGGATCCCGCGCTTCCACCAGCGCCGCGAGATCGCAAGCCAGCGCGCGGTCTGCGCCCTCGCCCGCCGACAGCAGCATCGCCGCCAGCCGCGGATGCGTGCCGAGCGCGAGCATACGCTTGCCCAGCGGGGTGATCGCATGCGATGCGGCGAGCGCGCCCAACCGGCGCAGCAGGTCGCGTGCGGCATGCATCGCGCCCGGCGGCGGCGCATCGACGAAGCGCAGATCGTCGCTGCCCCACGCGGCCAACTCCAACGCCAGCGCGCCGAGTTCGACCAGCGCGATCTCCGGGCGCCGCTGCGGATCCAGCCGCTGCGACTGGGGCCACAAGCGATACGCCCAGCCATCAGCGACGCGGCCCGCGCGCCCGGCGCGCTGGTCGGCAGACGCCTGCGAGATGTGGGTCACTTCCAGCCGCGAGAAGCCGCTGTTCGGATCGTACGAGGGTTCGCGCGCCAGACCGCTGTCGACCACCACGCGCACGCCGGGCAGCGTCACCGACGATTCGGCCACGTTGGTCGCCAGCACCACCCGGCGGCGGCCTTGCGGATCGGGCTGCAGCGCTTCGGACTGCTTCTCCACCGGCAGCTCGCCGTGCAGGGCGAGCACGGCGATGTCCGGCGGCAGCGCGCCTGCCAGCATCGCGTCGACACGCATGATCTCGCGTTGGCCGGGCAGGAACACCAGCACGTCGCCGGGATGCGCCTGCACGGCATGTTCGATCGCACGGCGCGCCTGCACGTCGGTGGCCTCGTCGCGGCGCGCCGGGAAATGCACGACCTGGACCGGATGGCTTCGGCCTTCGCTGCTCAGGCGTGGTGCATCGAGGAAGCGCGCCAGCCGGTCACCGTCGAGCGTGGCGGACATGACGACCAGGCGCAGGTCTTCGCGCAGCTGCGCCTGGATGTCCAGCGCCAGTGCCAGGCCGAGGTCGCCGGCCAGGTGGCGCTCGTGGAATTCGTCGAACAGGATCGCGCCGACGCCGTCCAGCATCGGATCGTCCTGGATCATCCGGGTCAGGATGCCCTCGGTGACCACTTCGATCCGGCTGCGCGGCCCGACCTTGTTCTCGAAGCGGATGCGGTAGCCGACCGTCTCGCCGACCGCATCGCCGTACTGCTTCGCCATGAAGCCGGCCGCGGCGCGCGCGGCCACACGGCGAGGCTCGAGCATCACGATCTTCCTGCCCGACAGCCAGGGCGCATCGAGCAGCGCCAGCGGCACCTGCGTGGTCTTGCCGGCGCCCGGCGGGGCCTCCAGCACCAGGCGCGGATGGTCGGACAGGCTGCGGAGGATGTCCGGCAGCAGCGGCGTGATCGGGAACGTGGGCGACGGCATGCGGCGCACAGGATACGGCTTTCGCGCCGACCGGACCCGAGCGACTAAAATACCAGCATGGATCTTATCGACATCGGCGCCAACCTCACCCACGAAAGCTTCGACCACGACCGCAACGCGGTGCTCCAGCGCGCGCGCGAAGCCGGCGTGGTGCAGCAGGTGGTCACCGGCGCTAGCCGCGAGCACTCGCCCACCGCGCTGCGCCTGGCACAGGCGCATCCGGGCGAGCTGTACGCCACCGCCGGCGTGCACCCGCACCACGCCACCGAGTACACCGACGAGTGCGATGCCGAGATGCGCGCGCTGCACGCGCATCCGGAGGTCGTGGCCGTGGGCGAATGCGGGCTGGACTACTTTCGCGACTTCTCGCCGCGCCCGGCGCAGCGCAAGGCGTTCGAGCGGCAGCTGCAGATCGCGGTGGACACCGGCAAGCCGCTGTTCCTGCACCAGCGCGACGCGCACGACGACTTCGTGGCGATGATGAAGAACTTCGACGGCCGGCTCGGACCCGCCGTGGTGCACTGCTTCACCGGCACGAAGAAGGAACTGTTCGACTGCCTGGACCAGGACTGGCACATCGGCATCACCGGCTGGCTCTGCGACGAGCGCCGCGGCCTGCATCTGCGCGAGCTGGTGAAGAACATCCCCGCGAACCGGCTGATGATCGAGACCGACGCGCCCTACCTGCTGCCGCGCACGGTGAAGCCGCAGCCCTCGCATCGCCGCAACGAACCGATGTACCTGGCCCACATCCTCGCCGAGCTCGCGCGCGACCGCGGCGAGGACATCGACGTCACCGCCGCGGCGACGACGGCCACGGCGCGCGCGTTCTTCCGCTTGCCGACGCCGGGCTGAGGCGCCACCGGACAGCGGCGCCCCGGTAGGTCCCGCTTCAGCGGCGACGTGGCCGCAGGTAGTGGCGCACCACGTAGTTGCCGACCTTGGTGCCCTGCTTCAGCCCATCCATGCACGCGGTGCGAAAGTGGATGCCGGCGTACACGCGCGACATCGCCGCTTCGTTTTCGGCCTGCGACAGCGTGTCGAAATGGCGTTCGATGCCGGCCGCCGTATACGTGTACGGCAAGGCATCGGTGCCCAGCAGGCGGCGCATCACCTCCATCGCGCTGGCGGTCAATCCCGACAGGCCACTGGCATAGTCCGGGTACGGCGGTGACACCAGGTACGACATCCACTGCGGATGTCCCGAGGCCTGGATGGCGGTGATCGGACGCCAGAAGGTGTACTGGTACTTGCCGTAGAAGAGGCCGAAGGAGGCGTCGGCCTGCGCCATGTTCATCAGCGCGAACAGGCGCGCGTGCTGCCACCTGTCCAGGCCGCGCCCGGCGACGACCCGCTGGGCGATGGCGTTGGCGTTGGCGCCACCCCCGGCCCAGTAGCGCGCCGCACGGCTCTCGTACGAATCCACGTTCTCCGGCGCACCGCGCACGGCCGCATTGCCGACGGCCATCACTTCCTGGAAGTCGCGCCGGTAGGTGCCGCTGCGCAGGTTCATCAGCGGCGACGGTCCGGCGGCGAACTGGGTGACGCGATTCAACGCGAACGGCTTCACCTTGCCCCAGTTGCCGAACTGCGGCGCGGCGAAGTTGGGGGCGGTGGGCTGGTAGACACCCGGCAACAGCGGGGCGGCATACGGTGCATGCGGCGTGGCGGCGCCGTCGTTCGCGCGCAGCGCCAGGATCGCTTCGGCCGCCGCCGCGCCAACGGCGATGCCATCGCTCACGCAGCTGGGAAACGCGGCCGGGCACGTGAGTCCTGCCAGGTAGGTGTCGTACGTGGTCTCCAGCGCGGCGGCCTGCGAGGGCACGGTGATCGACAGCGTCATGTAGGCCGCGGTCGCGATGGCGGCGTCGGGCGACGCCCCGCGTGCGGCCGGATGCGTGCCCGCGTAGGGCTCGTACCGTAGCTCGATCGAATTCAGCGCATCGTGGATCGCCAGGTGGGTAATGGTGTTGATGCGGGTCTGGATCGGGGGCCCGCCCGCGGCGGTCGCGGTCTGCCAGGCGGTGGTGTTCCAGTCGATGACGGCGTCGGCCTGGGCCAGGCCCGGCACGAGCGCGGCGATCAGCAGGACGGAACGGCGCCGGCGGGCGAACAAGCGCCGGGCCGCGGTGGAGATCAGGTTCATGGTGGACTCCCGTCGGGGTGGTGAAGGGCCGCCCTGCAGGGCAGCGGTCGGTCCGCGTCGGAGGATGCGCCGCCGGCACGGGCATTCGGGGTTGCATGCGTTAGTCGCTGCGCCGGTTGTCGGCCATGCGGCGCGTCTCCGACGGACGGAGCGGCGCACGCTCGAACACCACGCGTTGCGGTCGCGCCTCCTGCCGGCGGCAAGCGCGGCGTGCTTCCGCCATCAACGCCGCACGACTGGCGTAGACCTGGCCGAGGTTGTGTTGGCCCAGCAGTGCGCCGACCTCGTGCTGCGGCGGCAAGCGCGGGTTCGCGCAGTCGATGGCGATGCGCGGCACGGTCGTATCGTCGGTGGCGGCCGATCCTGCGACGGCCGGTGTGGTGGCCGACAGGACGACTAGGGCGATGATGGCGGCGTACAGGTTCATGGCGTTCTCCTCGGCCCGGGGATCGGGCGTCGGCGGCCAGCGTCCGCCCCTCGGGACGACCGGTCTTGAGGAAACGCTGAGGCGACCGCGGAAATACCGCCCGAAACCTTAGGGAATGCTTAGGCCGACCCACCGCGCGCGTTGCGTTGAAGAAATGACAGGTCCCCCGGGGGATGCGCCGCATGTCCTCGCCCGCCCAGGAATGCCGCTTCGGCGACACCACGATCGACTTCACCGGTCGACGGCTGTGGCGTGCGGGCGAAGAGCAGGCGCTGGAGCCGAAGGCGTTCGCCGTGCTGGCGCTGCTGGCCAGCGAGCCGGGCCGCGTCTTCACCCGCGATGAGATCCTGGACGCCGTCTGGGGCCACCGGCACGTGACGCCGGGGGTGCTGAACCGGATCGTCACCCTGCTGCGTCACGCGCTGGGCGAAGACGCCCACCATCCGCGGTTGCTCCACACCCTGCACGGTGTGGGTTACCGCTTCGATCTGCCTGTGACGGAGGCCCCGCTCTCCCCCGAACCCGTCGCGGCAGTAGCGGAGGCCGCGGCGACCACGCGCACACCACGCACCGCCCCTGCCGTACTCATGTACACCGGACTGCTCGTCGCCATGATCGCCCTCGGCGCAGGCGGATGGTGGTGGTGGTCGAGCGGCAAGAAGATGGACGCGGTACACGGGGCAGCGCCTTCATCGAAAACCACCGCCGCCGCCGTGCCACCGACGCTGGTCGTCATGCCGTTGAAACCGATCGGCGAGGGCGACAGTGTGCGGATCATCGCCGACGGCCTGGGCGAGGAACTGATCTGCAGCCTGGCGCAGGTGGAAGGTTTGCGGGTAATCGCGCGCGATTCGACCCGGCTGGCCACCGACGCCTCCGCCGACCCGGCCACGCTGGTGCAGCGGCTCGGCATCACCCATGCGCTGGAAGGCAATCTGCAGCAGGCGGGCCAGTCGCTTCGCGTGCGCTTGCGTCTGGTCGATGCACAGGGGGGCCGCACGCTGTGGACGCGGGATTTCGATCGCGACGCGTCGGAGGTGTTGCTGCTGCAGCGGGACATCGCCGAGACCGTGGCCGGGTCGCTGGCGTTGCGCCTGGGCTTGAGCGATGCGCCATCGCGCAGCGGCGATGCCGAATTCCTGCGCCGATACCACATCGCCCGCGCGCTGGTCAGCCTGCGGGACCTGCCGCCCGAAGCATCGACCGAGCGTGCCGAACGGGAATTCCGGGCGCTGCTGAGCGAGCGCCCGGACGACGCCCGCGCCCATGCCGGCCTGGCCCTGGCGCTCGAGATCCGCGCGCAACGGCGACCGACACTGGCCGCCACGCTGCGCGAGGAGGCCATCCGCGAAGCGACGCTGGCCCAACGCCTGGATGCGACCCTGGCCGAGCCGTACTTCGTGCTCGCCGCCAACGCCTGCATCGCCGACGACTGGGAGCGCTGCCTGTCGCTGCAGGAACGCGCGTTGCGCGTGAACCCCAGCAACGCGGAGATGGCCTATGGCATGACGCTGTCGCTGGCCAGGCTCGGTTACCTCGATCGCGCGGAAGCCCGCGCACGCGAGCTGCAGGCACGCGATCCGCTGGGCCGCAACGGTGGTTTCATGCTGGCACGCGTGCTGGACACGCGCGGACGGCATGACGAGGCGCAACGCCTGCTGGAACCACTCCCCGCCTACGCGGCCTACGCGCGCTGGTTCAATGCCGTGTGGCGCAAGGACTACGCGGGTGCGCTGCGGATCGCGAAGATCGACATCGATGGACCCCACCACCCCGATGCGTATGCCAAGCAACTCGCGCCCGGCTACATCGCCGCATCGGAGGCCCTGATCGATCCTTCCCAGTGGCCACGCGCCATCGCCGCGTTCGACGCGTACGAGAAAGCCACCGGCATGGGCAACTTCTCACGCGTGCTGGCACCTACCGCGTCCGCGAACGCCGCGCCCCTGATCGACGAACTCAACCGGGTCCGCCAACGCGGTTATTCCACGTGGGACCTGCTGCTGTGGACGAAGGACCTGGCCTACTTGCGGCGCGATCCCGCCTTCCAGCCGTTCCTGCGCGACAACGGCATCCTCGCCTACTGGCGGGCGCACGGCTTCCCGAGCCAGTGCCGCCCGGAGGGCGACGGCGCGGTGTGCGACTGAGGCCTCAGTCGACCTTGCGGTCTTCCGACTTCGCCTGCGCCATCGCTTCGGGTTCCAGTTCTTCGGCACTGCGGTTGAGGCGGACGAAGCCACCCCAAGCCAACAGCAGCATCGCCGCCGAGCCGCCGATCGCGGCTACGTAGGGCAGCTTGGTCGGATCCTCGTGCATCAGTTCGAAGGTGGCGACCAGCGTCTCGATCGACAACGCGATGACGATGACGACCAGGAAGCGCGACAGGTAGCGGCGCACGCGGGTGGGCCCACTGACCTTCACATCGCGCTGCACTTCCTCTTCGAACACGGTCTGCGCCAGCTCCAGCGCCACCAGGCCGATGGTCAGCATGCCGATGGCTTCCAGAATGCTGTCGAAGCGGATGCGCAGGTCGGCATCGGTGCCCGCGCGCAGCACGCCGTGCCACAGTTCGCTGCCCGCCAACACGACCAGGGCGAGCGCGCTGCAGAAGAACAGCGCCACGATGACAAGATGGCCGGCGAGGAAAAGTTTTTGCAGGTGCTTCATGACGGCGCCACCGGGGAGGTGGCGCAGCATGGAGGCAGGCGCCGTCAGCACGGCGTGAAGTGCGGCTCAGGCGGCGCGCTGCGCCTCGTAGGCCTGCAGGTGCACCCAGGCCGCCTGCAGGTGGGGCGTGGCGAGGCCATGCGCCGTCGCACGGTGGACCATGTCGCCGACGATGTGCGCGGCTTCGACGCGTTGGCCCGCTTCCAGGTCGCGCAGCATCGAGGCCTTCATCGGCGAGCCGACGGTGGTCAGCGTGTCGCGTGCGGACGCCTGTGCCGCTTCAGGCACGGGCTGGCCTGAAGCGGCCGCGACCGCCAGGCATTCCTCATGCAGCGCTGCCATGAACGCGGGGCCGGCATCGCCGGCCACGATCGTGCCGATCGGTGCGCGCATCAGGCAGGTGCCGGCGGCGAGCGCGGTAAGGAAGCTGTACTTCACCCACTGCGCCTGCGCGATGTCCGACGCATGCAGATGGTCGATGCCGGCCTGCGCGCAGGCCGCGGCGAGCGCCTGCAGGCGTCCGTCGGGCGATTGGCCGTCACGTTCGCCGAAGGTCATCGATGCCGGCTTGCCCAGGTGCAGGATCTCGCCGTCAGCGCCGAGCGTGGCGCTGATGAAGCACAGCCCGCCCAGCACGTTGGCGAAGCCGAAGCGTGCATCCAGCGCATCGTAATGACGCAGGCCATTGAGCAACGGCAGTACGCGGGCACCTGCGGCGACCGCCGGTGCGATGGCGCCCATCGCGCTGTCCAGGTCGTAGGCCTTGCAGCTCAACAGCACCAGGTCGAACGGCGCGGCCTCGGCCAGCGCATCGGCCGTGATCACCTGCACCGGCACATCGGCGTCGCCCAGCGGGCTGCGGATGCGCAGGCCGCGCTCGCGCAGCAGGGCCGCGCGCGCGGGTCGCACCAGGAAACTGACGTCGATGCCAGCCTGCGCGAGGCGGCCGCCGAAGTAACCGCCGGTGCCGCCGGCGCCGAGCACGAGCAAGCGCATCAGCTGCGCAGCCCCACGCCCTTCTTCAACAGCCACAGGCCGAGCGTGGCCAGGCCGACGACGAAGGCGAGCATCAGCGCATACGCAATCCACAGCGGCACGTCGCTGGTGCCGAGCAGGCCGTAGCGGAACGCGTTGACCATGTAGAAGATCGGATTGGCGTGGGTCAGCGCCTCGGCCCACGGCGGCAGCAGCGTCACCGAATAGAACACGCCGCCCAGGTAGGTCAGCGGGGTGAGGATGAAGGTGGGGACGATGGCGATGTCGTCGAACTTCTTCGCATAGGCCGCGTTGACGAAGCCGGCCAGCGAGAAGATCGTCGCGCCCAGCAGCACGGTGGTGATGGTCACCAGCGGATGCGGGATGCGTACCTTGGTGAAGAACATCGCGATCACCAGCACGATGGCGCCGACCATCAGGCCGCGCAGCACGGCCCCGGCCACGTAGCCGAGCAGGATCACCCAGTTCGGCATCGGGCTGACCAGCAGTTCCTCCACGTGGCGACCGAACTTGGCGCCGAAGAACGAGGACGAGATGTTGCCGTAGCTGTTCTGGATGATGCTCATCATCACCAGGCCGGGGACGATGAACTCCATGTAGGTATAGCCGCCCATGTCGCCGATCTGGCGGCCGATCAGGCCGCCGAAGATCAGGAAGTACAGCGTCATCGTGATCGCCGGCGGCACCAGGGTCTGGCCCCAGATGCGCAGGATGCGGGCGACTTCGCGGCGGACGATGGTGCCCAGCGCGACCAGATTGGGGTGGCTCATGCCGCCTTCTCCTTGGCGCCATCGCCATTGCCGGTCATGCGCACGAACAGTTCCTCCAGGCGGTTGCTCTTGGTGCGCATCGAGCGCACGCGGATGCCCGCGTCATTGAGGGCGGCGAATACACGGTTGAGGTCCATCGCGCGCGGCATGTCCAGGTCCAGCGTGTGCGCATCGGTGGCGACCAGGGTGGTGCCTTCGATCACCGGCAGCTGGGCCGGCAGTTCGCCGTCGATGTCGAACAGGAAACCTTCCACGTCCAGCTTGGCCAGCAGCGCACGCATCGGGCCCTGCTCCACGATCACGCCGTGGTCGATGATGGCCAGGTTCCGGCAGAGGCTCTCGGCTTCTTCCAGGTAATGCGTGGTCAGGATGATGGTGGTGCCGGCGGCGTTGATGTCCTTCAGCGTCTTCCACATGCCGCGACGGATCTCGATGTCCACGCCGGCGGTGGGTTCGTCCAGGATCAGCAGCTTCGGCCGCGTCATCATGGCGCGGGCGATCATCAGCCGGCGCTTCATGCCGCCGGACAGCGTGCGGCTCATGACGTTGGCCTTCTCCCACAGCTGCGCGCGCTTGAGTTCCTCTTCGGCCCGCACCAGCGCCTCGGCGCGCGGGATGCCGTAGAAGCCCGCGTAGTTCACGCAGATGTCGAGCGGCTTCTCGAACATGTTGAAGTTGATTTCCTGCGGCACCAGGCCCAGCAGGCGCATCGCACCGTCGCGATCGCGGTCGATATCGACGCCGAACACGCCGACCTGGCCGCTGCTCTTGTTGACCAGCGAGCTGACGATGCCGATCAGGGTGGACTTGCCGGCCCCGTTGGGGCCCAGCAGGGCGAAGAAATCGCCGGGTTCGACCTGCAGCGACACGCCCTTGAGGGCCTGTACGCCGGTGTCGTAGACCTTGCGCAGGTCGGTGATGGCCAGCGCGGGAGCAGCGGCCGATGCCGCGGAAGGAGACGCCATGGGAGCCTTGCGGTGCGCCGCAGGGGCGCGGTGGGAGGGCGAGCGCTTATTATAGGCGTCCCGCCGGGGCCGCCCCGGGCCACACAGTGTTCCAGCCGCCTTGGCGATCGCGCATTTCCCGTTGAAGCTCGTCGGACGCCGCATGCTGGCGCCCAGCGTGGGCCACTACAGCTTCGTCCGCGACGATGGGCAGCCGCTGGACTTCATCCCCGGCCAGTTCATCCAGGTCCATTTCACCTACGCCGACGGCACCGCGACCAAGCGCAGCTATTCGCTGGCCACGATCCACGACCATGCGATGGGCCCGGGCGAAGCGGTGGAGATCGCGGTCAGCTATGTGCCCGGCGGCGCGGCGACGGCCTTGTTCGAAGGCCTGCCCGAAGGCGGCCACGTAGACGCGAGTGGCCCGTTCGGCCGCTTCTGCCTGATGCCGGGCGACCAGAACCGACGCTACCTGCTGATCGCCACCGGCACCGGCGTGACCCCGTACCGCGCGATGCTGCCGCAGCTGCAAACGCTGATGGCCGAGCGCGGCGTCGAGGTCGTGCTGCTGCAGGGCGCGCGCACGCCGACGGAACTGCTCTACGGCGACGAGTTCCGCGCCTTCGCCGATGCGCACCCGGGTTTCCGCTTCGTGCCCTGCTTCTCCCGCGAACTGCCCGCCGATCCGCACTCCGACGTGCGCCAGGGCTATGTGCAGCAGGCCCTGCCCGAGTTCGCGCCGGACCCGGCGCGCGACATCGCCTACCTGTGCGGCAACCCGAACATGGTGGATGCCTGCTTCGAGGCCTTGAAAGACAGCGGCCTGCCGATCCCGCAGATCCGCCGCGAGAAGTACGTCAGCAGCAAGTAGCACCGCGCTCCTGGCATCCACCGCCACATATCGCCAGCGTCTTTGGCCCTCAACGTACCGGGTGTGGCACTTCGATGATCTCGGGCGTGATGTTGCGCAGATTACCCGAACACCGTAGCTGGTATTCCGACCCGGCTTTGGCTGTGAACTCGGGGAAATTCAGATTGACCACGAAGCCGCCCCCGCTGCACTCCATGCGGACGACATAGGTTCCGGGCGGAACATAGAAAAGATTCCTCTGCCGGCGCAGCGTAGGCGCCTCAAGCCGTTGTCCCGTCCTCGCATCGTAGATCGAATCGACGTGCCCGACGAAGACTGCCGTCAAACCGGCCATCCACATGGACTGATCTTCGGTGACGCCCCTGATAAGCGCGACATCGCCCAACGATTCGTTGGGATCCGGGACGATCGCACAACCGCCCAGTAATGCCGCAAAGCCGAGTAGCAAGGCCTTCACCAAGATCTTTAACATCGTGTCTCCGGGTAGTGTGGGCGAACAGCCAAGTGCAGTCGGAAGCCGTCCTGGCATTGCCCAAGGATTCTCTGCGCCCCCCTTCATAGTCGTCAATGGATCTTCGCTCGACCCAGTTCCAGCAACTTGTGGAGGGCGTCGGTCACATCCGTCCCTCTGCTCCGTCATGGCATGCTGGAACCAGCCTACAACGGGACAGATACATGGAATTCCAGTTTCGTCGAACACTCGCGCCGGCCTTGGGCGCCCTACTGCTCGCCGGCTGCAACGGCGCGGCCCCGACACCCGGCCAGCAGGCCGTCCGCCACTACGGGGCGCTGTCTTTCACGCCCTGCACGCTGACCGCGCCCTACCTGACCACCAACGTCGAAGCGCAATGCACGACGTATGAGGTGGCCGAAGATCCGGCCAAGCCGGAGGGTCGCAAGGTCGCGCTCAACATCGCCTGGTTGCCCGCCACCAATGAGGGCGCGGCCACGGAGGACCCGGTGTTCTTCCTCGCCGGTGGCCCCGGCCAGTCGGCGGTGCAGGTGTGGCCGGCCATCGACGGCGCTTTCCGCGAGGTGCGCAAGTCGCGCCACATCGTGCTCGTGGACCAGCGCGGTACGGGGAAGTCGAACCCGCTGTCCTGCAAGGACGACGAAGGCCGCAACGCTTATGGTGATGCCGAAGACATGAGCGAAGCGTCCGCGGTCGCGTTCGCCCGTGCATGCGCCGCCTCGTTGAAGGCCGACCCGCGCTTCTACACGACCAGCGACGCGGTGCGCGACCTGGACAGCGTACGCAAGGCGCTGGGCGTGGCGAAGATCAACTTGGTCGGCGGTTCCTACGGCACCCGCGTGGCCCAGCAGTACGCGATGCACCATCCGGACAGCACGCGCAGCGTGGTCATCGACGGCGTGGTGCCGAACGAGCTCGTGCTCGGCAGCGAACACGCCCGCAACCTGGACGCCGCCCTGGCGCTGCAGTTCCAGCGCTGCCAGGCGAACGCGACCTGCAAGGGCCGCTTCGGCGACGACCTGCGCGGACAGTTGCGTGCGCTGATGACCGGGCTGGCGACCGCGCCGGTGAAGACCGAGTACCGCGACCCTTCGACGGGCGAACTCGTCACCGGCGAAGTGACCGCCGGGACGGTCGCCGGCATCACCCGCATGTACTCCTACTATCCGCAGGGCGCGGCGCTGCTGCCGCTAGTGTTGAACGAGGCCCAGCAGGGGCGCTACGGCTCGCTGATGTCGCTGGCGAAGTTGCTGGAGACGCAGGTCGGCGACCAGTTCATGCACGGCATGCAGCTGTCGGTGATCTGTGCCGAGGATGCCGACCTGCTGAAGAACGATCCCGCCGATAGCGACACCGTGCTCGGCAGCGCGCTCGGCGACACCCTGAAGGCGCAGTGCGGCGCATGGCCGACCGGCACGCGGCCGGCGGACTTCCACTCCGCATGGACGTCGGATATCCCGACGTTGGTGACCTCGGGCGAACTGGACCCGGTGACGCCACCGCGTTACGGCGAGCAGGTACTGCGCACGCTGTCCAACGGCCGCCACCTGGTGCTGAAGGGCCAGGGCCACGGCACGTTCGCCGTCGGTTGCATGCCGAAGCTGCTCGGCCGCTTCCTCGAGACCGCCGATGCCAAGGGCCTGGATGCAAAGTGCCTGGACAGCCTCGACTACGTGCCGCCCTTCACCAGCTTCAACGGCTGGGAGCCGTGAGCCGCGCCCTGCGCGCCCGCCACCTTCAATGGACATGACCTCATGATCATCGCCAACGACCTGCACAAGACCTTCAAGACGAAAACCGGCACGGTGACCGCCGTGGACGGCGTCAGCTTCACGGCCCACGACGGCCAGATCACCGGCCTGCTCGGCCCCAACGGCGCCGGCAAGACCACCACGATGCGCATGCTCTACACCCTGATGGCACCCGACCGCGGCCAGGTGACGGTGGACGGCATCGACGCCACCCGCGATCCGGTCGCGGTGCGGCGCGCGCTGGGCGTACTGCCCGACGCGCGCGGCGTGTACAAGCGCCTGACCGCGCGCGAGAACATCGCCTACTTCGGCGAGCTGCACGGCCTGTCGTCGGCGCAGATCGCCGCACGCACGCAGGCGCTTTCCGATGCGCTGGACATGGGCGACATCCTCGACCGCCAGACCGAAGGCTTCAGCCAGGGCCAGCGCACCAAGACCGCGATCGCACGCGCGCTGGTGCACGACCCGCGCAACGTCATCCTCGACGAACCCACCAACGGCCTGGACGTGATGACCACGCGGGCGATGCGCGGCTTCCTGCGCCAGCTGCGCGACGAGGGCCGCTGCGTGATCTTCTCCAGCCACATCATGCAAGAGGTGGCGGCGCTCTGCGACCGCATCGTCATCATCGCCAAGGGCACGGTGGTCGCCGCCGGCACGGCCGACGAGCTGCGCGAGCAGGCGGGCGAGGACAACCTGGAGGATGCATTCGTCAAAGTGATCGGTTCGGAGGAGGGCCTGCTGGCATGAACATGTTCCGTACCCGTCTTTTGTCTACGGTGTTCACCGTGATGCGCAAGGAACTCCGCGAGCTTGGCCGTGACCGCCGTACCCTGCTGTTGTCCTTGCTGCTCACGCCGCTGCTGTATCCAGCGCTCATCCTCGGCATGGGTTATCTCACTGAGAACCGTGTCCGGACCCAAGTGGACAGAACGCTTGAGATCCCAATGGTCGGCGCAGAACATGCACCCAACCTGGTGAAGTTCCTCGCCACCAACGGCATCACCGTCAAGGCGGCGCCTGCCAACCTGGACGCTGCGATCCGGTCCCAGGAGATCGACGCGGCGCTGCGCATCAGCCCGGACTATGCCGAGGACTGGCGCAACGGCCGCCCTGCCCTGGTGGAGATCATCCGCGACAGCACGCGGCGCGATGCCGACATCCCGACCCAGCGCCTGCAGGCGGCGTTGAATGCCTACAGCCAACAGGTCGGGGCGCTACGACTACTGGCACGCGGCGTGGACGCGTCGGTGGCACGTCCGGTCAACGTCGGCCTCCAGGACATGGCCACGCCGGAAGCCAAGCAGGGCATGCTGCTGTCGGTGATGCTGCCGTACCTGCTGATCCTGACGTCCTTCATTGGCGGCGTGTACCTGATCCTGGACGCCACCGCCGGCGAACGCGAGCGCCAGTCGCTGGAGCCCCTGTTGGCCACGCCCGCCGCCCGCAGTGCCATCGTCAGCGGGAAGATCGCCGCGGCCTGCGTGATCGGCATGTGCACCGTGGTGCTGACACTGCTGTCCTTGAAGTTCAGTTCGCAATTCTCCACCGGCGTGGCACGCCAGCTCGATGTCTCGTTCGTCGCAATGGCGAAGATGCTGGTGGTCCTGTTGCCGATGCTGTTCATCGGCACGTCGCTGCTCACTTACCTGGCGGCGTCGGCCAAGAGCATGAAGGAGGCGCAGAGCCACATGACCTGGTTGATGCTGCTTCCGATGATTCCGACTTTCGCGCTGATGGCGAATCCAGTGAAGAGCCAGCTTTGGCAGTTCGCCGTGCCGTTCCTGGCGCAGAACCAGCTGCTGCTGAAGGTGATCCGCAACGAGTACATCAGCGCGCAGACCTGGCTGATCTACGTGGCGGCGGCCTTCGGTGTGGCCGCGTTGCTGTGGTTCGCGGCCGTGCGTCGCTACCACCAAGAGAAGCTCGCCATCGCGGGATGACACGCGCGATGCGAGTGTGAGACCGGCCACTGCAAGGTGGCCGGTCTTCAAAAAAAACGCCGGCTTCAAGCCGGCGTTTCCTTTGTTCAACAGGAGTGGATCAACTGCCCGGGCTGAAGCCGATCGTGCGGCGCGTGGTGACGGGCGCGTCCAGCGGCTCGAACCGCCAGCGGCGCACAGCGTTCAGCGCTTCACGATCGAACACGCGCGCCGGCGTGGCGCGCACGACGCGGGCGTTGGTCACGGAGCCGTCGGTGCCGACCGTGATCTCGACCAGCACCTCACCCTGAGTGCCCGAACGCAGGGCTTCCGGCGGATAGCGCGGCGCCGGCGTGCTGACCGCACGCAAAGCTTGGGCGGGTGCGGCGGCAGGCGCGGCGGCACGCGCGGCGGCGGCCTGGCGCTCGTTGGCTTCGCGCTGGGCGGCGGCTTGGCGCTCGGACTCCTGGCGTGCGGTTTCGGCGCGCGCGGCTTCCTGTTGCTGTGCGAGCTGCTGGGCGGCGGCGGCCTCGGTGGCACGCTGCTGCTCGGCCTGCTGGGTCAGCCGCTGCTGTTCTTTCAGCTTCGCGTCTTCGGCGGCTTTCGTCTTGGCGGCTTCGTCGGTGACGGTGCGCTGGGCAACGGCCTGCTGAGCGCTCGCGATGCTCTGCTGCAGGCGCGGCAGGGCCGGCTGCTTCGGATCGGCCTTCTCGATGATGGCCGACAGGCGTTGGGCTTCGGTGAACTCCTCGCGGGCGATGCTCTGCTCGGCGGCGATCACGGTGTAAGGGAGCAGGTCGGTGAGCGCACTGGTAACGCCCGGATCGTTCGGCAGCTTGTCGCGCAACGCGAGGTAGTACTCCATCGCGTTGTCGCCACCCGGCGCGTAGATGCGGTTTTCGCGCAACGCCTTGGTGGCCGCCTCGCGCAGCGCGTCGGCGTCCATCGCCTGGACTTCGGCGGACACCGCCGGAGGCGGCGGCGTCGCCGCAGGCGTGGCGGCGGTGGTCGCGGCCGGTGCTGCGGCTTCGTCCTGCTTCGAGCAGGCGGCCACGGCGACGACCAGCAACAGCGGCGCGGCGTAGCGCAGGCGCCCGGTCATGCGGATCAAGGACATCGTTTCTACTCCCCCAAAGAACGTTTCTAATGATGGCGATGCCCCGGCGCCGTGTCTGCACGGCCTCGGGGTGGATCGAATGGTGCGGGCCCGCGTCCGGACACCCTTCCCGGCCGGAGGCCCAGTGGAGAGCGGTGCGATGCCTGTTTCGGGTACCCCTACCCGATGCTCAGGGTACGTCGGCGCCTCGTCGCCCACACTTGATGTGCGTCACACTTTTGCCGTGCTCCCCAGCCAGGCCCCTACTTGCCGATGCAGAACGTGGAGAACACGTGGCCCAGCAGGTCGTCGGCGCTGATCCGGCCCGTGATCTCCCCCAAGGCGTCATGCGCCAGGCGAAGTTCTTCGGCGGCCAGGTCCAGGTGCTCGTGGCTCAGGTGCGTGCCGGCATCCCCGGCGTGCTGCGCCGCCCGCTGCAGCGCCTCGACATGGCGTGCGCGCGCGGAGAACTCCCCTTCCGCACCTTCGACCGCATGACCGGTGGCGAGCGAGCGCAGGCGTACGTGCAGCGCCTCGAGGCCGATGCCGCGCGCGGCGGACACGTGGACGACCTCGGCATCGCCCTCCGGGACCTCGGACAGCAAGTCGACCTTGTTGTGGATCCACAGTACTGCGGGCACGCCGGCGATGTCGTCGGCAACCGCGGCCCGTCCGGCTGCCGGGTCGCGCGCGTCGACGACGGCCAACGCCACGTCGGCACGCTGCAGTTCGGCACGCGCACGGCGCATGCCTTCGCGCTCGATCGCATCGCCGCCTTCGCGCAGGCCCGCAGTATCGACCAGGTGCAGTTCCAGCCCGTCCAGGCGGATCGTTTCGCGCAGCGTGTCGCGGGTGGTGCCGGCGACATCGGTGACGATGGCGCGGTCGCTACCCGCCAGCGCGTTGAGCAGCGAACTCTTGCCTGCGTTAGGCGGCCCCACGATCACCGCATGCACGCCGTCGCGCAGCTTGCGCCCGCGCTCGGCGTCGACGATCAACGCATCCAATCCAGCCCGAGTGGCGGCCAGGCGCGCGCGCACCTGCTCGCCACCAAGCGTGTCCAGCGGCTCATCGGCGAAATCGATCGCCGCTTCGACATGCACGCGCAACGCCAGCAGCTGCGCGCCGATCGCATCCACACGATGGGAGAACGTGCCTTCCAGCGAGCGACGCGCCGCCCGGGCCGCGCGCGTATCGGCGGCCGCAATCAAGTCGGCGATGGCTTCCGCCTGGGCAAGATCGAGTTTGCCGTTGAGGAAGGCGCGTTCGGAAAACTCGCCCGGTCGTGCAGCACGCGCGCCGAGCAGGCAGGCGCGCGCCACCAGCTGCTGGAGGACGACCGGACTGCCATGGGCCTGCAGTTCGACGACATCCTCGCCGGTGAAGCTGGCCGGCGCCGGAAACGATAACGCGATGCCATCGTCGATGGCGACGCCCTGCTCATCGAAGAATCGGGTGTGTTGGGCCAGGCGCGGTTTCAGGTCGCGCCTGGTGATCGCCTGCGCAATGCGGTGTGCCTCGAGACCGGACAGGCGCACGATGCCGACGCCGCCCGCACCGGGTGCGCTGGCGATGGCAACGATGGTGTCCTGGGTTGCCGTCATGGGAAGTCGCGCGGTCGAGGCTGTTTAGCGTAGCGGAAACACGAAGCCCGCCGGAGGGCGGGCTTCGTGAGCGGCATCGCGTCGCGGATCACTTCGCGATGGCGGTCTTCGGCGGCGTGGCCGATTCGCCGTGGCGTTTGGTCATCCACCACTGCTGGAGCAAGCCCAGCGCGCCGTTGGTCACCCAGTACAGCACCAGGCCCGACGGGAAGAAGGCCATCATCACGCCGAACACCAATGGCATGAACTGCATCATCTTCTGCTGCATCGGGTCCATGCCCGGCGCCGGCGTCAGCTTCTGCGTCAGCCACATCACGAGCATGTTCACCACGGGCAGGATGAAGTACGGATCGCGCGCGGTGAGGTCCTGGATCCAAGCGAACCACGGTGCCTGGCGCAGTTCGACCGATTCGCCGAGCACGTAGTAGAGCGTCAGGAAGATCGGCATCTGCACCAGGATCGGCAGGCAGCCGCCCATCGGGTTGATCTTCTCCTTCTTGTACAGCTCCATCATGGCGACCTGGAACTTCTGCTTGTCGTCGCCGTAGCGTTCCTTCAGCTGCTGGATGCGCGGCTGGAACTTGCGCATCTTGGCGAAGCTCTTGTACTGCGCGGCGGACAGCGGATAGAGCGCCAGCTTCACCAGGACCACGAGGCCGATGATCGCCCAGCCCCAGTTGCCGAACAGGCTGTGCAGGTGACTGAGGATCCAGAACAGGCCTTGGCCCAGGATGGCCAGGATCGAGAAGCGGCTGTAGTCGACCACATAGTCCAGGCCCGGCGTCTGCGCGGTCTTGATCTTGTCGACCAGCTTCGGGCCCACCCACAGGCGCGCCGTGGTGGTGGCCTGCTGGCCAGGGCCGACGTTGACGCCAGGACCCATTTCACGGATCAGCGCACGCGTCCCGTTTTCCGGGTTGTCGAGCGAGACCGTCGCGCTGTCCTCAGCACGCGGAATCCAGGCACTGAAGAAGTGGTGCTGCAGGATCGCGATCCAGCCGCCCTTGATCTGCTTGTCGACCCGGCCGTCCTCGAGGTAGTCCTCGCTGAACTTGCGGCGCTGGTAGCTGCCGTCCCACCATGTCGCACCGTTGAAGCTGAAGGACTCGGGATTCGTCATGCCGCTCTTGACCTGCGGCGGCGTGCGCAGCAGCTGACGATAGACGGTGCCCTGCCAGGTGCCGGCGCCGGTGTTGATCACCTGGTCGCTGACTTCGATTTCATAACTGGCGCGCTTGAGCGTGTAGGTACGACGGATGGTCACGCCATCCGGACCCTGCCACACGAACGGCACACTGACGCTGTCGCTACCCTGGGCCAGCGTGGCGTCGCCTGCACCGTTCTCGGGAACGAACGCGTGATGGTCCGGCGCCTTGGAGCCGCTGCTCACCCAGCCACTTTCGGCCACGTAGTAGTGCTGCGGGTCGTCACTGAACAGCCGCACCGGGCCACTGCCCGGCGTCTTGCTGGTGGGGTAATGCAGCAGATCGGCCTGCAACACGGTGCCGCCGTCCAGCACCAGGCGCAGGACATCGTTGCTGACGGTCACGCGGGTCGCGGAGCGCACCGCGGGTGTGGCCCCTGCGACGGCCGGCGCGGTGGTCGGCGCGGCCGGGACCGTGCCTGCAGGCGTCGCCTGCGCGGCGGTGGCCGTCGGTACCGTGCTACCCGGCGTCGTGCTCGTGGTCTGTGCTGCGACCGCCGGCGTCGCGGGTGCCGCCTTCTCCCGGCTCCATTCGAACCACAACAGGGTCGCCACCATCAGCCAGGCGAAGATCAGGAATACACGGGTCTGGTTCATCAGGCAGGCAGTCTCAACCGGCGTCGGGAACCGGTTTGGTCGGAGAAGGAGGAGTGGGTGGCGGCGGCGGCGAATTCAAGCCCGGCGGCATTGTGCCGGCCGGTGCCGATGCGGGCAATGCACCGGCACGCGTAAGGACGCGTTCGAAGGTGGTCCGCAGCTGCAGACCATCGGCCTTGGCGGCCGGTGCGCGCGCGACCACGACATAGTCGCCACCGGGGAGCTGGGCACGCAGACGCCGGAAATGTTCGCGCAGCTGCCGCTTGATGCGGTTGCGCATGACGGCACGCGTGTCGACCTTGCGCGACACCGCCAGGCCCAGGCGCGCGGGGCCGTCGCCCGGCAACCAGTGCAGGCTCATCAGAGGATCGGACGTGCGTCGCGCTGTGTCGAACACGCGCGCATAGTCGGCGCGTGCGCGTACCCGCGCCGAACGCGGGAAGCCGGTGCTCATCTCAGCAAGAAGCCCGCTCGTGGCCGGGCGGGCTTCTGGTGATGCAGGGAACGCATGGGTGCCTTGGCCGCGCGATGCGGCCAAGCCGCCGTCAGGCGGTCAGGCGCTTGCGGCCCTTGGCACGACGACGGGCCAGGATCTTGCGGCCATCGGCGGTGGCCATACGGGCGCGGAAGCCATGGTCGCGCTTGCGCTTCAGGTTGCTGGGTTGGTAAGTGCGCTTGGTGGCCATGGGGCCCTCGGGCGTGTTCGGGTGGAAAGAACCGGAAATTCTATAGGAACCACCGGCTTACAGTCAACTCCCTCGACACTTTCTCTCCAGGCGGGTGGAACGCACCGCGCTCGGAGCACCGTTCGTCCTTTCATCCACATCTTATGCACAGGATCGTTGGCGGGTCCGGGTCCCGGTGGTAGTCTGGCCGACCCCATCGACGACACCCCCGTGCTGCCGCGCAGGCATCGCGGTCCCGCGTGTTCGATTCCAATACCTTTTCGCGAGTTGTTCCACCTGATGGATGCCTGGCCCCGTTGCCTCGAACGCCTGGAAGCCGAACTGCCGGCCGAGGACGTACATACCTGGCTGAAGCCCTTGCAGGCCGAACAGCGCAGCAATGCGATGGTGCTTTACGCACCCAACGCCTTCATCGTGGAACAGGTGCGCGAACGCTACCTCGGCCGCATCCGCGAACTGCTCGACCATTTCGCCGGGCATGACGACGTCTCCCTGGAAATCGGTTCGCGCAACAAGCCGGCCGAACCGGCGGCGGTCCAGACGGCCAGCGCGGGCAACGTCCGCGCGGCCACGACGACGGAACCGTTCGAAGGCAATCTCGACACCCACTACACCTTCGACAACTTCGTCGAGGGCCGCAGCAATCAGCTGGGGCGCGCTGCCGCGTGGCAGGCCGCGCAGAAGCCGGGCGACCGTGCGCATAACCCGCTGCTGCTGTACGGCGGCACCGGTCTGGGCAAGACCCACCTGATGTTCGCCGCCGGTAACGAACTGCGCCGGCAGAACCCGGCCGCGCGCGTGCTATACCTGCGCAGCGAGCAGTTCTTCAGCGCGATGACCAAGGCGCTGATCGAAAAGTCGATGGACCAGTTCAAGCGCCGCTTCCAACAGGTCGACGCGCTGCTGATCGACGACATCCAGTTTTTCGCCGGCAAGGACCGTACGCAGGAAGAGTTCTTCCACACCTTCAATGCGCTGTTCGACGGCCGCCAACAGATCATCCTGACCTGCGACCGCTACCCGCGCGAAGTGGAAGGGCTCGAACCGCGGTTGAAGTCGCGCCTGGCCTGGGGCCTGAGCGTGGCGATCGACCCGCCTGACTTCGAGACCCGCGCGGCGATCGTCCTAGCCAAGGCGCACGAGCGCGGCGCGCAGATTCCCGACGACGTGGCGTTCCTGTTGGCCAAGAAGATGCGCAGCAACGTGCGCGACCTGGAAGGCGCGCTCAACACGCTGGCGGCCCGGGCCAACTTCACCGGGCGCGCGATCACCACCGAGTTCGCCCAGGAAACCCTGCGCGACCTGCTGCGTGCACAGCAGCAGGCCATCAGCATCCCCAATATCCAGAAGACCGTGGCAGACTACTACGGTCTGCAAGTCAAGGACCTGTTGTCGAAGCGGCGCACGCGTTCACTGGCGCGTCCGCGGCAGGTGGCGATGGCCCTGGCCAAGGAACTGACCGAACACAGCTTGCCGGAGATCGGCGATGCGTTCGCCGGCCGTGACCACACGACCGTGCTGCACGCCTGCCGCCAGATCCGCACCCTCATGGAGGCCGACGGCAAGCTGCGCGAGGACTGGGACAAGCTGATCCGCAAGCTCAGCGAGTGAGTCCCCTCCGGGTCTCCGCCGCGGGCCAGCGGAGAACGTGGGGCCATTGTCGGAAAGCCCGGCGGCAGCCGCAACGCACAACTTCGTGGACAATCGGTGGGATCGGTTGTGGACAAGATGTGCAGGATTTCGGGGGCGAAAGTTATCCACACGTTCCCACACCGCTACACCGGGCCCTGTCCACCGGGTTGCGAGCGGCATAAAAGCAATAAGAATCAAGGCGTTAGGTAGGTTTTCCCGCAATTTCGGCCCTACCATCACCACCAGCTTTTAAGTTTTTAGTCCTAAAATCAAAAGCGAAGGGGCTCCAATACTCATGCGTTTCAGTCTGCAGCGCGAAGCTTTCCTCAAGCCCTTGGCCCAAGTGGTCAACGTGGTTGAACGCCGGCAGACGCTGCCGGTCCTGGCGAATTTCCTGGTGCAGGTGCAGAACGGTCAGCTGTCGCTGACGGGTACCGACCTGGAAGTGGAGATGATTTCCCGAAGCGCTGTCGATGACGCGCAGGACGGGGAAACCACGATTCCCGCGCGCAAGCTGTTCGACATCATTCGGGCGCTGCCGGATGGCAGCAAGGTCACCGTCAGCCAGACCGGCGACAAGGTCACCGTGCAGGCCGGTCGCAGCCGCTTCACCCTGGCCACCTTGCCCGCGAACGATTTCCCGTCGGTGGACGAGGTCGAAGCCACCGAGCGGATCGAAGTGCCCGAGGCGACGCTGAAGGAGCTGATCGAGCGCACGTCGTTCGCGATGGCGCAGCAGGACGTCCGTTACTACCTCAACGGTCTGTTGTTCGACCTCAGCGAGCGCACCCTGCGCTGCGTGGCGACCGACGGGCACCGCCTGGCGCTGTGCGAATCGCAACTCGAGGGCGCGCCGGTCGGCAAGCGCCAGATCATCGTGCCCCGCAAGGGCGTGACCGAGCTGCAGCGCCTGCTGGAAGGCGGCGACCGCAGCCTCGAATTGGAAGTGGGTCGCAGCCATATCCGGGTAAAGCGCGACGATGTCACGTTCACCTCGAAGCTGATCGATGGCCGTTTCCCGGACTACGCCGCGGTCATTCCGATCGGCGCGGATCGCGAAGTTCGCCTGGATCGCGAAGTCCTGCGCGCTGCCCTGCAACGTGCCGCGATCCTCTCGAACGAGAAGTACCGCGGCGTGCGGGTCGAGGTGTCGCCGGGCCAGCTGAAGATCAGCGCGCATAACCCGGAGCAGGAAGAGGCTCAGGAAGAGATCGAGGCCGACACCAAGGTCGATGGCCTGGCGATCGGCTTCAACGTGAACTACCTGCTGGACGCCCTGTCCGCGCTGCGCGATGAGCACATCGTCCTACAGCTGCGTGATGCCAATTCGTCGGCCCTGGTCCGCGAGGCCAGCAGCGAGAAGTCCCGCCACGTCGTGATGCCACTGCGTCTCTGACCCGCCTGTTCCACGTGGAACACAACCCATCGCCCGGCCCATGCCGGGCGATGTCGTTTCGGGCGGCACGGACCACCGAGGGCCTGATGACGTCGCACGCTAGAATTCCTGTCATGCCACTGCTGTTCGCCGCCACTCACCGCGTTCCCTCACCCCGTCGCTGTGGGTCTCCTTGGGAGAACGTCCCCGTGGAGGTGAGTCGGCTGGAAGCCAACGGTTTGCGGCGGTTTCCCAAGGTCTCGATGGCACCGGAACCCGGAATCAACCTGATTACCGGCGACAACGGGGCGGGCAAGACCAGCCTGCTGGAGGCGTTGCACCTGATGGCCTACGGGCGGAGCTTCCGCGGTCGGGTACGAGACGGGCTGGTCCGGACGGGATCGGATGCGGTCGAAGTCTTCGTGGAGTGGCGGGAAGCCGTCCTGGGCCGCCAGCGTCGCGCCGGCCTTCGGCATAGCGGCCAGTCGTGGACCGGTCGTCTGGATGGCGAGAACGTGGCACAGCTGGGAGACCTATGCGCCGCGCTGGCGGTCGTCAGCTTCGAACCGGGCAGCCACGCCTTGGTGACCGGGGGCGGCGAACCCCGCCGGCGCTTCATGGATTGGGGCTTGTTCCACGTGGAACAGGGCCGGGAGGGCGGCTTTCTTCCGCTATGGCGACGGTACGCCCGTGCGCTGAAGCAACGGAACAGCCTGCTCAAGGCCGGCACGGGCGGCGCCCAACTGGATGCCTGGGACCATGAGCTGGCCGAGGCGGGCGAACCATTGACCGGCCACCGCCAGGGCTATCTCGACGCCCTCCAGGACGACCTGGCCGCCGTCGTGCAGGAGTTGGCGCCCTCCCTGGGCGCGGCCTCCCTGCAATTCCAGCCTGGCTGGCGTCGGCATGAACTGTCGTTGGCCGATGCCCTGCTGCTCTCCCGGGATCGGGACCGGGCAGCGGGCTACACGACTGTCGGGCCCCATCGCGCCGATTGGCGCATCGACTACACCGCCCTGCCCCAACGCGAAACCCTGTCGCGCGGCCAGGCGAAGCTGACCGCCTTGTCGTGCCTGCTCGCGCAGGCTCAGGATTTCGCCCGCAGGCGCGGCGAGTGGCCGGTGATCGCACTCGACGACCTGGCCTCGGAGCTGGATCGGCACCACCAGCGGCGGATCCTGGAGCGGCTGCTGGTGAGTGGCGCGCAGGTTTTCATCACCGGCACCGAAGCCCCAATCGGGCTGAGTGAGAGCGGCGTACATCCTGCGCTGTTCCACGTGGAACAAGGGGCCGTGACGCGTCAGTCCGACGCCTGAGACGGGGCTAAGTGCCCACCAGTGCTATAATTCCGCCTTGATCCCTTGGCGCGCGCCGTGCACCCACCGACCGGTGGCGCGACGCCCGCCATGCAGCCGACACGAAGCGAATGACCGACGAAACGACCTCTTCTGCACCGAACGGCAACACGTACGACGCCAATAGCATCACCGCCCTGGAAGGCCTGGAGGCGGTCCGCAAGCGCCCCGGCATGTACATCGGCGACGTGCATGACGGCACGGGCCTGCACCACATGGTGTTCGAAGTCGTCGACAACTCGATCGACGAAGCCTTGGCAGGTCACGCCGACCACGTGGCGGTGACGATCCATGCGGATGGCTCGGTCTCGGTGTCCGACAACGGTCGCGGCATTCCGGTCGGCAATCACGCGCAGATGAGCGCCAAGTTGGGTCGCGAAGTGTCGGCGGCGGAAGTCGTCATGACCGTCCTGCATGCGGGCGGCAAGTTCGACGACAACAGCTACAAGGTGTCCGGCGGCCTGCACGGCGTGGGCGTCAGCGTGGTCAACGCCCTGTCCGAGAAGCTGCAGCTGGACATCTTCCAGGGCGGGTTCCACTACCGCCAGGAGTACAGCAACGGCGCCGCCCTCGGTCCGTTGACCCAGATCGAAAGCACCACGAAGCGCGGCACCACGCTGCGCTTCTGGCCCTCGGTGATAGCCTTCCACGGCAACGTCGAGTTCCACTACGACATCCTGGCCCGCCGCCTGCGCGAGCTCTCCTTCCTCAACTCCGGCGTCAAGATCGTGCTCGTCGACGAGCGCGGCGATGGCCGTCACGACGATTTCCACTACGAAGGCGGCATCCGCAGTTTCGTGGAGCACCTGGCGCACCTGAAGACGCCCCTGCACCCGAACGTGATTGCGGTCAGTGGCGAGCAGAACGGCATCACCGTGGAAGTCGCCCTGCAGTGGACCGACGCCTACCAGGAAACGATGTTCTGCTTCACCAACAACATTCCGCAGAAGGATGGCGGTACGCACCTGATCGGCTTCCGCGCCGCGCTGACGCGCACGCTGACGAACTACATCGAACAGAACGGCATCGCCAAACAGGCGAAGGTCAACCTGTCGGGCGATGATATGCGCGAAGGCATGATCGCCGTGCTGTCGGTTAAGGTGCCGGACCCCAGTTTCTCGTCGCAGACCAAGGAGAAGTTGGTCAGTTCCGACGTCAGGCCGGTCGTTGAGAGCACGTTCGGTGCACGTTTGGAGGAGTTCCTGCAAGAACACCCAAACGAAGCCCGCGCCATCGCCGGCAAGATCGTCGATGCCGCCCGCGCCCGCGAAGCCGCCCGCAAGGCGCGCGACCTGACCCGTCGCAAGGGTGCACTGGATATCGCCGGCCTGCCCGGCAAGCTGGCCGACTGTCAGGAAAAGGATCCGGCGCTGTCGGAACTCTTCATCGTCGAGGGCGACTCGGCAGGCGGTTCCGCCAAGCAGGGCCGCAATCGCAAGAACCAGGCGGTGCTGCCGCTACGCGGCAAGATCCTCAACGTGGAACGCGCGCGCTTCGACCGCATGCTCGCCAGCGCCGAAGTCGGCACGCTGATCACCGCGCTCGGTACCGGCATCGGCAAGGACGAGTACAACCCGGACAAGCTGCGCTACCACCGCATCATCATCATGACCGACGCCGACGTCGACGGTTCGCACATCCGCACGTTGCTGCTGACGTTCTTCTACCGGCAGATGCCGGAACTGATCGAGCGCGGCCACGTCTACATCGGCCTGCCGCCGCTGTACAAGTTGAAGCAGGGCAAGCAGGAGCTCTACCTGAAGGACGACGCGGCGCTGAACGTCTACCTCGCGAACAACGCGGTGGAAGGCGCGTCGCTGATCCCCGCGAACGGCGAACCGCCGATTTCCGGCGAGGCGCTGGAGAAGCTGCTGTTGGTCTTCACCACGGCGCGCGACGTCATCGCACGCAATGCGCACCGCTACGATCCGGTGCTGCTGGAGGCGCTGATCGACTTCACGCCGCTCGATGCCGAGCACCTGCAGCAGAACATCGACGAGCGCCATGAGTTGGCCGCGCTCGAAGCCAAGCTCAACCGGGGCAGCCTGGGCACCGCGCGCTATGCGCTGACGCTTCAGCCCGCGACCGAGCAGCGCCCCGCCGCCCTGCTGGCCACGCGCCGGCACATGGGCGAGGAGCTCGTGCAGGTGCTGTCGTTGTCGGCGTTCGAGACCGGCGAACTGCGCCCGCTGCGCGAAGCGGCCGCGCTGCTGCACGGGCTGGTACGCGAAGGTGCGCAGGTCGTCCGCGGCAACAAGGCGCAGCCGGTGGCCACGTTCGCCGATGCGCAGGCGTGGTTGCTGGAAGAAGCCAAGAAGGGCCGCAGCATCCAGCGCTTCAAGGGCCTGGGCGAAATGAATCCGGAGCAGCTGTGGGACACCACCGTCAATCCGGATACGCGTCGCCTGCTGCAGGTGCGAATCGAAGACGCCGTCGCGGCTGACCAGATCTTCAGCACGCTGATGGGCGATGTGGTGGAACCGCGTCGCGAGTTCATCGAAGACAACGCACTCAAGGTGTCGAACCTCGACGTGTGACGCATCGCGGATGACGACGAGCCCGAACGATCCGGTGCACGCCGGCGGCAGCGCGCCGCTGCGCGCTGTGCTGCCGGCGTTCGCGCTGGATGTCGTGCTGGCCATCACCCTGTCGTTCACCACGATGATGCTGGGCGTGTTCGCATGGTCCGCCTGGCGCGGCGTGCAGCTCGCGCAACGTGGCGGCGCGCTCGACGTCCAGCAGATGCAGGCCCAGATCGGCACCCCGCCTGTGTTGTTCCTGATCGTGTTGACCTTGGTCAGCACGGGGGGCGCCGCGTTGGTGCTGTACTTCTGGCGGCGTCGCGCAACGCCCATCGAGCGATCCGTTTCCCGCGCGGCCACCCGCCGTTTCCGGACTTGGTGGCTGGTCCTGCTGGCGGGCGTGGCCACCTTCCTGCTCAGTACGCTGCTGACCGCCTTGGGGCGGGCGCTCGGGCTGGATCTCACACCGAGCAACCTGGAATTGATCGAAGCCGGCTTCGCGCAGTACCCCGTGTTCCTGGCGCTGTTCGCCGTCGTCCTGGCGCCGCTGTACGAGGAACTGCTGTTCCGCCGCGTCCTGTTCGGCCGCCTGTGGCAGGCGGGCTGGCCGTTGCTCGGCCTGCTGCTGAGCAGCGTGATCTTCGCCCTGGTCCACGAGATGCCCGGCCTCAATGGCAAGCCGGCCGCCAGTACGCTGTTCCTGGTCGCGGTCTATGCCGGCATGGGGGCCGTCTTTGCGGCCGTCTACCGCACCACCGGGACGCTTTGGGCCCCGATCGGGGCGCATATCCTGAACAATGCGCTAGCGCTCGCTGTCCTGCAGGTGTACGGCGGCACGCAGGGTTAATGTGATTGACGAAAGTTTAAGACGCGCTTCCCCAGACTTCAGGCGTATTCACCGCCGCAGGGGGCGCGCATGAAACTCCGGATCCTGGCCGTCGCCACCGCGTTTGGCCTCGCAGCCTGTGCGACGACCCAGTCGCCCACAGGGCGAACGCAGATGGTCGGTGCGGTCTCGCAACAGCAACTCAACCAACTCGGCGCCCAGGCCTTTGCAGAGACGAAGGCTAAGGAAACCTTGAGCAAGGACGCACGCCAGAACAGCTACGTCACCTGCGTCGTCAACGCGCTGGTGCGTCAGCTGCCGGCCGACCAGCGCAGCGTAGCGTGGGAAACCGCGGTGTTTTCCGACAACGAACCCAATGCGTTCGCGCTGCCCGGCGGTAAGGTGGGCGTGAACACCGGCATCTTCACCGTGGCCAAGAACCAGGACCAGTTGGCCGCCGTGCTCGGGCACGAGATCGGCCATGTCATCGCGCGCCACCATGAAGAGCGCATCACCCGGCAGATGGGCGCGCAAGCCGGTCTGGGTGTCCTGGGCGCATTGGCCGGCGCGCGCTACGGCGATGGCGCGGCGAGCACGGTCAACCAGTTGGGTGGCATGACGGCCCAGGCCGCGTTCCTGCTACCCGGGTCGCGTACTCAGGAAAGCGAGGCGGACGTGGTCGGCCAGCGCCTGATGGCGCAGGCGGGCTTCGATCCGCGGCAGGCGGTGGATCTGTGGAAGAACATGATGGCGGCCAGCAGCAACCGGCCGCCGCAGTGGTTGTCGACCCATCCGGATCCGGCCAACCGCATCCGGGAACTGGAGCGCGACGCGCCCTCCCTCGTGCCTACGTACGAGGCGGCCAGGAAGGCCGGAAACGCGCCGAAATGCGGCTGACACACGCTCCGGTATTGCTGCGTAGCAGCACACGGAACGGTATCCGCCTCACCTCGGTTTCTGTTAGTTTTGCCGGCCCCGCACGCGGGCGGGATGCAACGGCATCTCCCGCAAGGCCCCACGAGGTTTGACATGAAGCTCCTGACCCCCAAGACCACCCTGCTCAGCCTCGCGCTGCTCGGCGCGTTCGCCGGTGGTGTCGCATCGTTCGATGCCGACGCTGCCCGCCGCGGCGAGACTAAGAAGGAAGAAGCGCTCTATCCGGACGCCACGCGTGAAGAGCCGACCGCCAAGGGTTCTCCGAAGGTCCAGACCAAGCTCAACAAACTGATCGAGAGTTACAACAAGGCTCTTGAGCAGGAAGATGATGCCAAGGCGGCACAGGGCTATGCGACCGCGCGCGGCCTGGCCGACGAAATCCTGGCCAACGAATCGGCCAACGCATACGACAAGGCGCTCGCCGCCCAGATCGCGTCCCAGGTCGCGATGAACGACAACGACGACGCTGGCGCCGAGCGCTACCTCAAGCAGGCGATCGATTCCAACGCGCTGGGCAACAACCAGCACTTCCAGCTGCAGCTCCAGCTGGCGCAGCTCCAGCTGCAGAAGGACGACTACACCAACGGCTTCGCCACCCTGGACAAGTATCTCGCCGAGTCCAAGAGCAAGCGCCCGGGTGATCTCGCCTTCAAGGGCCAGTACCTCTACCAGGCCGAGCGTTACGCCGACTGCATCCCGCCGCTGAAGCAGGCGATCGAAACCTCGACCAATCCGGAAGACAAGGTCGACAACTGGACCCAGATCCTGATGGTCTGCTACCAGGAATCCGGCCAGACCGCAGAAGCCCTGAAGGTCGCCGAAGCACTGGCCGCCAAGTCGCCGAACGACAAGCGCGCCCAGATGAACCTGGCCACCATCTACCTGAACTCCCAGCAGGAGGCCAAGGCCGCCACCGTGCTCGAGAAGATGCGCGCCTCCGGCCTGATGACCGAAGAGAAGGACTACAAGCAGCTCTTCATCACCTACGCCAACATGGATGGCAAGGAGAAGGACGTTATCTCCGTCGTCAACGAGGGCCTGCAGAAGGGGTTGCTGAAGCCGGACTTCCAGACCCAGCTCGCCCTGGCCCAGGCTTACTACTATTCCGAGCAGATCCCGCAGGCCATCGAGGCTTGGCAGAAGGCGGCCCCGCTGGGCACCAACGGCGACACCTACCTCAACCTTGCCCGGGTCCTGTGGCAGGAAGGGCGTATTCCGGAGGCCAAGGTGGCCGCCCGAGCCGCGCTGGACAAGGGTCTGAAGAAGCCGGAAGACGCGAAGAAGATCATCGCGCTCCCGTAACGGGAATCCGTGACACCGAAGGCCAAAAATCCATACGGATGATGGCACCGGGCAGCCGGATTGGTATAAGCTGGGGGTTCCGCCGGTGAAAAGCTCTCCGGCAGGGCCCAGAACTAACGAGGCGCCTTGGCGCCCGTATCAACCTTGAGTTAATTGGCGCATGGCTGAACAACTGGTCATCAACAGGTACCGGGAAGAAGAAGAGGACACCAGCCTCAACTGGCCCCGTATCATCGGTATTGCCTTCGTGATCGCATTGCACGCAGCGGCCCTGCTTGCACTGCTGATTCCGGCCGTCGCCCCGCCGGCGGAGAAGGAGCAGGAGCGCCGCACCTCCGTGGTGATCGTCGACGCCCCGCCGCCTCCCCCGCCGCCGCCGCCGCCGCCGCCGAAGCAGGACACCCCGCCGCCGCCGGTCAAGAACCTGGCGCCGCCGAAGACCACCCCGCTGCCGCCGCCGCCTGAGGCGCCGCCGGTCGATATAGCCGAGCCGCGTCCGACTGACATCGTCAGCCCGCCGTCGCCCCCGGCCCCGCCGTCGCCGACGCCGGACATCGGCGCCAGCGTGGACATCTCGTCGAAGAACATGAACCCGCCCCGCTATCCGCCCGCCGCCGCGCGTGCCGGTATCGAAGGCACGGTCATCCTGATCATCGACGTGGACGCCAACGGCAACGTGACCAACGTGTCGGTGGAAAAGTCCAGCCGCAACCGCGATCTGGATCGCGCGGCGATGGAAGCGGCCCGCAAGTGGCGCTTCAACGCCTCGGTCGTCAATGGCCAGAAGGCCGCCGGCCGCGTCCGCGTGCCCGTCGACTTCAACATGGGTGGTTGAGGGCGGTCTCCGCTCTCGTCGCCAGTTTCGTTCGTAACCCGCTACACCCTCAATCAACACTTATATAAAGGTAAGCGTCATGCTGCAGGAAACCCTTTTCGCCGCCGCCGCCGGGGGCACCAACGCCGCGAACGCCCTGTCGCAGATGGGCTTCGAGCACATGATCAGCGAAATGCTCAGCAAGCCCGGCGAGTTCATCGTCTCCTGGGTCGTGCTGCTCACCCTGGTGATCATGTCCGCGATGTCCTGGTACTGGACGGTCATCAACGTGCTGCGCAGCACCCGCCTGAAGGGCCAGGCTGACCGCGTCACCAGCGCCTTCTGGGAAACCCCGAACGCGCAGGACGCCATCCGCCTGATGGAAGAACAGCCGAAGAACGAGCCGTTCTCCAAGATCGCCCTGGACGCTGCCCAGGCCGCCGCTCACCACCAGCGTTCGGAAGGTTCGGGCGAGACCCTGAGCCGTTCGGAGTTCGTGGACCGCGCCCTGCGCCAGGCCGTGACCCGTGAGAGCACCAACCTGCAGGGCGGCATGACGCTGCTCGCCACCGTCGGTGCGACCGCGCCGTTCGTGGGTCTGCTGGGTACGGTGTGGGGCATCTACGGTGCCCTGATCCGCATCGGTGCGACCGGCCAGGCCTCGATCGACGCCGTTGCCGGCCCGGTGGGTGAAGCGCTGATCATGACCGCCATCGGTCTGTTCGTCGCGATCCCGGCCGTGTTCGCCTACAACTTCTTCAGCAAGACGAACGCGGCCGTCATCGCCAAGTTCGATACGTTCGCGCACGACCTGCACGACTTCTTCGCCACCGGCTCGCGCGTTCGCTGAGCCGGCGGTACAAGCAGTCAACGCAACGTTCTAGACGGAGCCCGTCATGGCTTTCAGTAGTGGTAATAGCGGTGGCCCGATGGCCGAGATCAACGTCACGCCCCTCGTGGACGTGATGTTGGTGCTGCTGATCATCTTCATCATCACGGCGCCGCTGATGTCGCATAAGGTGAAGATCGAACTGCCCGAGGCGAATCTCGTCCAGGAAAAGGACAAGGAACCGCCGAAGACCCCGCCCATCACCATCTCGGTGAAGGAGAACGGGGATCTGTTCTGGGGCGATGAGCCGGTGTCCAAGGAAATCCTGGAGTCCCGCCTGTCCAGCGCCGCCCAGCTGCAGCC
Organism: Pseudoxanthomonas sp.; assembly: GCA_047600885.1. Classification (GTDB taxonomy): domain Bacteria; phylum Pseudomonadota; class Gammaproteobacteria; order Xanthomonadales; family Xanthomonadaceae; genus Pseudoxanthomonas_A. The sequence goes on along the minus strand of JASGKE010000003.1, from coordinate 367,767 downwards.
GCAGCCGAAGCTCAACCTGCGTGGCGACAAGACGACGAAGATGGGCACCATCGCCGACGTCACCAAGATCGCGCAGAGTCAGGGCATGCTGGACATCGGCTACGTGGCCACGAAAGAGAAGGGGCAGTAAGCCATGGCATTCAGTAGTGGTGGAAGCAAGGGCCCCATGGCCGACATCAACGTCACGCCCCTCGTGGACGTGATGTTGGTGCTGCTGATCATCTTCATCGTGACCGCGCCGATCATGACGTACCCGATCGAAGTGGCCCTGCCGCAGCGTGTGATCAACCCGCCGCCGCAGTTGCGTGAGCCGCCGCCGCCGATCGACCTGCGCATTGAGGCCGACAACACGATTTACTGGAACAACAGTCCGGTGAGCGTGGCCGACCTGCAGCAGCGGATGGAACAGGAGGTCCAGCGCGACCCGACCAACCAGCCGGAGCTGCGCATCGAAGCGAAGTCGGAAGCGCACTACGACGTGATGGCCAAGGTCCTGGCTGCCGCCAAGAATGCGCAGATGTTGAAGATTGGTTTCGTGCAGTAATCCTGACGCGCAATACCTTTTGAACGCCGCCCCTTGGGGCGGCGTTTTTCTTTGTGCGGACGAAGCGAGTACACCCGCCGGGGCGCTAACGCCCCTTGCGGCCCGCCGGGGACGGGCGTAGCGTCGGGGCCGTATCCCTGACGATAAGGAGGTGTGCGATGGCGTTCTCCGCTCCCGCAGGTCGTACGGAACTGGCCGAGATCAACATCACGCCGCTGGTGGATGTGATGCTGGTCCTGCTGGTCATCTTCATGGTCACGGCCCCGCTCCTGTCGCGGCCGATCGAAACCCTCCTTCCCCAGCGCGTCGATGGGGAGCCGTCCAATCCGCCGAACGACCTCGTCCTGAAAGTCGGGCTGGCGGGCGCCTACACCCTGGACGACAGGCCGGTGACGCTGGAGGGATTGCGCCGCCAACTTGAAGACGCCCGTATCTCGGATCCCAAGACCGTGCTGCAGGTCGAAACGGTCGAGGGTGCCGAGTACCAGCAGCTGGTGAGCGCACTGGCCCAGGCCGAGGCCAGCGGGATCCGCAGCATCGTCATGCGCGACTGACGCGCGTCGCCGCGCTCAGCGGCGGTGTGCGGCCGCCGCTGTCGCGTCGTCGAGGATCGCCAGGTAGGCCTGCACGGTGCGCTGCAGGCCTGCATACAGGGCTTCGCCGATCAGCGCGTGGCCGATGGACACTTCCAACACGTCGGGGACGTGCTCGAGGAACTCTTCCAGATTGCCCTGGCTCAGATCGTGGCCGGCATTGACGCCTAGGCCGAGCGCCTGCGCTTCACGTGCGGTCCTTACGCAGCGGGCCAGCTCAAGCGACGCGTCGCCACGTGCCGCGGCCTCCGCGAACGGACCGGTATAGATCTCGATACGATCGGCGCCGATCCGTGCCGCGGTCTCCAGGCCCTCGCAACCGGCATCGACGAACAGGCTCACGCGGCAGCCGAGGGCTTTCAGCTCCGCAATCAACGGCGCGAGTCGCTCACCATCCTTGGCGAAGTCGAATCCGTGGTCCGAGGTGATCTGCCCGTCGCCGTCGGGAACCAGCGTGGCCTGGGCCGGGCGCGCGGCGTCGCACAGGGCGATGAAGCCGGGATACCCCTCGCGCGGCGGGGCGAAGGGGTTGCCTTCGATGTTCAGTTCGACGCCACTTTCGTCGGTCAGTGCCGCCAGCGCGAGCACGTCGTCCGGCCGGATATGGCGTTGGTCCGGGCGCGGGTGCACGGTGATGCCGTGGGCGCCCGCGTACAGGCAGGTGCGGGCGGCGCGCACGACGTCCGGCTCCAGCCCGCCGCGTGAGTTGCGCAGCACGGCGATCTTGTTGACGTTGACGCTCAGCAGGGTCATGGCGCCGCCCTTGGTCCGTCGCTCACGCGCCCGGAGGCTCGGCGGGCGGCACCGCGGCATTGCGGCGGGCTTCGGCCACCTCGCGCAGACGACGCAGTTCGGCGGGGTCGATCATCGCGGATTGGTCGCGGCTGCTGTCGCCGACGCGGCGGCCATACCAGCCCACGATCCAGGCGACGAACAAGGCGAGGGAGGCCAGCATCAGGGCCGCCATCAGCGCCATCGACGTCGTGCGCATGGCCATGACCAAGCTCGCGATCGCCATCAACAGGAAGAGCCAGTGCATCGTCCACTCCCGGGGTTGGTGGCGGCATCTTACCGCCTCCGCCCCGGGGCAAAAAACGTCGTGCTTCACAGCAATGGCGACATCAGCCGCGCCAGCGCCTCCGGCAGGCGGTGCCGCCACAGCGACCGGTCCCGCTGGACCCGTACCGGCGTGCTGGCCGCGATCTCCGCCTCCAGCCACTGACCCAAGGTGCCCGCCACGCTGCGGTCGCGGAACATCATCGAAATCTCGAAGTTGAGGCGGAAACTGCGATGGTCGAAGTTCGCGCTGCCGATGATCGCCAGCGCGTCGTCGCAGAGCAGCGCCTTGCTGTGCATCATCCGCGGACCGTACTCGTAAACCTTCACGCCGGCGGCCAGCAGTTCGTCGAAGTAGGAGCGCGCTGCCAGCGTGACGAGACGCGAATCGCTGACCTTCGGCACCACCAGGCGCACGTCCAACCCGCCCAGCGCAGCCGACGTCAGCGCCATGCGCGCGGCTTCGCCCGGGACGAAATACGGGGTGACCAGCCACACGCGCTGCTTGGCTTCGTGGATGGCCGCCACCTTGGTGCGATGAATCGGCTCCCACGCCGAATCCGGCCCGGACACCAGCGCCTGCGCGGCGATGCCGCCGTGCACGTTCGCATCGTTCGCGCTCCACAGGCGGGTGCCCTGGAAATCCTTGCGCTGCTGGCCGGTGGCGTACACCCAGTCCTCGACGAACACCTGTTGGATGCTACGCACCACCTCGCCCTCCAGGCGCAGGTGCAGGTCGCGGTAGGCGTCGTCGCGCAACGATTCGTCTTCCTCGTCGGTGACATTGATGCCGCCGGTGAAGGCGATGCGACCGTCGACCACCACGATCTTGCGGTGCGTGCGCAGGTTCAGCCAGGGGCGGGTGAACGGGCGAAACTTGGTCGGATGGAACCAGGCGTACTCACCGCCAGCCTCCACCAACGGCTGCAGCAGGCGCTTGCGCAGCCTGTTCGAGCCGACGGCGTCCAGCAACAACCGGACTTTCACGCCCTCGAGCGCCTTGGCCGTCAGGGCATCCAGCACGCGCTGGCCGGTGCGGTCGCCGTTGAAGATGTAGTACTCCACGTGGACGTGGTTGTCCGCCGCCGCGATGGCATCGACGATCGCCTGGTACGTCGCGCAGCCGTCGACGAGCATCTGCACCGAGGTGGCGCTGGAGGGCGGCAGACCGGTGGTCTTTTGCGCGAGCATGGGCAGCTCGGCGCTGTTGCCATCGGTGGGTGCGAAGACCTCGTAGCTCTCCAGTCCCGCGCGTGAGCGCGTGCGGCGCAGCTGGTGGCGCTTGATCCGCTGCGGTCCCAGCAGGAAGTAGATCAGGTAGCCCACATACGGCAGCAGCGCGAGCGACAGCAGCCAGCTGAGCGTGGCCACCGGCTCGCGCTTCTGCAGCACGATCCAGGAGCACAGCGGCACCAGGTAAAGCAGCCACGCCACCGTGACCCACAGCTGCAGGTTCGGTAGCGAGCCGAGCGTGTCCCAAAGGGCGTTCAAAGCGTCGCGCATGGAGCGATTCTATATGCCGTGTCGCGAACGCTGCGACGCCGCGGGCGTAAGCTGCCCGGCATGGCGACGACGCGACACCCCGGCATCAAGGGACGTGGCTCCACCGGCTACCTGCCGGGCCGGTTCGCCGTGACCACGCCGGAGATCGTCGACGACGGCTGGCACGAGGCCGATACCGAGGGCGACACCGCATCGGCGCCGCAGACCGAGGTGCGCGAGGAAGTGGCGCGCAGCGTCATCACCCGCAACCAGTCGCCGGATATCCCGTTCGACCAATCGTTGAATCCCTACCGCGGCTGCGAGCACGGCTGCAGCTACTGCTTTGCGCGCCCGTCGCATGCCTACCTCGACCTGTCGCCCGGGCTGGATTTCGAGACCAAGATCTACGCCAAAACGAACGCGCCGGAGGTGCTGCGCAGGGAGCTGTCCAAGCGCGGCTACCAGCCCAGCCCGATTTCGCTGGGCATCAATACCGACGCCTACCAACCGGCCGAGCGTCACCTGCAACTGACGCGCCGGATCCTGGAGGTGTTGGCCGAAACGAAGCATCCGGTGTCGCTGATCACCAAGAACGCGCTGATCGAACGCGACCTGGACCTGCTCGCGCCGATGGCGCGCGAGCGGCTGGTGCACGTCTATCTGTCCATCACCACGCTCGACAATGGCCTGTCGTCGCGGCTGGAGCCGCGCGCCTCCGCGCCGCACAGCCGGCTCAAGGCCGTGAAGCGTTTGAGCGAGGCGGGCGTGCCGGTCGGGGTGATGTTCGCGCCGGTGATTCCCTGGGTGAACGACCACGAGCTGGAAGTCGTGCTTGAAGCCGCGCGCGATGCCGGCGCCACCGCCGCGGGCTACGTGCTGCTGAGGCTGCCGCACGAGGTCGCGCCGTTGTTCCGCGACTGGCTGCAGACCCACCTGCCCGACCGCGCCGCCCACGTGATGAGCACCGTGCAGCAGCTGCGCGGCGGCAAGGACTACGACAGCCGGTTCGGCACGCGCCTGCGCGGCGAGGGCGTCTACGCCGATCTGCTCGCGCGCCGCTTTGGGTTGGCGTTGAAGCGCTACGGTTTCGAAGGGCGTCGCCATCCGCCGTTCGACTGCAGCCGCTTCATTCCGCCGCGCGTGGCGTCGCCGCAGGGCGAGCTGTTCTGACGCGATAACGGCGCGCTGCGACGATCGGTCACGCTGCACGCGCGGGCACGACGCGCACACTGCATCGTCCCCACCTGCGCATGCTGCCGATGATCCAGTCGCTCTATCTTGCCGGTCCCGACATCTTCCGCCCGGACGCGGTGGCCCGCGGGGAAGCGCTCAAGGCGTTGTGCGCACGCCATGGTTTCGAAGGCCTCTATCCGCTGGACGCGCAGGTCGCCGGCCATGCCACCGGCGATCCGCTGGAGACCGCGCGCTGGATCTACCGCGCCGACATCGGCCTGCTCGATGCCGCCGATGCAGTACTTGCGAACCTAGACTTCTTCCGCGGCGCGGAACCGGACAGCGGCACCTGCTTCGAAGTCGGCTACGCGATCGCCCGCGGCAAGCCGGTCTACGGCTACGTGCCCGAAGACGGTAGCCTGGCCAACCGCATCCGCGCCCGCTGCCCCGAGTACCTCGGCGCCGATGCCGGAAACGACGCGCAGGGCTGGCAGCTGGAGGAATTCGGCCTGCCGCTCAACCTGATGCTGGCTGTGCCGTGTGTGATGGTGGTGGGCGATGCCGACACCGCCCTGCAGCGGCTGCGGCGCGACCTCGACGCGCAGCGGAAGACCGCCTGAGTCGAACGCTCAACGTCCGCCGTACAGCCGCTCCGCGCGCTGGAACAGGATCCAGCTGGTCGCAATGTACTTGTCCCCGTCCACCGGGCGATTGCCGCGATGGGTGTGGGTGAACGCGGTGGGCGCGATCAGCAGGCTGCCGGTGCGCGGCACGATCTTGCGCTGCTGGTGGAAGAACTCGGTTTCCCCTTCCTCGAACCCGTCGTTGAGGTAGAGCGTCCACAGCACGTGACGGTGCAGCGGTTCGGCGTCGGCGCCTTTCGGAAACAACTCGCAGTGCCAATAGGGATAACCGCCTTCGCCGGCGGGATAGCGCTGCAGGTTGATCCGGCCCGGCACGAACACGGCCATGATCAGCCGCATCAGCGCATCGTCGTCCATGCTGGCGACGTCCTCGTAACCCAGGCGATGCAGCTGCCCGTCGGCGCCCGGCTGTTGCAGCATCAGCGGCGCGATCAGGCTAAAGGGATACGTGCGCAGGTACTGCTTCAGGCCAGCGAGCACGGCGAGGTTGAGGCGCTGTTCCACGTCGCGCCAGTCGGCCAGCCCGCTGATGCTGATGTCGCGGCTGTGCTTGAGCTCGGGATGGTGTCCCCCGCCGACCTGCCCGGGCTGGTCCTGCCGGCTGGCATCGAAGCGTTCCACGATGGCGCGGCAGGTCGCCGCGTCGAGCGCGTCGTGATAGACCTCGATGAAGTCGGCGGGATGAGGATTCGGCGTCATGCCCGGATTCTAGTCGCCGCGCTGCCGCTTACGCCGCCGCCGTATCGTGCGCGCGGTGGTAGCCAACCGCCGCTTCGACTTCCCGCTTCGAGCCCAGGAACACCGGCACGCGCTGGTGCAGCTGGGTCGGGCGCAGCGACAGGATGTCCTCGCGGCCGGTGCTGGCGGCGCCGCCGGCCTGTTCGACCAGCATGCCCATCGGGTTGGCCTCGTACATCAGGCGTAGCTTGCCGGCCTTGCCCGGGTCCTTGCGGTCCCACGGATAGATGAAGATGCCGCCGCGCGTCAGGATGCGGTGCACGTCGGCCACCATGCTGGCGATCCAACGCATGTTGAAGTCCTTGCCGCGCGGTCCTTCCTTGCCGGCGAGCAGGTCGCTGACGTAGCCCTGCATCGGCGCTTCCCAGTGGCGCTGGTTCGACATGTTGATGGCGAATTCCTTCGTCTCCTCCGGGATGCGCATGTCGCGCTGGGTCAGCACGAAGGCGCCCTGCTCGCGGTCCAGGGTGAACGCATGGGTGCCGTTGCCGGTGGTGAGCACCAGCATCGTGCTGGGCCCGTAGATGCAGTAGCCGGCCGCCACTTGGTCGCGACCGGGCTGGAGGAAGTGCTCGTCGCCCGGCGTGGTGACGCCATCGGGGCTGCGCAGCACCGAGAAGATGGTGCCCACCGAGACGTTCACGTCGATGTTCGAGCTGCCGTCCAGCGGGTCGAACAGCAGCAGGAAGCCGCCACGCGGGTAGGCGTCCGGGATCGGCTGGCTGTGGTCCATTTCTTCCGACGCGCACGCCGCCAGGTGGCCGCCCCAGGCATTGGCCTCCAGCAGGATGTCGTTGCTCAGCACGTCGAGCTTCTTCTGCGCCTCGCCCTGCACGTTGCCGGTGCCGGCGTCGCCCAGCACACCGCCCAGCGCGCCCTTGCTGACCGCGATGGAGATGCTGGTGCACGCGCGCGCCACCACGGCGATCAGCTGGCGCAGGTCGGCGCTGATGCGGCCGGCGCGCTGTTCTTCGATCAGGTAGCGGCTCAGCGAGACGGCGGACGGAGCGGGAGCGGGCATGATGGGGTCCACGGCGAAGGTGGCGCGCATTGTCCGGGTTGACGAGACCAATGCAAGACCATTCACTAGGCCAGCGGACCTGAACGAGGAAGGATGGGATGGACGAAGCGACCCCGCAGACCTGGCTGGCCCTGTCCTCGGCCCTGGGGCTGGGCCTGCTGATCGGCCTGGTGCGCGAGCGCAGCCCGGGTCGCGGCCACCGGATCGCGGGCTTGCGCACCCATGCGCTGGTGGCGCTGACGGCGGCGATCGCCGCCTGGCTGGGCCTGCCCGTCGTGTTGGTGGCCTTGGGCATCACCGGCGTGCTGGCGGCGATGGCCTACCGGGCGACCCACCAGGACGACCCGGGACTGACCAGCGAGATCACCCTGGTCCTGACCTTCCTGCTCGGCGCGCTGGCGATGCGCCAGCCTGCGCTGGCGGCCGGGCTGGCCGTGGTGGTCGCCGTGTTGCTGTACGCCAAGGAGCCCTTGCATGAACTGACCCGCGAGACGCTCAGCGAACGCGAGGTCTTCGACGGCCTGCTGTTGTTGGCGTCGGCGCTGGTGATCCTGCCGCTCCTGCCCGACCGCGCCATCGGTCCTTACGGCGCGATCAACCTGGCGACCATCTGGAAGCTGGTCGTGCTGGTGATGGCGGTGAGCGCGCTGGGCCATGTAGTGTTGCGCGTGGTGGGCAACAGCTGGGGCCTGGCGGCTGCCGGCTTCTTCGCTGGCTACGTGTCATCCACCGCGGCCACGATCGGCTTCGGCCAGCGGGCGAAGGAGACGCCGGCGCTGCTGCGCTCGGCCGTGGCCGCGGCGCTGCTCTCCAACCTCGCCTCGCTGACGTTGTGCGTGCCCATCCTGTGGGCGGTGTCGCCGCCGCTGGTGCGCGACCTGCTGCCGGAGCTGTGCGCGATCGGTGCGGTGCTGCTGGCGGGTGGGCTGTTCGGCCTGCGCCGCGGGGACGACGATGCGGTGAAACCGCCGACCTCGGAAAGCCGCATGTTCCGCTTCGGCCAGGCGCTGGGCTTCGCGCTGCTGGTCGCGGTGCTGACTTTCGTTGCGGCAGCGCTGGCGGCGTGGATCGGTCCGCGCGGCGCGATGGCGGCGGCCGCGTTGTCGGCGGCGGCGGAACTGCATGCCGCGGTGGCCACACTCGCCAACCAGTTCGCACGCGGCGGCCTGGAAGCGGCCGAAGCGCGCTGGTGGATGCTGGCCCTGCTGTCGGCCAGCCTGATCGCCAAGTCCGTCATCGCCTGGGTCAGCGGCGGTGCGGCGTACGGCCTGCGCGTGTCGGCCGGCCTGCTCACCGCGCTCGCGGCGGGCGTGGCGATGGTGTGGATGTTTTGAGCGGCGGGATCAGATGATCCGCAGCGTGATCGCCTTCAGCACGGCGCGGGTGCGGTCGCGGGTGCCCAGCTTGTCGAGGATGGTGGAGACGTAGTTCTTCACCGTGCCCTCGGCCAGGAACAGCGTGCGTGCGATCTCTTTGTTGGAATAGCCGCCGGCCAGCAGCCGCAGGATCGCCACTTCGCGTTCGCTGAAGGTATCGGTCGGGGCGCCTTCGTCGTGGAAGCGGTAGCGCGCGCGCACGGGATCGGTGCTGACCGGTTGCAGCAGCGTCTCGCCGCCGGCGACGCGGCGGATCGCATCGTGCAGGTCTTCCGGCGCCGCATCCTTCAGCAGGAAGCCCTGTGCGCCAGCCTCCGTCGCCCGCAGCAGCAGGTCGCTGTCGTCGAACGTGGTCAGCAGCAGCACCGGCGTGCGATCGCCGCGTTCGCGCAGGCGGATCAGCGCATCGATGCCGTCCACACCCGGCATGCGGATGTCGCTCAGCACCACGTCCACCGGTTGCACTTCCAGCTTCGCCAGCAGGTCCGCGCCGTCGTCGGCCTCGAACACCACGTCCACCTGCTGTGCCTTCAACAACGCACGCAGGCCGGCGCGCACCAGCGCCTGGTCGTCGGCCAGGGCGACACGCACGCTCATACCGGCAGCCTCACGTCCACGCGCAGTCCGCCGGTGGCACTGCTGCCCAGGCGCAGGTCGCCGCCGAGGGCCGCCACGCGTTCGCGGATGCCCGACAAACCATTGCCTTCGCTTATCCGGCCCTTGAGCCTGCCGTCGTCTTCGATGTGCAGGTGCATGCCCGCGTCCTCATTCTTCAGTGAAACCGTCAGCGTGTCCGCGTTCGCGTGGCGCGCGGCATTGGTCAGGCATTCCTGCACGATGCGCAGCAGCGACTCCGCGACCACAGGGTCGCCGATCTTCACGTTGTCGGCGATGTGCAGGTCCAGCGCGGGACGCGGCAACGGCGCGGCCAGGGCGCGGATCGCGGTCTGCAGGTCCAAGCCGCGCGAATCGCGCATCGCCTGCACCACGCTGCGGATATCGTCCAACAGCTCCGTGGAAAGTTGTTGCGCGATACGCACTTCTTCGCGCCCCGCCAACGCCGGGTCGCTGGCCAGCGCCCGCAGGTTGAGCTTCATCGCAGTGAGCTTGTGCCCGGCCACGTCGTGCAGTTCGCGCGCCACGCGCAGCCGTTCGGCATCGCGCGCGCTGTCGGCCAGCAAGGCACGCGTGGCCAACAGGTCGGCGTTGACGCGCGCCAGTGCGTCACGGGAATCCTCCGCCCGGCGCGCGTAGTGCACGCACAGGCCGGCGAGCGCCTGGAAGCCCATGTTGATCAGCGTCATCGTGCCCGGCGCGCCGAACCCGTGGTGCACCATCAGCGCGTAGAAGGCCGCGTTCAACACCAGTGCGGCGCCGATCACCCAGCGTGGCGAGAGCACGTTAACCGCGCACGCCACCCAGACCACCAGCAGCACCTGCGCGGTGCCCACGCGCGGCGTCAGCCAGGCCAGCAGCAGGGCGAGCGCGGCCATGGCCACCAGGGCGATCCGTCGCGGCCGTTCCCAGGTGTCCGGCGCCAGGGCGAACAGGAGGAATCCCAGCGCGTACGCGCCCAACGCGGCCGCCGCGGCCGGCAGCACGTCCGGCGGGAGGAAACGCAGGCCCAGGGATACCGCGCCGATCGTAAACACGCCGGCGAGCGTCATGGGTTCGCGAAGTCGGGTCAGGGCCGTCCACATGCGCCCATGCTGTCGCGTGGGCGCGGTCGAGGCAATGGTCTGGGTGAAAGTGGTGACTTCCGGCAGGTCAGAAAGCGTCGCCGGGAACGCGCACCGTGCCTTCCATCAGCACGCGCGCGCTGCGGCTCATCACGGCCTTCGTCACCACCCAGGTGCCGTCCACCTGTTTGACGTCCGCACCGACGCGCAGCGTGCCGGACGGATGGCCGAACACCAGCACGTCGCGCGTGCCGCCACCGGCCGCCGCGTTGACCACGGTACCCGGCACCGCCGCCGCGGTGGCGATGGCGACGGAGGCAGTGCCCATCATCGCGTGATGCAGCTTGCCCATCGAGATCGCACGCGCGAGCAGGCCGACATCGGCCGCGTGCACCGGCTTGCCGCTGGATGACACGTAGTCCTTCGGCGGGGCGACGAAGGCGACCTTCGGTGTCAGCGGACGCTTGGCCGCGGCCTCGACGCTGTCGACCAGGCCCATGCGCACCGCGCCGTGCGCGCGGATCGCTTCCAGCTTCGCCAGCGCGTCCTTGTCCTCGTTGATCGCGCCCTGCAGCTCGGTGCCGTCGTAGCCCAGCGCCGCGGCTTCGACGAACACCACGGGCACGCCCGCATTGATCATCGTGGCCTTGAACACGCCCACACCGGGCACCTCGAGGTCGTCGACGAGATGTCCGGTGGGAAACATGGCGCCACCACCGTCGCCATCGCCCTCGTCGGCCGGATCGATGAACTCCAGTTGCACTTCCGCCGCCGGGAACGTCACGCCGTCCAGTTCGAAATCGCCGGTCTCCTGCACCTCGCCGTTCGTCACCTGCACGTGGGCGACGATGGTCTTCTGGATGTTCGCCTGCCAAATGCGCACGGTGCACAGGCCATCGCGCGGTACGCGCGCCGGGTCGACCATGCCGTTCGCGATCGCGAACGGTCCGACTGCCGACGACAGGTTGCCGCAGTTGCCACTCCAGTCGATGAAGGCTTCGTTGATCGGCACCTGCCCGTACAGGTAATCCACGTCATGCCCGGGTTGCGTGCTCGGCGCGATGATCACCACCTTGCTGGTGCTCGACGTCGCCCCGCCCATGCCGTCGGTGTGTTTGCCGTAGGGATCGGGCGAGCCGATCACGCGGCAGAGCAGCGCATCGCGCGCCGGACCCGGCACCTGCGCGCGTTCGGGCAGGTCCTGCAGGCGGAAGAACACACCTTTCGACGTGCCGCCACGCATGTAGGTGGCGGGGATGCGGATCTGGGGGACGTGCGACATGGAGAGGGTGTCCGTGGTGATGACGGCTTACGCGCCGTCGGGAATCTCGGGTTCGACCAGCTTCGCCAGCATCTCCAGCGATTCCTGCCAGCCCTGGTAGCAGAAGTCGACCGGGATCGCCGCGGGGATGCCGTCCTGCACGACGTTGAGTTCGGTGCCGGCGATGCTCTTCTTCAGCGTCACCGTCACGTGCATCTGGCCGGGCAGGGCCGGGTTGTCGAACTGGTCGGTGTAGCGCAGCAGTTCGTTCTCCACCAGCTCCACGTAGGTTCCGCCGAACGAATGGCTCGAGCCGGTGCCGAAGTTGGTGAACGACATCGTGTAGCCGCCGCCCACGCGCGCGTCCATGGAATGGACCTTGCCGGTGAAGCCGTGCGGCGGCAACCACTTCACCATCGCGTCCGGATCGAGGAACGCGCGATAGACGCGCTCGGGCGGGGCGCGCAGCACGCGGTGCAGGCGGACGGTACCGGGGGTGGTGTTCTCGGACATGATCGGACTCCTGTGCGGTGGGTGTACCGATACGACGAACGGGTCAGGCCGCTTTCGACGCGTCCAGGAAATCCTGGGCGAATCGTTGCAGCACCCCGCCCGCCTCGTAGATCGAGACTTCCTCGTCCGAATCCAGCCGGCAGGTCACCGGGACCTCCACGGTCTCGCCGTTGGCGCGATGGATCACCAGTGTCAGGTCGGCGCGGGGCCGGCGCTCGCCGACCACGTCGAAGGTCTCGGTGCCGTCGATGCCGTAGGTCTTGCGGGTTTCGCCGGCCTTGAACTCCAGCGGCAGCACGCCCATGCCGATCAGGTTGGTGCGGTGGATGCGCTCGAAACCCTCGGCCACGATCGCTTCCACGCCCGCCAGGCGCACGCCCTTGGCCGCCCAGTCGCGCGAACTGCCCTGGCCGTAGTCGGCGCCGGCGATGATGACTAGCGGCTGCTTGCGGTCCATGTAGGTCTCGATGGCCTCCCACATGCGTGTCACCTGCCCGTCCGGCTCGATGCGCGCCAACGAGCCCTTCTTCACCTCGCCAGCGACCACCGCCATCTCGTTGACCAGCTGCGGGTTGGCGAAGGTCGCGCGCTGCGCGGTGAGGTGGTCGCCGCGATGCGTCGCGTAGGAATTGAAGTCCTCTTCCGGCAGGCCCATCTTGGCCAGGTACTCGCCTGCCGCGCTTGAGGCGAGGATCGCGTTCGACGGCGACAGGTGGTCGGTGGTGATGTTGTCGCCCAGCACCGCCAGCGGGCGCATGCCGTGCAGCGTGCGCGCGCCGGCCAGTGCGCCTTCCCAGTACGGTGGGCGGCGGATGTAGGTGCTCTGCGGGCGCCAGGCGTACAGCGGATCGACCCTCCCGCCGTGCTCGACCCGCACGTTGAACATCGGCTCGTACACCTTGCGGAACTGCGCCGGCTTCACGCTGGCCTTCACCACCGCGTCGATCTCCGCGTCGCTGGGCCAGATGTCCTTCAGCGTGATCGCGTTTCCGTCGGCATCGAAACCCAGCGCGTCTTTCTCGATGTCGAAGCGCACGGTGCCGGCGATGGCGTAGGCGATCACCAGCGGCGGCGAGGCCAGGAACGCCTGCTTCGCGTACGGATGGATGCGGCCGTCGAAATTGCGGTTCCCCGACAGCACGGCGGTCGCGTACAGGTCGCGGTCGATGATCTCCTGCTGGATCGCCGGGTCGAGCGCGCCGCTCATGCCGTTGCAGGTCGTGCAGGCGAAGGCGACGATGCCGAAGCCGAGTTTCTCGAGGTCCGGCAGCAGGCCGGATTCCTCCAAGTACAGCTGCACGGCCTTGGAGCCGGGCGCGAGCGAGCTCTTCACCCAAGGCTTGCGCACCAGCCCCTTCGCATTCGCATTGCGCGCCAGCAGCGCGGCGGCGATCACGTTGCGCGGATTGGAGGTGTTGGTGCACGAGGTGATGGCGGCGATGATCACCGCGCCATCGGGCATCAGGCCCTGCGCTTCCTCTCCCCTGCCCGCCTCCAGCTTGGCGGCATCGGCGATGCCGCGCTCGACCAGCGCGCTGGTCGGCAGGCGCTTGTGCGGGTTGGACGGGCCGGCCATGTTGCGCACCACGGTGGACAAGTCGAACTGCAGCGTGCGCTCGTACTGCGCGGTCTGCAGGTCGTCCGCCCACAATCCCGCGGTCTTCGCGTAGGTTTCGACCAGCGCCACCTGCTCGTCGCTGCGGCCGGTCAGGCGCAGGTAGTCCAGGGTGTTGTCGTCGATGAAGAACATCGCCGCGGTCGCGCCGTACTCGGGCGCCATGTTGGAGATCGTCGCGCGGTCGCCGATGGTCAGCGCCGCCGCGCCCTCCCCCCGGAACTCCAGATAGGCGCCGACCACCTTTTCCTTGCGCAGGAATTCGGTCAGCGCCAGCACCACGTCGGTCGCGGTGATGCCGGGCGCGGGCCTGCCCTGCAGTTCCACGCCGACGATGTCCGGCGTGCGCATCCACGAGGCGCGGCCGAGCATGACGTTCTCCGCTTCCAGGCCGCCCACGCCGACCGCGATCACGCCCAGCGCGTCGACATGCGGCGTGTGGCTGTCGGTGCCCACGCAGGTGTCGGGGAAGGCGACGCCGTCCTGCACGTACACCACCGGCGACATCTTCTCCAGGTTGATCTGGTGCATGATCCCGTTGCCCGGCGGGATCACGTCCACGTTGCGGAACGCGAGCTTGGTCCAGTCGATGAAGTGGAACCGGTCCTCGTTGCGCCGATCCTCGATGGCGCGGTTCTTCGCGAACGCGTCCGGATCGTAGCCGCCGCATTCCACCGCCAGCGAGTGGTCGACGATCAACTGCACCGGCACCACCGGGTTCACCTGCGCCGGATCGCCGCCCATGTCGGCGATCGCATCGCGCAGGCCGGCCAGGTCCACCAGCGCCGTCTGCCCGAGGATGTCGTGGCAGACCACGCGCACCGGGAACCACGGGAAATCCAGGTCGCGGCGACGCTCGATCAGCTGGCGCAGGTAATCGTCGCGGCGCGCGGGTTCGGCGCGGCGCACGATGTTCTCCGCATGCACGCGGGCGGTGTACGGCAGCGCGGCCCAGGCGCCGGGCTGCAGGGCGTCGACCGCGGCGCGCGCGTCGAAATAGTCGAGCGTGGTGCCCGGGAGCGAGATGCGGAAGTCGGTATTCATGGCGTGCCGTCAGCTGTGAACGAGGCGCGCGCGGCGCAGGCCTGGCGCGTGATCACTATGCTACCGGAGGGCCCTGTTATCGACGGGCGATGGCGGCGCGTCGGCGGAAAGATTTCCGCGATGCGTTGACGGAGACCATCAACCTACGCGGTCATTCGAAGACCAGCGTGCCCTTCATCATGTTCCAGTGGCCCGGGAACGAGCAGAAGAACGTGTACGCCCCACCCTTGCGCAGCCGCGCGGTCGGGAACACCACCTCGGTGGCCTGGCCGCCGCCGATGACCGGGGTATGCGCGATCACCCGGGCGTCGTTGCGCGGCAGGTAGTCGTCGGCGAGCTTCATGCGTCCGCCCGCCAGGCCCACGTCGCGGTGGTGGCGCGTTTCCGTCAGCACCCAGTTGTGCCCCATCGCCTGCGCCGGCATGCGGCCCACGTGCTTCAGCGTCACCCGCAGCTGGGCGCAATCGCCCGGCACGCGAATGGTCTTCAGGTTGAAGGTCATCATGTCCGTCGCTTCGATCGTAATCGCGCAGTTGCGGGCGAACGCGGCGCTGGAGACGGACAACAGTGCACAAAGGGCGAACAGCGGGAGCAGGCGTCGGCGCATCGGGCATCCAGGGAACGGGGGATGCCCGCGATTGTACGGCGCGGGTCAGACGTCCCCGCCGTCCGCCCAACCTTCGCCCGTGCCGCGGTGGAACACGCGGTCACCGTCGCGCACGTCGCCGGCCGGAACGGCATCCTGCGCATCGAGGCGCGCATATATCGGGGTGAAGTCCGGCGCGGTGGCCTTCATCAGCTGCTCGAAGCTGTCGATGACGAAGTAGGTCTTCTGGAACGTGTCGATGCGGTAGCGCGTGCGCATGATCCGCTCCAGGTCGAAGCCGATCCGGTTGGGCGCGTCCGATTCCAGCGAGTACAGCGACTCGCCCTTCGAGGACACGATGCCCGCGCCGTAGATGCGCAGGCCGTCCTTGGTGTCGATCAGGCCGAACTCCACCGTGTACCAGTACAGGCGGGTCAGGTGCTGCAGCGCGTCCGGGCCGATCCCGTGCGCCTTCACGCCGCCCTTGCCGTACGCCTCCATGTAGTCGGCGAACACCGGGTTCATCAGCAGCGGCACGTGGCCGAACAGGTCGTGGAACAGGTCTGGTTCGGCGATGTAGTCGATCTGGTCCGGCCGGCGGATCCACCAGGTCACCGGGAAACGCCGGTTGGCCAGATGGTCGAAGAACTCCAGCTCCGGCAGCAGGCCTTCCACGCCGACCAGGCGCCAACCAGTCGTGGCGGCCAGCACCTCGTTCAGTTCGTCGAAGCGCGGGATGCGGTCCGGCGCCATGCCCATGGCGTCCTGCGCCTGTAGGAACTCGTCACAGGCGCGGCCCACCAGCAGGGCGCGCTGGCGCTCGTACAGGGTGCCCCAGGTGGCGTGGTCGTCCGCCGGGTAATCGGCCGGCTGGTCGATCACGGCGGTGGTGTAGACCGGCACGTAGCCCTTGTCGGTCTGCTGGTGCTCGACGCGGCGCGGCTCGTTCATGGGACTCCCCGGAAAAACAGGCTGATCCGACGATCCTAGCCGCAGAACCGCGCAACAGGCTTGCGAAATTGCGCCTGTGCCGACCGATGGCGCAATGAAATTGCATGAACACGATAAGATGCGCACGAAATGACCGAAGCGATCGCCCTCGACCGCACCGACCTGCGCCTGCTGGCCCTGCTGCAGCGCGAAGGCAGGGCCACCAACGCCGACATCGCCGCCCAGGTGAACCTGTCGCCGTCGGCCTGCCTGCGCCGCATCCAGCGCCTGGAGGCCACCGGCGTGATCGCCGGCTACGCGGCCCGGGTCGACCCCAAGGCGGTGGGCCTGGGCCTGCAAGCGTTCGTGCGCGTGCAGCTGGAGCGGCACGACCCGGCCAGCGTCCAGCAGTTCGGCGACCGCGTGCAGGCCTGGGACGAGGTGGTCGCCTGCTACGCCCTGACCGGCGACATGGACTACCTGCTGCATGTCGTGGTGCAGGACCTGGAGCACTTCTCCCGCTTCCTGCTCGACAACCTGCTCAATGCCAGCGGCGTGGCGGACGTGAACTCCAGCTTCGTGCTGCGCGCGGTCAAGACCGACGGCGGCTTGCCGCTGCCGAAAGCCTGACGAGGACATCGGCTGTCCGCGACGCGTGCTACAACGCGCGCAGCTTCCACGAGGACCCCGCATGTACGGACTGATCGGCAAGATGCGCGCCACCCCGGGCCAGCGCGACGCGCTGCTGGCGATCCTGCTGGAAGGCACCGACGCCATGCCCGGCTGCCTGAGCTATGTCATCGCGCAGGATCCTGCCGATGCCGACGCGATCTGGATCACCGAAGTCTGGACCGACGCGGCCAGCCACAAGGCGTCGTTGTCGCTGCCGTCGGTGCAGCAGGCGATCGCGAGAGCACGGCCGCTGATCGCCGGCTTCGACAGCCACATCGAGACGGTGCCGGTGGGTGGGCAGGGGTTGTCACGATCCTTGTAGGAGCGACGTGAGTCGCGACCGCACGCTCACCGGGTCGGGGTGTCTTGAAGAACAGTGATCCAGACGTGGTGCCGCGCGGCCTCCCGGCGCGGACCAGGGAGCTCATGCCTTGCGGTCGCGACTCACGTCGCTCCTACAATGGGCGCATCGCTCTTGGCCTCGACGACTCAATGGATAGCTTCCTCGCCTCCTGGCAACGCGCCTGGACCGGCATCGGCGCGGTGGGCGAGGGCGGTGCGCTGTTCGCGCAGCTGATGACGGCTTACGCCGAGCCGCAGCGCCATTACCACACGCAGCAACACCTCGGTGACTGCCTGTCGGCGTTCGACGGGGCACGCGCGTTAGCTCAGCATCCGGATGAAGTCGAACTCGCGCTGTGGTTCCACGACGCGATCTATGCCATCAAGGGCCATGACAACGAACAGCGCAGCGCCGACTGGGCGCGCGATGCGTTGCTTGCAGCCGGTGTTCCGGGCGAGTCCGCGCAGCATGTGCACGACCTGGTGATGGCGACGCGGCATACCGCGGTGCCCGTGGGCCGCGACGAACAGTTGCTGGTCGACATCGACCTGTCCATCCTCGGCGCGGAACGCACACGCTTCGACGAATACGAGCAGCAGATCCGCCAGGAATATGCGTACGTGCCAGGCTTCCTATTCCGGCGCAAGCGGCGCGAGATCTTGAAGGGCTTCCTGGATCGGCCGGCGATCTACAGCACGCCGTATTTCCATGACACGCTGGAGGCGAGGGCGCGGGACAACCTGCGCCGCGTGACCGGCTGACGCGGACTTACGGCTTGACCGGCTGTCCGGCGGCGTCGCACTTCACGTCGCGGCCGAACAGGCGGCCCAGCCGCGAAGGCTCTTCCAGGCAGCGCGGGTCGGGCTTCGGCGGTGCATGGCGGGCCGCATGCGCGGCGTTGCGGGTGCGCTGCAGTTCGGCCAGCTTCGCCTTGATCTGCGGCATCGCTGCCAGCGCGGCGCGTTCGCCTTCGAGGATCGCGGTGTTCTTCTGTTCGAAATCGGCCGGGCCGATGTCGTTGACCTTGGGGCGGATGACGATGTCGGCGCGCGCCAGTTCCTGCTCGCCCAGACGCTGGCCCATGATGCTGATGGACTGGTTGACGATGCCGAGCATGCTGCCCGGCTTCGTGCCCGGCGCCTTGGTGGAGATGTCCACCGCGATGACGAAGTCCGCGCCCAGCTGGCGCGCCGCGTCCACCGGCACCGGACTGACCACGCCGCCGTCGACGTAGCTGGCCTTGCCGATCACCACCGGTTCGAACACGCCCGGGATGCTGCTCGACGCGCGCACCGCCTGGCCCGTGTTGCCGCGCACGAACACGGTGCGCTCGCCGTTCTCCAGCTGCGTGGACACGGCGGCGAACGGCTTCTTCAGTTGCTGGATGGTGCGCTTGCCGACCAGGTCGTTGACGTAGTCCTGCAGCTTCTGGCCCTGCACCAGGCCGCCGGAGAACAGGCGCACGTCGCGGATCTTCGCCTCGTCCAGCGCGAACGCCTGGGTCTGCATCTGGAACGGGTCCATGCCGCTGGCGTAGAGCGCGCCGACCACGCTGCCGGCGCTGGTGCCGGAGACGACGACCGGCTCGATGCCGTTGGCCTCCAGCATCTTGATCACGCCGATGTGGGCGAAACCCTTCGCCGCGCCGCCACCGAGCGCGATGCCCACCTTGAGCTTCGGTGCCGGCAGCGCCGGCTTCACCACCGCCGGCGGCGGCGTGGGCTTGACGTTGTCGCCGCCGCACGCGGCCAGCAACAGGGGGGCGAGCAGAAGGGCGGGCAGCAGGCGAAGGGCAGGGCGCATGGAGGGGGGCGAGACGGGACCGGTGCGCAGGATAACGTTCCTTCACGCAACCGCGGCCAACGCCGCGCCCGGGTCAGGAGGAGCCGCCGGAACGACGGCGTGCGCTACCCGGCCCCACGCCCTCGACGCGCTTGAAGAACCGGCGGAAGGCTGCCTCGCTGCTGTAGCCGAGCATCTCGGCGATGGCGGCCACGGAGAAACGCCGGTTCTTCAGCAAGCGACGCGCTTCGGTGGCGCGCCACTGCGCCAGGTACTGGATCGGCGGCGTGCCGACGGTGGCGGCGAACAGTTCGGCGAAGGCCGTGCGCGACATACCGGCTTCCTGCGCCATCGACTGGATGGTCCAGTCCTCGCCGGGGCGCGCGTGGATCGCCGACAACGCGCGCGACAGGCGCGCGTCGGTCAGCGCCGCGAGCAGGCCGCGGGGCTGTTCGGCCTGGCGCACGTATTCGCACACCGCCATCGTGAACAACGAATCGGCGAGCTTGTTCTGCACCAACTGGCGACCCCAGCGCCGCTCGCGGCTGGTGTCGGCCAGCATCTGCGCCAGCTGGCGGAAACCGGCACTGCTGTCGTGCCCGCGGATCACGAACCAGCGCGGCAACGCCGCGAAGATCGGGTTGTGCGAACCGGTGATGAACTCCAGTTCGCCGCACAGCATGCTGGTGTCGCCGGCATCGGACGCGTCGGGCAGGTGCGGATCGACCGACGAAGACAGCACATGGCGCACGCCGGCCGGAAACACGATCAGGTCGCCACGCTCGAGCAGCACCGGCGTATCCAGCGCTTCGCCGCTGATCCAGCACTGGCCTTGCGTCAGCAGGTGGAACTGGCCGTGGTGGGTGGCCGGTTCGCTGTCGTACCAGGTGCCGCAGTAGCGCACGTCGGCGGTGATCTCCACGCGCATGCGGTATGCGCCGAGCACCGTCTCCAGCACGGCGTCGCGATCGTCGTCTTCAGCCAGGGTGGGCGCGGCATCCATGCGGCCATCCTAGGCCAGCCGGGTGGGGTGGGCCATGACCGTGCGTCCGGCCGTTCATGCGCGAGCGTCCACGCGCGCCGGCTTCCGGACGATGGGGCATATCGCAGGAACGCACGGGAATGGTTGCGCACGTGGCGGCGCGCTGGAATGGCAAGGCGTCCCGCGAATGCCGTCGGGGCGTCCTTCCCAACCCAACGAGGATTCCCCATGAACACCCAGAAGCTCTCCGGACTGTCCGTCGCGCTCGCCGCCGCCGCGCTTTTCCTGGGCGCCCCGATGGCCCAGGCCACGGACGCCGGTTCCGCCAAGGTCGGCCATTGCGTCGGCGCCAACGCCTGCAAGGGGCAGGGCGCCTGCAAGAGCGCGTCCAACGCCTGCAAGGGACAGAACGCATGCAAGGGCCATGGTTTCACCGAGTCCACCGCCGGTGACTGCAAGACCGCCGGTGGCAAGTTCGAAGCGCCCAAGCCGCAGAAGAAGGCGGCTGACGCGAAGAAAGCCACCACCTGATCCGCCCCGACGACGCGCCGCCATGACGACGTCCCTGCACGGCTTCGGCCTGGGTTTGCGCCCGCAGCACTACGACGCGCTGCTCGCGGGCGATGTGCGTGTGGACTGGCTGGAAATCCTCAGCGAGAACTATCTAGTCGAGGGTGGCCGGCCGCTGTGGATGCTGGACCGGATGGCCGAACGCTGGCCGGTGGCCCTGCATGGCGTATCGCTCAACATCGGCGGCAGCGATCCGCTCGATGGCGACTACCTGCGCGCGCTGGGCCGTCTGGCCCGGCGCGTGCGGCCGCGTCTCGTGTCCGACCACCTGTGCTGGACGCGCCATGGCGGCGTCCAGTTCCACGACCTGCTGCCGTTGCCCCAGAACGACGACACGGTGCGTCACGTCGCCGCGCGCGTGCGCCAGGTGCAGGATGCGCTCGGCATGCCTTTGCTGTTGGAGAACGTCTCCAGCTACCTGCGTTTCGCGGACGACTCGCTGGACGAAGCGCAGTTCCTCTCCGCGATCGTGGCCGAAAGCGGGTGCGGGCTGCTGCTGGACGTGAACAACGTGTTCGTCAATGCGCACAACCACGGTTTTGATGCGGTCGCGTTCCTGGATCGCATTCCACGCGAAGCCGTGCGCCAGATCCACCTGGCGGGGCACAGCGAGGACGCGCACGGAAGTGGCTTGTTGATCGATACCCACGACGCTCCCGTTCCCGCCGGGGTCTGGTCGTTGTACGCGGAGGCGGTGCGACGCTTCGGCGAAGTGCCGGCGATGATCGAGCGCGACGACCACATTCCGCCGTTGGAGGCGCTGCTGGCCGAGCTGGACATCGCACGTGGCATCGCGGCTGCCCACCTGCTGGAGCGAGCGGCATGAGCGGCATGACGACGCTCGTCGACCAGCAGCGCAGCTTCGCCGCGTGGCTGCTCCAGCGGAATCCGGCGATGGCACCGAGCGTCGCCGCATCCGCCGTTGCATCGTCCGCGGCGCGCCTGCGCGTGTATGCGGATGGGTACCGGTGGCGCCTGGTGGAGGTGCTCGGGAACGACTTTCCTGCGCTGCGTGCTTCGCTGGGTGCCGAGCGCTTCGACGCCCTGGCCGAGGCGTATCTCGCCGCACACCCGTCGCGGCACCCCTCGGTCCGTCACCTGGGTGAGCAGCTTCCGCGCTGGTGGGCATCGCACGATGAGGTGTCGGCCGACCTCGCGCGACTGGAGTGGCGGCAGGGCGAGGTGTTCGACGCGGCCGATGCGCCGGCCTGCGGTATCGACGATATGGCGGCGCTGCCTGCAGACGCGTGGGCTGGCCTCCGGCTGTCCCTGCATCCGGCCATGCGCCGCCTGCGCCTGCGCAGCAATGCCATTGCCGCGCTCGATGCCCATGCGCGTGGCGAACGCGTGCCGGTGTTGCAAGCCCAACCCGCTTCCGCCTGGTTGCTCTGGCGCGTGGCGTTCGACGTGCACTGGCGCCGCATGCCCCGCGACGAGGCGATGGCCCTCACCGCCGTCGCGCGCGGCGACGCGTTCGCCGACTGGTGCGCACGCCTGCCCGGACCGGCACCTGCCCTGCGCGCGGTGAGCTTGCTCAAGCGCTGGCTGGCCGACGGCTTGGTGACGGACCTGTCCTTCTCTTCCTGATCGTTACCGGAGATCTCTCATGCAAACCCAACCTGTACATGCCCGCGCGCTCGCGTTCCTCAACGACCACGCGTGGATCGGTCCGCTGCTGCTGCGGCTGGTGTTCGGCTACTTCTGGCTCGAGACCGGCTGGGCCAAGTTGAACAACCTGGCGTTCTTCACCGAGCGCTTCGTCGAATGGGGCATCCCGTGGCCGGCCCTGAGCGCGACGCTGTGCGCGGGCACCGAAATGATCGGTGGCCTGCTCATCATGCTGGGCCTGGCCACGCGCCTGACCATGCTGCCGATGATCTTCAACATGCTGGTGGCGCTGGCCGTGGTGGTGTTGCCCGGCATCTCGACGCTGGACGAATTCGTCGAACTGGACGAAGTCCTGTACGTGGCCGTGTTCGTCTGGCTGCTGGTCGCCGGCCCGGGTCGGGCCAGCCTGGATCACCTGATCGCACGTCGCGCGCAGGCGCCGCGCCTCGCCGCGGCTTGAAACAAAAAGGGTGGGGCGCATCGCGCGCCCCACCCGCTGCTCAGAAACTGTTGTCGCCGTCGAGGATGCGGCCCAGGCCACCGAGCACCGAACCTTCGCCTCGGGCTTGGCCACCGCCCTGCGGTGCGGCCTGCAGCATGCGCCCGGCCAGGCGCGAGAACGGCAGCGATTGCAGCCACACCTTGCCGGGCCCGGTCAGGGTGGCGAGGAAGACGCCTTCGCCGCCGAAGAACATGCTCTTGATGCCGCTGACCGGGCGCACGTCCATGTTGACGCTGGCGTGGTAGGCCACCACGCAACCGGTGTCCACGTCGATGCGCTCGCCGGCCTTCAGTTCACGCTCGACCACGCAACCGCCGGCATGCACGAACACCCAGCCGTCGCCTTCGAGCTTCTGCATGATGAATCCCTCGCCGCCGAACAGGCCGGTGAGGATCTTGCGCTGGAAATGGATGCCGACCGACACGCCGCGCGCGCCGGCCAGGAAGCTGTCCTTCTGGCAGATCAGGCGGCCGCCGTGCTCGTCGAGCTTCATCGCCAGCACCGTCCCGGGGTAGGGCGCGGCGAACGCGACCTTGGCCTTGCCTTGGCCGGTGTGGGTGTACATCGTGGTGAACAGGCTCTCGCCGGTCAGCACGCGCTTGCCAGCGGAGAGCAGCTTGTCCATGAAGCCGCCGCCCTGGCCGCTGTGCGACCCGTCGCCGAACACCGTGTCCATCTGCACGGCGCAGTCCTTGAACATCAGCGCGCCGGCTTCGGCGATGGCGCTCTCGCCGGGGTCCAGTTCCACTTCGACGAACTGCATCTCATGGCCGACGATGCGGAAATCGATCTCGTCCGCGCCACGACGACCGCCGGCGCCGGGCAGCGGCGGCAGGTGGGACGGCGGCGCGGCGGCGCCGGCCAGGTCTGGCAGTTCGCGCGCGGGCTTCCATTCGCGCATGCCCTCGCGCCAGGCCAGCGCGCCGGGCGTCCGTTGGGCGAAGGCTTGCGCCGCCGCGTCGTCCAGGGGACCATGGCGCTGGTTGTCATTCGGGGTATGGAAGAACCACTGGGTCATGGCGGCGATCCGGAGGGCAGGGAAGGGCGCCGAGTCTAGCCCGCGGCCCCGGCCGGCCGTCATCTGCCAGCGGTCACGCCAGGGACCTGAACGTACCGGCGGCGGCCTCGGCGTACGGCATTGCCCGCCCCGCGCCCACAACGGGCATTACCTTTGTCGGAACGGGACTTCCAGCCATTGCCCCCCATGTTGCTGTAATGCAACATTCGCGTGCTAGCGCCGCCAGGGCGCCCCGACACCCACCCACTCGGAAAGCCAACCGCCATGTCCCGACTCCGCCCGGCCGCTGTCCGGCCGCAACGCCTCGCCTTTGCCATCGCCGCGCTGCTGCCGTTCGGCACCGCCTTCGCCCAGGAAACCCCCGCCGCCGAGCCGGCCCCGCAGAGCGCGACCACGCTCGACGCGGTGGAAGTGACCGCGCAGCGCAAAGTCGAGAACATCCAGGACGTGCCGGTGTCCATCAGCACCATCAACGGCGAGCAGCTCGGCGTGCTGGCCTCCGGCGGCACCGACATCCGCTTCCTGTCCGGCCGCGTGCCCAGCCTGAACATCGAATCCTCGTTCGGCCGCGCGTTCCCGCGCTTCTACATCCGCGGCTACGGCAACACCGATTTCCGCCTCAACACCTCGCAGCCGGTCTCGCTGGTGTACGACGACGTGGTGCAGGAAAACCCGATCCTGAAGGGCTTCCCGCTGTTCGACCTGGAACAGGTCGAAGTGCTGCGCGGTCCGCAGGGTTCGCTGTTCGGCCGCAACAGCCCGGCCGGTGTGGTGAAGTTCGAGTCGGCCAAGCCGTCGCAGGAGACCAGCGGCTACGGCAAGGTCGGCTATGGCACCGACGACATGTGGAACCTGGAAGGCGCCGTCGGTGGCGCGCTGAGCCCGAACTGGTCGGCACGCGCCTCGGTGCTGTTCCAGCGCCGCGACGACTCGGTCAAGAACACCTACCCGGGTCCGAGCGATGGCTACGAGGGCTATGACGAATCCGCCGGCCGCGTGCAGTTCCTGTACGAAGGCGAGGGCTTCGACGCACTGCTCAACGCGCACGCGCGCAAGCTCAACGGCACCGCGCGCCTGTTCCGCGCCAACATCATCCAGCCGGGCACCAACAACCTGGTGCCGGGTTTCGACCGCGATGAGGTCACCCAGGACGGCCTGAACTACTCCGAGCTGGAATCGCAGGGTGCCAGTGCGCGCCTGAGCTGGGACATCGGCGAGTACAAGCTGTACTCGATCACCGGCTACGAGAGCGTCGAGACGATGAACCGCGGCGACATCGACGGCGGCTTCGGCGCCCCGTACGCGCCGGGTGGCCAGTACGGCCCGGGCTTCATCCCGTTCTCGTCCGAAACCGCCGACGGTATTCCCGAGCACGCGCAGTGGACGCAGGAGTTCCGCATCGAATCCGCCTATGCGGGTCCGTGGAACTGGCAGGCGGGCCTGTTCTACTTCGACGAGGACTACAAGGTCGAGAGCTTCAGCTACGACTCGATCTTCACCAACGGCGCACAGAGCGGTTACGAGCGCATCCGCCAGACCAACGATTCGTACGCGATCTTCGGTGCCGCCACGTGGCAGGCGACCGACAAGCTGGAACTGCGTGGCGGCCTGCGTTACACCGTCGACAAGAAGGAGCTGACGGTCGAGGCCTACAACGGTACCAAGGGCGACCTCGCCGGCCTGCTGGCCGCGCAGCAGGCGGCTTACGCGGCGGGTGATGCCGCCGATCCGTTCCTGACCGCGTCGCCGGAAGACAAGAAGCTGAGCTGGGACCTGTCGGCCGTCTACAAGCTCAACGACGACACCAACCTGTTCGCGCGCGTGGCCACCGGCTACCGCGGCAGCAGCATCCAGGCCGCGGGCGACTTCAACAACAAGACGGTCGCAGGCCCGGAAACCTCCACCGCGTTCGAAGCCGGCGTCAAGACCGACTTCTGGGACAAGCGCGCGCGCCTGAGCGCCAACGTCTTCTACTACGAGGTGAAGGACCAGCAGCTGACCGCCGTCGGCGGCGCCAACAACTCCAACATCCTGCTCAACGCCGAGAAGAGCACGGGCCAGGGCTTCGAGCTGGACATGCAGGCGTACGTGCTGGACAACCTGCTGTTGACGCTGGGCAGCAGCTACAACGACACCGAGATCAAGGACCCCGACCTCGCCGTGTCGGTCTGCGCGCAGTGCACCGTGACCGATCCGCTGGATGCCACCGGCAAGGCGCTGATCAACGGCAATCAGCTGCCGCAGGCGCCGAAGTGGGTGCACAACCTGACCGCGCGCTACAGCATCGGCCTGGGCGAAGGCAGCGAACTGTACGTCTACACCGACTGGGCCTACCGCAGCGAAGTGAACTTCTTCCTGTACGACTCCATCGAGTTCACTGGCAAGTCGTCGCTGGAAGGCGGCCTGCGCATCGGTTACGGCTGGGACTACGGCAACTACGAAGTGGCGCTGTACGGCCGCAACATCACCGACCAGACCCGCGTCGTTGGTGGCATCGACTTCAACAACCTGACCGGCTTCCTCAACGAGCCGCGCACGGTGGGTGTGGAGTTCAACGCGAAGTTCTGATCGTCCGACGCACGCCAGGAGAAAGAAGGCCGCCCTTGGGCGGCCTTCTTTTTTGAACGCTTTCAGACACCTGCCGGTGTGGTCTGTCCGCGGAACTGGTTCGGCGCATCTGCCGGACAACCGGCAACCTCCTCGATGATCAGCTGGCAGATGTACATGCCCTGTGTCAGCAACACGGCCTGCGGACCCAGGTTGATGATCTCCAGCGTGATGGAGCCGGAGAAACCCGCATGGATGGTCGGTGCCGTGAAATGCACCAGCACCCCGCAACGCGCGAGCGAACTCTTGCCTTCCACGCGTGCGCTGTAGCAAGTACCTTCTCCACGCAATGGAAAAGACACCGTTTCGCGCGTGCGCGCCAGGATCAACTGGTTCTGCGTCAGCGAAAACGGCTGCCGGTCTGTGATGACGTATGACGTCGAGTTCTTGGCCAGGTGCTGCGCGATGCCGCCGCCGCTGAGATCGAGCTGAAAGGGGCCGCCCGAGGCCGGCACCGTGATCTGGTCGGCAAGCCGAAGATCGACGGCGCTGGTGTTGAAAGGCGCGCGACGTGGGTCGCTGCCGGCAAGATCGGTGATATGGAAATCGCCTGCCTGGATGCGTTCCAGGATCTGTACGTTGCTGAGGATCATGGCGTCCTTGTCCTGATGACCGAGCCTAGGCGGCAACTTCTACCCAGCGTGAAGAAGTCTCGAATGTTTCCGTTGGCAGCAGAACGAGCTGGCGCTGTCGTTCGTCATCGGATTCGACCAGGGTCACGCGCAATTCGCCGCTGCCGTCGCGCTCATGCCGGATCTGCGACACGTCCACGAAGAAGGACACTTCCTTGCCATCGATCAATGTCAATGACACCGCACGTTCCGCCGAAAACATACCTTGTGACGTAGCGACGCGGATCCAGTGTTCCTGCATGGACGGTTTCATCGTGATCTCCCGAGTCTGGTCACCGGAGCGGTGACGGCAGGAATATCCTCCAGCCCGATGCTGACGACAAGGACTTCATGCAAATGTGACAGCGAGAGCGCGGCTCCGCCCATTGGGTGCCGCAAGAGAGCGCTTAGACAGTCATTCCTTGTGACTGGGCGGAAACCTCAATATCACACCACGCTGCTCTTCCTCCGAAGGTTCGGGGCGCACCCAGAGCACCGGGACTTCGCGTGGTGCGGGTGGTTCCAGCTCGTCATCGCCGCGGGCGGCCGCTTCTTCTTCCTCGATCTCCCAGCTGTACTTCTTCTTCGGCAATGCGGGATCCAGGCGACGGAACAGGAACGCCGCGATCAGGCCCGCCACCGCGCCGCCCAGGTGCGCCTGCCAGGACACGCCGGCTTCGCGCGGCAGCACCGTGAGCACCATGCCGCCGTAGAACAGGAACGCGATCATGCCCGCCGCGATCGCTGCGCGGTCGCGACGCAGCAGGCCGAGCATGAAGATCATGAACATCAGGCCGTGTGTCAGGCCGCTGGCGCCGAGCGTGTGCGTGCCGGGCTCGGCCAGCAGCCATGGCCCGAGGCCTGCGCCCAGCCACACCAGCGGGATCGCCCACAGGGTCGCGCGCGGATAGACCGCGCCGGCCAGCGTACCGAGGATCAGCAGCGCGGACGCGTTCGCGGCGATGTGTTCCAGCGAGCCGTGCAGCAGCGGCGCGGTGAGGATGCCGAGCAGGCCCTCCGTCGACAGCGGCGCGATGGTGAACGCGCGCACGTCGAAACTGCCTTGCGCCGAATACACGACGGCCAGCAGCAGCACGAAGGCCAGGCTCAGGTTGAGGGCGCGGAACAGCCGGCGGCGGTCGTAGCGCTGCTGGGATTCCGGATCGAACGCGGGATCGTCGGGATGCAGGTCCATGGTCCAGTTCTGGCGACGCGGTGGACGAATGCAAGGGCGGGTGGCGCTGGACAGACCATCCCGCGCACGGGATGGTCCGCCAGGACCCGCATCAGGCCGCGCTGTCGGCCTTCTGCGGCCGGGCCAGGCTCAGCGCCACGGTCACGCCCAGGATCGCCGCCACCGTACCCAGCGCCCACGGCACCGGGATCTTGTAGATATCGATCAGCAGCATCTTCGTGCCGATGAAGCCGAGCACCACGGCCAGGCCGTAGGGCAGCAGGTGGAAGCGATCGGCCATCCCCGCCAACAGGAAGAACATCGCGCGCAGGCCCAGCACCGCGAACACGTTCGAGGTCAGCACGATGAACGGGTCCGAGGTGATCGCGAAGATCGCCGGGATGCTGTCGACGGCGAAGATCACGTCGGTCACACCGATCAGCACCAGCACCACGAATAGCGGGGTGAACCAGCGCGTGCCGTTCTCGCGCACGCTCAGCTTGTCGCCGCGGTAACCGTCGGTCAGCTTCAGGTGGTTGCGCATCCAGCGCAGCGCGGGGTTCTTCTCCAGGTCCGGTTCCTTGCCGGCGGCGAACCACATCTTGATGCCGGTCAGCAGCAGGAACGCGCCGAACAGATAGAGCAGCCAGTGGAACTGGGCCAGCAACGCCGCGCCGGCGAAGATCAGAATGCTGCGCAGGACGATGGCGCCGAGGATGCCGATCACCAGCACGCGCTGGCGCTGTTCCTCGGGCACGGCGAAGTAGGTCATCACCATCAGGAAGACGAAGATGTTGTCGACGGCCAGTGCCTTCTCGACCAGGTAGCCGGTCAGGAACTCCAGGCCCACGCGGTTGGCTTCCACCAGGCCGGCGGTCTCGTTGACGTACCACCACAGGCCACCATTGAAGGCCATGGCCAGGGCGATCCAGCCCAGGCTCCACCACATCGCTTCCTTGAACGTCACCTTGTGCGCGCCGCCATGGCGCATCAGCACCAGGTCGACGAGCAGGGCGATCACCACCAAGCCGCCGAAGCCGGCCCACAACCAGGGGTTGCCAATCGTTTCCATCGAGATTCCCGAAAAAAGTGGAGGACGACCGCAGGCGCGGACGTCTCGGGAACCGGGGAAACGGGGATCCAGGGACATACCTTCGCCATCGCGGCGAAGGTCTCGCTCACAGCCCGGTGGGCTGCCGTGGGACCGGAGCATCGCTGCTCGAAATGACGGCCGGCACGTTGGGAGCTACTCCCCTTCAGGCGGGAATTGTCCGGATGGCGCGCGGCCGGGTCAACCGCGAAGGTAAAATGTCGTTCATGAACACGCCCAACCCGACCGTACGCCTGAAGAACGCCTGGCGTTCCAGCCACCCGTGGATCTTCCAGAAACTGGTCGAGAAGCCCGCCGCCAAACCCAAGTCCGGCACCCTCGTCGAAGTGGTCGGCGTGGACGGGGAGTGGATCGGGCGCGGCTTCTACAACGGCCACTCGCGCATCGCGGTGCGCATCCTGGAAACCCATCCGGACATCCCGGTGGACGCCGGCTGGTTCTCGCGCAAGATCGCCGACGCGGTCTCGCTGCGTCGCGACGTGCTGAAGCTGGACGCCATCAGCGATGCCTGGCGCGTGGTCCACAGCGAAGGCGACGGGCTCTCCGGCCTGGTGGTGGACCGCTATGGCGACCTGATCGTGGTGGAGTTCTTCGCCGCCGGCATGTTCCGCCACCGCGAATGGATCTACGAGGCCCTGCGCGAGCAGTTCCCGGGCTGCCGCTTCCACAGCTTCGCCGACGAGCACGTGCAGAAGCAGGAAAGCTTCGACTTCCACGGCAACACCACGACCGAAGCGGCCGTCATCACCGAGTACGGGGTGAAGTTCCGCGCCGATCCGGCGGGCGCGCACAAGACCGGCTTCTTCGCCGACCAGCGCGAGAACCGCGAGTGGCTGAGCCAGCAGGTGGAAGGCAAGACCGTGCTGGACCTGTGCTGCAACACCGGCGGCTTCGCGGTGTACGCCGCGGCGCGCGGTGCGACCGAGGTGCTGGGCGTGGACATCGACCAGGACGTCATCCAGATCGCCAAGGGCAATGCCAAGCTCAACAACGTGCGACCGAAGTTCGTGCAGGCCGACATCTTCCCGTACCTGCGCGATGCGGCGAACCGCGGCGAGCAGTACGACGTGGTGATCCTGGACCCGGCCAAGATGACGCGCGATCGCGAGCAGGTGATCGCCGCGCTGAAGAAGTACCTGGACATGAACAAGCTGGCGCTCGGCGTGGTGAAGCCCGGCGGCCTGTTCGCGACGTTCTCGTGCACGGGCCTGGTCAGCGAGGAGCAGTTCCTCGACATGCTGCGCCGCGCCGCGTACTTCTCCGGCCGCACGATCCAGATCCTCAAGGTCGCCGGCGCCGGCCCGGATCATCCATTCATGGCGCACGTGCAGGAATCGCGCTACCTGAAGGCCGTGTTCTGCCGCGTGGTGGATTGAGCATGCGCGGCCGGCGGATCGTTCCGGTCCTGCTGGCTGCGCTGATGGCGGGTTGCGCGTCGACGCCCGACGCGCCGTGGCAGTCGCTCGCCGATGCCGGCCAGTGGCGCAGCGTCGGCGCTGCCACCCTGGACGCGCGCTGGCAGGTTCGGGAGGGAGAGCTCGTGCTCACCGGGGCCGGTGGCGGCGACATCGTCAGCGTCGGCACTTGGGGCAACTTCGAGCTGGAACTGGAGTGGCGGCTGCCGGCCGGCGGCAACAGCGGCCTGTTCTATCGCGCCGTCGACGCGTCGCCGATCTGGACGCGCGCAGTGGAGTACCAATTGCTCGATGATCGGGCAGCCGAGGATCGCTTCGTGCCGAGCCATCGTGCCGCGGCGGTCTACGACCTCGTCGCCCCTGCGCGCGATGTGCTGCGTCCGATCGGGGAGTACAACCAGGCGCGCATCGTCGCCTGCGGTCCGCGCGTGGAGCATTGGCTCAACGGTGTGCGTGTCGCCCACTACGATACTGACAGCGACGAGTGGCGCCGGCGCGTGTCGGCCAGTAAGTTCGCCGGACAGGCGGAGTTCGCCAAGGCGCGTCGCGGGCATCTAGGCTTGCAGGATCATGGCAATGCCGTATACCTGCGCACCATGCGTATCCGCGCGCTGGGCCCGGATTGTCCGTAGGTTTTTAGGCGGGAAACCCACAAAAAAGGCGGGCCGAAGCCCGCCCTTTTTCATGCGCCACGCTCGGCGATCAGCTTTCCGGCGACAGCTCAATGCAGTCGAACTGCACGTCCGGGTTCACGTCGGCGTCGTAGTCCACGTCGTCGCGCTCGAAACCGAACAGCTTCAGGAACTCGTGCTTGTAGTTGCCGTAGTCGGTCAGCTGGAACAGGTTCTCCGTGGTCACCTGCGGCCACAGCGCCTTGGCCTGCGTCTGCACCTCGGGCTTCAGTTCCCAGTCGTCCAGGCGCAGGCGGTTCTCGTCGTCGGTCGTGGCCGGCTGGCCATCGGCGCGGTACATGCGGTCGCGATAGAGGCGGTCCAGCTGCTCGATGGTGCCTTCGTGCAGGCCCAGCTCCTTCATCACCTTGAACACGATGCTGATATAGAGCGGCATCACCGGGATCGCCGAACTGGCCTGCGTCACCACCGACTTCAGCACGGCGACGTTGGCCGTGCCGCCGGTCTTCTGCAGGCGCGCGTCCAGGCGCTGCGCGGTCTCGTCCAGATCCACCTTCGCCCGGCCCAGCGCGCCGTGCCAATAGATCGGCCAGGTGATGTCGGTGCCGATGTAGCTGAAGGCGACCGTGCGCGCGCCGTCGGCCAGCACGCCGGCCTTGTCCAGCGCATCGATCCACAGTTCCCAGTCCTGCCCGCCCATCACGGTGACGGTGTCGGCGATCTCCTGCTCGGTGGCCGGCTCGATGGTGGCCTGGACGATCGCGTCCTTGTTCGTGTCGATGGCGGTGGAGGTGTACGGCGCGCCGATCGGCTTAAGCGCCGAGCGCTTCACTTCGCCCGTGCCCGGCAGCTTGCGCACCGGCGAGGCGAGCGAATAGATCACCAGGTCGACCTGGCCGCCCATCTCGTTCTTGATCAGTTCGATCACCTTCGCGCGCGCCTCGTCGGAGAACGCGTCGCCGTTGATCGAGCGGCTGTACAGGCCCGCAGCCTTCGCCGCCTTGTCGAACGCGGCCGAGTTGTACCAGCCCGCCGTACCGGCCTTCTTCTCGTTGCCGGGCTTCTCGAAGAACACGCCCAGCGTGTCCGCACCGAAGCCGAACGCCGCGCTGATGCGCGCCGCCAAGCCGTAGCCGCTGGATGCGCCGATCACCAGCACCTTCTTCGGTCCGTCGTTGCGCACGCCCTGCGCGCGCGTGGCGGCGATCTGGTCACGCACGTTGAGCTCGCAACCGAGCGGATGGGTGGTGGTGCAGATGAAGCCGCGGACTTTGGGATGGATGATCAACGTCGTAACCCGGGGGATGGTGTGCCTGCGCGGCATCTTAGTGCCGCAGCCGCCGGGAATGAAGCGCTGCGCGTGCACACGCCGGCGTATGGGATGGCGTCCACGCCGTCGCATGGACAAAGAAAAAGCGGGCCGAAGCCCGCTTTTTCGTCATGCATGGCGCGATGCGGTCAGGCGTCGCCGCCCTTCGCCAGCACGCTGTTGCGGCGGCTGTAGGCCAGGTAGACCACGATGCCCACCGCATTCCACGCCAGGAACCACAGCTGCGTCCGCTGCGGCAGGCTCCAGAACAGGTACAGGCAGCCGAGGATCGCGACCGGGCCGACGAGCCACGCCAGCGGCGTGCGGAACACGCGCGGGCGGTTCGGTTCGCGGCTGCGCAGCACCAGCAGGCACACGCCGACCGCGACGAAGGCCGCCAACGTGCCCGCGTTGGCCAGCGCGGCGATCTCGTCCAGGCGCGCCACGCCCGCCAGCGCCGCCACCAGGATGGCGGTGAACACCGTGATCGCCACCGGCGTGCCGGTGCGCGCGTTGACCTTCGACAGGCCGCGCGGCAGCAGGCCGTCGCGCGACATCACGAAGAAGATGCGGCTCTGCCCGTAGAAGAACGCCAGCAGCACGGTGGGCAGCGCGACGATCGCGACGATGCCGATCACCAGCGCCGCGGTGCCGTGGCCCAGCTCGCGCATGATCAGCGCGAGCGGCTCGGCGCTCTTGCCGAACACCGTGAAGCTCATCGCGCCCACGGCCGCCACCGCCACCAACAGGTAGATCAGCGTGCAACCGATCATCGAACCGACGATGCCGATCGACAGGTCGCGGCCGGGGTTCTTGGTTTCTTCGGCCGCGGTGGAGATCGCGTCGAAGCCGTAGAAGGCGAAGAAGATGATCGCCGCGGCCGCCATCACGCCGCGTTCCACGCCCGCCGCATCCACCGATTTCGGGAAGCCGTACGGCATGAACGGCTGCAGGTTCTCGGGGTTGAAGGCCGGCAGCGCGACCGCGATGAACACCGCCAGCGCGATCAGCTTGAACACCACCAGGATCGCGTTGAGCGTGGCGCTCTCGCGCGTGCCCGCCATCAGCAGGCCGGCGACGGCGAAGGTGATCACGATGGCCGGCAGGTTGAGCAGGCCGCCGGCATGCGGGCCCGCGGCAAGCGCGGCGGGCAGGGTGACGTTCCAGCCGAAATTCTGCTGCACCCATTGCAGGAAGCCGACGAAATAGCCCGACCAGCCCACCGCCACGGTGCTGACCACCAGCGAGTACTCCAGGATCAGGCTCCAGCCGACGATCCAGGCGATCGATTCGCCGAGCACGCCGTAGCTGTAGGTATAGGCGCTGCCGGCGGCCGGCATCATCGTCGACAGTTCGGCATAGGCCAGCGCCGCGCAGGCGCAGACGATGCCGGCGATGACGAAGGACAGCAGCACCGCCGGGCCGGCCTTGTCGGCGCCCACGCCGATCAATGTGTAGATGCCCGTGCCGACGATGGCGCCGATGCCCAGCGCGACCAGGTGCGGCCAGCTCAGCGTCGGGACCAGTCGCCGGCCTTCTTCGTGCTCGGTGATCCGGTCGATGGATTTGCGCCGTAGCCAGGTCATGGGTTTCCTCGAATGCGTCAATCGGGCGGCATGCCGGCGACAGGCCGGCATGGAAAGGTGGGGGGGCATGACCCGCGGGCGCATCCCCGCCCCGGGGCCGCCAGCAGCCTATGCGGGCGCGGCGCGGCTGGCAATCGGCGGCGCACCACGCAGCGCGCGAGGCAATCAGAGATAGGACGCGCGCGCCGGGTCGAACACCAGCGGGTAGCGGTGCACGTCGAGCAGGTCGAGGAAAACGTCCAGGCCCTCGTCCGAGCGGACGAGGTCGTACTCCGCATCGGACACCAAGTGCACGACCAGCGGCTCGACGCCCTGGCCGTGCAGGTGCACGTTGTCGAACAGGTGGCGATCGGTCGCCACCACGGGTGGCAACAGCAGGAAGGTCGAGAACGGCGAGCCCGCCAGCGGCGGTTCCGGCAGCGGCACGGTATGGCCGTAGCCCAGCCAGCTGCCTTCGGCGAACGGCAGCTTGGCCAGCCAGCGCAGCTGCGCGATGAAGGCCGGATGCGGCGCGCGCACGTACCAGAACAGCTCGCGGGCGGCGGATTCGTCGCCGTCGTAGCCGTCGGGCATCGGCATCAACCGGTCGCTCATGCCGCTGGTGACCAGCACGTAGCCGTCATCGTTGCCGTCCACGCAGGCTTCGACGAAGTTGCGCGCGTATACGTGCACGTCGACCCGGTGCCGGCGGTCGTTGTCACGGTCGATGCGTTCGGGTTCGCCGAGCGCCGCCAGCAGGGCGGCTTCGCGCGCCGCCGCGAGGGCAGGCACGGGGTCGGGCGCGGCGCCCATCAGTGTGCGGAGGCGTTGCAGCATCCCGGCCTTCCCCAAGCGGTCAGTGCGCCGCGACTGTGCGCCGGCTGGCGGGAGGGGGTCAAGGCGCATGTGCGCATCCGTGATGCCGCGCGCGCTTCGGCTGCGAGGCCGTTCGCGATGTCGCCGGCGCAGGCGGTGAGACGCCAGCGGCTACACTGTCCGCATGGATTCCCAGACCCTGCTCGTCCTCCTGCTGGTCCTCGTCGCCGTGGCCGTCGTCCTGCTCGCGGTGCTGGTGCTGCGCCGTCCCGAGGCCCGCATCGGCGACCTGCTGGAGCGCGCGCTGCGCGACGAGCAGCGCGAAGGCCGCAGCGAGCTGCGCGACCAGCTGGAAGGCCTGTCGCGCGCGCAGGAAGTGCGCATCGACGGCTTCGGCCGCAGCCTCGCCGACCTCAGCACCCGCACCGACCAGCGCCTGGACGTACTGCGCGACACGCTGACCGAAGATGCGCGCAAGGGCCGTCTGGAATCGGCCGAGTCGCAGCAGCGCTTCGCCGACACGCTGGGCCAGCGGCTCAACGAGCTCACCCAGCGCAACGAACAGCGCATCGGCGAGATGCGGCAGACGCTGGAAGGCCGCCTGAAGGAACTGCAGGCCGACAACGCGCAGAAGCTGGAGCAGATGCGCGCGACCGTCGACGAGAAGCTGCAGACCACGCTGGAAGCGCGATTGGGCGCCTCGTTCAAGCTGGTGTCCGAACGGCTGGAACAGGTCCAGCGCGGGCTCGGCGAAATGCAGCAGCTGGCCACCGGCGTCGGCGATCTCAAGCGCGTGCTGACCAACGTCAAGGACCGCGGCGGCTGGGGCGAAGTGCAGCTGGAGAACCTGCTCGAGCAGGTGCTGACGGCCGAGCAGTTCGCGCGCGGCGTGAAGGTGCGCCCGGACGGCAACGAGGCGGTCGACTTCGCGATCCGCCTGCCCGGCCGGCAGGACGGCGACGTGCCGGTATGGTTGCCGATCGACGCCAAGTTCCCGCGCGAGGACTACGAGCGCCTGCTGGACGCGCAGGAGCGCGGCGACACCGAGGGCATGCGCACCGCGGCGACCCAGCTGGAGCGTGCGATCAAGGTGCAGGCGAAATCGATCAACGAGAAGTACGTGGTGCCGCCGCACACCACCGACTTCGCCGTGCTGTTCCTCGCCACCGAGGGCCTGTACGCCGAAGCGATCCGCCGGCCGGGCCTGGTCGATGCGCTGCAGCGCGACCACCGCATCGTCGTCGCCGGCCCGACCACGCTGGCGGCCCTGCTCAACAGCCTGCAGATGGGCTTCCGCACGCTGGCCATCGAGAAGCGTTCCAGTGAGGTCCGCCTGCTGCTGGGCGCGGTGAAGACCGAGTTCGGTAAGTTCGCCACCGTGCTGGAGAAGGCGCACACCCAGCTGGACACCGTGCAGAACAGCATCAAGCAGGCCGGCGTGCGCACGCGCGCGATCGAGCGCCAGCTGCGCGGCGTCGAGGCGCTGCCGGGCGAGGATACGCAGCGCCTGCTCGGCGACGCCGCTGACGACGACGCATGACATCTACCCTTTCCCCTGATCAGGTTTTCTCCATGAGCACATCGTTGCAGTCCATTCCCCTCACCACCCTCGACGGCCAGCCGGCCTCGCTGGCCGACCACGCCGGCAAGGTGCTGCTGGTGGTCAACGTGGCGTCCAAGTGCGGGCTGACGCCGCAATACGAGGGCCTGGAGAAGCTCTATCGCGAACAGCACGACGCCGGGCTGGAGATCCTCGGCTTCCCGGCCAACGACTTCATGGGCCAGGAGCCGGGCAGCGAGGACGAGATCCGCCAGTTCTGCACGCTGACCTACGACGTGACCTTCCCGATGTTCGCCAAGATCGCCGTCACCGGCGAAGGCACGCACCCGCTCTACCAGGCGCTGATCGATGCGCAGCCGGCCGCCACCGGCGAGGGACCGTTGCGCGAGAAGTTGGCGGGCCTTGGCCTGCCGCCCAACCCGGCACCGGGCATCTTGTGGAACTTCGAGAAGTTCCTCGTCGGCCGCGACGGCCAGGTGCTGGCGCGCTTCTCGCCGGACGTCACGCCGGACGATCCGCGCCTGCGCGAGGCGGTCGAGCGCGCGCTGGGCTGACTGAGCGCACGCCGCCCAGTAAAGAAAAAGCCGGCGCATGCGCCGGCTTTTTCGTTTCCGCGTACCGCGGGGCTCAACCGCCGCCGCTGATCTCCGGCATCGGCATCGCATCGACCGGGACGGTGGGATTGTTCTCGTCCTGCAGGTACTCCGGCAGTTCGTCCTCGGACGGCTGCTGCTGGGTGCGGTGGCTCTCGATCTGGTAGTTGCGGCGCTGCAGCCACGAATCGCGGACCAGCGCGTAATCGTCCACCGCGCCTTCGCGCAGGCTGTCCAGCGACAGCAGCTGGGCGCGCGTGTCCACCAGGTTCAGGCCCTGCAGGAAGATGCGGGTCTTGTCGTCCTCGATCTGCCGCACGGGGCTGAGCGGCATGTCGCCGGCCAGGCCGAGCACGTCGCGGACCGTGCGCGGGCCGAAGAACGGCAGCTCCACGTAGCGCGAGCGCTTCCAGCCCCAGGTGCCGAGCGTCTGCCCGAAGTCCTCGCTGCGGCGCTTCATCTTCAGGTCGCTGGCGGGGTCGAACAGGCCGCCGATGCCCAGCGTGGAATTCACCACGAAGCGGCCGAACGTCTGCGTGGCGTCGCGCGGGCGGCCCTGCAGCAGCTGGTTCACCATCGTCAGCGGCTGGCGCAGGTTGTCGAAGAAGTTGCTCACGCCCAGGCGCACCGGCCGCGGCACGGCCGCGGTGTACGCGCGTGCCAACGGGCGGGCGACCGTGCGGTCCACCGCGTTGTTGAAGGCGTGCACCTTGCGGTTGAACTTCTCCCACGGGTCGTAGGCGACGGGCGACTGCGCCGGAGCGGGCAGGGTGGGATCGGCCACCGGGTCGTACGCGCCCTGGCCGTAGATGGCCGCGAAATCGTCCTCCGCACCGGCCGCAGCCGGATCGGTGGCCGGTGTAGCGGCGATCGTCGCCGGATCGATCGGCGGCTCGGCCGGCAGTGCGGGGGCCGGCGTCGCATCGGCGCTGGCGGTGGCGTCGACCACCACCGGTTCGGGCGGCGCGCCTGAGGCCGACTTGGGCGCCGAGGCGCAGGCCGTCGCCAGGGCGGCCAGCAGGACCACGGTGCTGAGGCGGAACAGAGTCATCCTGATTCCTGGAGCTGCGGGGGTGGGGTTACGCCGGGAAATCCAGTTCCGGCGTCAGTCGGTACGCGGCCTGCAGGTCGGCCAGGCCAGCGGGCTGGCCTTCGAAACGCGGTGCGGCGCCGGTGGCGCGCACGCGCGCGGCCAGTTCCGCCAACAGTGCCAGCCCGGCGCTGTCCACGGTAGTGACGTTCGTCAGGACGAAGCGTTGCGCACCGGCCAGCTGCGCCGAGGCCTGCGCCCACAGCGCGGCGGCCGCGGCGCGGTCCAGGGCGCCCGTGAACACGAGCGCGTCGCCGTCCCGGCGCACGCCGGCGTCACTTGCCGCTGGCATTCCCGTTGACCTGCAGCTTGCCGGACTTCAGGTCCGCCGCCACCTGGGCGATGGACTTCTGCCGCAGCGGGGTGTCGAACTGGGTCTTGAAGGTCTGCACGAACGACACGCCTTCCGGCAGCACATCGAACACCTTCCACTGGCCGCCGACGTTGCGCGCGTAGAACGTGATCGGGGTGACCGTCTGGTCGGGCTGGACGAATTCGGTCTCGACCTTCACGCCGCGACCGCCGGGCAGCGGCGATTCGGACTTCACCCGCACTTTCAGGCGGGCGTTGAAGTCCGCCAGGCGCGCGCCGTAGGCCGACAGCAGGCGCTCGGTCAGGGCCTGGCCGAACAGCTTCACGTCGGCGTCGGAGGCGCCACGGCCGTGCACACCCAGCACCAGGCGGGCGGAGTAATCGCCGTCGAACAGCGTGTTGAACTCGCTGGTCACGTACTGGCGCAGCGCGGCCGGGTTCGCCTTGAACTCGGCACGGCGCTGGTCGAGCGTGGTCAGGATGCGCGTGCTGCTGCTCAGCACGACCTGGCTGGCGCTGTTCTGCTTGGCGGTGGCGGCCGGCGCGGCGGCCTGCGCGAACACGGCGACCGGCGCGGAGGCCAGCATGGCCGCCGACAGGGCGATGGAGAGGAAGGAGTGCTTCATCAGGGTCTTCATGGCGTGGGTTCTTCCGTAACGGGGGGCGCGGCGGGTTCGCCGCTGGCCGGGGTTTCCCCGGCGCCTACGGCATTGTTGGCGCCGCCGCTGAACATGTACTTGCCAGCCAGCTGGAGCAGGTCCACCGCGGGCTGGGTGAAGGCGATTTCCTCGCCGGGCTTCAGCACCTCCGGGTCGCCGCCCGGGGAGAGGCCGATGTAGTTCTCGCCCAGCAGGCCGCTGGTGAAGATGCCCGCCGCCGTATCGGCCGGCAGGTCCTTGTACTGGCTGTCGATGGACAGGGTGACGATGGACTCGAACTTGACCGGGTCCAGCTGAATGTCGGCCACCTGCCCGATGACGACGCCGCCGATCTTCACCGGTGCCTGCTTGCGCAGCTGGCCCAGGTTGGTGAAGCGTGCGGTCAGCTCATAGCTGCCGCCGCCCACGCCGAAGCGCTTGTTGGTGGAAGCCAGCGCCAGCACCAGCAGCGAGGCCAGGGCCAGCAGCAGGAAGGCGCCGACGGCGAATTCGAGGCGGGGTCCACGGACGGACATGGGTCAGCTCCTGAACAGCAATGCAGACATGACGAAATTGAACATCAGCACCAGCAGCGAGGCGTTCACCACCGCACGGGTGGTCGCCACCGAGGTGCCCTCGATGGTGGGCTCGGCGTGGAAGCCCACATAGGCCGCCACCAGCGCGCTGGTGCCGCCGAACACGGCCGACTTCAGCAGCGCCACGCCGAAGTCGTCCCAGAAGTCCACGCTGTTCTGCAGCGCGGACCAGAAGGTGCCGTTGTCCAGGCCGAGCACGTGCACGGCCTCGAAGTAGCTCGCGCTGATCGCCAGCGAGCAGAAGAAGCCGGTCAGCAGCGGCACCGTCAGCACCGCCGCCCAGAAGCGCGGCGCCACGGCCTTCGCCACCGGGTCGATGGCCATCAGCTCCAGCGCCTTGATCTGGTCGGTGGCGCGCATCAGGCCCAGCTCGGCGGCGATGGAACTGCCGGCGCGGCCGATGAAGAGCAGCGCGGTCAGCACCGGGCCCAGCTCGCGGTACAGCGACAGGCCCAGCAGCGTCGACAGCGCATCGCTGGCGCCGAACGTGGTCAGCGTGCGGTAGCCCTGCAGGGTCAGCACCAGGCCCACGAACGCGCCGCCCACGGCGATGATCGGCAGCGAGCGGCCGCCGATCTTGTAGATCTCGCGGGTCAGTTCGGCGAAGAAATCGCGGGTCGGCGTCGAGGCGCGGAAGACCGACAGCGAGAACAGGCCGGCGCGGCCGAGCGAACGGATGGCGGCGACGAAGGGCATCAGGCGGCCTCCCCGCGCTTGACGGTATCGAACGCGATCGGGCCGTCCGGCTCGCCGCGCAGGAACTGCTTCACCAGCGGGTCCGAGGTCGCTTCCAGTTCTGCCGGCGTACCTGAGAACACCAGCCCGCCGTTGGCGATGACCACTGCCTGGTCGGCGATCGGTAGCGTCTCGTGCACATGGTGGGTCACGATGATGCTGGTCAGGCCGAGGGTGTCGTTGAGGCGCTGGATCAGGCTCATGATCACGCCCGAGGCGATCGGGTCCAGGCCGGTCAGCGGTTCGTCGTAGATCATCAGCGGCGGGTCCAGCGCCAGTGCGCGGGCCAGCGCCACGCGGCGCGCCATGCCGCCGGACAGTTCGCGCGGGTAGGCGTCCGCGGCGGCACGCAGGCCGACCGCATTCAACTTGAAGTCCACCAGCCGGCGGATCAGCGCGCCGGGCAACTTGGTATGCGTGCGCAGCGGCAGCGCCACGTTCTCGGCCACGGTGAGGTCGGTCAGCAGGCCGTTGCCCTGCAGCAGCACGCCCACGCCCTTGCGCATCTCCAGCAACGCGCGGCTGCGGTGCGGCACCGGCTGGCCGAAGACTTCCACGGTGCCTGCGGCCGGCGGTAGCTCGCCGGTCAACGCGGCGAGCATGGTCGACTTGCCGCTGCCGGACGGGCCGAGCACGGCGGCGATGCTGCCGCGGGGCACGGTCAGGTCGATGCCACGCAGGATGGTGCGGCCGCCGCGATCGAGGCGGAGGCCGGACAGGTGCACGGCAGGGGCGTCGGCAGGCGTCATGGGCGTCGTCGGCGGACCACAGGCGGGTTAACGGAAAAACAACGGCGTAGCTTCGCGGCCAGCGGCTGAACATAAACCGTACCGCGCAGTTTTATTATTGTGGCATCCACGCCGCGCCCGCGCGCACGGCCGTGCGGGATGCTGTGGCCCAAACCGCCGCCGTCTCCAGTGCTGCGACCGCCATCCGGCACAATGACGGCGACGATGACGACCGACGCCACGCCCGACTTCCGCCTGTATCCCTCCAATGTGCTGGAGCTGCTGGCGGCGTTGCTGGCCGAGGAACTGCGCACGCCGGTGCCCGGCCAGTCGCCGCTGGCGCCGGACGTGGTGCTGATCCCGCAGGTGGCCATGCGGCGCTGGCTGCAGGCCACGCTGGCGGCGAAGTACGGCATCGCCGCCAACCTGGAATTCCTCACCCCGGGCGAATTCGTCGCTCGCGCGCTCGACGCCAACCTCGGCGCCAGCACCGACGACTTCGACATGGCCGCGTTGCAGTGGCGCCTCTACGGCGCGCTCAACGATCCGGCGCTGCGCACTGCGCCCGCACTAGCCCCGCTGGATGCTTGGCTGGGCGACGGCGATCCGCTCAAGCCCTGGGCGCTGGCCGGCGAACTGGCCGGCGTTTACGAGAAGTACCAGGCCTGGCGCCGCGACTGGCTGCTGCGCTGGGAGGCGGGCGCCGAGCAGGACGACGCCCAGGCGCGCCTGTGGCGTGCCGTCGCCGCCGGGCACGACTACCGCGCGCGGCGCATCCACGACTACCTCGCGCGCTTCGGCCGCGAGGATGGTCCGCTGCCGCAGGGCCTGCCGAAGCGGTTGCTCGTCTTCGCCACCCTCAACGTCTCGCCCGACGTGTTGCGCGTGCTGGCCACGCAGGCACGCGTGGGCACGCTGCACTTCTACCTGCCCACGCCGGCACGCGGTTACTGGGGCGACCTGCAGACGCTGCGCGAACGCCGCCGCACAGGCGACAGCGACCTGTTCGCCGACGACGTGCAGGAGAACCCGCTGCTGCAGGCTTGGGGCGCGGCCGGGCGCGAC
The DNA here is from genome assembly GCA_047600885.1 of Pseudoxanthomonas sp. Lineage (GTDB taxonomy): Bacteria > Pseudomonadota > Gammaproteobacteria > Xanthomonadales > Xanthomonadaceae > Pseudoxanthomonas_A. The sequence continues at coordinate 325,477 of JASGKE010000003.1, read as the reverse complement.
TTCATGGCCCTGCTGGGCGATTACGAAGTGGTGCATCCGCGCGCGGAGATCGACGTCTACGCCGATCCGCTCGCCGCCGAGGGCCCCGACACGCTGCTGCGGCGCCTGCAGTCGGATCTGTTCCACCGTCGCGCACCCGCCGTGCCGCCGCCCCGTGCCTCGCTCGACCTCGCCGATCCCAGCCTGCAGGTGCATGCCTGCCACACGCGCCTGCGCGAACTGCAGGTGCTGCACGACCAGCTGCGCGCGCTGCTGGACGATCCCCGCTTCGACCCGCCGCTGCAGCCGCGCGAGATCGCGGTGCTCGCGCCGGACATCGATCCGTACGTGCCTTATCTCGACGCGGTGTTCGGCGGCAGCGGCCACGATGACGCCCTGCCCTGGGCGCTGGCCGATACCAGTCCGCTGGCGAGCGAGTCGCTGGCGGAGGTGTTCCTGCGCCTGCTCGACCTGCCGGTGTCTCGCTTCGGCCTGGACGAGGTGCTCGACCTGCTGGCCAGCGCGCCCGTCGCCGAGTCCTCCGGACTCGATACCGATGCGATCGACCGCCTGCATGGCTGGCTGCGCGAGGCCGGTGCGCGCTGGGGGCTGGACGCCACCCACCGCGCCGCGTCCGATGCGCCGGCCGACGACGCCTACACGTGGCAGTTCGCGTTGGACCGCCTGCTGCTGGGCCATGCGAGCGGCAGCGATGACGCCATCGCCGGTGTCGCGCCATGGCCCGAACTGGAAGGCGGCAGCCTCGATGCGCTCGACACGCTGGTGCGCCTGTTGCGCGAACTCGCTCGCCAGCGCCGTGCGCTCGGCGACGCGCAGACACCCGCACAGTGGCGCGAACGCCTGTTGCATCTGCTCGACGTGCTGCTGCCCGAGCGGCCTGCCGCACCGCGCGCGCAGCGCGCGCTGGATCGCCTGCGTACGCTGGTCGACCGCTTCGCCCGCGATGCCGACGCCGCCGGTTATGGCGGCACCGTGCCGCCGGAGGTGGTGCGTGCCCACTTCGCCGATCTGCTCTCGCAGGCCGACACGCGCGCGCCGCTGCTGACCGGCGGCATCAGCGTGGGCCGCATGGTGCCGATGCGCCTGCTGCCGTTCCGCGCGATCTGCCTGCTCGGCATGAACGACGGCGATTTCCCGCGTCGCGACCCCGCCGCCGGCCTCAACAAGCTGACCGCCGAACTGCACGCGGGCCGCCGCCTGCCGGGCGATCGCTCGACCCGCGAGGACGACCGCTTCCTGTTCCTGCAGCTGTTCGCCGCGGCGCAGGACGTCTTCTATGTCAGCTACCTCGGCGCCGATCCGCGCGACGGCAGCGCGCGTGAACCGTCCGTGCTGGTCAGCGAACTGGTCGACGTGGCGGCGCGTTACCACGCCGACGCGAAGGCGAAGGACGCGCTCGTCGTCCGCCACACGTTGCAGCCGTTCGCGCCGGCCGCGTTTGGCGGCGACAGCGATCCGCGCCACTTCAGTTATCGCGCCGCATGGCGGGATGCCGCGCACCGCCTCGGTGGCATGCGTCGCGCGCTGCCGCCCTGGGTGGATGCGCCCTTGCCGCCGCCCGAAGACGAGGGCGACGTGTTGCCGCTGGATGCGTTGCGTCGTTTCCTGCTCGATCCCGCCGGCCAGTTCCTCACGCAGCGGCTCGGCCTGCGGCTGCCCGATGCGCTGGAGGAAGGCGAGGACATCGAGCCGCTCATCGCGCCCACCCACGGCCGCGAGCGCACGCGCGTGCAGCGCGAGGTGTTCGAATGGCTGCTCGATCGCACGTCGCCGCCCGAGACCCGCACGCCCGGCGCGCTCTACACGCGGCTGCGCGCGCGCGGCCAGGTGCCCACCGGACCGCTGGGCGTACAGGCGGCCGAGCGCGTATTCGCCGATGTCGTGCCGTACGCGCATGCGTTCGCTGAGGGGATGGGTCCGCAGGTCGACGCGCCGCTGCTGCAGGCGATGGTCGAGGGTACGCGCGTGCAGGGCCGCCTCGACGGTCTGTACGCACAGGGGCTCGCGCGCGTGCACATCGGCGCGCTCAATGGCCCGGCCGCGATCCGCCACGGCCTGGACTGGTTGCTGGCCAACGCCTGCGGGTTGCGCGTGCCGCTGGTGCAATTCCACGATGCGGGCGAGACCGGCGTCGGCCCGCACATCACCCCGGGCATCGACGCGGAACAGGCCCGCGACGCGCTGCGTGTGCTGGTGTCGCTGCGTCGCGATGGCTTGCGCGCGCCACTGCCGTTCGCGCCGCACACGGGCTGGGAGATCCAGGGCGCCGATCCCGGCAAGCGCGAGGATGCCGCGCGGGCGAAGTGGTATCCCGGCGATTTCAGCTGGGGCGAAAGCACTGGCGAAGCCATCCAGCTGGCCTTCCGTGGCCGCGATCCGCTGGCCGATGCGGAGGGGATGGCGGCCTTCGTCGACACCAGCCTGCGCCTCTATGCCGCGCTGCGCGGCGGCGGCCCTGACGATGGAGAAGGCGCGGCATGAACGGCTTCGATCCCGCCCGCGAGCCGTACCTCGATCGCCCGCTGGAGGGCGTGCAGCTGATCGAGGCCAGCGCCGGCACCGGTAAGACCTACACGCTGGCCACGCTGTTCACACGCCTGATCGTCGAACGCGGCCTGCGCATCGGCGAGGTACTGGCGGTGACCTACACCGAAGCCGCCACCCAGGAGCTGCGCAAACGCATCCGCGAACGTCTCGCGCTGGCCGCCGATCTCGTTGGCACCGCAGCGCACGAGGGCGAGACCCACGAGGCCGCGCTCACGCGGGCCATCCTCGCGCGTCATCTTGCCCGTGGCGAAGAGACACCAGCGCAACTGGCGCGCCGACTGCGCACGGCCGCGGAGGAGACCGACCTCGCCGCGATCTTCACCATCCACGGGTTCTGCGCGCGCGTGCTGCGGGAACACGCGCTGGAGACCGGGCAGGGCCTGCACCCGGGCGAGCTTCTCGGCAATACGCGCGCGCTATACGAGGAGCTCGCCGCCGACCTGTGGCGTGCGTACGCGGCCGATGCCGGCACCGTCGATGCGCTGGCGGGCCTGTGGAACGGCCCAGATGCGCTTGCCGCCGACCTGCCGGCGCTGTGCGGTCCGCTGCCGCTGCTGCCGGCGGCGCCCTTGCATGACGACAGCGAACGCCAGGTGGCTGTGGACGCCACGCGCGCCGGCCGCGCGGCCCACCTGATCGAGGCCATCGGCCTGTACGAAGCGGATGCGCGGGCCGCGATCGCCACCGCATTCGAGGGCAAGGTATTCGACGGGCGCAAGGCGCGACGTCCGAGCTTCGACAAGGCGTTCGAGGAACTGCGCGCCGGCGTCGCCCTTGCGCAGTGGCCGCGCACCGACAAGACCCACGTGCAGAAGCTTCTGCCCGAAGCGCTGCTGGGATACTGCAAGGATGGCGAAGCCGCGCGCGTGCCGGCGTCGCCACTGTTCGACGCATGGCGCGACTGGTGCGAGGCCGACGATGCCTGGCAGCAGCTGCAGAAGCGCCTGCGCGTGGCCCTGCTGCACCGCCTGCGCGACGATGCCCGTCATCGCTTGGCGACACTCAAGCAGACGTGGCGCCTGCAGACCTACGACGACCTTATCGACCATGTGGCCGATGCGCTCGATGGTCCGCATCGGCGCGCGCTGGTCGCGCGCTTGCGCGCGCAGTACCGCATCGCCCTGGTGGACGAGTTCCAGGACACCGACGAACGCCAGTGGCAGATCTTCGCCCGCGTGTTCGGCGATTCCGACGATGTGCGCGCACTGGGCGAGACGCCGGCGCTGTTCCTGATCGGCGACCCCAAGCAGGCCATCTACGGATTCCGCGGCGGTGATGTCGCCACGTACCTCGCGGCCAAGCACGATCCCGCCACCGTCCATGCCGATCGGCTGACCCACAACTTCCGCTCGCGACCCGCGGTGCTGCGCGCGGTGCAGGCGCTCTACGACGGCGCCCATGCGGCGGGCCACGAGGCCTTCGTCCATCCCGGCATCCGCTTCGAAACGGTCTCGGCCGGCGACAAGCGCAGCGACGCGGACTACCTGCATGACGGCCTCGCCGCACCGGCGCTCACCCTGCGCTTGCTGCGCAACGAAGGCGGCAAGGCGTTCGATGCGGACGCCTCGCGCGATGCCGCTACCGCCGCCTGCGTGGCGGACATCCACCGCGTGCTGTCCGAGGCACGCGCGCAGCGTGCGTTGATCGACGGCCGGCCCGTGCGGCCGGGTGATATCGCCGTGCTGGTGCGCAACCACAAGGACGCCACCCGCATGCAGCAGGCGCTGGCGCGGGCCGGCATCCCGGCGGTCGCCGCGGGCAAGCAGAGCCTGTTCGAAAGCCGCGAAGCCGCCGACCTGCGCACGCTGCTGCTCGCGCTGCTGCATCCGGCCGACGCCGGTCGCCTGCGCGCGGCGTTGGCCACCGTGCTGCTGGGCGAGGATGCCGCCGCGCTGGCCGCCCTGGAGGCCGACGGCGAGGCGCAACGCCGTCACCAGGCGCGCCTGGTGCACTGGCGCGAGCGCTGGCAGCGCAGCGGCCCGTTCGCGCTGGTGTCCGAGTTGTGCGCGGCGGAAGCCGATCGCCTGCTCGGCCTGCTGGATGGCGAGCGCCGCCTCACCAACTACCTGCAGCTTGGCGAGCACCTGCAGGAAGCCGCCGCCCGCACGCTGGGCCTGCATGGGCTGCTGGACTGGCTGCAGGCGCGCATCGCCCATGCCGATCCCAACGACGAAGCGCAGCTGCTGCGGCTGGAATCCGATGCGCACCGCGTGCAGATCGTCACCCTGCACAAGAGCAAGGGCCTGGAGTATCCGCTGGTCTACCTGCCCTTCGCCGGACTCGGCACGGGACGCCCGGACAGCGGTCGCCACCGCACCGTGCACGATGGGGACCGACGCGTGCTGCACTGGCGCATCGACAAGGACGATCCCGCCTGGCAGACCGCGGGCGCGGCGGCGAAGCTCGACGCGCAGGCCGAAGACGCACGCTTGTTGTACGTCGGCCTGACCCGCGCCGAGCACGCGCTGTGGATCGCGGCCGGCGATGTGGCCGAGTTCGAGAAGAGCCGCCTGGCGCCGCTGCTGGCCGACGTCGCCGCGCTCGGCGCCCATGCCGAGGTGCGCATCGTCGAAGGCCCGGTGGAACCGCCACCGCCGCGCCTGCCGGTCGAACACGAGGCTGCCATCGCCCCGGCGCGCACGGCTTCGCGTCGCGTCGCCGCCGACTGGTGGGTCTACAGCTTCACCCAGCTCGCCCATGCCGAAGGCGCCGATCCGCTGGCTGCCGCCACCCAGGCCGATCCCGGTGGTGAGGACGAGACACCTGCGTCCGACGCCGACGTGTTGCCCGACGCGATCGCCACGCCCACGGTGCAGGCCGATCCGCGCTTCGCCGGCAGTCGCTTCGGCGTGGTGATGCATGCCGCGCTGGAACATGCCGACTTCGCCGCCTGGCGCGACTGGCAGCCGGACGATCCCGCCCCCGACGGCCAGGCCGAGGTCATCGTCGACGCGTTGCGCGAAGGCGGCTATGCCGAAGCCGATATCGACGACGGCCTCGCGGTGCTGGTGCCGCTGGTGGGACAGACACTGTGCACGCCGCTGCCGGAAGGCGTGCGCCTGGCCGACGTGCCGCCGGATGCGTGCCGTGCCGAAATCGAATTCCACTTCGCCATGCAGCCCACCGGCGTGCCGGCCCTGCTCGCCTTGCTGCATCGGCACGGGCTGCTGCGCCACCGCACCGCCTTCGGCGCGCGCGCGCGCCTGGAAGGCCTGATGACGGGCCTGATCGATCTGACCTACGGCCACGATGGCCGCTGGTACGTGCTCGACTACAAATCGAACCAGCTGCCGGCTTACGACGCGGCCGCGATGCAGCAGGCGATGGTGCACAGCGAGTACGACCTGCAGGCGCTGATCTACACGCTGGCCCTGCACCGCTGGCTGCGCTTCCGCCTGGGCGAACGCTACGACTACGCGCGCGACTTCGGCGGCATCCGTTATCTGTTCTGCCGCGGGCTCGACCTCACCCAGCCGCGCTCGCCCGGCGTGCACGCGCAGCGCTTCGCGCCGGAACTGGTGCATGCGCTGGATGCGCTGTTCGCCGGCCATGCGACCGAGGCTGCCGCATGAGCCTGCTCGACGCGCTCTACAAGGGCGGCCACCTGCGCACGCTGGACCATGCGCTCGCCCAGAGTCTGCGCCGGCTGGACCGCGACACGCCCGATGCGGTGCTCGCCGCGGCTGCGCTGGCCTCGCTGGCCGTGGCCAAGGGCCACGCCGGCGTGGATCTGGAAGCCGCCGGCGCGCTGGTCGACGCCGAGCTTGCCTGGCCCGATCCCACCGCGTGGACGCAGCAACTCGCCGCCTCGCCCTGGGTCGACATCCCTCGCGAAGCGGCGTGGCCCTCGCCCGGCAGCGCGCCGTTGGTGCTCGAAGGCGGCCTGCTCTATCTGCGCCGCTATCGCGAGTACGAACGCGCGCTCGCCCTGGGCTTGCAGCGCATCGCCGCGCACGCTGTGTCCGAAGGGGACATCGCGGCACTCGCGCCGCTGTTCGCGACGCTGTTCCCGCACGCCGCGCACGACGACCGCCAGGCGCGCGCGGCGGCGCTCGCGCTGCGCCACGCGCTGCTGTTGGTCACCGGCGGTCCCGGCACCGGCAAGACCACCACCACCGCACGCCTGTTGGTGTTGCTGGCCGCGCAGGCGCGGTTGTCGGGGCACGTACCGCCGCGCGTCGCGTTGGCCGCGCCGACCGGTCGCGCCGCCGAGCGCATGGCCGAGAGCGTGCGCCATGCGACCCAGGCGCTGGCGGCGCAGGGTCTCGATGCCGACCTGCTCGCCGCGTTGCCCACCGCCGGCACCACGCTGCACCGCTTGCTCGGGACGATCCCGGATTCGCCGCGCTTCCGCCACGACCGGGACAATCCGCTGTCCTACGACGTCGTCGTGGTCGACGAAGCGTCGATGATCGATCTTCCGCTGATGGCCAAGCTGGTCGATGCGGTCGCGCCGGGCACGCGGCTGGTGCTGCTTGGCGATCCCGACCAGCTGCCGTCGGTGGAAGCCGGTGACGTGCTGGCGGCCATCCTCGGCGCGGCCGGTGAAGGCGATCGCATCGATGCCGCAGATGCCGGCGCGCTCCAAGGACTGCTCGGCCCGATGGACGATGCGGGCGCCGCACCGGCGTCCACCTTCGCCGGCGTGCGCGTCCACCTGCAGCGCGGCTGGCGACAGAGCGAGGCGTTGCAGCTCGCACCGCTGGCGTCGGCCGTGCGCGTCGGTGACGCCGACGTGGCGCTGTCGCAACTGCGTGGCGGCACGCTGGCTGGCGTGCATTTCCATGAAGACCTGGCCGATCCGCTGGAAGCGGAGCGCGAGCGCCTGCTGACGCATTTCCGTGCACTGGGGCAGGCGCGCACGCCCACCGAAGCACTGGCGCAGTCCACCCGTCTGCGCCTGCTGACCGCGGTGCGCGAAGGGCCACAAGGCGCGCGCACCTTGAATGCGCGCATCGAGCGCCTGTTGGCCGAAGGCGGTGGCGCGGCGCGCGCCACGCCGGGCCATTTCCACGGGCAGTTGCTCATCGTCACCGAGAACAGCTATCGCCACCGCCTGTTCAACGGCGATATCGGGATCTGCCTACGCGATGCGACGGGCACGCTGGTCGCCTGGTTCCCCGGCGACACGGCCGACGCGCCGCGCGGCTTCCATCCTGCCGCGCTGCCTGCGCACGAGTCCGCCTTTGCGATGAGCGTGCACAAGGCGCAAGGCTCGGAGTTCGACACCGTGTGGCTGCTGTTGCCGGCGCGCGGCAATCGCGTGCTGTCGCGCGAACTGGTCTACACCGGCCTCACCCGCGCGCGCCGCGAGCTGCATGTCGCCGGTAGCGACGCGGTGATCCGCGAAGCGCTGTCGCGGCACGCGAGCCGCTGGTCGGGGTTGGGTTGGCGATTGGGCGCGCGCTGAATACGCCGTCGGGCGGCTCATCACGATGACGCATGGACATAGCGCGCCAGGGCGTTTGCGATAACCCCCCCAACGGCGTATACCTGTCCTTGCTGACTGGCAGTTCCTTCCGCCGCATCTGGCCGGCGACCTTCCTCCCTATCGGCCCATCCCGCGCGAACGCGTGCCGAGGAGGTGTGTGTGGCGAATCAGCACGTCCAGGTCTTCATCCTGCACCTGGGATCACAGCAATCCATCGGCCCGGACGACCTGCGGGTGATGTGGGCTACGGCGTGCGAATCGCTGGACATCGCGGTGTCGCGACGGCCGCCAGGCCATGGCGCCAACACCGGTCGCCCGTGCTTCGGCCTGTGGGCCGGCCGGCAGTTCCATCGCGTGCCGGCGGAACGGCGCATGCGCGCGTTGCTGGAAGCGCGCGGTTATCTCTTCACGCTCACGACGACCGCTCCTTAGGAGGGTGCATGGCTTTTGATGTGGGGATCGGCAAGTGCCGGTCGGTAGCAACGGATTCGGTGGACGTCTGGGTGGACGGCTCCATCGTCCGGCGCCTGATGCCGGAGACCAAGTGGCAGCGCGACGGCATCAGCGTGCTGCAGGTGCCCGTGAAGCTGTGCAGTGCGCGCCATCGCGTCGCGGTCGGCGAAGAGGTGTATCTCGACACCGGCCTCATCACCGCCAACAGCGCAGGCAAGCTGGATGTCGATGGCTCCGGCGACTTCGCCAAGGCGCGCCTGTCGCTGCTCGTCCCGGTGATCGATGTCGAGATCACACCCCCGCCGTCGCGCAAGGCGAGCTGGCGCTGAGGCCTCGCGCGAGCCGCCTCGGTTTCATCTGACAGCCGACGAACGGCGCGGGAAGGCGTGTGCCTCCCTCCGCGGATCGCGTTATGGTCCGTCACGGGTGAGAGGGGAAGCCACATGGGACGTGGTCGTCGCGGTTTCATCGACAATCTGGCTACGCTGCCGTGGCCGGTCGGGCTCTGCATCGGGGGCGCCGGCTATCTGGCCATCGCGCACGGCATTCCGTGGCTGTTCGCGCGCAACGAAGCGCTGGGTGGCGCCTTCCAGAGCTTCAATCCATTCCTGCCCTTGGCTTGGGTGTTCCTCGGCCTGTGCGCGATCGCGGCGGCCATGTCGTTCTTCGATGCACGTCGCACGCGCCGGTTGCTGGACACGCGCAGTGGGCTGGAGAGCATCGCGGCGCTGGGTTGGCGCGACTTCGAACGGCTGGTGGGCGAGGCTTACCGCCGCCGTGGCTACACGATTGAAGAAACGGGCCTGGGAGGTGCGGATGGCGGCATTGACCTGGTCTTGCATCGCGACGGCAAGCGCACGCTGGTGCAGTGCAAGCAGTGGCGGCGGGACAAGGTGCCGGTCAACGTGGTTCGCGAGATGTTCGGCTTGATGACGCACCACCGGGCGGACGAGGTGCGCATCGCGGCATTGGGCGGCTTCACACCGGATGCGGCGCGGTTTGCCGACGGGAAGCCGATCGTCCTGATCGATGGAGCGGCGCTGCTCGGCATGATCCGGGGTGTGCAGGCGAACGGTACGGCGCCCTCGACGAGCATCGAACCGATGCCAGATCAGGTGGCGCCAAAATTGACGAGCCCGCATTGCCCGGCATGCCAAGCGGTGATGGTACGCAGGACGAATCGGCGCACGGGAGAAGGCTTCTGGGGTTGCTTCGCGTTTCCTGTGTGCAAGGGAGCCCGCTGAGCGGAACTCGTGGTTCATCGCGCGCGTCACGCGCCGCTTCACGCCGTAAGCTAGTCACCCATGACGACACCCCAGTCCTCGCGCTTGATCAATGCCGCCGCCAAAGCGGCGCTGCAGCCCATTGGCTGTGTCCAGAAGGGACGCTCCAGGATATGGCTCGACGACCGGTCGCACTGGGTGGGTGTCGTGGAGTTCCAGCCATCCAGCTGGGCGACAGGCAGTTACTTGAACGTTGGCGCGTGTTGGCTCTGGCTCGAGAAGGACTACCTGTCATTCGATGCGGGATACCGAATCGACGGGTTCGACGCTTTCCAGGGCGATGAGCCGTTTGCAGAAGCAGCGAAGAGGCTGGCGGAGCGTGCGAGGGACGAGGTCGAGGCGCTGCGAGAACGCTTTCCTTCGCCTTCCCATGCGCAGGCGTGGATCACCGGAAAAGGACTGAGGTCGATACGGGACCACTACCACCTTGCGGTGTCTGCCGGGCTGGCGGCGGACTGGGATCAGAGTGCGCGATCGTTCGCGGACGTGATGTCCGATCCAGAAGACCAACCCTGGGCCGCGGACATCAAGCGACGCGCTGCCGAGCTCCTGCAGTGGGCGGAATCGGGAGGCGGGTTCGAACGCGAGGTCATGGAAACGGTCAGGCGCTCGCGTCAGAGGCTGGGATTGCCGGTGGGTCGGGATGGCACCAACTGGCACCACGCCTGAACCTGCCTTCACCTCATGTCGGTCGCGTTGAAGACGACACCGCTTCGATACACAGACCAGGACCCACCATGTCGCGATCCCTCTTCCGCATCGCCGTCCTCATCCTCACCGCCCTGCTGGCGTTCTCCGCCTACGCCGCCCAGGGCAAGCTCGGCTTTACCGTCGACGCTAAGTTCGACCGCAAGGTGCTCGACGCGGACATCAAGCAGGTGGTGGTGACCCAGGTCGCGCCTGCCTCTCCGGCGCAGCGGGCGGGACTGCAGGTGGGCGACGTGCTGGAGCAGCTGAATGGCAAGCCGCTGGTCGGCAGCTCCGCACGCGCGTTCTTCGCCACCATGGGGCGGATCGAGCCGGGCGACAAGTTGTCGCTGGTGGTGAAGCGTGCCGGCAAGCCGGTCGTGTTGGTGCTGGTGGCCGAGTAGGATCGGACGCGTCTGCAGCGGTTGGCGTCGTATCGGCGGGCGGCTTTAAACGCTTCGCGTCGCCCCCGCATCGCAGAACGGACCCCCTTGTCGGAGCCGCCGATGATCCCCTTCAAACTCGCCGTCGCCGGGCTGATCGCCCTGGCCAGCGCCCCTGCCCTCGCCGCGAACGGCGTCGCCTTCCGCGACGTGCATGAGGCCACGACCGGCACCACCATGCCTGCCGTGGTGATCTATCCCGCGACGGGCGCTGCGCCGAGGGCGTCGACGGAACTGGGCCCTTACCGGGTCGCCGCCACGCCCGGCCTGCCCGTGGCGGCGGGGCGACACCCGTTGGTCCTGATCTCGCATGGCCATGGCGGCAGCGCGCTCGGCCACCACGATCTCGCCACGACGCTGGCTGATGCCGGCTTCATCGTCGCAGCGATCGAGCACGCCGGCGACAGCCACCGCGACCAGAGCGGCTTCGGTGCCGAACGCGTGTTGCTGGGCCGCGCCTGGCAGGTTTCAGCGATGCTCGACATGCTGCTCGCCGATCCACAGCTGGGCCCGCATATCGATGCCGGGCGCATCGGGGTCGCCGGTTTCTCCGCGGGGGGTTACACCAGCCTGCTGTTGTTGGGCGCCACGCCCGACTTCGACCGGCGCGCGGCCTACTGCGCCGCGCAACCGGCGGATGCCGAAGTGTGCGTGGAGGTGCCGGCCGTGATCGAGCGCGTGCCGGTCTCGCGCCCCACCGCGGACGCGCGCATCCGCGCGGGCTTCGTCATGGCGCCGTTCGCGATCTTCTTCGACGAGGCGTCGCTGAAGCAGGTGGACGCGCCGGTGTTCCTCTACGGCGCCATGGCCGACGCCGTGCTGTTGCCCGACTACAACGTCTTGCCTGTTCGCGATGCGCTGCCGCGCCTGCACACGTTCCGCGGCATCGTCGGCGCGGGTCACTATGTCTTCCTCGCGCCGTGCAACGCCGGCATGACCGACGCGCTACCCGTGCTGTGCAAGGATCCGCCGAGCATCGACCGCGCCGCGCTTCACGCCCAGATCAATGCCGATGCGGTGGCGTTTTTCCGGCAGACGCTGGCCGAGCCCTCGCGCTGACCGTAAACCTCGGGCGCATCAGTGCACCAGACGCGCCGCCATGCTGTCGAGGTCGTAGCCGAAACCGCCGTCAATGCGGCGCACGATGTCCGCGCAGGCGGCGGCCTGCAGGAAGGCCGGCGTGACCTGGTAGCCATCACGCACCGCGTTCACGTGACCCGCGATGCGGCTGTCGGCGCCCGCGCGTGTCACCAGTTCGCCGAAGGCCACCACGCGCAGTACCAGCGATGCCTCCTCCTCCAGCGACAGGCCGTGCCCGCCGACCTGTCGCGCCACCACGTTCATGCCGACGCAGGCGAGGTCCTCGCCGTCGTACTCGGCCACGGGAAGCGCCCCGTTCATGACGGCCTGGAACAGGTCGATGCCGAAATTCAGCAGGGCCGGGTCCACCGCCACGATGTCGATCGCGCGTTGGTGAAGATCGGCTTGGGTCTGGATCTGGCGCATGGTCCACCTCGCTTCCATCGTCGTCGCCCTGTTCTAGGCAGGGTCGCCGAAACACGGCGTGACGATGGCCCATGCACGCCGTTCACAACGCGGAACCTGCGTGCAACGACCTCAGGGTTGCGTGCAGTGCGCCTGCAACCAGGCGCGCGCGGCGTCGAGTGGCTGGTCGGTGGTCTCGTCGGGCAGCACGGGGCCGTGCTGGACCGCGCCGTTGCGGTCCATGATGCGCGCCGTGGTCAGCGCGAGCATGCCGCCGTTCTGCAGTGGGTAGCTGTTGTTGGAGGTAGTGAATCCGCCCGAAGGCCGGCCGAAGAAGCGGACGTTGCGCTGGCCCTTGAAGCCGATGGCGAGAATCTCGCCGGAACTCATCGTCTTCGGCCCGAGGATCACGGCGATGTGCGAGGGCTGGCGCGGGAGGGGCGCCAGATCGACGTCGATGCGGGGAACGTCGCCACTGAGCACGCGATCGCCGCGACGCTGGATCGGATAGCGACTGCCGTCCCGGCCCTCGAAGGATTCGAGCACGCCTTCGTCGTAGAGCGGCGCAATGCCGCTCATCATCGGCCACATGTTGCCACCGGTGTTGCTGGCCACATCGATGATCACGCCGCAACGCGCATCCGACAGCACGTCGTTGAGGGCGCTGCGCACCGCTTGCGTGGCGACCGTCATCTTGTCCTCGCCACCGCCGCTCCAGCTGTTGATCGTCAGGCGCCCGATGGTGCCTTCGCTCGCATGCGCCAGGGCGATCGGGGTGGTCGTCGCAGGTACCGCGCTCAAGGTCGGCGGCCGTGGGGCGCCCGTGTTCGTCGCGGGCGCCGCCCGCGGCGGGTAGTACACCGAATGCCGCTCCTTCAGCGATGCCAGCACGAAGCGGATCGCCGCGGTGCGGCCATCCTCGCCCGGCGTCGCCTCCAGCCGCGCGTAGGCTTCGCGCTCCACCACGGGCCAGTCGGGCTGATCGCCATTCAATGCCTGGGTACGCGCCAACTGGATCACGCGGTCGAGCACGGCGTCCGCAGCGTGCGCCGAGGATGCGGAAGCGAAGCAGGCCAATGCGAGTGCGGCGAAGCGGAACCTGGGCGTCATGGCGGCATCCTTGCGGGTGGGAGGGGCATTCCTTGCGGGTACGACACTACACGGATACGGCAGGTCGGTCTCGGCCTCGTCGCGCAGGGAGGCCTTGGCGCTGGCCGACATCCCGATGGGTTACCATCACGCCCCCCGCAGGAGTCCATGCGATGAGCCATTCCGACGACAACCCCGGCAAGGTGACCCAGGCGCAGGCCGAGGACGCCGTGCGCGTGCTGCTGGAGTGGGCCGGCGAAGATCCATCGCGCGAAGGGCTGCTGGACACGCCCAAGCGGGTGGCCAAGGCGTACCGCGACTGGTTCAGCGGCTACCAGATGGATCCGCGCGAGTACCTGGCGCGCACGTTCGAGGAAGTGGCCGGCTACGACGAGATGATCGTGCTGCGCGACATCGAATTCGAAAGCCATTGCGAACACCACATGGCGCCGATCATCGGTCGCGCGCACGTGGGCTACCTGCCCGACGGCAAAGTGGTCGGCATCAGCAAGCTGGCGCGCGTGGTGGACGTGTACGCGCGCCGTTTCCAGGTGCAGGAGAAGATGACCGCGCAGATCGCGCAGTGCATCCAGGATGTGCTGCAGCCGCGCGGCGTGGCCGTCGTCGTCGATGGCGCGCACGAGTGCATGACCACCCGCGGCGTGCACAAGCGCGGCGTCAGCATGGTGACCAGCAAGATGCTGGGCACCTTCCGCGAGGACGCGCGCACCCGCGCCGAGTTCCTGCGCTTCATCGAGACGGGCCACGGCAAGCGGTGAGCGCCTGCCCCTGCGGCACCGGACGCGATTACACCGCCTGCTGTGGGCGCTACCACGCCGGTGAGCTCGCGCCGGATGCCGAAGCGTTGATGCGTTCGCGCTACAGCGCCTTCGTCAGCGGGAAGGGCGACTACCTGCGCGCCACCTGGCACCCCGATACCTGTCCGGCCGACCTGGGCCTGGACGCGCCCGGTGCGGCACGCACCACCTGGCTGGGCCTGACGGTGAAACAGCATCGCGTCACCGGGCCGGATACTGCCGAAGTCGAATTCGTCGCCCGCTACCGCGTCGGCGGCGGCAGTGCGGTACGCCTGCACGAATGCAGCCGCTTCGTCCGCCTCGACGGACGGTGGCTGTACGTGGATGGCGAGCACCGCTGACGCCTGTCTCCTTCTCCCCGCAAGGCAGAGAAAGGAGATGCCGCGGAGACTCAGCCCTTCGGCTTCTCCAGGTAATCCAGCGTCACCTGCAGCAGCGCGCGCAGGCCGATGTCGAGCGAGGCCTCGTCGAGCATGAACTCGGGCGAGTGGTTGCTGGGTGCGGTGACCGGGTCGATGCCCTTCGCCGTGCTGCCGACGAAGAAGAACATCGACGGCACTTCGCGCGCGTAAAACGAGAAATCCTCCGCGCCCATCTGCAGGCCGGGGGTGATGACGTTGTCCGCGCCGACCGCGGCCTGCAGGCTGGGCAGCATGCGGGCGGTCAGTTCCGGGTTGTTGACGGTGACGGGATTGCCGTCGTTGTCGGGCACGCTGGCTTCCACCTTCGCGCCGTGCGCGGCGCTGACGTGGGTCGCCACGTTCTTCAGGTCGGCGAAGATCTTCTGCCGCATGCCTTCGTCGAAGGTGCGGATGGTGCCGACCACTTCCACGTCATCGGGGATGATGTTGTAGCGGATGCCGCCCTTGATCGCGCCGAAGCTGACCACCGCCGGCAGCTTGGAGATGTCGGTTCGGCGGCTGACGATGGTCTGGGTGGTGCCGATCACGTCGGCCATCGCGACGATCGGGTCCACGCCGCCCCATGGCCGCGAGCCGTGCGTCTGCCGGCCGATGACCTTCAGCGTGAAGCTGTCCGACGCGGCCATCAGCGGTCCCTGGCGCACGCCGATCTGGCCGACCGGGATCGACGAGAACACGTGCAGGCCGAACACTGCTTCGGGCTTGAAGTCCTCGAACAGGCCTTCCTTCAGCATCAGCTCGGCGCCGCCCTCCTCGCCGGCCGGCGCGCCTTCCTCGGCGGGCTGGAACACCAGCAGGACTTCGCCAGGCAAGGTGTCCTTCATGCCGACCAGGGCCTTCGCCACGCCCAGCAGGATGCCGGTGTGCGCGTCGTGGCCGCAGGCGTGCATCACGCCGACGGTCTCGCCGCGATAAGTGGACGTGGCCTTCGATGCGAACGGCAGGCTGTTGCGCTCGGTGACCGGTAGCGCATCCATGTCGGCGCGCAGGGCGATGCGCGGGCCGGGCTTGCCGCCCTTGATCACCGCGGTGACGCCGTGCCGTGCGATGCCGACACGCGGCTGCAGGCCCAGCTTGCGCAGTTCCTCGGCCACGCGCTTGGCGGTCTGTTCTTCGCGGTTGGACAGCTCCGGGTATTGGTGGAAGTGCCGGCGCCAGTCGATCACCTGCTGTTGCATGGCCTTGCCGGCGGCGATGACCTCCGGCCGTTGCGTGGGCGCGGCGTCCTGCGCGGCGGCGGGCAGCGCGCACGCCAGCGCGAGGGTCAGCAGGGAAATGGCGAAGGGACGTGCGTGGCGCATCGTGTCGGCTCCTGGAGGCAAGCCCCGATGCTAACGCCAGCATCGCGGCCGCGCGCATGCCGCCTTAGAATGCGCGGGCGTTCCGTGTGGCCGGTCACGGCTGGCGACGCCTCCGCCCTTCGCCGGAATGCCCATGCCCGACCTCGCCCTGCAGGTGCTCCTGCTGCTGTTCCTCGCCGCGATGCTGGCCGGCTTCATCGATGCCATCGCCGGCGGCGGCGGCATGATCACCATTCCCGCCATGCTGCTGGCCGGCATCCCGCCGCTGCAGGTGCTGGGCACCAACAAGCTGCAATCGCTGTTCGGCTCGGGCTCGGCCAGTTGGGCGTATGCGCGCCACGGTCACGTCGACCTCACCGGCCAGCTGCCGATGGTGCTGACCGCGGCGTTGGGGGCCGTCGGTGGCGCGTTGTTGGCCACCGTCATCCCGGTGGACTGGTTGAAGTGGGCGCTGCCGTTCCTGCTGGTGGGCATTGCGGTGTACTTCGGCCTGAAGCCCGACATCGGCCACGTGGACCGTCACCAGCGGATGCGTCCGCAGGTGTTCGCGCTGACCTTCGTGCCGGCGATCGGCTTCTACGATGGCGTGTTCGGCCCGGGCACCGGGTCGTTCCTGATGCTGGGTTTCGTCGCCCTGGCGGGCTTCGGCATCCTCAAGGCGACCGCGCACACCAAGTTCCTCAACTTCGGCTCCAACCTCGGCGCGTTCGGCGTGTTCCTGCTGCATGGCGCGGTGCTGTGGAAGGTGGGCCTGCTGATGGGTGCAGGCCAGTTCATCGGTGCGCAGCTGGGCTCGCGTTTCGCGATGAAGCAGGGTGCGCGGATCATCAAGCCGTTGCTGGTCACCGTGTCGATCGCGCTGGCGATCCGCCTGCTGGCGGATCCGCAGCACCCGTTGCGGGTGTGGATGGCGTCGTTCTGACCGGGGCTGTTGGCGCTGTTGTAGGAGCGATGTGAGTCGCGACCGCATCAATGCCGCCCGATCCGTGACACCGTGATCCCCCGGTTATGGAGGCGCCCACCATCCGCGACCGCAAGTGCAAGCCGTGCGGTCGCGACTCACGTCGCTCCTACACGAAGCGGCTCACGGCATCCGCAGATAATCCAGCGCCACCTGCAGCATCGCCTTGCTGCCGGTCTGCAGGGCCTGTTCGTCCAGCAGGAACTGCGGCGAGTGATTGATCGGCGCCGTGGCCGGATCGATGCCCTTCGACGTCGACCCGACGAAGAAATAGAAACCCGGCACGGTGTTGGCGAACTGCGAGAAGTCCTCGGCCACGGTCACCAAGGGCATCTCGACCACGTTCGCCGCGCCGACGGCCTCGTCCAATGAGGGCCGCACGCGCTGGGTGAGGGCAGGCTGGTTGATGGTGGCAGGTGCGTTGTTGGCGACCTTCAGCTCGGCGCTGCCGCCGCTGGCATGGCTGTAGTCGTCGGCGATGCGGCGGAAGCGCGCGATCACGTCCTCGCGCACGGCGGGGTCGAACGTGCGCAGCGTGCCGACCAGCGTGGCCTCGTCGGGGATGATGTTGAAGCGCACGCCGGCCTGGAACTGGCCCGCGGTCAGCACCACCGGACTGGTGGCGATGTTCACCTGCCGCGCGATCATGCTCTGCGTGCCCAGCAGGATCTGCGCGCCCAGGGTGATCGGGTCCACGCCGTCCCACGGGCGCGACCCGTGCGTTTGCTTGCCCTTCACCACCAGCGACCATTCGTCCGCCGCGGCGAGCAGCGGTCCGCTGCGATAGCCCACGCTGCCCACCGGCAGGCCGGCCCAGACGTGCAGGCCGAACACGGCGTCCGGCGTGAAGTCCTTGAACACGCCTTCCTGCAGCATCAGCGCCGCACCGAAGGTCTGGCCGGCGACGGGCGGGCCTTCCTCGGCGGGCTGGAAGACGAACATCACTTCGCCGGCGAGCTCGCCCTTCGCGGCGACCAGCGCCTGCGCCACGCCCATCAGGATCGCCACATGCGCATCGTGGCCGCAGGCGTGCATCACACCGACCGGCTGGCCGCGATACTCGGCCTTCACCTTCGACGCGAACGGCAGGCCCGTCTGCTCGGTGACGGGCAGCGCATCCATGTCGGCGCGCAGCGCGATCCGTGGGCCCGGCTTGGCGCCCTTCAACACCGCGACCACACCGGTCTTGCCGACGCCGGTGCGCACCGTCAGGCCGAGCGAACGCAGGTGGTCGGCGATGACCTTCGCGGTGCGCGTCTCCTGTTCGCCGAGTTCGGGATGCTGGTGGAGGTCGCGGCGCCATTGCACGAGCGCCGGCTGCGCCTGCTCCAGCGCGGCGAAGGCGGTGGCGTCCTGCGCCCGAGCGTCCGCGCCCGCCAGCGAGGCAGTAGCGACGAGCAGGGTGGCGAACAGGCGATGGGTGCGAAGCATGGCGACATCCGGAACAGGCGGGAAGCACGATGCTAGCCCCTGCCGCGCACGTGTCCAATGGCGAATCCCCATGAGCGCATGCCCGCGCGCGGCTCGCATTCGCTACGCGCGCGTGTCAGGCTCGCAGGCCACTGAAGAGCCCGTACGCCCATGACCCGCGACGCCGATCCCGCTTCCTCCCGTCCGCTGCAGGGCGACGCCGCGTTGCTGCGGGCGGTGGGCAGCCTGGCGCTGGCGGCGGCCGTCATCAACATCATCGTCGGCGGCGGCATCTTCAAGATGCCCGCGGCGCTATCGTCGCAGGTCGGCGCGGCCGCGCCCCTGGCGTTGCTGGCCGGTGCGGTGGTGATGGTGCCGGTGGCGTTGTGTTTCGCCGCCATCGGCAGCCGTGCTTCCGCCACCGGTGGGCCGTATACCTATGTCAGCGCGGTATTCGGCACGCTGCCGGGGTTCCTGGCCGGGGCGTTGATGTGGATCTGCAACGTGGCATCCAGTGCCGGCGTGGCAGCCGCGCTGTCGTTGCAGGCGGCGAGCCTGTGGCCGGTCTTCGATGCGCTGTGGCCGCGCGCGCTGCTGCTGCTGGGCGTGTATGCCGCGATCTACGCGCTAAACGCGTTCGGCGTGAAGCTGGGCGCACGCGCCGTGATGACGCTGGCCACGCTGAAGCTGGTGCCGTTGTTCCTGCTGGTGGTCCTGGGTCTGGCCTTCGTCGATACCACGCAGATCAGCTTCGCCTTCGGCGACGTGCCGTCGTGGACGGCGCTGGGCGCGGCGATGGTGATGGTGGTGTTCGCATACTCCGGCGTGGAGACGGCGCTGATTCCCGGTGGCGAAGTGCGTGACCCGTCGCGCAGCGTGCCGCGCGCGGCGTTGAGCGCCATCCTGCTGGTGGTGCTGCTGTACCTGGGCCTGCAGATCGTCTGCCAGGGCGTGCTGGGCCCGGCGCTGGCGAGCAGCAGCGTACCGATCGCCGAGGCGGCGGGCCGGTTGTGGGATCCGGCGCGCATCGCGCTGCTGGTCACCGCCTGCATCTCGATGGCCGGCTTCCTGCTGGGCAACCTGCTGGGCTCGTCGCGGTTGCTGTTCGCCCTCGGGCGCGACGGCTACCTGCCGCAGGCCTTCGGCCGCGTCAGCGCCCGCCACCGCGTGCCGCTGCTCGCGCTGGCCACGCATGCCGGCATCGCCTGCCTGCTGGCGGTCGTGGGCAATTTCGAAGCGCTGGTGCTCATTTCGGGCGGCGCCGTCTGCCTGGTGTACGTGATGGTCTGCGTCGCCGCATGGCGGGCGCAGCGCACCGACCTGCGCGAACGCGGCGCGCCGTTCGTGCTGCGCGGCGGTCCGCTGGTGCCGGGGCTGGCGGTGGTCGGCATGGTCGCGATCCTGACCACGCTGAGCGCGCGCGAATGGACGGCGATCGGCGTGGCGGTGGTGGTGCTGGCGATCGTATACGCGGTGCTGGTGGGGCTGCGGCGACGGATCGGGGGCTGACCTGTAGGAGCGACGTCAGTCGCGACCGCACGGCTCGCGCTCGTGCGGTATCGGTGGCGTGCGCCTTCTCGTTGGTGCGGGACGACGCTTTTCTGGATCGGGCGGCAGCTACCCGGTCGCGACTGACGTCGCTCCTACAGGAAGGCAATCCGCTGCTCAGCGGAACACGACCGTGCGGTGGCCGTTGAGCAGGATGCGGTGCTCGGTATGGCGGCGCACGGCGCGAGCCAGCACCAGCGATTCGATGTCGCTGCCCATGCGCACCAGCTCCTTCGGCGTCATCGCGTGGTCCACGCGGGCGACGTCCTGTTCGATGATCGGACCTTCGTCCAGGTCGCGCGTCACGTAGTGCGCGGTAGCGCCGATGATCTTGACCCCGCGCGCGTGCGCCTGGTGGTAGGGCTTGGCACCCTTGAAGCTGGGCAGGAAGCTGTGGTGGATGTTGATGGCACGTCCGGACAACGCATCGCACAGCGACCGGCGAGAGGATCTGCATGTAGCGGGCCAGCACGACCAGGTCGATCCGCTCGCGTTCCACCAGGTCGATGATCCGCTGTTCCTGCTCGTCGCGATGGTCGGCGGTGACCGGCAGGTGGTGGAAGGCCACGCCGTACGACTGCGCCAACGGCGCGAAGTCGGGATGATTGGAGACCACGCAGGCGATCTCGACCGGCAGCTGCCGGCTGTGCACGCGGAACAGCAGGTCGTTGAGGCAATGCCCCTGCTTGCTGACCAGCACCATCAGCCGTGCCTTGCGGCGCGCGTCGTGCAACTGCCAATCCATCGCGAACGCATCGGCCAGCGGCTGGGAACCGTGCACTGCAACGCCTCGGCAGTGATGCGAGGTCGGGCAGGTCGAAGTGCACGCGCAGGAAGAAGCGGCCGGATTCGTCGTCGCCGAACTGCTGCGCATCGAGGATGTTGCAGCCGGCGTCGAACAGCAGTCCGGTGACGCGGTAGACGATGCCGGTGGTATCCGGGCAGGACAGCGTGAGGATGTGGTCGCGACGCATGGGGTTCGATGCTTGGATTACTCGCAGCGCGCCGCGGTGATGCGGTTGTCGGCATCGATGTAGACGCGCAGGCGGTCGCTGCGGCTGTCGTGCTTCACCACCGTGCTGGGGCCGATCGGATTGACCAGACCCGCACCGCTTTCGCTGGACAGGCGGCGCAGGGTGGCTTCGTCGGCCGGTTGGCCGACCGCCCAGCCGAGCGACGCATCGCGGCAGGTACCGCTGCCGGCGACCTGCGGACCCGGCGTGCTGACGCAGGCGGTGAGCGCCATCGCGGCGAGGGCCAGCGACGTCGCGCGGGTGGACGAACGGTACAGCAGCGGGGGGAGGGCCATGGCAGCATCTCGGGGGGCGGCTGAGGATCGCTGTTTAACACACCCGCTGGCATAACGGGCGGGCCCGCCCGTCGCGCATCGCCTGTTCCCCTTCACGGAGACCGTCATGGATCGTCGCTTCGTCATGCCGCTCGCGCTCGCCGCCACCCTGCTGTCCTCGCTCGCCGCCACGCCGCCCTGCCGACGCCTGCACCCGCGTCGTCTACCTCGGCGCCAACGACGACGTGATCACCGCCCGTTCGATGGACTGGAAGAACGACGTGGCGACGAACCTGTGGATCTTCCCGCGCGGCATGGCCCGCAGCGGGCAGGCCGGGCCCAACTCGGTGAAATGGACATCGAAGTACGGCAGCGTCATCGCGACCGGCTACGACATCTCCACCACCGACGGCATGAACGAAGCCGGCCTGGTCGCCAACGTGCTCTGGCTGGTCGAATCCGAATACCCCGCCTACGACGGACGCGGTCCCGGCCTGAGCATCGCGGCGTGGGCCCAGTACGTGCTCGACAACTACGGCAGCGTGAAGGAGGCCGTCGAGGCCCTGCGCAAGCAGCCTTTCACCGTCGTGACCGACAAGGTGCCCGGCGAGGACCGGCTGACCACGCTGCACCTGTCGATGTCCGATGCCAGTGGCGACAGCGCCATCATCGAGTACATCGACGGCAAGCAGGTGATCCACCACAACCGCGACTACCAGGTGATGACCAATTCGCCGGTGTTCGACCAGCAGCTGGCGCTCAACGCCTACTGGAAGCAGATCGGTGGCACGGTGATGCTGCCGGGCACCAACCGCGCCGCGGACCGCTTCGCGCGGGCCTCGTTCTACATCAATGCGATCCCCAAGGCCGAGGATCCGGTGAAGGCGCTCGCCAGCGTCTTCAGCGTGATCCGCAACACCTCGGTGCCGTTCGGCATCAACACGCCGGAAGAGCCCAACATCTCCTCCACCCGCTGGCGCACCGTCGCCGACCACAAGCGCAAGCTCTATTTCTTCGAATCCGCGCTGACGCCGAACACCTTCTGGGTGGACCTGAAGGACGTGGACTTCTCGAAGGAGACTGGCAAGGTGCTGCGCCTGGACCTGGGTGCGGACCAGCGCAACGTGTTCGCCGGCAACGCGGTGAAGGACTTCCGGCCCGCGGAACCGTTCGTGTTCCAGGGCCTGTAGCTACAGGTCGAACGCGAGCAGGTCGTGGCCGGTGGCGGCGCGCACCACGCGCCGGTACAGCACGTTGCCGCTGCCGCCGTTGGTCAGTGCCACGAGCGCACGCTGGCCGTTGGCGTCGCCTAGGGCGAAGTTCTTGAAGATGCCGCCGTTGCTGCCCGAGTGATAGAACACCGGGCCGCGCGGCGTGGTTTCCAGGTTCCAGCCCAGGCCCTTCTCCGTCCAGCGCCCGGGCACGTCGATCTGCTTGCTCAGCATCGCGCGGCGCGTGGCCTCGGTGATCTGCCACGGTTCGCGCGGCGTACGCACCATCAGCGCCATGAAGCGCGCGTACGCGGTCGGCGTGGTGCGCAGGCTGGCGGCGGCATTGGCGAGGATGTCGCCGGGCCAGTTCACCAGGCCCTTGGGCGTGATCGCCTGCACGTCGGGCAATGCGCGCGCGGCATCCTCGTAGCGCCACGCCGACAGCGGCTTGCCCCAGCGGTCGGCCACGACCTGCGCCGCGCTCCACTGCTCGCGCAGCATCTGCGGCGGCATGCCGGGCGTTTCGTCCTCGACGGCGCGATGCCCGTACACCGAACGCGCGGCCAGGTCCGCGTTCCAGCTGTAGCTGCTGCCCTGCATGCCGGCCGGGCCGAACAGCAGGCGTTGCATCGATGCGTCCAGGCTCTCGCCGGTCAGCGTTTCCACCACCAGCTGCAGCCAGAAGATCGCCTCGCCCGAATAATCGATGCGCGTGCCGGGCTTCACGGCCGGCACCAGTTTTTCGTTCGCCGGATCCTGGCGCCAGTTCGGCAGGCCGGTGGAATGGCGCAACACATCGCGCACGGTGATGGCGTCGATCCACGGATGATCGGCCAGGTAGTCGGGGCGGCGATAACGCACCAGTGGCGCATCCAGGTCGATCACGCCCTGGTCGACCAGCTGCAGTACCAAATAGGCGAACACCGGTTTGCTCAGCGAGGCGTCCTCGAACAGCGTGTTCGCCACCACCGGCGCGCGCGTCAGCGCATGGGTCACGCCGAACCCCCGTGCCCACACCACCTCGCCCCGTTCGACCACCGCCAACCCGATGCCCGGCACACGCAGCGCCTGCATCAGCCGTGGCAGATCGTCGAGGAAAGCGTCGGGCGGAATCCAGCCTGCCGCGTCGTCGCAGGCGGCGGCAGAGGCGGAGTGTGGCCAGGCCCACGCCAACGGCGAGAGCAGGCCGGCTTTCAGCAGGTTCCGGCGTGACGGGCGCGATGAGGCATGACGCATGACGGCTTGAGTGTCCCTGAGCAGGTTCGTTTAAAGATGACGTATCAGCGACGCAAACCCCGCGCTGGCTTGACGCACCACGCCCCACCGCCTTATCGTCCGCATCGCCAAGGTTTCCATCTCTTCATGCGAATGAAGCGATGGGATTAAAAGGGAAGCCGGTGCGGCCTGTTCCATGGGCCCATTCCGGCGCTGCCCCGCAGCGGTATTTGGAAACGAACCCCGTCAACAGCACTGGTCCTCGCGGGCCGGGAAGCGGTGGGAAGTAGGCCAGCGCACACGCGCCCGTCCATGAGCCCGAAGACCTGCCCTGGCCGGAAGACACGACCGTCTTCCGCCTGACCTGGAGCTTCCGAGGGGAGGTGGCCGGAGCCCGTGTCCGCGCGCGCCTGCCCGGATGCGTCCTCCTGCGCCTTCCTCCTGGCACTCCGGCTCGCCCGCGGGGGCGAAGGTCGCTGGCGTGGCGGGCGCGTGCCCGGCGCGCGGTTCCTTCGTTCCTCATCACTGCCTGCATGAGGACACGCACCATGACCACCGTTACCACCCTCGGCTTCCCGCGCATCGGCGTGAAGCGCGAACTGAAGACCGCACTCGAACGCTACTGGCGCGGCGAAAGCAGCGCCGACGCGCTGCAGGACACCGCGCGCGACCTGCGCCATCGCCACTGGCAGCTGCAGCGCGAGGCCGGCGCCGACGTCGTGCCCTGCAACGACTTCTCGCTGTACGACCACGTGCTCGACACGGCGTTCCTGTTCGACGCCCTGCCCGACGACGTACCGCGCGCTGGCCGATGCCGATCCGCTGGCGGGCTACTTCGCGCTCGCGCGCGGCCGGCAGCAGGACGGCGTGGACCTGCGCGCACTGGAAATGACGAAGTGGTTCGACACCAACTACCACTACCTCGTGCCGGAGCTGCACGCCGGGCAGACCTTCCGCCTGCGCGGCGACAAGCCGGTGGCCGAGTATCTCGAAGCGCGCGCGCAGGGCCATGCGACGCGCCCGGTGCTGCTCGGGCCGGTGAGCTTCCTGCTGCTGGCGAAGACGGTGGACGGCAGCGACCGGCTGGCGCTGCTCGACCGCTTGCTGCCGGTCTACGCGGAACTGCTGACGAAGCTGCATGCGGCGGGCGCCGACTGGGTGCAGCTGGACGAGCCCTGCCTCGTGCTCGACCTGGATGACGCCGCCCGTTCGGCCTACCTGCGTGCGTACGCGACGCTGGCGAAGACCGTCCGCCCGCGCCTGCTGCTGGCGACCTACTTCGGCCGGCTCGATGCGCAACTGCCGCTGGCCTGCGCGCTTCCGGTCGACGGCCTGCACGTGGACCTGGTGCGCGGCAAGGAACAGCTGGACGACGTGCTGAAGCAGTGGCCGCGTGGCCGCGTGCTGTCGGTGGGCCTGGTGGATGGCCGCAACATCTGGCGCACGAACCTGGACAACGCGCTGATCCTGGCCAAGTACGCGCAAGGCCATCTGGACCTCGGCCAGCTGTGGCTGGCGCCGTCATGCTCGCTGTTGCACGTGCCGGTGGATGTCACCGGCGAGAAGGCACTGCCATCCGACCTGAAGTCATGGCTCGCCTTCGCCCGGCAGAAGATCGAGGAGCTGCGCCTGCTGGCCGATGCGTTGCGCGATCCGCGTGCGGCGGACCCCGCGCTAGCGGTGGCGCGCGATCGCATCGAATCGCGCCGCCACTCGGAACGCGTGCACCGCCCCGCCGTTGCGGCGCGCCTGGCGTCGCCCGAGGCCGCCGACATCGATCGCGACGCGCCCTATCCGCAGCGCCGCCTCGCCCAGCAGGCGCGACTTGCGTTGCCGGCGTTCCCGACCACCACGATCGGTTCCTTCCCGCAGACGCATGAAGTGCGCGAGGCGCGCGCGCGCCACAAGAGCGGCACGCTGTCCGATGCGGCGTACGACGCCTTCCTCGAAGCCGAGACCGCGCGCTGCGTGCGCATCCAGGAAGAGATCGGGATCGACGTGCTGGTGCATGGCGAGTTCGAGCGCAACGACATGGTGGAGTACTTCGGCGAGCAGCTGGACGGCTTCGCCTTCACCAAGAACGGCTGGGTGCAGAGCTACGGCTCGCGCTGCGTGAAACCGCCCATCATCTACGGCGACGTGTCGCGCCCCGCGCCGATGACGGTGCGCTGGTCGCGCTACGCGCAATCGCTGACCGACAAGCCGATGAAGGGCATGTTGACCGGACCGGTCACGGTGTTGCAGTGGTCGTTCGTGCGCGACGACCAGGCACGCGCGCAGACCTGCCGGCAGATCGCGCTCGCCCTGCGGGACGAAGTGCTCGACCTGGAGGCGGCCGGCATCGGGGTGATCCAGATCGACGAGCCCGCGTTGCGCGAAGGTCTGCCGTTGCGCCGCGCGGACTGGCAGGCGTACCTGGCCTGGGCCGTGGAGTGCTTCCGGATCAGCGCGTCCGGGGTGAAGAACGACACCCAGATCCACACCCACATGTGCTACTCGGAGTTCAACGACATCATCGAAGCCGTTGCGGCGATGGATGCCGACGTCATCTCCATCGAAACCTCGCGCTCGCGGATGGAACTGCTGGAGGCGTTCGTGAAGTTCCGCTATCCCAACGAGATCGGGCCCGGCGTGTACGACATCCATTCGCCACGCATCCCGACCACGGGCGAGATGGTCGACCTGCTGGAGCGCGCCCGCGCCGTACTCGCGCCCGAGCAGATCTGGGTCAATCCGGACTGCGGCCTGAAGACGCGCGGCTGGCCCGAGGTGCGCACGGCACTTGAGCGGATGGTGGAAGCGGCCCACGCCTTGCGTACGGATCGGGCGAGGGCGGCCTGAGTCGACGACGGCGGGGCCTCTCGAGGCCCCGTCGTGCTTACGGCCAGGCGAGCGGCTTGGCCACGGCGCCGGCCGAGCTCTGCATGTCCTGCCAGCGTTTCTCCGTCTGCGCGCGCGAGGCATTGCAATACATCGCGCCGACCTGGGCGATGTTGCGCATGCGCTTGTACACGCTGGAGACGCAGAACGCTTCACCGGCGAACACCGCGTCGTTGGGATAGCACTTCACCGGCGCGAACGCGATCCACTCGGGCCCGCTGGCCTGCACGTGGGCCAGCAGCGACGTCAGCGACCGCGCCAGGGCGGCATGGTCGGTGGATGCGCCGGCGAACACGTGGACCGGCGCGTGCATCACGATCGGCGGCGCGTGGGTCGTGGAGACCTGGGCAACGCAGGTGTACTCGTTCGTCGATGGCGTGGGCGGTGGCCGGCGTCTCCGTCACCGAGGGAGCCGCTGGCGTTGTCACCGTCACCGGGTCGCCAGGCATGACGACGATCAGATCCTGGGCCTTGCGATCCCGCCAGATGCGCACTCGTGTTTCGACGCCGGGCACCAGGGCCGCGGTCGCGGTGGGCAGGTCGGTGGCCGCGACGATGGGCTGGCCGGCGACCTCAAGCACCACGTCCATCGCCCTGAATCCTGCCTTCGCCGCCACGCTGTCGGGCATCACCTCGACGATCCATGCGCCCTGCGCGGACGCCATGCCCAAGCCCTGGGCGAGGGCGGGCGATACGGCATCGACGCGCACGCCGAGCCGGCCCTTCGGCGACGGCGATGCGGCGGTGACGGCAGGCGTCGGCGCTGCCGCGGTCGGTGTCGTCGGCACGGCGACAGGCCGGCCCGTCGGCGTCCACGCCACTTCGGTGTACTTCATGTTGAAGCCTTTCGAAAACCGCACCATCTGCTGATAGGCGTACTGCGCCTCGCCGGCGGTGTCGTACGGCATGCAACTGCCTTGCACCGGCAATCCATGCGCCTGCACGACCGACTGGAACTCGATGCCGTAGGCCGAGGCTTGCTGGTACATCGCCTGCATCGGGTCCGTGCCGCTCACCGGCATCGTGAACACGCCGCTGGTCACCGTGCGGCTGAGGTCGCTGCGGTCGGGGATATCGGTCTGCGTGGCCTGGCAGAGGAAATGGCGCGTCACCGGCGCTGCATTCGCGACGAGGGCCGAGGGCGTGTACGCGGCCGGCGTCCACGCGATGTTGCGCCAATCGCCTACCTTGACGAAATACACGCGCTTGTCCCACAGCGCGCGCTGCTCTTCGCGAAAGGCCGCGGCCTCGCCCTGCGTGGCCATCACGTTGCAGCTCTTGTCGCCCCGGCCGCCGAGCGATCCCACGTGCGCGAGGAACTCGCCCGCCAGGTCCATGCCGCGCCGGAAGCCGCCGGGATCGTCGGCGCCGAAGGTCACCGGCACGACCGGCGAGGCCCAGATGGTGGCCTGTGCGTGGCTGGTATCGGTGACGCTGCAGAACGCGTAGCCCTGCTGCGTGGTGGGTACGGCCTGTGCGTGGACGAAACCCGGCACCAGCCCGCCGGCGACGAACGCCAGCATCGCGAGACGACGCATGTTCAACCCCTGTGTTGGCACGCCGCGGACACGCGGCGCTATCCCCGCCACGACACTAACGCGCCGGCCGCGGGTCCGCCAAGCGGGGAAAACCGGTCAGTCCTGTGCGATCGCCGGCGGCAGCGGCGGTGCCGGCGTTGGCCGGCCGAGCGGGTCGAGCGCGATCATCACGAAGTGCCCGCGCGTGCACAGCTTGCGCTCGCCGGTCAGCAGGTTCTCGGTGATGACTTCCACGTCGACGTTCATCGAGCTGCGGCCGACCTTCACCACGCGCGCGACGACTTCCACCAGGTCGCCCTTGTGGATCGGCTGGTTGAAGTCCACCTGCTCCGAGCGCGCGGTGACGACGGTCGTACGGGCATAGCGGGAGGCGACGATGAAGGCGGACATGTCCATCCACGCCAGCGCCTGGCCGCCGAACAGCGTGCCCAGGTGGTTGGTGTGGTCGGGAAAGACCATGTGCAGCAGGCGGGCCTCGAGCGGGCGCGCTTCGGCGTTGGCCAGTTCAGTCATGGTGGTGCTCCGGTTCGCGTGCTCCCGGCGGCAGCATAGCGCGCCGGATGTTGTGCTGGTGTAGGAGCGACGTAAGTCGCGACCGCTCGAACGAATGCTCGTGATACCCGATGGGTCACCTGTGGCTCGGTGCTTGGCGCCGACATCCCAGGGGTGGCGCAGCGACATGAGGTTTCATTGCCGCGGTCGCGACTTACGTCGCTCCTACAGGGGACCAGCGCTAGAACGCGTGGTCGAAGCCCACCTCGCCCTGCACGCCCAGCTGGTAGGCCGAGACGCGACGCTCGAAGAAGTTGGTCAGCTCCTGCACGTCCTGCAGCTCCATGAAAGGCAGCGGGTTGCGCACGTCGTAGCGCTTGGGCATGCCGAGCTTGGCGAAGTGCTGGTCGGCGCAATGCTGCAGGTACTGGCGCATGTCGCGCGTGGAGATGCCGGCCACGCCGCCGGACAGCACGTCCTCGGCGAACTGCACCTCGCACTCGATGGCTTCCTCCAGCATGTCGTAGACCTGCTGCTGCATCACGTCGTCGAACAGGTCCGGCTCTTCCTCGCGCACGGTGCGCACGCACTCGAACGCGAACTCCATGTGGCAGCTCTCGTCGCGGAACACCCAGTTGGTGCCGCTGGCCAGGCCGGGCAGCAGGCCGCGCGAGCGGAAGAAGTAGACGTAGGCGAAAGCGGCGAAGAAGAACAGGCCTTCGATGCACGCGGCGAAGCAGATCTGGTTGAGCAGGAACTGGCGGCGCTGGTCGCGCGTCTCGATCCGCTTCAGGTCCTGGATGCTGTCGATCCACTTGAAGCAGAAGTCGGCCTTCTTCTTGATCGCCGGGATGTTCTCCACCGCGGCGAAGGCCTTGAAGCGCTCCGACGGGTCGGGCAGATAGTTGTCCAGCAGCGTCAGGTAGAACTGCACGTGCAGCGCTTCCTCGTACAACTGCCTCGACAGGTACATGCGCGCTTCCGGCGCATTGAGGTGCTGGTAGAGGTTCAGCACCAGGTTGTTGGACACGATGGAATCGCCGGTGGCGAAGAAGGCGACCAGGCGGTGGATCAGGTGGCGGTCGGCCGGCGTCATCTTGGCATGCAGGTCGGTGATGTCGATCTGGAAGTTGATCTCCTCCACCGTCCACGTGTTCTTGATGGCGTCGCGGTACATGTCATAGAACTGCGGATAGCGCATCGGGCGCAGCGTCAGTTCGAAACCGGGGTCTAGCAGCATCTGCTTCGGGTGTGCGGACATGGTGTTTCCTGGTCGACGCCGCGCGCTGCGCGGCGCCATGGAGAGGGATCGGCGCATCCGTGCGCCTGGAACGTCCTGTTCCGTGTTCCTGGGTCCGTCAGGGCGGACCGACGGGGGGAGACGTTACTGGCAGGCCTCGCAGGCTTCCGGGTTCTCCAGCGAGCAGGCGATGGCCTCGGTCGGCGTGTAGTCGCGCTTCGGCGCTGCGGCCGTGGTGCTGCTGACCGTGGTCTTGGCGATCTTGGTGGCCGGGCGCGAGCGCAGGTAGTAGGTGGTCTTGATGCCCTGCTTCCACGCGTACATGTACATGGACGACATCGCGCCGATGTTCGGGCTTTCCATGAACAGGTTCAGCGAGGCCGACTGGTCGATGAAGGCGCCACGGCCGGCGGCCATGTCGATCAGCGAGCGCATCGGCAGTTCCCAGGCCGTGCGGTAGACCTGCTGCAGCGTGTCCGGGATCTGCGCGATGCCCTGGATGGAGCCTTCGGCCAGCTTGATCGCATCGCGCGTTTCCGGCGTCCACAGGCCCAGCTTCTTCAGCTCGTCCACCAGGTAGCGGTTGACCTGCAGGAAGTCGCCCGACAGCGTTTCGCGCTTGAACAGGTTGGACACCTGCGGCTCCACGCATTCGTAGCAGCCGGCGATCGAGGCGATCGTGGCGGTCGGCGCGATCGCGATCAGCAGCGAGTTGCGCAGGCCGTGTTCCTTGATCCGCGCGCGCAGGGCGTCCCAGCGTTCCGCGTTCTCCGGAACCACGTTCCAGGCATCGAACTGCAGCTCGCCGTTGGCGGCGCGGGTATCGGCGAAAGACGGATGGCGGCCGCGCTCCTGCGCCAGTTCCACCGACGTCTCCAGCGCATGGAAGTAGATGGTCTCGGCGATCTTGGCCGACAGCGCGCGCGCCTCGGCGCTGTCGAACGGCAGGCGCAGCTTGAAGAACACGTCCTGCAGGCCCATGCAGCCCAGGCCCACCGGGCGCCAGCGCAGGTTGCCGCGGCGCGCGGTCTCGATCGGATAGAAGTTCAGGTCGATCACGCGGTCCAGCTGGCGCACGGCCAGTCGGACGGTCTCGGCGAGCTTGTCGAAATCGAACCAGCCATCGTCATCGAAATGGCGACCCAGGTTGATCGAACCCAGATTGCAGACCGCCGTCTCTTCCGCCGAGGTGACCTCGAGGATCTCGGTGCACAGGTTCGACAGATGGATGACGTTGCCCGCGCGCAGGGTCTGGTTGCTGGCGGCGTTGCACTTGTCCTTGAACGTCATCCAGCCGTTGCCGGTCTCGGCCAGCGTGCGCATCATCCGGCCGTACAGCTTGCGGGCGGACGTGGTCTTCATCGCCTTGCCCTGCGCCTCGGCTTGCACGTAGGCACGCTCGAAGGCGTCGCCGTACAGGTCGGTCAGTTCCGGCGTCACGCGCGGATCGAACAGCGACCATTCCTGGTCGGCTTCGACGCGCTTCATGAAGAGGTCCGGCACCCAGTTGGCCAGGTTGAGGTTATGGGTGCGGCGGGCCTCGTCGCCGGTGTTGTCGCGCAACTCCAGGAAATCCTCGATGTCGGCGTGCCAGGTTTCCAGGTACACGCAGGCCGCGCCCTTGCGCTTGCCGCCCTGGTTGACCGCCGCGACCGAGGAATCCAGCGTCTTCAGCCACGGCACGATGCCGTTGCTGTGGCCGTTGGTGGACTTGATCAGCGAGCCGCGCGAACGCACGCGCGTGTAGCTCACGCCGATGCCGCCGCTGAACTTGCTCAGCTGGGCGATATCGCCGTACTTGGCGTAGATCGATTCCAGCGTGTCCTGCGGCGAGTCCAGCAGGAAGCACGACGACAGCTGCTCGTGGCGTGGTGCCGCTGTTGAACAGCGTCGGCGAGCTGGGCAGGTAGTCCAGGTTGCCCATGCGGCGATACAGCGCCAGCGCTTCGGGTACGTCTTCGCTCAGCGCGCAGGCGATGCGCAGGAAGAACTGCTGCGGCGTCTCGATCACCTTGCGGGTGTGCGGATGGCGCAGCAGGTAGCGGTCGTACAGCGTACGCAGGCCGAAGTAGTCGAAGTGCAGGTCGAGCGAGGCGTCCAGCGCGTCGTTGAGCTTGCGCGCATTGGTCTGCACGAAGTTCAGCAGGCGGTCGTTGATCAGGCCGACCTCGTGGCCGCGGGTGACCGACTGCGAGAACGCGTGGATCTCCTGGCCGGTGACTTCCTTGACGATGTAGCCGGCCAGCAGGCGCGCGGCCAGGCGGCTGTATTCGGGTTCTTCGCCGGTCAGCAGCGCGGCGGTGCGGATGGACAGTTCGTCCAGTTCGCGCGTGCTGGCGCCGTCGTACAGGCCGGAAATGGTGCGGGTGGCCACGCGCATCGGGTCGATGGCGTGCAGGCCTTCGCAGTTGCGCTGCACCGCGCGCACGATCTTGTTGAGGTCCACCGGCTCGCGGCCGCCGTTGCGCTTGGTCACGCTCATCGCGGTGGCGGTGGGCGGCGGGGTCAGCGAAAAGGCGTCCTTCTGGGACGGGGTGGTGCCGGTGTCGGCGACGGCGCTGTCGATCTGGGTCACGAGAATCCTCCATGCGTGGTGCACGCGGCGGCCCGTCCCTCGCGGGGCTGCGCAAGGCCGGATGGAGGATCACAGTGGGGAAGCGGCGTCGCAGGGGGCGAGATCGCGCGGACGGAAGACCGGCGTGCCCTGCTTCGCCAGCCCTCTCCCCCCGGAGATTCCGCGGCCGGCACCGCGCGGTGTGCTACGCGCGGCTGTCGGCAGGTCTTCGGACTCATGGGCGGGAAGGACGTGCCTTCTTCCTACGTCCGCCGCTTCCCAGGGCAAGGCCCCAGTGCTGGTGGCGGGTTCGTTCCCAATTACCGCTGCGGGGCAGTGCCGGAGTGGCGCGAACGCGTCACCGGCTTCCCGTTTTAATCCCGTGGCTTGCGACCACCGGAACCGACGGCCACAACATAGTGGGGCATGCCGGAAGCGTCAACACCAAATGTTGTGTGGAACAGCCGGTGTCGATGCGATGCGGGTTTCACGGATTCGGCTAGACCGTCAGCCGCGCAGCGCCGCGATCGAGGCGTCCTGCGCCTGCGCATACAGCGCGAACGGGTCGTGGATCGTCGCGCCCAGCGCGGTCTCGAACGCGTCCTGGTTCGCATGCGCGTCGTAGGCGCGCTGTTCGCCGCCGCCGAGGTTCGACTGGAAGATGCCCGCCGCGCTGACCGGCAGGAAGTCCTCGTAGACGATGGGATCGGCCACGGCATGCCCGGCCGCGACCAGGGCGTCGGGCGTCATCGCCGCGCGCTCGGCGGTCGGCACCGCAGCGCCGGTCGCGGTGAGGCGGTAACGGAAGTACCCCAGGCCGTCGCGGCGCAGCGTGGTTTCGTCATCGGGGAAGGCGGCGAACGCTGCCGCCAGCCGCTGCGGATAGTCCGCCGACGTATTGCCGGCGCCGCCGGCCTGGCGCACCTGCGCGAGCAGGCGGTCGTAGAGCTCGCGCCCGGCGGGTGTCAGCGCCAGGCCGCGCTGCTCGATCTCGCCGAAGCGCGCGCTGTGGCTGCCGGGCACCAGCGTGCCGGTGGCATCGGGGAACGCGACTTCCTCTTCCAGCGCCTTGAAGCTGGTCTGCCGCAGCAGGATCGGCACCGTGCGACGCGGCGGGCCTTCGATCAGCGCCTTGGCCTGGATGCCGCGCTCCAGCATCGCCGCCTGCGCGGCGTCGATGTCCAGCGTGCGTGGGGTGAGGTGGTTGATGTGCGGGCCACGGAAGCTGACCACGTCGGCGACCAGCCGGTGCAGGCCGTGCAGCGCGCGGTAGGTCTCCAGCGAGACGGTCGCGTCGCCGTGCCAGCGGAAGGTCTCCAGCACCTCGGCGACGAAGTGCTGCGCGTCGGCATCGCCCAACCCGCCGTCGCGTTCGGCCTGGTCCACCAGCGCGCGCGCGCCGGCGGTGAAGATGTCGCGCTTGGCCAGGATGGCCTCGGCTTCCGCGCGCAGCGTCGCGTCGGCGATCAGCTCCAGCCGCAGCAGCGAGGTGAAGATGCGGAACGGGTTGGCGGCCAGCGCGGCTTCGGTCAGCGGGCGGAACGCGGTCGCGTGCACCGGCACGCCCGCCACGGTGAGGTCGTAGTACCCCACCGGGTGCATGCCCATCAGTGAGAACACGCGACCCAGCATCGCCAGCTCCGCCGGCGTGCCGACGCGGATCGCGCCGTGGCGCTCCAGGTCCAGGCGCTCGGTTTCGCCGGTGCGCTGCAGGCGCTCGGCCAGGGCGGCGTCGCGCTGCAGGGTCGCCGTGTTGATGTCGCCGACCAGCGTGATCAGGTCGCCGTACAGCGGTACCTCGGCGCGGTACATGTCGGACATGGCCTGGGCGAACAGGCCGCGGATGCGGTCGGGTGAAACGAAGGCGGTCATGGGGCTCGGCGTGCGGGCGGCGTGGGGCCGCCGGGGGCGCGTATTGTCGCCGGCCACGCCGGCCCGTGCCACGCTCAGCGGCCCGGGTGGCCTTCGTCCGCGCCGCCGGGGACATAGCCGGGCGGACCGAACAGGGTCATGCCCACCTGCCGCAGCCCGCGCGCCCGGCGCAGGTCGCGGCCCAGCTTCACCCAGGCGTGGAAGGCGATGGTCACCGGGTTGTAGCTGCGCACCGGGTCCACCAGGCCGTAGCGGATCGGCACGTCCGGGCGTTCTTCGCGGCAGGTGCCGAACAGGCGGTCGAACACGATCAGCACACCGCCGTAGTTGCAGTCCAGGTATTCGGGATTGCTGGCGTGGTGCACGCGATGGTGCGACGGCGTGTTGAACACGAACTCGATAACGCGCGGCAGACACGGCACCAGTTCCGTATGCAGCCAGTACTGGTACAGCAGGTTCAGCGCCAGCGCGCCGACCACGTACGGCACCGGGAAGCCCAGCCAGACCAGCGGGCCGAAGAACACCGCCGCGCCAGTCAGCTTGCCGGTCCAGCCCAGCCGGTAGGCGGTGGACAGGTTGTACTGCGTGGCGGAGTGGTGCACCGAATGATTCAGCCAGAACCAGCGCACGCGGTGGTCGGCGCGGTGCATCGCGTAGTAGCAGAGCTCCTGGCCGAGGAACAGCGCGATCCACTGCCAGGCCTGGTCCATCGCGATCGTGGTCAGGCGGAACTCCCATATCGCGAACAGCAGCACGCCCACCACACCGCCCTGGATCAGCAGGCCCAGCACCGCGCGCCCGGCGGCGTCGCCGAGCGAGGCCCAATAGCCCTTCCAGTCGTAACGGCGCCCGCGCCGCACCAGCCACGCGGCTTCCATCGCCGCGATCAGCGCGAACAGCAGCAGCGGCAGGCCGGCGAAGGCGCGCAGGCCGTCCATGGCGCCGCCTTACTGCCCGCGCCGCTCGGCCATCTTCTGGCCTGCCGCGCGCAATTCGTCGGGCGAGAGCTTGCCGTCGCCGTTCGCATCCAGGGTGTCGAAACGCTTGGCGATGCGCGGCAGCTTCGCGTCGGCCTCGACCTTGTCGATCAGGCCATCGCCATTGGCGTCGGCCGCTTTCAGGCGTTCCTGCAGCGTGGCCTTCTGTTCGTCGGTCAGGGTGCGCTGCTGCGCATGGGCGGGCGCCACCAGCGAAAACACGGACAGGGCGGTGGCGAAGGGAAGCAGGACGGTGCGGGACATCAGGGTTCTCCGGGGAAGGAAGGAAAGGCGCAGGCGCGGCAGCGCGGGAATGCATCCATGCGGCATAGGGGGTGCCATGCCGCCGCGCCTGCGGAAAAGACGCGGTCGTCAGTGGCCGCGCGGGCAGGCGATGGTTTCGCCGCTGGCATTGGTGCAGGTGCCGGTGTGCGACACCGTGCCGCCAGACACCGTAGTGCTGCCGTTGTAGCTGTTGCCGTTCGCGCCGGTGGCGGTGGTGCTGCGCGCGCCGGTGACGTTGCCGTCCGCATCGCGGCTGATGCCGCCGCTGGTGCTGGCGGTGCCGCCGTTGGGACCGTTCGCGTAGGCGCTGCCCTGGCGGCCGGCGCTGCCGTCGGCGTTGCGGTAGGCGCTGCCTTCGTAACCGGCGTTGCCGCCGTTGGCGCCGCTGATGCTGCCGCTGCGTGCGGCGGCCGCGTTGCCTTGGCCGTCGGCCTGCCAGGTGCGCTGGCGCTGGCTGTCGACGCGGGCGTTGCTGCGCTCCACGGCGACGTTGCCGCCCTGCGCGGTGCGCTGCACGGCGCGGCTGCGCTCGCGGGCGTCGGCGTGGTCGGCGAACAGGGTGGTGGCGCACAGGGCGAAGGCGGTGGCGATCAGGAACGGGGTCTTGCTCATGGCGGATGCCTCGTCGGGGTGTGGGATGGCCGCACGGGGAAGCGGCGGCAGGACCACGGTAGGGCGGGCAACGCGGGCAGGTGTGTCGCGGTTGACAGCAGATGTGTCTGTCGGCCGCGCGGGAAACATCTGCTTACAAACGGGCCGTCGGCGGGGTTTGCCGGCCGTCGCGGCGACGGGCGATAGTGGCTGCATGGACGAGACCTTGCCCCGCGTGCTGCTGGTGGACGACGACGTGCGCTTGCGCGAGCTGCTGCAGCGCTATCTGGAATCGCAAGGCTTCGAGGTGCGCGGCGCGGGCGATGGCGGGCAGATGCGGCAGGCGCTGGATCGCGGCCACTTCGACCTGATCGTGCTGGACCTGATGCTGCCCGGCGAGAACGGCCTGGAGATCTGCCGACGCCTGCGCGGGCAGGGCGATGCCACGCCCATCGTCATGCTGACGGCCAAGGGCGACGAGATCGACCGCATCGTCGGCCTGGAGATCGGCGCCGACGATTACGTGCCCAAGCCGGTGAATCCGCGCGAGCTGCTGGCGCGCATCCGCTCGGTGCTGCGGCGTACGCGGCCCACGCCCGGTGCGCCGCAGCCCGACGGCGGCGACGTCGCCTTCGGGCCGTTCCGCCTGGACCTGGGCCGGCGCGAACTGACCCGCGACGGCGCGTTGCTGCGGCTCACCAGCGGCGAGTTCGCCGTGCTCTCGGTGCTGCTGCGGCATCCGCGCCAGCCGCTCAGCCGCGATCGCCTGATGAGCCTGGCGCGCGGCCGCGAGCACGAGGCCTTCGAACGCAGCATGGACGTCACCATCGCGCGCCTGCGCCGACTGATCGAAGACGATCCGCGTCAGCCGCGCCTGATCCAGACGGTCTGGGGCGTGGGCTATGTATTCGTGCCGCCGGAGGCCGCGCCATGAGGTCGCCGTTGCCGCGCAGCGTGTTCGGCCAGCTCGCCCTGGTGATCGCCCTGGTCCTCGCTGGCGCGGGCGTGCTGGCGGTCCTGCTCGGTCGCGAACTGGCCACGCGGCCGGCCGCCGACCAGTTGTTGCGCGCGATGCAGGGCTTCGCGGAAGTCGTCGAAGCACTCGACCAACACCAACCGCATGCGCGCACGGTCGCGCAGCTGCGTGAGGCGGGGCTGGAGGTGCGCAGCACACCGCCCGCCGACGCCCGGCCGCGCTTTGCCCCCTTGCTGCGCGAACTGCGCGAACAGGCCGCCGGCACGCTGGGCGCCGGTCGCGAACTGCGGATGGACGCCGGCCGCGGATTGCGGGTGATCTGGCTGAAACCCGCCACGCGCGAACCGCTTTGGGTGTCGTTCGCCTACGACCGCCCCGGCACGGGCATGCGCCGCTTCTCGGTGTTCATGCTGGTGGGATGCGTGGCGCTGGTGTGGCTGGCCGCCGCGTACTTCGCGCGCCGCCTGGTGCAACCGTTGCGCCAGCTCGCGGCCGCTGCGCCGGCTATCGTGCGTGGCGATGCGCCGCCGCCGGTGCATGCGCGGGGCCCGCGCGAGGTGGCCGACCTGGCCCAAGCGCTGGGCGACGCCAGCCGGGACGTGCGCGCAGCGGCGGAAGAACGCGCGCTGTTGCTCGCCGGCATTTCGCACGATCTGCGCACGCCGCTCACGCGCCTGCAGTTCGCCCTGGAGATGGTGCCCGACACCGATCCGGACCTGACCCGCAGCATGCACCGCGACATCGCGGAGATGGACGCGATCCTCGGCCAGTTCATCGCCTTCGCGCGCGATGGTCGCGACGAAGGCAGCGAGACCGTCGACCTCGCCGCGATCTGCCGGCATGCGGTCGCCGCGGCGTCGAAAGGATGGCGCGTCGACCTGCCCGAGCACGCCTTGTTGCCTGGCAAGCCGATGGCGTTGTTGCGCGCGGTGGAAAACCTGCTGGTCAACGCCGAGCGGCATGGTGCGTTGCCGTTGTCGTTGCAGCTGTGGGCCGAAGGGGCGGCGTGGGTGGTCGAAGTCGCCGACGGCGGCGTCGGTCTCTCCGCCGACGCGGCCGAGCGCGCGCGCCAGCCCTTCGTGCACGACCAGGCGGGTGGCGGCAGCGGGCTGGGCCTGCCGATCGTCGACCGCGTGGCCCGCCAGCACGGCGGCGAACTGCGCCTGCTGCCGAATACCCCCCACGGCCTGCGTGCCCAGCTGGTGCTGCGCGCGGGTTGAACCGGACGTCCCCACGAGGTGATGCGATGAAGACGCTGTTCCGTGCCGGCCTGCTGGCCTGCGCCATGTTCGCCGTGCTGCCGCTGGCGGCGCAGACCTTCCGCGAGCGCCTGCAGGAGATGCGCGATGCGTCGCGCCAGCCCGCCGCGCGTGCGCCTACGTTGCCGGCCGGCGCACGTGCGATGCGCGACGTCGCCTATGGCGACGATCCGCGCCAGCGCTACGACGTGTACCTGCCCGCACAGCCGCAACGCGCGCCGGTGATCCTGTTCGTGCATGGCGGCGGATGGGCCAACGGCAACAAGGACAACCCGGGCGTAGTCGAGAACAAGGCCGCGTACTGGCTGCCGAAGGGGTACGTGCTGGTCTCGATCAACTACCGCATGCGCCCGGACACCGCGCCGATCGACCAGGCCCGCGACGTCGCGCGCGCCCTGGCCGACGTGCAGAAGCGCGCACCGTCGTGGAAGGCCGATCCGGCGAACGTGATGCTGATGGGTCACTCCGCGGGCGCGCACCTCGCTGCGCTGGTGGGTGCTTCCTCCACCCTGTGGCGCGAGGCCGGCGCTACGCGACCGCGCGGCGTGGTCTCGCTCGACAGCGGCGCGCTCGATGTGCCGCAGACGATGCAGCGGCCACCGCTGCCCGGCATCTACCAGCGTGCGTTCGGCGACGACCGCAACGACTGGATCGCCGCTTCGCCGTATCACCAGCTAACGCGCGATGCGGTGCCGATGCTGTTCGTCTGCTCCTCACGTCGCAAGGATGCCTGCCCGCAGGGACGCGCGATGGCGAACAAGGCGAAAACGCTGGGCGTGCCGATGGAGGTGCTACCGGAGGATCTCTCGCATGGCGAGGTCAAC
This sequence comes from Pseudoxanthomonas sp., assembly GCA_047600885.1. Taxonomy (GTDB): domain Bacteria; phylum Pseudomonadota; class Gammaproteobacteria; order Xanthomonadales; family Xanthomonadaceae; genus Pseudoxanthomonas_A. Next base: position 286,397 of record JASGKE010000003.1, on the reverse strand, counting down.
CGCAACCTCGGGTTGCCGTCCGGCTACACGAACACCGTGGATGCGTTCGTGCGGCGCCAGCTGAAGTAGTCCTCGTCGCTCCCACGAGAACCTTACATCGCGCTCCCCCCTCACCCCAGCCTCTCCCCCGTCTCGGGGGAGAGGGGGCAAAGCCGTCAGCGTGTGATCCGCACCGCGGCCAACGCTTCCTGCAGCCGTGCGCGCGCCGTCGCTTCGTCGAACGGCGGCGTTGCCGGTGGGTCGTAGACCTCCGGGCGGGTGCCAGCGACCAGCAGATCGATGGCGATGCAGCGCTCGTTGCGCACCGAGCGGTAGGCGTCGACCGACTGGTAGTGGCTCATCGCGGCATCGCCGGCACGGAAGTGACGGAATGCCTGGCCGTCGATGCGGACGTCGTCCGGCGCTTCCGTCGACGCGCCTTCCGGCGCATCCAGGCAGGTCACCACCGCGTGGCTGTCGGTGCTGGTGCCGATACGCAGTTCGGCGGCGGTGATCTTGTCGGACCCGTCCAGCACCAGCGCGACCAGCGGTTCGCCTCGAACATCAGGCATGGCGAAGGTCTTCCATGCACCGTCGGAAAGATAGTCGCGGGTGAAGTTGCGGTGGAGCGCGAAACCGGGCGTCGGCGCGAGGGCAATGCCGATGTCGTCGTCGGAGAACTGGAACTGCGGCGCTTCGCGCCCGGTCACCGGGGGGGCGGGATCGGCGATCTCGGCGGCGGTCTGCGTGGCGGCATCGACGTCCTGCGCGTCGGGCGCGCGCTGGCAGCCGGCCAGCACCGCAATGGCGAGCGCAGCATAGAGCGGCGCGTAGGTGATCGGCTTCATGGCGGTCTCCTCGACGGACGCCCCGAGTCTGGCAAGCGCCGCGTGAAGCTGGCGCGTGCGGATCAACCCAGCAGCTGCGGCAGCGCCTGTGCCGCGGTCGCGCGCCACACGTGATCGACTTCGGCAGACAGCGCGGTGGGTTCCGGGTTGATCTCCACTACCGTGGCGCCGTGACGGTGGGCCAATGCGGGCAGCCCGGCGGCAGGGTAAACAAGCCCCGACGTACCCACGACCAGCATCAGCGTGCAGCGCATCGCCGCGTCGGTAGCCGCGTTCCATGCGTCGTCGGGAAGCGCTTCGCCGAACCACACCACGCCGGGGCGGATGCTGTCGTCGCAGAACGCGCAGCGCATCGGTTGGACCCGCTGCACGCCTTCCACATAGTCGTCGAGCGGACCCGCGTGCGCGTGGCCACAAGCGAAGCAGCGCAGCGCGAACAGGCTGCCATGCACATGCGCATCAACGGCGCTGCCGGCGCGCTCGTGCAGGTCGTCGACGTTCTGGGTGACCAGCGACAGCGGCAGGCGACGCGCGAGCTCTGCCAGTGCGCGATGACCGGCGTTCGGTTGCGCATCGCGGACCAACTGCATGCGCCAGCGGTACCAGCCCCAGACCAGCGCGGGATCCTCGCGCCAGGCCTCGGCCGTCGCCAGCCGCATCTGGTCGAAGCGCGACCACAAGCTGTCGTGCGTGCCGCGGAAGGTAGGGATGCCGCTCTCGGCCGACATGCCGGCGCCGGTCAGCACGCAGACGCGCCCTCCCTCGTCGATCGTCCGCTGCAGCATGGAGGCGATCCCAGTCGGCACGCTGCCCATGGCTCAGGCCTTGTGCGGCGTGGCCAGGTATTCGGCGCTCTGCATCTCGATCAGGCGCGAGGCGGTGCGCTCGAACGCGCCCTGCAGCCGCGTGCCGGTGTACAGCGCCGTCGGCGCGGTGGCGGCGGTGCAGACCAGGTTCACGTGGCGGTCGTAGAGCTCGTCGATCAGGTTGACGAAGCGACGCGCAGCGTCCTCGTTCATGCGGTCGAACGCCGGGATGCGCCCCAGCAGCACGGTGTTGAACTCGTGCGCGATCTCGATGTAGTCCGTCGTGCCGCGCGGGCCTTCGCACAGGGCGGCGAAGTCGAACCAGGCGATGCTCTTGCCGCGTCCGCGCACGGGAATCTTGCGGCTGTCGATCTCGATGTTGCCCGCGTGCGCTTCTTCACCGCCGGTCAGCTCGCGCCAGCGCGAGGCCAGCCAGGTGTCGGACTCGCCATCCAGCGGCGTGCGATAGACCGGCGAACGGGTCAGCGCGCGCAGGCGATAGTCCTCCTGCCCGTCCGAGCGCAACACCACGCAGTGCTGCTGCAGCAGTTCGATCGCCGGCAGGAAGCCCGCACGCTGCAGGCCGTCCTTGTAGAGATTCTGCGGAGCGGTGTTGGACGTCGTCACCAGGGTGATGCCCTCGGCGAACATGCGCTCCAGCAGGCGCGCCAGCAGCATCGCATCGCCGATGTCGGTGACGAAGAACTCGTCCAGCACCAGCACGCGCAGCTTGCCGCGCACCTCGCGCACGATCTTCGCCAGCGGATCGCTTTCGCCCGCATGCAGGCGCAGGCGCTCGTGCACGCCGCGCATGAAACGGTGGAAATGCGTGCGGTACTTGCCGCCGCCTTCGCCATGCGCCTTGTTCTGCGAGACCGAATACGTCGGCAGCGGCAGGCTGTCGTAGAACAGGTCGACCAGGAAGGTCTTGCCGCGGCCCACTTCGCCCCAGTAGTACAGGCCCTTCACCGTCTCCGGCGCCTTGCCGAACAGACGGCCGAACAGGCCCGGCGTGCCGTCATCGGCGAGCAGCGCGGTGTGGATGCGGTCCAGCTCCGCCAGGGCGGGATGTTGTGCCGGATCGTCCTGCCACTGGCCCTGCGCGGCGCCGCGGGCGTAGACCTGCGACGGCGTCAGGGCCGTCTCCTCGCGATCGTCCGCCATCACGCCGGCACGTAGGCTTTCATCGCGTGCTTAATGGCGCCGCGCAGGTCCATCAGCTTGCGGTGGAAGAAGTGGCTGGTTTCCGGCATGCGGATCAGCTCAGGCGGCTGCTTCAACGTGTCGATCCAGTCGTATACGGCCTGCGGGTCGACGATCTCGTCTTCCTCGCCCTGGATCACCAGCCACGGGCAGGTGGGCGGGGTGATCGCGGCGAAATCCCAGCGCCCGGCGGGCGGTGCGATCGAGACCAGCGCATCCGGTTGCAGGCCGTCGCTCGCACGCAGCGATACGTAAGCGCCGAAGCTGAAACCGGCCAGCCACAGCTGCGTGCCCGGTCGCTGTTCGCGCACCCACGCCACCACCGCGCGCAAGTCATCCGCTTCGCCGTCGCCCTGGTCGAACAGGCCGGCCGACGCACCGGTGCCGCGGAAGTTGAAGCGCACCGTCACCGCGCCGAGTTCGCGCAGGCTGCGCGCGGCCATCACCACGACCTTGTTGTGCATGGTGCCGCCCTCGGTGGGCAGCGGGTGGCAGACCACCGCCGTGATCGGCGCAACCGGCTCGCCTTCTTCGGGCCAGTCGACGTGGGCTTCCAGCGACCCTTCGGGGCCGTCCAGGGTGATCGGGCCGGACGCGGCGGGGAAAGCGGGATTCGTCATGCCGCCATGATAAGCCCTGCGCCACCACGCGGCCTGCGCCGCGGTGGAACGCACTACCGACGAAAGCCCAACGGCGCCGCGCAGCCGGGTATGCGATCCTGACCGTCCCACGTCGCCCCACGCCGATCTCCGCTGCACCATGGCGTTCGATGCCTTCGCCCTGATCCTGACCATGTTGGCCCTCGGCATGGTGTTCGCGCGCCTGCGCGTGTTCCCCGAGAACGCGGCCGACGTGCTCAACCGCGTCGTCCTGTACGTCTGCCTGCCCGCCGCGGTGCTGATCTACGTGCCGCGCCTGCACATGGATGCCTCGCTGCTGGGCGTGGCGGCCACGCCGTGGGTGCTGGCGGTGGCGACGGTGGCGCTGGTGACGCTGGCCACCCGCGTGTTCGGCTTCCGTCGCGACGAGCATGCGGTGCTGCTGTTGTGCGTGGCGTTGTGCAACAGCAGCTTCGTCGGCTACCCGATGGTGCGCGCGTTGCTGGGCGAACATGCGCTGCCCTACGCCGTCGTGTACGACCAGTTCGGTACGTTCGTATTGCTGTCCACGTTCGGGCTGTACGTGCTGGCACGCTACGGCGGCGACACGCCGCCGACCACGCGCGAGATCCTGCTACGCATCGTGAAGTTCCCGCCGGTGTGGGCGCTGCTGTTCGCGCTGACGCTGATGCCGGAACAGCCGCCGGCATGGATCGGCGCCGCACTGAAGAACCTGGCCGATGCGATGCTGCCACTGGTGATGCTGGCAGTCGGCCTGACCATCCAGTTGACACTGCCGCGCGACGAAGTGAAGCCGCTCGCCGTCGGCCTGCTGCTGCGCCTGCTGGTGATGCCCACCCTGGCGCTGCCGCTGTCGTTCGCCTTCGGCATGTCCGGCGAGATGCTGCAGGCGAACGTGCTGGAATCGGCCATGCCGCCGATGATCACCGCCGCCGCGCTGGCGATCTCCCACCAGCTGGCACCGCGCCTGGCCGCCGCGATGGTGGGCTACGGCATCCTGCTGTCGCTGGTCACGCTGCCGATGTGGGCCTGGGTGGTGGGGCGGTTGGGCTGAGCGAGGATCAGGCGATCAGGCGTGTCGCGCCGTCGCGGCGATGCGCGGCCTCGCCCGGCTGTGCGTTCCATGCCTCGGCCATCACGCGCACGGCCTGCACCAGGGCGTCCTCCGGTTTGGCGTACGGCAGGCGCAGCCACTGATCGGCGCCGCCTTCCACGCTGAAGACCGGGCCGGGCGCGAGATAGACGCCTTTGCGCTCCACGTCCGCCGCGAGCTGCGTGGCGCTGCCGCGGGGCATGCGCGCCCACAGCGACAGCCCGCCCTCGGGCAAACGGAACTGCCACGCGGGCAGGTGTTCGCGCAACGCATCGGCGAGCGCGTCGCGGCGCTGCCGCAGTTGTTCGCGGCGCGCGGCGAGGACACCTTCATCGCCAAGCATCTCGGTGACGACGAGCTGGTCGAACAACGAGCTGCCCAGGTCCATCTGCACGCGGGTGGCGATCAGGCGGTCGATGGCGTCGCGCGGCGCGCGGATCCAGCCCACGCGCAGGCCGCCCCAGCAGAGCTTCGACGTGCTGCCGATGGTGAAGGCATCGCGCGCATGCACGGCGAAGGGTGTTGGCATCGGCGCGCCCGACAGGCAGGTCGCCTGCAGCGATTCGTCGACGATGGCGAGCGTACGCGTCGCCCGCAGTGCGGCCGCGTAGCGTTCGCGTTGGGCATCGCGCATCAGGAAGCCGGTGGGATTCTGGAAATCCGGAATCAGGTAAGCCGCGCGCGGCGATGTCTGCCGCAAGGTCGCTTCGATCGCCGCCAGGTCCCACCCTTCGTCGCCGAGCGGATCGGCCATCGGCGCGGGCACCAGGCGTCCACCGCCGAGGCGCAAGGCTTCGATCGCGTTCGAATACACCGGCGATTCGATCATCAGCCGGTCGCCGGGACGCGACAGGGTGCGGGCGATGATGGCGATGGCCGACAACGCGCCCGAGGTGACCACGATCTGTTCCGCCGTCGTCGCCAGGCCGCGCTCCACGTACGACTGCGCGATCCGTGCGCGCAGCGCGGGCAGGCCCGACGGCAGGTAGCCATCGCTGGCGAGGTAGGCGGGCAGGGCTTCCAGGGCGCGCGCATACGCCGCGGCGACGCCGGGCGTGGCGGCACCGGCGGCGCAATTGAGGTCGATCGCGCCTTCCGTCGATTGCGCCGTGCCGACGGCGTGCAAGGCATGGTCGTGTGCGCGCCGGCGATCCACCGGCGCGGCGGCGAAGGTGCCCGCGCCCTGCCGCGCGGTCGCGAACCCGGCAGCGACCAGGTCGGCATACGCCCGGGTGACGGTGTTGCGCGACACGCCCAGCACCTCGGTGACGGCGCGTTCGCTGGGCAGACGGGTGCCCAACGGGATGCGGCCATCGCCGATGAGTTCCTGCAGAGCCTGGCGCAGGCCGCGGTAGGCCGGCGTGCGCGGGAAGTCGCCGACCAGCGTGGCGAGGCGATCAGGGGCCAATGAACGGTCCATGGGGCCACTATCGCACGATTGGCTCTATCGAAAAGAGCCAATTGGAGGGAAGGTGGCCCCATGACCGCACCCCCTTCCCCCGCCCTGACCAACCTCGGCCCGCTCGCCCAGCTGCGCGCCGGCCGCCTGCCCGAACGCGTGCTGCGCCTGCTGGTCGGGCTCTGGCTGTATGGCCTGGCCATCGCCCTGATGATCGAAGGCGCGGTCGGCGCATCGCCGTGGGACGTGTTCCACCTGGGCGTCTCGCACCACGTGCCGGTGTCGTTCGGCACAGTGATGATCCTGACCGCGGTGGCCGTGCTGCTTGCGTGGATCCCGCTGCGGCAGATGCCCGGCCTGGGCACGCTGGCCAACACACTGCTGCTGGGGCCGTTCGCCGATCTCAACCTCGCCCTGCTGGCCACGCCCGAAGGCCTGCCGCTGCGCTGCGCCTACCTGGCGGCCGGCGTCGTGCTCTGCGCGATCGCCACCGCGATGTACATCGGTGCGCAACTCGGCCCCGGCCCGCGCGATGGCCTGATGACCGGCCTCGCGCGCCGCACCGGCTGGTCCATCCGGACGATCCGCACGCTGATCGAAGTCACGGTGCTGATCATCGGTGTGCTGCTCGGGGGTGTCGTCGGCGTCGGCACGCTGGTGTTCGCCTTCGGCGTGGGGCCCCTGACCCAGTTCTTCCTGCGCTATCTGGTCGTGCGTCTGGATGCGCCGCGCGACGCCGCCCTCACCGGAGACACCCCATGACGCCCGCGATCCTCCGCTACAGCGCGTTCACCACCGATCCGCAGGGAGGCAACCCGGCGGGCGTCGTGCTGGATGCGCGCACGCTGGACGCCGCCGCGATGCAGCGCATCGCCGCCGAGGTGGGCTATTCGGAAACCGCGTTCCTGTTGCCGCGCGCGGATGGCGAACTCGATGTGCGCTACTTCAGCCCGCTGGCGGAAGTGAGCTTCTGCGGGCACGCGACGATCGCCGCGATGGTCGCGCACGCACGCGAACACGGGCCGGGCGATGTCGTCCTGCACACGCAAGCCGGCCGCGTGCGCGTGACGGTCGATGATGACTTCGCCGCGACGCTGACGAGCGTGGCGCCGCGCGTCGCGCCGCTGGCGTCGGCCGACCTCGACGCGTTGCTCGCCGCGCTGCGCTGGCACCGCGACGATCTCGATCCCGGCCTGCCGCCGATGCTCGCCTACGCCGGGGCGTGGCACCCGGTCATCGCGGCCGCATCGCGCGCGCGCCTGGCCGACCTGCACTACGACTTCGATGCGCTGTCCACGCTGATGGCGGCGCGCGGCTGGACCACGGTGAACCTGGTCTGGCGCGAAAACGCGCACACGCTGCATGCGCGCAATCCCTTCCCGCCCGGCGGCGTGGTGGAAGATCCCGCCACCGGTGCGGCGGCCGCCGCGTTGGGCGCCTACCTCGCCACGCAGGGCGAACTGCCGCCGACGCGCCGCTTCCGCATCCTCCAGGGCCACGACATCGGCCGGCCCAGCCTGCTGCAGGTGGACGTGCCGGTCGACGTCGACGAGGGTGTGCGGGTGAGCGGGACAGCGGTGGAGATCATCGCTTGAGCTGATTGAAGTCCCTACCCTGACGATGACGTGCGAAGCATGGCGGACATCAATCCGCCGGCACCGTCCGTTCCCGCGCCCATTCGCGCAGCGCTTGCACCTGCTCGGCCATCAACACCGAGAGGGGGCGGGTGTGGCGGATCTCGTGCATCAGCACGTCGGTGTCCAGGGGCTTCTGTTCGGCATGCGCGGCGTACAGCGCCGAGACGATGGCCTGTTCCAGTTCCGCGCCGGAGAACCCGTTGGCCGCCGCGGCGAGTGCGGGCAGGTTGAAGCCTTCCGGGTCCAGCTGGCGACGCACCAGGTGCACGCGCAGCACCTCCACACGCGCTTCGGGCGAGGGCAGGTCGACGAAGAAGATCTCGTCGAAGCGGCCCTTGCGCAGCAGCTCCGGCGGCAGGTCCTGTACCTGGTTGGCGGTCGCCACCAGGAAGACCTGCGCGCCACCGGCGCCGGCCTTGCGCTCGGCCATCCAGGTCAGCAGGTAGCCGAGTACGCGGCGCGACACCCCGCCGTCCTCATCGCCCCCGCTGGCCAGGCCTTTCTCGATTTCGTCGATCCACAGCACGCACGGCGCCAGTTGCTCGGCCGAGGCGAGCGCGGCGCGCAGGTTCTTCTCGGTCTCGCCGTGGTACTTGTCGTACAGCGTGCCGAAATCCAGCCGCAGCAGCGGCACACCGAAGCCGGCGGCGGTGGCCTTGGCGAGCATCGACTTGCCGCAGCCCTGCACGCCAAGCAGCAGCACGCCCTTGGGCAGGTCCAGGCCCGGTGGCGGGTTGCCGGAGACGAACACCGCGCGGCGCTGCTCGATCCAGCGCTTGAGCCGGGTCGCGCCGGCGACATCGGCGAACTTCGCCGTGTCGTATTCGTAATGCAGGTGGCCGCTGCGGTTGAGCAGCTCGAATTTCAGTTTGTTCAGCGCGGGCAGATCGCTGGCGGTGAGCGCGCCGTCGTTGAAGATCAGCTGGCGGGCGATCCGACGCGCATCCACCAGGCTCAAGCCCTGCAGGTTGCGCACGATCTGCTTCACCGCCTCACCGTCGGCTTCGACCCGGCGGCCGCCGTGTTCGCGGGCGTAGTGCTCGGCTTCCTCGCGGACCATCTTCAGCAGGGCATGGCCGTCGGGCAGGCGCGGGCTGAAGCGCACCGCCAGGGCTTCCAGTTCGGCCGGCAGCTCGATCTTCGCCCCCACCAGCACCACCACGTGCGGCAGGCTGTGGCGGCGCTGCAGGATGTCGCGCAGCTGACGCTGGCTGCTGGCGTAGCCCAGGTAGGGATGGAAGTCGAACAGCAGGTAGATGCCGCGCTGCTCGGCCTGCTTGATGGACTGCAAGGCGGCGCTGGCGTCCGGCGGACCGACCGCATCGTCCTCGCGGTCCATGTCCAGGCGGCGCAGGCCTTCGGTGATACTCCAGCGGAACAACGCCCGCCACACCTGGCCCAGGGCCTGCCGGAACAGCTCCACCACGCGGGCCTCGTCCTGCGTCTCGACGACGATCAACGGCGTGTTGGCGCGGATCAGCGCGGTGAGGTCCTGCAGTTCGTTCATGGGGCATCCGGTCCGTGGGGACGGGCACGATAGCAAGGGCGTGCGCGGCGGGGAACGACGCCGGCGGCGCTTCATCCCCGGTTCCCGGAGGCCGGTTCCCGCTTCACCAAGGCCGGTGTACCCTGCGGGCTCCCCGGGCAACGAGGTGCGCGCATGAAGACGATTCTGGTCGCCAGCTCCAAGGGCGGCGCGGGCAAGACCACCCTGGCGACCAATCTGGCCGCGTACTTCGCACTCGATGGCAAGCGCACGGTGCTGGTGGATGCAGATCCGCAGCACTCCTCCACCCGCTGGGCCGAACGCCGCGCACAACTGGAGAGCGCGGTCCTGCCGATCGACGCCAGCGGCAAGCGCGCCTGGCGCGCCTGGCTGCCGGACGACGCCGAACGCGTCGTCGTCGATGCGCCCGCCGGCGCGATGGCCGACGACCTGGACAGCTTCCTGGAGCACGCCGATGCGGTCGTCGTGCCGGTGCTGCCGTCGGCGCTGGACATCGAGGCCACGGTCGGCTTCCTTAATACCCTGGCCAAGGTGCCGCGCGTGCACAAGCGCAAGCTGCCGGTGGGCCTGGTGGTCAACCGCACCAAGCCGTGGACCAACGCCTCGCAGCAAGCCGTGGAAATGCTGAAGACCTGGCCGTACCCCGTCATTACCCAACTGCGCGACACCCAGGCCTACGTGGTGCTGGTGGGACTGGGGCGCAGCCTGTTCGATTACCGCTCGGCCCAGGTGCGCGACCACCAGGCCGACTGGGAACCGTTGTTGAAATGGATCAAGAAGGCCTGAGGCCTAAGGAGCAAGCGTCCCATGCGTGAACTCATCCTGCTGCGCCACGCGCATGCCGAACCGGCCACTACCGGCCAGTCCGACCTGGACCGCCCCCTTTCGCCGCAGGGCCTGGCCGAGGCCGAGTCGGTCGCGGCCTGGTTGAAGGACCAGGGCCTGGTGCCCGACCGGGTGCTGTGCTCGCCGGCGCGCCGGGCGCGCGAAACGCTGGAGGCGGTGCTGGGTGCGATCGGCTATGTCGAACAGCGATTGGAAGAGCGCATCTACGAGGCCACGCCCGGCACGCTGGCCGACCTCGCCGACCAGCATCGCGAGGCCGAGCGCCTGCTGATGGTGGGCCACAACCCGGGCTTCGAGCAGCTGGCGGCCCTGATGTACTCCGGCGTGACCAGCGAGTACCGCGGCATGCCGCCGGCCGGCGTGGTGGTGCTGACGCTGCCGGTGGACGCGAGCATCGAACCGGGCGTGGCGCAGCTGTCCGCATTCTGGTGGCCATGACGCAGTTGGCTGCTGGCCTGCGCCTCGCCGCGTTGGCGGTGGGCGCCTTGCTGGCCGCGCCGGTGTTGGCGCAGGGGCGCAACGACTTCGATCCGGCCAACACGCGGCTCGGGTTCGAATTGCGCACGCGCTGGGGCCAGGTGCTGGATGGCGTGTTCCGCCATTACGAAGGGTCGGTGGAGCACCTGCCCGATGGGCGCCAACAGGTGCGTCTGCGCATGTACACGCGCGACGTCGACATCATCGACCATCCTCGCTACAGCGACTGGGCGCGTAGCGAGAAGTTCTTCGACGCCGATCGCTACCCGGTGGTGACCTTCACCTCCAAGCCCTACGACCCGATGCTGCTGTACGACGGCGGCAAGCTCGAGGGCGACCTGAGCATCAAGGGCATCAGCCGGCCGCGCAGCCTGGATGTCGCCCCGGCGACCTGCGCGCATCCCGCGGTGGGGTGCGACGTCGTGGCCACCGGCGCGGTGCGCCGCAGCGACTACGACATGGACGACTGGATGCTCGCGGTCAGCGATCGTGTCGTGTTCGTCCTGCGCGCACGGATTCGGAGCGGGAAGACGCCGTGAACCGCCGCAGTGCCGCCGTGATCGCCGCGCGCTGCGTGGTCCTGTGGCTCGCGCTGCTGTGCAGCGCCTGCGCCAGCCTCTCCGACCGCCAGCGCGACCGTGCCGCTGGCATCGCCGCTGCCGCGCGCTCGCAGGTGGTCGAATGCACGCAGGCCGATGCCTGCGCGCTGCGTTCGCCGCTGTACGACTTGGGCGACCAGGCGCGGGCGGATTCGACGCCTGAGGCGCCGCGGCACTACGCGGTGATCCTGGACCAAGGCTCCGATGCGCTGCTGGCGCGCCTGAATCTGATCCGCAGCGCACGCGAGCGCATCGACCTGCAGACTTACATCTTCGACAAGGACGACAGCGCGCGACTGGTGCTGGACGAACTGCTGGCCGCGGCGCGGCGCGGGGTGAAGGTGCGCCTGCTGATCGACCAGCTGTCGGCGATCGCCGACCTGGAGATCCTGGCCGCGCTGTCCGGTGCGCACGAGAACTTCGCCATCCGGATCTACAACCCCAGCTTCGGCAAGGCCAAGCTCAACTACCTGGATTACGCAGGCAGCGTGCTGTGCTGCTTCCGCCGCTTCAACCAGCGCATGCACACCAAGTTGCTGCTGGTGGACGACCGCGTGGGCATCAGCGGCGGCCGCAACTACCAGGACGACTATTACGACTGGGACGCGGAGTACAACTTCCGCGACCGCGACGTGCTGGTGGCGGGGCCCGAGGCGGAGGCGATGGCGCGCAACTTCCAGTTGTTCTGGGACGCGCGGCGCAGCGTGCCGGCGGAGCGGCTCAACGACGTGGGCCGTACGCTGCTGGACGAAGGCGTGCCGGCGATGCCCGCGCCGCGCTACCTGCGGCCCGAGCGCGTGCGCATGGCGAGCGAGGAGGCCAGCGACGCGACCGTCATCCGCGAGCGTTTCGTCGACACGGCCTATCCCGTCGGCGTCGTGCGCTACATCGCCGACCGGCCTCAGAAGCATCGCCGCGAGCGCCGCGACGACGACGCGCCCGCCGCGCCCGAACTGGAGGCGTTGATCCGCGGTGCGCGCTCGGAAGTGCTGCTGCAGACGCCCTACCTGGTGATGTCCAAGCAGGCGCAGGCGATGTTCCGCGAGATGCGCGGGCGCGAACCGCCACCGCAGGTGGTGGTGTCGACCAACAGCCTGGCCGCGACCGACAACCCGATCGTCTATTCGATGTCGTTCAAGTACAAGCGCCGCTACCTGCGCGAGTTCGGTTTCCAGATCCACGAGTTCAAGCCGTTTCCCGAAGACGCGCCGGTGGACTACGCCGCGCTGATGCCGGAAGGGCCGCCGCTGGCCGACGAAGGCGATGGCGAGCGTGGCCTGCGGGGGCCCTCGGGTTCGATGGGGCCTGCATCCGGTTCGCAGGGCGAGACCACGCGCCGCCTGCAACGCACCGAATCGCGGCCGTCGTTCCTCAGCAGCGGTGCCGGTTCGGAACCGCTGCCGTTGAAGCGCGCCGGCGTGCGCATGGGCCTGCACGCGAAGTCGATGGTGATCGACGGCGAGACGGCGGTGATCGGCACGCACAACTTCGATCCGCGTTCGGAGAACTACAACACCGAGGCCGCGGTGGTGATCGACGACATCGCCTTCGCCCAGGCGCTGGCCGACAGCATCCGGCGCGACATGTCGCCGCGCAATGCGTGGGTGATCGCGCCGCGCGCCAAGCCGGTGGTGTTCTCGGGCCTGGACTACAGCCTGGGCAAGGTGTCCGAGGCGCTGCCGATCTTCGACATCTGGCCATGGCGCTATGCGACCAGCTACGAGTTCCGGCCCGGTCCCGACTGCCCGTTGCCGGTGACGCCGAAGGATCCGGCGTTCCACCGCTGCTATGTCTCGGTGGGCGATTTCCCCGAGGTCAACGTGGGGCCGAAGTGGCTGTACACGCGCATCCTGACCGCCTTCGGCGCGGGGCTGGTGCCGATTCTCTGAACCTGGGGTCCAGCCGGCGCATCGTGGCCCTTCGGGCGCCGCACCGGCTGCCGTAACCTTGCTCTTTCCCTTTCCGGATCCCGTTCCGCCATGAGCTTCCGCGCCCCCGTCGACCTCGCCGCGCTCAACACCCACGCCGCCGACACCCTGGTGTCGAACCTGGGCATCGTCGTCACCGCGGCCGGGGACGACTGGCTGCGCGGCACCATGCCGGTGGACGCCCGCACGGTGCAGCCCTACGGCATCCTGCACGGCGGTGCGTCGGTGGCGCTGGCCGAGACCTTGGGCAGCATGGCCGGCAACCTGTGCGTGGACACGACCAAGGAGATGGTCGTGGGACTGGAGATCAACGCCAACCACGTGCGGGCGATGCGCGGCGGTGTGGTCACCGGCACCGCGCGCGCGCTGCATGTGGGGCGCAGCACGCAGCTCTGGGAGATCCGCATCGAGAACGACGAGGGCAAGCTGGTCTGCGTGTCCCGCCTGACCCTGGCGGTGGTGCCGGTGCCTAAGGCGTGATGCCTATCGCGACGATAGGACGCCGCGCATTCCGCTGGGGCCGGCCATCCGGTATCGTGGCGACATGACGCCGCCCCCTGTTCATGTTGCCGGCGGCAGCGGCGTGGCGCGGGCCTTCCGCTACCTCTACCGCGTGCCGCTGTTGCTGATCCACCTGCTGGTCTTCCTGCCGATCACCCTGCTGTGCCTGTCGCCGCTGCTGGTCTGGATCCGCGTGGGCGAGGAGAACGTGGGCGACGTGGCGGTGCGCTGGTGGTCGAGCGGCCTGATGCGGATCTTCGGCTTCCGCCTGCGCCGGGTCGGCACGCCATTGACGGGTCCGACGATGTTCGTGGCCAACCATGTCAGCTGGATCGACATCGAGGCGCTGCACAGCCAGCGGATGATGGGCTTCGTCGCCAAGCACGAGATCCGCGGCTGGCCCGTGGTGGGCTGGCTGGCGGCGCAGGGCCAGACCATCTTCCACCAACGCGGGAGCCAGGAATCGCTGGGTGGCGTGCTGCAGGCGATGATGCGGCGGCTGCGCGAGGGCCGTTCGGTCGGCGTGTTCCCCGAGGGTCGCACGCGCGACGGCCGCGAGGTAGGTCCGTTCCATGCCCGCATCTTCCTGGCGGCCGTGGAGGCCGGCGTCCCGGTGCAACCGGTCGCGCTGCGCTACGGCGCGCACGGCAGCGCGCAGCCTGTGGTGGCGTTCGGGCCGAAGGAAAGCTTCTTCGCCAACTTCCTGCGCCTGCTCGGCGAACCGGCGCGGACCGCGGACATCTGCTTCCTCGAACCGATCCGTATCGCGGACGTGGAGGGGCGCCGGCGCATCGCCGACCTGTCGCGCGAGCGGATCATCCAGGCCATGGCGGCCGCCTGATCCATGGCGTTGACGGGTTTCCGACGGAATCGAAGGAATACTCGGTCCCGCGGTGCCATCCTCGGCCCGACGCTGCCGCGATGACCCGATGATCACAGCCGCCGACTACCGTCCGCCACGCTGGCTCCGCAACCCGCACCTGCAATCGGTGCTGGGTTCGAGCGCCTTGCGCCGCCGCCGCGGCCTGCGCGCGCTGGCCATCAGTGGCGCGGTGACCGCCGAACACATCGTTGATGGTGGCGAAGGCGTTCGCCTGCAGGGATTCCTCAGCCAGATGCCGGGCCGCGAGCCTCGCGGCCTGGTGCTGCTGTTGCACGGTTGGGAAGGCAGCGCCGATTCCAGCTACATGCGCCTGACCGCGGCCCAGCTGCTGGCACGTGGGTTCGACGTGTTCCGGCTGAACTTCCGCGACCACGGCGATACGCACCACCTCAACGAAGACCTGTTCCACTCCAACCGGTTGGACGAAGTGGTGCACGCCGCGGTGGATGTCTCACGGCGGTTCGCGAGTGGCGCGCCGATGCGCGTGGCCGGCTATTCGCTGGGTGGCAACTTCGCGCTGCGCCTGGCCCTGCGTGCGCCGCAGGCCGGACTGGCGCTGGCGCACGTGGCGGCGGTGTGCCCGTTGCTGGACCCGGCGACCACGATGGAGCGCATCGAGAACGGGCTGCCGTTCTACGACTGGTATTTCGCGCGCAAGTGGCGGCGTTCGCTGGTGCGCAAGCGCCACCTGTTCCCGCAGCGGCACGACTTCGACGATACCGTGCTGGCGCTCGACATGCGGGCGCTGACCGATTGGCTGGTCCAGCGGCATACTGCGTTCGGCACCCTGGATGCGTACTTCGATGGCTACGCGATCGGCGGCGATCGCCTGGCCGGCCTGTCGGTACCGGCGCACATCCTGATGGCCGAGGACGACCCGGTCATCCCGTTCGACACCTTCCGCGGCTGGGCCTTGCCGGCCCAGGCCACGCTGGAAATCGCCCCATGGGGCGGGCATTGCGGCTTCATCGAGAACGCCGCCTGCGACGGCTACGCCGAGCGCTGGGTAGCCGAGCGCCTGTCCGGTAGCGCCGCCTAGGGCGGTAACCCCCGCTACAATCGGCGTTTGCCCGAACGCTGGTAGTTCCCATGTACGACGCGATCCTCGAAGCCCTGCGCCGCGGCGCTACGGCCGATGCCCTGACCGCCGCCGAAGCCCTCGTGGCCGAGCGCTCCGACGACGCCCAAGCGCTGCGCTGGCTGTCCGCCGCCCAACTGCAGAACGGGCAGGCCGACGCGGCGCTGGCGAGCATCGATCGCGCGATTGCCCTGGCGCCCGAGAACGCCGAGCTCCACCTGGCCCGCGCCGGCGTGCTGGTCGGCAGCCGTCGTCCGGATGAGGCGCAGAGCGCGTTGGACCAGGCCACCGGACTGGATCCGAACCAATTCACCGCCTACGTGGTGCAGGCGCAGCTTGCGCTTGGACGTGGCGACCTGGATGAAGCGCAGCGACTGAACCGCCTGGCGGGACGCGTGGCACCGGAGCACCCGCGGTTGGCCTTTGTCGATGGCATGGCCCTGCTGGAGCGCGGCGACGCCGAAGGTGCGCTCAAGGTCCTGTCGGCTGCGTTGCAGCGCGCGCCGGACGACATCCAACTGATGCACGCCATCGGCTTTGTCTACATGGCGCGCGGTCACCTGGCCTTCGCCGAACAGACGTTCCGCAACATCGCGGCCAAGGTGCCGGCCGCCACCGACCTCACCCTGCTGATTGCCAGCCTGACGGGTCGCCAGGGGCGCCCGGAAGAAGCCCTCGAGCTGCTCGCACCCGTGCTGGCCGATCCGCAACGGACGACGGTGGGCGTGCGCAGTCTTGCCGGCCGTCTGCACCTTCAGGCGGGCCAGCTCGACCAGGCGGGTCCGTTGCTGCAGGGTGCGCTCGCCGCCGGTGCGCAGGACCGTACCGTGCTGTCGTCGCTGCTGGAGCTGTGGCACCGACAGGGACGCCGAGATGAAGGCCGCCAGGCGCTCGACGCGTGTCTCGCGTTCGCGCCCAGCAACGACGACCTCTGGCTGGCGCGTCTTGCGCTGGAAGATATCGGCAGTCCGGGTGCACTCGACATTTCGCGGCGTTGGCTAGAGGCGGCGCCGGATGCACTCGCCGCCCTGGAAGCGCGGCTCGCATCGCTCGAGCATGCCGGCCGGTGGGACGAGGCCGAATCGGTGGCCGACCGCATCATCGCCATGCAGCCGGGCCACGGCGCCGCGCAGGCTCGCAAGGTGAACGCGCTGGTGGTGCGTGATCCCGCTGCGGCCGTCACCCACGTGCAAGCGTTGTTGGCGCAAATCGAAGGGGGCGCGTCACGCATGATGGTGCAGGGCTGGCTGGGCATGGCGCAGGACCGCGCCGGCCAGTCCGCCGATGCGGTGGCGAGCTGGAGCGCGCGCGCCGTGGCCCAGCAGACGCAGACCTTGCCCTTGCCGTTGCTCGGTCAAGCGACGCAGGCGTGGCCTACGCTGGCCGCCGTGCCGGAAGGCAATGCCGAGTGGCCGCTGCTGCTATGGGGTGCGCCGGGTTCCGGGGTGGAGCGCATCGTCGCCGTGCTCGTCCAGGCGCGTGCCGCGCTGCTGGCGGACCGGTTCGATGCCGCGCCGCCCAAGGACATGTTCCAGCCGTTCTCCACGGTGGAACGCCTTGTGTCCGGGCAAGCCGACGCCGCGGCGCTGTTGGCCGGCTGGCGCGCCACGCTGCCTTCGCGCGGCGCACGCGGCGGCAATGTGATCGATTGGCTGGTGTGGTGGGACAACACGCTGTTGCACGCCCTTCGTCCGCATTTGCCACAGGGGCGCCTGCTGGCGATCCTGCGCGATCCGCGCGACATGCTGCTGGAGTGGCTGGCCTGGGGCGCGCCTTCGATGATGTCGATTCCCTCGGTCGAGGTGGCGGCGACCTGGCTGGCGGGTACGCTCGGGCACCTGGCCGAGCTGCTGGAACAGCAGCTCTACCCGGCGATTGCCATCCGCATCGACGGCATGGAGAACGATCCACAGCGCCTGGCCGCGGCATTGGGTGAAGCCCTGGGTGGCGCCTCGTTGCCGGTGCCGCCGCAGGCGGGCGGCACGAGCTTCCCCGCCGGCCACTGGCGTCAGTACGCCGATGCGCTCGCCGGCCCGTTCGCCACGCTCACCCCGGTCGCGGTACGTCTGGGTTATCCCGAAACCTGATCCACCCCCTACGACAGGAGCCGCGCATGCGCGTCTGGAGCGACAGTTTCGAGAACACCCGTCCCATCCCGGCCGAGTTCGCGATGGGGCAGCCCGATGGCTTCGCGCCCAACCGCAATCCGCATCTGGCGTGGGACGGCGTGCCTGACGGGACCGCGTCCTTCGCCTTGCTGTGTATCGATCCCGATGCGCCGACCGTACCCGACACGGTCGGCCGCGACGACCTGCAGATTCCGGTCGAACAGCCGCGCGCGCACTTCATCCACTGGGCGATGGCGGACATCGCGCCGGACGTGCGCATGATCGCGGCGGGGAGCTGCGGCGATGGCATCACCGCGCGCGGCAAGCAGCAGCCTTCCGGTCCGGCCGATTCGCGCCAGGGCTTGAACGACTACACCGGCTGGTTCGCCGGCGATGCGCAGATGGGCGGCGATTACTTCGGTTACGACGGCCCGTATCCGCCGTTCAACGACCTGCGCGTGCATCGCTACTTCTTCCGCGTGTTCGCGCTGGATGTCGCGACGCTGGACCTGCCTGAGCGTTTCAGCGCGGGCGATGTCGAGCGCGCGATGCAAGGGCACGTGCTGGCGGAGGCCGCGGTGCACGGTACATATACGTTGAATCCCTCGCTGCGTGGTTGAAGCGAAGGAGCGTAGGCCCTGCTTGCGGACGGCCGCGTGACCCTGCGTCAGGGCGCTTCGCGCCAGCGCGCGCTGCCATCGTCATCGATGACGAGGCAGGTCCCCGCGGGAGGGCATTCGCGTGCGACGCTGATGTCCTGCAGCGGAACGCCGAGGCGCCACGCCAGTCCCCACCCACCGATGGCATAGAACCGCTGTTCGTCCGTCACGCTGACGTGCAGGGGCGTGGCCGGCACCGGCTGCTTCTCCAGCGTCTGCAGCGTCGCCTCCGCCCAGCGGGCCCGGCCGATCAGTCCGGGATGATCGAGGCGGCGCGTGCCTTCCACGGCGATCCACGACGACACGGCGATGAGCGCGGCGACGGCCAGCGCGCGCGGGCTGTCCACGATGCCGCGCGCCAGCGCGATGATCGGCAGGATCACCGCGATGGCGGCGTAATACTCGTAGCTGTTCCAGGCGAACAGGAAGTAAGGCGCGTACGCCAGTACGGCAAAGACCGGCAGCGCCAGCCACTGCCGCGCCGTCAGCATGCCGCGACCGTGCCGGAACGCGAGCGCCCAGGCCGCCAGCATTGGCAGCGCGGTCGCGGCGATCCACGCCAGTCCGGGCAACCGCTCTCCCGCCACCGTCATGCGCAGGGCTTCGCGCGGGACGTTGAGCAGCCACGCGGCGAACGATGCGGCGTTACGCACCACGTGACTGCCCAGGCTCATCGCGTAGGCGTCATCGGTGTTGGCGGTGAATCGCGCGCGCAGCGCCAGCCATGCGAGTACGACGACGACGGCCGCCAGCCAGGTGACGATCTCACCGAGGGAAGGGCGTCGAAGGCCGACGAATGCCGTGACCACCAACATGAGGCCGGGCGTGAGTGCGGCGGACTCCTTGCAGAGCAGCGCGAGGGCGAGGGACACCGGCACCGACGCGAACAGCGCGATGCGCAAGGTCCCGTACGCATCGCGTGCGCCGATCCACGCGGCCAGCGCCAGCGTGGTGAACAGGGCCAGCAGGGCGTTGTTGGCCGCCGCGACCCAATGCACCGGCAACAGGTGCATCGTCAGCGCGGCGTATGCGACGCCGGCGAGGGCGGCAATCCGCCCGGGCTGCACCCACGCGCAGGCGCGCGCCATGCGGTGCGCAAACAACGCCACGCCGAGCGATGCCAGCACATGCAGGGTCAGGTTCGCGGCATGCGCTGCGAAGGCGTTGCCATGCAGCGCCGCATCGACGAAGCGCCAGTAGGCCTCCTGCGACAGCGGACGCCAGAAGCGTACGGGCGAAGAAGGCCAGAAGTCCGACCACCACGGCGCACCGGATGCGTTCGTCGCGTGCGCACCGTGCAGGAAGACGTAATCGTCGCCCCAGAAGGGCGTCCACAGCGCGGGAAGCCACAGGGCGAGCGCGCCCGCGCCCAACAGGCAGGCGGCGAGCCAGGAGGAGGAAGACGCGTTCCGTGCGAAAGACTTCATCAGTGAGGCGCGAGCGGCGGTGGCGCGCCACTATACCGGCGACGCGCCACGACCGAAGCGCTCACTTCTTCTCGTTGGCCGATTCCACCACCATGTCCAGCACGTAGGCGCGGTTGGACGCGTCCGCCGGTGGGTTCTTCACCGTGTAGCGATCCACGCGCAGTACGTTGCGGATGCCCGGCTCGTGCTTGTAGCCCTCGATGCTGTCGTAGAAGTGCTGGAACTCGCCGGGCGTGCCGACCTTCAGGCCCTTGTCGTCGTACTGGATCTCGCGGACCTGGAGGCATTGCATCTCCGGGATCAGCGGATGGTTGCAAGGCTTGGTGTCCGCGGCCACTTCCAGGAACACGCGTTCGCCCGGGCCGCCATAGCGCGTTTCGGCCGTGGGTTCGCCGGTGAAGGCGAGCGTGTCGCCGGCAGCGGTGGTGAGGGTCAGCGTGGGCGCGTCGCCCGACGCCGTCGTCGCCAGGGTCAGCGTGCCTTCCAGGCGCTTGCCCACTTCGTCGTCCAAGGCCATCAGCTTGGCGTCGACGCACGCCATCTTGGTCGACATCAGGCGTCCGGCGGTGAGCGAACCGTCGGACAGCGTGTAACTGCCGCCCATGCGGTTGCAGGTGTTGGAAACGCCCAGGCGGCCGTCGCGGAAGTCCAGGGTGACGGGCTTGTCGGGCTGCACCAGCAGCGCGTCGAGGCGCTGGCCCTGGGCATCGGTCGCGGCCGTGAGGCGCCAGTGGTACTTCGGTAGCAGCGCGGTGTCCGCCGCAGGCACCGCGGGTGCGGTCGCCGTCGTCGGGGTTGCGGCGGGGGTAGCGGCTTCATCGGCGGGCTTGGGGCAGCCGGCCAGGGCGAGAGGCAGGGCGAGCAGCAGCAGTCGTTTCATGGCGTCATCTCCAAGGGTGGCCTATGCAAACGCGCGAGCGGTTGGAACGGGGTGAAGGACGCTCAGCTACCGGCCGGCATCAGCAGGAGCAGCAAACCGCCCAGGACGATGCGGTAGATCGCGAACCCGGTGAAACGGTGCGCCTTGATGAAGCCCAGCAGCCACTTCACCACCACGAAGCCGGTGGCGGTGGCCGCCGCGAAGGCCAGCGCGACTTCGCCCCAGTTCTCGCTGCCCAGTGCGTTGTCCTTCACCAGTTCCAGGAAGGCGTAGGCGCTGGCCGCGAACATCGTGGGAATGCCGACCAGGAACACGAACTCCGCTGCCGACGAGCGCCGGCTGGTGCCGGCCAGCATCGCCATGAAGATCGCCGCGGCCGAGCGCGAGGTGCCGGGGAAGACGCCGGCCACGACCTGGGCCAGGCCGACCAGCACCGCCACCTTCCACGTAATGGTGGCCACGTCGCCGCGCTTCTCGGCGAAATGCTCGGCCACCAGCATCCACACGCCGCCCAGGATCAGCGCCCAGGCGATCGGGGTGACGGTCTCGGGTAGCTCCCAGCCGGCCAGGCGTACCGGCAGGCCGACGAAGGCGGTGACCAGGAACGCCGTGGCCAGCTTCAGCGCGTAGTCGCGGGTTTCGGCGTTGCGCCAGCCGGTCGTCAGTTCCCAGATCCGGCGCCGGAACACCAGCGTGGTGGCCAGGATCGCGCCGGCCTGGATGACGATGTTGAAGAAGTCGGAGCGCTCGCCCAGCCAGTGCTGGGCGATCAGCAGATGGCCGGTGCTGGAGACGGGGAGAAATTCGGTGAGGCCTTCGAGGATGCCGAGCAGCAGCGCGGCGAGCAGGTCGGTCATGGGCGCGGAGGGCGACGGAAAGCGGAAAAGGATAGTGGAAAGCCCGTTGCACCGTTTCGGGGCTGTGCTCGCGAAAAAAGCACCAGAAAGGGGATTAGATGTGAAGCCGGCGTCAATCTGTGCCTTGAAAATCAATGGGTTGAAGTGAATCTTGGGTTGGCACGGGGATTGCTGTACACCTGCACATCCTTATCCAACCCGAGGTTCCGAGATGTCTGTGGAGAATGTTGAAAAGCTGATCAAGGACAACAAGGTCGAGTTCGTCGACCTGCGCTTTGTCGACATGCGCGGCGTTGAACAGCACGTCACCTTCCCGGTCAGCATCGTGGACGCCTCGCTGTTCGAGGACGGCAAGATGTTCGACGGCTCGTCCATCTCGGGCTGGAAGGGCATCAACGAGTCCGACATGGTCCTGCTGCCCGACCCGAGCAGCGCCTATCTGGATCCGTTCTACGCCGATCCGACCCTGGTGCTGATCTGCGACATCCTGGACCCGGCCACCATGCAGGGTTATTCGCGCGATCCGCGCGGCATCGCCAAGCGCGCCGAAGCGCACCTGAAGGCCAGCGGCATCGCCGACGTCGCCTTCTTCGGCCCGGAACCCGAATTCTTCATCTTCGATTCGGTGCAGTTCGCCAACGACATGGGCCACGCGTTCTTCAAGATCAATTCCGAAGAAGGCGCCTGGAACAGCGGCAAGAGCTACGACGGCGCCAATAGCGGCTACCGTCCGGGCATCAAGGGTGGCTACTTCCCGGTGCCGCCGACCGATTCGCTGCACGACCTGCGTGCCGAGATGTGCAAGACGCTTGAACAGGTCGGCATCGAAGTCGAGGTGCACCACCACGAAGTCGCCACCGCCGGCCAGTGCGAGATCGGCGCGAAGTTCAACACGCTGGTGCAGAAGGCCGACGAACTGCAGCGCATGAAGTACGTGGTCCGCAACGTGGCCCACCGCAACGGCAAGACCGTCACCTTCATGCCCAAGCCGATCGTCGGCGACAACGGCAGCGGCATGCACGTGCACCAGTCGCTCGCCAAGGGCGGCACCAACCTGTTCACCGGCGACGGCTACGGCGGCCTGTCGCAGATGGCGCTGTGGTACATCGGCGGCATCTTCAAGCACGCCAAGGCGATCAACGCGTTCGCCAACTCGGGCACCAACAGCTACAAGCGCCTGGTGCCGGGCTTCGAAGCGCCGGTGATGCTGGCGTACTCGGCGCGCAACCGTTCCGCTTCGTGCCGCATTCCGTGGGTGGCCAACCCGAAGGCGCGCCGCATCGAGATCCGCTTCCCCGATCCGCTGCAGTCCGGCTACCTGACCTTCACCGCGCTGATGATGGCCGGCCTGGACGGCATCAAGAACCAGATCGACCCGGGTGCGCCGAGCGACAAGGACCTGTACGACCTGCCGCCGGAAGAAGAGAAGAACATCCCGCAGGTCTGCTCCAGCCTGGACCAGGCGCTGGACGCGCTGGACAAGGACCGCGACTTCCTCAAGGCCGGCGGCGTGATGTCCGACGACTTCATCGATGCGTACATCGCGCTGAAGATGCAGGAAGTGACCAAGTTCCGCGCGGCCACGCACCCGCTGGAATACCAGCTGTACTACGCCAACTGATGTCGTCGTACGCGCCCATCGCCACGCAGGCGGAGGACCTTCCGAAGGTCCTCCGCACCGCAGCGGTCGCGCACTGAGTTATCGCGGCGATGGCGACGGATCTCCCCTCCCACCCGTCGCCATCGCCGCACCTTCTCGAACGCAACGCGCTGCGCTGCGTCCGCCCGGTTGGGGAACCGGGGCAACACCCGTCTTCGATTCCTGGAGATCGCACCAACGCTGTACTTGGGGAAACACAGGAGAGGTCCATGAACCGCAGCTCCCTCCCACGTCATCCGTTTCCGTCGCATGTGATCGCGGCGGGTACGGGTGCGGTTCATGCATCGCTCCGCACCGACAACGCGCACGCAGCCAGGGGGTCGCGCGCGCGGGTGCTTTGAAACCGCCGGCCGGCTTCGGTCGGCCGGTTCCATCCACCATCGGGGTATGCGCATGAAACTGATCACCGCCATCATCCGGCCGTTCAAGCTCGACGAGGTCCGAGAGTCCTTGTCGCAAGCGGGCGTGTCCGGCATCACCGTGACCGAAGTGAAAGGCTTCGGCCGGCAGAAGGGCCACACCGAGCTGTACCGCGGCGCCGAGTACGTCGTCGATTTCCTGCCGAAGATCAAGATCGAAACCGTCGTCACCGACGAGCGATTGGATGCCGTCATCGAGGCGATCCAGCAGGCCGCCGGCACCGGCAAGATCGGCGACGGCAAGATCTTCGTCACCACCATCGACCAGGTCATCCGCATCCGTACCGGCGAAGTCGGCGCGGACGCGCTCTAACACTCGGAGCCCCCACATGAAGACTCGACTGTTCTCCGGGTGGAAGACCCGTACCCGGATGCTGTGCATGGCCGCGCTGTTCGGCCTGATGACGGTGGGCGCGACCGCCACCGTGTTCGCCGCGCAAGACACCGCCGCCCCCACGACCGAAGCCCCCGCTGCCGACGCCGCCCCCGCGGCCGACGCCGCGCCTGCGCCGGTCGAAGCGGCCGCACCTGCGGAAGCCGTTGCGGCCCCGGCTGAGGCCGAAGCCGCCCCCGCCGAGGAAGCCCCGGCCCCGACGATCAGCAAGCCGGACACGGTGTGGGTGCTGGTCTCGGCCGCGCTGGTGATCTTCATGACGCTCCCGGGCCTGGCGCTGTTCTACGGCGGCCTGGTGCGTTCGAAGAACGTGTTGTCGATCCTGATCCAGAACCTGGCTGTGTTCTCGCTGGTCGCGGTGCTGTGGGCGCTGTACGGCTACAGCTTTGCCTTCACCGAGGGCAACGCGTTCATCGGTGGCACGGATCGGCTGTTCGCGGCCGGTCTCGACGCTTCGTCGATCGGCGCCACGTTCACCAAGGGCGTCTACATCCCCGAACTGGCGTTCTTCGTGTTCCAGGGTGCGTTCGCCTGCATCACCTGCGCGCTGGTCGTGGGTGCGTTCGCCGAGCGCGTGAAGTTCGCCGGCGTGATGCTGTTCACCGTGCTGTGGTTCACCTTCGCCTACCTGCCGATGGCGCACATGGTGTGGTTCTTCCCCGGCCCGGATGCGTTCACCGGCACCGACGCCGTCGACGGCGTGCTGGCCAAGTCGGGCTACCTGTGGGCCAAGGGCGCGCTGGACTTCGCCGGCGGCACCGTGGTGCACATCAACGCCGCCATCGCCGGCCTGGTGGGTGCGTACGTGATCGGCAAGCGCACCGGCTACGGCCGCGAGGCGATCAAGCCGCACAACCTGACCCTGACCATGGTCGGTGCCTCGATCCTGTGGGTGGGCTGGTTCGGCTTCAACGCCGGTTCGGCGCTGGAAGCTGGTGGCGTCGCCGCCATCGCCTTCGTCAACACCTTCCTGGCCACGGCCGCGGCGGTGGTGGCCTGGTTGCTGGTCGAGTGGATCACCAAGGGCAAGCCCTCGCTGCTGGGTGCCGCGTCGGGTGCCGTGGCGGGTCTGGTCGCGATCACGCCGGCGGCCGGCCTGGTCGGCCTGAACGGTGCGCTGGCCATCGGTGCGATCGCGGGCGTGCTGTGTCTGTGGGGCGTCAGCGGCCTGAAGAAGCTGCTGGGCGCGGACGACAGCCTGGACGTGTTCGGTGTCCACGGCGTGGGCGGCATCACCGGCGCGCTGCTGACCGGCGTGTTCGCGGCCCCGTCGCTGGGCGGCGCCGGCATCTGGGACTATGTCACCGAGACCGCGCTGACCGACTACTCGATCGGCTCGCAGGTGTGGATCCAGGCGCAGGGCGTGCTGATCACCATCGTGCTGTCGGGCGTGGTGGCGCTGCTGTCCTACCTCATCGTGAAGTTCACGGTGGGCCTGCGGGTGTCGGAAGAAGCCGAGCGTGAGGGTCTGGACATCACCTCGCACGGCGAATCGGCCTACGAGGCCTGACGGTTTGCCGGGGACGGCTTTGCACTAAACTGGTGCAATGTCGTCCCCGGATGTTTTCCGCATGCGATTCGAACCCACCACCGACGCCCTCAGTACGCCGGTGGCCTGGGCGGATGCCGACGGCCTGATCCTCGGCGTAAATCCCGCCTTCGCCCGCTGGCTGGGCGTCAGTACCCGCCGCCTGCTGGGACAACCCCTGGCGGCCCTGGAGATCGAAGGCGACGCCATGGCGCGCTTCCTGGACAACACCGACCGCGACGTCCTCCGCCTGCACCGGCTGGCGCTGGGCATGCCCGGCGAGTCGCCCCGCTTTGCCGAAGGCTGGCTGTCGCGGCTGGATGCCGGCGGCTGGCTGCTGGAAGCCCACCCGGTGGACGAATTCCCGGCCCTGGACCCGACCCAGGCGCTGCCGAATGCCCTCAGCGCCGCGCTGAAGGGGTTGGCCCATGAACTGCGCAATCCGCTGGCGGGCCTGAAGGGCGCCGCCCAGCTGCTGGCGCGCCGCGCCGTGCAGCGCAATGACAACGAGGACGAGCGCGAGCTGATCGAACTGATCGAATCGGAGATCAATCGCCTCAACAACCTGCTGGAGCAGCTGCTCTCGCCGGTGCCGCAGCGGCCGCACGCACCGCTCAACATCCACGCCGTGCTGGAGCGCGTGCTGCGCCTGGCCGAGAACGAGGGCGGCTGGTCGGTGCGCCTGCAGCGCGACTACGACCCCAGCCTGCCCGAGCTCGACGGCGACGCCGACCGGCTGACCCAGGCGGTCTGGAACCTGGTCCGCAACGCCATCCAGGCGGGTGCGGCCAACATCATCCTGCGCACCCGTGTTGAACACGGGTCGCGCATCCACGATCACCTGCACGCGATGGCGCTGCGGGTGGAGATCGTCGACGACGGCCGCGGCGTGCCGGAGGAACTGGCCGAACACCTGTTCCTGCCGCTGGTCAGCGGCCGCGCCGAAGGCAGCGGACTGGGCCTGGCCCTGGCCCAGCAGGTCGCCCGCGAACACCGCGGCACGCTGGCCTACCGCTCCCGTCCCGGCCACACGGTCTTCACCCTGATGCTGCCGCAATCGCTGCACGACACCGACGAGGAACGTCATGTCCACTGACCGTCTGGCGGCTGCCGCCACTGCCGATGCGCGCCGCATCTGGGTGGTGGACGACGACCGCTCCGTGCGCTTCGTTCTGGCCACCGCGTTGCGCGATGCGGGCTATTCCGTGGACGGCTTCGACAGCGCCGCCGCTGCGTTGCAGGCGCTCGGTGCGCGTGGCGCCCCCGACCTGCTGTTCACCGACGTGCGCATGCCGGGCGACGACGGCCTGGTGCTGCTCGACAAGCTGAAGGCCACGCATCCGCAGCTGCCGGTGATCGTGATGTCCGCCTACACCGACGTGGCGAGCACGGCCGGCGCGTTTCGCGGCGGTGCGCATGAATTCCTGTCCAAGCCGTTCGATCTCGACGACGCGGTCGCTCTGGCGGCGCGGACGCTACCGGACGTGGGCGAGGTTGCCGACGCCGATGTGCAGGAAGGTGAAGCGGTGTCGGCCACGCCCCAGCTGATCGGCGACACGCCGGCGATGCGCGCGCTGTTCCGCGCGATCGGACGCCTGGCGCAGGCACCGTTGTCCGTGCTGATCACCGGCGAGACCGGCACCGGCAAGGAACTGGTCGCTCACGCGCTGCACCACGAGTCGCCGCGGTCGCGCAAACCCTTCGTCGCGCTCAACACCGCCGCGATTCCGGCGGAGTTGCTGGAAAGCGAATTGTTCGGCCATGAAGCCGGGGCCTTCACCGGCGCGCAGAAGCGCCACATCGGCCGCTTCGAGCAGGCCGATGGTGGCACGCTGTTCCTCGACGAAATCGGCGACATGCCGCTGCCGTTGCAGACGCGCCTGTTGCGCGTGCTGGCCGAAGGCGAGTTCTTCCGAGTCGGTGGGCGCGAGCTGATCCGGGTCGACGTGCGCGTGATCGCCGCGACTCACCAGGACCTCGACGGCCTGGTCGCGGAAGGCCGCTTCCGTGCCGACCTTCTGCATCGCCTCAACGTCGTCCGCCTCCAACTGCCGCCGCTGCGCGAGCGTCGCGCCGACGTGCCGCAGTTGGCGGAGAATTTCCTCGCGATGGCCACGCGCAAGCTCGACATCGCACCCAAGCGCTTCGCTAACGCGGCGCTCGATCTGTTGCAGGCCCATGACTGGCCCGGCAACGTGCGCGAACTCGAGAACGTGTGCTGGCGCCTCGCCGCACTGGCGCCGGCGGACGTCATCAACACCACCGATCTGCAGGGCGCCCTGTCGCATGCGCCGGTCGTGGGTGGCGGCCGTGGCGAGTGGGACCATGCCCTCGCCGAGTGGGCGCGTCGTCGCCTGCTGGAGGGCGCGGAATCGCTGCATGCCGAAGCACGCGAGCGGCTCGACCGCACCCTGCTGGAAGTAGCGTTGGAGCTGACCCATGGCCGTCGCGCGGAAGCCGCGGTGAAGCTGGGCGTAGGGCGCAACACGGTGACACGCAAGCTGGGGCCGGGCCGCAAGCGCGGGTGAGTGCGGCGCGCTGCTTTCATTGAACATGAAGGTAGTGGTCGTTACGTTAGTGGGCCACGACCTTTTCCGGAGATTCCCATGCGCATCGCTCTGCTGGCCGCTGCGTCGGCCCTCGCGCTCGCCGCGTGCAGCACCACGCCGTCCACGCCCACGGCGTCAGCGCCGAATGTCCCCACCACCAGCACCGCCAAGCAGGCCATCGCCGTGCTGGCCTCTGCGTCCGCCAGCCGCGTCAGCGGCAGCGTCACCCTGGTGCCGATGGGCAAAGGCCTGCACCTGACCGGCGAAGTCGGCGGCCTGCCGGCCAACAGCACGCATGCGTTCCACATCCACGAGAAGGGCGACTGCAGCGCCGCCGACGCGAGCAGCGCCGGTCCGCACTTCAATCCCTTCAACGCGGCGCACGGCAAGGCCGGCAGCGGCGCGCATCATGCCGGCGACATGAACAATCTCACCGCCGATGCCGAAGGCGTGGCGAAGATCAACGTGCACCTGGAAGGCGTCACCTTGGGCGGCGGTGCCGTCAACGATGTAGCGGGACGCGCGCTGATCGTGCACGCGGCCGCGGACGACTACGCGAGCCAGCCGGCCGGCAACGCCGGCGCACGCGTGGCGTGCGGCATCATCAAGGTCACCCAGTAAGTACGACGAGCGGGGCCACAGCATGCGCCGTGGCCTGCCGCTTCATGCGCTCAGTGATGCACGCGGATCGGCTTTGCCCGGGCAGTGCGCGAACGTGACCGGGATGCCATGGGCCTCGAGCACGGCGGCGATCTGCTGCTGCCGGGCCTGGAAGTGCTGGTAGGCGCGTTCGAGCCGCTCGTCGGTGGCGTCCTGCGGCGCATAGCGCGCCCGCCACGCCATTGGTTCGAACAGGGCGATGTGCACTTCGCCTTGCGCGTACCGCAGCAGCGGTTCCGGCGGCGCATCCAGCCACTGTTCGTCGGTCGGCGCCATCAGGGCGGTTTCGATCACCGGCCATAGCGCGCCGAGACCCCCGTGTTCGTACTGCATGGCCGTCATCGCGGCGAGGTCGTGCAGCGTCATGTAGCGCGCGTGTTCGATCTGCGCGCCGAACGCGGTTTGCGCGAGCAGCGCGGTGTCGGCCTGGGCCATGCCGGTTTCGAGCAGTACGCTTTCCAACCGTTCGCCGACGGCTTCGACCGTATGGTCATCGCCGCTGAGCAGGAATGGCACCACGCGCAACAGGCCGCCGCGCAGGCCGTCGTCGGCCCGCAACGGCAGCGGGATGTCACCGGTGTCGTCGGCGCCGAAGGCGATCAGGCGCGCGCCTTCACCGCGCCCCGGGGCCCGCTGGTGCAGCTCGCGCAGGCGCTGGTGCAGCGACCATCCGGGCCGCAGCGCCTCCGCAGGATCGAAATGCGCCGCCGCCAGGACGAGATCCAGGTCACGGACCTGCGGCGCGTGCGTGGCGAGGTCGCGGCCCAGCTTTTCCGCCAGTTCGCTCGCCTGCGCGGCCGTCAGCGCGGCGCGTTCCGGCGCGCGGCCAGCCGCCAGTTCCAGTGCGATCACGCCCATCACGACGGGGCCGGTTGTGGATCGGGTCATGTCAGCGGTTGGAGGTGGTGGAGGGGCGCATTACACTGCCCATTATGCCTGCCGTACGCAGGCGCATCTTCACCCCTCCCGCCGTCCCATCCGTCCAGAGGTCCCCATGCCCGCATCCCGTCCCGTCGCCATCCTCGGCGGCGTCCGCATTCCGTTCTGTCGCCAGAACACGGCCTACGCGGATGTGGGGAACCTGGGCATGTCGGTGCGCACGCTGGGCGCGCTGGTCGAGCGCTTCGGCCTGCACGGCCAGCAGCTGGGCGAAGTGGCGATGGGCGCGGTGATCAAGCACTCGTCCGACTGGAACCTCGGCCGCGAAGCGGCGCTGTCGTCGGGCCTCTCGCCGCTGACGCCGGGCATCACCCTGCAGCGCGCCTGTGGCACCAGCCTCGACACGATCATCCACATCGGCAACAAGATCGCGCTGGGCCAGATCGACTCCGGCATCGGCGGCGGTTCGGACACCACCTCCGAAGTGCCGATCGTCTACGGCAAGAAGCTGCGCGCGCGCCTGCTGGCCGCCAACCGCGCCAAGACCACGCAGGACAAACTGAAGGCGCTGGTCAGCGGCTTCAAGTTCAGCGAACTGAAGCCCGAGTTCCCCGGCGTGGCCGAGCCGCGCACCGGCAAGAGCATGGGCGACCACTGCGAAGACATGGCGAAGGAGTGGAACATCTCGCGCGATTCGCAGGACGAGCTCGCCGTGGCCTCGCACAAGAAGCTGGCGGCGGCGTACGAGCGCGGTTTCTTCGACGACCTGATCGCGCCGTTCCGCGGCCTGGAGCGCGACAACATCCTGCGCCCGGATACCTCGCTGGAAAAACTGGCTACGCTGAAGCCGGCGTTCGACAAGATATCCGGCCGCGGCACGTTGACCGCCGCCAATTCCACGCCGTTGACCGACGGCGCCGCCGCGGTGCTGCTGTCCAGCGACGAATGGGCGAAGGCGCACGGCCACGAGCCGCTGGCCTACCTGAAGGACGCGCAGGTGTCCGCGGTCGACTTCGTCCACGGCGAAGGCCTGCTGATGGCGCCCACGGTGGCCGTGCCGGAGATGCTCAAGCGCAACGGCCTGACGCTGCAGGACTTCGACATCTACGAGATCCACGAGGCCTTTGCCGCGCAGGTGCTGTGCACGCTGCGCGCGTGGGAGAGCGAGGACTATTGCCGCAACCGCCTCGGCCTGGATGCGCCGCTGGGCAAGATCGATCCGGCGAAGATGAATCCGAACGGCTCCTCGCTGGCGACGGGCCATCCCTTCGCCGCCACCGGTGCGCGCATCGTCGCCACCGTGGCGAAGGAACTGAAGCAGCGCGGCGGTGGCCGCGCGCTGGTCTCGATCTGCACCGCCGGCGGCATGGGCGTGGTGGCGATCATCGAGCGCTGAGCTTGCGCGGGATCAGCGCGCGGGCGTTTGCACCTGCGCGCTGCCGATCCCATGGCGGTGCCCTTCGCTGACCGCGGTCACCGTGCCATCCGGATGGAACACCAGCGCGTTCGCGGCGCCGATCTCCTCGGCCTGGTCGGACCAGCGCTGCCCGAGGCGCGCCAGCGCCTTCGCCTGCGCACTGCCGGCGAAGCCGGGTTCGATATCGGTGACGGCGCCGTTGCGTTGCGATAGCCGCGGCGCGTCGATGGCCCGGTCCATCGGCAGGCCCAGGTCGATGTAGTTGACGATCGTCTGCAACACGGTGGTGATGATGGTGGAGCCGCCCGGACTGCCGATCGAGAACGCGGGCTTGCCGTCCTTGAACGCAAGCGTCGGCGTCATGCTGCTGCGCGGGCGCTTGCCGCCTTCGGGCACGTTCGGATGCGGGCCGGTGAAATCGAAATCGGTCAGCTCGTTGTTGAGCAGGAAGCCATAACCCGGCACGACGATGCCGCTACCGCCCCAGTCCTCGATGGTGAAGGTGTAGGCGACGACGTTGCCGTCTTTGTCCGACACCGTCAGGTGCGTGGTGTGCGTGCTCTCCGGCTGCAGCGCGCGCGGCGCGGGGCGCAGCGGATAGCTCGCATCCTGCTGGAAGGCGAACGGATCGCCCGCGGCGACCGGACCGGGCGCCGCACGGGCGGGATCGATCAGCGCGCGCCGCTGCGCCGCATACGCCTTGCTCAGCAGGCCCGCCACCGGCGCATCCACGAACTCGGGATCGGCCAGGTAGGCATCGCGGTCGGCGAAGGCGAGGCGGCTCGCTTCCAGGTAGAGATGCTCCACCTGCGCGCGTGGCAGCGCCTTCAGGTCGTAGCCTTCGAGGAGGTTGAGCGCTTCGAACACGGTCACGCCGCCACTGCTCGGCAGCGGCATGCCGTACAGGTCGTAGCCGCGGTAGCGGGACCGCAATGGCGCGCGCACGCGGGCCTGGTAGTCGGCCAGGTCGGCCAGGGTCATGCGACCGCCGCGCACGGAGACGCCACTCGCTGTCGGCGGACGGTTGACCGCATCGACGATCGCGTTTGCGAGCGGGCCCGCGTAGAACGCATTCACGCCCTCGCGCGCGAGCAGGCGGTAGGTGCGTGCGAGATCGGGATTGCGTAGGCGCGTACCGGCGGGCAGCGCCTTGCCGTCGCGCAGGTACAGCGCGGCGGTGGCGGGGAAGCGGCGGAACTTGCCTTCGTTGCGCGCGATCAGGCCCGAGAAATTCGCATCGACGGTGAAGCCCTGCTCCGCGGTGGCGATCGCCGGCGCGAGCACCTGCTCGAACGACATCGTGCCGTAGCGCTGCAGTGCCTCATGCCAGCCGCGTACGGTGCCGGGCACGCCGACCGACAAGCCGCTGGCGACGGCGATGTCGAAGTCCATCGCGCGGCCGCCCTCGGTGAACAGGTCGGGCGTGGCAGCGGCCGGCGCGGTCTCGCGATGGTCGAGGGTGACCACGCGTTGTTCCTTCGCCAGGTACACGACCATGAAGCCGCCCCCACCGATCCCGCAACTGAAGGGATCCGTCACCCCGAGCGTGGCCGCCGCGGCGACGGCGGCATCGACCGCGTTGCCACCCCGGTCCAGGACGTCGATGGCCGATTGCGTGGCCTGTTCGCTGATTGTCGCCGCGCCCCCGCCGGTGCCGGTCGCCACGGGCGTCTTGGCCTGCGCGGCGGCGGTGGCCAGCAGGGCGAGCAGGAATGCGGCGCGCAAGAGTCGGGTCATCGCGGATCACCGAAGGGCAGGCGATCCGATTGTCACACGGGTCTGGCGCGCGCTGCGCCACCCCTCGCGGGGACCGATCCGGCCATGGAATGATGCGGCCAACCCCGGTGGGCCGTGCCAGGCGTTGGTAGTCGGGCCGGCACCGCCGGCCATTGCCACGCTGCCTTCGGAGTTTCCATGCGCCTGCACAGGATGTACCGCGTTGTTCCGCTGTTGGCTCTTGCTGTCCTCATCGCCTCCTGTAGCAAGCACGAGATGGCCGAACGTGAGGCTGCGGCCGCCGCCGAGTCGAGCGCTGACGCCGCAGGCGCTCCGCTGCTGGCCGAAGCCCCCTCCGATACCGCTGCCGCGGCCGCTCCGCAGCAGAACGTGGCCTCGCCGGCGCTGCAAGGGCCGGGAGTCGATCCGTCGCAGATGGCGTCGGACGTGACGAGCCAGGTCGATCCGCAGCGCCGCTTCATCCGCACGGCGCAGGCGCAGTTCCAGGTGGTGGATGTCTACCGCACCGCGCTAGCGATCGAGGATGAAGTCGCGGCGCAAGGCGGGTTCGTCGTCGACAACGAGATCTCCTCGCAGGTCCAGCGCGTGCTGAGCCGGCCGCTGGCGCCGGGCAAGCGGCTGGAACTGACCGAATACAGCCTGCAGGGCCAGCTGACGGTGCGCGTGCCCAGCGAGCGTACGCAGGCGTTCCTGCGCGCGGTCGCCGCGCAGATGGAGTTCCTCGATCGGCGCAGCTTCTCGGCCCGTGATGCGCAGTTCGACCTGCTGCGCCAGCAACTGGCTAGCCAGCGCGCGCAAGACGAGCAGCGCGAGCTGGGCGACGCGGTGCAGGCGGGAGGCAAGCTCGCCGACAAGACCGACGCGATCCAGTCGCGCGGTGCGGCGCGCGCCAGTCGCGACGAGGCGTTGATTGCGCAGAAGCAGTTCGAGGACCGCGTCGCCTTCAGCACGATCACCCTGTCGCTGCGTCAGGACGCGCAGGTGCGGCGCGCGGAACGGGTCGATGTCGATGCCGTGTTCCGCGACAACGGTCCAAGCTTCTTCTCCCGCCTCGGCCAATCACTGGCGGTCGGCTGGCGTGCCGCGCTGGATATCGTCATCGCCCTGGCCGCGCTGTGGCCGTTGTGGCTGGTGGTGGTCGCGGTCGTGGTGGGCTGGCGCCGCTGGCGCAAGACGCATCCGCGCCCCGCGGCGCCATAGCGGGGGTCAGTCGCGCAGGCGGGGCAGTCCGTGCGCGTCGCGATCCTCGACGACGGCCTCGTCGTGGATCGTCTGCCGCAGGTCGCGCCCAGGCAGCACAACCGGTGCCTCCGCCCGCGCGGCCTTCAGTGCGTTGGCGTAGCACTGCTGCGCCTGCGCGGTGTCGCCGGCGGCGTTGAAGCCTTCGCCCAGTTCTTCCCACGCCTCGGCGCCGGCCCCCTGCGCGATCGCGCGATGCAGGAACTCCTGCGCCTGCGGCCACTGGCCCTGCAGGCGGGTCAGCCGGCCCAGCGTCAGCAGCAGCGCCGGGCTTGCCGGATGCGCCTGCAGCCAGTGCTGGGCGCTGGCGCGCCGCGAATCCAGCTTGCCGATGGGCAGTCGGCCGTAGAGGCCCGCCAGGCTTTCGTCCCAGCGCGCCTCGAGCGCCTGTTCGATGCTGCGCGTGGCTGCGTCTTCCCAGCGCAACGCGGCCGCACGCTCGGCGTACGCCGCGACCACGGCGGGCTGCACGCGCAGCGCCTTCGTCAGCGTTTCCCAGCGCTCGGCCAAAGCGTTCGCATCGGCCGCTTCATGCAACGACTGTGCGGCGAGTCGCTGCTCCAGCGCGTCGAGCGCCGCCGGCGCGATCGCCTGCTGCTGCTTCAATGCGCCCAACAAACCATAAGCCTCGTACGCACGCGCGGTGTCGGTGAGCGCCTGCGCGCGCAAGGCCAGGCCGCGCGGCGGCAGCGGCTGCACGGCCGGCGCGTCCAGCAGA
This sequence comes from Pseudoxanthomonas sp., assembly GCA_047600885.1. Taxonomy (GTDB): domain Bacteria; phylum Pseudomonadota; class Gammaproteobacteria; order Xanthomonadales; family Xanthomonadaceae; genus Pseudoxanthomonas_A. Next base: position 251,862 of record JASGKE010000003.1, on the reverse strand, counting down.
TCAAGCGCCTCGCGTGCGCGCCCGGCGGCGAGGGCGAGCTGCGCGGCGGCCAACGCGTGGGCGACCGCTGAACGTTCGCGCAGTGCGTCGAGATGGCGTTGCATGGTGGCGTCGTCGCCTTGCGCGGCGGCGGCCTGCACGGCGCCGACACGGGCGATGGCGCCGACTTCATCGTCTTCGGCGGCGCGCTCCAGCAACTTGCCCGACTTCGACCAATGTCCGCCGTGCAAGGCATCCAAGCCTTCGATCAGGCGTGCGCGCGCCTGCTTGCGGCGATGGCGTCCCCACGCGCGGAACGGCAGCGAGAGCAGCCGCCACGCGAGCCATGCGAGCGCCGCCACCAGCACCAGGGTGAGCGCGGCACGCGGCACGTTGGTGTGCAGGTCGTAGCCGGCGAAGCGGACGAACACCTCCCCCAGGTCGCGGTCGGTACCGGCCATCCATTGCGCGGCGAGCGCGCCCAGCAGCACGAGCGCCAGCAGCAGGATCACGGTGCGGAACGATTTCATGGGGTCACCTCCGGAGCGTCCGGCGCCATCTCGGGCGCGGGTGGCAGGCGCAGGCGCACGCCGGCGTTGCGCAGCGCACGCAGCTGTTGCAGCGTCGTCCCGAACACGGCGGGTCGGGCGGGGGCGGGCGCCTGCCGCAATGCCTGCAGTTGCGCGCTCACCTGTTGCCGCGCGGGCGAGGCCGGCCACAGCCGGGGCAGCCAGCTGCCGATGCGATCCAGCGCGGCGCGATAAGCGGCATCGTCTTCGCGTTCGAGGGCCGCGCGCGCCAGGCTGATTTCGATCTGCAGCGCTGCGTCTGCCGCCGTGCGTTCCGCCGGTGCGATCAAGGTGGTGTCGCGGGTCGGGCGCACGTCGACCAATGGCGCGAGGACGCGCTGCCAGGTCGGTCGATGGCGCATGTCGCCGCCCTGCGCCGCATGCGCGTCGCGCGGCAGCGCCGCCAACGCGTTCACGAACGCGTCCAGGCGCGCGTTGCCTTCGGCCTGCGTGCCGGGACCCAGGGCATCCAGCGCGGTGCGTTCCTGCGCGAGCGCCTGCTTGAGGTTCAACAGGCGATGGTCGTCGATGCCGTCCAGCGCGCCGGCGGCGAGCGCGTAGGCGCGCTTCGCGCCGCCGAGGTCGCGGGCGATCTCCAGCCGCTGCGCGCCCTGCGAGAGCAGCAGTTCGACTTCGTCCAGCCGCAGCGCCTGCGCGCCGTGGCGGTTCGGGTCGGTCAGCTTGGCCACGCTTTCTTCCAGCAACGCGCCACGTTGGCCGAGGCCCAGCACCTCGTCGCGCAGGATGCGGTTGGTGGCGGCCGCATCGAGCAGGCGCTGCGCCTGCGCGCGCTGGTCGCGGCGCAACGCTTCGGCGCGCGATTCGAGCGCTTCCAGACGCAGCGCCGTCTCCGAGGCCGCGGTGCGTTCCTGTGTCGAACGGGCCTGCCACCACGCCCAGCCGCGCCACGCGCCGATGCCGACCACGATCAGCACGAGCGCCGCCACGATCAGGCGACGCGAGCCGAGAGTGCGGGGCGGAGAGGGCGACACATCGTTCACGCAGGCGTCCTTCGGGCAGGCAGAACCGTGATGGCTGCCGCAAATGCTAACGGATGCGGGGCGCCATGACGGTCGACGCGCTCTTCACCAACTGGGCCGGGCGCGGCCCCTCGGCCTGTACCACAGTGCGGAATCCCGCGGCGCGGGCGGCTTCGACCAGGCGCGCGCTGGCGGCCACCACGCCTGCGTCGCGGAAGCGCGCGGCCGCCGCGGGAGGCAGCTGCGCGAGGACCTGTTCCAGTGCACCGGCGCTGCTCAGCAGCAGGCAGGCGGGCCGATCGAGCGCGGCGAGGGCGGCCAGCACGCGCGGCGGCAGCGCGACCGGTTCACGGAGATAGACCTCGGCGCGATGCACGTGGGCACCGCGTGCCTGCAGCGTGGGCATCAACAGGTTGCGACCGTCCGGGGCGGTGACGAAGCCGATGTCCACGCCCGCGACGTCCTGCAGCGCCGGCATCGCCAGCAGGCCCTCGCTGTCCATGCGACGCGGTGCGGAGGCCGCGACGCCCGCACGCCGCAAGGCCGCCGCCGTGCCGGCGCCGACCGCCAGCCAGGTCTGTCCTGGCAGCGCGCGCAGCGGTTGCAGCGCCTGGGCGGCGGTGACGGCCGCCGGACTGGTGAATAGCACGCGCGGGCAGGCGAGCGCCTGCTGCAGGGCCTGCCGCGTGGCGTCGTCGTGGCTGGCCCGGATGCGCCACGGCGATAGCGCCAGCAGGCCGGCGCCGTGCCGCCGCGCAGCGCGGCGGAGCGCTTCGTGGCCGCCCTGGGGCCGCAGCGAGATGACGTACCATGCCGGCGGCGTTGGATGTCCCATGCGCGGATTATGAGCGATGAGTCTGGAAGAAGCCCTGCAGGAACTGCGTGAGTACTGCCGCGGCATGCCGCCGGTGGCGGCGATGCAGGTGGACGTGGCGGGAATGGAAGGCGAGGCGTTGCGCCTCATCGCGCCGTTGTCGGCGAACGTCAACGACAAGGGCAACGCCTTCGGCGGCAGCCTGACCTCGCTGATGACCGTCGCCGGTTGGGGACTGGTCACGCTGAAGCTGCGGCTGGCCGGCCTGAAGGCCGAGGTCTACGTCGCCGACAGCCAGATCCGCTACCTCGCCCCGCTGTACGGCGATCTTGTCGCCGACGGCGGCCTTCGCCGAAGGGCAATCGTGGGACACCTTCATCGACACGCTGGTCCAGCGCGGCCGCGCCCGCATCCAGGTGGAAGCCAAGGTGCTGCTGCCTGAAGGCGGACTGGCCACCACGCTCAGCGGGCGCTTCGTGGCCATCGCGAAGCGGTAGCATGCGGGCCAGGAACGGGAGGGGTGCCATGCGGGTGATCGCAAGAATGCTGGTGGTCGTGGGGCTGCTGGCGGTGATGGCCTCGGCCGGCGCACAGAGCCGGATGCAGCGCGGCAAGCTGCAGGGCGTGCAGGATGCCTACGCGGCCTCGATCCGCTGGGGCGACTTCGAGAACGCCTGGCAGGGGGTCGATCCCGCCTACCGCGAGGCGCACCCGATGACCGAGCTGGAGTTCGAGCGTTACCAGCAGGTGCAGATTTCCGGCTACCGCGACCTCTCCAGCCGCAGCGGACCGGAAGGCACGGTCGAGCGCGTCGTGGAACTGCGTGTCATCAACAAGCACACCATGGCCGAGCGGACCGAGCGCTACATCGAGCGCTGGCGCTGGGACCCTGAAGCCAAGCGCTGGTGGCTGGTAGTGGGGCTGCCGGACCTCTGGAAGGGCCAGTAGTGGCCCGGCGCCCGGCGGGGCGTCCTGTGCGACAATCGCCGCCCGCTCCACGGTCGCCAACCCTGTGAATTTCGAAGAAATCCTGGCTTTCGCCACCCGTTCGCCCTTCAACCAGATCCTGTCGCTATCGCTGGTCGGCCTGACGGTCGCGATCGTCTACACCGAAATCTCGCGTCTGTTCCGCGGCTACAAGGCACTGCGCCCGGCCGAGCTGACCCAGCTGGTCAACAGCGAGAACGCCCTGGTGGTGGACCTGTCGGCGAGCAACGATTTCGAGAAGGGCCACATCGCCGGCAGCCGCAACGTGCTGCCGAGCAGCTTCGACCCCGAGAACAAGCTGCTGGCGGGCGCCAAGTCCCAGCCGGTGGTGTTGGTCTGCCGCAACGGGCAGGCCTCCGCAGGGGCCGCCAAGCGCCTGAAGAAGGCTGGCTTCGAGAAGGTCTACTGGCTCGATGGCGGCGTGGCCGCCTGGCAGCAGGCCGACCTGCCGCTGGTCAAGGGCCGCTGAGCCCGCCTGGCCGGAACGGCCCCTTGAACCGGGCCGTCTCCGACGCCATGCCATAATCTCCCATTCACCGCATCAATCCCGAAATTCCGGAGTTCGAAATGTCCGACGAGACCACCAACGGCGCGATCGCGTCCGCCGAAGCCGCTGGCCCTGCCTTCACTGTCGAGAAGATCTACGTCAAGGACGTTTCCTTCGAAGTGCCCGGCGCGCCGGCGATCTACACCGAGAACCTGCAGCCCGAGTTGCAGCTCAACCTCAACCAGCGCGTGCAGCGCCTGGGCGAGAACGCCTTCGAAGTGGTGCTCGGCGTGACCCTGACCTGCAAGGCCGGCGACAAGACCGCGTACGTGGCGGAAGTGCAGCAGGCCGGCATCTTCGGCCTGATGGGCCTGGACCCGCAGGCCGTGGACGTGCTGCTCGGCACGCAGTGCCCGAACATCCTGTTCCCGTACGTGCGCCAGATCGTCAGCGACCTGGTGCAGGCCGGTGGTTTCCCGCCGTTCTTCCTGCAGCCGATCAATTTCGAAGCGCTGTACGCCGAATCGCTGCGCCAGCGCGCGGCGCAGGGCGGCGACGCCGGCCTGGCCAATTCGGAACCTGCCGGCAACGCCTGATCCGTGATGCACAATCCCGTCAGGGCGGCGACGCTTCGCACAGGGGTGACGGATGACTGATCTGCAACCAGACGCACCGCTGAAGATCGCGGTGCTCGGGGCCGGTTCCTGGGGCACGGCGCTCGCCGCGCTGATGGCGCGGCATGGCCATGCGGTCACGTTGTGGGGCCGCGACGCCGTGGTCGCCGCGGCGATCAACGCGCAGCACGAGAACACCCGTTACCTGCCCGGTATCCCGCTGCCGCTCACGCTGCGCGCGACCACCGACCTGGCGACTTCGTTGGAAGAGGCCGACCAGGTGCTGGTCGTGGTGCCTTCGCATGCTTTCACCGAAACGCTGCACAAGCTGGCGCCGCTGCGCCCGGCCGGTGCCGGCGTGGCGTGGGCGACGAAGGGCTTCGAGACCGGTTCCGGTCGTTTCCTGCATGAAGTGGCCGAAGACATCCTCGGCCCCGACGTGCCGCTGGCCGTGGTCACCGGTCCTTCGTTCGCCAAGGAAGTCGCGCTGGGCCTGCCTACCGCGGTGACCGTGCACGGCGCCGATCCGGTGTTCGCGCAGGCCGTGGCCGACGTGATGCACGGCCCTGCCTTCCGCGCCTACACCGGCGACGACATGGTGGGTGCCGAGCTCGGTGGCGCGATGAAGAACGTGCTGGCCGTGGCCACCGGCGTGGCCGATGGCATGCAACTGGGCCTCAACGCGCGCGCAGGCCTGATCACCCGCGGCCTCAACGAGATGCTGCGCCTGTCCGCCGCCATCGGCGCCAAGCCGGAAACGCTGATGGGCCTGGCCGGCCTGGGCGACCTGGTGCTGACCTGTACCGGCGATCTGTCGCGCAACCGCCGCCTGGGTTTGGCGTTGGGACGCGGCCAGTCGCTGCAGGACGCCGTGCGCGAGATCGGCCAGGTGGTCGAATCGGTGCAGACCGCGGACGAAGTCATGCGCCAGGCCGATCGCCACGGCATCGACCTGCCGATCTCCAGCGCCGTGCGCGCCGTACTGCACGGCGACCTCACGCCGCGCGACGGCCTGCAGCAGCTGCTCGCGCGCGAGCAGAAGCCCGAGTATCCGGAAACGCTGTACAGGTAACCGATGCAGCGCACCGAACAAGCCCGGCCTCACCCGCCGGGCTTTTTCATGCGCGCAATAAAAAGCCCGGCCACAAGGGCCGGGCTGGGTGCGACGCGGGGAGAGAGGGACGCGTCGCGGGGAGCGGTACTGCGGATTACCAGGTGAAGCGCGGGCCGACGAACCACTGGGTGTCGTTGTCGGCGAACTTGACGTCGCCGCTCAGGCCCCAGTTCTGGTTGAACTTCACCTGCGCGCCCAGACGGCCGTAGTAGTCGCCGTCGAAGTCGCTGCCGTCTTCGTAACCGACGGTCGCGATAGCCTTCGAACTTCGGCGCGATGGCGCCGCGGATGCCGACTTCGGCGCTGTAGCCGTTCAGATGGTCGCCCGGCACCTTGTAGCGCTCATAGGCCACGCGGGTCAGCAGGTCGATGCGCTGGGTGATCTCGTGGTTGTAGCCCACGCCGAACTTGTAGTTGTCGAGGTCGACGTTGGTGTTGTCGAACTCCTGCGTGGTGTATTCACCGAACAGGTGGAAGTTCGGGGCGATGGCGACAGAACCCTTCGCACCCCAGCCGTCGGCGTCCGGCAGACCGTCGCTCAGGTTGGTCGCGGTGTAGCCACCTTCGACGTAGTTGTAGGACACGCCATCCGCGGCCGAAGCAGCAAACGGAGCAGCAGCCAGCAGGGTCAGGGCAAGCAAGGACTTCTTCATGGGGAACGCCTTTCTGTTTTGTTGTTGTGTGTCCGTTGCGATGCATTGCGACGGTGGGCGCAGTATCCGCTCCACCTCACAACAAGCCCTGAATATCAAACTGACCAGTACATGAATTAACCGGTCGGCAGGGGAACTTTCGGCAGGTGTGGGGCCGCTACCGCGCGGCGTTCCACCCACATTGCGACGACATCGACACACCACGCTGCAACGCATGCCGATCCGGCCGGACGTGCTGGAGGCGCACCGGGTGATTGTCCATGCACGCTCTCAAGATTGGCCTCTTCATCGTTGCCCTGCTCGCCGGCAGCGGCTGCGCGAGCCGCTCCGCGCAGTTACGTCCATCGCCGGACGACACGCAGGTTGTCGCGGTGGTCGACGAACAGGCGCCGGAGGCCGTCGCGCTATCGGAAGTGCCACCGCTCGCGGATGCGCACGCCGTGTCGCCGCCCAGCGAAGACGCCGCGGCCATCGAAGAAGACCTTGCGCTGGTGTATGGCGACGCCGACGTCTGGGATCCGTGGGAAAAACAGAACCGTCGCATCCATCGCTTCAATACGGCGGTCGACGCGCACGTCCTGCATCCGCTGGCGCGCGCGTACACCCGCGTGCTGCCGGCGCGGATCCGTGCGGGCGTGACCCGCTTCTTTCGCAATCTCGGCGAGCCCGCCAACGCGATCAACCACGTGCTGCAGGGGCACCCGGGAAACTCGCTCACCGCGCTGGGCCGTTTCGCGTTCAACACCACGCTCGGCATCGGGGGCGTGTTCGATCCCGCCACACGGATGGGCCTGCATCGTCGCGACGAGGAAGACGTCGGCCAGACCCTCGGCACGTGGGGATGGCGGCGCTCGCGCTACCTGGTCCTGCCGTTGCTGGGGCCGCGCACCGTGCGCGACACGCTCTCACTCGTGGCCGACCAGCGCCTGTCGCCGTTGCGCTACGTCAACGACGGCACTGCCGCGCTCGCGCTGCAGGCGCTCGAGGTGGTCGACGGTCGCGCGCAGCTCGCGGCGTTCGACGACGCCCGCGAGGACGCCTACGACGACTACACCTTCGTGCGCGATGCGTGGTCGCAGCGCCGTGTGCACCAGATCGAGCGCGACGCGCCGTCCGAGTGAGCGGACGCCCGACATTTGGACGACACCGCGATTCCATCCTTCCTCCCGCCGGGCGCAAGCCCCTCCCGACGCGCGCCCCTCCCCATGCCCACGCCCTTCCTCGAACACCGTCGCTTCCTTGTCATCGCGGCCATCGTTGTCGGTCTCCCTCGCCGTCGTGCTGGTGCTTGCGTCCAGGCGCGACGACGACGCGCCCGCGTCGAGTGCGCCGCTGCCGGTGATGTCGGTCACCCTGACGACGCCGCGCGCGGCACCGCTGCCGCTGCAGGTACCAGCGACGGGCCACGTGATGGCGTGGCAGGAAGCGACCATCGGAGCGGAAACCGAAGGCCTGCGCCTGACCGAGGTGTACGTGAACGTCGGCGACCTTGTCGTCCGCGGCCAGGTGCTGGCCACGTTCAACGCCGCGCTCGTGCAGGCCGACGTGGCGGAGGCGCAGGCGGCGGTCGCCGTAGCCGAGGCAGAGGCGCAGGAAGCGGACGGCAATGCGCGCCGCGCGAAGCTGCTCGAAGGTTCCGGTGCGATGTCCGCGCAGCAGATCAGCCAGTACCTGGCCGTGGCGACGGTGGCGCGCGCACGCCTGGACGCTGCCCGCGCCGCCGCGCAACGCCAGCGCGTACGGCTGTCGCATGCGCGTGTGCTCGCGCCGGCCGACGGCATCATCACCGTGCGCACCGCGACCGTCGGCGCGGTGGTGCCGGCGGGCCAGGAGTTGTTCCGCATGATCAAGGACGGGCGCCTGGAATGGCGTGCGCGCGTGGCGCTGTCCGACCTCGAGACGCTGGCGCCCGGCCAGGTCGCGTTCGTGCGCGTGCCCGGTCAGGCGCCGATCCGCGGCACGCTACGCATGGTCTCGCCGGACATCGACACGCAGACGCATGACGGGCAGGTCTACGTCGACCTGCCGCGCGGCAGCGGCGTGCGCGCGGGCACGTTCGTGACCGGCCACGTCGACGTGGGCGAGATCCCCGCGCTCACCCTGCCGCAAACGGCGGTGCTGCTGCGCGACGGGTTCCACTACGTGATGCGCGTGGGCGCCACGTCGAACGTGGTCGCGGTGAAGGTCGACGTGGGTCGCCGGATCGGTGACCGCATCGAGATCACCCGCGGGCTGGTGGCGGCCGACCGCGTGATCGCCTCCGGTCTCAGTTTCCTCAGCGAGGGTGACACGGTGCGCGTCCTGGAGGCATCGCCACAGGCACCCGCCGTCGTGGGCCATGCCAACCCGGCGCGCACGAATGCCGAAGCGCTCGCCCGGAGCGAGCCGTGAACCTCAACGTCTCGCGCTGGTCGATCCGCAACCCGGTCGCCACCACGCTGCTTTTCATCCTGCTGACGCTGGCCGGCGCCGGCGGCTTCCTGGCGATGAAGGTGCAGAACTTCCCCGACATCGACTTCCCCGTCGTCACCGTCACCGCGGCGTTGCCGGGCGCGTCGCCCGCGCAACTGGAGAACGACGTCGCCCGCAAGATCGAGGACTCGCTGGCCAACGTGCAAGGGCTGAAGCACATCGCCACCACGCTGACCGACGGCCTGGCCACGATCACCGCCGAGTTCCAGGTCGGCAAGCCGGTACAGGAGGCGATGGACGATGTGCGCGATGCCGTCTCCGCCACCCGCGCCACCCTGCCCGCGGATCTGCAGGACCCGATCATCAGGAAGCGAGAACTGGCCGCCGCGCCGGTGCTGACGTACACGGTGTCCTCGGCCACGCGCGACGACGAAGCGCTGTCGTGGTTCGTCGACAGCCAGGTCAGCAAGCAGCTGCTTGCCGTGCCCGGCGTCGGCGCGGTGTCGCGCATCGGCGGCGTGGACCGCGAAGTGCGGGTGGAACTCGACCCCGCCCGCCTGCTCGCCCTCAACACGACGGCCGCCGATCTCTCGCACCAGCTGCGCGAACTGCAACAGGAAGCCTCGGGTGGTCGCGTGGACGCGGGAGGCGCCGAACAATCGGTGCGCACCATCGCCACGGTCGATACCGCGCAAGACATCGCCCGGATCGATGTCGCACTCGGCGACGGTCGCCGGGTTCGCATGGACCAGGTGGCCACGGTCACCGACACGGCGGCGGAGCCGCGGTCGATGGCCCTGATGGACGGCCGCCCCGTCGTGGCCTTCGACGTGCTGCGCTCGCGCGGCGCCGGCGAACTCGACGTCACCGAGGCCGCGCGCGCGGTGATCGATGAACTGCGCAAGTCGCACCCGGAAGTCGTGTTCGCCGAAGCGGTGGACCACGTGACGCCCATCGCCGAGAACTACCACGGTTCGATGATGCTGCTGTACGAAGGCGCCGCACTGGCGGTGCTGGTGGTGTTCTGCTTCCTGCGCGACGGGCGCGCCACGCTGATCGCCGCGGTCGCGCTGCCGCTGTCGGCCATCCCGACCTTCGCGGTGATGCACCTGATGGGCTTCAGCCTCAACACGGTGTCGCTGCTGTCGCTGTCGCTGGTGGTCGGCGTGCTGGTCGACGACGCCATCGTCGAGATCGAGAACATCGAGCGCCACCTGCTGATGGGCAAGACGCCGCTGCGTGCGGCGACCGAGGCCGCCGACGAGATCGGGCTGGCGGTGGTGGCCACCACGTTCACGCTGATCGCGGTGTTCCTGCCCACTTCGCTGATGGGCGGCGAGGTTGGCATGTACTTCGTGCAGTTCGGTTGGACCGCGGCGGTGGCAGTGTTCTTCTCGCTGGTGGTCGCACGCATGCTGACGCCGACCATGGCGGCCTATCTGCTGAAGGCGCCGAAGAAGGCGCATGCGCCGCCGCGCTGGCTGGCGCGCTATCTGTACCTGGTGGAGACCTGCCTGCGGCATCGCGCAGCGACGGCCGCGGCGGCCGCGCTGCTGGTGGTGTCGGGACTGGGCGTGGCGGCGTTGCTGCCAGGCGAGTTCATTCCCGCCGACGACGGCAACCAGGCGCAGGTGACGCTGACGCTGCCGCCGGGCAGCACGCTGCAGGACACGCGCGCGCTGGCCGAACGAGCCCGCGACCTGATCGCCGTACATGCCGAGGTGGTATCGGTCTACACCGCGATCGGCGCCAGCACCGGTGGCGGCGCGCCCGGCGAGGATGCGCAGCCCGGTACCGTCACCCGCGCCATGCTCACCGCCAATTTGGCGCCACGCGGCGAACGCGACCTCACGCGGCAGCAGATCGAAGCCCGCCTGCGCGACGAACTGGTGCAACTACCCGGCGCGCGCATCCGCGTGGGCGGCGACGACGACGAGGGCTACGAACTGGTCCTGACCTCGGAAGATGGCGCCGCGCTTGCACGCCACGCCGCCGTGGTCGAGCGCGAACTGCGCGGCATCCCGGGCGTCGGCGCGGTGACGTCCTCGGCCAGCCTGGTGCGGCCGGAGCTGGTGGTGCGACCCGACTTCGCCCGCGCCGCCGACCTGGGCGTGACCTCGGCCGCCATCGCCGAAACCCTGCGCATTGCCACCGCCGGCGACTACCGCCAGGACCTGGCCAAGTTGAACGTCAGCGAGCGGCAGGTGCCCGTGGTGGTCCGGCTGGCCGATGAAGGACGCGACGATCTCGATACGTTGCGGCGCCTGCCGGTGCCCGGCGCACGCGGACCGGTGCCGCTGGAAAGCGTCGCCGAGCTGCAGCTGCTGACCGGCCCGTCCGAACTGACGCGCTACGACCGCATGCGCAATGTCGAGTTCGCCGTCGAACTCAACGGCCAGCCGCTGGGCGATGTCGAGGCCGCGGCGGCGGCGCTGCCCAGCCTGCGCAACCTGCCGCGTGGCGTGGCCCATGCCGCCACCGGCGAGGCCGAAGTGATGGGCGAACTCGTGGTCGGCTTCGCCGTGGCGATGCTGGCCGGCATCTCCTGCGTCTACGCGGTGCTGGTGTTGCTGCTGAAGGATTTCGCCCAGCCGCTGACCGTGCTGGTGGCGTTGGTGCTGGCCATTCCCGGCGCCTTCCTGGCCCTGTTCCTGACCGGCGCCTCGCTGTCGATGCCGTCGATGATCGGGCTGATCATGCTGATGGGCATTACCACCAAGAACTCCATCCTGCTGGTCGACTACATCGTCATCGCGCGCCGCGACCACGGCACGGCCCTCGACGACGCCATCGTCGACGCTTGCCGCAAGCGTGCGCGCCCCATCGTGATGACCACGCTCGCGATGGGTGCCGGCATGCTGCCGGTCGCGCTCGGCATCGGCGCCGACCCCAGCTTCCGCGCACCGATGGCGATCGTCGTCATCGGCGGGTTGATCACCTCCACCGTGCTGTGCCTGCTGGTGGTGCCGGTGGTCTACAGCCTGGTCGACGACATCCTCGACCGCGTGCGTCGTGCGGTTGCCATACGTCGGTCCGCGGACACGCCGGCGGTGGAGGCGGGCGCATGAAGACGATGGGCGGGACGCACATCGGGGCAGGTCCTTCTTGCGCGGCGGGGGTCAGGCAAGCGTCCCCGTCCGCGCCTTTTTATTTTCCCCGGGACATCCCATGAGCTTCAGCACACTCGCGCTGGCCACGGTCGTCCTCTATGTGTTGGGATCCGTGACCTACGTCTACCGCTGGCGTGGTCGGCGGCGCTATGCCGGGTTCGGCGAATACCTGCGCAAGAGCTGGCCGGTGTTCGCGCCGCTCAATTGCGTGCTGTACATGGCCACGCGCCGGTTTGCGAGGCAGCCGGTGATCGACCGAGGTTACCTCGACGGCATCTCGATCCTGCGCGCGCACTGGCCGCGCATCCGCGATGAAGCGCTGGCGCTGTATCGCGCGGGACATCTGGATGCGACCGCCCGTCCCGGCTCGCCGGGCTACCACGACCTGGGCTTCCGCACGTTCTACAAACGCGGCTGGAGGAAGTTCTACCTGGCCTGGTACGGCACGCCGCATGCGTCGGCGCAACGGCTGTGCCCGGAAACGCTGTGGCTGCTGGCGCAGGTGCCCGGCATCCGCGCCGCGATGTTCTCGGTGTTACCGCCGGGTGCAGAGCTCAGCCTGCATGCCGATCCGCTGGCGTGCTCCTTCCGCTACCACCTGGGCCTGGCCACGCCGAACGACGATCGCTGCTTCATCAACGTCGATGGCCGGGCGCTGTCGTGGCGCGACGGTGAGGACTTCGTCTTCGACGAGACCTACCCGCACTACGCGCGCAACGACACCGACCAGATCCGCCTGATCCTGATGTGCGATGTCGAGCGGCCGATGCACGCGGCCGGGCGCGCCTTCAATTACGGCTACGCGCAGCTCGCGCGTGCGCTTGCGGTGCCCAACACGATCGAGGATCCGCGCGGGTGGCTCACCGCGGTGTTCGCCGGCGTCGCGCCGCTGCACGAACGCGCGGTGACGATGAAAGCGCGCCATCGTGGTGCGTACGTGCTGCTGAAGTACTCGTTGAACGCCACCTGCTGTTGCTCGCCTTCCTGCCCGTTTACACCGTGCTACAGTGGGTCGAGCGCGCGGGCATCGCCGCGTTGTACTGAACCATGTGCAGCCCACCGCGTCCGTTGCCGCAACCGGTCGCCCATCACGAGGCGCATGCGCCATGAGCAGGGAATCCCTGTCGATCCTGATCATCGAGGACAACGCGCAGCTCGCGGCCAACCTCTATGACTACCTGGAAAATTGCGGCCACGTGCTCGACGCCGCACCGGACGGGCTATCGGGCCTGCACCTGGCCTCGTCGAAGGACTACGACGCGATCGTGCTCGACTGGAACCTGCCGCGGCTGGACGGCCTGACCGTGCTGCGCCGCCTGCGCGGCGAAGCGAAGAAGAAAGTGCCGGTGATCATGCTCACCGCGCGCGACCAGCTGACCGACAAGATCGACGGCTTCGAATCCGGCCTCGACGACTACCTTGTCAAGCCGGTGGCGCTGCCGGAGATCGAGGTGCGGCTGCGCGCGCTGGTAGCGCGACTGCGCCAGTCGGCCGCACCGGAGGACATCCTGACGGTGGGCGACCTGACCTTCCACATGGGCACGATGGAGATCCATCGCGGTGAGCGCCGCATCGTGCTGACGCGGACCGGGCGGCGCCTGCTGGAACTGCTGATGCGCGAGAGCCCGCAGGTGGTCAGCCGCGCGAAGCTGGAGCGCGCCGCGTGGGGCGAAGGCGTGCCCGGCACCGACCTGCTGCGTTCCCACATGTACGTGCTGCGCCGTGCACTGGAACAACCGCCGGAAACCACCCTGCTGCACACGGTGCCCGGCACCGGCTACCGGCTGTATGCGCTTGAATAGGCTGCGCGCCCTGCTCGCGAAGCCGCGCGGCGTGCACGGTGGCATCACCGTGGCCCTGGTCGTGTTCGGACTGATCATGATGTCCTCGCTGACGTTCCAGAATTTCAGCAGCCAGGGCCTGATCGAACACCGCTACTGGGGCGACCTGTTGCGCTCGGTGTCGGCCGACCACGCCGCGCGCGTGCGGGCGGGCGAAGCGGACACGCTGCCGCAAACCGGCCTGGTGCGCTCCTGGTACATCGAGCCGGGGCAGCGCGCCACGTCCGCGCCGTCGTATCTGGCGGATCTGCCGCCGGGCTATTACTCCACCGAGAATGGCTTCCGCAATTTCACCGCGCTCGACAGCTTCGAGGGCCATGGCAGCTTCCACGCCGCGGTGGTCGCCCTGCCGCCGGGCCGGCTGATCACGGCGCTCGACATCGGCGAGATCGAGGACCAGCAGAACCGCACCTCGCTGTGGAGCATCGTATGGGCGCTGTCGTTCATGCTGATGATCGGCGCGGTGATCGCTTGGCTGCACACGAACCTCGTGCGCCCCGTGCGCGACCTGGCCGACCGCATGCAGGCGATCGATCCGCGCGACAGCAGCGCCCGCCTGCCGACGACTTACCTGCGCGAAGAGATCCAGGTCATCGCCCAGGCCAGCAACGTGCACCTGGAACGCGTGGGCCAGTTCATCGAACGCGAGCGCAGCCTGCTCGACCAGGCCAGCCACGAGTTCCGCACGCCGATCGCCGTCATCGCCGGCGCCGTCGACGTGCTCCAGCAGATGCCGCTGCCGGACACCTCGCGCCCGGCGCTCGCCCGCATCGAGCATGCGGTCGAAGGCCTGTCAGAGACGATGGTGGCGCTGCTCTACCTGGCGCGCGAGCCCGAGCCCGGCGACGAGCCGGCCGATGTCACCGCGTTGCATGAGTGCCTGCCCGGCGTCGTCCGCGACCACGAACATCTGCTGCGGGGTCGCAGCACGCAGCTGCGGATCGGTGCGCTGCCGCCCACCTACCTCGCCGCACCCGAAGCCATGGTGCGCATCGCGGTCAGCAACCTGGTGCGCAACGCCATCGAGCACACCGAGGCCGGCGCCATTGACGTCACCCTGGCCGACGGTGTGATCGCCGTCGTCGACTCGGGCAGCGGCTTCGATCCGGTGGAAGCCGCGCGCCGCTACCGCGACAGCCTGCGCCAGGCCACGCCGCCGCGCGGCCAGGGCCTGGGCCTGTTCCTGATCGGCCGCATCTGCGACCGCTTCGGCTGGAAGCTCGACATCGACGCCGGCAGCATCGCCGGCACGCGCGCACGCCTGGACGTGTCCGCCAGCGTCATCCCGCTGTAACCGCCGCCGACAGCCGGCATTCAGCGCGTCGCCGCCGCGCACGACATTGCGGCGACATCGCCTCTCCATCCTGCCGTGGCCGTTCGCCGCCACGCATCACCGCATGCGCTGACCGCGCCGCGAACGCGACATCCCACCCCAGACGAGGTCGCGCATCCCATGAAGAAGCTCCTGTTGTCCGTGTTGTTGTCCAGCCTGCCCTTGGCCGCGTTCGCGCAGGAAGACGGCGATGGCCCGCCGGAAGGCGGCCCGCCGCGCTGGAGCGTCGGCCTCGGCGCGATGATCAAGAATGGCCAGTACGCCGGCGAGGGCTCCGACGTGATGCCGATCCCGCTGGTGTCGTACAACGGCGAACGGTTCTTCTTCCAGGGCATCACCGCTGGCTGGAAGTTCATCGACAATGACGCGTTCGAGTTGAGCGCGATCGGCAAGTTCCGGTTCGACGGGTTCGATGTGAAGGACCTGGGGCGCGTAGAACTGGCGCGCAACGGCATCGACTACCGCCTGCTGGAGGATCGCGACAAAGGGTTCGACGTGGGCATGGCGGCGAAATGGAAGGGCCGCGGCGGTGAGCTGGAGCTCGAGCTGCTGGCTGACGCGACGGGCACCAGCGAGGGCCAGGAGCTGTCGCTGCAGTACGGGTATCCGCTCCAGTTGGGCAAGGGCCAACTCACGCCGCAAGTGGGGGTGACCTGGCAGTCGGACGACCTCGCCAACTACTACTACGGCACGTTGAAGGAAGAAGTGGCGCGAGGGGTGGTGGACTACAAGCCGGATTCGGTGACGGTCCCGCACGTGGGCTTCAGCTACTTCCGCCCCATCGGCGAGAAATGGTCGATCATGAGCTTCGCGAAATACAGCCGCCTGCCGGACGAACTGTCGGACAGTCCGCTGCTGGAGCGGGATACCGACAGCAATGCTTCGATCTTCATCGGGTTTTCGCGCGGCTTCTGACGTCGCATCAACCGCTGCAGCCTCCACAACACACCGAAGGCATGCGCACGATGTCGTCGGGAACGAGCCGGTAGCCGGCGTGCGAGAACGCGAGCAGCAGCTCCACGGCGAGGGCGCTGGTCGAGCAGCGCAGGTGTCCGGTGACCACGTCGCGATCGACGAGCATGGCGGGGTCGAGGTCCAGCAAATGGTGCGCCAGGATGGCGAGATCGACCGGTCGCTCGCCCACGCGGATGACGTATTCCATCGCAAGGCTCCTGAAGCGGATGCGCCGCCCTGGGGCGGCGCATCGGGTCGGTTTACTTGGTGACGACCAACTTGCCCTTCATCAGCGTCGAGTGGCCGGGGAAGCTGCAGAAGAAGCTGTAGTCGCCGCCGGCGGTGAGCTTCTTGCCGGGGAAGGTGATCTTCGTCTTCTGGCCACCACCGACCAGCGACGTGTGCGCGATCACGCGGGCATCGCTCGCCTGCACATAGGCACCCGCCGCCCCGGCCTTCATGCCGTCGCGGGCGACACCGGCCAGGTCGGCGGTTTTCGACACGACGACGTTATGGCCCATGGCGGTGACCGGCAGCTTGCCGCTGTGGGTCAGCTCGATGGTGATGGTGGGGCAGCTGGCGGAGACGGTGGCCTCCTTCAGGTCGAACTTCATCGCATCGTCGCCCTTCAGGCTGACGGTGCAGTTGCCAGCCGCCTGCGCCATGCCGGCGGCGCTGAGCAGGGCGATGGCGGCGAAGGTGCGGGAGAGTTTCATGGTGTGGCTCCTTGTAGAATGGGACGGAATCGGGAGGGGTGTGGGTGCCATGTCATCATGGCTCGGCGAGCAGCGCCTTGATCTGGATCAGGAAGGCCGGATCCGCGGCGGCACCGGTCACCTCGCTGCGGGCGCGGACCCGGCCCTCGGCATCGAGCAGCACCAGCACACTGGTGTGGTTGATGCTGCCGTCGTCGCGGAACCGATAGCGCACGTCCAGCACGCTGGCGATCGCGCGTACATCGTTGTTGTCCGGTGTCAGGAACTGCCAGCCCTGCGGAACACGATGGCGCTGCGCGACCTCGCGCATCGCCGCTGGCGTATCACGCGCCGGGTCCAGGCTGAGCATGACGATGCCCAGCTTCTTGCGTTCGGCCGCCGACAGCTGCTTCTGCGCGCTCTTGGCGTTCTCGATGATCAGCGGGCACATCAGGTGGCAGTTCGTGTAGAACATCGACACCAGCCGCGGCTGTCCGCGCAGCGACGCCCACGCCACGGGCGCGCCGTCGGCGTCCTGCGTGCCGGCTTGCAGGTGGTAGACCGAATCGCCGGGCAGCGACTGCGCGTGCAGCGGCGCGGCGACCACCAACAAGGTGGAGAGGAACAGGGAAGTGATCTTCATGGCGTGCTCCTTGCACAGCGGAAGCCGAGGTTGCCGAGCGTAGCGTCGGGTTGCAGCGCGGACAGCAGCACGAAGCGCTTCACCACGCCGTAGTCGCCAGGATCGTTGAAGCTCATGGCGGTCGCGCCGCAGTAGCGCAGCGCGTCGCCGTCCTGCTGGCCGCGGCGGTCGCCATCGCCCAGCAGCGAGGCGACGTCCTCGCTCCACTCCCAGTGCGCGCCATGCAGGCCGCGGATGCCGTAGGCGTTCGCGGGCGCGCCGGGCGCCGCATCGAGGGCGTGCGGCGTGCCGTCGTTGACCTGGCGCATCCGCCACGCCGCATCGCCACGCGCATCGCGCCGCGTGGCATCGGCGGCCGCTGCGTACTCCCATTCGACGAAGCGCGGCAGCCGCGCCTGTTGCGCGCGGCAATACGCATCCGCGGCATACCAGTTGACGTGCACGACCGGCGCATCGGCGTCCAGCGCCGGACCAGGCGCCTCTGCCGTGGCCCAGTGGCCGAGATAACCCGGGCTGGCGAAGATGGCGGGGATGCGGTCGCGTCGCCATTGCGGCTGGCGGACGACGAACGCGGCGAACTCGCGGTTGCTGACCGGCCGTTCCATCAGCGAGAACGAGGCCACCCGCACCACGCGGGTGGCCTCTTCGAAACGTACCGAAGAACGAAAGTCGCCACCCTCGATCCACCGGTAGCCGTTGCCCGCATCGCCGGCGACGGCGAACGCCGACGCCAGAGCGAGCAGGACAAGCGCGGCGGTCGGGGGCAGCGTCCGTTTCATCCGTGCCTCACTTGCCGGCCGGCTTGGCTTCGGGGTACTCGATGTCGTGCTGCTGGCCCGTGTAGATGTCGGGGTTCTTGTCGCCCTCCACCTTCAGGATGCCCAACGAGCCCTTGTGGAACGTGCGGAAGATGCTGTGGTCCACCAGCACGAAGTTGCCGGGCACGTCCGCCTTGAACTCGACCATCGCCGAGCCGCCTGCCGGGATCAGCGTGGTCTGCACGTTCTCCTGGTACTTGCTGCCGCCTTCGGTCCAGACCTTGTCGAAGATCTCGCCGATCACGTGGAAGCTGGAGACCAGGTTCGGCCCGCCATTGCCGACGAACATGCGGATCGTCTCGCCGGCCTTGGCCTTCAGCGCATTGTCGCCCTGCAGCGCATCCACCGAGCCGTTGAACACCACGTAGGTCGGGTGCTCGTCGATCGCCTTCTCCAGGCTGAAGGGCTGCAGGCCCGGCTCGCCGTACGCGCCTTCGGTGTAGAAGTCGCCCTGCACCACGTAGAACTCCTTGTCGACCGGCGGCAGGCCTTCTTCCGGCTCCACCAGGATCAGGCCGTACATGCCGTTGGCGATGTGCATGCCGACCGGCGCCATCGCGCAGTGGTAGATGTACAGGCCGGGGTTCAGCGCCTTGAAGGAGAACTGCGTTTCCTTGCCCGGCAGGGTGAACGTGGCTTCCGCGCCGCCACCCTGGCCGGTGACCGCATGCAGGTCGATGTTGTGCGACATGTGCGAGTCGTGGCGGTTCTTCAGCTTGAACTCCACCGTGTCGCCCTTGCGCACGCGGATGAAGCTGCCCGGCACGGTGCCGCCGAACGTCCAGAAGTTGTAGGTCACGCCGTCGGCCATGCGCATGTCCTTCTCGATCATCTCGAGATCGACGACGACGTGGGCCGGCGTCTTGCGCGTCAGCGGCGGCGGCACCATCGGCGGTGCCGTCAGCACGGCATGGATCGTTTCGCCGGCGGGCGTGATCTTGCCGCCTTCTCCACCCGCGAAGGCGGGGCCGGCGAGCAATGCGGCGAGGGCACAGGCAAGCAGGGACGTGTGCAGGCGTTTCATGGCGCTTTCCTTGATCGGTCGTTGGTGGGTGTGAGCCCATGGTGGAAATACGCACGCCCCACGACGTTGATCTGGATCAATCGACGCATGCCGATCGAGCGGATTCGCGCGGGTGCTTGACCAAAGTCAAGCGCGCGACCGCCTGCGACACCGTGTCGCATCTGCACTCCAGGGTGCATCCGGACAATGCGTGCATCCCACGAGGAGCCCTGCGCCATGAACCGCAATCTGCTTGCCGTCGCCCTGATCGGCGCGCTCGCCCACACTCCTGCCCACGCGCAGGACGCGCACGCCGGCGCGCACGCCGACGCCCTGCCGGTGACCACGCTGGACGATGTCGTCGTGGTCGGCGTGGCCCCTGCGATGGCCACCACCGTCATCACCGATCCCAAGCTCCCGCGCCAGCCCGTGCCGGCCAGCGACGGTGCCGATTACCTGAAGACCATTCCCGGCTTCTCCACGCTGCGCAGCGGCGGCACCAATGGCGATCCCGTGTTGCGCGGCATGTTCGGTTCGCGCATCAACCTGATGACGAACGATGGCGCGATGAGCGGCGCATGCCCCGCGCGCATGGACAACGCGCTTTCCTACATCGCCCCGGAAACCTACGACCGGCTGGTCGTCATCAAGGGGCCGCAGACGGTGCTGTGGGGCGGCGGCGCGTCGGCGGGCACGGTGCGCTTCGAGCGCGAGATTCCCTACTTCGCCGAGCCCGGCGTGCAGGCTTCCGGCAGCGTGCTGGCCGGCAGCCACGGCCGCAACGACCAGGTGCTCGACATCAGCGCCGGCACGCCGCGCGGCTATGCGCGCCTCTCGGCCAACCGCTCCGAGGCCGACGACTACGAGGATGGCAACGGCGATCGCGTGCCGTCCGCCTGGAAGAAGTGGAATGCAGACGCCGCCCTCGGCTGGACGCCGGACGAGGACACCGTGCTGGAACTCAGCGCCGGCATCGGCGATGCGCAGGCGCGCTACGCCGGCCGCGGCATGGACGGCGCGCAGTTCCGTCGCGACAGCCTGGGCCTGCGCTTCGAGAAGAAGCACATCGGCGGCGTGCTGGATGCCGTGGTCGCCAACGTCTACCAGAACGACGTGGACCACGTGATGGACAACTACAGCCTGCGCGATCCCGACCCCACCAGCAGCATGCCGATGCCGATGGCCAGCAACGTGGCGCACCGCACGCGCGGCGGCCGCGTCGCCACCACCTGGCAGTCCGGTCGCTGGGAAGTGACCACCGGCCTGGACCTGCGCGACAGCCGGCACAGCCAGCGCAGCGCCAGCGGCCGCGGCGCTTACCTCGCCCTGCCCTGGCAGGTGGACGCGAAGTTCCAGAGCTGGGGTGCGTTCGCCGAATCGCACTGGCACATCACCGATACGCATCACCTGATGAGCGGCGTGCGCCTCGATCGCGCCGAAGCGCAGGACCTGCGCGCGACCACCGGCGGCATGATGCCGATGCCGAATCCCACCGCCGGCATGACGCGCAAGGAATCGCTGCCCAGCGCCTTCGTGCGCTACGAATACGACCTGGGTGGCCGCTGGGGCGCCTACGCCGGCCTGGGCCACACCCAGCGCATGCCCGACTACTGGGAGCTGTTCTCGCCCACGCGCGGTCCCGTCGGTGCGCCGAATGCCTTCGCCGGCGTGCAGCCCGAGCGCACCACGCAGCTGGATGTCGGCCTGCAGTTCAAGGGCGCGAAGATCGATGCGTGGGCATCGCTGTACGCCGGGCGCGTGCGGGATTTCATCCTGTTCGACTATTCGGCCGGGATGATGGGCAGCAGCACGCGCGCGCACAACGTGGATGCCGACATCCGCGGCGGCGAAGCCGGCGTCGACTGGCGTCCCGCGCAAGGCTGGAAGCTCTCGGGCGCCGCGTCCTACGCGTGGGGCGCCGTGCGCGACACCGGCACGGCGCTGCCGCAGATGCCGCCGCTGGAGGCGCGCTTCTCGGTCAGCCATGAACGCGGGCCGTGGTCGTGGGGCGCACTGTGGCGCGTGGCGGCCGCGCAGGAGCGCGTCAGCAGCAGCCAAGGCAACATCGTCGGCCGCGACCTCGGGCCGAGCGCGGGCTTCGCGGTGTTCTCCGTCAACAGCGGTTACCGCTTCAATGACCGCCTGCAACTGACCGCCGGCATCGACAACCTGTTCGACCGCGCCTACAGCGAGCACCTCAACCTCGGCGGCAACAGCGCGTTCGGCTACCCGGCCGACCCGGTGCGCATCAACGAACCCGGCCGCACCGGCTGGGTGAAGCTCAACCTGCGCTACTGAGCCGCGCGCACGCAATCCCGGCGGATCAGCCGGGATCGTGGGCCTGCCACGTCGCGGACAACCGCCAGCAGCGCCAGAGCGCCTGCAGGCTCACCGCATGGGCGAGCATCAACGCGCCGCCCGCGATGCGTGCGAGCGCAGGCACCAGCGTCGCCGACGCCAGCAGCCCGCCGGCGATGACGTGCGCAACGAAGGCATGTCGCTTCCGCGCATCGTCGAACAAGCTGCCCACGCCCGGCACACGCACGCCGCGTGGCACGCGCTGGCGCAGTGCGATCCAGGTCAGGAAGCCGGTGATCTCCATCGCCATGCCGACCACCAGCAGCGGCAGGCCCACGCCGAGCACCAGCGTGCCGATCACGATCACCGATGCACCCGGCCCTGCGGCAAGCCCCCCGGCCAGCAGCAATGCCGTACATCCGGCCCGCCAGAACGCACGCAGCATGGCGTTGCGCCGGTGCGGCGCGCGCGCCTGCAGGACGAACACCGTCACCGCGCACGCCGCGAACGGCCACGCCGCGATGCGGATCGTTCCCGCTGACAGCATGCCCATCTGGACCACCGCAACGAGACCCAGCGTCAGCAGCAACCCGATGTGCCAAGCACGCGAGGCAACGTCCGGTGGTGCGCGCGTGCCCTGCAGCATGGGCAACGTCACGGTACCCACGGCCGCGAGCAGTCCCATCGTCCAGCCGATCACACCGAAGGCCGCGTGCATATCGACCACGCCCGGCGCCGCCGGCGCGCGCCAGCCCGTGCGCGCCGCCAGCAGCACCAGGCCCAGCAGCGCCGTGGCGAGCAACGCGAGCACGGCCAGGCCGATGCCCTCGCGCACGACGCGCATGCCGCTCCCGCGCACGACGGCTACCAACGCCAGCGCTGCGAAGAGCGCCAGCGATCCTCCCAGCAACACAGCCGCCGGCACGGCCACGACATGCGACGAGGTCGCCAGTGTCGCCAGCAACAACACCAGGCCGAGGTTGAACGTGGCGTGCAATGCCGGCACGAGGCGCGCACAAGGCAATGGACTGCCGGCAGCGACGGGAAGGAACTGCACCAGGCTGCCCAGCATGGCGTTGCCCAGCAGGCCGAGCGCGAACACGTGCACCAGCACGAGCGTCGCCGGCGTCCATCGCGACAGCAGCGCGACCTCGCCGTGCCACGCCAACCACAGGCCGGCCGCGCCGCCCCATGCCAACGCCGTGGCCAGGAAGCGCATCGGCACCGATGGCGGCGGCGCCTGCGCGAACGCGAGCCCGCTCATGCGGCTTGGGGGGGCTCCAGCGCGTGCCGGTCGGCGACGTGGCAGATCGCGATGCACGCACTGCCCGCGTCGGCATCGCGCACGCGATAGGCAAAGCCCCACTGGTCCAGGATCGGCAGCAACGGTGCCGGATACAGCGGCGTCAGCGCCACCAGTCGTTCACCGCGCTGCAACGTGCGCAGGCAGTCGAGGATGCGCTCCATCGGCTCGGGGGCCGCGAGCGTGCGCAGGTCCAGGCGCAGCAGGGTCAGGGCATGCGCCATGCGTCGGGCTCCTCGGTCTCGCGCGTCGGTGTGCAATCCAGCGATACGCCCGCGGCATCGAGCGATTCGCGCACGCAGCAGGCGCACGCGGCGAAGGCCTCGGGCAGCCATGCGCTATCGAGTACGTTCTCCATGCCGGTCAGCCTCCCAGCCACAGCAGCCAGCCCCACGGGTCGTGCGCGCGCGCGATGCCGTACACCTGCAGGAAGCAGAGCAGCGCAGCGGCGACCAGCACGGCGCGTGCGCCGCTGCCGCGTGCGGGACGGAAGGCGGCGATGCCCAGCCCGACATACGCGACGAGGAACGCGAGCTTCGCGGTCAGCCAGCCGTTGGCGAACAGGCCCGCCGGGAGGATCGTCAGCAGCATCATCGCGCCCGTCAGCAGCACCGTGTCGATGCTGTAGCTCAGGTAGCGCACCGCGGCGACACGTGGCCAGCGCATGCCGGCGAGCAGCGCGAGCGCGCGCAGCGCGAACAACGCGCCGCTGGTCATCGCGGCGCCCATATGGACCAGCTTGATATCGGGGTAGAAGGTCATCATGGCGCTCATCCCGGCCGCCCGTCCGCACGCGGACGCAGGTAGATGCCGCCGATCCTTGCCACCCACGGCGCCAGCGCCAGCAGCCAGCCCACCGCCGCGGCGGCCTGCCACGCCATCGCATCCGGCGCGAGGTCGGCGACGATGCGCATCACCGCGACGACCTGGATCGCGACGAAGGCGAACCACGCCACGGTCGGCATCACCAGCGCGCGTCCCGAGTGGCCCTGCGTCACCCGCGTGACCATCGCCACCAGCAGGCTGCCGAAGAAGCCGATGAACATCGCATGCATCGGCGCACGACCCAGCACGAAGTCATCCGTCACCAGGAACGTCACGCTCTGCACCACGTACAGCAGGAAGGTGATCGGCAACCATGCGGTGCCGATGAACAGCACGGCCAGCAGCCCCGGCATGCGACCGCGCGGCCACCAGCGGTGCACGGCCCACGCGGTCAGCACCAGGAGCGGCAGGTCGGCCAGCCACAGCCACGCGTACGCGTGCACCAGTTCCAGCCCGAGATGCGCCATCAACAGCGCCCACACCGCGCCCAGCCACGGCAGCGAACGCCACGGCACGTAGCCCGGCACCACGTTGCCGGCGAAGAACGGGAACATGCGGTGCGCCACCGTCACGTACACCGGCAGCAGCAGGCCGAAGCCGCCGAGCTTGATGCTGGCGAACGCCCATGTCGGCGACGCGCCCAGCGCGAAGGCGATGAACATCACCAGTCCCAGCCAGCCCAGCAGCAACCCGGCAAAGCACGAGCGCGCATGCCAGGTCTTCGCCGTGTCGTCGGCCAGCAGCCGGCCCAGCGTCAGCAGCGCCGCGCTCCAGCCGGCCAGCGCCATCCACAGGCCGACGGTCAGGCCGGCCTGCCAACCGGCGACGCCCAGCAGGATCGCCAGCTGCCCGCCCATCAGGCCAAGCCCGACCGGCACGTAGTGCCAGCGTTTCAGGTCGGCCATGCCCATCCAGCGCGGGAACACGGTCAGCAGGAAGCCGAAGATGAAACTCGGCAGCACCAGGTACTGCATCAGGAACGCATGCAGCCAGCCGGCGTAGATCGGCGTCTCGGGCATCGTCCAGAGGCCCCAGCGCGTGGCCACCAACCACAGCGTCCACCACAGCATCGCCAGCAGCACGTTGCCGGCGCCGACGAAGAACATCAGCCGGTGCGGCGCGTGCGCAAGCCAGGCGGGAGACAGCCCGGGCAACGGCGGCGCGGCGCGGGAACGGGGCGGAGGAACGACGTCGATCTTCATGCGGCCAGCGTGCCCGCCCTGGCTGCCGACCGCCTTGACGTGGGTCAGGCCGGACGCGATCCGGTGGTCCGCGCGGCCTTGATCCGGGTCAAGGCCGCCCGCGCCGCCAGACCCTACAGTCCTGCCACCCGCGCATGCGCGCCACGTTCGCTACAGGAAGCCCGATGTCCGACCACACCCCATCCCCCACCGAGCAGCGCCAACACGCCATGACCGAGGCGCTGCGCGCCTGGGATCCGGAAGCCGAAGTCAGCCTCGAGTCCGGCACCGGCCGCCTGATGGTGATGACCACGCTGCCCACCGAGCGCGTGATCGCCATCCTCAAGGAAGCCGGCGAACATGCCGAAGCCGGGGAAAGCGAACCGCGCGGCCACAAGGCCGGGCAATGCTGCGGTGGGTGCTCGCACTGATCGGCAGATGATCGGAGGGAGAGGCGAGGCGACACCCACATCGCCTCGCACGCCCTCAGCGCTTCCTGCTGATCCAGAGATAGCGAAGGCCGCAGTAGGCAGCCACGACCAAGGCGCCGACGCCCAGCGCCAGGACAAAGTGGGGCAGATAGGGCTTCAGCGCAGGCATCAACGACTCGAGCCACACACCTTTGACGCGGCGATACGCCGGCGCGGTGATCCAGCCATGCTTCGCGTTGAAATACACCAACAACGCCGCCACGCCCACCATCGAAGCGCGGATGCAGCGCCAGGCCAGCCGGTCCAGTTCTTTTTCCTTCAGTGCATTCGTCGTCATGGCGGCGCCCTAGTCGCCGCGACCGTCGAAGGCAACGCGAACCAGGGTGATGCCCGCAAGCAACGCGACCTGGGCGAGCACCCAGGCGATCCAACCGGCGCCCGTCCAGAAGACCACGAGCGACACCGCCAACGAAAGTGCGGCCCACAGGACGGCGTGGTCACGCGCGCCATTGCGCGCTTCGATCTTCCCCGCATTGAAGTACAGGGACATGCCGACGATGCACAAGGCGACCTGGGCGTAGATGCTCACGCGCGCCCGAACTCCGCGACGAAGGTCGAGCATGGGTTGACGTCGGACATGGTCCCTCCCTAGGCCCTGAAGGCGGATGAATGATGGGGCAAGTGTCCAGCCCAGGCCAATGCACCCTCAGCCGGCGGCTGGATTCGTCAGAAGGCGCGGACGCACGCTGCGACCAGGAAGAAGAGGGCGGACGCCGCCAGGAACCACCGCCACGCCCCGAGTTCTTCCGGCGTGAGGCCTTTGCCAGGGTTACGGGGGTCGTAACGGATATGGATGTCTTCGTACGCGGGCGGACTGCGCCACAGCTTGAAGCCGGCGAACTGGACGGCCGCGCGGTCCTCGACACGCTTGCGGTACTCCGTTCCCTCCACCGTCCACACCAGGGCATGGTCCGAATCGCGATTGACGACCCACTGGCCCCGGCTGAATTCCTCGAACGACGATTGCGGCGGCACTTCCACGACTCGCGCGGGCGCGGAGGGCCACGTCCTCGCCGCTCGCATGCGCAGGAAGTCCAGCGCCGCCCACATGCCGGTCACGCCGCCAGCCGCCAGCAACAGATCAAACATCGTCATTGTTGATATCCCAGGCAGGGCATCTGCGAACGATCAGGTGTCATCCACGCAGACATGGTGTACCACGCCATCTTCGATCTGCTTGAAGCATCCATACGTCCGGATCGAGTCCGAGCAGCTGCCGATGGCAGGGCTGCCTTTGGGCATGTCTGCGGCCACCAGACAGCGACCCTCGCACTGCCGGTTGTCGGTGCAGATCTTTCTTGCGTCCTGCGCTGGAAAGTCGCAGACGTAAGGCCCGCCGGGCGGCAGTCCACGGCGCTCCCACCAACCGCCCACGAGCGCGCAACCGGCCTCCGTCTCCGGAAGCAGGGGTTTGTGGGCCATCGGGATGTCGACGAGCTGGGCAGGCAGTGCCGGCGCCGGGCGCGAGCATCCGGTGGACGACATGATCGCCAGCGCGATCAGCAGAAGAGCCCGTCCCGTCTTCATGGCGTGAAAGCATCAGAGGTCATGGGCATTGCCCTGAAGCGCGTCGGCAGCAGTGAATGGGTTGGGGTGAGCCTGCGGACCCCAACAGCGCGATCTTCGTTTGTCATGAAGGTTCCTGCTCCTTAACCGAGTGGGCGCATGTGTTGCGCATCGCCAAGCCCGCCAAGCCCGCCAAGCCCGCCAAGCCTGCAGCGCAGCGTTTGGCGCATCAGAAAATCTTCCACCAAGGGCGCTTGGAGGCGCCGCTGCGCGGCGTGCGTTCCTCGACACGGTCCTGCATGACGGGATCGCCATCCGGTCCGTACTCCTCGCCCTCATCTCCCACCACGCGCGCATCCAATGCCTGGGCGATCTCGAACATCTTCGCCAGGATTTCAGGGTCGGGATTCTTGGCCACGATGCCGCCGGCGCCCGGATACAGCCATGCCATGTTGCCGTCGATGCCGTGTGCGGAATACGCCGTCCAGACCGCGATGCCATCGAGCTCCATGCGGACAATATCCCCGTTCGCGGTAGCCGCCTCCGCATACCCGTCCAGCCGCATCTCCGGGTCGGACGCGATGTAGTCCTTCCAGTCCTCCAGGGAGATCTCGGGGCCTTCTTCATCGGACCATTCGGCCTTGCGGGTGATGTGGACTTCGTAGCCCATGACAACTCCTTATGATTGCGACAAGGTCAGTTGAAAATGTCGGGAAGCACCTTCAGGACCACGACCGCCAGGAGGACGGTGCCCAGGGCCTTGTAGAAGAGGCCTGCCGCGAGCAGGCCGCGCTGTGGCGAGCTGGCCCGGTGGAAGAGCCAGTAGCCGGTCCTCCGATCCCATTTCAGGAGCGTGCCGGGAGGCAGGAACAGCAACGCGGCCCCCGCGAGGCCGAACATCAAGGCCACGGGAATCAGGATGAGAAGTCGAAACAGCTCCATGCCTGCCCAGCACTCCCCCGGCACCCTCTGCCGTCCCACCCGATGGTAAAGGTGAAACACCCATCGGTCCTGGTAAATGTGAGGACATGGGACTCCAAACCCCATCGATCGCGCTCCGAGCGCCATGCGCAAGGCGCGGAGCCCCAATGATGGGGCTCGGAATGTGAGGTGCCGGGCTCTGGAGGGCGATCGATGGCACTCGGAGCTCGATGTGCAAGGCGTGGCGCTTCGCGGATCGGGCTCGGAAGGTGAGGTGCTGGCTTTCCGAATCCCATCGATGGCTTTCGGAATGCGATCTGTCGGGCTCAACGTGAGAAAGATCGGGCTCGGAAAGCCATCAATGGCATGGCGGTGCCTTGCGCATGACATTCCGAGCCCCGTCTGCAAGGCGCCGAGCCTCGTCGTCGAGCGGGCGCCGCCGATGCGCAAACAAAAGAGAGCCGCTTGCGCGGCTCTCGGGCTGCAACCTGCAGCAGGTGGCCCGGCCTCCCCACCCGGAGAGGCCGGTTCCAGGGTCAGGCTTCGCTGGGGTGTGCGACCGGCAGCGGCTCGCGGCGCGGGGCCAGCCATAGGCTGGCCACGAACCACACCAGTGCCAGCGCGCCCACGCTGAAGAGCGTGTCGGCCGGCACGCGCATCCACACCAGCATGTCGACGATCGGCTGCTGCATGAACTCCGCCGACCGCGCGAACCAGTAACCGTGTTCCAGCGCTGCATTGAGCTGCAGGATGCCCAGCGGCAGCAGGGTCAGCAGCGACATGCCGGCCAGGCCGATGTTGAGCGACCAGAACGCGGTCTTCAGCAGCTTCTCGTTCCACACCACGTCCGGCTTCAGCCCGCGCAGGCAGAACAGCATCAGGCCGATGCCGAGCATGCCGTACACGCCGAACAGCGCGGTGTGGCCATGGTTCGGCGTCAGGTTCAGGCCCTGCATGTAGTACAGCGGCAGCGGCGGGTTGATCAGGAAGCCGAACAGGCCCGCGCCCACCAGGTTCCAGAACGACACCGCGATGAAGAACTGGATCGGCCAGCGGTAGCGCTGCATCCATGGCGTGGCCTTGCCCATCTTCCAGCTGTGGTACGCCTCGAAGCCCACGTAGGCCAGCGGCACCACTTCCAGCGCGGAGAAGCTCGCGCCCAACGCGATCACCGCCGTCGGCGTGCCGGTGAAGTACAAGTGGTGCAGCGTGCCCAGCACGCCACCGGCCATGAACACGATGGTGGCGAACAGCACCGCGATGGTCGCGGTCTTGGTCTGCAGCAGGCCCAGGCGGGTGAACAGGAAGGCGATCACCGCCACCGCGAACACCTCGAAGAAGCCTTCCACCCACAGGTGCACCACCCACCAGCGCCAGTACTCGACCATCGACAGGTGCGTGTGTTCGCCCCACATCAGGCCGGCCGCGTAGAACAGGCCGATCGCCACCGTGGACAGGAACAGCAGGCTGACGATGCTGCGTGATTCGCCGCCGTTGCGGATGGCCGGCCACAGCGCACGGCCCACCAGCACCAGCCACAGGGTCAGGCCGATGAAGAGGAACCACTGCCAGAAGCGGCCCAGGTCGACATATTCCCAGCCCTGGTGGCCGAACCAGAAGTTGTGCTCCAGGCCGAGCTTCTGCATCACCGCGAACCACTGGCCAGTGAACGCACCGACCACGATGATGATCAGGCAGGTCCAGAGGAAATTGACGCCGAGGCGCTGGAACTTCGGCTCATGCCCGGAGATCGCCGGGCCGATGTACAGGCCCATGCCCAGCCACGCGGTGGCGATCCACAGCACCGCGAGCTGCGTGTGCCAGGTGCGCGTCAGCGAGTACGGCAGGATGTCGGCCAGCGCGAAGCCGTAGGCCTCCTGGCCTTCGACCTGGTAGTGCGCGGTGATCGCGCCCAGCAGGATCTGCACCACGAATAGCGCGATGACCACCCAGAAATACTTGGCGGTGGCGCGCATCGATGGCGTGACCTTGATCTTCGCCAACGGGTCGCTCTTGGGCAGCACGGGGGCCATTTCGTCGCCGTGGTTGACCGCGTAATGCCAGCCCAGCAGGCCGACGCCGGCGATCAGGAACAACACGCTGAAGACCGTCCACAGGAACGCACTCGGTGGCGGCGTGTTGCCGACCAGTTCATCCGCCGGCCAGTTGGCCGTGTAGCTGATCTCCGCACCTGGACGCTCGGTTACCGACGACCACGCCGCCCACCAGTAGAACGCGGTCAGCTGGCGACGGTGTTCGGCATCGGGCACCGTGTCGTTGCGCATGGCATAGGCCTCGCGCAGGTCGCCGGTGGCCGGATCGGCGGAGAACAGGCTTTGGTAATGCGCCCCGACCATGCCGATCGCGTCCGCGCGATCATTCGACAGGGTGATCGTGCCGCTCGCGGCGTCGTAGGTGTTGGGCCGCATCAGCGCCTGCACGCGCGTGGCGTAGGCCGCCTGGGTGGGCGCGTCGAGCTGCTTGTAGCCCTCCACGCCGGCTTCCCGCTTGGCCCATCCGTCCAGGACGGCCTCGGCTTCGCGGTGCAGCCAGTCCGCGCCCCAGTCGGGCGCCACGTAGCCGCCGTGGCCCCAGATGGAGCCCAGCTGCTGGCCACCGATGGACTGCCAGACCTGGCGGCCGGTCTCGATGTCCTGGCGGGTGAAGATCACCCGGCCGTCCTCCGCCACGACCCGTTCGGGTACCGGCGGCGCCTGGCGATGCACTTCGCTGCCGACCCAAAGCAGGACGGCGAACGACGCAATGAGCAGGGCCGCCAACCCCACCCACAACTTGCGTGTCGAATTCATGATGCGGCTCTCCTCGGGAAACGGCCGCATCATCGGCGCGCCGGCCCGGGGGCTCCATGACGCAGGTCAAGCCGGGGAGGAATCGCAATAGGTGCTTTCTGTAGGAGCGACGTAAGTCGCGACCGCACGGCCCGGCTACCGATCCGCATTACGAAGGCCAGGAGGTCTCCGGTCGCGACTTACGTCGCTCCTACAGAGAGGGCATGACCTCAATCCCGCAGCACGGCCAGCGCGAGGGCTTCCAGGCGGGGCAGGTCGAGGATCTCGACATCGCGCTGCTTGATGTGCAGCAGGCCGTCCTGTTCGAAGCGGCGCAGCACGCGGCTGACCGTCTCGGGTGCCTGGCGCAGGTAGTTGGCGATGTCGGTGCGCGCCATCGTCAGCTGGAACCGGCGCGGCGAGAAGCCGCGCGCGGCCAGCCGGCGCGAAAGGCCGATCAGCAACGCGGCCATGCGCTCGTCGGCGGTGTTGTCGCGCGCGAACAGCGAAGCCACGCCGATATCGCGGCTCATCAGCTTGAACAGGTGCGCCTGCAGGTTGGGCAGGCGCGCGGCCAGCATCGCGATCTTCGGGAACGAGAAGCGGCACAGCATCACCGTGTCCAGCGCGATCGCGTTGCACGGGTAGCGGTCGCCGTGGATGGCGTTGAGGCCGATCACTTCGCCCGGCAGGTGGAAGCCGAGCACCTGCTCGTGTCCGTTGCGGTCGATCTGGTAGGTCTTCACCGTGCCGGCGCGTACCGCGGCGATCGCGCCGAAGGGGTCGCCTTCGCGGAACACGTGTTCGCCGGCGCGCAGCGGGCCGACGTGTTCGACCAGTACGTGCAGGTCCATCAGGGCGCGCTTGTCCATGCCTTCGGACAGGCAGGCCTGCGAGAACGCGCAGGTGGAGCAGAAGGTCAGCGAATCGCCGTCGTCGGCGACGATGCTCGCGTCGGTGCGTGGGAAGACCAGCGGCGAGGTCATGCGGACACTCCCGGGAAGGTCAGACCGTGCGCGAGAAGCGAGGCGTCGAGGCTGCAGTGGTGGGCAGGTAGCGGTCGAAGCACATGGCGATGATACGCAACAGCATGCGCCCGCGCGAGGTCGCGCGCAGGCCGTCGCCGCGCAGCTCCACCAGGCCGTCGTCCTGCAACGGACGCAGGCGTTTCAGTGCATCGGCGAAATAGGTCGTGAAGTCGATCACGTGCCGACGGCCGATGTCGCGGTAATCCAGCGTGCCGTGGCACATCAGCTGCTGGATGACATCGGCGCGGATCACGTCGTCTTCTTCCAGCCGCATGCCGCGCCAGACGGGCAGGTGGCCCTGGTCGATGGCCTGTTCCCAACTGCCGAGATCGCGCGGGTTCTGGCTGAAACTCGGGCCGATGTGGCTGATGGCGCTGACGCCCAGGCCGACCAGGTCGCTCTCGGCGTGCGTGGTGTAGCCCATGAAGTTGCGGTGCAGGCCGCCGCGCCGCTGCGCTTCGGCCAGGCTGTCGCCGGGCAGGGCGAAATGGTCCATGCCGATGTAGACGTAGCCGGCCTCGCCGAGCTTGTCGATCGCGCATTGCAGCAGGCCGAGCTTCACTTCCGGCGAAGGCAGTTCGTCGGCGTTGATGCGCTGCTGTGGGCGGAACATCGCGGGCAGGTGCGCGTAGCTGTAGATCGCGAGCCTGTCCGGCCGCGCCTGCAGGGTGATGTCGAGCGTGCGCGAGAAGCCAGCCAGGCTCTGCTTCGGCAACCCATAGATCAGGTCCACGTTGACCGACTGCAAGCCGTGCGTGCGGCAGGCCTCGATGATCGCCAGCGTCTGTTCGACGCTCTGGATGCGATTGACCGCGCGCTGCACCTCGGGATCGAAATCCTGCACGCCGAGACTGGCGCGGTTGAAGCCGGCCGCGGCGAGCTCGCCCACGTCGCTCGGGGAGATGAAGCGCGGATCGAGCTCGATCGAGCAGTCCAGCCGCGACGGTGCGGCGAACGAGAAATGCCGGCGCAACACATCCATCGCCTCGGCGATCTGCGAGGGCGTCAGGAAGTTGGGCGTGCCACCGCCGAAGTGCACCTGCTCGACGTCGCGGTCACGGTCGAACAGCGAAGACACCATCGCCACTTCGCGATACAGGCGGGTCAGGTAGGCGGCGCCGCGCGCGGTGTCGCGGGTGATGATCCGGTTGC
This sequence comes from Pseudoxanthomonas sp., assembly GCA_047600885.1. GTDB lineage: Bacteria > Pseudomonadota > Gammaproteobacteria > Xanthomonadales > Xanthomonadaceae > Pseudoxanthomonas_A. Next base: position 219,362 of record JASGKE010000003.1, on the reverse strand, counting down.
AGCCGCAGTAGAAGCACGGGCTGGTGCAGAACGGGATGTGCAGGTACAGCGACAGCGGGCGCGGGATGGGGTCGCCATTGCTGATCGCCGCCATGCCGCGCAGGTCGGCTTCGTCGAAGCCGGGCGAGAACTGCGGGGCGGTGGGGTAGGAGGTGTAACGCGGCCCCGGCGTGTCGTAACGCCGCAGCAGCTCGGGGTCGAAGAGGGAGGACAGGCTGGCCATGCGTGCAGGCTAGGCCCGCGTGGCGGGGTTGTCCTTGACATGGGTCAACCGCCTGCGGCGCGCCGTCGCAGCCTTCAGCGGCGTGAAGGCGCATCCGCTCGCCATGATTGGCAAGCGCACAGGGCCGCACTAGGCTGGTGCCCGCCGTGAGGCCAGGGACGAGGAGGCAGGGTGATCGGGTACCACGACGCGGTGGCACGACTGACGGACGGCGCGACCCTGCGCGGCACGCAGACGCTTGCGCCGGGCGACGCGCTCGGCCGGGTGCTGGCTGCGGCGATCATCAGCGACCTCGCGCTGCCGCCCTTCGACAATGCTGCACTGGACGGCGTGGCGCTCGTCACCGGCGGCGTGCCGGTGACGGATGCACGGGCGTGGGAGATCGGCGCGCGCATCGGCGCCGGCGAGCCCGCGCCACAGGATGACGCTCTGGCGTGGGAGATCATGACAGGCGCCCCGTTGCCGGCGCGCGCCGATACCGTGGTGCCGGTCGAAAGGATCGAGACGTTGCCTGCGTCGGCGTCGGGCGCGTCGCGGATACGCGTGCTGGGCGACGTGGCGGCTGGCGCGAACATCCGTCGCCGCGGCGAAGATGTGATGTCGGGGCAGGCCGTGTTGCCGGCCGGACACGTGCTCGATGCCGGCGCGCTGATGCTGATCGCCGGCCTGGGCATCGACCGCGTCCCGGTGGCGCGTCGTCCACGCGTGGCGGCGCTGGCGACGGGTCGCGAGATCGTCGCGGCGGGCGAACGGCTGCCACCGGGTGGCATCCACGATGCGACCTCACCCTATCTCTCGCTCGCCATCGCCGGCGCCGGCGCCGAGGTGCAGCGCATCGTGCGCGTGGGCGATGACGTGGCCGCGTTCCAGGCCGCGCTCGATGGCGCGCTTGCCGAAGGCGTCGACCTGGTGCTCAGTACGGGCGCGGTGTCGAAGGGCTGCTACGACTTCGTGCCCGCCGCGCTCGCTGCGCGGGGTGCCGACATCCTCTTCCACGGCGTGGCGATCCGTCCGGGCAAGCCCGTGCTCGCCGCGCACCTGCGCGATGGGCCGCTGTTCGTCGGCCTGCCGGGCAACCCGCTGTCGACGGCGGTGGGCTTCCGCTTCCTGGTCGAACCGCTGCTGCGCGCCTGGCTGGGCTTGCCGCCGGAGGCAAGCCGGTGGTTGCCCCTCGCCGACGACTGCCGCTCGCGTACCGGGTTGCACGCCGCCTTGCACGGCACGCTGCAGTGCGACGGTGACGGCCGACTGCGCGCGCACGTGGCACCCGCGCAGGCCTCGTTCCGCCTGCTGCCGTTCTCGCAGGCAAGCGCATGGATCACGTTGCCGGCCGATGTCGGCGACGTGGTCGCAGGCACGTCGGTGCAGGTGCATGGGCTGAGCCATCTGCGGCCGCCCGCGTGGATGCCGGCGTGAGCCACGCATCGCTGCTCTGGCGCGCGGTGCTGCTCGCGGGCGGGCGCTCCTCGCGCATGGGCAAGGACAAGGCCTTGCTGCCCTGGGGCGACGGCACGTTGCTGACGCACATGCGCGCGTTGCTGCTCACCGCAGGCGCAAGCGAGGTGATCGTCAGCGGTGATCGCCCGGACATCGGCGGCGTGCCCGACGCAACGCGCGATACCGGACCGATGGGCGCGCTGGCGCAACTCGCGCCGCGCCTGCACGACGGCGCGTGGATCGTGGTGCCGGTGGACATGCCGCTGCTGTCCGCGGACCTGCTGCATGCGTTGCTCGCCGCCGGGGCCGCGTGCGCCTGCGTGGAGGGGCATGCCCTGCCGATGGCGCTGCGCATGGACGAAGAGATGCGCGCGGTGATGGAAGACATCGGCCAGCGTTCCGGCCGCGAGCGCTCGTTGCGCGCGCTGCAGCACTGCGTGGAAACGCAGGTACTGCCCGCGGCAGGCTGGGCGCAGGCACTGCGCAACTGCAACACGCCCGAAGACTGGAGCGCACTCCCGCATCCGGCGCCCTGAGACGCCCTGCCGATGACAGGCGCCGGGGCGGTCATATGAATGTGATAGCCTGCGGCCGCAGCATCGTCGCACCCAGTACCCAACCGCAAGGTAGGCATCATGGAGCAGAGCGAAGGAACAGCCGTTGCGAGCAAGAAACAGGAGCGCACCGCGTTCCTGTTGCTGACGGCGGTCATCTTTCCGCTGGCGGCCGTGCTGATCGTCGCCGGCTACGGTTTCCTGGTGTGGATGTGGCAGCTGCTGTTCTCCGGGCCGCCGACCGGGCCGTGAGCGATGGGCGATATCCGCTCCCCTTCCCGTCGTGCCCTCTTGTTCGGCCCTGTGCCGAACGCACCGTCGCCTGCCGTATTCCGGCCGCCCTGGGCGAAACCCGAGCCTGAGTTCCTTGCGGCCTGCACGCACTGCGATGCCTGCGTGCAGGCGTGTCCCGAACAGGTACTGGTCCGGGGTGCCGACGGCCTGCCGCGCTTCGAGGCGCACGCAGGCGAATGCACGTTCTGCGGCGACTGCGTGGCGGGGTGCGACAGCGGCGCGTTCGAGCCTGCGCGCGATCCGCCATGGACGCTCGTTGCCCAGGTCGCCGGCACCTGCCTGTCGGCGCAGGGCGTGGTTTGCGCCAGTTGCCGCGACGTCTGCCCCGCATCCGCGATCCACGTACCGCCCGGCGCGCGCGGCGCGGCGAGCGTCGATCCGGAGACATGCACCGGCTGCGGCGCTTGCGTCGCGCCGTGCCCGGTGGACGCCATCACCCTGCAGCACGCACCCGCCATGGAGGCCGTCGCTTGAACGCACCCGCACCCGACATCCATATCGCCAGTTTCGTCATCCAGCACCGCGACACCGCCGGCGAGGCATTGGCCGCGATGATCCGCGAACACGCCGATCTCGAGCTGGCGCTCGCCGGTGGCACGCGCAGCGTGGTGATCTGCGAGTCCGCCGACCGCCATGCGGTGATGGAGCGCGTCGACCAGCTGCAGGCGGTGCCCGGCGTCCTCAACGTGCTGCTGGTCTACCACCACGCCGAGCCGGCGCACGCGCTCGACGAGCCGTTGCCTTCACTTTCCATCCTGTCCACGACCGGAGAGGCCCATGAGCACACGTCGTGACTTCATCCGCCACAGCGCGCTGGCCACGGCCGCCGCGGCGGCCGGCCTGCCGCTGACCGGCACCGGCAGCAACGTCGTCACCGAAGGCGACCTGACCACGCTGAAGTGGGACAAGGCGCCCTGCCGCTACTGCGGTACCGGCTGCGGCGTGAACGTCGCGGTCAAGGACGGGCGCGTGGTGGCCACGCATGGCGATGTGCACGCCGAGGTCAACCGCGGCATCAACTGCGTGAAGGGCTACTTCCTTTCGAAGATCCTGTACGGCGCCGATCGCCTGACCCAGCCGCTGCTGCGGAAGAAGAACGGCGTGTACGCGAAGGACGGCGAGTTCACCACGGTGGAGTGGGATGAAGCCTTCGATGTGATGGCGGCGCAGTTCAAGCGCGTCCTCAAGGAGAAGGGCAGCGACGCGATCGGCATGTTCGGCTCGGGGCAGTGGACGATCTTCGAAGGCTATGCGGCCAACAAGCTGATGAAGGCCGGCTTCCGCAGCAACCACATCGACCCGAACGCGCGCCATTGCATGGCGTCGGCGGTGGCGGGCTTCATGCGCACCTTCGGCATGGACGAGCCGATGGGCTGCTACGACGACATCGAGGTGGCGGACGCGTTCGTGCTGTGGGGTTCGAACATGGCCGAGATGCACCCGATCCTGTGGACCCGGGTGACCGACCGGCGGTTGTCGCACCCGCACGTGAAAGTGGTGGTGATGTCCACTTTCGAGCACCGCAGCTTCGAACTGGCCGACATCCCGATCATCTTCAAGCCGCAGACCGACCTGGTCATCCTCAACTACATCGCCAACCACATCATCCGCACCGGCAAGGTCAACCAGGACTTCGTCGGCAAGCACGCCACCTTCAAGCGCGGCAATGACGACATCGGCTACGGCCTGCGGCCAGAGCACCCGCTGGAAGTGAAGGCGAAGAACGCGAAGGATCCCAACGGCGGCCAGCCGATCAGCTATGAGGATTTCGCACGCTTCGTGGCGCCGTACACGCTGGAGAAAGCCGTCGAGATGACGGGCGCGGAACGCGGCTGGCTGGAGCAGCTGGCCGAGCTGTACGCCGATCCGAAGACCAAGGTGATGTCGTTCTGGACCATGGGCTTCAACCAGCACACGCGCGGCGTGTGGGCGAACAACATGGTCTACAACATCCACCTGCTGACCGGGAAGATCGCCACGCCGGGCAACAGCCCGTTCTCGCTGACCGGGCAGCCGTCGGCGTGCGGCACAGCGCGCGAGGTGGGCACCTTCAGCCATCGCCTGCCGGCGGACATGGTGGTGACCAATCCCGAACACCGGAAGCATGCCGAGGAGATCTGGAAACTTCCGCCGGGCACCATCAATCCGAAGGTGGGTTACCACGCGGTCGAACAGAACCGCGCGTTGAAGGACGGCAAGCTCAACGCGTACTGGGTGATGGTCAACAACAACATGCAGGCCGCGGCGAACCTGCGCGAGGAGACGTGGCCGGGCTACCGCAACCCGGACAACTTCATCGTCGTCTCCGATGCTTATCCCACGGTGACGGCGCAGGCCGCCGACCTGATCCTGCCGGCCGCGATGTGGGTGGAGAAAGAAGGCGCCTACGGCAACGCCGAGCGGCGCACCCAGTTCTGGCACCAGTTGGTGAAGGCGCCGGGGGAAGCGCGCTCGGACCTGTGGCAGCTGATGGAATTCTCCAAGCGCTTCACCACCGACGAGTGCTGGCCGGCCGAACTGCTGGCGGCGAACCCGCAGTACAAGGGCAAGACGCTGTTCGACGTGCTGTACCGCAACGGCAACGTGGACCGGTTCCCCAGCGATCAGATCGAACGCGGCTATGCCAACGACGAATCGGCGCTGTTCGGCTTCTATGTGCAGAAGGGCCTGTTCGAAGAGTACGCGGCCTTCGGTCGCGGCCACGGCCACGATCTGGCGCCGTTCGACGATTACCACAGGGCGCGCGGCTTGCGCTGGCCGGTGGTCAAGGGCAAGGAGACGCGCTGGCGCTACCGCGAAGGCGCCGATCCTTACGTCAAGGCGGGGAGCGGTTTCGAGTTCTACGGCAACAAGGACGGCAAGGCGGTGATCTGGGCGCTGCCGTACGAGCCGGCCGCCGAATCACCCGACGACGAGTTCAACCTGTGGCTGGTCACCGGCCGGGTGCTGGAGCACTGGCACTCGGGTTCGATGACGATGCGCGTGCCCGAGTTGTACAAGGCGTTCCCGGCGGCCGTGGTGTTCATGAATCCGGATGATGCGAAAGAGCGCGGACTCAAGCGCGGCGACGAGATCATCGTGGCCTCGCGCCGGGGCGAGATGCGCTCGCGGGTGGAAACGCGAGGACGCAACCGGATGCCGCGCGGCGTCGTGTTCGTGCCGTGGTTCGACGCGGGGCAGCTGATCAACAAGGTCACGCTGGATGCGACCGATCCGATTTCCAAGCAGACCGACTACAAGAAGTGCGCGGTCAAGGTCGTCGCCGCCTAGGAGGCTCGCCATGCAGAACAAGCAGCTATGGATCGCGGTGGCGCTGACAGGGGTGCTGATGGCGCTGGTGTTCGTGGCCGGCTGGATGTTCGGCCGGCCGAAGCACGCCGATGTCGTGGCGGAGGTTGAATCCGCACCGGTGGATGCGCGCGCGGTGTTCGTTCCCGGCGGTGGGCAGATTGATGCGATCCGACGTGGTGTGCCGATCGACCAGGAGGGCCATCCGCCACCGATGGCGCACGTGGAGAACGCGGACCTCAGGCGCGCGCGCGCCTACCCGATGCAACCTCCGACGATCCCGCACGCCATCGACGGCTACCAGATCGACAAGAACAGCAACCGCTGCATGCTGTGTCACGCGCGTGCGAACGCGGCCACGTTCCAGGCGCCACCGGTCAGCGTTACCCACTACATGGATCGCGACGACCAGTTCCTGGCCACGATTTCACCGCGCCGCTACTTCTGCAACCAGTGCCATGTCGTGCAGACCGATGCGCCGGTGCTGGTCGCCAACCAGTTCCGCGACATCGACAGCGTGCTGTCGTCGCCGCCGGCGGCGAAGGAGTAGCCCATGTGGGCACGGACGAAAGCGCGGGTGCTGGGCCTGTGGCGCACGTTGCGCCTGCCCAGCCGCCACTACAGCCTGGGCTTCCTGACGGTGGCCGGCTTCCTGGCGGGCGTGATCTTCTGGGGCGGCTTCAACACGGCGCTCGAGGCGACCAATACGGAAGCCTTCTGCACCAGCTGCCATGAGATGCGCGACAACGTCTTCGAGGAACTGAAGACCACGATCCACTACAGCAACCGTTCCGGCGTGCGCGCGACCTGCCCCGATTGCCACGTGCCGCATAACTGGACGGACAAGATCGCGCGCAAGATGCAGGCCTCCAAGGAGGTCTGGGGCAAGATCTTCGGCACCATCGACACGCGCGAGAAGTTCCTCGATGAGCGCCTGATCCTGGCCACGCACGAATGGAACCGGCTGAAGGCCAACGATTCGCTGGAGTGCCGCAACTGCCACGACTACGACTCGATGGACCTTACCCGGCAGGGATCGCGCGCGGCGCAGGTGCACAAGCTGTGGTTGGGCACCGGCAAGAAGACCTGCATCGATTGCCACAAGGGCGTGGCCCACCACCTGCCGAACATGGAAGGGGTGCCCCAGGGCTGAGCGCGCCCTGTCGTGTCCGCATTGCTTGCGACGCGACGACTTCTCTTGTGCAGCGAAAGGAATTCGCACACGCACGGGAGGCGGCGATGGCAACGGATGACATGCAAGTGCAAGGGGCTGCGGGACGCGAGGCGCCGGTGCTGGACGACGCACGCTGGCGCTTGGTCGCCGACTGCCTGCCCCCGCTGGTGCGGGCCCGTGCGCGCAACGGCGAACGCACGCGCGCCTTCCTCGAAGCGGTCCTGTGGGTGGCCACGCGGCGTGCGCCGTGGGGTTACCTGCCGCCGGCCTATGGCGCGTGGCACACCGTCTACGTGCGTTTCACCCGCTGGGTGCACGAAGGCATCTGGGACCAGGTGCTACAGGCTTTGAAAGCGCATCCGGACCTGGCCGAACCGATCCGCTGGCTGCTGGCCGGCTATCGTGCCACGCGCTATCCCGCGCGCAGCCTGCGCGACATCAACCCGGGTACACCCGACGACGCCTGAGGCGGCGCGAGCCGCCCGTCACGGCATCAGGGCTCGCCCGGATGGCCTGCCACATCCGCATCGACCGCATCCGGCGACTGGCGCGCGACGATGCTGCTCGCGGTCAGGTCGCCGGTGACGTTGCCGGTGGTGGCGAAGACATCGGGGATGGTGTCCACCGCGAGCAGCAGGCCCAGCGGTTCGATCGGCAGGCCCATCGACTGCGTCACCGGCATCACCGTGGCCATGAAGCTGACCTGGCCCGGCAGGCCGATGGACCCCAGGCTGATCACCACGGCCAGCGCGGCACCCGCGGCCAGCGTCACCGCGTTGAGATCGATGCCGTAGGCCCACGCCACGAAGCACGCGGCCACGACGTACTGGATGGGGCTGGTGATGCGGAACAAGGTCACCGCCATCGGCAACACCAGCGCCGCCACCGCACGCGGATGGCCGAGGCGGAAGCGCGCGGTTTCGACCATCGCCGGCAGCGAGGCCAGCGACGACTGCGTGCTGGCCGCCACCACCTGCGCCGGCAGGATCGCCTTGGCGAACGCCAGCGGCGACTGCCGCGCGAATACCGCCACAAGCAGGTAGCAGATCAGCGTGGCGCCGAGGTACATGCCGCACTGCAGGGCGATGTAGCCGGCCAGCGCGCCGATCACGCCGATGCCGGCTTGCGCGCAAACCGCCAGCACCAGGGCGAACACGCCGATCGGCGCGGCTACCAGCATCCAGCGCACGATGACGATCATCGTGTCGGCGATGCCGTGGCAGAAGGTGATGATCTGCGCACGGCGGTCCGCATCCACGCGGGTCAGCGCGAAGCCGAAGAACAGCGCGAACACGACCACCGGCAGCATGGCGCCCTGCGCCGCCGCCATGATCGCGTTGCTCGGCACGATGGCGCCGATCCACTGCGCCAAGCCTGGCGTTTCGATCGCGCCGGCGGTGGGCAACGTGCCGTGCAGCGTCGCGGTCAGTGCCGGGCTCGGCGGCACCGCCGACAGCACCAGCGGGGCGACGATGGCCGCATACGCGGCGAACAGCGACAGCACGGCGATGAACACCACCATCGCGCGCCGCGCCACACGGCCGGAGGCGGCGGCATCGCTCGCGGTGGCCACGCCGAGGATCACCAGCGACAGCACCAGCGGCACGACGGTCATCTGCAAGCCACTGAGCCACAGCTTGCCGATCGGCTGAGCGATCGCGACGGCGGTGCCGGCGGAGGCGGGCCACCAGTGCGCCAGCGAGAGGCCGGCGAGGGCACCGGCCGCCAGGCCGATCAGGACGCGCGCGGTGGCGCCGGGCCACTTCATCGTGCGGTCTCCGGCAGCTGCCAGTCGCGCGCCAGGCGTGCGTACTCCGCGCGCGGCAACAGAACGAACACTGGCCGCTCGGCGGGCTGCAGCCAAGCGAACAGGGCGTCCATCGTCTCGGCCGCCATCGCGGTGCAACCGGCGGTCGCTTCGCCGGGCGTACGCCACAGGTGCGCGAAGATGCAGCTGCCGCCGCGCGGCGTGGCGGTGGCGTTGTGGCCGATCACCAGGCCTTCGCGGTAACGCGGGTCGCCATTGTTGTGCAGGTCCAGGCGCATCGGTTCGGTGGAGCCCTTCGCGGCGGCTTCACCGGTCTCGCGCGTGTCGATGATGCGGTTGTACAGCGGCGAATCCGGCACGTCGATGCAGTAGCTGGTGGCCTGCATCGCGCGATAAGGCAGCGCAGTCTCGCCCTTCGCCGCGTAGCCGAACGCCTCGCCCAGGGTGAACACGCCGGCCGGCGCGCGGCCATCGCCTTCCTGCTTGCGCGGGCCGTCGCCCTGCGCCGGATGCAGGCCCAGGCCCCAGGCGGCGCCGTTGCGGCCGACCGAGATCGGGGCGGCATCGCCCGCGGCGCGCCACTGGTTGTCCTTCCATTCGAAGCGCTGCAGCGTGCCCTGCGTCGCGTCCCAGCCGTCGGTCAGGACCAGCACCAGCTGGCGCGCATCGCGCCACGGCAACGGGGCCGGCGGGGTCGCCGGGGTGGCGCAGGCGCTGACGCAGGAGACCAGCAAGGCGACGAGCAGAACGAGGCGGAACACGCGGGGCAGGACGGGCATCACGACTCCAGCAGGTGATGGATGCGTTCGAGATTGATGGCGAGCTGGCGGTGGCGGCCGGGGTTCTGGCACAGCAGCACGAACAGGAAATCCAGCAACGACTGCAGGGACGAGCGGTACAGCAGCTGTTCGACGTGCGGCTCGGGGTCGTGCGCGGACACCACCAGCGCCGCGTCGGCATGCGCGCGCAGCGGGTTGGCGGTGTGGCGGGTGATCGAGATGACCTTGCCTTCGCAGGCCTGGAACTGGCGGCTGACCTGCGAGAGTTCGGGCAGCTTGCCGAACTCGGAGAACACCAGCAGCACGTCGCCCGGACGCGCCGCCGACAGGTTGGCCATCATCAGGATGGGGTCGGCGTGCGGCACCGTCAGCAGGCCCAGCAGCGACAGCCGCACCGCGAACTCGCGCGCGAACAGGCCGTCGTCGCCCAGGCCGCAGACGAATACCTTCTCGGCACCGTCGAGCAGGCCGACGATGGCTTCCACCTGCGCGCGCGGGTTGAGCGCGCGGGTTTCCTCTTCGGCGGCGGCCTTGCTCAGCCGCAGTCCCTCTTGCAGGCGCAGGTAGGCGTCGCCGGCGTCGTCCTGCGTGGCGATCGGCAGCGCGGCCTGGCCGTTGCCGTTGCGCGCGATGGTCTCGCCGATGGAGTACTTGAGATCGGGGTAACCCTTGAAGCCGAACTTCTGCGCGAACTTCACCACACTGGACTGGCTGATGCCCAGGGCGCTGGCCAACTGCTGCGAAGAGTAGTCGCGCAGCAGGTGCGCGTTGTCCAGGATGAAGTCGGCGATGCGGCGCTCGATGGCCGACATCTGGTCGCGTTCGGAACGGATCTTCACCAGGGGCGTGGTCATGGCGGCAGTGTGAAGGCGGCGGGGTGTGCCTGACAACGGCGGCCGGCGGCCGCCGTCACCCCGGCAGCAGTTCGAGGCCGCGGATTTCGCGGATGCCGAGGCCCGGCGCGTCGGTGATCGTGATTTCCGACTCGTTGAAGATCACGCCGCCCTCGACCGGGTTGAACTGGCCCAGCGACGGGCCGTCCAGGTCGATCTTGGTGATCACGTTGGCCTTCGCCGCCGCCACGTGCACGGCCGCGGCGACGCTGACGCCGGCCTCGATCATGCAGCCGATCATGCATTCCACGCCGTACAGCGAAGCGATGTCGGCGATCCGGATGGCGTTGGAGATGCCGCCGGTCTTCATCAGCTTGATGTTGATGATGTCGGCCGCGCGCATCTTGATCAGGTCGATCACCTCGGTGGGGCCGAACACGCTCTCATCGGCCATCACCGGCGTGTGCACGCGGTCGGTGACGTACTTCAGGCCGTCCAGGTCGCGCGCCTTCACCGGCTGCTCCAGCAGTTCCAGCACGACGCCGGCGTCTTCCAGGTTCTGCATCGCGAACACGGCCTGCTTCGCGGTCCAGCCCTGGTTGGCATCCAGGCGCAGCAGCGCGCGGCCTTCCACCGCCGAATAGATCGCCTTGACGCGCTCGATGTCCAGGCCGATGTCCTTGCCCACCTTGATCTTCAGCGACTCGAAGCCGCGCTCCACCGCGCTGATCGAATCGGCCACCATCTTGTCGATGTAGTCCACGCTGATGGTGATGTCGGTGGTGATCACCGGGTCGCCGCCGCCCAGCATCTTGTACAGCGGCGCGTCGTAGAGCTGCGCCCACAGGTCGTACACCGCGATCTCCACCGCGGCCTTGGCGCTGGTGTTGCGCTCCAGCGCGGTCTGGATGAGGTCGGTGATGCGGTTGAGGTTGGCCACGTCCTGGCCGATCAGGCGCGGGCGGATGAACTTGCCGATCGCCTCGATGATCGAGCCGTGGGTGTCGCCGGTGATGACGGCCGTGGCCGGCGCCTCGCCGTAGCCGATGTGGCCGGTGTCGGTGTGCACGATCACCACGATGTCCTCCACCGTGTCGACGGTGCGCAGCGCGGTCTTGAACGGCGTCTTCAGCGGCACGCGCAGCATGCCGAACCGGATGTCGGTGATCTTCATGGAGCCCCTTGGGGACGGATTCTCTGGATGGCGGTGATGCGGTCGACCGTGGGCTGTTCGCTGTTGAACATCAACGGCTCCAGCGGGGTGACGGCGACGGAATTGAGCCGGGCGCGCACGGGCGTGCCGTCGGGGCCGCGGTAGGTGATGCCGGTGGTGTCATGGATCGTGTAGGTGGTGCCGTTGTCGTGGCCGATCACCATCATCACGTGGCCGGGGATATAGACCAAGTCCCCCACCTGCAGGGTGCGCAGCACGGCCAGGCGCTGTTCGTGGGGGGTCGAGGCGTCGAAGCCCACGCGTTCCAGCGCCGGGCTCACGGCCTGGGCGCTGGTGTTGCGCGGCAGGGTGATGCCCATGCTGCGGTAGACCTCGGACACGAAGCCGCTGCAGTCGCGGCTGTTGTAGCTGTGGCCCCAGCCGTAGCGCTCGCCGAGGAACTTGAAGCCCTGGCGCAGCACGTTGGCCGGGGTCAGCGGCAGGTAGTCGGGGGCCACGTCGGCCGTGCGCGGCAGCAGGGCGGGCAGCAGGGCCAGGCTGCCGTCGTCGCGGCGCACCGGCAGCTGCACCACGTAGGCGGTGTAGGGATGCTGGCCATTCACCGGCGCGTTGGCCGGCCAGTCGGCCTGCAACGGCACGCGCACGCCCATGTCCAGCTGCAGTTCGGACAGGCCGGGTTCTTCCGGGTTGTAGACCGTGCGGGCGGTGGCGCCGGTCACCACCAGCGCGGGGCCGCCGCGGCCGTAGCCGAGCACGGTGTCGCGCGCGCCTTCGCCCACGAACCGCTTTTCAATCCACGCCGCGTACAGCGGGCTGACCACGAAGTACCAATCGCCGTCGGCGCTGGTGTGCGCGATGACCACGGGCGTGCCAGGGAACAGCGCGCTCTCCTGGAAGCGGTCGATGTCGGTGTCGTCGCGGCTGCTGAAGACGCGCTCGCGGGTAGGGAAGGTGCGCAGGTCGGCGCGGTGCACGACCAGGCCGTAGCGGGCCGGCGCGGTGTCGGCGACCCGCGCGACGGCGGCGTTGTCGGCGAAGGACGCGAGCTGGGCTTTCGAGACTTCGCGGCCCTGCACGTCGTACAGCGTGCGGGTGGGCGGCGCCGACAGCGGCACCAGCCATCCGCGGACCTGGTCGCCGGTAAGCGTGGTGGGCAGGGCATCGAGGTCGTAAACGTGACGGTCGGCCTGGACCATCTGCCGGTTCTGCGCGGCGACCCCGGCCGCGTCGAGGATCGCGTGCTGCGGCTGCGCCAGCTTGTCGATCCAGTACGTCGCCTGCAGGTGGCGGTCTTCGACGCCGATGACGGCATGCGCCGGCCGGGGCAGGTCGGCGGGGCGCGCGAAGGCGGGCAGCGCGGCCAGCAACCAGGCGGCCAGCAGCAGGGACGCGCCGGACCGGGCGCGGACAGGGTGCCCAAGGCGGGCCGGCCGCCGGGCTGGCCGGTGCTGCATCACTCGGTTCATCCGCTCCCCTTCCTCGTGGCCCAGGTCCACCCGTGCACATCACGCCATGCCGGGGCGGGTTCTGCAAGAATATTTATTTCTTCCAAAATAAAAATCAAGAATAAATTATTGACCCTGATGTTCAGGCCGTGTTACACAACCGTGACCGGTCGGCCTGGGGATTGTTCGACGTGGATGCCAGCGTTTGCCAGCACACGGTTGCAGTACGGGGCAGGCGCCGGCAGCGTCGGCTGGCCGCGTGGCTGTGCCTGGGCGGGTGGCCGATGGTACTCCTGGCACCGGGCCTGGCCGTGGCCGGCGATCCGCTCGCCGCCATCGTCTCCGACATCGACCAGGGCCGCTTCCTCGAAGCCGAGACCGCCATCCGCCGGGCCCTCGCCGCCCGCGGCACCCGCACCGCCGACCAGCAGGCCCTGCAGTTCCAGCGCGAACGCATGCGTCGGATCCGCCTGGACTTCAACCTGGACGGGGCCGCGGCGCGCGCCCGCGTCCGCAGCCAGGTGCCCGACCTGCGCGAGGACGAGTTCCAGCGCTGGGACGCCGCCGGGCTGATCGAGCGCCTGGATATCGATGGCGAGCCCCGCTACTTCAACCGGTCCGTCTCCAACCTCTTCCGTCTCAGTCCGGAGGCCGCCGCGCGCCGTGCGCCGCCGGTGCGCCCGTTCGCGCAAGGCCCGTACGAAACGCTGCACCGCCATCACCGCGACGTGCTGCAGGTGGCGAAGGCGACGGCGTCCACCAGCGCGCTGCCGCGCCGCGTCCGCATCACCCATCGCATCGCGGTGAAGCCCGATGCCGTGCCCGCGGGCGAAACGGTGCGCGCATGGATCCCGTATCCGCGCGCCATCGCCGGCCAGCAGGAAGCCATCGCGCTGGTCGACAGCCAGCCGGCGCGCCCGCAGGTCGCGCCCGAGCGCGCGCTGCAACGTACCGCCTACCTCGAGCAACCCGCGGTCGCGGGCCAGCCGACGACGTTCTCGCTGACCTATGAAGTCACCGTGCATGCGCGCCACGTCGCGATCGATCCGGATCGCGTGGTGCCGGCCACGATCACGCCGGCGCTCGCGCCCTTCGTCGCCGAGCGCACGCCGCACGTGGTCTTCAACGACGACCTGCGCCGCTTCAGCGCGCAGGTCGTGGGCGATGAGACGAATCCCTACCGCATCGCGCAGAAGCTGTTCGCGGCGGTGGACCGCATCCCGTGGGCGGGCGCACGCGAGTACTCCACGATCACCAACATCAGCGACTACGCCTTCCGTGCCGGCCACGCCGATTGCGGGCAGCAGACGCTGCTGCTGATCACGCTGCTGCGGATGAACGGGATCCCCGCGCGCTGGCAGTCGGGTTGGGCGTACTCGGAGGACGTCGAAGGCCACGACACCATGCACGACTGGGGTGCGCTGTACCTGGCGCCCTACGGCTGGGTGCCGATGGACGTGACCACCGGCCAGCTGGCCTCGGATGATCCGGCGCTGCAGTGGTTCTACCTCGGCGGGCTGGACGCCTACCGCGTCGCCTTCAACGACGACTACGCGCGCGACTTCATCCCCGCCAAGCAGCACGAACGCTCCGAGACGGTGGACCTGCAGCGCGGCGAAGTGGAGTGGAGGGGCGGGAACCTCTACTTCGACCAATGGGATTACCAGTTCGAATGGACCGTGCTGCCCCGGGACGGGCGCGGCTGACCACACACACCACCACACGATTCACCACCATCTTTAGCAGGAGAGAGCGGGGATGAAAGGCAAGGTTCTGAAGAAGGCGGCACTGGGCATGGCGCTCGGTGCCTGCCTGGCGTCGATGGCACCGCTGGCGATGGCGCAGAGCGCGACCGGTGCGGTCGCGGGTCGCGCGAGCGCGGGCGACCAGATCACGATCACCAACACCGCCACGGGCGCGACGCGCTCGGTGACGGTCGGTGGCGACGGCGGCTACCGCCTGAGCCAACTGCCGGTGGGTGACTACCAGTTGCAGGTCAAGCGCGCCGGCGAAGACGTGGGCCAGGCCGTGGCCGTCAACGTGGCGCTCGGCGGCACCACCACGGTGAACCTGGGCAGCGACGGCGGTGTGGTGAACCTCAATGCGGTGCAGGTGGTCGGCTCGCGCGTGATCAACCGCGTGGACGTGCGTTCGACGGAGTCGGCGACCAACATCAACCGGCAGGAGCTGTCGAGGCTGCCCGTCGACCAGAGCCTCAGTTCCGTCGCATTGTTGGCGCCTGGCGTGATCAACTCGGGCGCCACGTTCGGAGGTCTTTCATTCGGTGGCTCATCCGTCGCGGAAAACGCCGTCTACATCAACGGCCTCAACGTCACCGATCCGTACCGTCGCCAGGGCTTCTCCTCGGTACCTTTCGGCTTCTACGAGGAATTCCAGGTCAAGACCGGCGGGTACTCGGCCGAGTTCGGACGCAGCACGGGCGGCGTCATCAATGCCGTGACCCGCTCGGGCAGCAACGAGTTCCGCGCTGGCGCGGAAGTGACCCTGGAGCCATCCGCCTGGGAAGCATCGAAGGAAGATCACTTCCATCGCGACGGTACCCTGGACGAGCGCAACCGCACCAGCCGCGATACCAGCGCATTCTACAAGGCGAACGTCTGGGCATCCGGCGCCATCGTGCAGGACAGGCTGTTCTTCTTCGCCATGTACGAGAAGCGCGATAGCCAGCCGCAGGACTACGACAGCAATGCTGCCTTCATCACGCAGGGCGACAACGACTTCTGGGGCGCCAAGCTCGACTGGCGGATCAACGACGACCATTCGCTCGAGTTGCTGGCCTTCTCCGACAAGAGCGAATCGACGACCGACATCTACCAGTACACGTGGAACACAGGTACGAAGGATAGGCTAAAGGGCGACAGCGTCTCGGGATCCGGCGGCGACAACTGGTCGCTCACCTACACCGGCCATTTCGGCGACAACTTCACGGCCAAGGCGATGTACGGCGTGAACGAACGCAGCGCGTCCAACAGCAGCAACCAGGATCCGGACTGCAGCATCGTGACGCGATCGGGAAGCTACACCAGCCGGTTCGGCCAGGAAACGGTGTTCGAAGGTTGCCACCCCACCGACGTCGGCATCAGCGACCGCGAGGACAGGCGCGAGGCCGCGCGTCTCGACTTCGAATGGACGCTCGGCGATCACTTGTTGCGCTTCGGTGTGGACCAGGAAGTGATGGACTCCAACAGCGCGGTGCGCTACCCGAATGATGGCGTCAGCTATCAGGTACAGGCGCAGAACGGAGGGAGCACGCTGAACGGCACGATAGTTCCCGCAGGCACTACTGCGATCGTCGATGCGCGCCGTTACATCACCGGCACGCCCGTCACGACGGAGGCACAGGCGTTGTATATCGAAGACAACTGGAGCGTAACGCCCAACCTGTTGTTGAACCTGGGCTTGCGCGCCGACAAGTTTCACAACAAGTACGCATCGGGCGTGACGTTCGCGAAGGCGGACTTCTCGGACATGATCGCCCCGCGCGTCGGCTTCAGCTGGGACATGAAGGGCGATGGTTCGACCAAGTTCTTCGGCAATGCGGGCCGCTACTACCTGCCCCTGACCAACAAGCTTGCGGACTACTTCGCTGGCAGCACCGATGAGCACACCTACTATGTGCTCGATGGCTGGACCCAGATGGAGCATCCAGTCGCCGGGACCTATCTGTTGCCCATCCTCGGCCAGCAGATCGGTCCGGTGAACACCTCCAACAACGTGCCGGCGCCGGAAGACTTCCGGACCGCCGTCGCGAAAGACCTGAAAATGGTGTTCCAGGACGAGTTCATCCTCGGTTTCCAGCAGGCCATCAACCAAGCCTGGTCGTATGGTGTCAACGCCACGTATCGCCGGATGACGCGGGCGGTCGAAGACGTGCGCATCAACCATGTTGAAGGCTGTCCTTGGTACTCAGGCGACTGGCCGATCATGAACCCCGGGGAGACGACCACCTTGTGGTGCCCTACCACCAGCGACTGGGTGACGTTCGATTCCTCCCAGGATGGTTACATCGCGTCCGGTAGCGGCGCGATCATGGGCTACAAGAAGCCGAAGCGCACCTACAAGGCCGTCGAATTCCAGTTGGACCGCGCTTGGGACGACAAGTGGGCATTCAACGCCAGCTATCTCTGGTCCAAGTCCGAAGGCAACATGGAAGGCCCGGTGAACTCGGACACCGGCTATGCCGATACCAATCTGGTGCAGTACTACGATCATCCGGCCGTCAACGAACGCTATGGCGTGCTGTTCAACGATTCCCGGCATCAGATCAAGTTGCGGGGTAGCTACAAACTCAGCGAGCAGTGGTCATTCGGCAGCACGTTCTCCGCCCGTTCGGGCGGTCCCATCACGGCTTACGGCGTGGTCTGGCCCAACGACAATCGCGCCGCAGGTGGCCCCGGCGAGTTCAGTGGTGGTGGGTCGGGGTGGCTCTGCGTGGCCAATTGCTCCAATTGGGCGACACGTGAGCTGGTGTACTCAGAACGCGGTGCATTCGGCCGCATGCCTTGGGTCTACGACCTGGGCGCCAACGTGACTTGGACGTTGCCAGTGGAAGGTATCGACCTCAAGGCGCGGCTCTCCGTGTACAACCTGCTCAATCGACAGACGGTCATCAACGTGCATTCCCGTTACGAAAGCACACCCGGAACCGCGATGCCGCATTTCGGTCAGGGGACGGTATGGCAGTCGCCGCGCTACACGCAACTCGTGGTGACGTGGAACTTCTGACTGCACAGAGCATGCGGTCGGATGTGTGTCTCTCCCGTGGCCTGCCGTTCGCGGCAGGCCTTTCTTTGTCCGGAGCGTCGCCGTGCCGTCGGGCGATCCGTGCTATTGCTATGCCTGCGTGATCCTGGAGATGTCCCCATGACGCTATCCGTCCCGCCCGCATCGCGGTCGCTATGCCTGGCCGCGCTGGTCCTGCTGCTCGGCGCCTGTGCGCATTCCGCGCCGCGCAACCCGCTCGCCACCTGGGTGCCGTCGAAGAACTTCGACGACCGTCGCCCGGTAGTCATCGTGTTGCATTACACGGAACAGGAATCCGTCGAGCAATCGCTGGATACATTGCGCAGCCGCAACAGAGGCGGACGCGTCAGCTCGCACTACCTGATCGGCAAGGATGGCACGATCTACCAGCTGGTGAAGGATGGGCAGCGTGCGTGGCATGCAGGCGCCGGCAGTTGGGGCGCGATCACCGACGTCAACAACGCCTCGATCGGCATCGAGATCGACAACAACGGCAAGACTGCGTATCCAGACGCGCAGATCGATAGCCTGATCGTGCTGCTGCGCGATCTGACCGCGCGCCTGCGCATTCCGCCGACCCAGATCATCGGCCATTCGGACCTGGCGCCCACGCGCAAGATCGATCCCGGCCCGCTGTTTCCGTGGAAGCGCCTGCACGAGGCCGGGTTCGGCCTGTGGCCGGCGGCCGATGCGGGTGAACCGCCGGCCGGATTCGATCCCTGGCTGGCCCTGCAGGCGATCGGTTATGCCGTCGACAACCGCGGCGACACGGTGCGCGCATTCCACCACCGCTTCCGTGGCATGGAGGGCGCGGAACTGGACGCGGAAGACCTGCGCATCCTGTACGCGCTGACGCGCACCACGGCGCCGGAAAGTCCTCCGCCAGCAACGCCTTGAGTCGGAATATTCAAGTCGATTTCTTCTAACACAAGGAATAATTTATTGACTCGCCGCACATGGCGTGCTACATCGAAGTACAGGGGTTTTTCCACCGGATGTGATGTCCGTTCCGGTGGCGCACCAACCGGCGGGGTGCCGGCGCAACAACCAGTTCGTCAGCGATGTTCCGCGTTGCGCGCCCGGGATGGGGCGCGTCGGTTGGCACGAATGGGGAATCCGGAAGCTCCCGCGGCGCACGCGCCCGAGGCGCGTCCGCGTCCGGGCGGCGAGGCCGCGAAGGAAGACCCATCGAGCGACTCGCGCCGCGCCGCGCAGCACATCGTCCTGGCCGCACATAGCAGCGTTCTTTCATCCAGGAGATTCCGCATGCCCGCTCGATCCCTCCCGCTCAAGCCGAGCCATCTCGCCGCCGCCATCGTGCTGGGCCTGGCCATTCCGGGCGTCAGCCTCGCGCAGGACGCGGCGCCCGCCAGCGGGAGCAGCGCACGCACGCTGGACACCGTCACCGTCACCGGTTCGCGCATCAAGCGCACCGAGGTGGAAGCCCAGCTGCCGGTCACGGTGCTGCAGAAGGAGCGCATCGATGAACTCGGCATCTCCTCGGCCGAACAGCTGCTGATGTTCCTCAATATCGCGGGCAACAGCTCGGACAACCTCGCCAGCAACGGCGGCATCGTCAGTGAAGAGCAGCGCGGCAACAACGGCGTGTCCGGCGCCAACCTGCGCGGCCAGGGCGCCGACGCGACGCTGGTGCTGCTGAACGGGCGCCGCGTCGCCACTCACGGCCTCAAGGGCCGCGCGGTGGACTTGAATTCGATTCCCTTCGCCGCACTGGACCGCGTCGAAGTGCTGCGCGACGGCGCGTCGGCGGTGTACGGCACCGACGCCATCGGCGGCGTCATCAACTTCATCACCAAGTCCGATTACACCGGCCTGGAAGCGTCCACCTTCGTGGATGTCACCGAGGACGGCGGCGGCAACATCTTCCGCGCCAACCTGCTGGGCGGCTGGGGCGACCTGGATAACGACCGCTGGAATGTCTTCGGCACGGTCACCTACAAGAAGAACGAGATCCTGCGCGGTACCGACCGCGACTTCTCCAACACCTTCCAGGCCGACCGCGGCCTGTCGCCGGATACGCGCGGCACGCCGTTCGCCACGGTCTTCAGCCTGGGCAGCACCGGCGTGGGCGCCACCAGCCTGCTCCGCAACGGCCAGCTCGACCCGGCGGATCCCGCTGTCCGCCAGACCGCGATCAATATCCTCGATCTGCCGGGCGCGGCGGGCTGCGAGAGCGGTGGCGACATGATGGGGCCGTACGACCATCGCCTCTGGAGCAGCGCGGCCTCGCGCTACGCCTGCGCCTGGGACTATCCGGCCGCCGCGATCATCCAGCAGCCGCAGGAGAGCGTCGACTTCATCGGTCGCGCCACCTTCAAGATCAGCGACAACCACCAGGCCTACGTGGAACTGGTGGGCTCGCAGGTCGACGTGGAGAAGACGTTCGAGCCGAACCAGATCTCCTCCAGTACGTCGACGGCGACGACCGCGCTGGGCCCGAGCACGTGGTACCCGCTCAATGCGACCACGCAGGCCACGTACGACATGGTCTACAACGCGCTGGCGGCGTACTTCGGCGCGGGCAATCTCAGCTACAACGCACCGATCGCTTACCGCTGGCGCTGTATCGCCTGCGGTCCGCGCCAGATCGAGACGACCACCAAGTCCTATCGCTTCCTCGCGGCGTTCGAAGGCTCGCTGGGCAGCAAGTGGGACTACAACGTGGGCCTGTCGCGCGCCTCGAGCAAGTCCGAATCCACGCTGGGCAGCGGTTACCACTACACCGACGCGCTGCGTACCGTCCTGGGCAGCGGTCTGCTGAATCCGTTCCTGCTGCCGGGCCAGGAACAGAGCGCCGCGGCGATGTCTGCGCTTGATGCAGCGTCCGCCGCCGGCGTCATGCTGTACGGCGGCGAGTCAATCTTGACCACGTTGGATGCGACGTTCTCCGGCAGCCTGGGCTTCTCGCTGCCGGGTGGCGAAGTGCTGGCGGCGACCGGCATTGACCTGCGCCGCGAAGAGTTCAAGTTCGACGGCGATTCGCGCGTGGACAAGCGCCCGATCTTCAATGCGCCGTTCGATGAGTCCAACATTCTCAATGACGTCAGCCGCGATATAAAGGCGGTCTATGCGGAGGTCTACCTGCCGCTGCTCGACAACCTCGACATCACCGTGGCGGGTCGTTACGACGAGTACGACGGCTTCGGCAGCACGACCAACCCGAAGGTCTCGTTCAAGTTCGAGCCGCTGGAAGGCGTGGCGCTGCGCGGCGCCTACAGCACCGGCTTCAAGGTGCCGTCGTTCAACCAGCTGTTCAATGGCGTCACCGAGACGCAGTACACCGGCTTGGACTTGGCGGACCCGGCCACCTGCCCGAGCGGCATCGCCAATCCGGCGGTCGCCGGGTGCGAATCGATCCGTCCGGTCGAACTGTTCGGCGGCAAGGAAGACCTGAAGCCGGAAGAGTCCACGCAGAAGAGTTTCGGCGTGGTGCTGGCGCCGGTCGACTGGCTGAACGTCAGCGTCGACTGGTGGGAGATCGAGCGCGAGAACACCATCCGTTCCGCCCCACGCGACATCCTGATCCAGTACTACGACGTGTTCGCCGCCAACTGGATCCGCGACCCCAGCGGTGAAGTGGTGGCGATCGACCGCCGCTACGTCAACTCGGGCGGCAGCCTGATGCGCGGCATCGAGATCGACGGCAACGTCATGGGCGATCTGGCTGGCGGCACCTTCCGCCTGAACCTCAACGGCAGCTACATCAACACCTTCAAGACGAAGGCGCTGGAAACGCTGCCCTACACGGACAATCTGGTCGGTGATTACGTCCGCTACTACAACCTGCCGATCAAGTGGAAGCACACGCTGACTTTCACCTGGCAGAAGGGCGACTGGTCGCACAACCTCAGCCAGATCTACCGCGACGGTTACAACGACGAGCTGCCGGTGAGCGTGCGCAACAACACGTATGTCCCGGAGAACTGGAACCCGCGCGTTTCCAACTACACCACCTACAACTACAGCCTGGTGTACTCCGGCATCGAGCGGATGAAGCTGACCTTCGGCGTCAAGAACCTGTTCAACGAAGATCCGCCGTTCACCGCCCACCAGAACGACTTCGCCGCCGGCGCGGCGTGGGAAACCCGCATCGCCGATCCGCGGGGTCGCGCCTACAGCCTGCTGATGGAATACAAGTTCCGCTGAGCAGGTGAAGGTGTCATGGCACGGGCGGCGATGCCGCCCGTGCGCGTCGTGGGGCATCGCATGCCCCGATGGCCAGAGGCAGGAAGGAACACGCGTGCGATGGTTTGAACCGACCCCCCAGGCGCGCCTCCGTGGACGGTGGCGCGTCGTGCTGGCGTGCGTGATGGCCGCCATCGCCGGCGTGGCGGGGGCGGCTGAACCCGCCTCCCTGCGTGCCGAACGCGATGCCGCCTTCGACGCCACGTTCGAACGTTACAAGCTCCCCGGCCTGGCGGTCGGTGTGGTGCGCGACGGGCAGGTGGTCTACCTGCGCACCGCAGGCGAACGTGTCGCCGGCAGCGGCGACAAGATCGATGCCGACACATTGTTCAAGATCGCCTCCAACAGCAAGGCGATGACGGCGGGCGTGCTGGCGCGCTTGGTCGATGCCGGCAAGCTGAAGTGGGACGATCCGGTGACGAAACACCTGCCGCAGTTCCGCATGCACGACCCCTGGGTCACGCAGCAGATGCAGGTGCGGGATTTGCTGATCCACAACAGCGGCCTCGGCCTCGGCGCGGGCGACCTGATGCTGTGGCCGGAGCCGAACGCGTTCACCCGTGCCGACATCATCGCCGGCCTGCAGCACCTGAAGCCGACGCACAGCTTCCGTGCCAACTACGCCTACGACAATCTGCTCTACGTGGTCGCCGGCGAAGTCGCCGCGGCGGCCGGTGGCGCGCCCTACGAAACGCTAGTCAAGCGCGAGGTGTTCGCGCCGCTGGGCATGGACCGCTGTCAGGTCGGCGAATGGAACCGCGCGAAGGTCGGCAACGTGGCGCAGCCCCACATGGGCACGCCCGAAGGCAACCGCGTGATCCGCGAAGACGGCGAGGTGGTGCCGGACATCGCCTCGATGGCGGCGGGTGGCATCCGCTGCAGCCTCAACGACATGCTGACCTGGGTTGGGATGTGGCTCTCGCCGGACGCGACGCCGGCCTGGCTGTCGCCGGCCCAACGAAAGGCGGTGTGGACCGCGCACATGCCGATGCCCGTCAGCGCGCGGATGCGCGCGTGGGACAACAGCCACGTCTCCGCCTACGGCTATGGCTGGCGGCTGTCGGACGTGGACGGCGCCTGGAAAGTCGCGCACACCGGCACCCTGGCCGGCATGTATTCCTCCGTGATCCTGCTGCCCGACCAGCGCACCGGCATTGTCATCCTCATCAACGGCGAAGGCGAAGCCGCACGCACCGCGCTGGGTGAAGTGTTGATCAAGCAGATCACTCTGCCGGACCAGGCGCACACCGTGGCGCACTACGCGGCATTGCTGGACGAAGAGCGCGCGGGCGAGCGTGCGGCCAAACCCAAGGCCGATACCGGCCATCGCACGCCGGCGCCGACGAACGCATTGGCGATGTTGACGGGTCGCTATCGCGATGCGTGGTTCGGCGAGGTGACGGTCTGTGCGCAGGGCGATCGCGTGCGTTTCGCCTCCGCGCGTTCGCCGATGCTCACCGGCACGGTGATGCGGGTGGACACGCGCTGGCTGGTCGACTGGGACGACGACAGCGTCGACGCCGAACCCTGGCTGCATTTCGCCACCGACGGCGGTGCGACCACGTTGACGCTGTCGCACGTCGATCCCGATGCGGATTTCAGCTACGACTACCAGGACCTTGCCTTTACCCGCGTGGCGGCCTGCGACGCCGCGCCCGCGGTGAAGGTCGTGGTGTCGCCGGCGAAGGACGCGGCCGCTGCCGGCCTGGTGGATGTCGTGACGCTGGCGCGAGGCCTGCAGCGCGAGATGCGCTATGCCGGCACCCAGAATTTCACCGGCGCACGCGTGCCGGGTTACGGCGCGAACACCTGCCTGCTGCTGGCGCCGGTCGCGCGGGCGCTGGCGCGCGTGCAGGCCGAGGTCCAGCGCGAGGGCCTGTCCCTGAAGCTGTTCGATTGCTACCGGCCGGTGCGGTCGGTGAAGCATTTCGTCGCCTGGGCGCGCGATACCGGCGATCAGCGGACCAAGGCCATGTATTACCCCAGCCTCGAGAAGGCGACGCTGCTCGATGGCTACATCGCCGAGACCTCCGGCCACAGCCGCGGCGCCACGCTCGACCTTACCCTCACGCGCTGCGAGGGCGGGACGTGCGTCGACCTGGACATGGGCACGCCGTTCGACTTCTTCGACCCGCGCGCGAACACCGCGCACGCCGACCTGCTGCCTGAGCAGAAGGCCAACCGTGCGCGCCTGGTCGCCGCGATGGCGCGGCACGGGTTCCATAATTACCCGATGGAATGGTGGCACTTCACCTTCCGGCCCGAACCTTCCCCCCAGACCGCGTACGACGTCCCGATCCAATGACCTCCTCCCCCTCCTCCCGGCCGCCGCGGACCACCGATGTCGCGGTGATCGGCAGTGGCATCGTCGGCCTGTCGACGGCCCACCACCTGCTCGATCGCGGTTTGTCCTGCATGCTGATCGATCCGAAGGGACCGGCCGGCGAGACCTCGTTCGGCAACGCGGGTTCGATCTCGGTCGGCAACGTGATGCCGCAATCGACGCCGGGTATCGTGGTCAAGGCGCTGCGCATGCTGGCCAATCCGCTGGCGCCCCTGAAGCTCGATTGGGGCTGTCAGCCCGTCCTACGCGCGCTGGCTGCTGCAGTTCCTCGCCCAGGGTCGGATGCAGCACGTGCTACCGATCATCGATGCGCTGAGCGCGATCAACCGTGCCTCGCGCGCGGCCTGGCTCGACCTGGGCGAACGCATCCAGGCGCAGGACCTGATCGCGCACACCGGTTACCTGCACGTGTACTCCCAGCTAGAGACGTTCGCGAAAGGCGAATGGGAGCGCGGGTTGATGCGCGACCGCGGCGTCGCGTTCGACGTGCTCGATGCCGCGCAGTTGCGCGAGCTCGAGCCGGGAATCGGTGAGGGGTTCCAGCGCGCGGTGTTCCAGCGCGACTCGCTGGCGATGCGTGATCCGGGCGACTTCTGCCGGCGGCTGTTCAACCATCTCAGCGCCCGCGGCGCGGTGCCGCTGACCGCCAGCGTATCGGCGATCGCGCGTCGCGACGGCGGCTACCAGGTCGACACCGACCACGGTCCGATACACGCCGGCCGCGTGGTGGTGGCGGCCGGCGCGTGGAGCAATGCGTTGCTGCAGCCGTTCGGCCTGAAGATCCCGGTGATCCCCGCGCGCGGCTATCACTTGATGTACCCGCAGGCCGACGCGGTCGTGCGTCGGCCCACGCTGTGGGCCGAGCGCTACATGGTGGTGTCGCCGATGCAGGCGGGCATCCGCATGACCAGCATCAAGGAGCTGACCGCGCTCGGCCGCGATCCGCACTACCACCTGATCCGCCGGCTCGCTCCGGAAGCGCACAAGCTGTTTCCCGGCATCACCGGCGATCCGGTGTCCGAATGGGCCGGCAACCGGCCCTGCACGCCGGATTCGCTGCCGATCATCGACCGCGTGCCGGGCGAAGAGATCTTCGTCGCGACCGGCCACGGCCACCTGGGCTTGACCCAGGGACCGGTGACCGGTCGCTTGCTCGACCAACTGATGGCGGGTGCGGCGACGGACATCCCGCTGGCGCCGTACGCGCTGGCGCGCTTCGGCTGAGGAGCGCGTCGCGGCTCAGGCCGCGGCGTCGTTCGCTTCGCGCAATTTCTCCGCGCATTCCTCGCAGCAGACTTCGACGGTGCGACCGCCGAGGGTCACCTTGATCGCGTTGCCGTCCAGCGGGTAATCGCAGGCGGCGCAGGTTTGTTCGGACATGACACGTTCCAGTAGGCAGCCCGGGCTTGGGCAGCCACAGGAGACCACCCGCCGTCGCGTAGCGCTGTCGGAATCTTTAGCGGTTTGCGCGCGTGCTTACGAGGCGCGAAACGCGCTCGGCGGGCGGCCGTAGGCCTGCCGGAATGCGGATGCGAAATGGCTGTGGCTGGAGAAACCCAGGTCGTGCGCGAGGGTGGATACATCGGGCGTGGTGGCGAGCAGGTCCAATGCACGCGCGAGTCGCAATTGCAGTTGATAGCGATACAGCGGCATCCCTTCGACCTGGCGGAAGACCTGGGTGAGGTAGACCGGCGAGCCGCCGACTTCGTGCGCGATCTCCGCCAGCGTCCAGCGCCGGCCGGGATCGCTCGCGAGCAACAACTTGACCCGGTCCACCAGCCGTTGCCGCCCGCGCGTCGCGCCCGGCACATGCGCGGTGCGGGCACCGAGACTGCGCGAGGCCAGCGTCAGCGCCAAGCCCTCGGCTTCGAGCGGTTCGCACGTGCCGCGCCGCAACGCATGGCCCAGCAACGCGACGAGCGCCTGGGTGCGCGCATCGATGCGCAGCGCCTGGTGGCGGAAGGCGACGGTCGCGCTCTTGCGCCGCAAGGGCGCCGACGCGAGCTCATCGAGCAGGATGTCGGCGAGTTGCAGGACCAGATTGGCGTCGCCGCCATCGACCGGATGGCTGACCTGGTAGCCCTCGCCGGCGTTGAACAGCAGCACGTGGTTGGCATCGGCCACGGCCTGGGCCTGGCCGACATGGCGCAGGTAGGTGCCGCGATACGGGAACACGAGATGCGTGGCGCCGACGCATTCCTCTTCGCTGCGGTGCCGGCATTCGCCGCGACAGCACACGTCGCGCACCGACACGGTGGCCGTGTCGAGCAACCGCGCGACATCGAACTGCGAAACGGAAGGCGGGCGTGCCGGGGAGGCCATGGCGCCAGCCTACGCGCAATCACGCGCCGCCGGGGAACCCCGCCTGGCGCCAGACTTCGAACACGACCACGGCCACGGTGTTGGAGAGATTCAGGCTGCGGTTGTCCGGCCGCATCGGCAGGCGCAGACGCTGCTCCGGCGGCAGGCCGTCGAGCACATCCTGCGGCAGGCCGCGCGTTTCCGGACCGAACAGGAACGCATCGCCGGGACGGTAGTCGGGCTGGTCGTAACGCACGGTGCCGCGCGTGCTGAGCGCGAACAGGCGCGCAGGACGGATGCGCTGCAGGGCCGCGTCGAGCGATGCGTGGACCTGCAGCGTGGCGTATTCGTGGTAATCCAGACCGGCGCGCTTGAGCTGCTTGTCTTCCAACGCGAACCCGAGGGGTTCGATCAGGTGCAGTCGCGCGCCGGTATTCGCACAGAGGCGGATGGCATTGCCGGTATTCGGGGGAATTTCCGGCTGGTACAGCAGGACGTCGAGGTCCAGGGCGTCGGTCATGGCGCGCATTCTACGCGGCGCTGCATGGCCTCGCGGGCAGGTGGTGCGGTGGAACTCCGGCCGCAGCCGGCTTGCGTGTTACGCGATTGGAACGTGTTGCCTGCGTATCAACGCGAAGCCAGCTGGCTGGCCAGCACACCCGCCTGCGCAGCGACCTGCTGCATGTCTTCCGCCGACGGACGCACGGTGACCACCGGCATGTCGACCACGCGCACCGCCTGGCTGGCGACGAAGTAGGCCAGGTCTTCGGCGGCCGGCGTCACGGAGACGGTGGCCAGGTCGATGATCTTGGCGTTCTTGTAGGTGTTGTAGTGGGCCAGGTCGGCGGCGTCCGGCGAAACGGTGACGGTCGGCAGGTCGACGATGGTGGTCGCCTGGGCGACGTTGTGGTTGTTGTCGGCGTGGGTGGCCGAGATGACCATGGAGCCGGCGCACAGCGCGAAGACGACGGCGGCGGTCAGCGGGAGCAGGTTCTTGGCGTTCATTGTCATGCCTCTGTAGTGATGTTGTTGGGTGGTGTGGTAGTAAGGTAGTACACCTAGACAGAACGGTCAAGCGAAACTTTCTGTTTCGGTGGGTTGATTCAGGGTTCAGTCAGGTTTGGTTCGGAACGGCGGGAATCTTGTTATAGGGATCGCAGGAACCGTGCCAACTACAAGTTATTGATCCAATTGAACTTAAGTGTGTTTCTTCGCTGTCCGGTGTCCGAGTTGCGTGTCCGTCCGGGTGTCCGTCCTGCATGAGCAAGACGCCAGGAGGTGTGTGGTGTGACTGCGAACACGCCGCTTCGGTCGGGGGCCGGTCAGGTGGGGGTGTGCTGGTTGTGATGCCGTTTAGGTAGGAACCGTTGCAGTTCCTCGGCGCCGCCGGGCTCGGCGTTCAGTTTCACCAGGGCAAAGGCTCGCCTTGCCAATCCAGGAAGCGCCCGCTGTCGTCCGGCGTGAGCCGGTCGATCACATGCAGCAGGCCCGCGGCGGACTCCTGCACCGACAGCGCCGCGTTCTGTCCGCCCATGTCGGTGCGGACCCAGCCGGGATGCAGCGCCACGACCGTGACGCCCTGGGCGGCCAGCGCTTGCGAGAGCAGCGAGGTGGCCATGTTCTGCGCCGCCTTGCCGATGGCATAGCTCGGTGTGCGGAATTCCTGGCGCAGGCCGATCGAGCCGACCTCGGACGAAATATTCGCGACCACGCCGCCCTCGGCCAGCCGCGGTGCCAGCGCCTGGGTCAGCAGGAACGGGCCGGACGCGTTGGTGTGGAAGCTGGCATCGAGATCGGCCGGCGCCACCTGGCCGAAACGCTCGCCCCCGCGCAGGATCCCCGCGTTGTTGACCAGCAGGTGCAGGGGCTCCTCGTCGGTGACCAGGGGCAGCTCGCGAACGAGTTCGGCGCGGCTGCGCGGATCGGCGACGTCCAGCGGCAGCACGTGCAGGCGGCCGGGGTGGTCGCCAGCCAGGGTGTTCAGCGCGGTCGCCTTGCCGGGTTGACGGCAGGTGGCGATGACGTGGCAGTGCCGGCCCAGCAGCTGGCGGACGAGCTCCAGGCCCAGCCCGCGGTTGGCGCCGGTGACGAGGCAGTGCTTGCGGTCCATGGCACCTCCGGGGGCCGACGGCGGGGCCGGCGGCAGGTGCCGCATAGGCCATCCGTCATGGCTTGTGGCCTAGTGTAATGAGCCGGGGCGACGGTTAGCATCGAATGTTCTGCTTGCCCATTCAGTATTACTAAGGAGTGTCCGATGCGCGTTTCCCGCCGGCCCCGCGCCGCCCTGCTTGCCGTCGCCCTGTCCGCTGCCCTCGGAGGGCTGGCCTACGCGCCGGCACCCACGTACGCGAAGCCGGCCGGTGCTGACGTCGTCATCCCCTATGAAGAGTTCACCCTGCCCAACGGCCTGCGCGTCATCGTGCACACCGACCGCAAGGCGCCGATCGTGGCGGTGAACGTCTGGTACCACGTGGGCAGCAAGAACGAGACCCCCGGCCGCACCGGCTTCGCGCACCTGTTCGAGCACCTGATGTTCCAGGGCAGCGAGAACCAGCCGGGCGAGTTCTTCACCCCGTTCGAGCTGGTCGGCGCCACCGACCAGAACGGCACCACCAACCAGGACCGCACCAACTACTTCCAGAACGTGCCGACCACCGCGCTCGACATGGCGCTGTGGATGGAGTCCGACCGCATGGGCCACCTGCTCGGCGCGATCGACCAGAAGGGCCTGGACGAGCAGCGCGGCGTGGTCCAGAACGAGAAGCGCCAGGGCGAGAACCAGCCCTACGGCCGCCGCATCATGGCGCGCATGTTCGAGGCGCTGTACCCGGCGGGCCATCCGTACAGTTGGCAGACCATCGGCTCGATGGCCGACCTCGACGCCGCCACGCTCGACGACGTGAAGACCTGGTTCCGCAGCTGGTACGGCCCGAACAACGCCGTGCTGGTCCTGGCCGGCGACATCGACGTGGCCACCGCCAAGCAGAAGGTCACCCGCTACTTCGGCGACATCCCCGCCAGCGCCACGCTGGCCGACATGAAGACCAACATTCCCACCCACGCCAAGGACACGCGCGAGACCATTCCGGACCGCGTGCCGCAGGTGCGCCTGTACCGCGGTTGGGCGGTGGCCGAGATGGGCTCGAAGGACGCGGCGCTGCTGGACCTGTTCGCCCAGGTGTTGGGCGGCAGCGCGGCCTCGCGCTTCGACACCCGCCTGGTCCACGGCGAGAAGATCGCCGACCAGGCCAGCGCCTACCAGTGGAGCAGCGAGATCAGCGGCACCTTCTTCCTCGTCTCGACGGTGAAGGAAGGCGTGGATCCGGCCAAGGTGGAAAAGGCGCTGGATGAAGAACTGAAGCGCCTGATCGCCAGCGGCCCGACCGCCGACGAACTGGAGCGCGCCAAGGTGGCCGGCCGCGCAAGCTTCGTGCGCGGCATCGAGCGCATCGGCGGCTTCGGCGGCAAGTCCGACGTGCTCGCGTCGTGCGCCGTCTACCAGGGCACGCCGGACTGCTACAAGGAAGAGCTCGACATCCTCGCCAACGCCACCGCGGCCGAGGTGCAGGCGGCGGCGAAGAAGTGGCTGGCGGGCGCGTCGCACACCATCCTCGTGCAGCCCAGCGAAACGCCGGCGTCTTCGCTGCCGGAGACCGTGTTCGCCGCACCGGCGACCACGCCGGCCGCCACGCCCAAGGTCGACCCGAAGTTCAAGACGGTGAAGACCGACGTCGACCGCAGCACCGGCGTGCCGAAGACCACCACCTTCCCCGACCTGAAGTTCCCCGCCGTGCAGCGCGCCACGCTGTCCAACGGCATGCAGGTAGTGCTGGCCGAACGCCACGAGACGCCGGTGGTGCAGGTCAATGTCGAATTCCCCGGTGGCTACGCCGCCGACGTGGGCAAGAAGCTGGGCACCGCGAGCTTCGCCCTGCAGATGATGGACGAGGGCGCGGGCGACTACAGCGCCCTGGCCTTCGCCGCGCGCAAGGAAGCCCTGGGTGCCGAGCTGAGCACCGGCGGTGGGCTGGATTCGGCCTCGGTCGGCCTCTCCGCGTTGACCGAGAAGCTGGCGCCGTCGCTGGACCTGCTGGCCGACGTGCTGCGTCGTCCGACCTTCGACGCCGGCGAGATCGAGCGCGTGCGCGCCACCTGGATCGCCGGCATCAAGCAGGAGAAGGCGCGCCCGCAGACCGCTGCGCTGCGCACGCTGCCGCCGCTGCTGTACGGCGCCGGCCATCCGTACGCCATCCCGTTCACCGGCTCGGGCACGGAAGCGTCGATCGCCTCGCTGACCCGCGATGACCTGGTCGCCTTCCACCGCGATTGGCTGCAGCCCGACCAGGCCCGCATCACCATCGTCGGCGACACCACGCTGGCGCAGATCGTGCCGCTGCTGGAAGCCCGCCTGGGCGACTGGAAGGCGGCGCCGAACGCGCCGAAGCTGGCCGCCGTGCCGACGGTCGCCAACGCGACCAAGCCGCGCGTGTTCCTGATCGACCAGCCCGGCGCGATCCAGTCCAACGTCTATGCCGCCCAGCTGGTGCCGCCGACCGGCGACGCCGGCACGATCGATTTCGACTTCGCCAACGGCGTGCTCGGCGGCCAGTTCAGCTCGCGCCTCAACATGAACCTGCGCGAGGACAAGCACTGGGCGTACGGCTCCTACAGCGGCGCGCGCAACACCCTGGGCCAGCGCCCGTGGTGGGCCAGCGCGGCGGTGCAGAGCGACCGCACGGCCGACTCGATGAAGGAACTGCAGAAGGAGATCAGCCAGTTCGCCACCGGCCAGGCCCCGGCCAAGCCGGACGAGATCGCCAAGATCCGCGCCGCGAACACGCTGGAACTGCCGGGCGCGTACGAGACCGCCTCCGCCGTGCTCAGCCAGATCGCGTCCAACCAGCGCTACGGCCGCCCGGACGATTACATCGTCCAGTACAAGGCCCGCAACGAAGCCATCGGCGCCGCCGACGTGGCCAAGGCTGCGACCACGCTGTCGCCGGCCGCGCTGACCTGGGTGGTCGTGGGCGACCTGTCCAAGGTCGGCGCCTCGGTGCGCGCGCTGCAGCTGGGCGAAGCGGTCGAGCTGGACGCCGACGGCAACACCAAGAAGTAAGCCTGGCGCTGCCGCCGCTCCTCAACCGAGGGACGGCGGTCGGCCCGGATCGATTCATCCGGCATCGGCCAGAATGGCCACGACTCACATTCCAAGGTGACCCCGATGCGTCTCGCCCTGCTCGCCGCGGCTTCGACCGTGCTGCTGTCCGCCTGCACCTGGGTGCACCTGGCCCCGACTGCGAAGAACGTCCGCGTCCTCCCGGCCGGCGCGGCTCCGGCCGGCTGCGAGAAGCGCGGCGAAGTCTCGGTGTCGGTGAAGGACAGCGTCGCCTTCTACGAGCGCAACAACCTGCGCGTGCGCGACGAGTTGGAAACCCTCGCCCGCAACGAGGGTCCCGGCCTGCAGGCCGACACCCTGCAACCGCTGGGCGACCCGGCCAACGGCGAGCAGCGCTTCGCCGCCTACCGGTGCGGCCGATAAAGTGTGAACTGAGTCACATTTGAAGGTCTGTGCCCGGGTGCGAACGGGGGCGTAAAGATGCGGTGAAGACGGGAAGCCGGTACCCTTGTCGGCCCCTTCCGCCTGAGCCTTGGCGCTAACCTCGATGCTCTTCAAGAATGTCTCCATCGCGGGACTGGCGCATATCGATGCGCCCCACACGCTGACGTCGGACGAGATCAACGCCCGCCTGCAGCCCACGCTCGACCGCCTGGGCATCAAGACGGACGTCCTCAACGACATCGCCGGCGTGCACGCCCGCCGTCTGTGGGACGCCGACACCCAGGCCTCCGACGCCGCCACCATGGCCGCGCGCAAGGCCCTGGACGATGCCGGCATCACCGCCGACAAGGTCGGCCTGGTGGTGAACACCTCCGTCAGCCGCGACTACCTGGAGCCGTCCACCGCCAGCATCGTCTGCGGCAACCTCGGCGTGGCCGAGCATTGCCAGACCTTCGACGTCGCCAACGCCTGCCTGGCCTTCATCAATGGCATGGACATCGCCGCCCGCATGCTCGAGCGCGACGAGATCGACTACGCGCTGGTCGTCGACGGCGAGACCGCCAACCTGGTCTATGAAAAGACCATCGAGCGCCTCAACGCGCCCGACATCACCGAGCAGCAGTTCCGCGACGAACTGGCCGCGCTCACCCTGGGCTGCGGCGCCGTCGCCATGGTCATGGCGCGCAGCGCGCTGGTCCCGGACGCCCCGCGCTACAAGGGCGGCGTGACCCGTTCGGCCACCGAGTGGAACAAGCTCTGCCGCGGCAACCTCGACCGCATGGTCACCGACACCCGCATGCTGCTGATCGAGGGCATGAAGCTGGCCAACAAGACCTTCGCGGCCGCCAAGGTCGCGCTGGGCTGGGCGGTGGACGAACTGGACCAGTTCGTCATCCACCAGGTCAGCCGCCCGCATACGCAGGCCTTCATCAAGTCCTTCGGCATCGATCCGCAGAAGGTCATGACCATCTTCACCGAACACGGCAACATCGGACCGGCGTCGGTGCCGATCGTGCTGAGCAAGCTGAAGGAACTGGGCAAGCTGAAGAAGGGCGACCGCATCGCCCTGCTCGGCATCGGCTCGGGCCTGAACTGCACGATGGCCGAAGTGGTCTGGTGATCCCGGCCACGTTTCGTATCCAGGGGGCCGGTTCGCCGGCCCTTTTCTTTGACGGCGGCGACGCACGATGAACCTTCCCGGCTATCCCTCCCATCCGCAGCGCTTCGAGGTCCGCCCGGGCCTGTCGATGAACTACCTCGACGAAGGCCCGCGCGACGGCGAAGTGGTGGTGATGCTGCACGGCAATCCGTCGTGGAGCTATTACTGGCGCACGCTGGTGGCGGGGCTGTCGGACAAATACCGCTGCATCGTGCCGGACCACATCGGCATGGGCCTGTCCGACAAGCCCGACGACAGCCGCTACGACTACACCCTGCAGTCGCGCGTGGACGACGTCGCCGCGTTGCTTGAGCACCTCGGCATCACCGGCCCGCGTGACGCTGGCCGTGCACGACTGGGGCGGCATGATCGGCTTCGGCTGGGCGCTCTCGCATGCCGCGCAGGTGAAGCGTCTGGTGGTCACCAACACCGCCGCCTTCCCGATGCCCGCCGCGAAGACGATGCCCTGGCAGATCGCGCTGGGTCGCGACTGGACGATCGGCGAGTGGATCATCCGCGGCTTCAATGCCTTTTCGGCCGGCGCCTCGTGGATCGGCGTGGAGCGCCGCATGCCCGCCGACGTGCGTCGCGCGTACGTGTCGCCGTACGACACCTGGGCGAACCGCATCTCCACCATCCGCTTCATGCAGGACATTCCGCTCGGTCCGAAGGACAAGGCGTGGCCGCTGCTGGAAGCCGCTGGCAAGGCGCTGCCGTCGTTCGCAGACCGGCCCGCGTTCCTGGGCTGGGGCTTGCAGGACTTCGTGTTCGACAAGCACTTCCTCGACGGTTTCCGCGCCGCGTTGCCGAATGCCGAGGTGCATGCCTACGAGGACGCCGGCCACTACGTGCTGGAAGACAAGCACGAGCTCCTGGTGCCGTTGATCCGCGACTTCCTGGATCGCCATCCGCTCGATTGAGCGACGCGTCAGAGCTCCGGCAGCGGGTTCTTCTCGGCGTCCACCACGCCTGCCCAGTCCGCCTCCACCAGCAGCGGCAGGCCATGCGCCAGCCGCGCCTTGTCGCACTGCGCGCTGCGCTCGCCGAATTCCAGCGAGGCCGGCACCAACGCGCAGACCGACGGGCGCCGGTCGTGGATCGTGCAGCGGCTGTAGCGGCCGATATCGGCATCCAGGGCCACGCAGCGCGGGTCCTTCTGCGAGGTGCCGCGCATCACCCGCTCGTGCACGCGCAGCGGCTCGGTCAGCTCGATCGGCACTACGCCGCCCTGCTCGGGGTCCGCTTCGCTCCAGTGGAAGCTGACGCGGAAGTGGGCGCAGCAGGCGCCGCAGGTCAGGCAGGGGTGCATCGGCGTGGGCTGGCGTCAGGACGCGGGCGGGACGCGCATTCTGCCAACGCCGCGGGCTGACGCAAGTACCGCCCAGCGGCGACAATGCCCGCATGACCGATCCGTGCAACATCGCCGCCAGCCTGCCCCAGCTGGCCCGCGAGCAGCCCGACCGCGTGGCCATGCGCTGCCCCGATGGCGCCGGCCGCTACACCCGCGAGCTCACCTACGCGCAGCTCGACGCCCGCAGCGACGCCATCGCGGCCGGCCTGGGTGCCTACGGCATCGGCCGCGGCAGCCGCACCGTGGTGATGGTGCGACCCACGCCGGAGTTCTTCCTGCTGATGTTCGCGCTGTTCAAGGCCGGTGCGGTGCCGGTGCTGGTGGACCCCGGCATCGACCGCCGCGCGCTGAAGCAATGCCTGGACGAAGCCGAGCCGGAGGCCTTCATCGGCATTCCGCTGGCGCAGGTCGCGCGCTGCGTGCTGGGCTGGGCGCAAGTCGGCGAAGAAGATCGTCACCGTCGGCACGCGCTGGGCCTGGGGCGGCACCACGCTGGCGAAGATCGAAGCGCGCGGCCGCGGCGCGGGTCCGCAACTCGCGGACACCTCGCCCGACGATGTTGCCGGCATCTTGTTCACCAGCGGCTCCACCGGCGTGCCGAAGGGTGTGGTGTACCGCCATCGTCACTTCGTCGCCCAGATCGAGCTGCTGCGCAACGCGTTCGGCATGCAGCCCGGCGGCGTGGACCTGCCGACGTTCCCGCCCTTCGCGTTGTTCGACCCGGCCCTCGGGCTGACGTCGGTGATCCCCGACATGGATCCCACCCGGCCCGCGAGTGCCGATCCGAACAAGCTGCACGCGGCCATCGCGCGCTTCGGCGTCACCCAGCTGTTCGGCTCGCCGGCGCTGATGAAGGTGCTCGCCGACCACGGCGCGCCGTTGCCCACCGTGCAGCGCGTCACCTCGGCCGGTGCGCCGGTGCCGCCGGACACGGTGGCGAAGATCCGCACGCTGCTGCCCGAGGGCGCGCAGTTCTGGACGCCGTACGGCGCCACCGAATGCCTGCCGGTCGCCGTCATCGAAGGCCGCGAACTCGAAGCGACGCGCGCGGCCACCGAAGCCGGTGCCGGCACCTGCGTCGGCCGTGCGGTGCCACCGAACGAGGTGCGCATCATCCGCATCGTCGATGCCCCGATCGACGACTGGAGCGGTGTCGAGGAGGTGCCCGATGGCGACGTCGGCGAGATCACCGTCGCCGGGCCGACCGCCACCGATACCTATTTCCGTCGCGACGCCGCTACCCGCATCGCCAAGATCCGCGAAGCGCAGGCCGATGGCGGCGAGCGCATCGTGCACCGCATGGGCGACGTGGGCTGGTTCGATGGCGAGGGCCGGCTGTGGTTCTGCGGCCGCAAGACGCAGCGCGTGGAAACCGCCGACGGTCCGCTCTACACCGAGCAGGTCGAACCGGTGTTCAACACGCATCCGCAGGTCCGCCGCACCGCGCTGGTCGGCGTGGGCGAGGCCGGCCGCCAGCAGCCGGTGCTGTGCTACGAACTGATGCCGGGCGTGGCCGCCGACCGGACGCGCATCGAAGCGGACCTGCGCGCGATCGGCGCGCGCCATCCGCATACCGCGCGCATCGGCACGTTCCTGCCGCATCCCGGCTTTCCCGTCGACATCCGCCACAACGCCAAGATCGGCCGCGAGACGCTGGCCGTGTGGGCCGCCACGCAGAAGGAGCAACACGCATGAAGATCCTCGTCACCGGCGGCGGTGGTTTCCTCGGTCAGGCGCTGTGCCGCGGCCTGGTCGAACGCGGGCACGAGGTGATCAGCCTCAATCGTGGCTATTACCCGGTGCTGCGCGAACTCGGCGTGGGCCAGGTGCAGGGTGATCTTGCCGATGCGCACGCGGTGCGGCACGCGGCCGACGGCGTCGACGCGGTCTTCCACAACGCGGCCAAGGCCGGTGCGTGGGGCAGTTACCGCAGCTACCACGACGCCAACGTGGTCGGCACGCAGAACGTGCTCGATGCCTGCCGCGCGCACGGCATCGGCCGGTTGGTCTATACCTCCACGCCCAGCGTGACCCACCGCGCCACCCATCCGGTCGAAGGCGGCACCGCCGCCGACGTGCCGTACGGCGAAGGCTTCAAGGCGCCGTACGCAACCACCAAGACGATCGCCGAGAAGGCCGTGCTCGCCGCCAACGACGCCACGCTCGCCACGGTGGCGCTGCGCCCGCGGTTGATCTGGGGCCCCGGCGACCACCAGATCCTGCCGCGCCTGGTGTCGCGCGCGCGCACCGGCCGCCTGCGCATCGTCGGCAGCGGCGAGAACCACGTCGACACCACCTACATCGACAACGCCGCGCAGGCGCACTTCGATGCCTTCGACCATCTCGCGCCCGGCGCGGCGTGCGCGGGCAAGGCCTACTTCATCTCCAACGGCGAGCCGTGGCCGATGCGCAAGCTGCTCAATGCGCTGCTGGAAACGGCCGGCGCGCCGCGCGTGGACAAACACCTCTCGTTCAAGGCGGCCTACCGCGTGGGCGCCGTGTGCGAAACGCTGTGGACGGTGCTGCCGTTGAAGGGCGAACCGCCGATGACGCGCTTCCTCGCCGAACAGCTCGCCACCGCGCACTGGTACGACATGGCGCCGGCGCGCCGCGACTTCGGTTACGTGCCGCGCGTATCGATGGACGAAGGCTTCGCACGCCTGCAGGCCTGGCTGCGCGACCACCCGGTCTGAGCGGCGCCGCCGGACGGCGGCGTTGCCTTCACGCATGGATCACGACGCTTAAGCGCGTCCGTCTGCGCGCGCGCGACGATCACGCGACGATGACTTCCTGCGTTCCAGCATGGCCCCACCACCGGCCTTCCTGGCCGCATGCCAACAGGAGTTCCCCATGCTGCACTATGCCGTCGTCTTCTTCATCGTCGCGATCATCGCGGCCGTGCTGGGTTTCAGTGGCATCGCCGGCGCCGCCACCAACATCGCGTGGGTGCTGTTCGTCGTGTTCCTGATCCTGGCCGTCGTCTCGATGCTGCGCGGCAAGCGCGTCTGACGCCATCACCGTCTCTCTCCGCCGGGGCGGCAGGATGCCGCCGCCCCCGTCCGAACCGGCAGGATGCCGGCCTGCGGACGGGCGGGGCCTGCAGGGTTGCCGCTAGAATGACGGCATGGACCTGTCCCCGTTCGATGCCCTGAAGCCGCTCGCCGGCCGCGCGCTGGAAACCGCGCTCAACCATGCCCTCACGCTGGATCCGGACACCCAGGCGGCGCTCGTGCCGCTGGAAGGCCGTCGTATCCAGGTGCGCATCGATGCGCCGGCGCTGGCGATGGACATCATCGTCGGCGGAGGCCAGTTGCAGGTGGGACCGGCCAGCGAAGTGCTCGATGCCGACCTCGCCGTGCGCAGCACGCTCGGTGGCCTGCTTTCGCAGCTGCCGTTCTTCCGCCGCGACGACGCCGCACCGGTCGGCAAGCTGCACGTCTCCGGCGATGCCGACCTGGCGCGCCGCCTGCAGACGCTCGCCACCCGCTTCGATCCGGACTGGTCGCTGCCGTTCACCCGCGTGTTCGGCGACGTCATCGGCGTGCAGGTGGCCAACACGGTGCGCACCGGCCTGCAGCAGGCGCGCGTGATGGCCGGTAACTTCGCCGAGAGCGCTGCCGAATACGTCACCGAAGAATCGCGCGACGTGGTCGGCCGCGCCGAACTCAACGCCTTCCACGACGATGTCGATGCCGTGCGCGACGATGTCGAGCGCCTGGCCGTGCGTGTGGGCCGCCTCGCCGCCCGCGTGGAGCATCGCGCATGAAGTCGGTGCTGCGGGCCAGCCGCATCGGACGCGTCCTGCTCCGCTATCGCCTCGACGACCTGCTGGAAGGCACGCCGGTCGAACGCTGGCTGCGGCTCGCGCGTCCGTTCGTGCCGCGTGCCTCGGCGCAGATCGCCGCCCAACCGCGCGGCGCGCGCCTGCGCCTGGCCCTGCAGGAACTCGGGCCGATCTTCGTCAAGTTCGGCCAGATCCTGTCCACGCGCCGCGACCTGATCCCGCCCGACATCGCCGAAGAACTGACCCTGCTGCAGGATCGCGTGGCGCCGTTCGATGGTGAGGTCGCGCGTGCACGCGTCGAGCAGGAACTGGCGCGCGACGTCCGCGACGCTTTCGAAACCTTCGACACCACGCCGCTGGCCTCGGCCAGCATCGCGCAGGTGCACGCCGCCACGCTGCCCGGCGGGCGCGAAGTGGTGGTCAAGGTGCTGCGCCCCGACATCAGCAAGCAGATCGCCGGCGACATCGCCCTGCTGGAGAGCGTCGCGGCCATCGTCGATCGCGCGCATCCGGCGGCCGACAAGATCCGCCCGCGCGAGATCGTCGCCGAGATCGAGAACACGCTGGCCGCCGAACTCGACCTGCAGCGCGAGGCCGGCAACGCCAGCCTGCTGCGCCGCAACTGGGACGGCTCGCCGGACCTGTACGTGCCGGAGGTGATCTGGTCGCACACGGCGCAGGGCGCGATGACGATGGAACGCGTGCGCGGCATTCCGTCCGACGACATCGCCGCACTGGACGCCGCCGGCATCGACCGCAAGGCCCTCGCCGCCAAGGGCGTGCGCGTGTTCTACCAGCAGGTGTTCCGCGACAACTTCTTCCACGCCGACGCGCACGCCGGCAACATCTGGGTCGATCCGGAGCGGAAGACCGATCCGCGCTTCATCGCGCTGGACTTCGGCATCATGGGCCAGCTCTCGCGCGACGATCAGTACTGGCTCGCCGAGAACTTCATGGCGATCTTCAACCGCGACTACCGCCGCATCGCCGAACTGCACGTGCAGGCCGGCTGGATGCCGTCGCACATCCGCATCGACGAACTGGAAGCCGCCGCGCGCGCGGTCTGCGAGCCCTACTTCACCCGTCCGCTCAGCGAGATCTCGCTGGCCGAGGTGCTGGCCAAGCTGTTCCGCACCGCGCAGCGTTACGAGCTGACCCTGCAACCACAGCTGATCCTGCTGCAGAAGACGCTGCTGAACATCGAGGGCGTGGGTCGCCAGCTCGATCCGCAGATCGACATCTGGGCCGTCGCCAAGCCGGTGCTGGAGCGCATCCTGCTGGAGCGCTACAGCCCGCAACGCGCCGCGCAGGAATTCCGCAAGCGCCTGCCGGAAATCATGACCCATGCGCCGGACATGCCGCGCCTGGTGCACGCCTGGCTCAGCCAGCAGGTGGACGGCCGGCACGAGCTGTCGTTGCGCTCGAAGGACCTCACCGATCTCGCGCTGACGATGAAGGGCATGCAGCGCCGCGTCGTCGCCGCCATCCTCGGCGTGGGCCTGCTGATCGTGGCGGCCGTGTTGTACGGCCTGGAAGCGGGCGGCCCGAGCATTTTCTCGGTACCGGCCGCGGCCTGGATCGCCGGCATCGGCGGCCTGTGGGCCTTGCTGGCGGCGTGGCCGCGGCGCTGACGCGCGATCAGGCGCGTCGCCGTCCCCACGCCAGCCACCAGCCCAGCCACACCTGCAGCGGTAACGTCAGCAGGCAGGCGAGGGTGAACCAGCGCGGGAAGTCGTCCCACGCCATCGCCGTCACGTACAGGTCCAGCGCCAGGTACAGCGCGAACAACACCCACGCGTGCGCCGTCTTCGCCACGGCCGCCACGCCGACCATCAACGCACTGCCCGCAACGCCGGCCAGGAACACCCACAGCAGGTCGTAGGCCAGTCGTGCGTCACCGCCGCGCGGCAGGCCCAACAGCGCCGCGAGTTCGCCGCCGGCCAGGTTCACCAGCGGCACGGCGATGACGGCGAGCGCCAGGGCGAGCATGCTGCGCAGCACGAGGCTCAGTCGCGTCGGCATCGTCAGGGCTTTGTCGGCGGTGGGGTTGTACAGCGGGGCAGCGGCAATGGGCCGTACACCTTGGTGGTACCCATGAAGCCGCCCTGTTCGACCACATAGACCGCGCTCGCTCGTGCATCGACATGCACCAACTGCTGATACCCGTCGGCGACATGGCCCATGTCCGACAGGGGTGTTCCGAGTGATTGCTGGAGCTCGCGTGGCCAGTCGTGCATCTTCGGCCATGCTTGTTGGATGCCATACGGACTGGCGAAAGGCTTCAGGCGCGCGATCGCGCACGCGATGGTCGCGTCATGCGTGGGGGCAGCGGGCGGCGCGAGGGGCGAATCGAGCGCCTGCAGCAGGAACACCAGGGTGAGCGCCGACATCGCGATGTCCTCGAACGGTTGACCGCATCGTGCCGGAGTCCGTCCGTTCCGCCTAGGTGCCTTACAACGGGATTCGTGCCACGTTCATGCCCTGCGGTCTGCGCGACAATGGCCGCCCGTTTCGCGGAGTTGCCCATGATCCGTCGCTGCCTGCTTGTGCTGATGGCCTGCTTGCTTCCATGGCAGGCGCTCGCCGCCGACGCCCCGCTGCGCGTCATGAGTTTCAACATCCGCCTGCCGGCC
The DNA here is from genome assembly GCA_047600885.1 of Pseudoxanthomonas sp. Classification (GTDB taxonomy): domain Bacteria; phylum Pseudomonadota; class Gammaproteobacteria; order Xanthomonadales; family Xanthomonadaceae; genus Pseudoxanthomonas_A. The sequence continues at coordinate 178,291 of JASGKE010000003.1, read as the reverse complement.
GAGAGCGATGGCGTGGATTACTGGGAGACGCGCAAGCCGCTGGCGGTGCGCATGCTGCGCGAGCAGCAGCCCGACGTGATTGGCCTGCAGGAACTGGTGAAGTCCCAGGCCGACTACCTGGCGCGCGAATTGCCGGAGTACGCGTGGTTCGGCCGCGGCCGCAATGCCGATGGCGGCGGCGAGCACATGGGCGTGTTCTACCGGAAGGACCGCCTGAAGGTGGTCGAGTCCGGCGACTTCTGGCTGTCCGACACGCCCGATGTGCCGGGCAGCATCACCTGGAACCATCTCTATCCGCGCATGGTGACCTGGGCGCTGTTCGAGCAGCGCAGCGACGGCAAGCGCTTCTACCTGTTCAACACCCATCTGCCGTACCGCGAGCAGGACGAAGCCGCACGCCTGAAGGGCGCACAGGCCATCGCGCGCCGCCTCGCCACGTTGCCCGCCGGCGTGCCGGTGGTGCTGACCGGCGACTTCAACACCCCGCCGGATACCGAGGTGCACGCCGTGCTCGCGAAGACGCTGCAGGATGCGTGGACCACCGCGCCGCGGGTGGAAGGCAGCGAAGCGACCTTCCACGCGTTCACCGGCACCCCGGACCGCCGCATCGACTGGATCTTCGTCCGCGGCGTGCAGCTGGAATCGATCACCTCGATCACCACGCGCTGGGGCGGCCGCTATCCGTCCGATCACTTCCCACTGCTGGCAACGCTGCGGCTGCCGTAAGCCCTGCGCTGCCCGTCGAAGGCGCGCAGGCGAGGCTCGATGTGAGAACCGAGCGCCGAAGCCCATCGATGGCGCTCAATGTGAGAGAGATCGAGCTCCTGAGCGCCATCGATCGAGCTCCGAATGCCATCGATGGCTTTCCGAGCCTCGCGGATCGAGCTCAATGTGAGAGAGATCGAGCTCCCGAGCGCCATCGATCGAGCTCTGAAAGCCATCCCATCGCATTCCGAGTGCCATCGATGGCTCTCCGAGCCCCGCGGATGGAGCTCAATGTGAGAGAGATGGAGCTCCCGAGCTCCATCGATGGCATTCCGAGCTCCGCACGTGGCGCTCGATGTGAGACAGATGGAGCTCCTGAGCCCCATCGACCGAGCGCCGAACGCCTGGGAAGGCCCCGCCTGCGTTGCGGACGGGCATCAACGTGAGGTGACTCTGGCTCAGACGCGGCCGGTCGGATAGCGAAAACGAAAACGGCCCCTTGCGGGGCCGTTTCGTCTCACGTCATGCGGCTTACTTCGCAGGTGCCGCCGCCGGCGCGCCTGCCTTCTTCGCGAAGTCGCCGGCGAGGAACACGCTCAGTGCGTCGGGCTTGAGGTGCTTGCGGATCGCGGCGTTCACCTGATCCACCGTCAACGCCGCGTACTTCGCGTCCAGGTCGGCGGTGAACTGCATGGTGCGGCCGTAGAACAGCTGGTCGCTCAGCATGCCGGCGACGGTGCCGTCCTCGGCGCGCGCCTGCTGGCGCTCGGTCAGCGTGCCGGCCACGGCGTCCTTCAGTTCCTCGGCGGTGATGCCGTCCTTGACCAGCTTGGCCAGCTCTTCGCGCACCAGCGCTTCCACCTTCGCCATGTTTTCCGGCGCGGCGATGGCCTGGATGCTGAAGCTGCCGGCATCGTCCTTGCCGGTCAGGCTGTCATCGGCGCGCACGCCGCTGGACACGCCGTAGCTCAAGCCTTCCTGCTGGCGGATGCGATCGCCCAGGCGCGACTTCAGCGCGCCGCCACCGAAGATGCGGTTGGCGACGATCATCGCCGGGTAGTCGGCATCGGTGACCTTCAGCGGCAGGTTGTGGCGGGCCAGCAGCACGGCGTTGGGCTTGTCGGGCGTCTCGAAGCGCGCCTGCTTCGCTGCCACGTCGGTGTACTGCGTGGCGATGGAGCCGTACGGCTTGCCGGAGGTCCATCCGGCGAACAGCTGTTCCAGCTGCGCGCGCACGGCCGCCGGGTCGAAGTCGCCGACGATGGCGATCTCGCCGTTCGCGGTGCCGTAGAAATCACGATGGAACGCGCGCACGTCGGCCAGCTTCAGCGCCTTCAGCTCGGCCAGCGATTCGTCCAGCGTGCGGGCGTGCAGCGGGTGGCCCACCGGCCACGGATCGAAGTACATCGCCAGCGCACGGCCGGCGATGGCGCCGGGTTCGAAGCGCGAGGCCTCCATGCCGGTGACCGCCTGCGTGCGCAGCTGCTCGAACTCGCTCTCCGGGAACGTCGGGTTGCGCAGCACGTCGGCGGCCAGCGCCAGTGCGTCGGCCAGGTGCTCGCGCCGCGTCTGCAGGCCGATGCTCGCGCCCTGCAGGCTGCCGCCCACGCTGCCCTGGGTCTTGAGCTGCTCCAGGCGCTGGTCGATCTGCTCGCGCGTCATCGTCTTGCTGCCGCGCATCAGCATCGCGCCGGCGATGCCGGCGGCGCCTTCGCGGCCTTTCAGCGAGGCTTCGTCGGCGAAGCGGAAGTTCGCATCGACGATCACCGTGCCGCCGCGGGTCTTCTTCGGCAGCAGCGAGACCTTCAGGCCGTTGCCGAGGGTGAAGGTCTGGGTGCGTGCGTCGATGTTCTTCGGCGACGGATCGAACACTTCGCCCGCACTCACCGCGGCGCGGCCGGTGTAGCCGTCGACCAAGGTGGCCACGGCCGGCGCGGCCGGGATCTCCACGCGGTCCGGGGTGGGCGTGGGCACGAAGCGGCCAAGGGTGCGGTTGCTGGATTTCAGATAGGCCGCGGCGACGCGGTTGACGTCGGCGGCGGTGACCTTCTCCACCGCGTCGCGGCTGGTGAACAGCAGGCGCCAGTCGCCGGCGGACTGGAATTCCGACAGGCCCATGCCGACGGCGTTGACGTCGGTGAAGTACAGCTCGTACGCGTTGCCGATGCGCTGCTTGGCTTCGTCCACTTCCTGCTGGGTAATCGGGCGCGCGGCGACGTCTTCTGCCTGCTTCAGCAGCTCGGCTTCGGCCTTGGCCGGGTCGGTGCCGTTGGGCACCACCGCCACGACGGTCAGCAGGCCCGGGTCGCGCATGGATTCGCCGTTGGCGCCGGCGGCCGCGGCCAGCTTGGCCTCGACCAGGGTCTTGTGCAGGCGACCGCCGGGCGTGTGGCCCAGCACGTTGGCCAGCACGCTGAGCGGCGCGCTGTCCGGGTGCGCGAGCGCCGGCGTGTGGTAGGACGCGGCCACCAGTTGCAGGTTGCCGACGCGGCGCACGGTGACTTCACGCTCGCCGTCCTGCGCGGGTTCGGTGGTGTAGAAGCGCGGCAGCACGCGCGTGGGCTTCTTCACCGGTGCGAAATGGCGCGCCACGCGGGCCAGCACGTCGGCGCTGTCGATGCGGCCGGCGACCACCAGGGTGGCGTTGTCCGGCTGGTACCACTGGCGATAGAACGCCTGCAGCTTGTCGATCGGCACGCCTTCCACGTCGCTACGCGCGCCGATGGTGGTGTTGCCGTAGTTGTGCCACAAGAAGGCGGTGGAGCGGATGCGCTGGAACAGCACGCCGGCGGGGTTGTTCTCGCCGGCTTCCAGCTCGTTGCGGACCACGGTCATCTCGCTGTCGAGGTCCTTCTTGGCGACGTTCGAGTGGACCATGCGGTCGGCTTCCATCTTCAGCACCCACTCCAGCGTGTCGGTGTTGGCGGGGAAGGAAGCGAAGTAGTTGGTGCGGTCCAGGCCGGTGGTGGCGTTGAAGTCGATGCCGCGCTTCTTCATCTCGCCGCTGATGTCCGCCTGCGTGGGCGTGCCCTTGAACAGCAGGTGCTCCAGCAGGTGGGCCATGCCGGTCTCGCCGTAGTTCTCGTGCACCGAGCCCACGCCGTACACCAGGTTGACGGTGACGGTGGGCTTGGTGGCGTCGGGGAACAGCAGCACGCGTAGGCCGTTGGCCAGCGTGTACTCGCTGATGCCCTCGATGCTGGGGCCGGCGGCGACGCCCTTCGGCAGCGCCGCGGCGGCGCCCGCACCGGCCGGCAGGCCCAGGGCGAGCGTCACGGCCAGGCCGAGTGCGACAATGAAACGGGGTGACTTCATCCTCAATCCTCCATCGGGGCCGCGTGCGTCCATCGCGTGCGGCGAACCCCGAGTTTCGCAGATTTGGAAGGCACGCAGATTCATGGATTACGGTGAGACGAAAGCGGACGACGGCGCGGTGCCCGTGCTGTACGCGGATGCGCAGATCGCGGTGGTCAACAAACCCGCGGGCGTGATGGCGCACGACAGCAAGCTCGCCGGTGGCGAGACGGACTTCGTCGCCGACCGCCTGCGTGCGCAGTTCGGCAAGCCGATCTTCTTGATCCACCGGCTCGATCGCGCCACCAGCGGGTGCCTGCTGGTGGCGTTCGAACGCGAGAGCGCCTCCACGCTGGGCAAGGTGCTGATGTCGCGCGAAGTGGAAAAGGATTACCTGGCCGTCTGCCGCGGCTGGCCTGAGCCGGACTTCACCGTCGATCACGCCATCGACGGCGGCCCGGGCAAGCCGGAGAAGAAGCCCGCGCTGACGCGCTTCGTGCGGCTGGCGACCGGCGAGCTGCCGTTGCCGTCGGGCGAGTTCGAGACCTCACGCTACGCGCTGCTGCGCTGCCAGCCGGAGACCGGCCGCTTCCGCCAGATCCGCCGCCATCTGAAGCACGCCTTCCATCACCTGATCGGCGACACCAGCCACGGCGATGGCCGCCACAACCGGAATTTCCGCATGCAGGGCGTGCATCGCATGCTGCTGCACGCGGTGCGGTTGTCGTTCCCGCATCCGGTGACCGGCGAGCGCATCGAGGCGGTGGCGCCGCTCGATGCGGAGTTCCGCAAGGCGTTCGCGCTGTTCGGGTGGGAAGAGGACCTGCGCTAGCCGTGCTTTTCTGTAGGAGCGACGTGAGTCGCGACCGCAGAAGCGACGTGCCCATGATCGTCAAGCCAAGCGCCGCCGTATCGGCGACTCCGCCTGCGTCTTGGTGTCAATGACGGCCATGGCGTGCGGTCGCGACTCACGTCGCTCCTACAGGGAGCGGCATCACGCCACCCGCAGCGCCGCCAGCACGATCAGCGCCACTGCGCACAGCATGCCCAGCAGCCAGACGAAGCTGCGCAGGGAGTGCTTGTCGGCCAGGTAGAACACGCCGTGCAGGATGCGTGCGGCGACGAAGCCCAGCGCCAGCGGCGTGATGGTGTCCGCCGGCACGCCGGCCAGTTGCGCCATCAGCACGCCGGCGACGAACGCGGGAAATGCCTCGAAGCCGTTGAGGTGCGCGGCATTGGCGCGCTGCACCTTGTAGTTGCCTTCCTGCTTGGCGACCCAGCCGCGTGGGTTGCGGTTGTTGTAGCGCTCGCCGGAGCGCTTGGCGATGAAGACCCACAGATACGGCAGCAGCGCGGTGACCAGGATGCACCAGTAAGCGATCGACATGACGTTTCCCTCCCGAGGATGCCGCAGGGTAGTGGCAGGCGAGGGCGGGCGTCCATGGGCGCGGCAAAGAAAACGGCGCCTCGCGGCGCCGTCTTCGTATCGCAGGAACCGTGCGGCTTACTTCGCCGCGGGCGCTGCCGGACGCATCTTGTCGCGCGCGGCCTTGAAGGGATTGCCTTCGTACCAGTTCGGCCATGTGTCCGCGACGGCCAGGTCCTTGCCGACGCCGTACAGCGCCTGCAGGTCCTGCACCACGCCATCCAGCTTCCAGCCTTCGTGCATTTCGTCGCTGGCCTGGTGGTAGCGCTTGGCGTACTCCTCGCTCGCCGCCTTGCCCGCGTCGACGCCGCCGTCCAGCAGGTCGTTGCCGCCCTTGGCGTACAGCGCCGGCACGCCGGCCTTGGCGAAGTTGAAGTGGTCGCTGCGGAAGTAATAGCCGCCGGCCGGGTTGCCTTCCTGGGTGAGCACGCGGCCCTGCTGGTCGGCGTAGACCTTCAGCATGTCCTCCAGCTCGGAGTTGCCCATGCCGGTGACGACGAAGTCGCGCGACTTGCCGCCCACGCTCATCGCGTCGAGGTTGATCACGCCGGCGATCTTGTCCAGCGGGAAGGTCGGGTGGGCGACGTAGTACTTGGAGCCCAGCAAGCCGGATTCTTCCAGCGTCACCGCCACGAACACCACCGAACGCGCGGGCTTGGGATCCTGGTGCGCGAATGCCTCGGCGATCTCCAGGATGCCGGCCACGCCGGTCGCGTTGTCGACCGCGCCGTTGTAGATGTTGTCGCCTTCCTCGCCCTCGTGCTTGCCCAGGTGGTCCCAGTGCGCCATGTAAAGCACGGCTTCGTCGGGCTTGCTGCTGCCCGGCAGCACGCCGATGACGTTGCGCGAGGTCTTCTCGGTGATGCTGCTGGTCAGCGATGCGGAGGCCTTGGCCTTCAGCGAGACCGGCTTGAAGCCGCGCTTGCCGGCGCTGGCGTAGGCCGCGTCGAGGTCGAGCCCGGCATCGGCGAACAGCTGCTTGGCGGCGTCCGCGCTCAGCCAGCCCTGCAGCGGGATGCGCTTCTCCGGATCATCTTTCGCCGGCAGGTCGTACTGCGGGCCGGCCCAGGAGTTCTTCACCACGTCCCAGCCGTAGCTCGCACCAGCGGTGTCGTGCACGATCAGCGCGGCGGCGGCGCCCTTGCGCGCGGCTTCTTCGAACTTGTACGTCCAGCGGCCGTAGTAGGTCATGCGGTTGCCGCCGAACAGCGTCTCGTCCTTGCTGTGGAAGCCCGGGTCGTTGACGAACATCACCACGGTCTTGCCGGCCCAGTCCTGGCCGGCGTAGTCGTTCCACTGCTGCTCCGGCGCGTCCACGCCGTAGCCGACGAAGACCAGGTCGCTGGCGTCCAGCTTCACTTCGGTCTGGCCGGTGCGGGTGCCGATGACGAAATCGGTGCCGAACTTCAGCGCGTGCGCGCCCTTGGCGGTGGTCAGGGTCAGCGTGGTGGCGGCCTCGTTGGCGGTGGTCTCCACCATCGGCACGTCCTGGAAGTAACTGCCGTTGTTGCCCGGCTGCAGGCCGATGCGCTTCATCTGCGCTTCGAGGTAGGCGACGGTCTTCTCTTCGCCCACGGAACCCGGGCCGCGGCCTTCGAATTCATCCGAGGACAGCGTCTTCACCAGGTCGCTGAAATCACCTTCGGTGATGTCGGCGGTGAAGGTGTGCGCCGCGGCGGGCGGGGTGGCGGCGTCGGGCGCGGGCGCCGGAGCCTCGGATTCGCGCTTGCACGCGGCCAGTGCGGCCGTGGCGGCAAGCACCAGCATCAACTTGCGGGACATCGGGATTCCTCAACGAAAGGAATCCCGATTCTAGCCTCATGGCCGCGGGCCGGCCTGTGCCGTGCCCCGCGGTTCGCGCTTATTCGGCCGGCGCGGTGTCGGTGCTGAACGCCTTGGCCGTGGCGCCGGTCACCGGGCCGATCTTGGCGCTGGTATGCACGTACAGCGTGACCGGGCGTTCGAACACCAGCGGACCTTCGACGATGGCGTTGGGGCCGATGATGATGCGCGGGTCGCGCTTGACGTTCAGGCGGAAGCCCTGCGGCTTCGTGACCTTGATGCCGCCCTTCACGTGCGAGCGCACGCCGACGGTGATGTCGCCGTTGACGGTCTCGATGCCGCCGGCCAGCTGCGTTTCCACCAGGCCGATCGCGCCGTTGACGGTGTCGATCTTGCCGCCCACCACGGTGCCGCGGTCGGTGAAGATGCTGCCGTTGACGGTTTCCACGTCCTTGCGGACCTGCACGTCCTTGCCGACGCGGATGGAGCCGTTGACGGTTTCCAGCGAGTCCACGCGCGCCTTGTCGCCCACGTTGATGCTGCCGTTGACGGTGCTGGCGTCCTCGGCGGTGGCGCCGTCGGCCACGCGGATCGAGCCGTTGACGGTATCGAGGTCGCCATAGGCCTGGCCGGCTTCGGCGGTGATGCTGCCGTTGACCTTGGAGATTTCCTGCTGGGCCAACGCGGGCGTGGCGGCCAGGGCCAGGGTCAGCAGCAGGGCGGTACGGGGACGGATCATGGGGTTGCCTCTCGGGTGGTCTCGTATCGGTCTGATGCACCGGCGTGGCGGAGGGTTTAAACGCCGCCGTGCCGGAGTGGATGGCACCATGCTTCGCTACAATCGTCACCTGCCTGAAGTCACTGGAATGTGCCCGTGTCCGCATCTCCCCCGTCCGTGAAACGCCCCAAGCCCGTCGTGCTGCTGATTCTGGATGGCTGGGGACACCGCGAGGACCCCACCGACAATGCACTGGCGCAAGCCGAGCTGCCGAACTGGCGCCGCCTGCTGGCCACCGCGCCGCACACGCTGATCCACACCGAAGGTCGCCATGTCGGCCTGCCGGACGGGCAGATGGGCAATTCGGAAGTGGGCCACATGAATCTGGGCGCGGGTCGCATCGTCTACCAGGACCTGACCCGCATCGATGCCGCCATCGAAGACGGCAGCTTCTTCGCCAACGCCGAACTGGTCGCCGCATGCGACGCCGCCAAGGCCGACGGCAAGACCCTGCACGTGTTCGGCCTGCTGTCGCCGGGCGGCGTGCACAGCCATGAGCTGCACATCTTCGCGATGCTCGACCTGGCCAAGCGCCAGGGCGTGCCGCGGGTCGCGGTGCATGCCTTCCTCGACGGTCGCGACACCCCGCCGAAGTCCGCCGAACCCAGCCTGCGCGCGCTGCAGGACCTGTGCGCGACGCTCGGCAACGCGCACATCGCCTCGGTCAGCGGCCGCTACTACGCGATGGACCGCGACAAGCGCTGGGACCGTGTGCGGCTGGCGTGGGATGCGATGGTCGAGGCGAAGAGCGAGCACCATGCCGCCAGCGGCGTGGCCGCGCTGGACGCGGCCTATGCACGCGGCGAGAACGACGAGTTCGTGCTGCCGACCGTCATCGATGGCGCGCAGCCCATGGCCGATGGCGACGCGGTGGTGTTCATGAATTTCCGCGCCGACCGTGCGCGCCAGCTGACCGCAGCGTTCGTGTCGCCGGCGTTCGACGGCTTCGAGCGGCGCGTGCCGGCGCTGGCGCGCTATGTCTGCCTGACCGAGTACGACGCCAAGCTGCCGGCGCCGGTGGCGTTCGCGCCGGACGACCTGCGCGAGACCTTCGGCGAGCTGCTGGCCGAGCACGGCCTCACCCAGCTGCGCATCGCCGAGACCGAGAAGTACGCGCACGTGACGTTCTTCTTCAGCGGCGGCCGCGAGGACGTGTTCGACGGCGAGGAGCGCATCCTGGTGCCGAGCCCGAAGGTCGCCACCTACGACCTGCAGCCGGAAATGAGCTGCCCCGAACTCACCGAGAAGCTGGTGGCGGCGATCGGCTCGGGCCGGTTCGACGCGATCATCTGCAACATCGCCAATCCCGACATGGTCGGCCACAGCGGCGACCTGCAGGCGGCGATCCTGGCCGCGCAGGCGGTGGACAAGGCGATCGGCGAGGTCGATGCCGCCGTGCGCGCTGCCGGCGGCGCGCTGATCATCACCGCCGACCACGGCAACCTGGAGATGATGCGCGACCCCGCCACCGGACAGCCGCACACCGCGCACACCGTGGGCCCCGTGCCGCTGGTCTACGTGGGCGAGCGGGCGGCGACGCTGCGCACCGGTGGCGCCTTGCGCGATGTCGCCCCGACGCTGCTCGACCTGCTGGGCCTGCCACAACCGGCCGACATGAGCGGTCGCACCCTGATCGCCGGCTGATGGCGCACGCCTGGCGCACCGCGTTGGCCACCGCCCTGCTGGCGGTGGTCGCGGCCGCCTCCGCGCCCGCACAAACCTCGCGCGAGACCGAGCGCAAGCTCGAGCGCGTGCGCGGTGAACTGAAATCGATCGCGCAGGAACGTCGCAAACTGGAAGGCGAACGCGGCGCCGCTTCGCGCCAGCTGCGCGATGCCGACGAGAAGGTCGGCCGCACGTCGCGTTCGCTGGCCGACACCGAAGCGGCGATACGCAAGGAAGCCGACGCCCTGGCCGAACTGCAGCAGCGACGCGACACGCTGACCGCGCAACGCGCGCAGCAGCGTGGGCAACTGACCGCCCTGGTGCGTGCGGCGTACCAGCAAGGTGAAGACGCGCCGCTGAAGGTGCTGCTGTCGCAGGACCGTGTGGCCGATGCCAACCGCCTGCTGGCTTATCACCGCTACGTGCAGCGCGACCAGACGCGCCGGATCGACACGCTGACCACCGATCTGACCGCGCTGGAGGAGGTCGAACGCGAGATCGTCGCGCGCCGCGCGGACCTCGACGCCGCGCGCACGCGCCAGCGGGGCGAAGTGGCGCAGCTGGAGAAGGACCGGAAGACGCGCGCAAGCCTCGTCGCCGATCTGGACGAGCGCTACCAGGACCGCGCGGCGAAGGAGAAAGCGCTGGGCCAGGATGCGCGTTCGCTGGAGCGTCTGCTGGCCAATCTGCGCGCTGCTGCCGCGCGCGCCGAGGCCGAACGCCGCGCCGCCGCACGCCGAGCCGCCGCCGAAGCCGCGGCCGCGAAGAAGCGCGAAGGCACCAGTGGCGGCAACCGCGCCCCGCGCGACACCGCCCCGCGTCCGGTCGTGGCCTCGGCGCCCGCGCTGAAAGTCGGTGGCCTGGGCTGGCCGGTGTCGGGCAGCCTGCTGGCCCGCTACGGCGGCCGCCTGCCGGATGGCCGCGCCAGCACCGGCGTGCTCATCGGCGCGCCCGCGGGCACGACGGTCACCGCGGTGGCCGACGGTACCGTGGTGTTTTCCGAATGGATGACCGGCTACGGGCTGATCCTCATCCTCGACCACGGCAACGGCTACATGAGCCTGTACGCGCACAATGACAGCCTGCTGAAAGACAGCGGCGACCGGGTGAAACGCGGCGATGCGGTGGCCCGCGTGGGCACCTCGGGCGGGCAGGGACAGGCGGCGCTGTATTTCGAACTTCGCCGCAACGGCCAGCCGGTCGATCCGTCCTCGTGGCTGCAGCGGCGATGAACGGCGCGGGCGGCCGTAACCGGGCTTGAACATCCGCCCTGCACGGCTTCACGCATAATCCGGGTGAACTTCGCGATCGTTCGCGGAGTCCATCCAAGCCCCACCCGGAGCCTTTGCATGCTGCAGCGTCTTCCCCTGGCCTTCCTGACCGTCGCCCTGCTCGCGGCCTTGCCCGCGTCGGCGCAACAGCAGGCGGCGCCGCCGGACGGCCCGCCGGTGGTCGCACCCAGCGACGATCCGGATGCTGCCGAGAACGCGCCGTCGAAGGTGCCGCTGGAGGAGATCCGCCGCTACGTCGCCGTGTTCAATGCGGTGAAGGAAGCGTACGTGGAGCCGGTGGAGGACAAGAAGCTGATGCAGTCCGCGATCCGCGGCCTGCTGCTGGACCTGGACCCGCACAGCACCTACTTCGACAAGCAGGACACCGACGCGTTCGACGAACAGGCCAGCGGCGCCTATGAAGGCATCGGCGTGGAACTGCAGCAGCAGGCCGACCGTACCCTGTTGGTCGTGTCGCCGATCGACGACACGCCGGCGGCGAAGGCGGGCATCAAGTCCGGCGACATCATCACCGCCCTCGACGGCAAGCCGATCAGCGCCGACGACGGCATGGAACCGCTGCGCGGCGCACCCGGCAGCAAGATCACCCTGACCATCGTGCGCGACGGCGTACCGAAGCCGTTCGACGTCACCCTGGTGCGCGACACCATCCGCGTCACCAGCGTGCGCAGCCGCGTGCTCGAGCCGGGCTACGGCTACGTGCGTATCAGCGCGTTCCAGACCGACACCGCCGCCGACTTCCAGAAACAACTCGACACGCTGCAGGCCAAGGGTCCGCTGCGTGGCCTGGTGCTCGACCTGCGCAGCAATCCGGGTGGTCTGCTGCTGGCGGCCGTGCAGGTGGCGGACGAACTGCTGGAGAAGGGCAACATCGTCAGCACGCGCGGGCGACTGTCGATCAGCGATTCCAAGTTCGACGCGACGCCGGGCGACCGCCTGCGCGGCGCGCCCGTCGTGGTGCTGGTGGATGCCGGTTCGGCGAGCGCGTCCGAAGTGCTCGCCGGGGCGCTGCGCGACAACGACCGCGCGCGTGTCGTCGGCAGCCGGACGTTCGGCAAGGGTTCGGTGCAGACCGTGTTGCCGCTGGACAACGGCGACTCGGTCAAGCTCACCACCGCGCGCTACTACACGCCCAGCGGCAAGTCGATCCAGGCCAGCGGCATCGTCCCCGACGTGGTGGTCAAGCGCGAAGGCGGTACGCCCGATGCCGTCGTGGGCCAGGATGGGCAGCTCTACATCACCGAGGCCACGCTGCCGGGTCACCTGCGCGGCGACGACGAAGGCCAGGCCGGCTACACGCCGGGCGACGTCCTCGATGGCGAAGCGCCGATCAAGACGGCGCTGGTGGAACTGAAGAAGCTGGCCACCACCGCGCGCGCGAAGCCTGCCGCCACCGCGCGCTGAGCGCGGATCAGGCCGGCGGCGTGCCGGTCGCCGTCACGCCCGGTGCGTGGCGGTCGCGCATGATCCGGTTGAACAACGGCGTGGCCATCAACGTGGTCAGGATCGCCATGATCACCAGGATGGTGAAGAGGCCGGGCTTGATGAGGCCCGCCTGCAGGCCGATGTTGATGATGATGAGTTCCATCAGGCCGCGCGCGTTCATCAGCGCGCCGATCGCCTTCGCGTCGCGCGGGGATTCGCCCGACAGCCGCGCCGCCGCCCAGCATGCGATCGCCTTGCCACCGAACGAGGCCAGCAGGATGGCGATCGCCGGCACCAGGATGGCGGGGTCGAGCAGCACGGAGAGCTGGGTCTTCAACCCGGAATAGGTGAAGAACAGCGGCAGCAGCACCACCACGACCATGCCCTGCAGGCGCTCGCGCAGGCGTTCGGTCAGCGCGCCACGCGGCAGGCAGACACCGAGGATGAAACCACCGAACACCGCGTGGATGCCGATCGCGTCCATCGCCCACGCGCACAGGAAGAACGCCGCCATCACCCACGCGAACACCGAGGTCGGCAACGGCCCGTCGGCGGGTACCTGCGCCGCCAGCGGCGCCAGCAGCCGGCGCCCGGCCAGCAGCATGAAGGCGACGTAGGCGATGCCACCGCCGATCGCCAACCAGGCCTGGTTCCAGCTGCCGCCGAAACTCGCCAACACGATCGCCAGGATGCACCACGCGGCCGCATCGTCCATCGCGCCTGCGGTGAGCGCCAGCGTGCCCAGCGGCGTGCCGGCCAGGCCGCGCTCCTGGATGATCCGCGCCAGCATCGGGAACGCGGTGATCGCGATGGCGGCACCGAGGAAGAGCGCGACTTCGAGGAAGCGCGCGCTGTCGGCGAACAGCCCCGGCACATGTTGCAACCACGGCGCCAGTGCGAAGGCGAGCACGAACGGCACGGCGATGCCGGCCCACGACACCGCCATCGCACTGCGGTAACGCGAGCGGATGTGCGCCGCCTGGAACTCCGTGCCGACCAGGAACATGTACATGCCCACGCCGACCTGGCCGCCGACGTAGAGCATGTCGAGGGTGGCCTTCGGGAACAGCGCCGCCTGCGCGTCCGGCAGCACGGCACCGAACAGCGACGGCCCCAGCATCACGCCGGCGATCATTTCGCCCACGACCTGTGGTTGGCCGATGCGCTGGGCGAGCTTCCCGACCAGGCGGCACGCCAGGATGATCAGGCCCGCCTGCAGGAAGAAATAGACCGACAACTGTGAGGTGGACATCCCGGCGCCCCGTGCATGACGCGCCATCATAGAGGCGATCGCGCGTGCGGACGCGGGGGGAAATCGGACGCCGGCAGGCCCCGGCGGGGACGGGGCTCAGCGCGGCTTGGCCGGCATCGGGAACGGCGTCACGACCTTCTCGCCGGTGGCCGCGTCGCGGATCGCGGACTGGCCTTTCCGTTCCACTTCCTCCACCCGGATGATGCTCTGCATCGGCAGGTGCAGCACGCGTGTGCCGCCGAACTCGTCGCGCAGGCGTTCCTCGGCGGGGTCGACCACCAGGCCTTCGTGGACGTCGAACACCAGCTCCGACACCTCGGTGAATCCCCACAGTCCGCTGGCCGCCACCTTGCGCGCGTACAGCTCGTAGACCTTGGTGTGGTTGTGGAAAGTGATCTTGTAGAGCGTGCTTTTCATGCCGCGATTATAGGTCGCGCGGGCTCAGTAACCCTGGCGCTTGCGCATGCGCCGGGCGATGGCGGCGCGCACGAAAAGCGCGAACACCACGCCGAACAGGAAGCCGGCGATATGCGCCGGCCACGCCACCGTGCCGAACGTCGGTCCGGTGTAGGCGAACACCACCTGCAGCAACGCCCAGACGCCGATCAGGACCGAGGCGGGCGCCTTGACCACTTCCCAGAACAGACCCAGCGGCACCACCACGCCCAGCTGGGCGGTCGGGAACAGGGCGAGGTAGGCACCGATCACCGCCGAGACGGCCCCGCTGGCGCCGATCACCACGCGGTCGGGCGCGTCGATGCTCAGGACCGCCGCCACGTTGGCCACGGCGCCACCGATGAGGAACAGCAGCAGGAAGCGCCAGGCCCCCATCGCGCGCTCGGCCGGCAGGCCGAAGATCAGCAGGAACACCAGGTTGCCGGCCAGGTGGGCCCAGTCGGCATGCAGGAACAAGGCGGTGAACAACCGCAGCACGGTGCCGCGCTGCAGCGAGGCCAGCCAGACCTCGGGCGCGACCATGCCGCCGGTCAGTGCCCCCCACTCGGTCCGCAGATGGCCTTGCGCGGCCCCGCCCTGCAACCACGCCCACACGAAGGCGACCAGCAGCACGATGGCCAGCGCGGGCGTGGCCCAGCGGACCGACGGTTTCTGGCGGGACGGAATGGAAACGAACATGCGCGGGCACTGTACCGGGTGCCCCTTCCGCTGCCCATGGTGCGGCGCAACGAAACTGAATAGGGGCAAGGACTTACGGTGGATTGTTAGTGTTTGGTTAGCGGGTATACTGCATACGGCGTCGTATGTCGGGAGGGGCTTCCGGCAGGCTGAAAAGGTGGACCACACACCCCGGCCTTGGACGACGCAGACGACTTTTACCCACGTCTCCGGAGAGAACACTGATGGAATTTGCTAAGAACTTCACCCGCGTGTCCGCGCTGGCCCTCGGCATCACTGCCGCGCTGGCCTACGGCGACGTGCACGCCGCCGCCTTCCAGCTGAAGGAAAACAGCGTCAAGGCCCAGGGCCGTGCGATGGCCGGTGCGGCCTCCGCCAAGGGCGACGCCTCGGTCGTGGTCAACAACCCGGCCGTCATGTCGACCTTCACCGAGAAGACCATCCAGGCCGACGTCACTGCGATCGACCTGTCCTACGAATTCACCGGTGGCGGTACCGCCGCGACCGGCACCCCGTTCCAGCAGCCGCTGACCGGCGGCAACGGTGGCGACGCCGGTGACGTGGCCGCCGTGCCGGCCGCGTCCTTCATCCTGCCGCTGAGTGGCGACTTCGAGTACCTGACGCTGGGCGCCATGATCAGCGCGCCGTTCGGCCTGAAGACCGAATACGACGCCGGCTGGGTGGGTCGCTACCACGCGTTGGAATCGGACGTGAAGATTATCGACCTGACCCTGGCGGCCTCGCTCGAGCTGAGCGACAGCTTCTCGGTCGGCGCCGGCCTGGTGTACGAGCATGCCGACGTCACCCTGTCGCAGGCCGTCGACTTCGGCACGATCATCTGCAGCCAGAACCCCACCGCCTGCCTGACGCCCGGCTCGCCCTACGGCCCGCAGCGCAACGACGGCCTGGCTCACGTCAACGGCACCGACAACGGTTGGGGCTGGATCGTCGGCGTGAACTGGCGCCCGAGCGAGAAGTGGTCGCTGGGTTATTCGCACCGCTCCGAGATCGACCACGAGCTGGAAGGCCAGGGTGACTTCACCGTGCCGGCCAGCGTCCGCACCGCGTTCGACGCCAACCCGCTGACCCGTCCGCTGTTCCTCGACGGTGGCGCGCTGGCCAAGCTGACGACGCCGGCCGTGGACACCTTCAGCGCGACCTATTACGCCACCGACCGCTTCACCGTCATGGCCGAAGCCAGCCGTACGGATTGGACCTCGCTGCAGGAAATCCGCATCGAGTTCGACAACCCCGGCCAGCCGGATTCGGCCGAAGAGTACAACTGGGCGGAGAACTGGTTCTACTCGATCGGCGGCGAATACAAGTTCAGCGATGCGTTCACCTTCCGTGCCGGCGTGGCGCGCGACGACTCCCCGGTGAGCCGTCCGTACCGCACCCCGCGCCTGCCGGACCAGGACCGCATGTGGTACTCGCTGGGCCTGACCTGGACGCTGTCCGAGCACTTCGAGCTCAGCGCCAGCTACGTCAAGATCGACATCGTCGATACGCCGGAAGTGGACCTGACCACCAGCACGCGCGCGCGTCTGGTCGGCGAGTTCGACGGCGGCGCCGACTTGTACGGCGTGTCGATGCAGTACAAGTTCTGATCGCCTCGCGCATCAGTCCCACGAAAAACCCCGCCTCGGCGGGGTTTTTCTTTGCCTGCGCTGCATCATCCGATCAGTAGGGCAATCCGGCGACAGGAAGTTCGATCGACCAAAGGCTGGCCGCACCGGTGAGAAACAGCGTGCGCCGGTCCGCGCCGCCGAACGCGGCATTGGTGATGTTGGCGTCCACGCGGATCGTGGCCAGCACATCGCCCACTGGCGAAAACACGCGTACGCGGCGCTCGCCGTGCTCGGTGACGTACACGTTGCCGAGGCAGTCCACGGCCAGGCCATCGCCTCCGGAGATGCGGGCCAGGTCGTGTCCGGCACCCACGCCGTCTGTGATCACCGGATACGCGCGCAGCACGTCGCCGTCCGAGGTGCCGCCGGCCACGTAGAGCGTGCTGCCGTCCGGCGATAGGGCGATGCCGTTCGGATTGCGCAGGGTGTCGTCCACCACCGTCGTGACCCCTTCACGATGCCGGTACAGGCGGGTCAGCGGCTGGCCCCCGGGCGCCGCCTTGCGCTGGTAATCCGGGTCGGTGAAGTACAGCGTGCCGTCGGCCGCCATCACCAGGTCGTTGGGCGAATTGAACGGCGCGCCGTCGAAGGTCGAGACGAGCGGTGTGCGCATGCCGTCGTGCAGGTCCACGCGTGCGACCTGCTTGCGGTCGTGGGTGGCGGCGATGAGCCGGCCTTCCGTATCCAGGGCCAGTCCGTTGCTGCCACTGCCGTCGAGCACGGTTTCCCAGGTGTCGGGCGGAGTGAAGCGCCGGATGCGGGACGGGAACGTGCCGGTGTGCACGAAGTCCGACAGGTAGAGCGCGTCGTCCTTCCATACCGGGCCTTCGTAGAGCCGATCGAGCGCGTCGCCGGGCGTGGCGACTGACACGCGCGCGGCGGTCAGCTCGCCGCGGGGCGCAGTGCCTGGATCAGCCGGACACACGGCGTGTCGGCCCGACGCCTGGGCGGCACCGGCGGCACAAAGCGCGAGCAGGGCGAGGGAGAGGCGGTGCAGCGGCATGGCGATCCTCGGGTCAGGCGGGATGCCAGCGTACCTCGATCCGGTTGCGGCCCTTGTGCTTGGCCGCGTACAACGCTTCGTCGGCCAGCCGCATCAGCGTGTCGTACTGCGCGTGGCGGTCGGCGGCGAAGGACATGCCCAGGCTGACGGTGATCCGGAAATCCGCGCCGATCGGTGCAAACTCCAGTGCCATCACCTGCTGGCGGATGCGTTCGGCCAGCGCATGCGCCGTGTCCGCATGGGTATCGCGCAGCACCAGCATGAACTCTTCGCCTCCCAGGCGTGCGAACAGGTCCTCGTTGCGGATGCAGCCACGCACCACGTCCGAGAACCGCTGCAACACCAGGTCGCCGGCTTCGTGCCCGTGGTCGTCGTTGACGGCCTTGAAGTGGTCCAGGTCCAGCGCGATCACCGCGAGTCCGTGTTCGGCGGAACGCCAGGCGCCGCGCGCTTCCAGCTCGTTGTCCAGGCCGCGACGGTTGAGCGCGCCGGTCAGCGGGTCGAACAGCGCGCCGCGGCGCAACGGCTCCGCGGCGCGGAAGCTGGCCAGCATCAGCATGCAGAAATTGAGCAGGTACCAGATCGAGAGATCCAGGTTCACCCAGATCGGATTCGGACCGTAGCGTCCGGTCAGTGCGGCCAGCAGGTCGCTGCCGTACAACCACAGCAGCATCAGGCAGCCGGCGATCATCAGGCGTGCCGGCACATGGTCGGGCGCGCGGCGCAGCACCAGCAGGTGGCGGATCATCACCGCCAGCACGATCACTTCGGTGGCGCTCATTGCCGCGCCCTGCGCATCCACGGTGCCGCGCAGTACCCAGCCCGCGAGCGAGAAGCCGATGCAGACCGGCAGCAGGGCGCGCTCCCACAACGCCAACGGACGCTGCTGCACGAACTGGATGATCGACCAGGCCAACCCGACCAGACCGGCGCAGGCGAGCAGGCCGCCGATGCCGGCGGTCCAGTGCGCGAGCGTGTCGTTGCCTGCGAGCACGAGCTCCTGCGCGGTGCCGTCGAGCATCGCCGCGCCCAGCGAGTAGAGGAAGTGCGCCACGCCCCAGGTCGCGATGCCCCGCACGCCGCGCGACACGCGGCCCACGTAGAGGAACAGCGCCAGCAGCACGGCGGCCAGCGCGCAATCGGTCAGCAGCAGGTTGTAGAAATCGGTCGTCATGCGGTGGGGCCGTGATGGCCGTGGATCTCCCTGTCATCGACTAAACGCAGGATCTGCCTTCAACCGGCAGCGCGCCGCCGATGCCGCGCCATGCGGGGTGAAGGTTCAGCGAACCCATCGGGTGTGGACAGCTTCGCCCCAAGCGCGTGCCGCATTCAGTGCGGTTGGTCATGACGCGCAAAAAAAGCCCCGCCGGAGCGGGGCTTGTATCGACGACGGCGGACTGCTGGGCGGTCAGTCGCCCAGGGTCAGCAGCGAGGCGTTGCCACCGGCAGCGGTCGTGTTGACGGTGACCGTCTTCTCGGTGGCGAAGCGCGGCAGGTAGTGCGGGCCGCCGGCCTTGGGGCCCGTGCCCGACAGGCCCTGGCCGCCGAACGGCTGCACCCCGACCACGGCACCGATCTGGTTGCGGTTGACGTAGACGTTGCCGACCTTCACGCGGGCGGCAATGCGGTCGATGGTCTCGTCGATGCGCGAGTGCACGCCCAGGGTCAGGCCGTAGCCGGTGGCGTTGATCTGGTCGATCACCGCGTCCAGCTGGTCGGCCTTCCAGCGCACCACGTGCAGGGCCGGCCCGAAGATTTCCTTGTGCAGCTGGTCCAGCGATTTCAGCTCCCACGCGCGCGGGGCGAAGAACGTGCCGTGCGCCGTTTCCTCACCTGCGTTGGCCTGCTTGATCAGGCGCGCTTCGGCCGCCATGCGCACGGCATGGTCGTCGAGGATCTTCAGCGCATCGGCGTCGATCACCGGGCCCACGTCCGTCGACAGCAGGCCGGGGTCGCCGATCTTCAGTTCGTCCATCGCGCCAGCGAGCATCGTCATCACCTTGTCGGCGATATCGTCCTGCACGAACAGCACGCGCGCCGCCGAGCAGCGCTGGCCCGCGGAGGTGAAGGCGGAGCCCATCGCGTCCTTGACCAGCTGTTCCGGCAGCGCGGAAGAGTCGGCGATGAAGGCGTTCTGGCCGCCGGTTTCGGCGATCAGGGTGGCGATCGGGCCGGCGTCGCGGCCCGCCAGCGCGCGGTTGATAGCGCGCGCGGTCTCGGTGGAGCCGGTGAAGGCCACGCCCGCCACGCGCGGGTCCTTGGTCAGCGCGGCGCCGACGGTGGCGCCGTCGCCGGGCAGGAACTGCAGCACGGCCTCGGGGATGCCGGCTTCGTGCAGCAGCTTCACCGCGGCGTGGCCGATCAGATTGGTCTGCTCGGCGGGCTTGGCGATCACGCTGTTGCCGGCGGCGAGCGCAGCGCTGACCTGGCCCAGGAAGATCGCCAGCGGGAAATTCCACGGGCTGATGCAGACGAACACGCCGCGGCCCTGCAGCTGCAGCTGGTTG
Source organism: Pseudoxanthomonas sp. (assembly GCA_047600885.1). Classification (GTDB taxonomy): domain Bacteria; phylum Pseudomonadota; class Gammaproteobacteria; order Xanthomonadales; family Xanthomonadaceae; genus Pseudoxanthomonas_A. The sequence goes on along the minus strand of JASGKE010000003.1, from coordinate 158,400 downwards.
GATTCGCCGGTCGGGCCGGGCAGCGATTCCGGTGCGCCGAACTGCGCGCGCGCCTGGGCGGCGTAGTAGCGCAGGAAGTCGACCGCTTCGCGCACTTCGGCGACGCTGTCGGGGATGGTCTTGCCGGCTTCCTTCACGCACAGCGCGATGTAGTCGGGCAGGCGCTGTTCCAGCAGGTTCGCGGCGTGCTCGAGGATGGCGGCACGGCTGGCGGCCGGCGTGCGGTCCCACGCGGGTTGCGCAGCGACGGCGTTCGCCAGCGCCTTCTCGACCGTGCCGCCGTCGGCGGGCTGCCATTCGCCGACGGTCTGGCGGCGATCGGCCGGGTTGGTCACCGGCAGCGCGCCGGAGGACACGACCGCGCCCGGCACCAGCGGCGCGGCGCGCCACGGCTTGACCGCCGCGTTGATGCGCTCGGCCAGCGCGCGCAGGTCGTTGTCGTTGGCGAGGTTGGCGCCCATGGAGTTGTTCCTGTCAGAAGAAGCGATGGGAGCCGGCTGGCTCCGGAAAAGATCGACCGGCAGCGGGATGCGCGGGTGCGGGATGGACTCGAACTCGGACACCGTCTGCACCGGGTCGCGCACGAGGTCCTCGATGGCCACGTTCTCGTCGGTGATGCGGTTGACGAAGCTGCTGTTGGCGCCGTTCTCGAGCAGGCGGCGGACCAGGTACGGCAGCAGGTCCTCGTGCGAGCCGACCGGCGCGTACACCCGGCACGGCGTGTCGAGGCGATGCTTGGGCACCACTTCGGCATACAGGTCGTCGCCCATGCCGTGCAGCTTCTGGTGCTCGTACGGCCGGCCCTGCGCGATCGAGCGGATCGCGGCGATCGTCTGCGCGTTGTGGGTGGCGAACATCGGATACAGCGCGTCGCCGTGGTCGAGCATGCGGCGCGCGTTGGCCAGGTACGACACGTCGGTGTTGGGCTTGCGGGTGAACACCGGGTAGCCCGGATGGCCATCGATCTGCGCGCGCTTGATCTCGGCGTCCCAGTACGCGCCCTTCACCAGGCGCACCGGCATGCGGCGGCCGGCGCGGCGGGCCAGGTCGGCCAGGAAGTCGATCACGTACGGCGTGCGCTTCTGGTAGGCCTGCACGGCGAGGCCGTAGCCCTCCCAGCCGGCCAGCGAGGCGTCGGAGAACGTGGCTTCGATCAGGTCCAGCGACAGCTCCAGGCGGTCGGCTTCTTCGGCGTCGATGGTGAAGCCGATGCCGTAGGACTTGGCCAGCTGGGCCAGCTCCAGGATGGCCGGGGCCAGCTCGCGCATCACCCGCGCGCGCTTGGCGTGCTCGTAGCGCGGGTGCAGGGCGGACAGCTTGATCGAGATGCTGGGGGCGGCGAGCACGTCGGCGAAGGGGCCCGTGCGGCCGATCGCGTGGATCGCCTGGCGGTAAGCCTCCAGGTAGCGGGCGGCGTCCTTGGTGGTCAGCGCGCCCTCGCCCAGCATGTCGAACGAATAGCGGTACTCGGCGTTGTCGCCCTTGCGGCTGCGGGACAGCGCCTCGTCGATGGTCCGGCCCATGACGAACTGGTGGCCCATGATCCGCATGGCCTGGCGCACGGCCAGGCGGATGACCGGCTCGCCCACGCGGCCGACCAGGCGCTTGAAGGCGCCCGGCACGTCAGCGCGGGTCAGGTCGTTCAGGTTGACCAGCTTGCCTGTCAGCATCAGGCCCCAGGTGGAGGCATTCACCAGCACCGAATCGCTCTGGCCCAGGTGCTTTTCCCAGTCCGCGTCGCCCAGCTTGTCGCGGATCAGCTTGTCGGCGGTCTCCTGGTCCGGAATGCGCAGCAGCGCCTCGGCCACGCACATCAGCAGCACGCCTTCCTCGCTGCCCAGGTCGTACTGGCGCATGAAGGCCTCGATGGCGCCCTGGTCCTGGGCGCGGGCGCGGACCCGCTTCACCAGGTCCACGGCCAATTTCTGGGCCTGGGCCTGTTCGGCGGCGGGCAGTCGGGCCTGCTCGAGCAGTTCGCGGACGTGTTCGGTCTCGTCGCGTAGCCAGGCGGCCGTGATGGCGGCCCGCAGGGCGGGCGGCGGCGCGGGGAGTTCGGGGGCGACGATGCTGCCGGCCGGGGGAGCGGCGGGCGACGGGAGCGGTGACGGGGTCGACATGACGGCAGGGCAGTCCAAAGGCAGTCCACTAGTTTAGGGCCGCGCGCGCAGCCCGGAAATGCCCGGACGTGCCCGGTCGCACCGGCCTTGCGCCGTGCAGTGACGCGGGTCGCGGAACGCCGCGGCGGATGCGCGGCAGCGCGCGCGCCACGGGGCCGCGCGCCTTGTCCTGGATCAATGAAACTTGCCGCAAAGTGTGCCGGGAGCTACCATTTAACGGTTTTCCGCAGCCTCAACCGTGTGGCGGACGACATGATCGAAGTGGTGCCGTCAGTGTGGGACGGACACGGCGCGTGGCTCCGGCTACGGCCGCCGAGGGCGCTCTCGCGCCGCCAATTCGTGCTGTTGTTCGCGACGCTGTCGGGTGCGATGTGGATCGTCGCCATGCTGGGCTGGTGGGGAGGCAATGCCTTCGCGCCGGCCTTTGCATTGCTCCATTCGGCCATTGTGGCCACGGCGCTGCGCGCGCTGTGGCGCAGCGGTGAAAGGAGCGAGGACATCCATATCGGGCCGGACGCCGTGGAGGTGAGCACCTCCCGGTCCGGGGCGGTGTTCCGGGCGCACCCTTATTGGGTACGCCTGCGCATCGAGCGGGAAGGCGAAAGGATTTCGCTGGCATCCAGCGGCAAGCAGGTCCAGGTGGGCGACTTCCTGGGACCGGCCGAACGCCGGGAGCTGGCGGACACGTTGCAGGATTTACTGGCGGCCGTGAGTGGCCGCAACCGATGACGCATTGGGGTCTAGGCAATGACGCAAGTGAATGGGATCTGGAAGCGGTTGGTGACGGCGTGCACGCTGCTGGCAATGCCGGCGCTGGCCTGGGCGCAGTCGGCGGACCCGAAGCCGTGGCAGCTGAACATGGGCAAGGGCGTCACCGCCTCGTCCCAGCACGCCTACGACGCGCACATGGTGGCGCTGTGGGTCTGCATCGTCATCGGCGTCATCGTGTTCGGCGCGATGGGCTATGCGATGTTCAAGTTCCGCAAGTCCAAGGGTGCGGTGGCCGCGCAGTTCAGCCACAACACCACGGCCGAAATCATCTGGACCGTCATCCCGGTGCTGATCCTGGTGGTCATGGCCTGGCCGGCGACCGCCAAGCTGATCGCCATGTACGACACCCGCAACGCCGAAATGACCGTCAAGGTCACCGGCTACCAGTGGATGTGGAAGTACGAGTACCTCGGTGAGGACGTGTCCTTCACCAGCCGTCTGGACCGTGAGTCCGACCGCATCCGCCAGAGCGGCGAGAAGCCCGACCTGGTCAAGAACCCGCACTACCTGCTGGACGTCGACAACCAGCTGGTGCTGCCGACCGACACCAAGATCCGCTTCGTGATCACCGCCGACGACGTCATCCACGCCTGGTGGGTGCCGGCGCTGGGCTGGAAGCAGGACGCGATCCCCGGCATCGTCAATGAAGCCTGGACCGACATCAAGGAACCCGGCATCTACCGTGGCCAGTGCGCCGAGCTGTGCGGCAAGGACCATGGCTTCATGCCGATCGTGGTGAAGGCCGTGCCGAAGGCCGAGTTCGAGCAGTGGCTGGCGTCGAAGAAGCCTGCCCCGGCCGCCGAGCCCGCGCCCGCCGCCGCACCTGCGGAAGCCGCGCCGGCCGACGCCGCAGTGCCGGCCGCCGAGCCCGCCCCCACCGCCGAGACCCCCGCGCCGTCGGCGCAGGGTTGATCGACCGTCCGAATTAGCTTCAAGAGAGTAAGCACATGGCCAACTCCGCCGTCGATCATCACGACGACCACCACGGTCACCAGCAGAGCTTCATCGAGCGGTGGTTCTTCTCCACGAACCACAAAGACATCGGTACGCTCTACCTGATCTTCAGCTTCATCATGTTCATCATCGGCGCAGGCATGTCGGTGGTGATCCGTGCCGAGCTGATGGTGCCGGGTCTGCAGCTGGTCACCCCCGAGTTCTTCAACCAGATGACCACGGTGCACGCGCTGGTCATGATCTTCGGTGGCGTGATGCCGGCCTTCGTCGGCCTGGCTAACTGGATGATCCCGCTGCAGGTCGGCGCGCCGGACATGGCGCTGCCGCGCATGAACAACTGGTCCTTCTGGATCATGCCCTTCGCCTTCACCCTGCTGCTGGGCACGCTGTTCCTGCCGGGCGGCGCGCCCGCCGGTGGCTGGACGCTGTACCCGCCGCTGTCGCTGCAGGGCGGCGCGAACGTGGCGTTCACGATCTTCGCCATCCACATGATGGGCGTCAGCTCGATCATGGGCGCGATCAACATCATCGCGACCGTGCTGAACATGCGCGCCCCGGGCCTGGACCTGCTGAAGATGCCGATCTTCTGCTGGACCTGGCTGATCACCGCGTTCCTGCTGATCGCCGTGATGCCCGTCCTCGCCGGCGCGGTGACGATGCTGCTGACCGACAAGTTCTTCGGCACCAGCTTCTTCAATGCCGCTGGCGGCGGCGACCCGGTGATGTACCAGCACATCTTCTGGTTCTTCGGTCACCCCGAGGTCTACATCATGATCCTGCCGGCGTTCGGCGTGGTGTCGGAAATCATCCCGACCTTCAGCCGCAAGCCGCTGTTCGGCTACCAGGCCATGGTGTACGCGACCGCCTCGATCGCGTTCCTGTCGTTCATCGTGTGGGCGCACCACATGTTCACGGTAGGCATGCCGTTGGGCGGCGAGATCTACTTCATGTTCGCCACCATGCTGATCGCGATCCCGACCGGCGTGAAGGTGTTCAACTGGGTCAGCACGATGTGGCGGGGCTCGTTGTCGTTCGAAACGCCGATGCTGTGGGCCGTGGGTTTCGTCATCCTGTTCACCATCGGCGGCTTCTCCGGCCTGATGCTGGCCATCGTGCCGGCGGACTTCCAGTATCACGACACCTACTTCGTGGTGGCGCACTTCCACTACGTGCTGGTGACCGGCGCGCTGTTCTCCATCATCGCCGCGACCTACTACTGGTGGCCGAAGTGGACCGGCCGCATGTACAACGAGTTCTGGGGCAAGTTCCATTTCTGGTGGACGATCGTGTTCGTCAACCTGCTGTTCTTCCCTCAGCACTTCCTGGGCCTGGCCGGCATGCCGCGCCGTATCCCGGACTACAACCCGGTGTTCGCGGACTGGAACCTGATCAGCTCGATCGGCGCGTTCGGCATGTTCCTGACGCCGTTCATGATGGCCGCGATCCTGTGGGCCTCGCTGCGCAACGGCAAGAAGGCCGAGGCGCGTGCATGGGAAAATGCACGTGGCCTGGAGTGGACCGTGCCGTCGCCGGCGCCGCACCACACCTTCACCACCCCGCCGGTCATCAAGGATGGCGACCTGGCGCACGGCGACGTGACCCACTGAGATCGTCGAGCCGTACCGCATGAACGCCCCCGCGCTGACCCCTGAGGAACTCGCGCGCCGCCGCAAGGCGGTGCTGCGGACCGCGTGGGCGGTCGGCGGTATCGCGTTCGCGATCTTCGTGGCGTTCATCGCCCGCGCGGTGCTCAGCGCATGACCGCCGCGAAGTCCAACTCGGCCGGGCTGTTCAAGCTGGTGGGCGTGGCGGTGGCGGTGTTCGTGCTGACGTTCTCGCTGGTGCCGCTGTACCGCATCGCCTGCGAGAAAGTGTTCGGCATCCGCCTGGAGCAGGGCCCGGGCCAGGCCGCGGCGGTCGCCGCCGCCAAGGCCAAGCGCACGGTCACCGTGCAGTTCGACGGCGGCGTGAACTCCAAGCTGCCGTGGGCCTTCCATCCCGAGCAGCTGACCATGCAGGTCGTGCCCGGTGAGTTGTACGAAGCCAAATATTTCGCCCGCAACGACAGCGAGCGCCCGATCGTGGGCAGCGCGGTGCCGTCCGTGGCGCCGGCGCGCGCGTCGGGCTTCTTCACCAAAACCGAGTGCTTCTGCTTCACCGCCCAGACCCTGCAGGCCGGCGAAAGCCGCGACATGCCGGTCCGCTTCATCGTGGACCCGGACCTGCCGGCGGAAGTGAAGACGATCACCCTGTCGTATACCTTCTTCAAGAACGATGCACTGACCGCGCAGATCGGCACGGGCAACGCATCGCCTTCGCCGCTCGCGGCACCCTGATCACGCTTAGCAACCGGAAGCCACGCCATGGGACAAACCCATTCGCCAGACGCCAACATCTACTTCGTGCCGCACAGCTCCAGGTGGCCGTTCGTGGGTTCCATCGCCATGTTCGTCACCATGGTGGGCGTGGCCAACTGGCTCAATGACTCCGCCTGGGGCATGTGGGCGTTCTACGCCGGCGTCGTGATGCTGTGCGCCACGTTGTTCATGTGGTTCGGCGACGTGATCCGCGAGTCGGTCAGCGGCCACTACAACCGCCAGGTGGACGTGTCGTTCCGCATGGGCATGGTGTGGTTCATCTTCTCCGAAGTGATGTTCTTCGCGGCCTTCTTCGGCGCGCTGTTCTACGCCCGTACGCTGGCGTTGCCGTGGCTCGGCGGCGAAGGCGACGGCGTGATGACCAACAGCCTGCTGTGGGAAGGCTTCAGCGCCGCGTGGCCGACCGCCGGTCCGGGCCAGGTCGGTGGCCAGTTCCAGACCATTCCGGCCTGGGGCCTGCCGCTGCTCAACACGCTGATCCTGCTGACCTCGGGCGTCACGATCACCATCGCCCACCACGCGCTGAAGGCGGGCAACCGCAAGCAACTGCTGATCTGGCTGGGCGCCACGGTGCTGCTGGGCTGCACGTTCCTGTTCTTCCAGGCCGAGGAATACATCCACGCCTACAAGGAACTGAACCTGACGCTGGGTTCGGGCATCTACGGTTCCACCTTCTTCATGCTGACCGGCTTCCACGGCATGCACGTGACGCTGGGCACCATCATGCTGGCGATCATCTGGTTCCGCTGCGCCAAGGGCCACTTCAGCAAGGACAACCACTTCGGCTTCGAGGCCGTGGCGTGGTACTGGCACTTCGTGGACGTGGTGTGGCTGGGCCTGTTCCTGTTCGTCTACGTGCTGTAAGCGCGGGCGACCCGCACGAAGAAAGGGCCGGCAATGCCGGCCCTTTTCTTTTCCGCGGTTGGCGCGGCCGGCGGCGCGCGGGACAATGCGGCCCTCAGCCGGGATTGACGCCGTGCGGCTGGATCCAGCCCATCTTGATGGCCAGGATCACCAGCAGGATCAGCGCCACGGACAGCGCGATGCGGCGGGTGAGCGCATTGACGGTGCGCTTGCTCTCGCCCTTGTCCACCAGCATGTAGTACAGGCCTGCGCCGAGGTTCCACACGATGACGATGAGGAAGGCGATGATCAGCAGGGTTTTCAGCGAATCGTTCATGGCGTCCTCGATGGGCCCGCGGCGGTGAGGGCCGCATTATCGCTCCGCTCGCGCCGGCCCGTGGCGGGTGCGACATTCGGACGCAGCCGGTGAGCCGGCGCATGCCGCTGCCGGTGGGCTGGACCCTGGCCGTGCTGGCGATGTCGCTGTTCGGCAGCCTGGGCGCGTGGCAGCTGGGACGGGCGAACCAGAAGCACGCCATGCTGGCCGAGACGGCGCGGGTGCTGGCCGAGCGCCAGCCGCAGCCGTTGGCCATCGCCGCGGACGAGGCGCGCGCGGACCGCTACGACTGGACCGAGGGCGAGGGCCGCTTCGCGCCGGCCCCGGCGATCCTGCTCGACAACCAGACCCGCGACCGCCAGGCCGGCGTGCGCGCGTACCGTGTGTTCCTGCCGGCGGGCGGTGGCGCACCGGTGTTGGTCGAACTGGGATGGCTGCCGATCCCGGGCGACCGCCGGATGCCGGAAATCCCGCTGCCACCGAACGACCTGCACGTCGCCGGCCTGCTGGTGCCGCCGCCTTCGGAAGGCATTGCCCACGCTGCGCCGAGCGCCCAACCCGACGGCAGCCTGCTGGTCATCGCGCTGCAGCGGGATGGGTTGAAGGAGGCACTGGGGCTGCCGGTGTTGGCGCCGCGCGTACTCAAGCTGGACCCGGACCGGCCGCTGGGCTATGCCCGCGACCTCGACGTCCTGCCCAATACCCTGCCGCCGGAGCGCCACATCGGCTACGCCGTGCAGTGGTTCGGGCTGGCGGGTGCCGTGTTCGTCACCGCCCTGGTGCTGACCTGGCGGTCCCGGCGTGCCGCCCGACAGGGGCATTGAGCGGCCTGGCGTGAGAAAATAGCGGCATGGACCCCAATTCGTTCGATCCCGCCCAGCGGCGCCGCGGGCGCTGGATGCTGGTCGCCCTGTTTGCCCTGTTCTTCGGCACCGTGTTCGGCGCCGGCGTGCTGCGTTTCGCCGGCTGGCAGCCGGCCGCCCACAAGAACCACGGCCAGATGCTGCAGCCCCCCGCCGACGCGCGCGCCATCGTGCCCGTGCTGGCCGATGGCAGCCGCTACGACTGGAATCCGGCCGAGCGCGGCTGGCGCATCGTGGTCGCGCCGCCGGCCAGCTGCGCGCAGGCGTGCCTGGCGCTGGCGACGGACCTGGACAAGGTCTGGCAGCTGTTCGGCCACAACGCCGACGACGTCGACATCCTGTGGATCGGCGCGTATCCGGAAGGCGCGCCGCGCCACTCGGCGCTGCACCTGGTCCGCGCCGACGATCCGCTGCGCGCCGCGCTGCCGCAGGTGGACGATCCCGCCGGCGTGCCGGTCTACGTGATCGATCCGCACGGCTTCGTGATCCTGCGCTATGCGCCCGGCTTCGATCCCGGCCACCTGCGCACTGACGTTTCCAAGTTGCTCAAGCTGATCTGAGCCGCACGCACGACCCTTGCCCATGACGACTTCCTCCGACCGTACCGAGATCGCGCGCGCCACGATCTATCGCCCCGCTGTCTACAAGCATTTCCACCGCATCGCCTGGCTGGCGGTGGCACTGACGCTGTGTGTCGTCGTGTTCGGCGCCTTCGTGCGCCTGTCCGACGCCGGCTTGAGCTGCCCGGACTGGCCGACCTGCTATGGCCGCGCCGCATGGCCGAAAGCGGTCGATGAAGCGGCCTCGCACGCCGCTAGCGAGATCCGTCCGTTCGAGACGCACAAGGCGTGGCGCGAACAGGTCCACCGCCACCTCGCTGCATCGTTGGGCGTGCTGGTGCTGGTGCTGGCGCTTGTTGGCGGCACGCCGCCGACGCTGGGGCATCGCGCAGATCCTGGTCGCCGCAGGTTTGGTCGGCGCCGCCATTCCGCTGTACATGCATGGCGAGCACGGTGCCGCCTCCGTGCTGGCGATCCTGGGCGAAGCGATCCTGCTGTTCGCGGCCTTGCGCTGGTCGAACATCGATCTGGCGCGCGCTGCCGCCCTGACGCTGGCGGTGATCATCTTCCAAGCCCTGCTCGGCATGTGGACGGTGACGTGGTTGTTGAAACCCATCGTCGTGATGGGCCACCTGCTCGGCGGCTTGACCACGTTCTCGCTGCTGGTCTGGATGGCGTGGCGCGCTACCGACCGCCCGATCACGCTGGCCGATTCGGTCGTGCTGCGGCGCTGGCTGATCGGCGGGCTGGTGCTGCTGGGCGTGCAGATCGCACTGGGCGGTTGGGTGAGCGCCAACTACGCCGCGGTCGCCTGCGGCCTCGACTTCCCGAAGTGCGTCGGCCAGTGGTGGCCGCCGGCGGATTTCCGCGAAGGCTTCGTGCTCTGGCGCGGGATCGGTGTGGATTACGAAGGCGGCGTGCTGGACGGCGCCTCGCGCATCGCGATCCAGATGGCCCACCGCATCATGGCCGTGGTCGTCGCGCTCTACGTGCTGGCGCTGGCGCTGCGGTTGTTCCGCACGCCGGGCATGCGCAGCTGGTCGCTGACGCTGGCCGTGCTGGTGTGCGCTCAGGTCACCCTGGGCATCCTCAACGTGAAGCTCAACCTGCCGCTGCCGGTCGCCGTGGCGCACAACGCCGGTGCGGTGCTGCTGCTGTTCACGATGGTGTCGCTGACCGCACGCCTGCGCAGGCCCGACTGACATGGCCTCGACGTTCCGCCAGTACTGGGACCTGACCAAGCCGCGCGTGGTGGCGCTGATCGTGTTCACCGCGCTCGTCGGTATGTTCCTCGCGATCGATGGCCTGCCCGACGGCGAGCAACTGCTGCGCGGCGCGCTCGGTTTCCTCGGCATCTGGCTGGCGGCCTCGAGCGCGGCGGCGATCAACCAGCTGCTGGATACGCGCATCGACGCGAAGATGGCGCGCACCTCGTGGCGCCCGCTGGTGCAGGGCCAGGTGAAGCCGTGGCAGGCGCTGGTGTTCGCGCTGGTCCTGGCGGCACTGTCGATGGCGATCCTGGTGATCTGGGTCAACACGATCACCGCCATCCTGACCTTCGCCTCGCTGATCGGTTACGCCGTGGTCTACACGGTGTTCCTGAAGCGCGCCACGCCGCAGAACATCGTCATCGGGGGCATCGCCGGTGCGGCGCCGCCGCTGCTGGGCTGGGCCACGATGACCGGCATGCAGGGCGAGTGGGACTGGCCGCATGCGTTGCTGCTGGTGATCATCATCTTCGTCTGGACGCCGCCGCATTTCTGGGCGTTGGCGATCTTCCGTCGCGAAGACTACGCGCGCGCACTGGTGCCGATGCTGCCGGTGACGCATGGCGTGACCTATACGCGCTGGCAGATCCTGTTCTACACGGTGCTGCTGGTGGAAGTGACCGTGCTGCCGGTGGTGTTCGGCATGAGCGGCTTCTTCTACCTGGGCGGCGCGCTCGTGCTGGGCTCGGTGTTCCTCTGGTACGCCTGGCGCCTGCTGAACCCGCCGGACGAGTTCTTCGCGATGCGCGTGTTCAACTACTCCATCGTCTATCTGATGGCGCTGTTCGCGTTCCTGCTGGCCGACCACTGGGTGATGCCGCTGCTGCGGCCGGCGATGGCGTAACGCCTTATCGCGGTTCGGTGGGCGTGGGAGTGGCGAGCTGCTCCACCACCACCGGTTCCAGCGATTTCAATCCGGCGGCGCGGCCGAGCGCCAGCGCATCGTCTGCGGGCAAACCGTCGATCTGCGCCGCGCCCAGCGCGAGCAGGGCGCCGACCCGGTTGCCGGACGCGCAATGCAGCAGCACCTTGCCTTCGCGGCCTTGCAGCAAGGCGTGCAAGGCCTGGGCGTTCGCCGCGCCGATGTCTTCCTTGCCGCTGATCGGCAGCGCGATGTAGGTCATGCCCAGCGCTTCGACTTCGCCGTGCTTCGTCATAGCCGCGCGCCTCCTGGGGGCCGCGCAGGTCGATCACGGTCCGCACGCCGTCGTCCTTGAGTCGCTTCAGCTCGTCGAGGGTGGGCTGCCCGCCGGTATGCAGGCCGGGACGTGGTTGGGTGAACTCGCCTGCCAGGGCGGTTGTGACGCATGCGGCGAGCAGTAAGGCGGACAGTAAACGGACCAGACGGCTCATGCGACGCTCCTCTCAATGGCGACCGATGCGGGCCTGCAACAGGGTGCGCAGTTCGTACTTGTCGGCTTCGTCGAGGCCGACGTTGCGCTGCTTGGCCTGCAATTCGTCCAGGCGCTGCTGCAGCATCTGCTTTTCCAGCTGCACGGCGGCGTCGAGGATCTCCAGGCGCCAGCTCTCCTCATCGCCGGGCAGGTCCTGCATGGCGAGTTTCTGCAGCGCGGCGACTTCGTCGCGTTCGGCGAAATGCTCCAGCAGCACGCCGGTGGTGATGTCGGGGCGCGCGTGAACGAGGGCAATCAGCTCCAGCAGCAGCTCCATGCCAGCCAGGCGCAGGCCCGAAAAGCCATGCGTCGATTCGATCGCCAGTGCGAGCGACGGCTTATGCAGAAGGCGCACAATGAGGCTGCGCACCAGGCTGGGTTTCTGGCCCGGGCTGGAGGCGGGCGGACGGCGTGACGGCGCGGGTGTCGCTGCCGGCGTCGCACTGCTGCCAGCGCCCACGCCGGTGACCACGGTCAGCTGCTGGCGCATCAGGTCGCCGAACGCGCCGTCAGGAATCTGCGCCAGCAGAGGGCGCGCGCGCTCGGCCAGGCGTGCCTTGCCGTCGAGCGTGGACAACTTGATGTCCTTGCCCAATTCCTGGAAGAAGAACTCCGACAGCGGCATCGCCTGCTGCAGGCGTGCGTCGAAACCGGCGGCGCCTTCCTGGCGCACGATGGTGTCGGGGTCTTCGCCGTCGGGCAGGAACAGGAAGAACGCCTGACGCCCGTCCTTCATGCGCGGCAGCACCGATTCCAGTGCGCGCCACGCGGCACGCTGGCCGGCGGCATCGCCGTCGAAGCAGAAGTACACGTCGGGCGCATTGCGGAACAGCAGCTCGGCGTGTTCCGGCGTGGTCGCAGTGCCCAGCGTGGCGACAGCTTCCTTCACGCCGAACTGGAACAGCGAGACCACGTCCATGTAGCCCTCGACCACCACCAGACGCGCGATCTTCTGGTTGGCCTGCTTCACCTGCCACAGGCCGTACAGCTCGCGGCCCTTGTGGAACAGCGCGGTCTCGGGCGAATTGAGGTACTTGGGGCCGTCGTCCTTCTGCAGCACGCGTCCGCCGAAGGCGATCACGCGGCCGCGCCGGTCGTGGATGGGGAACATCACCCGGTCGCGGAACTTGTCGTAGACGTGGCCGCGGTCGTTCTTCGAGAACAGGCCGGCGCGATCGAGCAGCTTCATCCGGCGCTCGTCGGTGCCCAGCGCATCCTTCAGCGCCGAATACCCGTCCGGGGCGTAGCCGATCGTGAACTGCGTGCGGATCGCCGCATCCACGCCGCGGCCATCGAGGTAAGCCTTCGCCTTGTCGCTGCCCTCCAGGTTGCGCTGGAAGAAGCGCGCCGCCGCTTCCAATGCATTGAACAGGTCGCGGGTATCGTTGTTCTCGTTGCGCTGCTGGGTCTCGCGCGGCACTTCCATGCCGTTGCGGCGGGCCAGCTCTTCCACCGCGTCGAGGAACTCGAGGCGGTCGTAGTTCATCAGGAACGACAGCGCGGTGCCGTGCGCGCCGCAGCCGAAGCAGTGGTAGAACTGCTTGGTCGGCGACACCGTGAACGACGGCGAGCGCTCGTCGTGGAACGGGCAGCAGGCCGAATATTCCTTGCCCTGCCGCTTCAGCGGCACGCGCCCGCCCACCACCTCGACGATATCCGTCCGGGCGAGCAGTTCGTCGATGAAGGCGTCGGGGATGCGGGCCATGGATCGCATAGGATGCCACGCAGGCGCCGCCGGCCGCGCGCTACCATGCGGCCATGTCCCGGAACGCTTTGTCCGACAACGCCCTGCTGGCCCGATTGCGCCAGGTGGTGGGCGCCGCGCACGTGCTGACGGGTGCGCGGGCGACCCGTCGCTACCGCAAGGGATACCGCTTCGGCGAGGGTCCGGTGCTGGCGGTCGTGCGGCCCGGCACGCTGCTGGCGCTGTGGCGCGTGCTCGAGGCCACCGTGCAGGCGGACGGGATCGTACTGATGCAGGCGGCGAACACCGGCCTGACCGGCGGCTCCACCCCCGACGGCGATGCCTACGACCGCTGCATCGTGCTCGTCAGCACCCAGCGCCTGGCCGGCGTGCAGGTGATCGAGGAGGGCCGGCAGGTGATCTGCCTGCCGGGCGCCACCCTGGACGTGCTGGAGAAGACGCTGGCTCCGCTGGGGCGCGAACCGCATTCGGTGATCGGCTCGTCGTGCATCGGTGCGTCGGTGCTGGGCGGCGTCTGCAACAACTCCGGCGGCGCGCTGGTGCGGCGCGGGCCGGCCTACACCGAGCTGGCGCTGTACGCGCAGCGCGAGGCGGACGGCACGCTGCGGCTGGTCAACCATCTGGGCATCGCTCTGGGCGACACGCCGGAGCAGATCCTCACGCGCCTGCAGGCGGGCGACTACACGGCCGCCGACATCGCCGGCGACCGCGGTGCCGCATCGGACACGCACTATGCGGCGCACGTGCGCGACGTGGACGCCGCCACGCCCGCCCGCTACAACGCCGATCCCGCGCGCCTGCACGAAGCATCCGGCTGCGCCGGGCGGCTGGCGGTGTTCGCGGTGCGGCTGGACACGTTCGAGAAAGATGAAGCGTCCGTCTTCTACATCGGCAGCAATGCGCCGGACGATCTCACCGACGTGCGTCGACACCTGCTGACCGCATTCGAACGGCTGCCAATCTCGGGGGAATACATCCACCGCGATGCCTTCGATATCGGCGACCGCTACGGCAAGGACACGTTCCTGCTGATCGACCGCTTCGGCACCGACAAGGTGCCTGCCGCGTTCGCGCTGAAGAGCCGCATCGATGGCTGGTGCGAACGCTGGGGCCTGCGCGGCCTGACCGACCGCGTGTTGCAGCGGATCGCCGGGTGGCTGCCGGACCACCTGCCGCCGCGGCTGCGCGATTTCCACGCACGTTATGAGCATCACCTGCTGCTGAAGGTCTCCGTGCGCGATGCGGAGGCTACCCGCGCCTTCCTCGGCACGTTCTTCGCCGAGCGCGAGGGCGCATTCTTCGCCTGCGACGCCGACGAAGGACGCAAGGCCTTCCTGCACCGGTTCGCCGTCGCCGGTGCCGCCGTGCGGTATCGCGACGTGCATCGCGACGCGGTGGAAGACATCGTCGCGCTCGATGTCGCCCTTCGCCGCGACGACCGCGCATGGGTGGAGAGCCTGCCGGCGGCGCTGGCCGACACGATGGTCGCGCGCCTCTACTACGGGCACTTCTTCTGCCACGTCTTCCACCAGGACTACATCGTGCGGCGGGGCACCGATCCGCTCGCCATCGAGCACGGCCTGTGGGCGTTGCTGGATGCGCGCGGCGCGGAGTACCCGGCCGAGCACAACGTCGGCCATCTCTATCGCGCCAAGCCGGCGCTTGCCGCGTTCTACCGCACGCTGGACCCCACCAACACGTTCAACCCCGGCATCGGCCAGACCAGCAAGCGGCGCGACTGGGCGGGGTGATCCTCAGGCCGATGCCTGTGCGAGCGCCAGCCGGCGCGCGCGCTGGCGTTCGTCGATCACCGCGGTGATCAGCGCGCCCGCGAAGAACACCACGCTGGCGTAGTAGATCCAGACCAGCAGCAGGACCAGCGCGCCCATCGAACCATAGGCGCTGCCCGGCGCGGCTTCGGCCAGGTACAGGCCGATCAGATAGCGACCGCCCGCGAACAGCAGCGCGGTGATCGCGCCGCCGAGAATCGCACGCGACCACGCCACGCGGCGATCCGGCAGGTAGTGGTAGAAGAACGCGAAGGCGAGCGCGTACAGCAGCAGCGTGCTGGTGTAACCCAGCGCAGGCAGCAGCGAGGGCAGGCGCGCGAACGCCACCTGCAACGCCGTGGTGGCGATCATCGACACAACCAGCAGGAAGCCGATCGCCAGCACCACGCCCAGCGAGAACACGCGCTTCTTCAGCCACGCCACCAGACCGTTCAGGCGCTGCGCATCGGTGCGGAAGATCAGGTTCAACGCACCCTGCAGCTGGGCGAATACCACGGTGGCGCCGACCAGCAGCAGGCCGGTGCTCCACAGCCCTGCCAGCGAGCCGATGTCGGGCCGCGCGTCGGCGTTGCGGATGATCGTCCCGGCGACGGCCGCCGCCTCGGGCCCGGCCAGTTGGCCGATCTGGTCCAGCAGCGACTGCTGCGCGGGCGGATACAGCGAGGCCGTCAGCCACAGCAGCAGGATCAGCAGCGGCGCGAGCGAGAGCAGGGCGTAGAAGGACAGCGACGCCGCCTGCGTCATCAGGTCGGTCTCGATGAAGCGTTTCAGCAGCGCCACGGGCAGGCTGCGGTGGGCGCGTTCGCCGACGTGCTGCAGGCGCGCGCGGATCGCGGGGAGGCGGGCGGGCGTAGGCATGGGCCGAGGGTGGCCCGCGGCCTGTCAGCGTTGCGTTACGGCAGCGTGGCGATGATGTTCAGGCGTCCTGCGCGGCCAGTGCCTGCAGGGCCTCGCCGCTGACGCGCTGCACCGTCCAGGCGTCGAGGCCGACGGCGCCCAAGCGGCGGTAGAAATCGATCGCGGGTGTGTTCCAGTCCAGCACCGACCATTCGAAGCGGCCGCATCCGCGTTCCACCGCCAGGCGTGCCAGATGCACCATCAGCCGCTTGCCCAGCCCCAGGCCGCGGTGGGACGGCAGGACGAACAGGTCTTCCAGATACAGGCCGGGCTGCCCGAGGAAGGTCGAGAAGCTGTGGAAGAACAGGGCGAAGCCGGCGGGCACGCCATCGGCTTCGGCGATCACCACTTCGGCGGCGGGCCGGTCGCCGAACAGGTGGCGCTCCAGCAGGGCCGGCGTGGCGACGGCTTCGTGGGCGAGCTTTTCGTACTCGGCCAGGCCGCGGATGAATTCGAGGATCTGCGGGATGTCGGCGCGGGTGGCCGGGCGCAGGGTGGTCGAGGGCGTCTCCATGGCCTCAGGATGCCATGGAGGACGCCCGGGACGGGCTCAGCCCGCCAGCTTCTTCTTGATCAGCGCGGACACCAGGCCCATGTCGGCCTGGCCGGCCAGGCGCGGCTTCAGCACGCCCATCAGCTTGCCCATGTCGGCCGGGCCGGAGGCGCCCGTCTCGGCGACGGCGGCGTCGATGGCGGCCAGGATCTCGGCTTCACCCAGCTTGGCCGGCAGGTAGGTATCGATCACGGCCAGCTCGGCGCGCTCGATGGCGGCCAGGTCCTCGCGGTTGGCGGCTTCGAACTGGCTGACCGAGTCCTTGCGCTGCTTGACCATCTTTTCCAGCACGGCCAGCACGGCGGCGTCGTCCAGCTCGATCCGCTCATCCACTTCACGCTGCTTGATGGCGGCGTTGATCAGGCGGATGACGGCCAAGCGGTCCTTCTCGCCGGCCTTCATGGCGGCCTTCATGTCTTCGGTGAGCTGCTGTTTCAGGGACATGGGTGACTCCTGCGGAGGGGGAATGGGCGCCCGTGGGCGCCAAAAACACAAAAAGCCGGCGACGCTTGCGCGTGCCGGCTTCTCGCGAAGCGACGCGGCTCAGTACAGGCGCTGGCGCTTGGTGACGTCGCGCGAGCTGCGACGCAGCTGACGCTTCACCGCAGCAGCGGCCTTGCGCTTGCGCTCCTGGGTCGGCTTCTCGTAGAACTCGCGCTTGCGGGTTTCGGCCAGGACGCCGGCCTTCTCGCAGGTGCGCTTGAAGCGACGCAGCGCAAACTCAAACGGCTCGTTTTCGCGGACTTTGACGCTGGGCATACGTAATCTCGGTGGTGTAAACGGCCCGGCCACGCCGGGTGAGCCGCGTATTATAGCGACCACAGCCGCCGCTGCAACCCACCCTGCCGGTCTGGCCGGCTTGCCCCTCCCGACCCCGGACCCCACATCGTTCCCATGAAAGTCCTCGGCATCGAAACCAGCTGCGACGAAACCGGCGTGGCCGTCTACGACACCGGCCTGTCCGGCGCGGCCGGCCTGCGCGCCCACGCGGTCTACAGCCAGATCGCCCTGCACGCCGAATACGGTGGCGTGGTGCCGGAACTGGCCAGCCGCGACCACGTGCGCAAGCTGCTGCCGCTGATCCGGCAGACCCTGGCCGAGGCGAGCCTGGATACCCGGGACCTGGACGGGGTGGCCTACACCGCGGGCCCGGGCCTGGTCGGCGCGCTGCTGGTCGGAGCCGGCGTGGCCCGGTCCCTGGCCTGGGCCCTGGACGTGCCGGCCGTGGCCGTCCACCACATGGAGGGCCACCTGCTGGCCCCGTTGATGGAGGACGACCCGCCGGAACCGCCGTTCGTGGCGCTGCTGGTCTCCGGCGGCCACACCCAACTGGTGGCCGTGGATGCCATCGGCCGCTACCGCCTGCTGGGCGAGACCCTGGATGACGCCGCCGGCGAGGCCTTCGACAAGACGGCCAAGATGATGGGTCTGCCGTATCCCGGCGGTCCCCAGCTGGCCAAGCTGGCCGAGCAGGGCACGCCCGGCCGGTTCAGGTTCGCCCGGCCGATGACCGACCGGCCTGGCCTGGATTTCAGCTTCTCCGGCCTGAAGACGCAGGTGCTGCTGGCCTGGCGCGACAGCGACCAGGCGGAGCAGACGCGCGCCGACATCGCGCGCGGCTTCGAAGATGCGGTGGTCGATACGCTGGCGATCAAGTGCGAGCGCGCGCTGGACGCGGCAGGCAGCGACATCATCGTCGTCGCCGGCGGCGTGGGTGCCAACAAGCGGCTGCGCGCGAAGCTGCAGGAGATGGCGGCCAAGCGCGGCGGCCGCGCGTGCTTCCCGCGGCCGTCGCTGTGCACCGACAACGGCGCGATGATCGCCTTCGCCGGTGCGCTGCGCCTGGAATCCGGCCAGCACGAGACCGCGGAAGTGAAGGTCACGCCGCGCTGGGACATGGCCACGTTGCCGCAGGTGAACGCAACCGCGTGATGCGGGTGCTGCCACGGTTTGCCGTTACCATGCGCGCATTCCGTCACCAGTAGCCTGTCATGGACATCGTTTTCATCGAAGACCTGCGCATCGAGACCGTCATCGGCATCTACGACTGGGAGCGCGGCATCCGCCAGACCGTGGCGCTGGACGTGGAAATGGCCTTCGACAACCGCGTGCCGGCCGCGAGCGACGACATCGCCCACACGCTGGACTACAAGGCGGTGTCGAAGCGGCTGATCTCGTTCGTCGAAGAGGCGAACTTCGGCCTGGTCGAAACGCTGGCCGAGCGCTGCGCCGGCATCATCCGCGACGAGTTCGGCGTGGCCTGGGTGCGACTCAAGCTCAGCAAGCCCGGCGCGGTGACCGGTGCGCGCAACGTCGGCGTGCTGATCGAGCGCGGCATGCGGCCGGCCTGAGCATGGGTCGCGCCTATCTCAGTCTGGGCAGCAACGTCGCGCCCGAACACCACCTGCGCGTGGCCATCGATGCCTTGCGCGCGCGCTTCGGCGAGGTGCGCCTCTCGCCGGTGTACCGCACGCGGTCGGTGGGCTTCGACGGTACCGATTTCCTCAACGCCGCCGCGGTGATCGAGAGCGACCTGGATCCGTTCGCGCTCAACGACTGGCTGCATGCCCTTGAGGATGCGCACGGCCGCGACCGCAGCGGGCCGCGCTTCTCTGACCGTACGCTGGACATCGACATCGTCTTCTACGACGACCTGGTGCTGCAGGGCCCGGGCAACCTGCGGCTGCCGCGCGATGAGCTGAAGCACGCCTTCGTCTTGCTGCCGCTGGCCGACATCGCGCCCGACAAGATCGATCCGCGCAGCGGTGCGACCTTGCAGGCGTTGTGGGACGCGCATCCGGATCGCACCTCGCCGCCGGAACCGGTGACGATCGACGCCGACTAACCTTCAACCCAGGGCGCGGCCGCCGTCCACGTGCAGGGTTTGCCCGGTCACGTAGCCGGCCGCGTCGCTGAGCAACCACGCGACGGTCGCGGCGATGTCGGCGGGCTCGCCGACCCGGCCCAGCGGCGTCTGCGCCAGCAGGCGGGCCTGCAATGCGGGATCGATGCCGCCATCGGGCCAGAGGATCGCACCCGGCGATACCGCATTGACCCGCACCTCCGGGCCCAGCGACACCGCCAGCCCGCGCGACACGGCGAGCAGCGCCGCCTTCGAAGCGGCATAGACCGCCAGGTCCGCGCGCGGGCGCTCGGCGTAGATGTCGGCGATGTTGACGATGGCGCCCTGCGCCGCCTTCAGATGCGGCGCGGCCGCTTGGGCAAGGAAGAACGGGGCGCGCGCATTCACCGCGAACAGCTCGTCCCATTGCGCCGCCGTGGCCGTGCCGGCCTGCGTGGGATAGAAGGCCGACGCGTTGTTGACCAGCGCATCGAGGCGGCCGAAGTGGCCGACGGTCCGCGCGACGAGCTCCGGCAGACGGTCGAAGTCGGCGAGCTCGGCTTGCAGTTTCAGCGTGCTGCCTGGACGGGCGGCATCCAGTTCGTCGGCCAACGCCTGCATGTCGGCGGACGAGGTGCGGTAGTGCAGGGCGAGGTCGTCACCGTCGGCGTGCAGCCGGCGCGCGATGGCCGCACCCACGCGCCGGGCGGCACCAGTGATCAGGACGACGCGACGCGTGGCGGACATGGTGGGCTCCCGTGAGTGGGGCCATTGTCCCTGCTTTGCACCGGAATGGCGCACGCGGTGCGCCACGGATGTGAGTCGAACATCGAATCGCGCGAATGCTTGACGGCGCGCACATCGACCGTGCATGTTGCGACGCATCACCCCTTGCCGGATGTGCCGGCCGGGGACAGTGGAAAGGCGAATGGACTGGGCGAAGTACCGCACCACGACCTTTGACGAACTGATCCAGGCCGATGGACGGCCGCGACCGGCCGCACGCCGGTTGGTGGAATACCTGGCCGGCCTTTCCGGTCGAGAACTCGCCGAACGCCAGCTCGCCGCCGATGTGGTCGCGCGGCTGCAGGGCATCACCTTCACCGTCTATTCCGATGGCCGCAACGTCGACCGCACGCTGCCGTTCGACCTGATCCCGCGCATCATCCCGCTCAGCGAGTGGCAGCGCACCGAGGCCGGCCTGAAGCAGCGCATGCGCGCGCTGAACCTCTTCATCGGCGACATCTACGGCAAGCAACAGATCGTCAAGGACAAGGTGTTCCCGGCGATGCTGCTCAAGGATTCGGTGAACTTCCGCGAACAGTGCGTCGGCGTCAAACCGCCTCTGGGCGTATGGGCGCACATCTGCGGCTCGGATCTGGTGCGCGACGGCGACGGCACGCTGTACGCGCTGGAAGACAACCTGCGCATTCCGTCCGGCGTGAGCTACATGCTGGAAAACCGCATGGTGGCCAAGCGCGTGTTCCCGGAGTTGTTCGAGACCAGCTCGATCCTGCCGGTGGACGAGTATCCGAGCCAGCTCTACGACACCCTCGCCGCGCTGTCGCCGCGCCCCGGCAACACGCCGGTGATCGCGCTGCTGACGCCGGGCGTGTTCAACAGCGCCTACTTCGAACACGCCTACCTCGCGCAGGCGATGGGCATCGAACTGGTCGAGGGTAGCGACCTGTTCGTCGCCGACGACGATTGCACCTACATGCGCACGGTGTACGGCCCGCAGCGTGTGGACGTGGTCTATCGGCGCGTCGACGACCTCTTCATCGATCCGGAAGTGTTCCACCCGGATTCCGTGCTCGGCGTGCCCGGGCTGATCCGCAGCTGGCGTGCGGGCAAGGTCGCGCTGGCCAACGCGCCGGGTGCGGGCGTGGCCGACGACAAGGTGGTCTTCGCCTACGTGCCGAAGATGATCAAGTACTACCTGGGCGAGGATCCCATCCTGCCGAACGTGCCGAGCTACCTCTGCCACAACGCGAAGGAGCGCAAGTACGTGTTGGAGAACATCGAGAAGTTGGTGGTGAAGCCGGCCAACGAGTCCGGCGGCTACGGCATGCTGATCGGCCCGCGTTCCACCAAGCGGCAGCGCGAGAAGTTCAAGGCGCTGATCGAGGCCAATCCGAGAAACTACATGGCGCAGCCGACGCTGGCGCTGTCTACCGCGCCCATCGTCACCAAGCAGGGACCGTCGCCGCGGCACATCGACCTGCGGCCGTTCGTGCTGTCGCGCCAGGACACCTACGTCACCACGGGCGGGTTGACGCGCGTGGCGATGGTGAAGGGCTCGCTGGTGGTGAATTCCTCGCAGGGCGGCGGCGCCAAGGACACCTGGGTAGTGGATCTGTCCGACGACGACGGGGAGCACGCCTGATGCTCTCGCGCGTCGCCGACAATCTTTACTGGTTCAGCCGCTACGTGCGGCGAGCGGAGAACACCGCGCGCCTGGTCGGTGTGGGCAGCCAGCTGCAGTTGGACATGCCGCGCTCGGTCCGCTTCGCGTGGCGGCCGATGATCGATACCGTCGGCGCCGACGAGTGTTTCGAGCAGGTCCATCCCGAGAGCGGCGACGCGGCAGGCGACGCCGACGTCATCCGCTTCCTGCTGCTGGACGAACGCAATCCGTCATCGCTGCGCGCCTCCGTGGATGCCGCGCGTGAGATCCTGCGCAGCATCCGCGACAGCCTTCCGCAGGACGTGTGGGAAGCCGTCAACGATCTGCACCTCTACATCGGCGCGCATGGCGAGCGCAGCCTGAGCCGTCGGTACCGCATCGAGTTTCTCAGCCGCATCATCGACGGCTGCCTGAAGGTCTCCGGCCTGCTGAGCGCCAACGTCAGCCGCGACATCGGCTTCCAGTTCCTGCGTTTGGGCACCGCGCTGGAACAGGCGGACATGACCACGCGCATCATCGACGCCGGCGCCTCCGGCCTGGTTACGCCGCGCAACGAGGACGATCGCGAGACGTTCCAGAACATGCAGTGGATGAGCGTGTTGCGGTCGCTGGCGGCTTATCAGATGTTCCGTCGCCACGTGCGCCAGCGCGTGACCGCCGAACTGGCGTTGCGCTTCCTGCTGCAGAACAACGAGTTCCCGCGCAGCGTGCAGTTCTGCCTGGCCCGCGCGCAGGCCGTGCTGCCGACGATGCCCGGTCGTCCCGGCGTGGACCGCCACCTCAATCGGGTGATCGGGATGACCCGCAACGCCGATCCGGCCGTGTTGGCCGCGCGCAATCCGGCGCCGTTCATGGACGAGATCCAGGTGCACCTGAGCGCGCTGCACACGGCGATCGCGGAAGGCTACTTCCACGGCTGAGGTCTGCTGCGCTGTAGGCGCGACGTGAGTCGCGACCGCGAATCAACGCGTTACTGCTGCCCTTGCGCGTCGCCCGGATCCTGGCGCGAAGGCGCGCGTCGCGGCGGCATCGACGGTAGCGGGCCGGGCGCGGCTTCGCGCGGTTGCTGCGGCTCCCACGGAAACCGCGGCAGGCTGTGCACGGCGGCTTCCAGCTTGCGCGACCACGTGTCGTGGATCTCCGCGTACAGCGGCGTGTCCGCTTCCAGGCGCATCTTCTGGCTGATCTTGAGGTCGCCGGTACGCAGCAACGCCATGTCCACCGGCATGCCGACGGACAGGTTGGAGCGAATGGTGGAATCCAGCGAGACCAGCGCGCAGCGTGCGGCATCCTCCAGCGGTGTCTCGGGCCGGATGATGCGGTCGAGGATGGGCTTGCCGTACTTCGATTCGCCGATCTGCAGGTAAGGCGTCTCGGGCGAGGTGGCGATGCAGTTGCCCAGCGGATAGACCATGTACAGGCCGGGCCGTTCGCCGGCGATCTGACCACCGAGGATCAGCGTGGACTGCACGTTGACGCCGCTCTGCTGCGCCTCGTCCTTCATCTTGACCTGGCTGGCGACGAGGGTGTCGCCGACGTACTCCGCCACCTCATACAGGTGCGAGAACGTCTTCAGGCTGTGCTTGGCGCTCGGGTCGTCGATGTCGCGCTGCAAACGGGAGATCGTCAGCTGCGTGGTCGCCAGATTGCCGGCCGACATGATCACGAACACGCGGTCGCCGGGCCATTCGAACACGTGCATCTTGCGGTACACGCGCACGTCGTCGAAGGAGGCGCTGGTGCGGGTATCCGCGGCGAAGACCAGGCCTTCGTTGACTTCGATGCCGACGCAATAGGTCATGGCGTGTCCGTTGCTGCTGTGCACCACGATTCTATGCCCCACCCCCGGGGTTGGCTAGGGCCGCCATCCCAGTGTTAGACGGCCCGTACAATGGTCGGGTTTCCCGCTTCCGGTGCACCATGCAGGCCGATCTCCCCCTCCCCGACGACGAGGCGCGCGCGCACAGCGAACGCCTCGCGGCCTTCATCCGCAACGAGATCGCCGCCGAGGGCGGCAGCATTCCGTTCTCGCGCTTCATGGAGCGCAGCCTGTATGCGCCCGGGCTGGGCTACTACAGCGCGGGCAGCACCAAGTTCGGCGAGGCCGGCGATTTCACCACCGCACCGGAGCTGGGGCCGCTGTTCGCCAGCTGCGTCGCGCAGGCGGTGGCGCCGGTGCTGCAGCAGATCGGGCCGGGGGCCGAGTTCGTCGAAATCGGCGGCGGCAGCGGTGCGTTCGCGGAGGTCGTGCTCAAGCGCCTGCTCGACCTGGATGCACTGCCTGCGCGGTACGCCATCCTCGAGCCCAGTGCCGACCTGCGCGAGCGCCAGCGCGAACGGCTGGGGCGCCGGCTGATCCCGCCGGTGTTCGATCTGGTGGAATGGCTGGATGCGCCGCCGTCCGAAGCATGGAATGGCGTGCTGTTCGCCAATGAAGTCGTCGATGCGCTGCCTACGCCGCGTTTCACCCTGCGCGATGGCGAGGTCTTCGAAGAAGGCGTGGCGCTGGACGGCGAAGGCCGCTTCATCCGCACCGATCGCCCGGCCGATGCCTTGCTCGCCGCCGCGGTACGCCACGTCGAACGTTACCTGGGCGAGCCGTTCCCTGATGGCTACCGTTCCGAGCTGTTGCCGCAGCTGCCGTACTGGGTGCAGGCGGTGATGGGGGGACTGGACCGGGGCGCGATGCTGTTCGCCGATTACGGCTACCCGCGCCGCGAGTTCTACCAGGCGGATCGCGACGACGGCACGCTGCGCGCGTACTACCGCCATCGCGTCCACAACGACGCCTACCTGTGGCCGGGCCTGCAGGACATCACGGCATCGGTCGATTTCACGGCGCTGGCCGAAGCCGGCACGAATGCCGGCTTCGACCTGGCCGGCTACACGACGCAGGCGAACTTCCTGCTGGGCAACGGGCTGCAGGAGCGGTTGGACGAGGCGCAGGAGCGCGCAGATGAGACCACGCTGCTACGCCTGCGCAACGAAGCCAAGCGACTCACACTGCCCGGCGAGATGGGCGAGCGCTTCCAGGTGATGGGCTTCTCGTGCGACGTCGAATTCGGCGCGGCGTTCCTGTTCAACGACCTGAGCTGGCGCCTGTGAGCGGCCTGTTCGCGCTGCGTCCGTTCCGTCGGCCGCGCCTGTGGCTGGGCCTGTGGTTGCTCGCCGTCGCCGCGGTCGTGGTGTTGTCGTTGGCGAACCTGAGCCGCCTGCCGCCCGTGCCTGAAGGGGGCGACAAGGTCGAGCACTTCCTCGCCTACGCGCTGCTCTCTGCGGCGGCGATGCAGCTGTTCGCCCGCCGCAGCGGCTGCGTCGTGGTCGCGCTGCTGCTGGTGGTGATGGGCGTGGGGCTGGAGTTCGCCCAGGGCGCGTTGACCACCACCCGCATGGCCGATCCGCGCGACGCGCTGGCCAATACGGTGGGTGTCCTGGCCGGCCTGGCGACGCTGCTGACGCCGATGCGCGGGCTGTTGCTCGCCCTCGACGCCCGCCTGCGCCCCGCGCGCGCCGGCTAAGAAAAAAGCCGGGACAAGCCCGGCTTTTTTCCTGCACGCGTGGCCGTGTTCAGCGCGGCTGCAGGGTGATGTGGTCCAGCACCCACATCTGCGGGTGCGTGTCGCCGGTGAAGCGCACGCACAGGTCCTGCTTGCCCGTGGTGCCGGCCGGCAGCGGTGCGTCCAGGTCGAGGAAACCGTCGGCATTCGGCGCCGCCGGCAGCGGGACCGTCGCCAGCACCGTGCCCTTGCAGCCGCCGCCCAGGATTTCCAGCTCGCCCAGCGGCGACTTCGCCGGCTCGAACGTGCGATGCGGTTCGTCGTGCGCCAACTGGAAGTAGTAGGGAATCCGACCGGCGCGCACCTTGATGGACGCGATGCCGTCCAGGTCCGCCTGGTTCCACTGCCAGCACGGATAGAAGATGGTGGCGTTGAAGATCGCGCGTTCGCCCTCGGCCGGGCCATCGTCTTCCAGGCGCAGCAGCAGGCGGCCCGCATCCGGGCACACGGCCATCGCCTCGTCGGTGCGCGTGAGCATCGAGGCCGGCGTCAGTTCGAACGTACCGGCAGGCGCCAGCGCACGGCCGTCGGCGAATGCCGCCGCCCGCACGGTGACCGGCAGCTTCAGGTCGAGCGGCGATGCGAAGGTCTTGGACGCCGTGGTCGGCTCGCTGCCGTCGGTGGTGTAGTGCACCGGATAGCCGAGCGGATTCGACAGCGTGACCTTCGCGCTACCGGCCTTGCGGTCGTCCTCGGTGGCGATCATCGCTTCGAAAGGCGTCTTCGCGTAGCCCAGGCCGATCGCGTCGTAGCGCTTCAGCTGCGCGGGCAGGCGCTTGGCGAAATCGGCGAAATCCTTCTTCGCCGCCGGCGTCCAGCCGGTCTCGGCGACCGCCGCCAGGCGCGGGAACGCGTTGTGCTGGAGCCGCGCGAACGTGCGCGTGTGTTCGGTCCACAGGTTGGCCTGCAGGCCGAGAATGTGGTGGCGCTGGCTTTCCTCGAGGTCCGGCGGCACCGGCTCGAACGCGTAGACATCCTGCAGCGTGATCAGCGCGGGGCGTCCCGGCGGTTCGTTCGGCGAGGCCGTCTGCAGGTAGTCCAGGTAGGTCTTGTTCGACGGCGACATCACCACGTCATGGCCCTGGCGCGCCGCCTGGAGGCCGCCCTCGATGCCGCGCCACGACATCACGGTGGCTTCCGGCGGCAGCTTGGCTTCGAGGATCTCGTCCCAGCCGATCAGGCGCTTGCCGTGCGTGGCCAGGTACTTCTCCAGGCGCTCGACCAGGTAGCCCTGCAGGTCCATCTCGGTCTTCGCGCCCACCTGGCGCATGCGGGCCTGTTCGCGCGCGGAGGCTTCCCACTGGTCCTTGACGGCCTCGTCGCCGCCGATGTGCACGTAGGTGCCCGGGAAGAGCTGGACCACTTCGCCGAGCACGTTCTCGAGGAAGGTGATCGTGCCTTCTTCGACATTGACCAGGTTGGGGAACACGCCCCATTCGTTCGACGGCACCAGCGGTGTGTCGATCGAGCCGAGTTCCGGATAGGCGGAGATCGCCGCGGTCGCATGGCCGGGCACGTTGATCTCGGGCACCACGGTGATGTGGCGCTCGGCCGCGTACTTCACCACGTCGCGGATCTGATCCTGCGTGTAGAAGCCGCAGTACGGGCGCGGCGCGCCGGTCTTCGGATCCTTGCCGCCGTCGCCGGCGGGAATGCGGCAGCCACCGATCTCGGTGAGCTTGGGGTACTGCTTGATCTCGATGCGCCAGCCCTGGTCGTCGGTCAGGTGCCAGTGCAGCGTGTTGAGCTTGTGCAGCGCCATCGCGTCGATGACCTTCTTGACCTCGTCGACGGTCTGGAAGTGGCGCGCCGGATCCAGCATAAAGCCGCGCCAGCCGAAACGCGGGGCGTCCTCGACATGCAGCGCCGGCAGCGTGACGCCGTCCTTGCCGCCCTGGGTGGCGAGCTGCCACAGCGTCACCGCGCCATAGAACAGGCCGCGCTCGTCGCGCGCCTTCACCGTGGCGCCGTCGGGCGTGACGTCCAGCGAGTAGGCCTCGGGCGAAGCCGCGTTGGCGCCGGCTTGGTCAAGGACGAAGCGGATCGTGCCCTTGCCATCGGCCTGCGCGGTGGCGAGAGCCGGACCGCCTGCCGACGTCAGATAGGCCGTGAACTGGTGGGCGACACGCGTCGCGGCGTCGCCGGTGGCGAACACGCGGGTGTCGGCGTTGATGACGAAGGATCCTTCGCCCACCTGCAGCGTGGCAGGCGCGGGAATCAGGGCCGGCGTGATCGGTGCCGAAGCGGACGCGGTGCCTGCATCCCCGCCTGACTTGGCGCAGCCGGCCAGGACCAGCAGGGTGAGGGCCATGCCGGCCAGGGCGCGACGGACGAAGGGTCGGTTCATCGGAATCCTCGTGGGCGAACGAGCGGAAGAGTGCCAAAAAAAAGCGGGCCCGGACAAATCCAGGCCCGCAGAGGGAGAGTGTTCCCTTACATCGATGACGCGATCAGAACTTGAAGCGGAAGTTCAGGTAGTACTGGCGACCGTTGCTGTAGAACGCGTGCGGCAGGTAGCCCGGCACCGCATCGTTCTCGGTGTAGTACTTCAGCTTCGGATCGTTGAGGTTCAGGCCGTCCAGGCTGATCGTCAGCCAGTCGGTCGCCTTGAAGCCCAGCGAGGCCGACACGGTGGCAAAGTCATCCTGGTAGAAATTGTCGGCGCGGCTGACGCCAGCGTAGAACGAGCTGCGGTAGCTGTAGTTCACGCGGGCATTGAAGCGGTCGTTTTCATACCAGGCGGAGAAGTTGTAGGTGTTCTCCGAGGTGCCGTTGAGCGGCTTACCGCCATCGGCCTCGCCATCCACGTAGGTGTAGTTCGCGTTGATGCCGAAGTTGTCGCCGATCGGCTGCTCGTAGGTCAGCTCCACGCCGCGGGCCTTGCCGTTCGAGTTGACCGGGATCGACACCAGGTAGTCGCTGTAGACGTCCGTGCCGGCAGCCTGGCTGGCCTGCTGGTCCTTGTACTGGACGATGACGTTGCCGAAATCGACGTAGCCATCCATGTCCATCGAGAACACGCTGGCGGCGAGCAGGGCGCGCGGAGCGAAGTACCACTCGATCGAAGCGTCGAAGTTGGTCGACACCAGCGGATCGAGGTTCGGATTGCCGCCGCTGCCTTCGTGGGTCAGGTCGTTGAGCGTCAGCGAGCCGGCCAGCGCGGAGAAGTCCGGACGGGTCATGGTCTTGCTGCCGGACACGCGGGCGACCAGGTTGTCGGTCAGCTCGAACTTGAAGTTCACGCTGGGCAGCAGCTCGTTGTAATCGTTGTTCACCACGACCGGCAGGTAATCGCCGAACGCCGAGCCGGTGATCGCGCCGGGGATCCCGGAGTTGACCGCCAGCGCCTGGTTGTAGCTCACGTCCGTCTCCGTCTGCACATAGCGCAGGCCGGCATTACCGCTCCAGCGATCGCCCTGGAAGTTCAATTGGGCATACACCGCGTTGATGTCTTCTTCTACGCCGTACACGTCGGAGAAGTAGAAGCGCTCGGGGTTGTTGCGGTTGGCGAAGCGGGAGTTGAGTTCCGCCAGCTGCGCGGGCGTGTAGTACCAGATGCCGGACGGCACATTGCCGCCGACGCCGAAGTCGCTCGGATAGGAGCCGCCTGCCGCCGGATAGGCGTTGATGTCGGTCCAGTTGCTGGCCCAGTTCGGACCCTGCGCGAGCGAGAAATCGTTGCTGCGCTCATGCGTGGCGAAGCGGTAGCCGAAGTCCAGCGAGGACAGCACGTCGGACTGGAAGAAGAACTGGCCGTCCGCCGACGCCCAGTCTTCCTTGTCCAGCACGTCGATACCCTGGGCGCCGAAGATCCAGCCGTTCTGCGGCAGGTGGTTCGCGGCCGTGTTGGTGCCGCCCAGCGACCAGTCGATCGGACTGCCCACGCCATTCATGCTCCAGCTTGCGCCGGCGTTGCCGGCGACGCCGGTTTCCAGCACGTCCTGGGTGGGGCTGCTGCCGTTGCCCTTGGTGGAGCCGAGCTGGAACACGAACTTCAGCGCATCACTGGCATTCCACTCGGCATCCAGTGCGATGTACTTCGAGGTCGACACGGCGCCCGGGCGGGAGATCATGTCGTACACGCCGTAAGGCGTGACCGTGCCGGAGGTGACCGGCGCGTAGGTGGCGCTGGTCAGCACGCCGTTCTCGACCGTGTAGCTGGTGGGCGTCTGCGAATTGACGAACTGGCTGGCCCACATCATGTAGTTGCGGTTGTAGTTGTCCGCTTTCAGTCGCGAGTAGAACGCGTTGACGTTCAGGGTCAGGTTGTCAGTGACCTTGGCCTCGATGTTCGCCACGCCGCCCTGGCGCTTGCGCACCTGCTCGAACAGCGCCGCGCCAAGCAAGTTGGGATACAGCACGCCATTCAACTCGGGGTTGGTCGAGGTGATGGTGCCGTAGCCGCCGACCACTTCCTGGCCGTCGCGACGCAGGCTGCGCTCTTCGTTGAACACCTGGAACAGCATGCCGGCGGTGCCTTCGTCGTTGCGCCAGTTCAGCAGCGCGTCGAGCTGGGGCTTGGTGTCGCCCGGCAAGTCGGAATGGACCGCACCGATGGAACCCTGGATCGTGAGCGGTTCGGCGAACTGCAGCGGACGGCGGGTGATGATGTTCACCGAGCCGGCGGTACCGCCTTCGACCAACTTCGCTTCGGAGGTCTTGTGGACCACGACGCGGTCGACGATCTCGGACGGATACAGCGAATAGCTCACGCTGCGACCGACGTTGCCCACCTGGCTGAGCACGAACCAGTCGCCGGTGCCGATGGTGTGGCCGTTGACGAGGGTCTGGGTGAGGCTGGGGTTGGTGCCGCGCAGGCTGACGCGGTCGGCTTCGTCGAAGCCGCCTTCGCTGGCGCTCGACGAAGCGATGTTGACGCCCGGCAGCTGGCGCAGGGTGTCGGCCACGTTCTTGGCCGGCAGCTTGCCGATGTCTTCGGCGGTGACGACTTCGACATGCGTGGCGGCATCGCGCTTGGCGTCCAGCGCCTTCTCGATGCTGCCACGGATGCCGGTGACGACGACGGTGTCGAGGTCGGTCGCCTGGGTTTCGGTCGGTTGAGCGTCCTGCGCCTGCGCCTGCACCGCTACACCCAGACAGGTCACGATGGCGGCGGAAAGGATGGATCTGCGGTAATTCATGATGTCTCTCCCATCATTCATTGTTTGAGTTTCGGCAGGTCTTGCTCGCGCTTGCTCCGCCGTGCCTGAAGCCTTTACTGCAATCGACGCCACGCCTGTCCCGGCGCTTCCATTTCAATCTTCCTGGTGTTGCTCCAGGTACCACTTGGCGGCACCCACCACCCCCAGCTGCCCGTGTTCCACCAGCTTCACGGGGATGCGTTCGAGCGCCTCGCGCATCGATCCCTTGTTGAGGAAGCGCGCCACGAAGCTGCTCTGGATCAGGAAATCGCGAATCTTCGGCAGGATGCCGCCGGCGAGGTACACACCGCCCTGCACGCCATAGAGCAGGGCCATGTCGCCGACCACGCTGCCGAGCAGGCCGCAGAACACGTCCAGGCTTTCGCGCGCCAGCGGATCCTCGCCGGACAACGCGGCGGCGGTGATCTGGCCCGGATGCGTATACGAAGACGGTGCCGCGCCGCGTACGGCGCACAGCGCTGCGTGCAGGTTCAACAGCCCGGGGCCGGACAGCGCCTGTTCGACCGGCACATGTGTGCGGGTCTTCAGCATCTCCGCCAGCAGCGCCATCTCCAGTGGATTGCCGGCGGTGAGCGCGGCCTGGCCGGCTTCGGTGGCCAGCACCACGGCGCGCGCGCCGACCGGGATCCACACCGCCGCGCCCAGGCCGGTGCCCGGACCGAGGATCAGCGTGGGGCCGCGGGTCGGTGCGATGGCCGGGCCGGTGAGCTGCAGCACCTGGCTGGCATCCACCTGCGCGGCGGCGTGCGCCACGGCTTCGAAATCGTTGACCAGGCGGACGTCGTCGAAGCCGAGCTGCGAGCGCAGGTCGGCCAGCGACAGGCGCCAGGGCAGGTTGTTGGTGATGACCGTGCCGTCTTCCAGCGCGTAACCGGCGCTGGCGATCACCCCGCGCGATACCCGGCCGTGGCCGAGGGTGGCGAGGAAGTCCTGGATGATGTCGCCGAGCCCGGCATGGTCGGCGCAGGCGTACTTGCGGTACTCCAGCACGCTGACCGGTGCGCCCGGGTCGCCGCTGCCGCGGACCAGGCCGATGCGCACATGGGTGCCGCCGACGTCCGCCGCGATGAACGCGTCGTGCGCCCCGTGGGCGTCCTTCGTCGGCATTGGATTGGCGATGGCGACCACACGTCTCCCCACATGTTCGCGGCCGGGACTCCCGCATCCCGATATGGCCGGAGTGTGGAAAGTGTTTGACAACGTTGTCAAGAGTCTGTCATCAAATAGCCGTCCCGCCGGCCCGGTAGTGGGTCGAATCGGAAACAATCGGCGTATTCAGAAATTGATTGCGCGCGAAAGTAGCGTTAATTGGTGTGTGGAAAGGGGTTTGGCACCAAGTCTCGTGAGACTTCATGCTGCGGTGCATGAAGTCAGGGTGCTCACAGAAGTGCTTCGCGACGACATCGGTGCTCGTCATTTGGTCCCTGATGACAGGGCGTTCTGACAACGTTGTTCCCGGTGGGGCGCCCGCACGCCCTGGCCGCAAGAAGAGGGGAATCCATGACCACCGCTGCCGGCTCCACCCCGTTCCGCTCGCTCGCCATCGTCGGCGTGCTGTTCTTCATCATCGGGTTCTTCACCTGGATCAACGGGCCGCTGATCACCTTCGTGCAGCTGGCCTTCGACCTGGACGAGGTGAACGCCTTCCTCGTGCTGATGGTGTTCTACCTGTCGTACTTCTTCCTCGCCCTGCCGGCGGCCGCGCTGCTCAAGCGCACCGGCATGAAGAAGGGGCTGGCGGCCAGCCTGGTCGTGATGGCGGTGGGTGCCGCGACGTTCGGCGAGTTCTCCACCCAGCGCTGGTATCCCGGCGCGTTGGCCGGCCTGTTCGTGATCGGTGGCGGCCTGGCATTGCTGCAGACGGCGGTGAACCCGTACGTCAGCATCCTTGGCCCCATCGAAAGCGCCGCCCAGCGCATCGCGCTGATGGGCATCTGCAACAAGATCGCCGGCATGCTGGCGCCGATCGTGATCGGCACGCTGGTCCTGCATGGCGTGGGCGACCTGGCCGCGCAGGTCGAAACCGCCGACGCGGCCGGTAAGGCGGTGCTGCTGGACGCGTTCGCAGCGAAGATCCACATGCCCTATCTGGTGATGGCCGGGATTCTGGTGGTGGTCGCGATCGGCATCCTGTTCTCGCCGCTGCCGGACGTGAAGCCCTCCGACGCCAACGCCGCGCCGGTGACCGATGCCGCCGATGGCGAACGCGGCCTGTTGCAGTTCCCGCACCTGTGGCTGGGCGTGCTGTGCCTGTTCCTCTACGTGGGCGTGGAGGTGCTGGCGGGCGACGCGATCGGCACGTACGGCCGTGGCTTCGGCTTGCCGCTGGACCAGACTAAGGTGTTCACGTCGTACACGCTGTTCGCGATGCTGGCCGGTTATCTGGTCGGACTGGCCGCGATCCCGCGCTTCGTATCGCAGGAGCGCTACCTGGCGATCTCCGCGACGCTGGGCGTGCTGTTCGCCCTCGGCGCGTTGCTGACGCACGGCTACGTGTCGGTGGGCTTCGTCGCGGCGCTGGGCTTCGCCAACGCGATGATGTGGCCGGCGATCTTCCCGCTGGCGATCAAGGGCCTGGGCCGGCATACCGAGACCGGATCGGCGCTGCTGATCATGGGCATCGCCGGCGGGGCGATCCTGCCGCAGCTGTTCGCGGTACTGAAGCAGCACTACGACTTCCAGGCGGTGTTCGCCGGGCTGGCCGTGCCGGGCTACCTGTACATCCTGTACTACGCGCTGGCCGGGCACCGGGTGGGCCGGGCGCGGCCGGCGACGGCCGTCCCGGAACGCGGCATCATGGCGGACTCGCCTCCATGACGGAAACGCCCATGCGCCGACCCACCATCAAGGACGTCGCCGAACGCGCGAAGGTCTCGCTGAAGACCGTGTCCCGGGTCATCAACAACGAACCGTCGGTGCTGCAGGGCACGCGTGCGCGCGTGCTGCATGCCATCGCCGAGCTGGACTACGAACCGGACCAATCCGCGCGCAACCTGCGCAGCGGCACGCCGTTCGTGATCGGGCTGGTGTACGACAACCCCAACCCGTACCACATCATCGGCGTGCAGAACGGCGTGCTGGCCGCGTGCAAGGAGACCGGCTTCGGCCTGCAGATCCACCCGGTGGATTCCACGTCTCCGCTGCTGGCCGAAGAGCTGGTCGAATTCGTGCAGCGTTCGCGCTTGGCCGGGCTGGTGCTGACGGCGCCGATGTCCGAACGCGCCGACCTGGTCACCGCGCTTGCCGCACGTGGCGTGAAGCTGGTGCGCATCATCGCCGCCACCGAAGATCCGGAAGACGGCTTGCCCTGCGTCTACGTCGACGACCGCGACGCGGCCTACGAGATCACCGAGCATCTGATCCAGCTGGGCCACCAGCGCATCGGCTTCCTCTGGGGCGGGCTGGCGCACCGGTCGAGTACCGAACGCTATGCCGGTTACGAGAAAGCGTTGAAGGACTACGGCATCACCCTCGACAAGCATCTCGTCGTGCCGGGCGATTACACCTTCGACGACGGCTTCCGGGGCGCGCGCCGCTTGCTTGCGCTGCGTGAGCCGCCGACCGCGATCTTCGGTTCCAACGACGAGATCGCCGCCGGCGTGCTGGCCGCGGCGAAGTCCGCCGGCATGAACGTGCCCTACGACCTGTCCATCGCCGGTTTCGAGGACAGCCCGTTTTCCAAGCAGTCGTGGCCGCCGCTGACCACCGCCAAGCAGGCCACGCAGGACATCGCCAAGCAGGCCGCGCGCCTGTTGATCGCCGGCCTGCGCCAGGACGCCTACGACGACCATCCCACCGCCGTGCACAACCAGGGCTTCGTGCCGCAACTGGTCGTGCGCGGTTCCACTGCGCCGGTCCGCCCGCGCGCGGACCGACCCGAACCGCCATCGCCATGACCGACACGCTGCTGCCCGCTCCCGCCGACACCCTGATGCACCAGGAGGCGGCCCAGACCGCCGACATCGTCACCGACCAGTACGTCCGCAATGCCGCGACGGTGAAGGCGCTGGCCGAGGACCTGCGGCGCCATCCGCCGCCGTTCGTGGTGACCTGCGCGCGTGGCAGTTCCGACCATGCGGCCACCTACGCGAAGTACCTGTTCGAAACGCAGCTCGGCGTGGTCACCGCGTCGGCGTCGCCGTCGGTGGGCTCGGTGTACGAAGCGAAGCAGCGGCTGGCCGATGCGCTGTACGTGGTGATCTCGCAGTCGGGCAAGAGCCCGGACCTGCTGCGCAACGCGACGGCGGCCAAGGAGGCCGGCGCGCGCGTGGTCGCGCTGGTGAACGTGGAAGACTCGCCGCTGGCGCAACTGGCCGATACCGTGCTGCCGCTGCGCGCCGGCCCGGAGCGCAGCGTGGCGGCGACGAAGAGTTACCTGGGCTCGCTGGCTGCGATCCTGCAGCTGGCCGCCTACTGGAAGGATGAAGCGCCATTGCATGCGGCGACGGAGGCACTGCCCGATGCGCTGCGGCGCGCGTGGCAGGCTGACTGGTCGCCGCTGACCGATGGACTGGTGGGCGCGCACAATCTGTTCGTGCTGGGCCGCGGCCTGGGCCTGGCCGCGGCGCAGGAAGCGGCACTCAAGTTCAAGGAAACCTGCGGCCTGCACGCCGAGGCCTACAGCTCGGCGGAAGTGAAGCACGGGCCGATGGCATTGGTCGGCCCGGGCTTCCCGGTGCTGTGCTTCGCCCAACCGGACGAAACCGAAGCCGGCACGCTGGCACTGGCGGAAGAATTCCGCGGCCGCGGCGCCCAGGTCTGGGTGGCTTCGCGCCAGGGCGACCTGCCGCTGGCCGAGTCGCCGCATCCGGCCTGCGCGCCGCTGCTGACGATCCAGAGCTTCTATCGCGCGATCAATGCGCTGTCGCTGCGGCGCGGCCACAATCCCGACGTGCCGCCGCACCTCAACAAGGTCACCGAGACCGTATGAACGCGATGCCTGCCGCCACCGCCCTCTGCAACGCCCGCGTCCTGACGCCGGACGGCTTCGTCGAAGGCCTGGCGGTGTTGATGCAGGACGGTCGCATCGCCGACCTCGTCGCCGACGACGCGCTTCCCGCCGATGCGCTACGGCACGATCTTCGCGGCGCCACGCTGCTGCCTGGTTTCATCGATGCGCAGGTCAACGGCGGCGGCGGTGCCTTGTTCAACAACGACACCACGGTCGACGCGATCCGCACGATCGCACAGGCCCATCGGCGCTTCGGCACCACCGGGTTGCTGCCGACGCTGATCAGCGACGACGCCGAGGTGATGGCGCGCGCGATCGCCGCCACGCGCGAGGCGATCACGCAGCGCGTGCCAGGCGTGCTGGGCATCCACCTGGAAGGCCCGTACATCGCGCCGGCGCGCAAGGGCACGCACGACGCCGCGAAGTTCCGCGTACCGGGCGCGGACGAAGTCGCGATGGCGACCTCGCTCGACAACGGCGTGACCCTGCTGACGCTGGCGCCGGAACAGGTGCCCGTCGAGACCGTGCGCGCGATGGTGGCGCGCGGCGCGATCGTCGTCGCCGGCCACACCGCCGGGAGCTACGACGAGATCCGCGCGGGCATCGACGCGGGTGTCTCCGGCTTCACCCATCTCTACAACGCGATGTCGCCGCTGCAGGGACGCGAGCCCGGCGCGGTGGGGGCCGCGCTGGAGGACGATGGCTGCTGGTGCGGGGTGATCGTCGACGGCGTGCACGTGCACCCGGCCAGCCTGCGCGTGGCGCTGGCGGCCAAGCCGCGCGGCAAGGTCTTCCTGGTGACGGACGCGATGCCGATGGTCGGTTCGGACGATCCCTCGTTCGATCTCTATGGCGAAACCATCACCGCCGTGGACGGCGTGGTGCGCAACGCGGCAGGCGCCCTCGCCGGTTCTGCATTGGACATGGCCACCGCCGTCCGCAACTGCGTGCAGCTGCTTGGCCTGCCGCTGGAAGAAGCCGCGCGCATGGCCTCCACGTATCCGGCGGAGTTCCTTGGTTTGGCCGAGACGCACGGTCGTATCGCGCCTGGTTACCAAGCCGACCTGGTGGCGCTGGATGCCGACCTGCAGGTCGTCGGCACCTGGATCGGCGGCGCGTGATCGCACGCGCATGAGCGTCCGCCCGGCCCGGTTCGCGTCTGTCGACGCACTGCGTGGCCTGACGGTCGCCGCGATGCTGCTGGTCAATACGCCGGGCGACTGGTCGCATGTCTACGCGCCGCTGCTGCATGCGGAATGGCATGGCATCACGCCGACCGACCTGGTGTTCCCGTTCTTCCTCTTCATCGTCGGTGTGTCGATCTCGCTGGGCATCGTTCCCCGCGCCGAGGCCGGCATTGCGCGCGGCACGTTGGTGCGCGCGCTGCTGTGGCGCGCGGCGAAGATCGTCGGCCTCGGCTTGGCGCTGCACTTGCTGGCATATCTGATGCTGGACCGGCCGCACTTCCGGCCGTGGGGCGTGCTGCAACGGATCGGGCTGTGTTTCGCATTCGCCGGACTGATCGCGCTCTACACAAGACCACGCATCCAATGGGCGCTGATCGGCACGATCCTGCTGGGGTACTGGGCGCTGCTCGCACCGTTCGGCTATGCGCCTTACACCCACCTGCCGGGACGCGTGGATACCGCGCTGTTCGCACCGTGGGTGTACCAGTGGGATGCGACGCTCGCGCGTGGACAGGATCCCGAAGGCTTGCTCAGCACGCTGCCTGCCCTCGCCACCACGCTGCTCGGCGTGCGCGCGGGCGCGTGGCTGCGTGCCGATGCGCTGCGGCCGATGGGGGTGGCGGGCGTGGTCGCGCTGGTTGTCGGCCTGGCCTGGGCTCTGGTGTTCCCGTTGAACAAGGCGTTGTGGACCTCGTCCTTTGTGCTGTTCACGGCGGGCTGCGCGCTGCTGGCGCTGGCGCTGGCGCATGTCGGCGTGGATCGGCGCGGATGGCCGGCGGTGGGTCGTCGTTTCGGGGCCAATGCCATCGCCGCTTACGTGGGCGCGGCGGTCATGACCTATCTGCTGCTCGGGCTCGGCTGGATGGAGCCGCTGTACCGGAAAGGCTTCGCCGACTGGATGACGCCTCACCTCGGCCCCTATGTGCCCTCGCTGGCCTTCGCCCTGGCGTTCGTCGGGGTCTGGTGGTTGGTCGTGTGGGTGATGGACCGGCGGGGCTGGTACCTGAAGGTCTGAAGGCCGGGCGGCCATCACGCTTTTCTTCGCCCGCCCGGCGTACAACGGCGTCACCCCCGCCGGAGCCGCCCGCATGAAGCTGCCGTTGCTGCTGGTCTGTGTGGTCTGCCTGACGTCGTGCCAACGCGCGACGGTCGACGAGAACGGTGCGCGCATCGTGGTCGCCTCCACGCCGCGTGCGACGGTGGCCACGGGCGTGGTCGCCGCGCCGCCCAGTGAAGCGCCCGCCACGCTGCCGGGCATGGCACGCACCGCAGGCGGCATGTCCCCGCCGCGCGCGGTGCCGGATCCACCCTTCACCAGCACGCCGGTGGCGACCTTCAACGAGCCGTGGGCGATGACCTTCCTGCCGGACGGGCGCCTGCTGGTGACCGAGAAGGGCGGCACGCTGCGGCTGGCCAATGTCGCCAACGGCCAGGTCGGCCAGGTCACCGGCGTCCCCGCGGTCGCTTATGGCGGACAAGGGGGCTTTGGCGACGTGCTGCTGCATCCGCGCTTCGCCGACAATCGCTGGGTCTACCTCAGTTATGCCGAATCCGGCAGCGGGGGCACACGCGGCGCCGCTGTCGCGCGCGCGACGCTAACGCTCGATGCCAGCGGCAATGGCGGCAGCCTGTCCAACCTGCAGGTGATCTGGCGGCAGACGCCCAAGGTCAGCGGGGACGCGCACTATGGCCATCGCCTGGCCTTCGGTGAAGACGGCAAGCTGTGGGTCACCTCCAGCGATCGCCAAGCGATGTCGCCGGCGCAGGATCTGCAATCCACGCTGGGCAAGCTGATCCGGCTCAACGACGATGGCAGCGTGCCGCCGGACAATCCCTTCGCTGCGCAAGGCGGTACTGCCGCGCAGGTATGGACGCTGGGGCATCGCAACCTGCTCGGCATCGCGTTCGACAACGCAGGCCGGCTGTGGACGCACGAGATGGGGCCGGCGGGCGGCGACGAACTGAACCTGATCGAACGTGGCACCAACTACGGCTGGCCGATCGTCTCCAACGGCGACCACTACGGCGGCACGCCGATTCCCGACCATCCCACGCGGCCGGACTTCAACGCGCCCGAAACGTGGTGGACGCCGGTGATCGCACCGGCGGGTTTCGTCATCTACTCGGGCAACCTGTTCCCGTGGTACCGGGGCAGGGGCTTCATCGGCGGCTTGGCATCGCAAGCGCTGATCGAGATCGAATTCAACGGCACGCAGGCGCGCGAAGCGCGGCGCTACCCGATGGGGCGGCGCATCCGCGAAGTCGAGCAAGGCCCGGATGGCGCCCTGTGGCTGCTCGAGGATGGCGGCAGTGGGCGTCTGCTCAAGTTGACGCCCAACCGCAGCTGATCAAGATGCGCCTTCAGCCTGGCGCTGCAGGCGCGTGTGGCGGATGTCCAGGTACAGGCTGTAGGCCGCGGTGAACGCCGGCAACAGGTTCTGCAGCACGCCGACGGCATCCTGTTTGGATGAGAACAGGAAGTAGCTCAGCGCCATCAGGCTGCCGACCAGGCTCATGTACCAGAACAGGCGCGGGATCACCGGGCGGCGCGCGCGCCGCGAGGCGACGAACTGCACCAGCCAGCGCCCGCCGAACATTGCCGCACCGGCCAGGCCGATCAGCTTCCACGGCGTCATGTGCAGGCCGGTCCAGCCCAGCCAGACGATTTCCTGGTTCATCACGCTCATGGCTTGCGCCCCGTGCCGATCTCGCTGACGGCGGTGACATGGCTGCGCTGGATCAGCCAGGACACGCCCATCAAGTCCCGGATGCCGACGAGCGCACGCCCGAGGTTGGTGTACTTGGACTGGCCGGAGCCACGCGGCCGGTGCGATACCGGCACGCTGACCGTCTTCCAGCCTGCGCGCTGCATCAGCGCAGGCAGGTAGCGGTGCATGTGGTCGAAGTAGGGTAGGTCGAGGAAGGCCGCGCGTTCGAACAGCTTGATGCCGCAGCCGGTGTCGGGCGTGTCGTCGCGCAGCATGCGCTGGCGGATGCCGTTGGCCCAGCGCGAGGCCCATCGCTTGCTTGCGGTGTCCTTGCGATCCACGCGCCAGCCCGCGTACAGGCGGGTCTGTGCATCGCCCGCATCGCGTGCGGCCAGCAGTTTGGGAATGTCGGCCGGGTCGTTCTGGCCGTCGCCGTCCAGGGTGGCGATCCACGGCGAGAGCGCGTGCTTCACGCCGGTGCGGATGGCGGTGCTTTGCCCGCTGCGGCGCTGGTGCACCAGCACGCGCAGCTCCGGCACCTCGGCCTTCAGCGCGGTCAGCACGTCGCGGGTGTCGTCATCGGACTGGTCGTCCACGCAGACGATGTCGAACGGTACGCGCCCACGCAGGTGCTGCACCACTTCGTGCACGAGCGGGCCGATGTTGCCGCGCTCGTTGAACACCGGGATCACGATGGAAAGGGCCGTCATGGCAGACCTCGTGGAGACAGCGGATTATTGTCCGGGCCGACAGGTCAGGAAAATGTCGTGGTCCGGCTGGTAGAGCGCGGTCCTGACGTCGGTCAGCCCCAGCAGGGTATGGAACAGGTCGTCGTGGCTGTGCGGGGCGGCCGCCACCCGTCGCAGGCAGGCGGCGTCCAGCCTGGCCGACGTGCGCCAGCCTTCCGAGAACCAGGCCACCATCGGGACCTCCAGCTGTTCCCGGGGGGCGATCGAGTAGGGCATGCCGTGCAGGTACAGGCCCTTCTCGCCCAGCGACTCGCCATGGTCCGACACGTACAGCAGGGCGGTGTCGTAACCGGGGATGTGCGCGAGTTCGTCGATGGCGCTGGCCAGCACATGGTCCGTGTAGCCGAGCGCGTTGTCGTAGGCGTTGACGATCTGCTCGCGGCTGCAGCGGCCGAGGTCCGAGGTCTCGCACACCGGCGTGAACCGCTGGAAGGCCGAGGGATAGCGTTCGAAGTAGGTGGGCCCGTGGTTGCCCAGCATGTGCAGCACGATCACCTGGTCGCCGCCCTGGCGGCGCGCGGCTTCGGCCAGGCCCTGCAACAGGATGCCGTCATGACAGCGGGTGCCATTGCACAGGCCGGGATCGGTGCGGGCGTGCAGGTCCTCCACCGGCAGGCCTGAGCACACGCCCTTGCAACCGGATTGGTTGTCGCGCCACAGCGTGGCCACGCCGGCGCGTTGCAGCACATGCAGCACCGACTGGTGGCCGCGGATCGCCTTCTCGTCGTAGTGGGCCCGGCCATAGGGCGAGAACATGCACGGCAGCGAGACTTCGGTACTGCTGCCGCAAGCGGTGACGTGGGGGAAGTTCAGTACGCTGCGGCGGGCCAGTTCGGGCGTGGTCTGGCGCGCGTAGCCATTGAGGCCCCAGTTCGCGGCGCGCGCGGTCTCGCCCACCACCAGCACCAGCAGGCGCGGCTTGCGCATGCCCGCACCGGGCGCACGCACGGCGTCCTCGCCGATCGGCAGTTGCACGCGGGCGCGTCCCGGCGGCTCTTCGCTGACCACCTTCGCCAGCGACACCAGCACGTTGGCGGGAGTGACCAGGTAACGGACCTCGCGCTGGTTGCGCAGGAAAGCGGTGAGCTGTTGGGTAACCGGCAAGATGCCGGCCAGTGCGATGGCCGCCATGCCGGCGAGCAGCGCGGCACGCAGGCTGAGCGTGCGCGCCCAGGTGCGTTCGCGCAGGCGCACGCGCCAGATCACCACCAGCGCAGGCACAGCGGCGAGCAGCGGCAACAGCGCATCGCCGCCGGCAAGTTCGCTGGCTTCGCGCCAGTCAGTGTGCAGCACGTTGCGCACCATATCGGCGTCGATGTAGATGCCGTACGCGGCCATGTAGTGGCCGGCGAACGCCGCCGTGACCACCAGCAGCGACAGCACGATACGCGCCGTGCGTCGCCACACCAGCAACGACAACCACACGCCATGTACGGCGGTGACCAGCAGGAACA
This sequence comes from Pseudoxanthomonas sp., assembly GCA_047600885.1. Lineage (GTDB taxonomy): Bacteria > Pseudomonadota > Gammaproteobacteria > Xanthomonadales > Xanthomonadaceae > Pseudoxanthomonas_A. The sequence continues at coordinate 116,953 of JASGKE010000003.1, read as the reverse complement.
GCGACACCGCCCAGGTGCCCTGCCCCAGCGGCTGCGGCACGGCCGCGCGCCAGAACACGGTGTTGGCGAACACGCTGAAGTAGAGGCAGGCCGCGAGGATCAGGCCCTCCGTGCCGACCAGCGGCCGCGCCAGCAGCACGGGACGCGCGCGCTGCCACAAGCGGAGGAGCGGATTCTCGAGGAGGGTGGTGGTGTTCATGCGCGCGTGCCCCGTACGTGGAGCATTTCGACGCTGCACGCGATCACCCAGCACACGGCCAGACTGGCGACGTCATGCGAGAGGAAATGCGCGCCGCGCAGCTGCTGTGCGAACCCGAACACGAGGCCTGCCAGCAGGCCGATGCCCAGGCCGACATGGCGCCAGCGCGGCGCCACGTGCAGGAAGAAGAAATACAGCGCCACCCAGGCGTAGCCACCCGCGGCATGCGCGGCTGGGAAACATGCCGCCGGTCCCATCGACGCCGGACGCGCTTCGAATAAGCCGACGTGCGGGCGGTGCCCGCCGAGACCCGCGAGGTCCCACGGGCAGTCCATGTGGGTCAGCGACTTCAGCGCCGCCACACAGGCGATCGAAGCAAAGACCGCCAGCAGCAGGCGCGCCGCCGGACGCGTCCATGTGGCGGTGGGTGAGCGCCAGCGCAGCAGCGTGGCGATCAGCAGGCCGGCCCACGCCATCTGGCTCAGCCGGCGCCCGCCCCGATGCAACACCTCCTCCAACCACACGCTCTGCTTGAGCGCCCAGGTGCCGCCTTCCCACTGGAACAGGCCGCTCGCCCAGTGCAGGTCGATCTGCCGGGCGAGCCACCACGCGAGCAGCAGCAGCGGCACCGAGGTGAAGAGCAGCCGCGACGCGTCATTGCGTGGCGTGGGAAGGGCCAGGGAAGGCGAGACCGACATGCAGGACAGGCGCAAGAGGAGGGCCTGCGCATGCTGGTGGCCGCGATGTCGTAACGCGGTAGGACTTCCGTCGGAAGCCCGTTAAAGCGCGCGCGAATGAGTCTCGCGCGCGCGCCTCGTTGTTCGCGATTCAGTCTTCGCTGACGTCGGCGGACCAGTTCGCGGGTACGTCGCAACCGTCGATCCAGGCCGCACCCGGCGCGAGGATCCATTCGCGTCGGTTCGATGCGCCGATATCGATCACCTTTGCGGGATCGAGGCAGGGACCGCTGGCTTCCTTGCGCAGGAACAGCCAGCGCCGGTCGGGGGCTTCCAGCAGCCATGCATGGGCGTGCTGCCACTGGTCCACCCACGGTTGCTTGAAACCGAAGTCGGCGACCGGACGATCCGCCTGCAGCAGGTGCTGTTCGCGCCAACCGAGCATGGCCAGCTCAGCGTCGGGGCCGATCCGCTGGCCCACGCGCTGCATCAGTGCCTTGGCGGAACTGTCCGGGCTCAGCGCCGGCATGAAGCCCATGCCGTACGCCGTCCACAGCGCCGCGGTGACCGTCACCAACGCGACGACAAGGCGATGCCGTGATGCGCGCGCGAGCCCCAGCATCGCTACCAGCGCGACCGCGGCGAAGCCCACCAGCCAGCGCCCGAGGTGGGCCACCGTGGCTATGTCCATGCCGCGACCTTCGATCAGCGACTGCAGGCGCGCCGGCGGCGCCGCCAGCAGCCACGCGCCGAGCGCACCGGCCGCCACGACCAGCACGACCATGTAGGTCCACAGCGTCGCGCGCACGCCGCGACGCCGCAGCAGGGCAGGCAGCAACGGCGCGGCCGCCACCGCCAGGGCCGGCAGCATCGGGAAGATGTAGACCTCGCGCTTGCCCGGGCTCGCGCTGAAGAACACCAGCACCAACAGTGCCCAGCCCAGCAGCAGCGCATAGCGCGCGTCCACGCGCTTCAGGCGTCGCCACCACGCCGGCAGCAGCCACGGCGCCAGCAGCACGCCGGGCAGCCACAGCGTCAGCATCGTCTGCAGGTAGTACCAGGCCGGCTTCACGTGGTGCCACGCATTGGCGTAGCGGGTGCCGGTCTGCTTGAACAGCATCTCGCGCGCGTAGGTGTGCAGCGCGGGGTCGGCCGAGGTCAGCGCGACCGACAGCATCGGCACCAGCCACACGCCTGCGCCGGCGATGAAGCCCGCCACGCCGGCCAGCGCATGCAGGCCGCGATGCGGCGGCAGCGCCTGCCGCGACTTCAGCCGCACCCACAGCCAGGGCACGAAGACCAGCAGCGGCAGGAAGCCCACGCCCTTCGTTACCGTGCCCAGGCCGGCGGCGAAGGTGCCCAGGGCGAGCAGCCACGGACTGGGCTTCTCCAGCAGATAGCGCAGCAGGGCCCATAACGACAGCGTGGTCATGCCGACCAGCACCATGTCGATCTGCGCGCGCTTGGCCTGCAGCGCGAACTGCAGGCAGACGAACAAGCCGAACACCGCATACGGCACGGCGCGACGTCCCCACAGCCGGCGGGCCAGGTCGCCGGTCAGCCCGAGCGTCAGCAGCGCAGCCAGCAGCGACGGCAGCAGGAACGCGACCTGCCAGCTGCGCACGACGAGGTAGCTCAACGCCTGCAACCACATGAAGATCGGCGGCTTCTCCGCATACAGCTCGCTGCCCCGGTGCGGGAACAGCCACTGCCCGGTCTCGATCATCGTGCGTGCCGCCAGCACGAAGCGCGGCTCGTCGGCCGGCATCGGCTCGCGCAGCCCCAGCCCGGCCAGCAGCGCCCAGACCATCAGCAGGAGCAGCAGCGGGGTTTGCCAGCGGGGGGCGTTCCGGAGGTGCATGGGGGTCATCGGCGGTCGCGGTGGCCTGCAGCGGAGCGCATGATGGTGGATCATGGCGCGTAAGAGAATCGTCGGAACTCCGACGGCGCTTCGACATCCGGCCTGCGATGCTGCCGGTCCTCCCCTGCACGCGGATCCCTGTCGATGCGGTTGCTGGTCATCGAAGACAACCGGAGCCTGGTGGCGAACCTCTTCGACTACTTCGAGGCGCGCGGCCACACGCTGGACGCGGCCCCGGACGGCGTGACCGGCCTGCACCTGGCCAGCACCCAGGTCTACGACGCCATCGTGCTGGACTGGATGCTGCCGCGGCTCGAAGGCCCGGAAGTCCTGCGCCGCCTGCGCGACGAGCACGCCTCCACGGTGCCGGTGATCATGCTGACCGCGCGCGACGAGTTGCCGGACAAGATCGTCGGCTTCCGCGCCGGCGCCGATGATTACCTGACCAAGCCCTTTGCCCTGCCCGAGCTGGAAGTGCGGCTGGAAGCGCTGATGGCGCGCGTGCACGGCCGCCAGCGCCGCAAGGTGCTGGAAGTGCATGACCTCAAGCTCGACCTGGCGACGCTGGAAGCCTCCCGCGCCGGGCAGCCCCTGCACCTGTATCCGGCTTGCCGCAAGCTGCTGGAGACGTTGATGCAGGCCAGTCCTGCCGCGGTTACCCGGCAGCAGCTCGAACATGCGCTCTGGGGCGACCATCCGCCGGACGGCGACATGCTCCGGTCCCACATCTACGAACTGCGACGCAGCGTAGACGGGCCGTTCCCGGTGAAGCTCATCCAGACGCTGCCGCGCACCGGCTACCGGTTGGCCGTTCCGCATCCCGAGGGCGGACATGCAAAAGCGCCGTAGCCTGCAATCGCAGATCAGCCGCCTGCTGGGTGGCTACGCGGTGCTGCTGGCGGCCATCATCGTGTTGGTCTTCGCGGATGATTACCTCGAGGACAGGGTCTGGAAGGTGCTCCTTGAGCGGGAGATCGTCCAGCACCTGCAGCAGCGGGCCGGCGACCCGTCGCCCGCACAGGGCGACGCTGAAGCGGTAAGGCTCTACTACACGCCGGGACGGCCGCCCCCGCCGGGGCTGTCGACGTTGCCGCACGGCGTGCACGACGATTTCTGGGTCGGCGGGCGAGAGAACGTGGTGCTGGTCCAGCGCGTGGAGGGCGTGGACTACTTCGTCGTGCGCGACATCACCGGCATCGAGACCATCGAGGATGTCCTGATCATCGGGTCGCTGGGCTTGGCGCTCGTTGTCCTGGTGGTCATCGGCATCCTGGTCGCCCGCGGCGTGCGGAGCGCGCTGCGACCCTTGTCCGACCTGGCGAACGGCATCGGTGCGCTGTCTCCGCATCACGCCGGCCAACGCCTGGCCGTGGCCGATGACGCCAGTTCCGAGGTGCACGTCATCACCCATGCGCTGAACGACTACCTGCGACGCCAGGACGACTTCATCGAGCGCGAGCGGGTCTTCATCGACACCGCCAGCCACGAGCTGCGCACGCCTATCGCCATCATCGCGGGCGCCAGCGAACTCGCCCTGGACCAGCCCGGCCTGCCTCCGCCCGCCCGCCAGCAGGTGCTGCGTGTCCACCGTACGGCGCGCGACGTCGAACGCCTGATCGCGTTGCTGCTGACGTTGGCCAAGGATCCCGCGCGATTGTCGCGCAGCAACGACGTGGTCCTGCTGCACGAGCTGTTGCCCGACATCATCGAAGACCATCAGCACCTGATGGAGGGCAAGGACCTGACGGTGGTGATCGATGCGCTGGCACCGTGCAGCGTCGCCGCGCCGCTGCACATCGTGCAGGCGGCCATCGGCAACCTGCTGCGCAACGCGATCGAGAACAGCGACCGGGGCGAAATCCACGTGCGGCTCGACGCGGATGCGACCGTGACGCTGGAGGATCCGGGCCACGGCATGACGCCGGAAGACATCAGCCGCATCTACGCGCAGATGGCGCGGGGCGGCAGCCGCGAAGGCGGTGGCATCGGCCTGGACCTGCTGGCGCGCCTGTGCGAGCACCTTGGCTGGACGCTGTCGATCCAGTCCGCGCCGGGTCGCGGCACGATCAGCCGCCTGCGCCTGTCGCGTTGACGCCGTCCTACGCCGCGCGCGCTAGCGTGGCGCCATCTTTCCGCCGGAGCGTCCCATGAAACGGCTGCTGCTGTGCTCGACCTTCCTGCTGCTCGGCGCCTGCACGGCACCGGCGCCACCCGCGGCCGCGCCGGCGGAAGCGCCAACGGCCGCCGCTCCCGCGCCGGTGGAAGTGCCGTCCATCGCGACGACCACGCCGGCGCTGGCGCCACCTTCGTTCGATTGCGCGAAGGCTTCGTCGGACGCAGAGAAGCTCGTCTGCGGTGATGCCGAACTCGCCGCGCTGGATCGCCAGCTCGCGCAACGCTATGCGCAGGCAGAGAAGAAGGATCCCGCAGTCGAGCGCGGTTGGGCGAAGGGCCGCGACGACTGCTGGAAGGAGGAAGACCCACGCCTGTGTGTGTTCGACGCCTACCGCACGCGCCTGGTCGAACTGGCGATCCAAGCCCCCGGCGCGACGGCGCCCAAGGCCGTCGAATACCGCTGCAGCGACAACGCCACGCCCTTCACGATGACGTACTACAACGACATCGACCCGCAGGCCGCCGTGATGGCCTGGGGCAACGACCAGGCCATCGTGTTTCCGCAGCCGGCCGCAAGCGGCGCCAAGTATGGCCGCAGCGGCGTCGAGTATTGGGAACACCAGGGCGAGGCCAGCGTGGACGTTTTCGGCAACAAGCTGAGCTGTCGTCCGCTGAGCTGATGGTCCGCTGCAAGCGGCTCAGGCTTGCCGGCGTGCCTCATGCACCGCGCGCACGCGGGCTTCGCGCACGGCGTCGCCGATCTCGGGGCCGCTCATGCCCTCGCGCGCCACGTCGCGCGCGCTGACCTGCAGTGCGGCGGCGTGCAGGCGCACGAGCGTGCGGCCCTGCGGGTAGTCGGCGTCTTCGTTGCCGCCGCGGCCGCGCTTGTCGGCCTCGCAGACCGTGGCCAGCCACGGGATGCGTTCGGGCCGGCGGAAGGCATCGCAGCGGGTGAGCAGTTCGACGACGGTGGCATCGCGCAGTTCGTCGAGGCGATGCACGTTGAGGTGCTCGCGGCAGGCCATCACCGCTAGTTCGCGATGGTCGACGGGCACCTTCAGCCGCTCGCACAGCGCCAGCACCGGCTTCACGCCGGCATGCTCGTGACCGATGTGTTTGGGCAGCACGTCGGCCGGCGTCAGCGCCTTGCCGAGGTCGTGGACGAGGGCGGCGAACCCGATCCGCGCGTCGCCCGGTGCGAGGCGTGCGGCCATGTCGCTGACCATCTGCTGGTGCACGCCGGTATCCACTTCGGGGTGGTACTCCGCACGTTGCGGCACGCCGTACAGCGCATCGACTTCCGGCAGCACCACCGCCAGCGCGCCACAGGCGTGCAGGGTGGACAGGAAGGCGGATGGCTGCAGCGAGGCCAGCGCGCGCCGCAGTTCCTGCCAGACGCGTTCGGGCACCAGCGCGTCGAGTTCGCCGCTGTCCACCATCGTGCGCATCAGCGCGAGGGTCTCCGATGCGATCGTGAAGCCCAGCGGGGCGAAGCGCGCCATGAAGCGCGCGGCGCGCAGCACGCGCAGGGGATCCTCGGCGAAGGCCGGGCCGACGTGGCGCAGCACGCGGGCGTCGATATCGCGCGCACCGTCGTAGGGGTCGACGAGCGTTCCGTCGTCGGCCTGGGCGATCGCATTGACGGTGAAGTCGCGGCGCTGCAGGTCTTCTTCCAGCGTCACCGACGGATCGGCATCGACGACGAAGCCGCGGTAGCCGCGCCCGCTCTTGCGCTCGGTGCGCGCCAGCGCATGCTCTTCGCCAGTGTCGGGATGCAGGAACACCGGGAAGTCGCGACCCACGGCCTTGAAGCCTTGCGCTTCCATCTCCGCCTGGGTCGAGCCGACGACCACCCAGTCGCGGTCACCGGGCGGCAGGCCCAGCAACCGATCGCGTACCGCGCCGCCGACGAGATAGGTCTTCATGCCGCCATGATAGCGGCGCCGGCTCAGCTCTTCGGCATCTGCGCGGTGGGGCAGGTGAACGCCTTCCGCTTCGCCTGCACGCGGCCCATCATCCGGTCGGTCACCGGCAGCGCGTTGCCGTTGAGGCGCCAGTCGTAGATCACGCTGAAAGCCAGCACGCGTGCCACGTACTCGCGGGTTTCCTTGTAGCTGATCGTCTCGATCCAGATATCGGGATCGAACCCCGGTCGCTGCGACTGCCAGCGCGCGGTCGGTGCCGGCCCGGCGTTGTAGGCGGCGATGGCGACGTAGGGCACGCCGTACTTGTCCTCCATCTCGCGCAGGTAGGCGGTGCCGATGGCGATGTTGGTGTCCGAGTCGTAGAGGCTGGACGCGCCGGCATAGGGAATGCCCAGGCGCTGGGCCACGCCGGCGCCCGTGCCGGGCAGCACCTGCATCAGGCCCATCGCATTGGCGCCGGAGCGCGCCTTCGGGTTGAAGATGCTTTCGGCGCGGATCTCGGCGGCGACCCAGGCCGGATCGATCGCATGCTTGGCGGCTTCGCGCCGGATGGTGTCGCCGTGGTGCAGCGGGAAGCGCAGTTCGTACAGCCGTTGCTCATCGGGTTGCTTGCCCAGCGAGAACACCGCGCGATCGAACCAGCCGTTGTCGCGGGCCACTTCCACCGCGATGCGGCGCTGGGTGTCGTCGAAGCGCGTCAGCGCGTCGTTCCACTCGGCGGTCGCCCAGCCCGGACGGTCGAGCTGCCACAGCGCCATCGCCCGCACGAGGGCGGGGTCGCGTGCGACGGCCTGCTTGGCCGCTGCCGGATCATTGGGAATCCACGCGCACAGCGCGTACGGCTGGTTGACGCGATCGGCGGCGAGGAAGCCATGGAAAGTGGGCGAGCCCGCATTCTCGCGGAACAGGCGCTGCGCGGTGGCGGCATCGCCGGTCTTCTCCGCCATGCGCGCTTCGAAATAGCGCCAGCGCGAATCCTCGCGCTGGGAGGCCGGCATCTTCCGCAAGGCGGCCAGGGCTGCGGGCCAGTCGCCGCGCGACAGTGCTTCGCGCACACGCCACTCGTGCAGGCGTTCGTCGTACGTGGACTCGGGCACGCTGCCCAGGCGGCGTGCCGAATCGGGGCCGTACGAGGCCACCGTCCACAGCGCGATCTGGTACAGCACCTGCCCGCGTTCGGCCTCCCCCATGCCCAGCGCATCGGCGTACTGCGGCAACAGGCGCTCGGCGGTGTCCGGATCGTTCTGGGCAAGCTTGGCCAGCCCATGCGCGGCCATGCGGCGGCTGCGGTCGGTCTTCGGCCAGGACAGGGCGCGCGGATTCACCGCATCGATGAAGGCCGCATAGTCGTTCGCGAGCGCAGCTTCGTCCGCGGGCAAGCCACGGGCCGCCGTACGCATCACGCCGGACTGGCGCTCGGCCGCGGCAGCGTCGATCCGCTCCCAGCGCAGCGGAGCCGGCAGCCCGCCTTGGCTGGCCAGTACCGTGAACACCGGGTCGCAGCCGTCCGGCAGCGACTTCGCGCCTTTGCGCCACACCGCCTGTGCCTGCTCGGTCCAGGCCGCATCGAGGCGGCCGGTGGCCTGGCGGGCGGCCAGGTGCGCGCACTGCAGGGCGACGCTGTCGGTGGGCTTCCACGCGGCGAGGAACGTCGGCCAGTCCTGGCGGCGGGCCAGCGCCGCCAGCCAGAGGGCGCGCAGTTGCGTGGCCACCGCCTGCCCGTCGTAACGGCGCAGGAAATCCTGGGCTTGCGAGGTGGTGATCGCATCGGGGTCGCGGCGCAGCGCAGCGAATTCGATCCAGCCATACAGCGGATGACGCACGAGCGCGGCCGATTGCGCGGGATCGAGGCGACCGGCCTCCGCGGCCTCCAGGGCGGCCATCACCTGGGCGCGTTGCGGATCGGCGGCCTGCGCCCGCGCGTTACCTGCGATGCCCGTGCCGAGCGCTGCAGCGAGTACGATGAAATATGAAATACGGACCATGCCGGGACTATACCGATGCCGGCTGAACGTCCCTGTAGACCGGTTTGACGAGGAGTGCGATCGCGTGGAAGGCGTGTGGGTGTTTCCGTTGTTGGGGGTGCTGGCCGGCGTGCTGGCTGGGCTGTTGGGGATCGGTGGTGGCCTGGTGCTGGTCGGCGCGCTCGCGTGGATCCTGCCGTTGCATGGCGTGCCGAAAGAGGCGGCGATGCATGCCGCGTTGGCCAGCTCGCTGGCGAGCATCGTGTTGACCGCGACGTCATCCGCGTATGCGCATCACCGCCGCGGCAGCGTGCTGTGGCCGACCGTGGCCTGGATGGTGCCGGGTCTGCTGCTCGGCGGCTGGCTGGGCAGCGGCCTGGCCGTGTATCTCGATGACGACGTGCTGCGCTGGATCGTGGCGGGCTATTGCTTCATCGCCGGTGCGCAGATGCTCCTGGGTGGAAATGCCCATCCGGAAGGTCGTGGCGTGCCTGCTCCGCGTGGGCCCTGGATGAGTGCCGCCGGGTCGGTGGTCGGCGCGGTGTCGGCGGTGGTGGGCATCGGGGGCGGCAGCATGACCGTGCCGCTGCTTGTCTGGCGCGGCGTGCAGCCGGTGCGCGCGGTGGGTACATCGAGCGCCTGCGGCGTGGCGATCGGCATCGCGAGCGCGGCGGGCTACGCCTTGCATGCGCCCCCGGGTGCGTTGCCCGAACACGCGGTGGGCTACATCTATCTGCCGGCCGCCATCGGCGTGGCGATCGCGTCGGTCATCGCGGCGCCCTGGGGCACGCGCCTCGCGCACCGGATCGGCGGCAAGGCGCTCAAGCGCGTGTTCGCCGCTTTCATGGTCGTCATGGGCATCGCGATCCTGGCCAGCGGCTGAAGCCACAGGCGGCCTGTCCGTGGCCGGTCTGTTGCATACACGCACCCGGATCGCGCCGCAGGTTGTCGGGCGGCGGTGCCTGGAGGAGTACGATGCACGGGCGAGGGGAGGAGCGGACGCGCACCGAATGGAAGCGCCTGGCCAAGGAAGCACTGGATATTGGGCGGGCGCTGCGGAGCGCCGGCGGCGTCGGCGTGCCTTCAACCTGCTGATGGCGACCGGCGCGATCATGGTGATGCTGGGCCTGGGCTGGGGCGTGTTCTTCGCCTCGCGCGGCGCCCGAGCGGTGGCTGCCGTGGAGCTGGCGATCGCCCTGCTGGGCGGCGTGGTCATCCTGATGGCGCGACGGCGCCGGACGCGTGCGGCCGCGTGGGTCGCCTTCGCGGGAATGGCCGGGTTGCTGTGTTTCTTCTCGGCGTTCCTGGACGCATCGACCGCGGCGATCCCGGGCACGAGCCACCTGTTCCTGCTCGTGCTGGCCCTCTGTGCGCACCACGTGTTCCGGGCCGAACCGCCCTGGCTGCGCTACGGCGCGGTATTCGTATTGCTGGCCGCCTTCGCGGTGTTCGCCGCGATGCCGGTAGGCATGCCCGCTCCGTTCGCGATCGGCGACGACGTGCGCAGGATCGGCATCTGGATCAACCTGGCCACGGTGGTCGCCAGCTTCCTGGTGGTCCTGCGATTGGCCGAGAGCGATATCGCCGAGCACCGTGCGCTGCACCGCGCACTACGTGATGCGTTGTCGCAGCGACGCTTCGAACTGTTCTACCAGCCGCAAGTGGATGGCGACGGGCGCGTCGTCGGTGCGGAGGCGCTGCTGCGCTGGCGCGATCCGCGGCGCGGCATCCTGCGGCCGGACGCCTTCATGCAGGCGGCGGAGGACACCGGCTTCATCCTGCCGCTGGGGCAATGGGTGCTGCACGCGGCCTGTGCGCAGTTGCAGGCGTGGCAGGCGGATCCGGCGATGCGATCGCTGCGGCTATCGGTCAACATCAGCGCCCTGCAGCTGCGGCAGCCGGAATTCGTGCAGCAGGTAAGCGATGCGATGACGCGCGCCGGCATCGATGCGGGAAGACTGACGCTCGAGCTGACCGAGAGCGTGCTCGTGGACGACATGGAGGATGCGGCGGCCAAGATGCGCGCGCTGCACGCGATGGGGGTGCGGCTCTCGCTGGACGATTTCGGCGCGGGCCACTCTTCGCTGTCCTACCTGCGCGAACTGCCGTTCGCCGAGATGAAGATCGACCGCACGTTCACGCGTGGCATCGTGCGCGACGCGCAGGCCGCCAGCATCACCCGCAACCTGCTGCAACTGGGCCACGACCTGGACATCGACGTGATCGCCGAGGGCGTCGAGCAGCAGGAGCAGTTCGCCTTGCTGGGCGGCCAGGGATGCCGCCTGTTCCAGGGCTACATGTTCGGCAGGCCGATGGACGTCGAGGCTTTCAACCGTCGCATCGCGACGGCGCTGTAAGCGGACTCAGCGCAGGGCGATGGCCGGGACGTCGATGTCCATCGCCAGCGCCAGGTGGTCGGAATTCGCGGCCGGCATCGCGCGCGCGTTGTCAGCGCGCAGACCGTCGCTGACCAGGATGTGGTCGATGGCGCGCTGCGGACGCCAGCTCGGGAACGTGGGTACGCACTGCGCCGGCGGACGCAGGCGCGTGCGCTTGTAGAGCAGCTCCATCTCCGGCGTGTCGGGCATGCAGTTGAAGTCGCCCATCAGCACCGCGTGCGGATGGTCGGTCAGCAGTTCGCCGATGAACGCCAGTTGCGAACGCCGCGAGTTGGCGCCCAGCGACAGGTGCGCGACGGCCACGGTAAGGCCTTCGTCGCCTTCGCCGAAGCGCGCCATCAGCACGCCGCGGCCGCTGATGCGGCCGGGCAGGCTGTGGTCCGTCACTTCCACCGGCTCCAGCTTGCTCAGCAGGCCGTTGGCGCTGCCGGCCACGCGGGCCACGTTGCGGTTGGGCTGGTGCGTCCAGTAATCGAAGCCGGCGCGCTCGGCCAGGTAGTGCGTCTGGTTGGTGAAGCCCGAGCGCAGACTGCCGGGGTCGGCCTCCTGCAGGCCGACGATGTCGTGCTCGCCGGCGAGCTGCGCAATCAGGTCCAGGCTGCCGCGCTTGTTGCCCGCGGGCAGCGCATGCGACCAGCTGCGCGTCACGTAGTCGCTGTAGCGACGCGTGCTGGAGCCCGCCTGGATGTTGGCGCTCAGCACACGCAGCCGGCGCGCGACGGGAGAAGCGGATTCGGTCATGGAAGTGGGGGCTTCCGCGGCGTTCAGCGCTTGGCGCGCTCCATCGCGACCAGGTGATCGGTGATGCGCAGCACGTCGTCCCAGGTGCGGCCGCCGATCACGCGGTACTTGCCGTTGACGACGATGGTTGGCGTGCTCGTCACGCCCCACTTCTGCGCCAGCTGCATGCCGCGGCCGATCTTGGCATTGGTGCCGAAGCTGTTCATCAGCGCCACGAACTCCTGCGGATTCGCACCGTAGCCCGCGTAGAACTTCGCGATCTCGGCCGGATCGGCCGGCGGCTTGCCTTCGCCCGGCAGCGAGCGCTGCAGGTGGATCGCGGCGAATACGGCGTCGTGGGTCTTGTCGACCAGGCCCTTCGCTTCCGCGGCGTAGTAGGCCTTGGCATAGGGTTCCCACACTTTGCCGAACGCGACCGGCACGTAGGTGATGCGCACGTCGGCGGGCTGCTTGGCCTTCCAGGCCGCCATGCGCGGGGCGAACGCGCCGCAGGCCGGGCAGACGTAGCCGAAAACCTCGGTCACTTCGATCTGGCCGTTGAGCGGCGCATACGGCTGGGCGTTGGCGATCTCTTCGTAGTCGGTGCCGGCGACCGGCGCCGGACCCTGCGGCGGAACCACCGGGTTGGTATTCGGCGCGGCGGCTGCGGCGTCGGGGGCGGTCGGCGTGGCCGCCGGCGTACCCGCATCCGCAGGAGCGGGCGCGGCGTCGGTGGCCGGTGCAACTTCGGCGGCCGGCGCCGCGGCATCGGTCGGCGTGGTGTCCGTGGAAGGCTTGGGTCCGCAGGCCGCCAGCAGCGGCAACAGCAGGGACAACATCAGGACGTGGCGGGATTTCATCGCGCGGGCTCCAACGTATCGGGGAAAGGGGCTGCCACGAGGGGCGGGAAACTTCGCATTCTGCATGGGCCCCGGCGGGGCTGCCATGACGGCGTCATCACTTGCGGGTGCGCTCGCGGGCGACCAGGCGGTCGACGATCTTCAGCATGTCGCTGTAGGTGCGCCCGCCGATCACGCGGTATTTGCCGTTGACGATCATCGTCGGCGTGCCTTCGACGCCGACAGCCATCGCCCAGGTCCGTGCGTGCTCCAACTGCCGGTCGACCTGCTCGCTACGCAGGGCGGCGCTGAACTTGGCCCGGTCTACGCCGTAGCCCGCATAGAAGCCGGCGATCTCGTCGGGAGAGACGTTCTGGATGGGCAGCGCGCCGCTCTTGTGGAGGGCGTCGAACACCGCTTGGTGGGTCCGTTCCTGCACGCCGAACTGGCGGGCGGTGAAGAAGGCGCGGGCATACGGGATCCAGTAACCACCGAAGGCGGCCGGGACGGGCGTCAGGCGCACGTCGCGCGGGAGGGTCTTCTTCCAGGCCGCCAGGGTGGGTTCGAAATGGGCGCAATGGACGCAGGTGTAGCCGAACACCTCCACCACCTCGACCTTTCCCTTGAGCGGCGCATACGGTGTGCCGTTCTCGATGACCACGTAGTCCTGTCCCTCGACCAGCGGCGCGGGGGCCGCCGGGGCCGCGAGGGCGATGGCGGGCACCAGGGCCAGCAGGGCGATCAGGACGGGCAGCAGACGGGACGCCATCGGGATTCTCCAGCTTCGTACTGGCCCCGGCGCGGTGCGGGACCCGGAAAAAGAAACGCCGGCCATGGTGGGGCCGGCGCGATGAACAGGAGCTTGCACTTCCGGCCGCGGCGGGCGGCGGAAGTCGGGGATTACTTGCCGGCCTTGGCGGCGGCGACGTCGTCGGCGCGGGCGTGCAGGCCTTGCAGGTAGCTGGCCAGGGCCTGGATTTCCTGCTCGGTCAGCGGGCCGGCCACCTGGGCCATGATGTTGAAGTGGGCCGGGTCCTTCAGCGTGGTCGTGCCGGCCTTGTATTCGGTCAGGCGACGCACGGTGTAGTCCTGCATCTGGCCACCGATGTGCGGGTAGGCCGGGCCCGGGTTACCGGCGCCGGTGGGGCCGTGGCACGCCAGGCAGGCCGGCACGCCGCGCTTGGCGTCGCCGCTGCGGTACAGCTGCTGGCCCACCTCGTAGAACTTCATGCCCTGGTAGGTGCCGTCGGCGATGACGCTGTCGTCGGCCAGGCCAGCGCCCGACTTCTGGGTAGCGAAGTAGGCGCCCACGTCGCGCATGTCCTGCGCGTTGAGGGTCTGGGCGAACGGCGCCATCACCATCGCCATGCCGGTGTTGCGCTCGCCCGAGGCGAACAGCGCCAGCTGCTGGGCGATGTAGCGTTCGCTCTGGCCAGCGATGCGCGGGTACTGCGGGTCGCTGGGGTTGCCGTCGGCGCCGTGGCAGGCCGCGCAGGCGGCGGCCTTGGTCTGGCCGGCCTTGGCGTCGCCCCAGGTGGTCTTGGCGAGGTTGATCTCCAGCGGCGCAGTCTCGACCGGGGCATTGTCCGGCACCGGGACCACGGTGGTCTGTGCAAAAGCGACTGCGCCCACGGCCAGTACGGCCAATCCGGCAAGTCCCATAACGCGAGCGTGGCGCATGCTAAAGCTCCGAAACCTTTGACTGATGGCGACGCCAGGAGGGGCCGCGAAACCCCCGAATTATCGTCGCGGCGGCCGCTCCCGGTCAATTCAAACGGTATCCGGCCCTGCGCCGTGCGATCCTATCGCCATGTCGAACCCCCTGAATTCCGCCACTTACCTGCTCTCCGCCCACACCCCGCGCCAGTTGCCGGAGGATGGGGGTTTCGAGGTGGCCTTCGCCGGCCGTTCCAATGCGGGCAAGTCCAGCGCCCTCAATGCGCTGGTCAACCACAACCGGTTGGCGCGGGTATCCAAGACCCCCGGCCGCACCCAGCAGCTGGTGTTTTTCCAGGTCCAGCCGGAGCGCTACCTGGTCGACCTGCCCGGGTACGGCTACGCCAAGGTGCCTCAGGACCTGCAGGCCCACTGGCAGGCGTTCATCGACCGCTACTTCCGCACCCGCGAAGCACTCAAGGGACTGGTGGTCGTCATGGACATCCGCCATCCGCTGAAAGACTACGACCGGCAGATGCTGGGCTACGCCGTCCAGCGCGGCCTGCCGGCGCATGCGCTGCTGACCAAGGCCGACAAGCTGGGCCGGGGCCAGCAGGGCAACGCACTGCAGTCCGTGAAGAAGGAGCTGTTCTCGGCCTTCGGCGACACCGTCAGCGTGCAGACGTTCTCGGCCGAGTCCAAGCAAGGCGTGGACGAAGCGCGCATGATCGTGGGCAACTGGCTGGGGCTGTAAACGTCAGACCGAGACGTGGAACAGGCGGCCCACCAGCGCGGCTGCCGCCATCGCCATCGCCCCCCAGAAGCCCACGCGCCAGGCGCCGCGCAGCACCGGCGCGCCACCCACGCGCGCGGCCAGGCCGCCGGACACCAACAGGCCCGCCACGGTGGCGATGGTGGTCACGATGGCGACCTTGTCGGCGGGCGCCAGAAGGGTCGTGGCGATCGGCAAGAGCGCGCCAACGGTGAAGGCTGCGGCCGACGCCAGCGCCGCCTGCACGGGCCGTGCACGCAGGGCGTCGGTGATCCCCAGTTCGTCGCGCATGTGTGCAGCGAGGGCGTCGTGCGCGGTGAGCTGTTCGGCCACCTGCCGAGCGAGCGCCGGTTCCAGGCCACGCCCGACGTAGATCTGGGTCAGTTCCGCCAGCTCGCCATCGGGCATCTCCCGCAGTTCGCGCTTCTCGACCGCCAGGTCGGCGGCCTCCGCATCGGCTTGCGACTGCACCGACACGTATTCGCCTGCGGCCATCGACATCGCCCCGGCGACCAGCCCGGCCACGCCGGTCACCAGGATCGTCGACGGGGAGGCACCGCTGGCGGCCACGCCGACGACCAGGCCCGAGACCGAGACGATGCCGTCGTTGGCGCCGAGCACGGCCGCACGCAACCAGCCGACGCGGTCGGTGCGATGCAGTTCGCGATGGCGTGGCGCAGGCGTGCGGGCATGGCGGGGCATGCATGCAGCCTAGGCGAGGGCATCGGTCCGCGTCGAGCGTCGCCATCGGCTTCGCCTCCATGGATGGGATGCTGCGGCGTTGCCATGGCAATGATCGCGTGCGCACGGTCACGTTATAGTGCCGGCCTTGCAATGGACGGCCTGGCCCGGCATTGCGCCTTCCCCCTTGCGCGAGCGTCACCCTTGTCCAGCCCCAGCCACGTCGCCGACACGCCCATCACCGACCGCGCGCAGCTGGTGACCTACATCGCGTCCGGCGAGAAGCCGCGTACCGATTGGCGCATCGGCACCGAGCACGAGAAGTTCGGTTTCCGCCTCGACGACCTGCGCCCGCCGACCTTCGATGGCGACCGTGGCATCGAAGCGCTGCTCAAGGGCCTGACCCGTTTCGGTTGGGAGGCGATCGAAGAGAAGGGTCGCGTGATCGCACTGTCGAAGGACGGCGCCTCGGTCACCCTGGAGCCTGCCGGCCAGTTGGAGCTGTCGGGCGCGGCGCTGGAAACGATCCACGAAACCTGCGTGGAAGTGGGCACCCACCTGAAGGAAGTGAAGCAGGTCGCCGACGAACTGCGGCTCGGCTTCCTCGGCATGGGCTTCCAGCCCAGGTGGCGCCGCGACGAGATGCCGTGGATGCCCAAGGGCCGCTACCAGATCATGAAGTCGTACATGCCCAAGGTCGGCCAGCTGGGCCTGGACATGATGACGCGCACCTGCACGGTGCAGGTCAATCTCGACTACGCCAGCGAAGCGGACATGGTGAGGAAGTTCCGCGTGTCGCTGGCGCTGCAACCGGTGGCCACGGCGCTGTTCGCCGACTCGCCGTTCACCGAAGGCAAGCCGAACGGCTACCAGAGCTATCGCTCGCACATCTGGACCGATACCGACGGCGACCGCACCGGCATGCTCGACTTCGTGTTCGAGGACGGCTTCGGCTACGAGCGCTACGTCGACTACCTGCTCGACGTGCCGATGTATTTCTCCTACCGCGACGGCATCTACCACGACGCCAGCGGCAAGTCGTTCCGCAAGTTCCTGCGTGGCGAGCTGGACGTGCTCCCGGGCGCGCTGCCCACGCTGCGCGACTGGTCCGACCACATGACCACCGCCTTCCCGGAAGTGCGGATGAAGAAGTTCCTGGAAATGCGCGGCGCCGACAGCGGCCCCTGGAACCGCATCTGCGCGCTACCCGCGTTCTGGGTGGGCCTGCTGTACGACGATGCCGCACTCGATGCGGCATGGGATCTGGTCAAGGATTTCTCGCTGGCCGAGCGCCATGCGCTGCGCGACGGCGTGCCGAAGCACGCGCTGAAGCTGCCGTTCCGCGGCGGCACCGTGCGCGACCTGGCCCGTGAAGCGGTGAAGATCGCGATCGGCGGCCTGCAGCGTCGCGCGCGCCTCAACAACAAGGGCGTGGACGAAGCCGGCTTCCTCGATGCGTTGGTCGAGATCGTCGAAGCCAACGAGACCTCCGCCGAGCGCAAGCTCGCCCTGTTCAACGGCCCCTGGCAGGGCGACATCGACCACGTATTCCGCGAATTCGCGTACTGACCCTGCTCGGGGTAGGCTGGGCCTTTCCATGCAGGGGAAGGCCGATGCGGGCGGCAACGGGATGGAAGGCGTGGGGCGTGATGGCCTGCCTGGCGATCGCGCCCTTGGCGCAGGCGCAGCGCGTGGCGATGGTGGGCGGCACCTTGGTGGACGGCACGCTCAGTGATCCGATCCGCGATAGCGTCATCCTGATCGAGGGCCAGCGCATCGTCGCCGTTGGCACGGTCAAGACGCTGCCGGTGCCGGCCGACGCGACGGTCATCTCCACCGAAGGCATGACGGTGCTGCCCGGCCTGTGGGACATGCACGTGCACCTGATGATCAACGGGCACGCCGACTACGACCACTGGGACAAGACCTATCCCGCGCAGTTCCGCGACGTGATCATGCCGTCCTCGGCCAAGCAGCTGCTGCTGGCCGGCGTGACCGGCGCGCGCGACCTCGGCGGCCCGCTGGAAGACAGCATCGCCGTTCGCGACGCGATCAACAGCGGACGCATCCCCGGGCCCACCCTGTTCGTGTCGGGACCCTTCATCCAGAAGAAGCCCTACCCGGGCACCGAGCAGTTCCGCTGGGGCGTCGACTCGCCCGCCGATGCGCGCGCCAAGATCAAGCGCATCGCGCAGGCCGGCGTGGATGTGGTGAAGCTGATCGACCAGGACGGCATGAGCGATGCCGAACTCGCGGCCATCGTCGACGAGGCCCACAAGCATGGGCTTCCCGTCGTCGCGCATGCGCACCGGCCGGAAGAGATCCGCCGCGGACTGAAGTTCGGCGTGGACTGCTTCGAACACACCGGACTGGCGGCATCGCCGGAGTATCCGCCGGACGTCATCGCGGCATTGCGCGAGCGCACCGGCAACATGGCCTCCGGGCCACTGTTCTGGACGCCCACCATCGAGGGGCTCTACAACTTCCCGTACACGGTGAAGAACCACGAGTTCATCGACGGCAGCGACTGGCACGTCGGCCTGACCCCCGGGATCATCGACGACATCAAGCAGTCGCTGGAACATCCGGAACGCATCGGCTACTTCCAGCAGACGCCGCAGCGCTGGCCCACGCTGCAGCGCAAGTTCCAGCAACTGCGCGAGAGCGGTGCGATGCTGCTGATCGGCACCGACTCCGGCATCCCGATGAAGTTCCACAGCGGCAGCACCTGGAACGAGCTCGATGTGTGGGTCAACAAGCTCGGCGTGCCGGCGATCGATGCGGTCCGCGCGGCCACTTATTGGCCCGCGGTGGCGATGAAGGCCGACAAGGACTACGGCACCGTCACCGAGGGCAAGTACGCCGACATCATTGCGGTGAAGGGCGACGTGCTGAAGCAGGTCGCGCTGCTGCAGCGGGTCGACATCGTGGTCAAGCACGGCCAGCGGGTGAAGTGATCGCGCGGCGCGCGGGCGCGCATGCTCAGAGGACCTTGTGCATGCAGGTGGCCGACGCAGGACACAGCGCGCTGAACTCCGCGCTGTCCTGGATGGCGCGCGGGGCGTCGTCGCGCGCGATCGGCGTATAACCGGCGCGGGCGAAGAACGGGGCCGCCGTCTGCGTCAGCAACACCAGGTCGCGGATCCCGCGTGCAGCCGCCTCGGCTTCCACGGCCTCGACGAGGCCTCGTGCATGCCCGGCGCCGCGGTGTGCCGGAGCGACTACCAGGGAGCGCAGCAGGCCAGCGTCGGCGTGTTGCTCCAGGCCGATGGCGGCCACCAGTCCGCTGTCGTCGTCGGCGATCCAGAACGCAATCCGCGACGTCGCCAGGTCCGCCGTCGGCAGTGCCTCTGCATCGAGCAGGGCGGCGATGCGGGGCAGGTCCGTGGCGCGGGCGGGGCGAATCTTGCTCATGATGCCTCCGGTGAGGGCATGGCGGCGGGCGCAACGAGCATGCGGGAAACAAGCAGTGCCAGTGCGGCGCCGACCAACTGGGCCCCGATGAAAGCCGGTACGTCCAGCGGACGGATGCCGGAGAACGTCTGCGTCAATGCGCGCGCGAGCGTGACCACGGGATTGGCGAACGAGGTGCTGGCGGTGAACCAGTACGCCGCGAAGATGTAGCTCGCCACCAGTGCCGGGATCGCGCGCGCGCGATGGCGAAGGCCGAGCGCGATCGTCAGCAGCAGGCCGAACGTGGCCACGCCTTCGCTAAGCCATTGAGCGCCGCCGGTACGCACGCGAGTGCCGGGTTGGAGCAGCGGCAGATCGAACATCGCATGCGCAAGCAGGACGCCGGCGATCGCTCCAACGCATTGCACGAGCACGTAGGCGACGGTGGTGCGCGTATCGAGGTCGCCGCGTAGCCGCATGGCGAGCGTGACCGCGGGATTGAAGTGCGCGCCCGAGATCGGCCCGAGGACGGTGATCAGCACGTACAGCGCGCCCGCTGTCGCGCCCGCATTCGCCAGCAGGGCGACCGCCTCATTCCCGGCGCTCAAGGTCTTGCCCATGATCCCCGAGCCGACCACGGTCGCCAGCAGCAGCATCGTGCCGAGGGCCTCGGCCAGCAGCGCACGCGGCATCACAGCGACGCCAGCAAGGCCTGCACCCGGCGCCCGATGTCATCGCGCACCGCGCGATACCCGTCGTCGTCCATATCGCGCGGATCAGGCAAACCCCAGTCCTCGCGCCGTTTCGCCGGGATCCAGGGGCAGTTGTCGCCGCAGCCCATCGTGATCACCGCGTCGAATTCTCCCTTCACTTCGTCCAGCGACTTCGAGGCATGGGTGGCCAGGTCGTATCCCAGTTCGCCCATGAAGCGGATGGCTTTCGGATTGATGCGGCCCGACGGGCGCGAGCCGGCGCTGAGGGCGTCCACACGATCGCCGCCCTGCAGATGAGCGAAGGCTTCGGCCATCTGGCTGCGGTTGGAGTTCTCGACGCAGACGAAAAGGATGCGTGGCGCGCTCATGCTCAGCAGCATCCGGACTTCGGGGCACAGCAGCCCGTGCCCTGCGCGGGCGTCGTCGGCATCGCGTGCGGGTCCGGTGTACACCGGGCGCCATCTGTGGCGCAGGCGGCGTCGCCGGCGTGGTACGTGGTGGCGTCGCCGAAGGTGTGGAAGGTCTCCCAGCGCGTGCCCTGCGGGTCCTCGGTCCAGGCCTTGTCCGACTGCGCGTAGCAACAGATCGTCGCCTCCTCCGGCACCACGGTGCCGCCTGCGGCGTCGAGGCGCTGGCCCAGCGCGCGCAGACCCGCAGCGTCCTCGGCTTGCAGGCCGAGATGGTCGATGCCCGGCGGGCGGCCGGTGTTGGAGATGGCGAAGTTGACGCGGGGATCGTCCAGCAGCCACTTCGCGTAATCGGATTTGATGACGGCGGGTTCGGTGGCGAACAACGCGCTGTAGAAGCGGATACTCGCGGGCAGGTCGTCGACGTTCAGATGGACATGGAAACGGTTCATGGCGCGGCCTTCTTCGTGGGCGTGCAGGAGGACGCGGGGGCGCACGAGACGACACCCCCGCAGCAGTTTTCGGTCAGGTAGCCGATCAGGCCATTCATCTGCAGGTAGTTGGCGCGCACGCGGATCACCCGGCCTTCGCGCTGGTCGCTGACCAGGGCGGAGGCTCGCAGCACGTTGAGGTGCGCGGTGAGGGTGGCTGGCGGCAGGTCCAGTTGTTCGCGCAGCTCGCCGACGGCCAATCCGTCGGGTCCGGCCTGGACAAGGGCGCGGAATGCGGCAAGCCGGGATTCGTGGCCGAGTGCGGCCAGGGCCTTGAGGGCGGTCTTCGTTTCCATAATTCCAGAATATAGGAATCGTTGATTCCGTCAAGAGCGCTTTTCGCTGCAGTCGCCGCGAGCGTTGGTGTCCGGAAGGAGATGAAGATACTATACCCCAGTATTGGATATGAGCCTGATCGCCATGCCGCATTCCGCCCATGAGAAGAAACGCGTCCTCACCCGTGTGCGTCGCATCCGCGGCCAGACCGAGGCGCTCGAACGCGCACTGGAAGCCGGCGCCGACTGCGGCCCCGTGTTGCAGCAGATCGCGGCGATCCGTGGTGCGGTCAACGGCCTGATGTCCGAGGTCA
This sequence comes from Pseudoxanthomonas sp., assembly GCA_047600885.1. Classification (GTDB taxonomy): domain Bacteria; phylum Pseudomonadota; class Gammaproteobacteria; order Xanthomonadales; family Xanthomonadaceae; genus Pseudoxanthomonas_A. The sequence continues at coordinate 95,552 of JASGKE010000003.1, read as the reverse complement.
TGGAGGCGCACATCCGCGAAGAGTTCGGCCAGCCCGCGCAGTCCGATGCCCAACGGGAGGCGCGAGTCATCGAGATGGCCGGCCTGGTGCGCTCATACCTGAAGTAACCGGCGCGGTACGCGCCACTCGTCTTTCTTTCATTCTCTTGCAGGAGTTGCCCCATGAAATCCCGTGCCGCCGTCGCCTTCGCCGCGGGCGAACCGCTGAAGATCGTCGAGATCGACGTCGCGCCGCCGCAGAAGGGCGAGGTGCTGGTGAAGATCACCCACACCGGCGTGTGCCACACCGACGCGTTCACGTTGTCGGGTGACGATCCGGAAGGCCTGTTCCCGGTCGTGCTGGGCCATGAAGGCGCCGGCATCGTCGTCGAGGTCGGCGAAGGCGTTACCAGCGTCAAGCCGGGTGACCATGTCATCCCGCTCTACACCGCCGAATGCGGCGAATGCCTGTTCTGCAAGAGCGGCAAGACCAACCTGTGCACCTCGGTGCGCGCCACCCAGGGCAAGGGCGTGATGCCGGACGGCACCTCGCGTTTCTCGTACGAAGGCCAGCCGCTGTACCACTACATGGGCTGCTCGACCTTCAGCGAATACACGGTCGTCGCCGAGGTCTCGCTGGCGAAGATCAACCCCGACGCCAACCCGGAACACGTCTGCCTGCTCGGTTGCGGCGTCACCACCGGCATCGGTGCCGTGCATAACACCGCCAAGGTGCAGGCCGGCGATTCGGTCGCCGTGTTCGGCCTGGGCGGCATCGGCCTGGCGGTGATCCAGGGCGCGCGCCAGGCGAAGGCCGGCCGCATCATCGCCATCGACACCAATCCGTCCAAGTTCGAGATGGCGCAGCAGTTCGGCGCCACCGACTGCGTCAATCCGAAGGACCACGACAAGCCGATCCAGCAGGTCATCGTCGAGATGACCGGATGGGGTGTGGACCACTCGTTCGAGTGCATCGGCAACGTCAACGTGATGCGTGCGGCACTGGAATGCGCGCACCGCGGCTGGGGCCAGAGCGTCATCATCGGCGTGGCCGGTGCCGGCCAGGAGATCAGCACGCGTCCGTTCCAGCTGGTGACGGGCCGCAAGTGGATGGGCACCGCATTCGGTGGCGTGAAGGGCCGTTCGCAGCTGCCTGGCATGGTCGAGGATGCGATGAAGGGCGACATCGAACTCGCCCCGTTCGTCACCCACACCATGCCGCTCGACGAAATCAACGAGGCCTTCGACCTGATGCATGAGGGCAAGTCGATCCGCAGTGTGGTGCACTACTGAGATGACGATGTCCTTTGAGAAGTCGCCCGTTGACGCGAAGCTTGACGCAGCGATGGAAGGCTTCGCCTTCGACCAGGAAGCGCGCGACGCGATTGCGCGACTCGGCGAACACGACCTGCTGAAGATCGACCGGACGATCCTGTCGTCGCTGGGTCGGGAGTGGAAGAAGGCGGGTTTCATCACCGCCGGCGTCATGATTGCCGCGCCGGACGAATACGAGGATCTGCCGGAGATGTTCTACGCATCCCGCATCCGGCTGCTCGCCGAGGCATCGCGCATCGAGACGAGAGGCGATGCGCTTGCCTTGAAGACCTTCGAGATCCGTCTTGCATCCGGAAAAGGAGTTGCCTGACATGACGATCGAACGTCTCGAACACCGCGCCTGCTTCGGCGGCTGGCAGGACGTCTACCGCCATCGCTCCGAAGTGCTCGGCTGCGACATGAAGGTGGGCGTCTATGTGCCGCCGCAAGCCGAGCAGGGGCCCTGCCCCGTGCTGTACTGGCTCAGCGGCCTGACCTGCACCGAGCAGAACTTCATCACCAAGGCCGGGGCGCAGCGCTACGCCGCCGAACACGGGGTCATCCTCGTCGCGCCGGATACCAGTCCGCGCGGCGATGACGTCGCCGACGCCGAGGGCTACGACCTGGGCAAGGGTGCGGGGTTCTACGTCAATGCGACACAAGCGCCGTGGGCGTCGCACTACCGGATGTACGACTACGTTGTCGATGAACTGCCTGCGCTCATCGAGGCCAATTTCCCAGCGACCGATTCGCGCGCGATCAGCGGCCACTCGATGGGCGGCCATGGCGCACTGACGATCGCGTTGAAGAATCCCGGTCGCTACCGCAGCGTGTCGGCGTTCTCGCCGATCGTCGCGCCCTCGCAGGTGCCGTGGGGGCAGAAGGCGTTCGCCGCGTACCTGGGCGAGGACCGCGAGGCCTGGAAGGCGTACGACACGGTCGAACGGGTGAAGCAGGCACGCGAGAAGCTGCCATTGCTCGTCGACCAGGGCGATGCGGACGAATTCCTCGCCGGACAGCTGAGGCCGGAACTGCTGCAGGCCGCTGCCGCCGAGGCAGGCCATCCGCTGACGCTGCGCCTGCAGCCGGGTTACGACCACAGCTACTACTTCATCGCCAGCTTCATCGGCGATCACATCGCGCACCATGCGGCGGCGTTGAGGGCATAGCGCGGGTTTCAGCCCACCTGCGGCGCGATCGCGAAGTCGGTGAAAGCGAAGCGCGCGTCACGCAGCTCGGTCTCGCCCTGCACGAGGGGCAGCGGCGCATCGAACATCGGTCCCGCCGACACGCAGGTATGGAACTCGCCGTTCTCGCCGCACGGATCCACGTCGGGCGGCAGGGCGGCGAGCAGAGCGGCGTCGAACGCGCGTCCGGCGAACGCCGCATCAAGTTGCTGCGTATCCACGCAGCAAAGCTGGGCGCGCAGGCCGCCGGCGATCATGTCGCGGGCGAGCGTGGCGGTGTCGCGCCCGAACAGCGGCGTGACGACCTCCCATCCCACGCGAGCGAGGTTCTCGACGCGGTAGGCGCGGATGTCTTCGAGGAACAGATCGCCGAATGCCATCGTGCGCAGGCCGGGCCAACGCACCGCGGCGTCCGCCAGTGCGGAGGCCATGGCGGTTTCGTAGTCGGCATTGGCGCATTGCGCCGGCATCATCGCTTCAATCAGCGGCAAGTTGGCGGCGCGTGCCTGCGCATGCAGCACGCGGCGGCGGATGCCCTGCATCGACACGCGCTGGGACTCGCGCGTGACGGTGGTCAGCAGGCCCACGACCTGGATATCGTCGTGCTGCCTCAGCACGTGCAACGTCCACGCCGCATCCTTGCCGCCGCTCCAGGCCAGCAGGACGGGCGTGCGCACCGATCCGGTCAGGCGGCCGCCACGTCGCGCAGTTCCCAGGCGCCGCCGGCGAGCAGGCGCAGCCGGTGCTTCAGTACGTGCCCGGGAATGGAAGAGCGGGCCACCAGCAGGATGCTGAGGTCGTCCTGCTTGCCGGCGACGGTCGCGTCCGGATCGATGACGCCAAGGCTGGCGTCGACTTCGTCCGGTTCGTCCTGGTGGGAGCGCCAGCGCTCGAACAGGCTGCTGGTGCGCAGCGCGTGCTGCAGTTGCGCGGCGAATTCCTCCGCGCCGTGTGCGTCGAAGCTGAAAGCCGGATCGCCGCCGCGCGCGCGGACGGGATCGGGCAGGCTGATGTAGTAACGGACCGCCATGGCACCCCCGGTGCAAACCAGGGGCATAGCGTAGTCCCGCCGCGTTAGGCCGCCGTTATGTCGCCTTGAACGGCGCGGGTGGTGCGGCGAAGGCGGCCACGACGGCGCCCTTGCCGACGTTGACCATGCCGGTCAGGCTCATGACGCTCTCGAACACTTCGACTTTGTTGTTCTCGCAGATGTCGCGCAGGCGCTGGTAGCCCGGCAGGGCGCGCAGTTCCGACAGCTCGCCGCCGTAGCTCAGGCACAGGGTGGGTGTCATCAGGCCCGCCATCACCCGGTTGCCCGCGAACTTGAACATCTGCTCGGTCGCGTTCTCGAAGCCCTTGATCTTGGCGGCCGGCTCGGTGTTGCCGGCGTGGCCGTACAGCACGGGCTTGATGTCCAGCGCGCTGCCCAGCGCCGCGCTCAACAGGCCGACGCTGCGGTCGCCCTTGGTGCGGGCGCGGTTGCGCAGGTAGTACAGGTCGCGCGGGATCATGTAGCCGTGCGTGTTCTGCGCCAGTTCCTCCAGGCGCACGCGGATCTGCTGCACGTTGGCGCCGGCGTCGCGCATGCGCACCGCTTCCACCGCGGTGATGCCCTGCGCGGCGAACAGGTTCTGCGTATCGATCACCCGCAGCGCGAACGGCGAGTTGTGGCCCGCGGCCTGGCGCACCGGCTTGTAGTCGTTGAGGATGGCGAAGCTGGCCTGCATCGCGTTGTCGTGGATCGGCGAACGCGTCTTCGTGATCGTCATGCAGAACACGTGGTCGTAATCGATCACCAGTTGGCCCAGGAACAGGTCCCGGATCTGGTTGACTGTGAACGGCGTGGTCTCGGCCTCGTGGCCGCGCTCGGCCACGTGCGCGTGCAGGAAGCTCAGCGTGGCCTGTTCGTCGCGATGGTCGGCGAGCACGGCTTCGCCGATCCGCACCGTGATCGGCAGGATGACGATGTTGTGTTGCTGCAGGTAGTCCAGCGGCAGGTCGCACGCTGAATCCACGACAATCCCTATGCGCATTTTGCCCCTCCCGGCATCCGTCGCATCTCCCTCGGCCCGCCACGCTAGCCGACAACCGCGAGGCCGTCGCCGCGTAAACGCATGAAGTGTGAGCTGAATCACCTTTCCAAGACGCGTGCCACAGTCGTAAGGCGGCACAGGTCGCGTCGGTGATGCTTAATAATTCCCGATATTAGTGTGACCGCTATCACATTAATACCCTCGATGGGCTTGCCCGGCGCCCAGCCGGGTCCGACACTCCGCCGGAAAGCAAGGGGCAACATGAAACAGGGGTGGTGGTCATTACTGCTGCTTCTGGCCCTGCTGCCCGCGTCCGCTGCGCTTGGGGAAAACATCGCGCGGATCGACCGGATCCAGCCACTGGCGCTGGAGCAGCAGGCTGGACAGCGTGCCGGGCTCTTCTCGGAACGTCGCTTCGAAGGCGACGACGATGGCGTGCGCGTGATCGGCAATGGCCAATGGCGCGTGCAGCCGCGGCCTGGCGTGGCCGAACCGCTGTTGGTGGTCTACCACCCCTACACCGCGCGCGTGACCGTGCTCGATACACCCGACGGCGCGCCGCGCACGCAGGATCTGTTCCGCGCGGACCTCGACCCGCAGTACACGCGGCGGGCGCTGGTGTTCCCCCTGGCCGGGGACGGTCCCCTGTACGTGCGCGTGGAGGGCGCGCGCTACCCGCTGCACGTCGCGGTCGAATCGCGGCCGCATTACGCCGCCGCGGACCTGCGCCACCTGCGGCTGGTCATGCCGGCGATCGGCGCGGTACTCGGCGTGTCGCTGGCGGTACTCCTTTTCTGGGCGATGCTGCGCGACCGCGTCTACCTGCTGTACGCCGGGGCGATGCTGTTCCAACTCCTGTACGCGCTCTGTTCGTACGGCGAGGCTTACGCCTGGCCAGGCCTGGATGCCCTGGCCCGCTTCGGTGCGCAGGGGGTCTGGGCGTCCGGCACACTGGCGACCATCCTGCTGGTCTACCTCTGGCTGGATTACGCCAGCCTGCGCCGCGTCGCGCCGCGGCTTAGTCTGGTGATGAAGTGCGTGGGTGCGTACGGCTGCGGGGCCACGCTGGTCCTCCTCATGCTGCCATGGCCCGCGAACAAGGCGTGGTTTCCGGACGTGGCCAACGCCCTGTTCCTGCTGACCAATGCCATCGCGCTCGTCACCCTGGTGGTGGCGTGGGTGCGGGGCCAGAAGCATGCGGCCTACGTGCTGATCGCCTGGGTGCCGTTGCTGGTGTTCACGATGTGGCGCGCGCTGCGCTTCAGCGGCGGCGAACGCGCCGAGCCCTGGCTGGAATACGGCCTACCCTGGGTGTTGGCCTTCACCGCGGTCGTGCTGGCGCTCGGCCTGGCCGACCGCATGCTGACCTTCCGCCGCGAGCGCGACAGCGCCAAGCAGCATGCCGAACGCGATGGACTGACCGGCGTGCTCAATCGCGGCGGCATCGAGCATCGCCTGGACTGGGCGCTGATCGAGCGCGAACGCGAACGCATTCCCGCCTCGCTGCTGTTCATCGATCTCGATCATTTCAAGCAGGTCAACGACCGCCACGGCCACGCGCTGGGCGATGCGTGCCTGCGTGCGGTGACCCGCGCGGTCAGTGAGCAGTTCCAGTACGGCGACCAGCTCGGCCGCCTGGGGGGCGAAGAGTTCGTGCTGGTCCTGTCCGGCGTCGAACTACCCGCCGCGATGCGCATCGCCGACCAGGTGGCCGCGCGTATCCGCCGGGACTGCGCGCGCGTCGAAGGCGTGCCCGTCGCGCTCACCGCCAGCATCGGCGCGGCGCAGGCGCGTGACGGCGACTCGGTGGCGTCGCTGATCGCCCGTGCCGATCAGGCCATGTACGTGGCCAAGCGCGCGGGCGGCGACCGCGTCGATGGCCGAAGACGCATCGTGCACCGACGCGGAAAGCACGAAGGCGCCCGAAGGCGCCTCCGTGGACTGACGGCCGCAGAAGGTTACTTCGAGTACGCGCGCGGCAGCGGGCCTGCCTGTTGCAGGTAACGGTCGCGCAATTCGGTCTGGCGCGAACGCATCGGCATCGCGCGGCCGCCCAACCACACCTGCTGCGCGGTGTTCGCCACGTCGAGCGGGTCGCCGCTCCACAGCACCAGGTCGGCCAGTTTTCCCGGCGCGATGGTGCCCACGCGATCACCCACGCCGAAGGTCTCCGCCGGCACGCGGGTCAGGCCGGCCAGGCCGTCTTCCCACGGCAGGCCGTTGGCCACCGCATTGCCCGCGAGCTGGCGGACCTTGCGGGCGTTGTGCGAGGCGTCGCCGGCCTGCGAGAAGCTGACGCTCACGCCGGCCGCATCCAGACGCGCCGCGTTCTCCAGCGTCGCACCGATCTGGTCGAAATCCGACGGCAGGTCGGCCAGCGCGTCTACGAACACCGGCACCTTCGCCTGCGCCAGCTGCGGGGCGAGTTTCCAGGCTTCGGCGCCGCCGGCGATGGCGATGCGCACGTTCTCGCGCTGCGCCCAGCGCAGCAGCTGGCGGATGTCGGCCGCGCGGTTCACCGCGACCACGATGCGTCCGTTGCCCGCCAGGTAGCGCGCCAGCGTGGCGCGGCCTGCCGGTGTCAACAGCGCATGCGGAGAGTCCACCGACACCCGGCCGCGTGCTTCGGCCACCATCTGATCCAGCAACATCCAGTGCGCGGCACGCGACTTGCCGGCCAGTTCCGCGGTGCCGCTGCCCAGTCGCACGAACAACGCGCGCGGACCGACCGGATCGGCACTGCCGTCCAGCCGCACCACACCGCCCTGGCCGGCGATGAAGGAACCGCCCGTCGATGCGGCGAGCAGGGTGAAGCCGATGCCTTCCACGCGCGCCACCGGGATCACGATCGAGGCCGGGTTGTAGGCCAGCGTCACGTCGAACTCCGGACGCATCGGCTGGTCTTCCAGCGTGACGGCGGCGTCCACGGTGGAGGATTCGCCGGAGACTTCCTCGATGCCGATCTCGGTGATGCCGCCGAAGAAGGCGGGCGTCAGCGGACGGCCGTTGGCTTCCACGATGGTGGCAGCGGCCGGCGCGGCCAGGCCGTTGCCGACGGCCTGCACCACGCCGTTGCGCACCAGCACGTCCGCGCCCTTCAGCGTGCCCTGCGTCCCGGCGGTGTGCACGGTGGCGTTGCGGATCAGCACGTCCTGCGCGACCGCCGGCAAGGCGGCGGCAAGCGCCAGCGCGAGCGCGCCGGTACGGAGGATCGAACGGCGGCTCATGGCGTCACCTCCTGGCCGAGCATGAAGTCGGAGACGGGTTGCCTGCTGCGGTCGTTGCGGTCGTAGAGGCGGGCGCCGTCGATGTAGACCTGTTCGGCCTTCGCGTACACGCTGAAGGGATTCTGGTTCCACACCACCACGTCGGCCATCTTGCCCGCCTCCAGCGTGCCGGTCCGGTCGGCGATGCCCAGCGCCTTGGCGGCGTTGCTGGTCACCCAGCGGATCGCGCGCTCCGGCGCGATGTCGCCCATGCCGGCGCGATGCGCATTCGCCATCACCTTCGCCGCTTCCTGGTTGAGGCGCTGGATGCCCTCGTCCGAATCCGAATGGACGATCGCGCAGCTGTTCGGCCGGCCGGTCCACGATCGCGATGTTTTCCTGGATGCCGTCGAAGGCTTCCATCTTGAAGCCCCACCAGTCAGCCCAGAGCGCACCGCAGACGTTCTCCTGCGCCAGCCGGTCGGCCAGCTTGTAGGCTTCGACGCCATGGTGGAACGCGGCGATCTTGAAGCCGAACTCCTTGGCCAGGTCCAGCATCGTCGCCATCTCGTCGGCGCGGTAGCAATGGATGTGCACCAGGATCTCGCCGTTGATCGCGCCTGCCAGCGTGTCCAGCTTCAGATCGCGCTTCCCGCCGCTGTCGCCGCCGCTGTCCGCCTTGTCGTCGCCGCTGGCACGCTCCCACCAGCGCTTCTTCTTCGGCTGCTGCGGCTTGGGCGCATTCTTCTTCAGGTATTCGCTGGCGTCGATGAAGGCCGCGCGATAGCCCGCCACGTTGCCCATGCGCGTGGCCGGGCCGCTCTTGCCGCCATAGACGCGCTTGGGATTCTCGCCGCACGCCATCTTCAGGCCCCACGGCGCCCCCGGGAACTTCATGCCCTGGTAGCTGGTGGACGGCACGTTCTTCAGCGTCACCCCGCGACCGCCGACCAGGTTCGCCGAACCCGGCAGCACCTGCAGCGAGGTCACGCCGCCGGCGAGCGCGGTGTGGAAGCCGGGGTCCTGCGCCCAGATCGAATGCTCGGCCCAGACGTTCGCGCGTCACCGGCGCGGTCATCTCGTTGCCGTCGCTGTGCGCCTTCACGCCCGGGCTGGGATACACGCCCAGGTGCGAATGCACGTCGATCAGGCCGGGCGTCACCCACTTGCCGGTCGCGTCGACGCGGGTGGCGCCGTCGGGTGCCGACAGGCCGCGGCCTACCGCCACCACCTTGCCGTCGGCCAGCAGCACGTCGGTGCCGTCGAGGCGTTCGCCGGTCCCGGTCAGCACCGTCGCATTCGCCAGCAGCACGGGGCCGGACGGGACCGCACGGTAGGTGCTCGGGTACGGGTCCTGGGTGAAGCGGGAGGCGGGCGTGGCGGCAAGCGCGCTGCCGCCCAGCGAGGCCAGGATCAGCCCGGCCAGCAAGGTCGTTCGCATGGTGTATCCCCTGGAAGAGACGCCGACCCTAACCGGCCGTCGGCGCGTCCTGCCAAGTGCACGCATCGCAGTCGTGCCAGAATTGCCGCACAACAACTAGAAAAAGAGGCTTCCATGAAGGACAAGAACGAAATCGTCGACAACTGGCTGCCGCGCTACACCGGCGTGCCCCTGGACCAGTTCGGCGAACACATCCTGCTGACCAATTTCGGCGGCTACCTCAACGTGTTCTCGCAGCTCACCGGTGCGCCCATCGTCGGCCTGGACCGGCCGATGGCCAGCGCGACCGCCGACGGCATCACCATGATCAACTTCGGCATGGGCAGCCCCAACGCCGCGACGATGATGGACCTGCTATCGGCGATCATGCCCAAGGCGGTGCTGTTCCTCGGCAAGTGCGGCGGCCTGAAGCGCAAGAACGAACTGGGCGACCTGGTGCTGCCGATCGCCGCCATCCGCGGCGAAGGCACCAGCAACGACTACCTGTTGCCGGAAGTGCCGGCGCTGCCTGCCTTCGCCCTGCAGCGCGCGGTGTCGACGATGATCCGCGACCTGGGACACGACTACTGGACCGGCACGGTCTACACCACCAACCGCCGCGTGTGGGAACACGATCTGGCCTTCAAGGAACGCCTGCGCGCGATGCGCTGCATGGCCATCGACATGGAGACCGCCACGGTCTTCGCCGCCGGCTTCGCCAACCGCATCCCTTGCGGCGCGCTGCTGCTGGTCAGCGACCAACCGATGATCCCCGAAGGCGTGAAGACCGAAGCCAGCGACGCCAAGGTCAGCTCCTCGTTCGTCGAAAACCACATCACCGTCGGCATCGAAGCGCTGAAGCTGATCCGCCGCAACGGGAAGTCGGTGCGGCACTTGCGGTTTGATGAGTAGACCATGCTGAAGTCGATGCTCCTTGCCGCGCTAACGGCAGTCAGCCCGGTCGCCGAACAGGATCAACGCAGCTGGGCGATCGCGGTTGCGAAACATCAGGCGCTGGACCGCTCCGTCGTCTATCGATATGTCGAGAAGTTCGAGCCGGGCTTCGACAAGCGGACGTTGCCTACGCGCATCGATATCCTCTGGGACTACGATTCGTCATCGGGCATGCCGTCCGTCGACGAGCGTGACCGCATGGATGACGCAGAGAATACGTTTGTCCCAGGTGTTGAGCGCGACGGATCTGCCGCGCTGATATATGTCGAAACGGGCGAGGGGCGCAGGCGATGGAGTTTCTATGTTCGCTCGGAGGACGAATTCATGCGGCGATTGAACGATGCGCTGAGCTCTAGTGACGTGCTGCCTATTCAAGTGGAGTCGATGAGCGATCCGGATTGGGCGCTGCATGCAGAGTTCCTCGACGGACTTAAGCCCCAAGAGCGGGAGGAATCGTCCAAGTGAACGAATCCAACGACGTCATCACCTTCTGGCGCAATGCGGGCTACGAGAAGTGGTTCGCCAACGACGATGCGTTCGATGCCGAGTTCGATCAGCGGTTCCGCGGGTTGCACTTCCGCGCGGCGCGGCGCGAGTTGGAAGGCTGGATGGGCGATGCGGAGGGCGCGCTGGCGCTGATCCTGTTGCTGGACCAGTTCCCGCGCAACTGCTTCCGGCAGAACGCGCATTCGTATGCCACCGACGGGCTCGCGCGGCATTACGCCGAGCGCGCCATCGCCGCCGGCTTCGATGCGCAGGTCGATCCGGCGCTGAAGATCTTCTTCTACATGCCGTACGAACATTCCGAGGCACTGGACGACCAGCAGCGGGCGATGGACCTGTTCCGCGCCACCGGCAACGACCAGTACATCGAGTACGCGCAGCTGCACTACGACCTGATCGCGCGCTTCGGCCGCTTCCCGCATCGCAACGAGGCGATGGGCCGGACATCCACGCAGGAAGAGCGCGACTACCTCGCCAGTGGCGGCTTCAAGGGCTGACAAGCGCCGTTGGCGGGAACGCAAAAAGAAAAAGGCGGGCCGAGGCCCGCCTTTTTCGTGGCGGCGCGAGCGCGGCTCAGTACTTGCTGATCGTGCCGTCCACGTCGTCGGCCCAGGCGTTGATGCCGCCGGTGATGTTGTAGACGTTGGAGAAGCCGAGCCCGCGGAACTCTTCCGCCGCCTGCTGGCTGCGGCCGCCGCTGCGGCACAGGAAGGCCAGCGCGGTGTCCTTCGGCAGCGCTTCGAGCTCGGCGCGGCCGTTGCCGTCGAAGGTCTTGAACGGCAGCTTCATCGCCGCGATCGCGCGTTCATCGGCCGGGCGCACGTCGACCAGCAGCACTTCGCTGGCGCGGACCTTCGCATCGGCATCCATCGGCGACAGCGCCTGCACCGGCTTGGGCGCATTGGGGTTGTCGATGGCCAGGCCCTTGCCGCGGATATCGTCCACCCAGTCGATGGTGATGCCGTCGGCACGGCGCGCACTGGCCAGGTCGAACTGCACGCGCACGCCGTTGGATTCGGCGGCGATCGCATTGGCATCGAACTGCGCCAGCTGGAAGTTGGGCTGGAACTGCGCATTGATCGCCAGCGCCAGCGCAGCACCCGGGCCGGCGTCGGCCACGGCGTTCTGCAGCATCTCGGCGGCGGCCGGGGTGATCGTGATCGCCGGCGGCGTGCGATCCGGCGCGGCCAGGCCGAGCAGCGAGGCGAGTTCGCCGGAATTGGTCATCTGCTCGATGATGTCGCTGCCGCCGACCAGCTCGCCGTCGATGTACAGCTGCGGGATGGTCGGCCAGTCGCCGTAGGCTTTGATGCCTTCGCGGATCTCCTGGTCGGCCAGCACGTTGACGTGGGCGTAGTCCACGCCGAGCGCCGACAGCGCGCCCACCGCCTTGGCCGAGAAGCCGCATTGCGGCATGGTCGGCTGGCCCTTCATGAAGAGCACCACGCGGTTGGACTGCAGGAGGGATTCGATGCGCGAGCGCAGGGCGGGGTCGAGGGACATGTCGGGTACCGGAATGCGTGAAGGGCTCTGAAGAAGGGATTTTACGCCCCGTGGCATCATGGGGCATGAGCACGACAGGAACACTGCATCGTCCGCCGCGCCGTCCCGGACTGATATTGGGCCTGCTGGCGCTGTCGCAAGTGGGCGTGGCCTGGCTGTGGTGGCGCTGGGGCTGGACCGTGGGCCTGCCCGCGATGATGGCGACCCACTTGGCCGTGGTCTGGGCCACCCTGCATCCGCGCGCCACCCTGTTCTGCCCGGCGCTGGCGCGGCTGCCCACGGACGAGCGCGTGGTCTGGCTGACCATCGACGACGGTCCCTCGGACGACACCGCCGCGATGCTGGAGCTGCTGGACCGGCATGGAGCCAAGGCCACCTTCTTCGTCGTCGGTGAGCGCGCGCAGACGCGGCCGGCATTGGTGCAGGCCATCCGCGACCGCGGCCACGGCATCGGCAACCACAGCGCCGATCACCCGGACCTGCGCTTCTGGCGGCTGGGTCCGGGCGCCATGGAAGACCAGATCGGCCGCAACCAGTCCATCCTGACCGCGATCACCGGCGAGACGCCGCGCTGGTTCCGCAGCGTGGTGGGCATGACCAATCCCTTCGTGGGCCTGTCGCTGAAGCGGCATGGCCTGGCGCGCGTGGCATGGAGCGCGCGCGGCTTCGACGGCGTCGATTGCCAACCGGACACGGTGCTCGCGCGCATCACCCGCGACGTCCACCCGGGGGCGATCATCCTGCTGCACGAAGGCGCCACGCACGGCCACAACCTCACGATCCTGGCGCAGTTGCTCGCGTGGCTGGATGCGCAGGGGTACCGCACCGTGGTGCCCGAACCCGAAGGACTGCGGGTGCCGGCGGTCGCGACGGCGTAAGACGGGTCAGCCGCTCGCCAGCAACCGGTGCGCCACCGGGAATGCGAGCCGCGTCCATTCGGTGTACATCGCGGCGGACGGATGCAGGCCATCGTCGGCGACCATCGCCGGTTCGGTGCCGCGCGTGCGGCTGACCGCGGTGATGTCGACGAAGGCGACATCGCGCTGCGCGCAGGCGGTGCGGGCGGCGAGGTTGTAGGCATCCAGTTCGCGCGCGATCTGCTCGACATCGCGGCCCGATGCGGCACCGAACGGGGTCACGCCCCAATCGGGAATCGACAGCACCAGTACGCGATCGGGCCGGTCGCCGACGAAGCCGGTCGCGCGCCACAGCAGCGCGGCGAACTGCGTGCGGTATTCCTCCACGTCGCGGCCGCGGTACTGGTTGTTGACGCCGATCAGCAGGGTGACGAAGTCGTGCGGGCCGAGCGGTTCGGCGGCGGTGATCGCGGCGTCGAGTTCGTCGGTGGTCCAACCGGTGGTGGCGATGATGCGCGGATCGCCGACCAGCACACCTTCCATGCGCAGCAGGCGTGCCAGCTGCATCGGCCAACGGCCTGCCTCATCGACGGCTTCGCCGATCGTGTAGGAGTCGCCGAGCGCGAGGTAGCGCAGCTCGGTGGTGAGGGCGGTGGTGTGCGGGGCGGAGGTCGTGGTCATGGGCGCATGATGCGCCCTTCTTGCCCTTTGTAGGAGCGACGTAAGTCGCGACCGCGAACTCGGGCCGTCAACGCAACATCGATCATCCGGAGCGAGAAACCGCGGTTCTCGCCCATCAGGTATCAACGGCTGCGGCGTGGCGTGCGGTCGCGACTTACGTCGCTCCTACATTCGAGCAACAGCCGCGCGGGCTTACGCCGCCGCCGGCCGCGACTTGCCCTTGATCGGCACGACCTTGGTGGCCGCTTCCGCACGGCGCGACAGGGCGCGGTCGATGCGGGCGAAGACTTCGCGCATCGTCGCCGCTTCCGGCAGCAGGGTGACGCGGAAGTGGTGGCGGTAGGGCACGTTGAAGCTCGAGCCCGGCACGACCAGCACGCCTTCGGTTTCCATCAGTTCCAGCGCGAACGCGTGGTCGTCGAAGCCCTTGGCGGCGTCGCCGACCACCGCCGGGAACGCATACAGCGCGCCGGCGGGATTCACCAATTCCAGGTGCGGGCTGGCGTCGCAGGCCTCGATCACCGCACGACGGGTTTCGTACAGGCGGCCACCTGACGCGCACAGCGCGCTGATCGTGTCCGGACCGTTGACCGCCGCCTCGATGGCGTACTGGCCCGGCACGTTGGCGCACAGGCGCAGCGCGCTGAGCAGGTCCATCGCATGCAGGAAGTCGCGCACCACGTCGCCGTGGCCGGACACCACGCCCCAGCCCACGCGCCAGCCGCAGGCGCGGTGCACCTTGCTGAGGCCGCTGAAGGTAATGCACGGCACGTCGCCGGCGAGCGGGGCGACCGGCACGAAGCTCGCGCCGTCGTACAGCACCTGGTCGTAGATCTCGTCGACCATCAGCAGCAAGCGGTGCTTGGCCGCGATGGCGACGATGCGCTCCAGCAGCTCGCGCGAGTAGGTCGCGCCGGTCGGGTTGTTCGGGTTGATCAGCACGATAGCGCGGGTGCGCGAGCTGATCAGCTGCTCGATCTCGCTCGGATCGGGCTGGAAGTCGTTCTCCGGATCGCAGCGGTAGTACACCGGGCGTCCGTCGTTGAGGATGGTGGCCGCCGACCACAGCGGGTAGTCGGGTGAGGGCACCAGCACTTCGTCGCCGGGATTGAGCAGCGCCCGCAGCGACAGGTCGATCAGCTCCGACACACCGTTGCCGACGAATACGCGGTCCGGATGCGCATCCGGCGCGCCGCGCTTGGCGTACGCGGCGGCGATGGCCTCGCGCGCGGCCGGCAGGCCCTGCTGGTGCGTGTACGGGTCGGTGCGGCCCATGTCGTCGGCGATCGCGCGCTGCAGGTGCTCCGGCGCCCGGAAGCCGAAGGCGCCCGGGTTGCCGATGTTCAGCTTGATCAGCTTCTGCCCCTGCGCTTCCAGCTCCCGGGCTCGCCGTGCCAGTTCGCCCCGGATTTCGTAGCGGACTTCGGACAGGCGTTCGCGCGTGGCGAGCGGTTTGACGGGCGGGGTGGACATGGCGGCTACCGCACAGGGGCTAAATAGGGAAAGGGGGCCAGCTTAACGGATATTTAGCCCGCCCGGCCCCGCCCGCTTCAGCGCCCGTCTAGAATGCGCGCCATGCCCGAAACCCCCGTCCCCAGCGTGTCCGACGTCACCCTTCTGCGGTCCATTGGCTGGCCGTATGCAGGTGAACCGGAGGACAGCGCGTGGCGGGATGCCATGGCCGCGCACCCGACCGCCAGCCCGGCGCGGGTGATCGAACAGCACCGCTCCGGATATGTGGTCGCCAACGCGCCCGGCGAGGGTGTGAAGGCCGAATCGTTGCCGGAGTGGCAGCGCCCGCGGTTTCCGGCCCACGAGCGCCCTGCTGTCGGCGACTGGGTGCTGCTGGAAGACGCCGCATCGAAGCGCCCGCGCATCGTCGCGCTGCTGCCCCGCCACACCGGCATCAAGCGCGGTGCGGCGGGCGAGCATTACCACCAGCAGGTGATCGCGGCGAACATCGATACGGTGTTCATCGTCTGTGGCCTGGATGCGGACTTCAATCCGCGCCGGATCGAACGTTACCTGCTGCTGGTCGGCGGCGGCGGTGCGCAACCGGTCGTGGTACTGACCAAGGCCGACCGCACCGAGTACGCCGACGACGCGGTCGAGGTGCTGGCCGATCTCACCGCACAGGGCGTGCCGGTGTTCACCGTCAACGCGAAGGACACCGCCAGCGTCGCGCAACTCGCGCCGTGGCTGGAACCGGGTCACACCGTCGTGCTGGTCGGTTCGTCCGGTGCCGGCAAGTCCACGTTGACCAACACGCTGCTCGGCGACGAGCGCATGAAGACCGGCGAAGTTCGCGAGAGCGATTCGCGCGGGCGTCACACCACCACCTTCCGCGCGCTGATCCCGCTGCCGGCAGGGGCCTGCCTGATCGACACGCCCGGCATGCGCGAGCTCAAGCCGACCGGCGAAGAAGATTTGGCCGGCGGCGGTTTCGCCGACATCGAAGCGCTGGCCGAGCAGTGCAAGTTCCGCGACTGCTCGCATGACCGCGAGCCCGGTTGCGCGGTGCGCGCCGCGATCGAGCGCGAGGAACTGGACGAAGGCCGCTTCCTCAACTACCTCAAGCTGCGCGACGAAGTCGCTGCCGCCGCCGACAAGCTCGCCTCGCGCCTGGCCGACAAGGCCAACGCCAAGGTGCAGAACAAGGCGTTGAACAAGCGGTTGGCCGACAAGTACGGCAAGCGATAGCGGCCGCCGTTATCGTTACCGACTTGATGAGTCGTTAGAGCTCGACCACGGCCACCGAGCCCGGAATTGTCGAGATCTGCTCGGCGAGGAAGACAGCGTCCTCCAGTGTTTCTGTGTCGTCATGCGCGGCCGTGAGCATGAAGTAGGGTTCTGCGCCATCACCTACGCACAGATCATCAATCGCGTCCTCGATCCTCGCCGCCTCGTGGCCAACGACGCCAACATATTGCACGCCGTCCCGCATCCAGTCCCTGACCATGCCTGTCAGCTCCGGACGAAAGCCGCTGAGTGAATGGATGACAATCTTGCGGGGGAGTGCCATCGGGCTCTAACTCCTGGGATAGTCGGGAGGACGGTTGATCAATCCCACAGATTGATGAAGCCGGTGATGATCAGCGCGTTGGTGAAGTCGATGAAGAACGCGCCTACCAGCGGGGCGACGAGGAACGCGCGCGGGGCCATGCCGTAGCGTTCGACCAGCGTGCGCATCACCGCCATCGCGTTCGCCGTGGTACCGAGCATGAAACCTATGAAACCGCCGCCCATCACCGCGGCGTCATAGTCGCGGCCCATCACCCGGAACACCACCGCGCAGAACAGCGCGACCACCACGACCTGTAGCGCCAGGTTCACCATCAAGGGCGCGGCGAGCCCCGCCAGTTCCCACAGCTTGAGGTTCATCAGCGCCACCGCCAGGAACAGCGCCAGGCAGACGTTGCCGATCAGGTCGGTGGTGGCCACCGGCAGGCGGAGCCAGCCGGTGCGGTCGTCGATCCAGCGGATGAGCGCGCCGACCATCATCGCGCCCACGTACGCGGGCAGGGTCAGCCCTGCGGCGCTGAGGCCGGCGCTGACGCCGGCGCCGACCCACATCGCCACCAGGATCACGACGACGCTCTTCAGCGCATCGGTCTCGCGCGTGGCGAAGTCCGGCGTATCGCGCGCACCGGTGGGCTCGGCGGCGGATTCGTCGGGCGCGCCCAGCTTCACTCCGCCGTACAGCTTGTGGCGGCGGATCAGCACGGTGCTCACCGGACCGCCCAGCAGGCCGCCGCAGATGATGCCGGCCATCGCCGAGGCGACCGCGATCGATTCGGCGCCGGTCACACCGGCTTCCTCGAACAGCGGCGCGAAGGCCAGGCCGGTGGCTGGGCCGCCGGTCAGGGTGGTCGAGCCGGCCAGCACGCCGAACAGCGGATGCAGGCCGAACCCCAGGGCCACGGCCATGCCCAGCAGGTTCTGCACCACCGCGAAGCCGGTGGCCAGCAACAGGAAGATCACCACCTGCCGCCCGCTGATGCGCAGCAGCGACACGCTGGCGTTGACGCCGATGGTGGTGAAGAAGGCGATCATCAGCGGCGCCTGCAGGCTGGTGTCCAGCGTGAACAGGGTAACGTCGTGGTTGCGCGCGACCAGCACGGCCAGGGCCACAGCCAGGCCGCCGATCACCGGGGCGGGCAGGTTGTACTGGGACAGCAGGGGAATGAAGCGGCAGAGCGCGTAACCGAGGAACAGGGCCAGGCCGGCGAACGCCAGCGTCTGCACCGCATCGAGTTCCAGCATGCTGCCCCCGCAACTGATGGAAGAGTGCCGAGCATAGTGCAGCCGCGGGCACTTGTGACGATGGTCCGGTGGGCTGGGCTAAAGTGGCCGCAGGGAGGGCACCATGCAGGCCGACATCGTCCATCACGCCGCGCTCGACGCGCGCCTGGTCAAGGCCGTGCGCGGGATCAAGCTGCTCAGCCTGGCCAGTTGGCCAGCCGACGCGCAGGCCCCTTTCCTGGCCGGCGTGGCGCGCGGGCAGCCGGTGCTGCCGGTGATCGAGTACCCGCGGCTGGACTTCGGCGATGCGCGCCGCGAGCTGGCCGCCGTGTCTGCGGCCGCCGATGCCTCGCACCCGCTGGGTCATTATTTGCGCGAATCGGCGCGCAGTTGGGACATCGCCGCGCAGCTGCTGGAATCGCTCGGCTCGCCGCAGGTCACCGCGCACTCCATCGCACTGTTCGGCACGCCCGAGGAATGCCTGCCCGGCGACGGTCCCACCACGCGCGACGCCGCGCGCCACTTCATCACCATCGCCAACGACCTCGACCACGAGCTGCTGGCGCCGGAAGAGCAGATCCCGGTCTCGGCCACCGCCCTGCAGTTGCAGCTGCAGGCCGACCTGGACGATTTCTTCGACGGCCGGGTCATCACGGTCGAACTCGACCCTACCCTGATCGCGAAGGCGGCCGCCGGCGCCACCCGCATCCGCCTGCGCCATGGCGCAGCCTTCAGCGATTACGACCGCCGCCAGCTGCTGCAGCACGAGGCGCTGGTGCATTCGCTCACCGCATTGAACGGCCGCGAGCAGGTGCACCTGCCGAGCCTGGCGCTGTCCTCGCCACGCGTGACCGCTACCCAGGAAGGGCTGGCGACGTTCGCCGAGCAGATCACCGGCAGCATCGACATCGAGCGGATGAAGCGCATCAGCCTGCGCATCGAGGCGGTGGCGATGGCATTGGGCGGCGCGGATTTCGTCGAGGTGTACCGCTACTTCGCCGAGGCCGGACAGAATCCGGCCGAGAGTTTCTCCTCCGCACAGCGCGTATTCCGTGGCGTGCCCACGAACGGCGGTGCGGCTTTCACCAAGGACACCGTGTACCTGCGCGGCTTGGTCGGCGTGCACACGTTCTTCCGCCATTCGCTGCAGCAGGACCGGCTGCGCCTGTGCCGTCGGCTGTTCGCCGGCAAGATGACGCTGGAAGACGTGGCCGGCTTCGAACCGCTGTTCGAAACCGGCGTGCTGGCGCCACCGCGCTGGCTGCCGCGCTGGGTGAGCCGTGCCAGCGGATTGGCCGGCATGCTGGCGTTCTCGCTGTTCGCCAACCGCATCCGCCTGGATCGCCTGTCCGCGGACTAGCCACAAAGTGCTAACCGCCGCGTCCGCGCCGGATGGCACACTGGTGGCATGAGTGCGCCCGCCATCCTCGTCGCCGACGACCACCCGCTGTTCCGCAATGCGGTGATCCATGCGCTGCGCGGCGCGTTGCCCGGCGCCACCGTGACCGAAGCGGCCGGCGCCACCGCGCTGGGCCAGGCGCTGGACCAGCGCCCCGATACCGACCTGGTGCTACTGGACCTGACGATGCCCGGCGCGCACGGGTTCTCGGCGCTGCTGCACGTGCGCGGCGAGCACCCGGAAGTGCCGGTGGTGGTGATCTCGTCGAACGAGCATCCGCGGGTGATCCGCCGCGCGCAGCAGTTCGGCGCGGCCGGCTTCATTCCCAAGTCTTCGCCGGCCGAGGCCATCGGCGAAGCCGTGGCGATGGTGCTGGACGGCGGCACCTGGTTCCCGCCGCTGACCGCCGAACGTTCCGAGGAAGACGCCACGCTGGCCGCGCGCCTGGCCCAGCTGACGCCGCAGCAGTTCCGCGTGCTGCTGTGCCTGGCCGACGGGCTGCTCAACAAACAGATCGCGCACGCGCTGGGCTTGGCCGAGAACACGGTGAAGGTGCACGTCACCGCGATCCTGAAGAAACTCGAATGCCACAGCCGCACGCAGGCGGCGGTGCTGGTGAAGTCGCTGGAGCCGGAAGGCCCGCCGGCGGAGTGAGGCGGCGCGCTCAGCGCGCGCGGCGCACGTGCAGTTGGGTCATCAGCGCACGCAGCGCCGCCGGTTTCACCGGCTTGGCGAGGAAACCCCACCCGTAAGCCTGCGCATGCGCGCGCAGCGCATCGTCGCGCTCGGCGGTGACCAGGATCACCGGCGGTGCGGTGCCCCAGCGTTCGCACAGGGTGGCGTATAGCGTCGGCCCGTCGGTGTCGCCCAGGCGCACGTCGAGCAGCAGCAGGTCCGGCGCCTGGCCCCGCGCGGCGGCGGCCAACGCATCGGCCGGCCCGGACGCCAGCGTTACCTCGCATTCCCAGCGCTGCAGCAAGGCGCGCGTCGCCTCGCACACACGCGGATCGTCGTCGATGCACCACACGCGGCGGCCGCGCAGCGGTGAACCGTCGTCTGGCTCACTGGCGACGACGACGGGCTCGGCGGACACCGAGCCGGCCGTGCCGCGCGGCACCTCTACCCAGAACACGCTGCCGCGCCCCAGGTGCGAACGCAGGCCGATGCGGTGGCCGAGCAGGCGGCCGATGCGTTCCACGATGGCCAGGCCCAGACCAGCGCCGCGATCGTTGGCCACGCCATCGTCGAGACGGCGGAACTCTTCGAAGATCTCCGCCTGCAGGCTTTCCGGAATGCCCGGGCCCTGGTCGTGCACTTCGATACGCAGGCCATCAGCGATGCGCCGCACGCCCAACAGCACGCGGCCGCGCGGCGTGTAGCGGATCGCGTTGGACAGGAAGTTCTGCAGGATGCGCCGCAGCAGCGCTTCGTCGCTGCGCACGATGGCGCGGGTGGGCACGCTGTCCAGCCTCAGCCCGCGATCCACCGCCACGATGCCGAACTCGCGCGCCAGCGTTTCCAGCAACGGCGCCAGGGCGAAGTCGCGCACGCGCGTGGGCAGCGCGCCGGATTCCAGGCGGGCGATGTCCAGCAGGCTGTTGAGGATGGTGTCCTGCGCGACCAGTGCGTTGTCCACGTGGTCGGCGATGCGGCGGGCATCGTCGTCGGGCAGCCGCCCGCGCAGCGCGGAGACGAACATGCGCGCCGCGTTCAGCGGCTGCAGCAGGTCGTGCACCGCCGAGGCGACGAAGCGCGTCTTGTAGCGGTTGGCGCTCTCCGCGGCCTGGGTGGCGTCGGCCAGTGCGCGCGTGCGTTCCTCCACGCGGTGTTCCAGCGCATCGGCCAGCGAGCGCAGTTCGCGCGCGGCGTTTTTGTAGCTGGTGATGTCGGCGTAACTGGTGACGAAGCCGCCGTCCGGCAGTGGGTTGCCGCGGATCTCCAGCACCACGCCGTCGTCCTTCTCGCTCTCGCGCATGTGCGGCTTGCCGCTGCGCAGGTGCTCCAGGCGGCGCTGGATCGCCTCTTCCACCGGGCCCGGGCCGAGTAGGCCGCGACGGGCGTTGAAGCGAAACACGTCCTCGATCGGCCGGCCGACGTGGATCAGGTCGGGCGGGAAGCGGAACAGGTCCATGTAGCGCGAGTTCCACGCCACCAGCCGTAGGTCGGCATCGATGATGACCACGCCCTGCGGCAGGTGCTCCAGGCTGCGGCTGAGGCCGGCGTCGGCCGAGCGCGCGGCTTCGACGATGCCGTCCTGCGCGGTGCGCAGTTCCTGCGCGTGCTGCTGGAGCACGGCTTCCAGCTCGGCGCGACTGCGCTGACGCAGCACGGCCAGGCGACGGCGCTGCTGCATGAACAACACGAGGAACGAGAGCGCCAGCCAGCCGCCTCCTGCCGCGATGGCGGCGGTGCGCGCGGCCGCCACGCTGGCCGAGGCATCGTGCAGCAGGTGCAGCTGCCATCCTTCCTCGGGCAGCGCCATCGATTGCCACAGCACCGGATTGGGCAGCGGCGGGTCCTGCAGGCGCACGCGGCGCGCGCTGCCCGCGTCCGACGGCAAGGCCTGCACGCGCAGCGGGCTCAGCTGCTGGCGCGCGTACTGGCGGGTGGCAGTGAGTTCGCGCCGATCGGTGTCGGTGAGCGGCCGCAGCGTGCGGTAGCGCCACTCGTCGCGGCTGGCGAGGAAGATCACATCGTGCGCGTCGCTGACCAGAACGATGTCCGGCGTCTGCAGCCACTCCTGTTCCAGCGCATCAAGTTCGATCTTGATCACGACCAGGCCCGCGACCTGCCCGTTCTGTCCCTCGATCGCCTGCGACAGGAAGTAGCCCGGCTCGCCGGTGGTCAGGCCGATGCCATAGAACTGGCCGCGGCCGTCGCGCAGCGCCTGCTGCACGTAGGGACGAAAGCTGTAGTCCTCGCCGACATTGCTGGTCGGTTCGCGCCAGTTGCTCGCGGCGATGGCGATGCCGCGACGGTCGATCAAGGTCAGCGTGGACGACCGGGTGACGCTGTTGGCGTTTTCCAGGCGCTGGTTCAATGCATTGCGGCGCGTGTCGTCGACCGGCGAGACGAGTGCCTGGCGCAGGTCCGGGTCTTGCGCCAGCACCTGCGGCAGCGTGCGGTAACGGTCGATGCGTTGCTGCAGCGCCTGCGAATGCAGGTCCAGCTGGCGTTGCAGCTGCACGGTTTCGTCGCGCAGCGCGCGGGCGCCGGCCCAGCGGTAGGCCATCACGATCGCCAGCGCCGCGCCGCCCACGGTGAGCAGCACGACAAGCAGGGTCTGGCGGTGGCGGCGGGCGCGCAGCATGGCGGCCAGTCTAAGCGGAGGCCGCCGCCGGGGCGGGGGCTAGTACCAATAGGTTATCGGTGCCACGGCGAAGCGGGGGTACAACATGCCGGCCGCCGATCCGGGCGGCGTCGCCGTCCGTTCCGGAGTTCCCATGCATCTGGCCGAAGCCCCCGTCCTGCCGCCGCCGAAGCAGCCGCTGTACAAGCAGCTGTACTTCCAGGTGATCGTGGCCATCGTGCTGGGCGCGGTGCTGGGGCACTACGAGCCGACGCTGGCCGAATCGATGAAGCCGCTGGGCGACGCGTTCATCAAGCTGGTGAAGATGATCATCGCGCCGGTGATCTTCCTGACCATCGTCACCGGCATCGCCGGCATGACCCAGCTGCGCACCGTCGGCCGCGTGTTCGCCAAGGCGATGGTGTACTTCCTGTTCTTCTCCACGCTGGCGCTCATCGTCGGCATGGTGGTGGCGCACGTGGTGCAGCCGGGCGCCGGCATGAACATCAACCCGGCCGACCTGGACCAGTCGGCGGTCAACGACTACGTGCAGAAATCGCACGAGCTGACCCTGGTCGGCTTCCTGCTCGACATCATCCCGAAGACGCTGGTCAGCCCGTTCGTGGGCGACAACATCCTGCAGGTGCTGTTCGTCGCGGTGCTGTTCGGGCTGTCGCTGGCGCTGGTTGGTGAGAAGGGCCGGCCGGTGCTGAACCTGCTGGAAGCGCTGACCGCGCCGGTGTTCCGCCTGGTCCACCTGCTGATGCGCGCGGCGCCGATCGGTGCGTTCGGCGCCATCGCCTTCACCATCGGCAAGTACGGCGTGGGCATGCTGGTGAACCTGGCGTGGCTGGTGGGTTCGTTCTACCTGACCTCGCTGCTGTTCGTGATCGTCATCCTCGGCCTGGTGTCGTGGTGGTGCGGGTTCTCGATCTTCCGCCTGATCCGCTACCTCAAGGCCGAACTGCTGCTGGTGCTGGGCACGTCCTCGTCCGAATCCGCGCTGCCGTCGCTGATGGAGAAGATGGAACGCGCCGGCGCGTCCAAGTCCGTCGTCGGCCTGGTGGTGCCCACCGGTTATTCGTTCAACCTGGACGGCACCAACATCTACATGACGCTGGCCGCGCTGTTCATCGCCCAGGCCACCAACACCGAACTGAGCCTGGGCCACCAGATCATGCTGCTGCTGGTGGCGATGCTGAGTTCGAAGGGCGCGGCCGGCGTGACCGGCGCCGGCTTCATCACGCTGGCCGCGACGCTGGCGGTGGTGCCGGAAGTGCCCGTCGCCGGCATGGCGCTGATCCTGGGCATCGATCGCTTCATGAGCGAGTGCCGTTCGCTGACCAATTTCACCGGCAACGCGGTGGCCACGCTGGTGGTCGCGCGCTGGGAGAACGCGCTCGACCGCGACGCGCTGGCGCGCGCGCTGGGCGGGCCATCCGCACCGATCGCCGCCGCGCCCGATCCGGCCGCGGGCCCGGGCGACCCGACACGACTCACGGCCGACTGACGCCGGCCACACCACGTCTTCAGAGGAGGGACTGAACGATGCAACCCAACCGACGCGCCGCCCCATTGAGGAGCGGCCTGACCCTGGCCTTGTTGGCCGTGATCCATGCCGCCGCGGCCCAGGACGCGCCGGCGCCGGCCGCACCTGCGCCGCAGGCCGAAGCCGCGCCCGCCGACGATGCCAAGACCCTGGACAAGGTGGTCGTGGTGGGCTCGCACATCCAGGGCGCGTCCACCACGGATGCGCTGCCGGTGATGGTGGTCGGCGCGGAGCAGATCGATGCCGCCGGCGCGATCTCCGGCGACGAACTGATGCGCACCATCCCGCAGATGGGCGACGTGCTGTTCGATGCGTCCAACAATCCGCAGACCAGCAACGCCGCGCGCGGTGACGTCAATTCGGTGAACCTGCGCTCGCTCGGCGTCGGCAACACGCTGGTGCTGCTCAACGGCCGCCGCCTGGTCCAGCATCCGACCAGCCAGGGCACGTCCGACACCGGCACGGTGCCGGTGCAGAGCTTCAACTCCAACGCGATCCCGGTCTCCGGCCTGGACCGCATGGAGATCCTGCTGGACGGCGCGGCCGCCATCTACGGCGCGGACGCGGTGGCCGGCGTGGTCAACACCGTGCTGCAGACCGACTTCGACGGCGTCAGCGCCAGCGCGCGCTACGGCACCGCCGAAGGCACCGGCATGAACGAGTTCGAGACGAACGTGTTCGCCGGCAAGAACTTCGATCGCGGCAACGTATCGGTGTTCCTGAACTACACCGACCGCTCCCAGCTGATGGCGGCGGACCAGGAATTCACCTCCACCGACGACCTGCGCGCGCTGTTCGCCGACTACCCGGACTTCGCCGGCCTGGCGGCCCTCGATGGCCGCTCCTCGCATACGCCGTGGGCGCGCTTGACCGTGGGTCCGCGCGCGGTGATCCGCTCCAATGGCGTCGCCGTGACGAACACCGCCGGTGCGTTCCGCGTGCAGCCGTCGAGCTTCGGCTGCGGCGTCAGCCTGGGCAACGACCTGTGCCTGGCCAGCGGCAACCACAACTTCAACACCACCAACCGCGAGATGCGGTACGACACGCGCTACGGCACGACGGTGCGTCCGTCGGTGGAACGCTTCAATGCCTTCCTCACCGGTCACTACGAGCTCGACAACGGCGTGGAGGCCTTCGGCGAACTGGGCTACTACCAGGCCGTCAGCGAAGCGCTGCAGCCGCCGGTGGTGAACCTCAACAGCCTGTGGATTCCGGCCAGCAACTACTGGAATCCGTTCGGTGCGACCACGCTGCCCGACGGCACGCCGAACCCGAACCGCCTGCCCGGCCTGACCAACGTGCCGGCCGCCGGCCTGCCGGTGCAGATGAGCAACTACCGCTACGTCGACACCGGCTTCCAGCGGGTGCGCGTGGAGAACTACCAGGCGCGTTTCCTGGCCGGCCTGCGCGGCGAGTGGAACGGTTGGAACTGGGAGACGGCGCTGCTGTACTCCGAAGCCGAAGCCAAGGACCGGTCGCCCAACATCAACATGACGGCGCTGCAGCAGCAGCTGGCGCTGTCCACGCCGGATGCGTACAACCCGTTCAGCGGCGGCTGCGTGGCCACCCCGACGCACAGCGACTGCTCGCCCAGTTCGCAGGCGGCGATCGATGCGATCGTGTTCGACCTGGTCCGCAAATCGCGCACGACGCTGACCATGGCCGACTTCAAGATGAGCCGCGCGGATCTGTTCGCCCTGCCGGCCGGTGACGTGGGCATCGCCTTCGGTGCCGAAGCGCGCCGCGAAACGCAGGAAGACGACCGCGACGCCAACCTCGACGGCACCTACACCTTCACCGACATGGTCACCGGCGAGACCAACCTCAGCAACGTCGCCGCGGTGAGCCCGAACCCCGACACGCGCGGCTCGCGCAACGTCGGCTCGGCCTACGTGGAATTCGCGGTGCCGCTGGTGTCGGCCGACATGGACATCCCGCTGGTGCACCGCCTGGACATGCAGCTGGCCGGCCGTTACGAGCACTATTCCGACTTCGGTTCGGTCGCCAAGCCCAAGGTCGCGCTGGCCTGGGACCTGGTGGAAGGCGTGCGCCTGCGCGGTTCGTACTCCGAAGGCTTCCGTGCGCCCAACCTGGAGCAGACCAACGCCACCCAGTACTCGCGCCTGGCCAGCGGTGTGGACCACATCCGCTGCGAGGCCGACCTGCGTGCCGGCCGGATCGCCTCGTTCAGCGCCTGCGGGCAGAACACGGCGGGTGCGTCGCTGCTGGTGGCCGGCAATCCGGACCTCGAGCCGGAAGAGAGCACCAATACGTCGTATGGCGTGGTGTTCCAGCCGACCTTCATCCCCGAGCGCTTCGGCAACTTCACCTTCACCGTCGACCGCTGGAAGATCAAGCAGGAGCAGATCGTCGGCCTGCTCGGCGCGCAGACCGCGCTGACGCTGGACTATCTCAACCGCGTGGAAGGCGGCAGCAACCCGCTGGTCGTGCGCGCGGCGGCGACGCAGGAGGACATCGATTTCTTCGCCGGCACCGGCATCACCCCGGTCGGCCAGGTCATCGCGATCAACGACCGCTTCATCAACCTGCAGCCGCAGACCGCCGGCGGCCTGGACATCGGCATGGACTGGTCGCTGCGGCGCACGCGCTTCGGCAGTTTCTCGGCCAGCCTCAACGCGACCAAGCTGCTGGAGTTCACCCGCGACCCGGGCGACATCGTCAACGCGCTGTACGCCGCGCGCGCGGCCGGCACCATCGACCCGCTGACGCCACTGCCGGACCCCAGCCAGCTGATCGGCCAGAACGGCCGTCCGGAATGGCGCGCGAGCGGTTCGCTCACCTGGAACAAGGGGCCGTGGCGCGTCGGTTACTCCGCGCAGTACATGAGCTCGTTCGAACAGCCGCAGCTGCTGGGCGTGTCGGGTGATCCGTGGGTGGTGGAAGATCGTCTGTTCCACAACCTGTACGGCCAGTACCGCTTCCCGGACGGCACCGCCCTGCGCCTGGGCGTGCGCGACCTGACCGACGAAGGTCCGGCGCTGGCCGATGGCGGCTACCGCGGTTCGCTGCACAATCCGTGGGGCCGCTACTTCTACGTCAACATCAGCCGGTCGTTCTGAGGAGGATCCACGCACCATGCGTTGCCTGAGCCGCTGTTGGACGGGACCCGCGCTGGCCGCGTTGCTGGCGGTGGGCGGCACCGCCGCCGCCGCGCCCGCCGATACCGACGTGGCGTTCGCGTCCGTCCCGTGCCCGGCGTCGGTGGGGCCGCGCGTCGCCTGCCACGAAGGGCGCGACGTGCATGGCGCGTGGTTGCTGGTGGCGATGCCCGAGGCCTGGAACCGCCGGCTCGTCGTGCATGCGCACGGCGGCCCGCGCCTGGGGGCGCCGCAGGCCGGCGATTCGGCGGAAGACCTGGACCGGTTCGCGGTGATGGTGCGCGACGGCTATGCGTGGATCGGCACCACCTACCGGCGCGGCGGCTACGGCGTGCGCATGGCCGCCGCCGATGTGGACCACAGCCGGCGCGTCTTCTGGGCGCGCTGGGGCCGGCCCGAGCGCACCGTGTTGCACGGACAGTCCTGGGGCGGCAACGTCGCGGCGAAGGCGGCCGAACTGTACGCGCTGGAGATCGATGGCCGCGCGAACTACGACGGCGTGCTGACCACCAACGGCCTGCTGTACGGCGGCACGCGCGGTTACGGCTTCCGCGCCGACCTGCGCGCGGTCTACCAATACTACTGCCGCAACCATCCGGCGCCGGACGAAGCGCAGTACCCGCTGTGGCAAGGCTTGCCGGCGGGCGCGAAGATGACCCGTGATGCGCTGCGCCAGCGCGTGGACGCGTGCACCGGCGTCGACCAGCCGGCGGCGAAGCGCACGCCGGCGCAGGCGTCGAACCTGCGCGACATCCTCGCGGTGACCGGCGTGGCCGAGAAGCAGTTGGTGGCGCACCTGGCCTGGGGCACGTTCCATTTCCAGGACGTGGTCCAGAAGCGGCTGGACGGACGCAACCCGTTCGACAACGCGAAGACCCAGTACCGCGGCTCGCACGACGATGCCGCCCTCAATGCCGGCGTCGAGCGCTTCAGTGCCGATCCTGCCGCGCTGGCCGCGCTGGCCTACGACGCCGACCTGTCCGGCCTGATCGTGCTGCCGACCGTGACGGTGCATGCGCGCCACGACCCCACCGTGTCGTACGAAGCGGAAGCCGCGTACGCCGCCACCGTCGCCGCCGCGGGGCGCAGCCACCTGCTCCTGCAGGCGCTGACCGACGAGCAGGACCACAGCCGCCTGCAGGACGCGACCTATGCGACCGCCCTGCGGGTGCTCGAACAGTGGCTGGACACCGGTACGCGGCCCGATCCCACGGCCTTCGGCGAGACCTGCGCCCGCGTGTCGCAGGCGCGCGCGGCGTGCCGTTTCATGACGCCCTGAGCCGCGCCTGCACGCGCGCGGCGTGACGCAGCGCCGCATTCGGCGAAATCCGGCCCCGGCGGGGACCGGGTAGAATTGCCGCTCCCCCGCCTTCACCACAGGCACCGTTTCCGCGATGACGAACGACGATTTCAAACAGGCCGCGCTCGAGTACCACCGGCTGTCCCCGCCCGGCAAGATCAAGGTCGCACCGACCAAGCCGATGCTGACCCAGCGCGACCTGGCCCTGGCCTATTCCCCGGGCGTGGCCTACGCCTGCGAGGCCATCGTCGAAGACCCGAACACCGCCAGCGAGCTCACCGCGCGCGGCAATCTGGTGGCCGTGGTCACCAACGGCACCGCGGTACTCGGCCTGGGCAACATCGGCGCGCTCGCCGGCAAGCCGGTGATGGAAGGCAAGGGCGTGCTGTTCCAGAAGTTCGCCGGCATCGACGTGTTCGACATCGAGATCAACGAGACCGACCCGGACAAGCTGGTCGACATCATCGCCTCGCTCGAGCCGACCTTCGGCGGCATCAACCTCGAGGACATCAAGGCGCCGGAATGCTTCATCGTCGAGCGCAAGCTGCGCGAGCGGATGAAGATCCCGGTCTTCCACGACGACCAGCACGGCACCGCGATCATCGTCGGCGCCGCGGTGGTCAACGCGCTGGAAGTGGTCGGCAAGAAGATCGAGGACGTGAAGCTGGCGACCAGCGGCGCCGGCGCGGCCGGCATCGCCTGCCTGGACATGCTGGTGGCGCTGGGCCTGAAGCCGGAGAACATCCTGGCGTTCGACCGCGACGGCGTGATCTACACCGGCCGCCCGCACCTGGACCCGGACAAGGCGCGGTATGCGCGCGACACCGCCAAGCGCTCGCTGGCCGAGATCGTCGACGGCGCTGACATCTTCCTGGGCCTGTCGGCCGGCGGCATCCTCAAGCCGGAGATGGTCGCCACGATGGCGGCCAAGCCGATCATCCTGGCGCTGGCCAATCCGAATCCGGAAATCCTGCCCGCCGACGCCAAGGCCGTGCGCCCGGACGTCATCATCGGCACCGGCCGCAGCGACTACCCGAACCAGGTCAACAACGCGCTCTGCTTCCCGTACATCTTCCGCGGCGCGCTCGACGTGGGCGCGACGGTCATCAACGAAGAGATGAAGGTCGCCTGCGTGCACGCCATCGCCAAGCTGGCGCGGCGCGAGGCCTCCGACCTGGGCTCGGCCTACGGTGACGACGTGCCGTGCTTCGGCCCGGAATACCTGATCCCGCGCCCGTTCGATCCGCGCCTGCTGGTCGAGGTCGCCGCGGCGGTCGCACAGGCCGCGATGGACTCCGGCGTGGCCCTGCGCCCGATCCCGGATATGTGGGCGTACCGCGAGAAGCTGGGCCAGTTCGTCTATCGCACCAGCCTGATGATGAAGCCGGTCTACGACCGTGCGCGCGCCGACAAGAAGCGCGTGGTCTACGCCGAAGGCGAGGAAGAGACCGTGCTGCGCGCCGTGCAGACGGTGATCGACGAAGGCCTGGCGTTCCCGATCCTGATCGGCCGTCCGGACGTGATCGACGCGCGCATCCAGCGCCTGAGCCTGCGCATGCGCGCCGGCGTCGATTTCGAAGTGACCAACCAGGACGACGATCCGCGCTTCAACGACTACTGGCAGCATTATCACGCGCTGACCGCGCGTCGTGGCGTGACGCCGGCGGCGGCGAAGAACCTGATGCGCTCGCGTCCCACCCTGATCGCCGCGGTGATGGTCGCGCGCGGCGAAGCCGACGCGATGATCACCGGCCTGGTCGGCCGCTTCCACAAGAAGCTGGGCTACGTGCGCAGCGTGATCCCGCTGGATCCGGGCGTGCAGTCGACGTCGGCGATGACCGGCGTGATCAACAACCAGGGCGCGTACTTCTTCCTCGACACGCACGTGCAGGACGACCCGACCGCCGAGCAGATCGCCGAAGCCACGCTGCAGGCGGCCTACCGCCTGAAGCTGTTCGGCATCGAGCCGCGCATCGCGCTGCTGTCGCACTCCAACTTCGGCAGCCACGAGACGCCGGGTTCGATCAAGATGCGCAAGGTCCGCGAGCTGTTGTTGAAGCGCAAGCCCGACCTCAACGTCGACGGCGAAATGCAGGGCGACACCGCGTGGGACGAAGTGCTGCGCAGCCGCATGATGCCGGGCAGCACGCTGTCGGGCCGTGCGAACCTGTTCGTCATGCCGAACCTGGATGCGGCCAACATCGCCTACAACATGGTGCGCGTGGTCACCGACGGCGTGGCGATCGGCCCGATCCTGATGGGCATCTCGCGCCCGGTGCACATCCTGACCACCAGCGCCACGCCGCGCCGCGTGATCAACATGACCGCCATCGCCGCGGTGGACGCGCAGATCCGCCAGCAACGCGAAGCCGAGCGCAGCGGGCCGGGTTGATCGATCTGCTTCGGTCGCAATAGAAAACGCCCCGCATGCGGGGCGCTTTTCTTGCGGCATGCCGAGCGCCGATCAGGACTCTTCCTCGCCATCCAGGATCCGTCGCTGCAATGCGTCGAGATAGGCATCGGCGTCGGCGGTGGATTCGAAGATCTCGTCCATCGGGACGGCCTGGACGATCTCGATCACCTTGCGGATCTGTTCCTGCGGATGCACGACCAGCAGGCGGCCTTCGTGCGGGGCCAGCGCCTTGCGCGCCTTCAGGATGCTGCGCACGCCAGCGCTGCTGATGTAGTCCAGGTGCGCCAGGTCCAGCACCAGCGCCTGCGGGCGCGCCGCCAGCATCGGCGCCAGCGCGTCGTCGAGCTGCGCGTAGCTCAGCGTGTCCAGTCGGCCGCTGAGCAGCACGTACTGGTTGCCGTTCACCGGCGGGTAGACCTCAATCTCCAATGTCATCGGGCATCTCGGTGCAACGGATGTGCCGGGTGGGGGTGACCCGGGTATGGAGGGGAGGGAGGTCGGATCGTAAAGCAAAAGCGGGACGAGGCGACTCTCGTCCGTCAGTCGTCGTCCTCGCCGGCATGCAGGACCTTGCGCTGCATCGCATCCAGGTAGGCGTCCGCTTCCGCCGTCGACGAGAAGATCTCGTTCAACGGCACTGCCTTGACCATGTCCAGCACCTTCTGGATCTGCGGTTGCGGGTTCACCAGCAGCACCTTGCCGCCGTGCGGTGCCAGCGTCTTGCGGGCCTTGAAGATGGAGCGGATGCCGGCGCTGCTGATGTACTCCAGCCCCGACAGGTCCAGCACCAGCGAGTGCAGCTGGCGGGTCAGCATCGGCGCCAGCGCTTCGTCGAGGTCTTCGTAGGTGTGCGTGTCCAGGCGACCGCTGACGGCCACGCGCTGGCTGCCCTTGCCCGGCGGCAGGATGTCGATGCCCAGGCTCATGGCGTGGTCTCCTCGGTGGGAATGCGCAACGTCAGCCGCAGCACGTTGTAGTTGCCGACACGTTCGTAATGGGCATCCTCGGACACCTGCTTCACCAGGTGCAATCCCAAGCCGCCGGTGGGGCGGTCGAGGATGTCGGCGTCCAGATCGGGCGGCGGTTGGTCGAGCGGATTGAACGGCGCGCCGCTTTCGCGGAATTCGAGCGTCAGCAGGCGGTCGCGGATGCCGATGTCCACGCACAGTTCGTGTTCTTCGGCTTCCACCCGGGCGAGGTCGCCGTGCTCGATCGCGTTGCTCGCCAGTTCTTCGACGATCAGGCGCACGTCGCCCTGGATCGCGCGGCTGACACCGTTGTTGGCCAGCACGGCTTCGAGCGACGCGTTGAGGTCGTCCACACGGGCGTGCTCACGGGGAATGAACAGTCGCATCTGCATGCGCGGTCTCCTGTGATGGCGGAGCTTCGGGGGAAGCGGGGTCGCTGTCCAGCCGGCGGCGGATGGCCAGTGCGGTGATGTCGTCCGACTGCGGGGCGCTGCCGGTAAATGCGTGAACCGCCGCGATCAGGCCCTCGCACTGCTCGCGTGCGCTGGCGCCGGGCCGCAGCGCATCGGGAATGCGTTCTGGGCCATAGGCCTGGTTGTCGACATCGAAGGCCTCGGTGATGCCGTCGGTCCAGGCGAGCAGGGTGGCGCCCGCCGGCAACCGACCCGACCACAGCGGGAATGCATCGCCGACTTCGAAGCCCAGCGGCGGGCCCGGCTGCAGCGGCAGGATCTCGTGGTGCCCGTCGGCGTGCAGCAGCAGCGGTGCGTCGTGGCCGGCGCTGGCCAGCACGCACTCGCCGGTGCGCACGTCCACGCGTCCGCACAGCACGGTGGCGAACATGCACGCATCGTTGCCCTGCACCAGCCGGCGCGAGGCTTCGGCGAGCACGCGTTCGGGACTGGCGTGGCTGCTGGCCGCCACTTCCAGCACGGTCACCGTGCGCGCCATGAACAGCGCCGCCGGCACGCCCTTGTCGGAGACATCGCCGATGGCGAACCACAGCACGTCGGTGCCGGTTTCGATAAAGCTGTAGAAGTCACCGCCGACGGCCTTGGCCGGTTCCAGCCGCGCGTACGCTTCCAGATGGCTCTGCTCGCGGTCGATCACCCGGCCCGGCGGCAGCATCGCCTGCTGGATCTCGCGGGCGATGGACAGTTCGCTCTCCAGTTTCTGGCGCGCCGCCGTCATGTCCTCGATCTCGCGCAGCTGTTGCTGGATCGAGCCGCGCGCATGTTCCAGCGTGCGCGCCATCTGCCCGACTTCATCTCGCCGGCCTACGTAGGGCACCGGCATCGCGTAGTCGCCTTCGGCCAGGCGGGCGGCCGAGGCCGAGAGGCGCTCCACCGGCTGGCTGATGTGGCGTGCCAGCTTGCGCACCACCAGCATGCAGAACAGCGCCAGCAGCGTGCCCACCGCCGCCAACATCCACAACGCCTCGTTGAGGCGCTGGGTGATCAGGTCGTAGGACTGCGCGACCAACAGGTTCCAACCGCTGTCGCCGACCGGCTCCACCACGGTGTAGCGCCGCTCGCCGGTGACGGCGTCGACGTGCGCGTGCTGCAGCGGCCGCCGCAGACGGACCGCCTGCGCGGCCTCGCGCAGGTCCGCGCGGCCGGCACGGCGGATGAAGTCGTCCAGCGTCTCCAGCCGGTCGACGGGCACGTCCGGGTTCAATGCCAGCGTGCCCGCCGGCGCCACCAGCGTCACCCGCCAGCCGGGCAGGTTCGCCAGCGATTCGACCATGTCGGTGAGGTTGGCCAGTGGCAGGTCCAGGCTGACCATGCCGCGGGTACGCGCGCCGCGTCCGGGTTCGCGCAGCGGCATGTTGTAGGTGACCATCCACACCGCGCCCGCGGTCTGGTTGAGGTAGGGCTCGGACCACCAGCCGCCGGGCGAGGCCACGGTGCGCTGGTACCAGCCCTGGTCGCGATAGGGATAGCCGTCGGCGGCGAGGTCGCGGTCGTTGCCGTTCGCGGCGACGTAGCGGGCGAAGGGCGCATCGGTGCGCGTGCGCGGTTCCAGCACCAGCAGGCCGCCGGCACAGCCCGGCGTGGCCTTCACCATCGCGCGCAGGGTGGCAGTGAGTTCGTCGGGCGCCAGGTTGGCGCTGCCCACCAGGTCGGAGATGCCATGCGTGGTGATGGTGACCACGTCGAGGGCATTGTCCAGGCGCTGGGCGGCTTCCTGCGCGCTGGCCTGGGTGTCGCGGCGCGCGTTCTCCATGATCATCCGGCGGGCGAACCACGCCGTGGCCACGACCAGCAGCAAGAGCAGCACCACGTTGACCAGGCCGGCCCACAGGGCGATGCGCGTGCGCAAGCTGCTGCGCCAGTGCGAGGCACCGGCAGCCACTGGCACGACGTTCCCTGGCACTGCGTCTGGCATGCCGCCCCCGAGCCTTCCCCCTGCGCCGATCATAAGCGCATTGGAATGTTGCAATACGGCAAAGGTCTTATTTTGGTGCTTTTGTTGTCCCGGGACAGCGACGTTGTGTCCGTTCCATACGCCTGCGTAGCCAGGTCCCCTGCGGGGTGCGTGCGTTACACTTCAGGGTCTACAAGAATCGGCGACGCCACGCCCCACGCGCGGCGCAACAGGAGTGGGAATGAACTGGTTGAACGAGATGTTGCAGAGCGATCCGGACCCGCAGGAATCCCGCGAATGGATCGATTCCATGCAGGCGGTGATCGAGAAGAACGGCGCGCTGCGTGCTCACCAGTTGCTCGAAGGCATGGTGGAAGTCACCCGCCGCGCCGGTGCCTACCTGCCGTTCTCGCCGACCACCGAATACGTCAACACCATCGCGCCGCAGAACGAGGCCAAGAGCCCGGGCGACGCCGCGCTGGAATGGCGCATCCGTTCGATCATCCGCTGGAACGCGATGGCCACCGTCGTGCGCGCCAACCGCAAGCCCGGTGACCTCGGCGGCCACATCGCCAGCTTCGCCTCCGGCGCCACGCTGTATGACGTGGGCTTCAACCACTTCTGGCGCGCGCCCAGCGACAGCCATCCGGGCGACCTGCTCTTCATCCAGGGCCACAGCGCACCCGGCATCTACGCGCGTTCGTTCCTGGAAGGCCGCATCAGCGAGCAGCAGCTCGACAACTTCCGCATGGAAGTCGACGGCCAGGGCATCTCGTCCTATCCGCACCCGTGGCTGATGCCCGATTACTGGCAGACCCCGACCGTCTCGATGGGCCTGGGCCCGCTGGCGGCGATCTACCAGGCGCAGTTCATGAAGTACCTGGAGCACCGCGGCCTGATCGAGAAATCCGACCGCAAGGTGTGGTGCTTCATCGGCGACGGCGAGAGCGACGAGCCGGAAACCCTCGGCGCGATCGCGCTGGCCGGCCGCGAAGGCCTCGACAACCTGATCTTCGTCGTCAACTGCAACCTGCAGCGTCTCGATGGCCCGGTGCGCGGCAACGGCAAGATCATCCAGGAGCTGGAAGGCGTGTTCCGCGGCGGCGGCTGGAACGTCATCAAGCTGCTGTGGGGCAGCTACTGGGATCCGCTCATCGCGCGCGACACCAGCGGCGTGCTGAAGAAGCTGATGATGGAAACCGTCGACGGCGAGTACCAGAACTGCAAGGCGTTCGGCGGCAAGTACACGCGCGACAACTTCTTCGGCAAGTACCCGGAGACGGCGGCCATGGTCGCCAACCTGTCCGACGACGACATCTGGCGCCTCAACCGCGGCGGCCACGATCCGCACAAGGTCTACGCGGCCTACCACGAGGCGGTGAACACCAAGGGCATGCCCACGGTGATCCTGGCCAAGACGGTGAAGGGCTACGGCATGGGCTCGGCGGGTGAATCGCTCAACCCGACCCACCAGACCAAGAAGCTGGACGACGAAGCCATCCGCACGTTCCGCGACCGCTTCAACATCCCGGTCAGCGACAAGCAGCTGGAAGAGTCGGCGCAGGTGCCGTTCTACCACCCGGGCGAGGACTCGCCGGAAATCCAGTACCTGAAGTCGCGCCGCGCCGCGCTCGGCGGCTACCTGCCGCAGCGTCGCCGCAAGGCCAGCGAGTCGTTCGAGACGCCGAAGCTGGAAGCGTTCGACCGCCTGCTGAAGAGCACCGGCGAGCGCGAGATCTCCACGACGATGGCGTTCGTGCAGGGCCTGAACATCGCGCTGCGCGACAAGCAGGTCGGCCCGCGCCTGGTGCCGATCGTCGCCGACGAGGCGCGCACCTTCGGCATGGAAGGCATGTTCCGCCAGATCGGCATCTACGCGCCGTTCGGCCAGAAGTACAAGCCGGTCGATGCCGACCAGCTGATGTACTACCGCGAAGACCAGTCCGGCCAGGTGCTGCAGCAGGGCATCAGCGAGCCGGGCGCGATGTCGTCGTGGATGGCGGCGGGCACCAGCTATTCGGTCAGCAACGTGCCGATGCTGCCGTTCTACATCTACTACTCGATGTTCGGCTTCCAGCGCATCGGCGACATCGCCTGGCAGGCGGCGGACATGCGCACGCGCGGCTTCCTGCTGGGCGGCACCGCGGGCCGCACGACGCTGAACGGTGAAGGCCTGCAGCACGAAGACGGCTTCAGCCACGTCATCGCCGGCAGCATCCCGAACGTGCGCAGCTACGACCCGACCTTCGGTTTCGAAGTCGCGGTCGTCCTGCAGCACGGCATGCAGAAGATGCTGCAGGAGCAGGTGGACGAGTACTACTACGTCACCCTGATGAACGAGAACTACACCCACCCGGACATGCCGGAAGGCGCGGCTGAGGGCATCATCAAGGGCATGTACCTGCTCACCGATGCCGGCAAGCCGAAGAAGGGCGAGCTGCGCGTGCAGCTGCTGGGCAGCGGCACCATCCTGCGCGAGGCGATCGCGGCGGCCGAGCTGCTGGACAAGGATTTCGGCGTCACCGCCGACATCTGGTCCTGCCCGAGCTTCAACGAGCTGCGTCGCGACGGTTTCGACGCCGAGCGCTGGAATCGCCTGAACCCGGAAGCGAAGTCGCCGCGCAAGGCGTACGTGACGGAGCTGCTGGAAGGCCGCCAGGGTCCGGTGATCGCCGCGACCGACTACGTGCGTGCGTACAGCGACCAGATCCGCGCCTTCATCCCGGCGGCCTACACGGCCCTGGGCACGGACGGCTTCGGCCGCAGCGACACCCGCGCCAACCTGCGCCGCCACTTCGAAGTGGACCGCTACTACATCGCCCACGCCGCCATCGCCGCCCTGGCGAAGGAAGGCAAGATGACCGCCAAGGACGTATCCCGCGCGATCAAGCAGTACAAGATCGATGTGGAGAAGGCGAATCCTGTCACGGTTTGAGGTCTAGCTTTCTCGGCTAGCCGAAGCCAAAAAAGAAGGAAGATTCTAGGAAGAGCAGCCGAAAGGCTGCTCTTTTTTTGTGCTTCTCGCGCCTCTCCCCCGTTTGCTGGGCTGTGAACTGTCGTGATTAGATCTGCGTGCCGACGATGTCGGTACTGGAAACTGCTTCCTACAGCGCTACGTAGTCCCCATTCATTGAAGATAAGGATGAATAGCAATGACGAACGAACTGAAGCGAGTATCGCGATGGAAACTTTTGCTCGCGGCGATCTTTGCGAGTATCTGCGTATCTGGCACCGCCGTTGCGCGCGAAAAAATGCAGGTAGAAAGGCTGTCGAATCAGCAGGACTATGATCAGTTCATAGTCCGATTCAAGGAGGGTTCGACGGCAAGGGTAGACGAATCAAAAGTTCGCATTTCGATCGATGGTGCAGCTTCACGTTTGTCCATGGCGACCGGAAAGTCAGTCGGCATCGTCAAGGTAAGGAGAATGCTGGGCTCAACTGACCTCGTCAGAACCAGCAGGCCTCTAGATCGAGTAGAGGCAGCGCTTCTAATGCGCCAACTCGCAGATGATCCCAACGTCGAGCACGTTGAGCCTGACCTCACTGTCATGGCCTTTGCAGATGTAAACGACCCCTACCTGTCAGCGCAATGGCATCTGCAAAGCAGTCTGAGTTACGGCACGAGTGCAAAGTTTGCGTGGGACACCGCCATTGGGACGGGCGTCGTGATTGGGATAATTGACTCAGGGTTGACGCCGCATCCGGACATCGATCCTGCGCGAATCGTGCCCGGATACGACTTCATAACAAACGTGGTCATCGCGAAGGACGGGAACGGACGTGATTCCGATCCATCGGATCCAGGCTCCTATTCGCCAGGCATTTTTCTGGGCTGTGATAGCGATGCTTTCTGCAGCACTTTGGGAGACTCTACTTGGCATGGAACGAGGGTCGCGGGCATAGCAGCAGCTACCGCTAACAATAACTATGGGGGCGCTGGCGTTGCTCCGGGGGCTAAAGTCATGCCTATCCGAGTGTTGGGCAAAGGCGGCAGGGGAAAACTGTCCGACTTGATCGACGCTATCAGATGGGCGGGAGGAGTTGGTGGAGCGGGACTACCCTCTCTGCCGAATGCTCCCGACCGTCCCAGGGTCATCAACATGAGTTTGGGCTTCCCAACTACGACCACGTGCTCTTCGGAGTTGCAAAGTGCAATCAACCAGGCATATGCCCAAGGCGTTACTCTTGTGGCTGCGGCTGGAAACAGCAGTAGCTTAGCCAATGCCGAACCGGCTAAATGCGACAACGTCATCTCCGTCGCGGCCACGAACAACCTCGGGAATCGATCAGATTTCTCGAGTTACGCAGATTGGATCACTATTGCGGCCCCCGGAGGAGAGGGAGTTGATGGTGACGCGGGCGACATTCTTACAACGTCCAATAGCGGCTGGGATGGACCCGTTGCCCCCAACTTCGTACAGGTTGCAGGCACATCTATGTCTGCGCCTCAGGTCTCGGGGGCGGCAGCGGTCTTGTTGTCGCATGCGGCGTCGCGGAGCTACTGTTCACTGTCGCCAGGGCAGATCAAGAACATCATCATTAATGGCTCGACGCCATTTCCGGCTGCTCAACCGGCAGGAATGAAAATTGGCGCAGGGATTCTCGACGTCAGTAGTTCAATCCATCAGATCGGATTGATCTGCGACATCATGATCCATAACTGACACGGACGTACTGGTCATCGTCGGGCGCGCTCGGGTCTGCCGCAGCGCCCGGCGTTTCCCATCAAGAGTGTGGCCGGTGTTTGAACTGATACGACATTGCAGGGCGGCTAGACTGGCTTAAGGCGTGGAACATGCCGGACGGTCGGAATGCAGCGTGCGACTCCGCTGCTCAGAGCGCTAGAATCCCAACGCCAGCGAGCGTCGCCGCCGCCATCGCGTCGCGGCAATCCCTCACTGGAGTTCCTGCATGTCACGACCCCTCGCGCCCGCCGGGCGCCTGTTTGCTGTTGCTGCCTTCGTTGAAGGCTTCACCTGGGCCGGTCTGTTGATCGGCATGGCATTCAAGTACAGCGCCGTCGGGAACGACCTGGGCGTCAAGATCTTCGGCCCGCTGCATGGCGGCGCCTTCCTGTTCTATGTCGTGGTCACCGCGCTGTCGGCCCTGCGCCTTCGCTGGCCGTGGTGGGCCGCGGTGCTGGCGTTGGCCGCCGCCGTCCCGCCGCTGGTGACCGTGCCGTTGGAGATGTGGTTCCGCCGGATCGGATTGCTCAGCGCGCGTGCCTGAGGCGCTTCGGCGACGAGCCAGGGCCCGCCCTACGTCGCTGCCAAGCTCAACTACCGACGAGCGTTGCACGGTAGCTCACAGGATCCAGCAGGCAACGTGCCGCAATGGGGCCGTTGAGTGAGAACATGCGTGGACTCTTGCGGAAGTCGAAGAGACGGTAAAGGTGGAACTGATCGACGACGTCCTCCGAGAAGCCAACCTCGTTCGAACTCACGAAGAACGGCGTCTCCGCGTCATAGGACGTGGTCTTTACCTCGATGAACCTCTCGCGGCCGTCAGCATCGTACGAAAGAATGTCGTAACCGAGTCCATCGCCTTTGAGCTTGGAGCTGTGTTCGATGCGGTCGACCAGTTGCTTGGCGCCCTCGTTGAACAGCCTGCGAGCCTCGAACTCCATGACGACCAGTTCGCCCGCATGCCCAAGCGAGCGATTCCTTGCTTCCCGTTCCAGGTAATCGCGCTTGATCGCTGTGCGTTGGATGGCAGAGGCGGCTGCGTCGTTGACCCGATATTTCGGGGTGGGCACCCCAATCACGAAGTCAGAAAAATCGGTGATCAGAGGCGGTTCGGCAGCGGTCTCGACGCTTCGAATGGCGGCCTGGTCGAGCGCCACATCCTGCGGCAATAGATGGCCGACAACATCGATCAGCAACTTCTGGACATTGGCGAGCGGCTTGTAGCCCGACACGGACTGCACGCCAAGGGCATGGAGCACGGCGCTGATGTTGCGGAACTTGTACTCGATGGCGCCTGCGTTCCGTGCCGGAATCTGGCTGGAAAGTTGTCGTATGACCTGGGCTTTGACGAAGGTTTGCCCCAGTTCCTGCATGCGGAGCATTCTTAGGTAGGCGAGGACCGTAACCTCGACCTCAGCCGCTGACCACGACTCTCCCGCTACTCCGTCCTCGATTGCCATGCGTCCACTCCTGGCTCCGCTTTCCAGGATAGTGGATCTGTAGCCGTCATTGGAGCGGCGTTGAGGCGATTGCCATCGCCGCGGTGCCGCCGCTGGTGACCGTGCCGCTGGAGATGTGGTTCCGTCGGATCGGGTTGCTCAGCGCCCGCGCCTGACATCCAGGGGTGGCGGGCCAAGGCCCGCCCTACGACGGACGGCTGCGCGTCCTTCGCATAGACTGCGGCGCTCCTCCCTGTCTGTCCGCCTATGAGCGCGCCCTCCCGCCTGACCGAGTTGCGCCTGCTGCTGGGTATCGAGCGCAACACCACCCGCCATGGCGAGAAGTGGATTTCCGGCATCGGCGCCGCGCTGGGCATCCTCGCCGTGGCGTGGGCGACGACATGGTCGCTTGGCGGCGTGACCAAGCCGGGCGGCCTGTTGATGGTCAGCTCGATGGGCGCATCGGCCGTGCTGCTGTTCGCCGTGCCGCATGGCGCGCTGTCGCAGCCCTGGGCCGTGGTCGGCGGGCACCTGATCTCTGCCGCGATCGGCGTCACCTGCCAGCACCTGTTTCCGGGCCACCTATGGACAGCGGCGCTGGCGGTGGGACTGGCCGTCGGCGTCATGTACTACCTGCGCTGCATCCACCCGCCGGGTGGCGCGACGGCGCTGACCGCGGTGATCGGCGGCGCCGACATCCATGCGCTCGGTTACCACTACCTGCTGATGCCCGTGCTGATCAACGTGGCGGCCATCCTCGCCATGGCCATCGCCTTCAACGCGTTGTTCGCCTGGCGCCGCTACCCCGCCCACCTGCATCGCCGTCGCCAGGCCTCGCGGATCACCCAACCCGCGCGGCGCCAGTTCGAACTGACCCAGGAAGACTTCTCCGCCGCGATGGAGCAACTCAACTCCTATGTCGACATCACCACCGAGAACCTCACCGAACTGCTGGAACTGGCCAAGCAGCACGCCGAGCGCAACATCACCCATCCCGACGCGATCGTTCGCGGGCGCTTCTACAGCAACGGCAAACTCGGCCGCTTGTGGAGCGTGCGGCAGGTGCTGGAAGGCGAAGGCGTGGCGTTGGACTATCGCGTCGTCGCCGGCGAGCAGACCGGCAGCACGGGTGCATCCAGCATCGACGCGTTCCGGCAATGGGCGCGCTTCGAGGTGGTGTTGCAGGAGAATGGGCGATGGGTGATTGCGGGCTAGTCGCAGGTGCGCAATGAGCTGCGGTGCGTCATGGCTCTGCGTTGCGGCGAAGGAGATTGGAATAGCACTTGTTGATCAGTTCGAGTGATCTGGTGGACTCTTCCTTCCCTACCAGCAGTTCACGCGCGGCGGACAGGTCGTGCAGGAGCTCACGGACGGCGGGGTCCCGCACCAGGCTTTGGATCCACCCCACGACGGCAAGCCGCTCGCCGCCTTCGACGGTGCGCACCCTATGCAGTTGCCCGGTGGGGTAGCAGACCGCCGAGCGGGCCGGCAACTTGAAGGTTACCTCGCTGCCTCCAATCTCGAACGCGAGTTCGCCGCCTTCATAAGTGTCGGGCTCGTTGAGGAAAATGGTGAAGGAAACATCGCTTCGCACATGGTTCGGGGCGCCCATCACCGCGGAATCCACATGTGCCCCGTAAGCCATCCCCGCCTCATATCGGCTGACCAGCATGGTTGCCAGTCGTCGTGGCTGCGCCACGCTCATGAAAGCATCGTTACGACCCAGGGCCTGCATCACGATGTTGGTGATGTCCTTGATAACAGGATGATTCCAGGGAATCTGCTGGTTGTTCTTTGCCTTATGCAGCAGTTCGCCCGCCGTCGCCTTGCCATCGACGAACGGTACCGATGCGATCTTCTGCTTGATAGTCGCGAGCTCATCGGCTGTGATGAGCTCAGATAGTGTCAGAATCATGAACGCCCCTGGCGAACCATGGCTTTCGCCACTGGTATCTTTGCCAAGTGTAGAGTAACGAGGTGGCCGACACCTAGTCCTCTCGTTCAGAGTCGGCTTGCCGCCGACCGGCGTTTCCAGCCGGTTGGGGGCCGCCGTGACAGGGCAGTCCTCTTCAGTCCTTGCTCCGTATGCTGCCGCCTGCCGGTGTCCAGCGCCTCAGGGAGGCGCATTGCCGAATTGAAGAAACCGAAGTCCTGAAGCGACGCCGCGTTACCACGCGGCATCGAGCGTCCTGAAGGGCTTGGTCAGGCGAAGGCCGTCGGCGTCATAGTCGGCGGACGACACCGCCTTGCCATCCACCGTCACCCGCGACGGCTTCGTCCGGCTCGGCCAACTCACCTTCAGCGCGGTGTCCTTGCGCAGACCGGGGCCGAGCGTCACGCGCAGGGTCTGGCCCTGCTGGCGGGCGGTCATGGCCAGCGTGCCGTAAGCCGTCGGCAGGCCATCCACGCGCAAGCCTTCGCCGGCCACCCACGCGGGCGGCGTGCCCGGCAGCAGCGACAACGCGTCGTCGCCTTCGTGCATCAGCATGCCGAAGATCGCGCGCGCGTACTCCGAACCGATCCACGTGTGCGGCATGTCGCCCAGATAGATCGCATGGCGGGCATCCGAATACACGACTTCCGCCAGCACCTGCCATGGCCCCGGGCGGCGATGGCCGAGGAACCGCATCAACAGTTCCTGAGCCTCCTGCGGCCGGTTGAGGTGTACGTAGGTCAGC
Organism: Pseudoxanthomonas sp.; assembly: GCA_047600885.1. Lineage (GTDB taxonomy): Bacteria > Pseudomonadota > Gammaproteobacteria > Xanthomonadales > Xanthomonadaceae > Pseudoxanthomonas_A. The sequence continues at coordinate 52,467 of JASGKE010000003.1, read as the reverse complement.
ACGTTGCGGATCTCGTACGGTGTGTAGGCGAACAGCGCGCCGGGCGTGTCGCGCTTGCGCACGTCGTCCAGGTAACGGTCGAACGTGGTCTTCAGCGCATCGGCCGGCATCACGTCCTGCTGCCCGGCTGGATCCAGGCCGATCGACAGGCTGGTGGGATCGCTGCCGCCCATGTCGGCATCGGCAGGCACGTAGTCGACGCCTTTCCACTTCATCGTCGCGCGCAACGAGGCCGACATGGACGCGCGCAGCGCGGCGTACTGCTCGCGCGCCCAGGCCGCCGTCTTCGCATCGCCCCACTGCTCGGCCAGCCATGCGCCGTCATGCCAGCCCTTCAACGCCCAATAGTCGTCCCAGTAGCTGTGCGTGGGGACCGGATAGCCCTCGTGGCTGATCGACGGTGCCAGGATGCCGTGGAAGCGTTCCGGCGACGGCTGGTCGGCGAGGTAGCCCGGCACCATCGTGCGCTCGCGCAGTTCCTGCATGAATTTCATCGCGCGCGTCACCTTGTCCTGGTAGTCACGCACGCTGCGCGCACCGCCGTCCAGGCGCGCGAGTTCGGCCACCAGCCAGATGAACTGGCCTTGGCTGTCGTACTCGATGTCCGAGCCGAACCCCGTGTTGACCGAGCCGTCGTCGTTGAGGATCGGCGACACCAGGCCGTTCTCGTGCACCGCATGGCCGGCGTACCACTGCAGATAATCGCGCGCGGTCTTCGGCATGCCCATGCGCACCAGCGTGGCCGCTGTCGCGGCGCCGTCGCGGATGAAGGAGCGGTTGTAGTTGCGCGGGCCGGGCTGCATGGCGTGGCCGCTCTGGTTGATCAGCATGTACGCCGCCTGCGCGCGCAGCATGTCGACCAGCGAGGCGTCCGGCAGCGACAGGCCGATGCGGCCCAGGCGCGTCTGCCACTGCGCAGCGACCTCATCGCTGAGCGTGTCGAACGCGGTCGGGCCGGTCAGCCCGGCGAGATCGAGTGCGGGCGCGGCGGGCAGCGGCTTGGCCGGATCGATGCGCGCATCGCCGAGGGCGAACGCGATCACGATGTCCTGCGTCGCGCCGGGCGTCAGCGCCACGTCGTAGCCCAGCTGGCCGGCGGCCAGACCCGTGTCGTCGTGCGCCTGTTGCGCATCGGGCAGGGCATCGGCCATCAGCAGGCCGGTGATCTCGCCTTCACCATGGGCACCGAAGGCGGATGCAGACGCGCGCGCCACCGGCGTCAGCGACTGGAACAGCGTGCGCCCGTTGACCGTCACCTGAGCGGCATCGCCACTGCCGACGCGGATGTCGCGGATCGGCGAGGGGCCGCCGTTCTGCCACGGCGGACTGACCTGCATCGGCCGTGTCAGCAGGTTGAAGGTGCCGGACACCGGCGTGGTGCCGCGGTTGTGCAGGCGGTAGCGCACCAGCGTGACCGGCGCGCCGCGCTGTTCGAGCGCGATCGCGGCTGTCGTCAGGTCCAGGCCCGGCTGCGGTGACCACTGCACGGTGGGCATCGGCATCCAACCGTCGCGCAACGCATGGGTGATCGGCGTGTCGGCATTCGCCGCGCTCGCGCGGCCGCTCGCATCGCGCCACACCGGTTGCACCAGCGGTGCGCCCTTGAAGGCTTCGACATGGCCGAACTCGTCGAGCACCGACTTCTGCCGGCCCGCGGGAATGCCCACGGCCGTCCAGTACACCTGCTGCTGGTGCAGCGATGACGGGAACAGCGTGCTGTGTTCGCGCGAGGCGGCGAGTTCGTAGCGTTTCATCGCCGTCATCACCCGTTTGGGTCCGATCAGGCGCAGCCGTTGCAGGCGCGGCGCCTGCGCGCCCTCGCCGCGCACGCTCAGGCGGAGCGCGGACAGCGTGCGCGCCTGGCTGTCGGCGAGGAAGGCGCTGTCGCCGAACGCGCGCGGGTCTTCGGCCAGCACGATCCAGCGATCCGAACCGGCTTCGCGGCCTTCCAGCCGGGCGGCGCGCGGTGTGTTCTTCCACGCCACTTCCAGGCCGGCGACCGACATCGGCTTGGGCAGGTCGATCTGCAGCTGCCGCATGCCGTCGGCGGCGGGCTTGCCGGTCATCGCGTGCGCGTCGCCGGCGTTCGACCACAGCGCTGCGGGATCGCCGTCGACGCCACGGATGCGGGGCGCCTCCGTGCCGGCGTACGGCTGGAATTCGAACACCGACACGCCCCAATCCGCCGAGCGGTCGGGTGCGGTCAGGCGCAGATAGCGCGCCTGCACGGTGGGGAACACGTCGTACTCGATGCCGCCGACGCCATCGCGCGTCTCGAACGCGGTGCGCCAGTGTTCGCCGTCATCGGAGGCCTGGATCGAATAGGCGCGCGCGCCGCCCCATTCCCAATGCAGCTCCACCGCCCCAACGGCCACGCGCTTGCCCAGGTCCACCTGGTACCAGTGGCCGGGCGAGAAAGCGCCGCCCCACTTGGTCGCCGGGTCGCCATCGATGCCCTTGGGCGGGGCCATCTCCACGGTGGTGCTGGCCGAACTGGTCGCCGTCCAGCTCGCACGCGGCGGCAGGGCATCGGCGGACCGGGCGAGGGGGCTGAGGGCCAGGCCGACCGCCAGGGCGAGGACCGCACAGGCCAGGGGCGGGCGGCGGACCGCGGGCGCAATGGGGGTCATGGCGGGGCTCCTGGGGGCGGGCCGGACAGGCCACGGGAGCGCCGGATACTAGGGTTGAAAACGTTTACATGCTAGTTGCAGCGCACGATGGGCGCCGTTCGACGTGAGATGACGACCGGTGCCGCGGTCAGGGCGCGCGATGCAGCCCGTGCGCGGCCTGTTCGCAGACCACGAGTGTGTGGGGTTCGGAGACCGTCCCGGTCACCCGCACGCGATCGCCGGCCTTCAGGGCCTGCACGTCGTCCGGTGGTGGCGCCTTGCACAGGTTCCAGCGGGCCGGCAGGTGGACGTCCACATTGCCGGTCGGCGTGGCGAGGGTGACCACCGCGCTGCCGTCGTAGGTCCACGGCGTGGTGTCGACCGTGGCGACCTGGCCTTCGACGGTGGCCTGCTGGCCCGGCACCCAGGCCGGGGTGGCCGGCGTGGTGGTGCAGGCCGCCAACGACAGGCACGCGGCGAGCATGGCGGTGGGGCGGACGGGCGATGCGGTGGGGCGTGACGTCATCGAAGGACTCCGGAACGCGGCTCAGGGATTCGTGGCAGGTGTGGCGCCGTCGCGTGCCTCGCTGGGGCACCGCGGCACGCCCGAACCGACCACGCAGTTCACGCAGCAGTCCTGCCTTTCCGGCGACGCATCGGGCGCGTCCTGCACCGGCGGCAGGGCGCCTGGGAGTTTCGCAAGTTGCGCCGGCGATTTGAGGCGCAGGATCGCCGCCCAGTCCTGGCGGTTCATGTTGCAGGCAGCTTCGTTGTCGGGCGCGCACAGCGTGCCGTCGCCGATCCGCAGCGGCAGCCCGCCCCAGAACTCGCCGTTGCGGTTCAACGGCAGCATCCGCATCGTCACGCTCTGCTGCACGTTGCCGCCGATGGCGTAAGCGGTGCTGTCGTTGTTCGGGTTCACCGCCACCACGATGTCGCAATGCATGTCGAGCGAGCTGCCGCTGCGCAGCAAGGGCACCAGGCCTTCGTGGCCGAACAGGCGGCCGGTCTGGCGCACATAGCAGATCAGGTCGCCGACCACGGGCTTGGCTTTCGCTACGTCGATGACGTCGAAGGCATTGGTCGACGGGTTCTGGTACGCCGCCTGCACGTAGGTGAAGTGGCGGCTGGAACCGCGGAAGCCCGGCACCCTGGCCTCGCGCATCACCCACGAGATGAAGGCGGCCGACCACGGCGTGTCCACCACGAAGCCGCGGCAGGCCTCGGCCTGCGGGCCGGTCGCCGAGGCGTACAGGCAGTCGGTCGCGCCGCGACGGTGGCCGATCGCGGCGAGCAGGCCGCTGTCGCGCCAATAGCGCGCGACGCGCTGCCAGGCGCGGTCGTCGCCTATCGACAGCAACGACGACTCGGCTTCATTCATCGGCGCATTCGCCAGCCGGCCTTCGCGGTCGATGAAGGGGCGATACCACATCAGGTGTTCGCGGCAGGCGACCGCGGCGATGCGGGTGGCGACGTCCGACGGCGCCTGTTGCGACAACTGCGGACAGACATCGGCCGCACGCGCGGCGAAGGACGACAGCAGCAACAGGGGCAGCACCAGCCATGCACGCATCAGAAGATCCTTGGGTCTTTTCGTGTTCCTTACGCATCATGCCGCATGGGCAGGACAGATCTTCATCACGCGGTCTGAAGGTCTGGCATTGGTCGGGTCGTTGCCGGGCGTCGTCCGGGCTGGCTAAGCTCGCGGCTCATCCCTGCCACCCTCTGTCGATGAAGCCGATGCTCCGCGTGTTGTCTTGTGTCTTTCTGTGTGCGATGTCGTGGGCCGCATCAGCCGCCGAACCTGACCGCCGCATCGCCATCACCGTCGACGACCTGCCGTGGCAGCGCATGGACAAGACGTCGGCGGCGGAACTGCCGGTGCGCCATGCCCAGCTGATGGCCCAGTTGAAGCAGGCCGGCGTGCCGGTGGTGGGCTTCGTCAACGAAGGCAAGTTGGAGATCGACGGCCAGGTGCAGCCCACGCGCGTGGCGATGCTGCGCGACTGGCGGGACGCGGGCTTCGAGCTGGGCAACCACACGCGCGGCCACCTCGACCTGCATGCAGTCGGCTTGCCCGCGTTCCAGCAAGACGTCCTCGATGGCGAGCGCACGCTGCGGCCGCTGCTGGCCGAACGTGGACAGGTGCCGCGCTGGTTCCGTCACCCCTACCTGCGTGCAGGCCGCACGCCGGAAGACCGCGCTGCGCTGTCCGCCTTCCTCGGCGAACACGGGTACCGCATCGCGCCGGTCACCATCGACAACGGCGAATGGGTCTGGGCATTCGCCTACGCGAACGTGCTCGACGGCCAGCCCGATACACCCGAGCGCGCGGCCACGCTCGAGCGCCTGCGCCGCGGCTACATCCCCTACATGCTCAACAAGGTCGACTACTACGAACAGCAATCGCAGGCGTTGCTCGGCTACGCGCTGCCGCAGGTCTGGCTGCTGCATGCGAATGAGCTGAACGCGGTCGCCTATGCGGAGCTCGTGGCCGGCGTGCAGCGACGCGGCTACCGCGTGGTGACGCTGGACGAGGCGATGCGCGACCCCGCCTACGTGCGCGGCGAGGACGGCTACAACGGCCGTTACGGCCCTAGCTGGTTGCATCGCTGGGCGATGGCGGAAAAGAAACCGAAGGATTTCTACGCCGGCGAGCCGGTGGTACCGGGCTGGGTGCTGCAACTGGCAGGCGTGGATTCGGAGTGATTGGCCCGCGGCGCGCGGTTTGCCCGTTGTCCGGTAGGGACCAGGGTGGGCCAGACCGCATGCCAGGCATGGGCGCGACGTGATCGAGCCGGAGGGCGTGCATGCAGAAGAAAGTGGACCTGTCGACCTGCCAGGGGCATCTGGTGGAAGTCGTGATCGAACGGGCCGACGAGCAGCAGCCCTGGTCGCTCGCCGTGCGCGTGCGCGAGGCGCAGGGCAGCGCATGGAGCGAACCCTGGCGCGACGGCGCGCACCACTACTTCACCTGCCATGACGCGCTGGCCGCGGGCAAGCAGCAGGCGGTGCGGATGATCGCCCCGCCGGATGCCGCCGCGCCCTGATCAGGCCCGCCCGGCCGCACGCAGCGCGGCGAACTCGGCGTCGTCGAACAGCCGCGACCGCACCAGGAAGCGCACGCCCTCGCCGTTCTCCAGCGAGAACATGCCGCCGCGGCCCGGCACCACGTCGATGATCAGCTGGGTGTGCTTCCAGTACTCGAATTGCGATGGGCTGATGTAGAACGCGGCGCCGCCGATCTCGCCCAGGCGCACATCGCGATCGCCGATGATGAAGTCGCCTACCGGATAGCACATCGGCGAGGAGCCGTCGCAACAGCCCCCGGACTGGTGGAACAGCACCGGTCCGTGCCGTGCGCGCAGCGTGTCGATCAGTCGCAACGCGGGCAGGGTCGCGATCACCTGCAGGGGAGGGGAGGCGGCAGGTGGCGGCGCGTCGGTCACGGGCGGTGCCATGGGCTCAGGCGGCGAAATCCAGCACGATCCGGCCTTCGATCGTGCCGGCGTGCATGCGGGCGAACACGTCGTTGATGTTCTCCAACCGGTCGGTGGCTACCGTCGCGGCCACCTTGCCGAGGGCGGCGAACTCCAGCGACTCCTGCAGGTCGAGCCGCGTGCCGACGATTGAGCCGCGCACCGTGATGCCGTTGAGCACCATGCCGAAGATGTCCAGGGGGAACTGCCCCGGCGGCAGGCCGTTGAGTGACACGGTGCCGCCGCGGCGGACCATGCCGATGGCCTGCTCGAATGCCTTCGGCGAGACCGCGGTGACCAGCGCGCCATGCGCGCCGCCGATCTCCTTCTTCAGGTAGGCCACCGGGTCTGTGGTCTTCGCGTTGACCGCGACGGTCGCGCCGAGGCGGCGTGCGAGGTCGAGCTTCGCATCGTCCACGTCGACCGCGGCCACGTTCAGGCCCATCGCCACCGCGTACTGCACCGCCATGTGGCCGAGTCCGCCGATGCCGGACACCACGACCCAGTCACCGGGCTTGGTGTCGGTGACCTTGAGCCCCTTGTAGACGGTCACGCCGGCGCACAGCACCGGCGCAATCTCGATGAAGCCCACGTTCTTCGGCAGGTGGCCGACATAGCCGGCATTCGCCAGCGCATATTCGGCGAACCCACCGTTGACCGAGTAGCCGGTGTTCTGCTGCGTTTCGCACAGGGTTTCCCACCCGCCCAGGCAGTGTTCGCAATAGCCGCAGGCCGAATACAGCCACGGGATGCCGACCCGGTCCCCCTCCTTCACGTGGCTGACGCCGGCGCCCACGGCGACCACGTGGCCGACGCCTTCGTGGCCGGGAATGAAGGGCGGGTTGGGTTTCACCGGCCAGTCGCCCTCGGCGGCATGCAGGTCGGTGTGGCAGACGCCGCAGGCTTCGATCTTCACCAGGATGTCGCCGGCCCCCGGTCGCGGCACGGACACTTCCTCGATCACCAGTGGCTTGCCGAATTCCCGCACGACGGCGGCTTTCATGGTGCTGTCCATTCGCTGCTCCTGTAGATGCCTGACGAACCCTCACCGTACGGCGATGATGGTGCGGGCACGTTGATTCCAATCAATCCAGGCGGCCGTCACGCGGCCGCCGGTCGGACGGCCGCGTGACGGTGGCGTCAGAAGAAACCCAGCGCCTTCGGCGAGTAGCTCACCAGCAGATTCTTGGTCTGCTGGTAGTGGTCCAGCATCATCTTGTGGTTTTCGCGGCCGATGCCCGACTGCTTGTAGCCACCGAACGCCGCATGTGCCGGATAGGCGTGGTAGCAGTTGGTCCACACGCGGCCGGCCTGGATCGCGCGGCCCATGCGGTACAGGCGCGAGGCGTCGCGACTCCACACGCCGGCACCGAGGCCGTACAAGGTGTCGTTGGCGATGGCGAGCGCTTCGGCCTCGTCCTTGAACGTGGTCACCGACACCACCGGACCGAAGATCTCTTCCTGGAAGATGCGCATCTTGTTGTGGCCCTTGAACACGGTGGGCTTCACGTACCAGCCGCCGGCGAGGTCGCCGTCAAGGACATTCTGCTCGCCGCCGATCAGCACGTCAGCGCCTTCCTGCCGGCCGATATCGATGTAGCTCAGGATCTTCTCGAGCTGCTCGCCCGAAGCTTGCGCGCCGATCATCGTGTTCGGGTCCAGCGGATTGCCCTGCTTGATGGCGGCGACGCGGGCGAGCACCTTCTCCATGAAGCGGTCGTAGATCGATTCCTGGATCAGCGCGCGCGAAGGGCAAGTGCAGACCTCGCCCTGGTTGAACGCGAACAGCACGAAGCCTTCCACCGCCTTGTCGAGGAAGTCGTCGTCATCGGCCATCACGTCGGCGAAGAAGATGTTCGGCGACTTGCCGCCCAGTTCCAGCGTCACCGGGATCAGGTTCTGGCTGGCGTACTGCATGATCAGCCGGCCGGTGGTGGTCTCGCCGGTGAAGGCGATCTTGGCGATGCGCGGGTTGCTGGCCAGCGGCTTGCCCGCTTCCAGGCCGAAGCCGTTGACCACGTTGAGTACGCCCGGCGGCAGCAGGTCGCCGATCACTTCCATCAACACCAGGATCGAGGCCGGTGTCTGCTCGGCGGGTTTCAGGACCACGCAGTTGCCTGCCGCCAGCGCGGGCGCCAGCTTCCAGCAGGCCATCAGCAACGGGAAGTTCCACGGGATGATCTGGCCGACCACGCCCAGCGGTTCATGGAAGTGGTAGGCGATCGTGTCGTGGTCGATTTCCGCGACGCTGCCTTCCTGCGCGCGGATCGCACCGGCGAAATACCGGAAGTGATCGACGCACAGCGGGATGTCGGCGTTGAGCGTTTCGCGGATCGGCTTGCCGTTGTCCCAGGTCTCCGCATGGGCGAGCAGGTCGAGGTTCTGTTCGATCCGGTCGGCGATCTTCAACAGCACGTTCGCGCGTTCGGTGGGGCTGGCTTTGCCCCAGGCCTCCTTCGCGGCGTGCGCGGCATCGAGGGCGCGCTCGATATCGTCGGCATTGGAGCGCGGCACACGCGTGAAGACCTTGCCGTTCACCGGGCTGACATTGTCGAAGTACTGCCCGGAAGCCGGCTCCACCCAGGCGCCCCCGATGAAGTTGGCGTATTGGCGCTTGAAGATGGCGGATGGATCGACGGCTTGCGGACGGGGCGTGGCGACTGCGTTCATCGGAGGTCTCCCTGGAAAGAGGTGGGCCCGGTTGGGCTGCGACCGTCCGACGCAGGGGGCGTGCCAACAAGATGTGTTGCGTCGCGTCACTGCGCAGAGCGCGCCGCCGAGCCGTGGAGGGCGAATTCCTGCGGCGCCGCAGCATGGAAGGGGATTGCAGGGTGTCGCGCGCTGTGGTGTGTATCGGGACAGCGGGCGGGTGCGCTGTCGCAAAATGCGACACCTCGCCGGCGAGGACGGCACGATGGCGCGGGCGATGTCAGGCAACGATGCGATCAGCGAGGCGCGGCGCGCCTTCTTCGAGGCGGGTCGCACGCCCGTGGGCCAGGTGCCCGGTGCGATCCTGCAGTCGTGGCGGCGCTGCCGCGGCCTCGGGCTGGCGGCGAACGCGCGACCGGCGATCGAGCCGATCGATGCACCGCGCCTGCGCGAGATGCGTGAGCAGCATGAACGTCTGTGGCGACTGGCGCGGGCGGAGGTCGAGATGCTCGCCACCGACGCCGCCGATACCGGCAGCATCGCCATCCTGACCGACGCCGAAGGCTGGATCCTCGACGCCGAAGGCAGCGCTGCGTTCCTCGACAAGGCTGGACGCGTCGCGCTGATGCCCGGGGCCTGCTGGAGCGAAGCGCGGGTGGGCACCAATGCCATCGGCACCGCCATCGCCGACGGGCTGGCGGTGGAAGTACGCGGGGCCGAGCATTACGCGGCGCCCCATCGCATCCTCAACTGTGCCGCCTCGCCCATCTTCGATCCCTGCGGCCGCATGGTCGGCGTGCTCGACATCTCCGGCGACGCCGCTGTCGCGCAGGTGCATGCCCTAGGCTTGGCGCAGATGGCAGTGGCGAATATCGAACACCGCTATTTCGACGAGGGCATCGCCGATGCCGACCTGCTGCGCGTGCACAGCAACCGCGCGCTGCTGGGCACCGCGCGCGAAGGCCTGCTGGCGTTCCGCAACGGCCGCCTGGTGGCCGCCAACCGGGTGGGCCTGGCGCTGTTCGGCCTGGAGCGCGGCGACCTGGGCCGCGCCTCGTACGACGCCCTCTTCGATGGCGCGGTGTCGCGGTTGCGCGGCGATGGCGCGCTCCATGACCGCAACGGGCGCCTGCTGTACGGCCATGTCGACGAACCCACGCGCACCCGTCGCGCGCGCGTAGCGACGCCGATCACGGTGTCGCCGGCCACCGCGGCGCGTGATGCCGATGCGCCGCTGTTCGACGAGGCGCAGCGCGGGGAGCTCGCGCGTGCCTGCCGGGTGCTGGATGCTGGCATTCCGGTGCTGGTGCTCGGCGAAACCGGCACCGGCAAGGAAGTGTTCTCGCGCGAACTGCACCGCCGCTGCGCGCGTGCCGGCAAGCCTTTCGTCGCGGTGAACTGCGCTGCACTCCCGGAAGGCCTGATCGAGGCGGAGCTGTTCGGGTACGAAAGCGGCGCGTTCACCGGTGCGCGCAAGGACGGCAGCCAGGGCCTGCTGCGCCAGGCCGATGGCGGCGTGCTGTTCCTCGACGAGATCGGCGACATGCCGATGGCCTTGCAGCCGCGCCTGTTGCGCGTGCTGCAGGATCGCGAACTGTCGCCACTCGGCGGCGGCCGACCGGTGAAGCTGGACTTCGCTCTCGTCTGCGCCACCCATCGGCATCTGGAAGAGGCGGTGGCGGAGGGACGCTTCCGCGCCGACCTGTTCTACCGCATCTCCCACCACATCGTGACCTTGCCGTCCCTGCGCGAGCAGGCAGGGCGCGACACCCTGGTGCAGACATTGTGGGAGCGCATCGGGCAGGGCCGCCGACTCTCGCCCGCCGCGAGCGACGCGTTGGCCCAGTACGCCTGGCCGGGCAACCTGCGCCAGCTTGTCGCCAGCTTGCGAACGCTTGCTGCGCTGAGCGAGCCCGGCAGTGACGTCGGGCTGGAGGCGCTGCCGGCATATCTTCGTACGCGCCTGGTCGCGGCACCGCGACCGGTGCAACCAGGCGATGCGGACCTGGAGGCGATCACGCTGGCCAGCATGCGCGCGGCGGTGGATGCGTGCGGCGGCAACGTCGCGCGGGCGGCGCGGCAACTGGGCATCAGCCGCAGCACGCTGTACCGTCGCCTGGGCGCCGATCCGCGCGTCTCCTAGCTTCGGAAGCCCCGATGCCCGCAAAGAAAGCCGCTGCCCCGGCCGACGTCGATGCGTTCCTCGTCGCGCTGGCGCATCCGCAGGACGCCACTATCCAGCGCCTGCGTGCCGCGATCCGAGCCACCGATCCGCGCATCGGCGAGGACATCAAGTGGAACGCGCCCAGCTTCCATCTTGAAGACCGGCACTTCGCCACGATGCAGCTGCGACGCACGGACAGCGTGCTGCTGGTGCTGCACCTGGGTGCGGGCAAGCGCGCGCTGGCCAAGGACGCGATCGCCGATCCGCAGGGATTGCTGACGTGGCTGGGCGCCGATCGCGCGACACTGTCCTTCGCGGGTGCGGCGGACGTGGAGGCGCGTGGGAAGGCGCTGCAGGCCGTGCTGAGGCAATGGATGGCGCACGCCTGAGGCGCGGCGTTCTGCGCGATCGACCGACAGGGACGAACGACACACGCGCCGCCGACGGGCGTCGGTGACAATCCGGTCAGGGTCCCGAGGGAGAGACGAATGAAACACCTGGTCGCCGCCGCGTTGCTGGTCCTGCTGCCGTTGGCGGCGCAGGCGCAGGAAAAATGCCCCGACCGCTCGACGTATGCACCGGCGCGCGAGATCATCGCCGACCTCGGCCGGATCGTCGCGCCCGAAGGCGTGCAGGAGGAGTACGCAGCCGAGATCGGCGGTATCCGCCAGTGGGTGAACGTGCGCGGCCAGGATCGCGACAACCCGATGGTGCTGTTCGTCCACGGCGGCCCGGCATCCCCGGTCATCCCGACGCTGTGGCAGTTCCAGCGACCGCTGGAGGAGTACTTCACCGTCGTGAACTACGACCAGCGTGGCGCCGGCAAGACACTGACGCTGAATCCCGAAGCCACCGTGGCCGACACGCTGCAGATCCAGCGCTATGTCGACGACGCGATCGCACTCGCCGAGTACCTGCGCACGCGTTACCACAAGCGCAAGCTGGTGCTGATGGGCCATAGCTGGGGCACGGTGGTCGCGATGCACGCGGCGCTGAAGCGGCCGGATCTCTTCCATGCCTACGTCGGCATCGGCCAGGTCATCAACGTGCGCACCAACGAGCAGGTCAGCTTCGACTACGGCCTGCGCACCGCGCGCGAACGTGGCAACGTTGAAGCCGTGCGCGAAATGGAAGCGATCGCGCCGTATCCCGGCGACCAGCCGATCACCCGCGAGCGCATCGTCATCGCGCGCAAGTGGCCGCAGTTCTACGGTGGACTGACCGCCTACCGCGACAGCTCGAACTACTTCTTCCAGGGGCCGCGCCTGTCGCCGGACTACGACGATGCCGCGCGCTGCGCGATCAATGCCGGCAGCGTGTTGACCCTGGGGCGGTTGCTGGACGAGTTCCTGCAGGTCGACTTCACCGGCGTGAAGCGCTTCCCCATCCCGGTGGTGATGTTCATGGGTCGCCACGACTACACCACGCCCTCCGAGCCGACCGCGGCGTGGCTGGCGCAGGTGCAGGCGCCGTACAAGCGCGATGTGTGGTTCGAGCACTCCGCCCACATGATGCCGTGGGAGGAACCGGGCAAGACCCTGGCCAGCCTGCTCGAGCACGTGCGTCCGCGCGTCGTGGCCGCTGAGGCGCGCGAAGCGGGGAAGGCCACGCCCTGATGCGGCGGGGCGCGCGCGCGTGCTACAACGCCGTCCTGCCCAGGGGAAAAGGACGTCGGATGCGATACGCGCTGCGGAGTGCCTTCTTGTTCGTGCCCATGGTCGCGATGGCGGCCCCCGCTGACATCCCGCCCGAGGTGCTGGCGCGGCAGACCTGCCAGGAGCATGTCCTCGAAGCCGCCAAAGCCACGGCAGCCGATTTCCCCAAGGTCTCCGGGGAGTACAACGCCTACGTCATCATCGACTACCGCCTGGATGGGTCGGGAAGCGCGGTCGATCCGCGCGTGGTCGAGGCGAAGCCGCGGCGGGGCTTCGACGACTATGCCCTGCGCATGCTCGGAACGCACCCGCTTCGCGCCGGGCGTGCAGGCGCAATGCACCGAGGTCCGTACGATCAGCAAGGTGCGCCGCGCCAGCCGGTAGGTCCAGGCGGGACAGCCGGGCGCAGAATTCGACGGCGAAATAGTGGATAGTGCGCCGCAGTACCCGGACCGTCCCGCCGTCGCACCCGCATGCCCGACCCCGCCCCGTCCGCCGGCCCTGCCCCGCGTCCCCCCTCGCTGAGACGACAGTTCGCACGTGCCGTGGTGCTGGCGGCGTTGCTGCCGGCCGCAGTCCTGGGCATCGTCGAACAGGTCCGCTCCTACCGGGCCGAGCAGCGCCACCTGGGCGAGCGGCTGGAAGTGAGCACGATGCTCAGCGCCACGGCGGTCAACGATTTCGTCGACATGCACCAGGCGGGCGTCGCGCTGGTCGCCTCGATGAGCGGCAAGGACACCGACTGGCCGGCGCAGCTGGCGGAACTGCGCCGCCGCTACCCGGGTTTCAGCAACGTGCTGGTCACCGATGCGCTGGGTACCGTGTACGCATCGCAGCCGGTGCCGCCGCGCGCGCCGGCCATCAACGTGGCCGACCGCGAGTATTTCCGCGTGCCTCGCGAGACCGGCGCCCCGTACGTCTCCGATGCGTTCCGTGGCCGCCGCCTCAGCAACGATCCGCTGGTGGCGGTATCCGCGCCGTGGCAGGCGGAGGGCGCGTTCGCGGGCGTGGTGCAGGGGTCGATCCGCGTCGATGCGTTCACCGGGCCGCGGGTCGCTGCGATGCGCCGCCGTGGCGTGGAGATGCTGCTGCTCGATCGCGAGCTGCGGGTGATCCGCGCCACCGAAGGCCTGCAGTACCGCTTCCAGCAGCCGTTGGCGGACACGCCGCTGATGGCCGGCGCCGGGCAGGGCGCACGCGAGACCGAATCGCGCAGGCTGCACGGGGTGATGGCCGATGGACGCGCGGCCTGGGTGTCGCAGGCGAAGCTGACCTCGGGCTGGACCCTCGTGCTGGTGGTGCCCGACGACATGCTGGTGAGCACGGTGCGCAATCGCGCGCTGGCCACGGCGGGCCTGCTGGTGCTGATCCTGGCCGGCGTGTGGTTCGCCTACGCCTGGCAGATGCGGCGGCTGGATGGCGCGCTCACGCAATTGTCCGACGCCCTGCATGCGCTGGCCGTGCACCGCCGCCCTAGTACGGCGGCGCCGCTGCCGGAGGAATTCGAGCCCGTGGGGCGCGCGGTCGGCGAGCTGGCCGACCAGTTGGAAGTCGCGCATGAAGACCTGCAGCGCTCGCTCGCCGACCAGAGTGCGCTGGCGCTGTCGTTGCAGCGCACGCTGGAACGGCGCGAGCAGGAGATCGACCGCCGCACTGCCGAACTGCGCCAGGCCAATGCGGAGCTGGACCGGCTCAATCGCACGGACCCGCTCACCGGCTGCCTCAACCGCCGCGGCCTGCAGCACAAGCTGTCGCTGGTCAGCGACGAGGCCGGCCAGCTCACCGTGGACATGACCGTCATCGCCATCGACGTGGATCACTTCAAGGCCTACAACGACCGCTACGGCCATGCCGCCGGTGATAGTGCGCTGCGGCGCGTCGCCGGCGTCGTCGGCGGTCTGCTGCGGCACCCGCAGGATGCGGTGGCACGGATGGGCGGCGAGGAATTCCTGGTGGTGCTGCCGGATACCGACGCGGCGGTCTCCGCGCGCGTGGCCGAGCGCGTGCGCGCGGCCGTGCATGCGCTGGGTATTCCGCATGAAGACTCGCCATGGGGCGTGGTGACCGTCAGCATCGGCTGGGTGCGCACCGCGCCCGGCGAAGACTATGCCCAGGCCTTCCTGATCGCGGACGAAGCGCTGTACCGCGCCAAGCACGCCGGTCGCAACCGGGTGGAAACCGAGGAATAGTCCGTACCGCGTGTCGCGCGCTTCACGTCGCCGGCCGCGGGCCCACCAGTTTCAGGAAGGCCTCGTGCTGGTAGCGGCTCATGCGCAGTTGCTGGCCGGTGTCCAGGGTGATGACGTGGTGGCCGTTGAACCACGGCTGGATGTCGCGGATCCGGCGCACGTTGACGATGGCCGAGCGGTGCACGCGGGCGAAGTGGCGCGGGTCCAGGCGGGCCGCCAGCGCAGCCATCGTTTCCCGCAGTTCGTGCACGCGGCCGGCCAGGTGCAGCAGCACGGTGTTGCCGTTGGCGCGGACCCAGACGATGTCGTCCACGTCCACCAGCACGACCTTCTCGTCTTCGCGCACGGGAATGCGGGTGGCGTAGTCGTCGCGCTGGCGCAGCGTCTCCAGGGTCTGAAGGATGCGCGCGGTGGCATCGGCGTCCGTGCCTTCGCGGATCGTCAGCCGCTGGCGCGCGCGCCGCAGCGTCTCCTGGAAGCGTTCGCGGCTGAAGGGTTTCACCAGGTAGTCCACCGCATGCGCCTCGAACGCGCGCACGGCGTACTGCTCGTAGGCGGTGACGAAGATCGTGGGGGGCATGCGGGCAGCGCCGATCGTGGCGACGACGTCGAGGCCGGTGATCGCCGGCATCTGGATGTCGAGGAACACCAGGTCCGGCGACAGCGCGCGGATGGCCTCGACCGCGGACACGCCGTCGCCGCACTCGCCGACGATCTCCAGATCCTCCACGTCGCGCAACTGGCGGACGACCGCATGCCGCGCGATCGGCTCGTCGTCGACCACGAGCACGCGCAGGCTCATGCCGGCACGTGCTCCGGCACGTCGTCGTCCTGCACAAGCTCGCGGAACGGCACGCGCAGGCGGCAGGCAACACCGCGCGGCACCATCGCATCCAGGCGCAGGTCGGCGTGGTCGCCATACAGCTCGCGCAGCCGCAACCGCGTGTTCGCCATGCCGATGCCGTGCCCGCCGTCGCTGGGTTGGCCCAGCGTGCTGTTGCCGTTGCGTACCTCAATCAGCAATTGTCCGCCCTCGCGGCGGCAGTCGATTTCGACGCGATCTTCGCCGACGTTGCGGCCGATGCCGTGGCGGATCGCGTTCTCGACCAACGGTTGCAGCACCAGGCTCGGCACCGCGGCGTCGAGCACGTCCGGCGCGACGTAGATGCGCGTCTCCAGCCGGTCCTTGAAGCGCCGGCGCTGGATGCCGAGGTAGAGCTCCAGCAGTTCCAGTTCGCGCCGCAGCGAGATCTCCTGACCGTCGTAGTCTTCCAGGAACGCGCGCAGCAGCTCGCTCAGTTTCAGCAGCATGTCCTCCGCCGACAGGGTGTCCTCGTCCAGCAGGGTGACGATGGCGTGCAGCGTGTTGAACAGGAAGTGCGGTTGCAGCTGCGTCTTCAGCACCTGCAGGCGCGACTGCGCGAGTTCGGTCGCGAGCTGGCTGGCTTCCAGTTCGCGTCGGGCCTTCTCGGCATGGAACTGGATGGCCTGCTGGATGGCGAACAGCATCCAGTAGGTCAGCAGGCCGATGGCGAAATGCTGTTCCAGGAAGTAGCCGAGCTGTTCACCGAAGCCGCTGGGTTCGAACAACGTGGAGACCAACGCGCCGATCACCATCGCGATGAAGGTCGTGCACAGACTGGCCACCAACTGCTTGCCGAGCCCGCGGAGGCGGAACGGGTTGCGCAACGGATATCGCTCGGCCAGCCGGAACACGAGGGGCGCCAGCGCGGCCCAGGTGTACCACTGGATCAAGGACCAGCGGATCAGATCCAAGAGCGGCCAGGTGGGGCGATGCAGGCCATTGTTGAGCTTGGTCTGCAGGGTGAACAACAGCGCGACCGCCGTCCACAATCCCAGGTAGCGGAACAGGCCGATCTCGGTGCTGCCCAGTCGGATATTCATGCGTGGTGTCCCGAACGATGGGGGCATCCTAGGCCGGCGTTCCGCGCGTTGGAAGCGTCCTGTGCGCGTGGCTACGATTCGTCATGGCGCAGTGACGATTCGTCCCGAATCCGTTGCCGGCGCCGTGCAGGCGGCGCGTGATGCGGCCATCCGCCGCGCCATGTGGCCTCCGGCGGATCCCCTTCCCAACGGAGATTCGCCATGCGTGCCCTGTCGATCCGCGTCGTCCTCCTGGCGACCCTGCTGCCCGTCGCCCACGTCCAAGCCGCCGAGCCCGGCCGCGTGCACTACCTGGACATCGTCAACCGCGCCCACGAGCGCCTGGTCGCGATGTCGGCCGCGCCCGTTGGCGGCGAGCCGGTACCCGTCGCGCTGGGCGAAGACCTGTACGGCGGTGGGAACGCGGCCACCGTTCGCCTGCCGGTGCAGGGCTGCGTGCAGGATCTGAGGCTGGAGTTCCGCAACGGCCAGCAGGTGATGTATCCGGCGGTGGATGTATGCGCCCACCGCGGACTCACCATCCTGCCAGGCCATGCGCGCCGCATGACCACGGCCGAACTGGAGAAGCAGCAGCGCGTCGCGCGCGGCGATTGAGCGCGGTCAGCGCACCACGCTGAGCCGGCGCGGCGGGTGTTCGTCGCGCTGGAACAGCACGCGCTCGGGGCGGTGCAGGGCGAAGCCCTGGCCGTAGTCCACGCCCAGCGAGCGCAGCGCATCGCACAGCTGCGGGCTGCTGACCCACTCGGCGACGACTTTCAATCCGCGCTGGTGGCCGATCTGGGCGATGGCGCTGACAATGGTGCGGCTCATCGGTTCGGTCTCGAGATCGCGGATGAAGCTGCCGTCGATCTTGATCAGGTCCACCGGCAGGTTCTTCAGATAGCCGAAGGACGACATGCCGGCGCCGAAGTCGTCCAGTGCGATGCGGCAGCCGGCACGGCGCAGGCGCTCGATGACGTTGACGACCTTCAACAGATTGCGCACCGCCACCGTCTCGGTGATCTCGAAGCACAGCGTGTGCGCAGGCACCGCGAATTCGGTGATGCGCGCCAGGATGAAGTCCGCCAGGCCTTCGTCCTCGATGCTCGCGCCGGAAAGATTGATCGCGCAGGTGCCCAGCCGGGTGCCGGAATGATGCAGGCGGCCGAAGTTCGCCAGCGCGTTGCGGATCACCCAGCGGTCGATGGCGGGCATCAGGCCGTAGCGTTCGGCCGCGGAGAGGAAGGCGCCGGGCAGCACCACGCCGCCGTCTTCGTCGCGCAAACGCAGCAGCAGCTCGATGCTCGGCGCGGAATCGCTGCCGTCGAGCGGGATGATTTCCTGGTAATCCAAGAGCAGGCGGTCCTGTTCCACCGCCCAGCGCAGCCGGCTGGCCCATTCCATCTCGCCCTGGCGGCGGGTGGTCTCGTTGTCCTGGCGGTAGACGTGCACGCGGTTGCGGCCGTTTTCCTTGGCCAGGTAGCAGGCGGTGTCGGCCCAGGCCAGCAGGTCTTTGAGCGTGGGTTCCTGCTGGTCCACGACCACCACGCCGATGCTGGCGCTGACGGTGTAGGTGCGGTCCTGCCAGACGAACATCAGCGCCTCGATGCATTCGCGCAGGCGTTCGGCCAGCGCATGCGCACCCTCGGCATCCACGTGGAACGCCATCAGGCCGAACTCGTCGCCACCCAGGCGTGCGAGTACGTCGCCGCCGCGCAACTGGTGGCGCATCGCCAGCGCGAGCTGCGCCAGCAGCTGGTCGCCGGCCATGTGACCGGAGACGTCGTTGATCAGCTTGAACTGGTCCAGGTCGATGTAGAGCAGCGCGCACGGATCGCTGTGCGTGCGGCCCTTGCGTTCGTGCAGCGCCTCTTCCACGCGGCGCTCGAATTCGCGCCGGTTGCACAGCTCGGTCAGGGCATCGTGGGTGGCCTGGTAGCTCAGGCGTTCGGTCAGTTCGCGTTGTTCGGAGATGTCGGTGGCGACCATCAGCAGGTGCGCCTGCCCGTCCATGTCCACCTGCGAGATCGATGCGCTGGCCCAGAACGCGTCGCCGCCCGGGCTCAGCAGCACCGCTTCCAGATTGCCCCAGTCGTTGCCGATGGCGTCGGCGTCGCGGGCGCGGTGTTGCAGTTGCGGATCGGAGAACAGTGCCGACAGCGGCAACCCGGTGGGATCGCCCAGGCGCAGGCGGGCGGCCTGGTTGGCGTAGACGATGCGCCCATCGCGCGCGTCGGCGAGCAGCACCAGCGCGGGCAGCAATTCGTTGAGCGTGCGGAAGCGCAATTCGCTCTCGCGGTAACGCGCGCTCATCTGCGCGCCGAGGGCGACGGCGCGGCGTCGGGTGGTGGTCAGCGACCACACCAGGGCCGACAGCAGCAGGCTGATGATGCCGCCGCCGACGAGGATGGCTTGCAGGCGCCCCAGGTCCAACGGTTGCGCGCGCGGCAGCAATTCCACCCGCCACTGGCGGCCACCGAAATCCAGGCGACGCGTCTGCACGGGCAATCCGGCTTCCGTGTCGGTGCCCGAGTCGTAGAACGGGTGCGCATCCGCCGTCGCATCGCTCAGGCGCACGCGGAAGCCATCCAGCACCGGACCGGCCAGCGCGCCTTCCACCATCGGCTCCAGACGGATGCCGATGGCCAGTGCACCGAGCTCACGCGCGCGACGCTGGTTGGGCGTGGTCGGCGTGGGGCCGTGCGAATACACCGGCAGGCGCAGGGTGACGCCGAGCGGGTTGTGTCCGGCGGGCGTGGTCTGGCGCAGCGCGAATGGGGCCGAGACCACCACGGCGTCGGTGTCGCGCGCCTGCAGCAGGGCGGTCAGGTTGGCCTTCTGGGTGACCATGTCGAAGCCGATCAGCGAGGTATTCGCTTCATACGGCGCAACGTAGGCGTAGCGATAGGAAACGTGATCGGCCAGCGGCTGTCCGGCGGGTTCGCGGCGGGCGAAGGCCATGGACGTGTAGGAGCCCGGCTGCAGCGGGCTGCGCAGACTGGTGTGGTACTGGCTGAAGCGCGCCTGGTCCATCTGGTCGTTGGACAGGAACACCGTCTGCATCGCACGCAGCATCGAGGCCGCCTGTTCCAGCGGCACGCGCAGGCGGGTCACGCCGGCGTCCGCGAGCGCGCTGCGTTGCTCTTCGGCACGGTCCTGCAGGTCGTCCCATTCGCGATGGGCCACGAACGCCGTGCAGAGCAGGCCCGCCAGCAGCACGGCCGCCGCCCATGCCATCGGCGGCAGGCCGAGGCGGCGGTCGGGCGTCCCGGGTGCCGCCGTGTGGGCGGTACCGGGGGGCGTGGGCGTGGCTTCCACCAGCGGCGATCCTGCGTTGAAGGGGACGGCCATCCAGGGCGGTGCCGATCCCGGAGAGGGATGCAGGCATCGTGCCAATCCGCCGATGTGTCGAAAGCACGGACTTTCGGGACCTGCCCGGAAGCCGGTCCTTCACCGGACGAAAGTCGGATGGACCGTATGGGTCACTATCGGCCCTGCCTGCGTCAACTTGACCCAGGCGATGGCGTCATCGCGTTTACGTAAATGCGCTTACGCCAGCGGATGGATGGGTGATGGGCGTGCCATGCGCCTTCGTGTGGCCACCGGCCAGGCATGGGCGTGCGGTGTGGGTTCCAGCGTGCCGAGCGCGCGCTGCAGCAAGGCCAGGTCCTGCAGGGCGCCGAGCTGATCGACCAGTTCGGCGATATCGCGCGATGCCAGCGCGACGCCATGCGTAGACACACGCAGGCGCTTCATCGCGTTCAGCTGCATGCGCAGGCGGCGCGACTTGCGCCGCAGGTCGTGAAGATCGTCGATGTCGCCGCTCGCCAGCGCCGCTTCCTGGGCGCGCTGCTGGCGGTGCAGCGAGCGGGCGAGGCCGTGGCGCAGGTCGTTGGCGTGGAGGCGGTGCCACGGCAACGCGCGCAACTGTTCGGCCTGGCGATGCGCCTGCGCTTGCCGGCGCACGAAGCCCGGATCGTCGGCGAGCGCTTCGGCCACCCGGTGCTCCTGCTGGTGAACGAGCAGTGGAGTCAGCGCCTCCCAACTGGCGGTTTCGTCGGCATCGCCAGCATGGCGCGCGCAGTGCTCGGCGGTGTCCAGCACGACCTGGCCGTCGCGCAAGGCCGACAGTCCCTTGGCCAGCGCCTGCAGTGCATCATCGATCGGGCGCACCTCGGCCTTGCCCAGCGGTGCGCGGACGAGGGCGAGCAGCGAGCGCAGGCGGCGGATGCTCTTGCGGGCTTCGTGGACGCCGGCGGGCATCGCGGGCGCCTCCGCGAGCGCACCGGCCAGGACCTGGATCTCGTCGGCGGCTAGCGCGGCGACGCGCTTGCCGGTTCGGGAAGAGGCGCCGGGCATCGGCATGCTCCGGGGAGGGGAATCGAGAGTCTACGGCGTCCCGCCGTGCCCGCCGTCACGACATCGCTGAACGGACTGCCGCTTGTCGGATGGCGACCGCTTGGCGGCGGCAGCCGGAAAAGGTATAAATGATTTATACGATTTATGGGGGCGTCATGGTCAAGCAGCGCAAGTCCCGCGACGCCGCGCCGATAGACGTCGTTGGCAAGCCCGCCAAGCTGGTCCGCGACAGCTTCACCATGCCGGCCGACGATTTCGCGCTGGTGGGCGTGATGAAGGCGCGCGCGCTGCAGGCGCAGCGGCCGGCGAAGAAGAGCGAGCTGCTGCGCGCCGGTCTGCATGCGCTGGCCGCGTTGTCGCCGCAGGCCTTGGCCAAGGCGCTGGATGCCCTGGCGCCGGTCAAAGCCGGACGCCCGAAGAAGAAGTAGACGCCGCGTCCGCGCGGCAAAACCGAACCCTTGCACGCAGGCGCCCCGTGGCGCCGGCGGTTTCCCTGTCCCGGATGTGTCGCCGATGAACGTTGCCGCTGTCCTCCGCCGCCCGCGCGTGGCGGTCCTGCTGTCCCTGTTGCTGCTGGCGCCGATGCTGGTGGCCTGGTCGCATGTGCACAGGCGCGCCGATGCCGT
The DNA here is from genome assembly GCA_047600885.1 of Pseudoxanthomonas sp. GTDB lineage: Bacteria > Pseudomonadota > Gammaproteobacteria > Xanthomonadales > Xanthomonadaceae > Pseudoxanthomonas_A. The sequence goes on along the minus strand of JASGKE010000003.1, from coordinate 30,853 downwards.
CGTCGAGGCGCAGGCGGACTACCGCGAGCAGGACCTGGACTGGTTAGATCCGGCGCGCGGGCGCGCGGTGCCGGTGAAGCTGTTCTGGCCGGCGTCGGCGCGCACCGGGAAGGTGCCGCTGGTGGTGTTCTCGCACGGCATCGGCAGCGCGCGCGACGGCTATACCTACCTGGGGCGTTACTGGGCGAAGCACGGCATCGCCAGCCTCCATGTGCAGCATGTCGGCAGCGATCGCACGTTGTGGGAAGGCAATCCCTTCACCCTGGTGTCGCGTTTCCAGCATGCGGCGGGCGACGCCGAAGCCCTCGACCGCGTGCGCGATCAGCGTTTCGCGCTCGACCGCGTGCTCGCGGGCGAGTGGGGTGCGCACATCGACCGCGCGCGCATCGTTGCGGCCGGGCATTCCTACGGCGCCAACACCACGCTGATGTCAGCCGGCGCGCGCGTAGTACGGCACGGGCACACGATTCAGTTGCGCGATCCCCGCATCAGTGCGGCGATCGTGATCTCCGCGCCGCCGTTCTACGGCGACGAGGACTTCGGGCCGATCCTGTCCGGCATCCGCATTCCCACGCTGCACGTGACTACCGCTGACGACATCATCCGCATCCCCGGCTTCGGCTCGGGCGTGGACGATCGGTTGAAGGTGTTCGACGCCATCGGCGGCCCCGGCAAGGTGCTGGCGGTCTATCGGCATGGCACCCACAACGTGTTCACCGACCATCGCTACTTCGATTCGCGCGATGTCAGCGAGCAGGTCAAGCAGGCGACCGAGTCCCTCTCGCTCGCCTTCATCGACAGCGTGTACCGCCGCTCGCCGGCCGAGCTCGCGCAGTGGCAGGCCGGCCACCGCGCGTTGCTGACGCGCTACGAAGCGCGCTGAATCAGTTTGTCGACCACACGGCCAGTTCGTAGCCGTCGGGATCGGCGAACTGGAAGCGCCGTCCGCCGGGAAAGGCGAAGATCGCCTTGGTGATGCGCCCGCCCGCGGCTTCCACCTTCGCCAGGCTGTCTTCCAACGCCGTCGAATACAGCACGACCAGTGCGCCGCCCGGTCGCGCCGTGTCGTGGGCGAAGCCGCCCGTCAGCCGGCCATCGCGGAACTCGCAGTAGTCCGGCCCGTAATCCTGGAAGGTCCAGCCGAAGGCCTCGCCGTAGAACGCCTTCGAGGCGGCGATGGAGGCGACGTTGAATTCGATGTAGTCGATGCGGTGGTGCTGGTCGGCGGTGCTCATGGCGGGTGTCCTTGGAGGAGGCCGTCAGTCTGGCCGAGTCCGTGCGCTCTGTCTTGGCGAAATCGGACAGTCAGTCCGCGACCTGCGCGATCAGTTGGGTGGGCGTGAGGCCAGTGAGTCGGCGCACGTCGCCGGCCAGTTGCGCGGCGTCGTAGTAGCCCGCGTCAAGCGCGGCGTCCAGCAGATGGGCGTGGCGGTGCCGACGCTGCAGGAAGCGTTGCAGCCGCAGGATGCGCGCCAGCAGCTTCGGTCCGTAGCCGAACGCCGCGTCGCACCGGCGCAGCAGGGTGCGTTCGGTGATGCCGAGATCGCGCGCGAGCTGCGCGACCGAGTCGGGCTGCGTGCGCGAGAGCTGCGCGTGTACGGCCTGCATCGCGCGGTCACGGGGCGGCGTGTCGGCCAGGATCCGCTCGGCGAGCCAGGCCATCGCATCGTCCTCGCGCCCCGCCATGCGGTCGGCCAGCGCGCTCAGGCGCGGACGGCCGATGTCGCGCAGGTCCACGCGCTGGTCGGCGAGGGCATGCAAGGGAACGCCCATCCAGCGTGCGGCGGCGGTCGGCGCGAATCGCAGGCCCTGCAACCGTTGGCCCGGTCCGACATGCGCGTACTGCGCCTGCGTATCCGGTCCGGCGATGCTCAACGCGACCCCATCCCACAGCAGGTCCACGCAGGCATCCGGCAACACCAGCGCGGGAGTTGCCTGCGCGCCCTGCACGTAGTCCCACCGGCATAGCAGTGACAAGCCGGGTGCGAGATCGTGTTGTCGATAACGGCCGCTCATCGGAGGATCGCACTAGCGTTCGGAATGCCCGCTCTCATCGTAATCGCGGCGCTCGAACAGGTGGGGCTGGATCAGTTCGATGAAGGCGCGTGCCTGCGGCGACAGGAACTTGCCCTTGCGCACCACCACGCCATAGCTGCGCGACGGGAACCATTGCGCCAGCGAACGCGCCGAGAGTCGGTCGCGGTCGGCGTCGGTCAGGCAGATCGAGGCGATGATCGAAATGCCCATGCCCATGCTGACGTACTGCTTGATCACCTCCCAACCGCCCACCTCCAGCGCGACGGTGTACGGCACGCGGGCCTGCTGGAACACCAGGTCCACCAAGCGGTAGGTGATCAATCGCTTGGGCGGCAGGATCAGGCCGTAGGGCGACAGGTCTTCCAGGCGCAGGTCGCGCTTCTTCGCCAGCGGATGGTCCGGCGGGGTGATCAGCATCGGCTCGAAGCGATAGACCGGCGCGTAGCTGAGGTCGGCCGGCACGTCGAGCACGGAGCCCACCGCCAGGTCCACGGCGTCCGAGCGCAGCAGGTCGGTACCGTCCGCGGTCGCGGCGTTGTGCAGGGTAAGCCGGACCTCGGGGTGCTCCTGGCGGAAGTGCTCCACGATCTTCGGCAGCAGGTACAGGATGGTGGAACTGTTGGCGGCCACATTCAGTTCGCCCGCCTCCAGCCCGCTGACCTTCTCGCGGAAGGTCGCCTCCAGCCCGTCCAGGCCCGCCACCAGCGGCTGGGCGAGTTCGAACAGCAGCTGGCCCTCACGGCTAGGCGCCAGCCTGCGGCCGCTGCGCTCGAACAGGGTCACCCCCAGCTCCCGTTCCAGGGCCTGCAGCTGCAGGGTAATGGCCGGCTGGCTGACGAAAAGCGCCTCCGCGGCCCGCGACACCGACCCCAAACGCACCGTCTGGCAGAAGGCCCGGAGGGGCTTAAGCCGGTCGGATTTGTAAGGAAATCGGGGGGTTGGCGCTTCTTTAGAGCTCACGTTCTAGGCAACTATAAGCATAACTTATTTAATGCATTGACAAAACTGTTTTGTCAAATAATTCGATAGGGGAGCACTGTGCGGTTCCAGCAAGACGCCAGGAGACCCCCATGTCCGCCACCGCTTTCGCCCTGCCGCCGCGTGATGCGCGCGCCGACCGTCCCACCCCCGGCATTGCCCTGACCGCCAACCTTGCGGGCCAGGACGCCCTGCTGACGCCGGGAGTGCTGGCGTTGCTCGTCTCGCTGCACCGTGCGATCGAGCCGGAGCGCCAGGCCCGGCTGGCGGCGCGCCGCGAGCGCCAGGCGTTCTTCGATGCCGGCGGCCTGCCCGACTTCCGCGCCGACACCCGCGCGATCCGCGAGGGCGACTGGGCCGTCGCCCCGGTGCCGGCCGCCCTGCAGGACCGCCGCGTCGAGATCACCGGCCCGGTCGACCCGAAGATGGTCATCAACGCGCTGAACTCGGGCGCGAAGGTGTTCATGGCCGACTTCGAGGATTCCACCTCGCCGACCTGGCAGAACCTGCTGACCGGCCAGCGCGCGCTGATCGGCGCCGTGCAGGGCGACCTGGCCTTCACCTCCGACGCAGGCAAGCACTACGCGCTGAAGCCGCAGAACGAGCAAGCCGTGCTGCTGGTCCGCCCGCGCGGCTGGCACCTGGACGAGAAGCACGTGCTGATCGACGGCGCGCCGATCGCCGGCGGCCTGTTCGACGTGGCCGTGTTCGCCTGGCACAACGCTCGCGCGCTGCAGGCCCGCGACCGCGGCCCGTATTTCTACCTGCCCAAGCTGCAGAGCATGGAAGAAGCCGCGCTATGGGAAACCGCGCTGTCGCACATCGAGGCCGCGCTGGGCCTGCCGCACGGGCAGATGAAGGTCACCGTGCTGATCGAGACGCTGCCGGCGGTGTTCGAGATGCACGAAATCCTGCATGCGCTGCGCGACCGCATCGTCGGCCTGAACTGCGGCCGCTGGGACTACATCTTCTCCTACCTGAAGACCTTCCGCCGCCACGCCGACAAGGTGCTGCCGGAGCGCGGCCAGGTGACGATGACGCAGCCGTTCCTGAAGGCCTACTCGGAACTGCTGATCCAGACCTGCCACCGCCGCGGCGCGCATGCGATGGGCGGCATGGCGGCGCAGATCCCGATCAGCAACGACGAGGCCGCCAACGAACAGGCACTGGCCCGCGTGCGCGCCGACAAGCTGCGCGAAGTCACCGCCGGCCATGACGGCACGTGGGTCGCGCATCCGGCGTTGATCCCGGTGGCGAAGACGATCTTCGACGAGCACATGCCGCAGCCCAACCAGCGCAGCGTGCAGCGCGAGGACGTGGTGGTGACGCGCGACGACCTGATCCGTCCGTCGACCGGCACGATCACCCGTGCCGGTTTCGAAGGCAACGTGGAAGTCTGCGTGCGCTACCTGGCCGCCTGGCTGGACGGCAACGGCTGCGTGCCGATCCACTGGCTGATGGAAGACGCCGCCACCGCCGAGATCTCGCGCACGCAGATCTGGCAGTGGCTGCACACCGCCGACGTGCACCTGTGCGACGGCACCCAGATCGACTACGCGCTGCTGCAGCGCACGCTGGCGGCGCTGCCGGCCAAGTTGGGCGACACCGCGCGCCTGCCGGGCGGCGCGCGCATCGCCGAAGCCATCGCCCTGCTCGACCAGCTGAGCCACGCCGACGAGCTGGTCGATTTCCTGACCCTGCCCGCGTACGACCGCATCGACTGACACATCGATTGATCACCCCCACCACGACGCCCCACGACGAAAGAGAGCCCGCCATGAGCACCAAGCAACAGCAGATCGACGCCATCCAGAAAGACTGGGACAGCAATCCGCGCTGGACCGGCGTGAAGCGCGACTACGCCGCCGCCGACGTCGTCCGCCTGCGCGGCAGCCTGCAGCCGGAGTACACCCTGGCCCGCCGCGGCGCCGAGAAGCTGTGGAAGCTCGTCAACGGCGAAGCGAAGAAGGGTTACGTCAACGCGTTCGGCGCGATCAGCGCCGGCCAGGCGATGCAGCAGGCCAAGGCCGGCCTGGAGGCCGTCTACCTGTCCGGCTGGCAGGTCGCCGCCGACGGCAACACGTCCGAGACGATGTACCCGGACCAGTCGCTGTACGCCTACGACTCGGTGCCGACGATGGTTCGTCGCATCAACAACACCTTCCAGCGCGCCGACGAGATCCAGTGGAAGAACATCTGCGACGGCAAGGCGAATGAAGCCGACGCGATCGACTTCTTCCTGCCGATCGTCGCCGACGGCGAGGCCGGCTTCGGTGGCGTGCTGAACGCCTACGAGCTGATGAAGAACATGATCGTCGCCGGTGCCGCGGGCGTGCACTTCGAGGACCAGCTGGCCGCAGTGAAGAAGTGCGGCCACATGGGTGGCAAGGTGCTGGTGCCCACGCAGGAAGCGGTGCAGAAGCTGCAGGCCGCGCGCCTGGCTGCCGACGTGCTGGGCGTGCCCACCATCGTGCTGGCCCGCACCGACGCCGAAGCCGCCAACCTGCTGACCTCGGACTTCGACGCCAACGACCAGCCCTTCGTCACCGGCCAGCGCACCGCGGAAGGTTTCTACCGGGTGAAGAACGGCCTGGAGCAGGCGATCAGCCGCGGCATCGCCTACGCGCCGTACGCCGACCTGGTCTGGTGCGAGACGGGTACGCCGGACATCGGCTTCGCCCGCGAGTTCGCCCAGGCCGTGCATGCCAAACACCCGGGCAAGCTGCTGTCGTACAACTGCTCGCCGAGCTTCAACTGGAAGAAGAACCTGGACGATGCGCAGATCGCGCGCTTCCAGGACGAGCTGTCGGTGCTGGGCTACAAGTACCAGTTCATCACCCTGGCCGGCATCCACATCAACTGGTTCAACACCTTCAAGTTCGCCCACGACTATGCGCGGGGCGAGGGCATGAAGCATTACGTCGAACAGGTTCAGGAAGCCGAATTCGCCGCGCGCGAGAAGGGCTACACCTTCGTGTCCCACCAGCAGGAAGTGGGCGCGGGTTACTTCGACGACGTCACCACCGTCATCCAGGGCGGCAGCTCCAGCGTCACCGCGCTGAAGGGGTCGACCGAGGAAGAGCAGTTCTACGAAAAGGAAAAGGCAGCCTGATCGCCGCCGGTAGGGATGCAGCAGAAGAAACGCCGGCTTTCGCCGGCGTTTCTTTTTTCTAGCGTTGCGAGAAGGAAGCGCGCGCTTACTTCTTCACTTCCTGCGTGTGGTCCTTGAGTGCATCGGCCAGGCCCGGCACGCCGTTCGCGCCGGTGGGCACGCTGATGCTCGAACCGGTGAAGTCCTTGCCGATCGGCTCCGCGCGGCCGCCCAGGCACTGGGCGAGGAAGCCTTCGGTCACCGCGTTGAACGCCTTGTTGTTCTCCGGGCGGGCGAAACCATGGCCCTCGTCGGGGAACAGCACGTAGGTGACGGGAATGTTCTTCGCCGTCATCGCCTTGACGATCTGGTCGCTCTCGTCCTGCTTCACGCGCGGGTCGTTCGCGCCCTGGCCGATCAGCAGCGGCTTCTTGATCTGATCGGCGCGGGTCAGCGGCGAGCGTTCCGTCAGCCATGCCTTGCCGGCGTCGGTGCGCGGGTCGCCCATGCGCTTGGCCAACTGCTCGAAGAAGCTCGCCCAGTACGGCGGCACGGTGCTCAGCAGGGTGTTGAGGTTGGACGGGCCGACGATGTCCACGCCGCAGGCGAACGCGTCCGGCGTGAACGTCAGGCCGGCCAGCGTGGCGTAGCCGCCGTAGCTGCCGCCCATGATCGCGACCTGGTCTTTCGTGGTGACGCCCTGCTTCACCGCCCACTGCACGGCGTCGATCAGGTCGTCGTGCATCTTGCCGGCCCATTCGCCGTTGCCGGCGTTGGTGAAGTCCTTGCCGAAGCCGGTGGAGCCGCGGAAGTTGACCGACAGCACCGCGTAGCCACGGTTCGCCAGCCACTGGTTGTAGCCGCCGTAGCCGTAGGAATCGCGCGCCCACGGGCCGCCGTGGACCAGCAGCACCAGCGGCACCGGCGCATCGGCCTTGCCGTCGTTGTTCGCATCGGCGCTGCGCGGCAGGGTCAGGTAGCTGACCAGCGTCTTGTTGTCGCGCGAGGCGATCTCCACCGGCCACTGCGGCACCAACGGCTTGCCTTCCAGCTTCGGACGCGCGGAGAACAGCTTGGTCAGCGTGCCGGCCGGGCGGTCGTAGCGGTAATAGACCAGCGGCGCTTCGGCCGCGGAGTAGGCGATGATCCAGGTCTTGTCGTCCAGCGTGCGCGTCTTGACGGACACGTCGCCCGGGCCGATCGCCTCCAGCTTCTCCAGGTCGGCGCGGATCGACGGATCCACGACCTTCCACTCATCGCGCAAGTAATCCACCGACACGGCCTGCACCTTGCCGGTCGCCGGATCCGCCAGGCTGCCGCCGACGTCGGCACGCGCGTCTTCCAGCACCAGCGAGCGCTTGCCGCTGGCCACGTCCACAGCGAACAGCGCCGCGGTGTTGCGGCCGCGCGAGTCCGTGAAATACAGCGTCTTGCCATCCAGGGTCAGGCCACCGGGGCTCGTGGTCAGCACGTCTTCGAAGGGGATGTCGTCGAACTTCTCCCACGCCCCGTTGGCGCCGCGCTTCAGCACATCGGCACCGCCGTCCGGGCGCGAGCGTTGCGCGTACTTGAGGGTGTAGTCGGCGTCGGCGATGTAGCCGGCGATCTTCGCGTCGTTCTTTTCCAGCAGCGTACGCGCACCGGTGGCCAGGTCGACCTTGTACACGTCATGCCACTGCGCATCGCGATCGTTCATGCCGACCAGGATCGTGCCGGGATGTTTGGGGCTGAGGCCGGCGACCTGGGCGGTGGTCTTCGGGAAGGGTGTCAGGTCCTTCGCCTGTCCGGTCTTCAGGTCGACCGCATACAGGTGGAAGTCCTCGTCGCCGCCGCTGTCGCGGAGGTACAGCAGCGTGTCGGGGTTGTACGACCAGAAATAGCTGCGGATGCCGCGCGCCTTGTCCTGGGTCACGGCCCTGGCCTGCGCCGGATTGTCGGCCGGGGCGACCCAGACGTTGAGCACGCCGTCGACGGCGGCGACCCAACTGAGGTACTTGCCGTCGGGGCTGATCTGCACGTTGGCGCGTTCGGGATTACCGAACAGAGCATCGCGCGCGATCAGTTCGGTACCGGCGATGCGGTCGGCGGCGGATGGCGCAGCCTGCGCGGCGAGGGCGACCGCGACGGTCGAGGCCAGCAGCGTGAGGCGGAATGCGGTGTGGCGCATGGGCGGACTCCAGGGTGGCGAGGAAGGGACAGCAGACGAGACGTGCGTCGGCGTGATGTGTGACCCGAGTAGACCACACGTCACCTTCGGCTCGCCGTGGCCAGAGGTCATGCTGCGCTGCCGCGATCCAGTCCCCGATAGCCCAAGGCTTCGGTCAGGTGTGGCGTGGCGATGGCCTCGTCGCTGGCCAGGTCGGCGATGGTGCGCGCCACGCGCAGGATGCGGTGCAGGCTGCGTGCGGACAGCTGCAGGCGCTCGACGGCGCGCTCCAGCAACGCCTGGTCGCGCGCAGCAAGACGGCAGTGGGCCATCGTCTCGGACTGGCCCATCCGCGCGTTCGGCTTGCCGCAACGCGCGTGCTGGCGCAGGCGTGCCGCGACGACGCGTGCCTGCACGTCCGCCGTGCGCTCGCCGTCGGGCGCATCCGGTCGCAGGTCCTGGGGCGGCAGGCGAGGCACGTGCACATGCAGGTCGATGCGATCCAACAGCGGCCCCGAGACGCGGCTGCGATAGCGACGGACCACGTCGGGGCCGCAGCGGCAGCGTCCGCTGGCATCGCCGGCCCAGCCACAGGGGCACGGGTTCATGGCCGCCACCAACTGGAAGCGCGCCGGAAACTCCGCCGAGCGCGCCGCACGGGAGACGGTGACGGTGCCGGACTCCAGCGGTTCGCGCAGCACTTCCAGCGCAGCCCGGCTCCACTCCGGTAGTTCGTCGAGAAACAGCACGCCATGGTGGGCCAGCGAGATCTCGCCGGGGCGCGGTTGAGCACCGCCACCGACCAGCGCCACCGCGCTCGCCGTGTGATGCGGAGAACGGTAGGGGCGTTGTCGCCAGCGCGCAGGATCCAGTCCGCGCCCGCTGACCGATGCGATCGCGGCGCTCTCCATCGCTTCCGTATCGGTCGCCTCCGGCAGCAGGCCGGGCAGGCGCGATGCCAGCAAGGTCTTGCCGCACCCGGGCGAGCCGATCAGCAGCAGGTGATGCCCGCCGGCGGCGGCCACTTCCAGCGCACGCCGCGCATGGACCTGGCCGCGCACGTCCGCCATGTCGGGAATGGTAGGCGGCAAAGGCGGTGGCGCCACCGCGGCGGGCAGGGTCTTGCGGCCTTCGAGCAGGGCGCACACCTCCAACAACGTACGCGCGATGAGCGCCTTGCCCTGGTGGGCCAGCGCGGCTTCGGCGCCACTGGGTTCCGGCACGACCAGGGTGCGGCCGGCGGTAGCGACGGCCAACGCAGCGGGCAATACGCCATCCACCGCGCGCAGCTCGCCGGTGAGGCTGAGTTCGCCGAGGAATTCGTACTCGGCCAAGGCCTCGCGCCGGATCTGTCCGCTGGCGGCGAGGATGCCCAATGCGATGGGCAGATCGAACCGGCCGCCGTCCTTGGGCAGGTCGGCCGGCGCGAGATTGACGGTGATGCGGCGGGCCGGGAACTCGAACTGCGCGCAGAGGATGGCGGCGCGCACGCGATCGCGCGCCTCGCGCACGGCCGCTTCCGGCAGGCCGACGATCTGGGTGGACGGCAGGCCGCCGGACAGGTGCACTTCCACCCGTACCGGAGGCGCGGACACACCCGCCCGTGCCCGGCTGTGCACCAGGGCCAGACTCATGGCGGCGGGCTCAGGACTGGGCGGACTTGTCGGCCAGCTGGGCTTCCAGCGTGGCGACGGTGCGTTCCAGGGTTTCCAGCTTCTCGCGGGTGCGCAGCAGCACGGCCTGCTGAACGTCGAACTCCTCGCGCGTCACCAGGTCCAGCTTGGCCAGGCCGGCCTGCAGGGCCGACTTGAAGGTCTGCTGCAGCTCTTCCTGCGAATCACGCAGGCCGGGCGGCACCAGTTGGCTGAGGCGGCGGGCGAGGTCGTCGATGTGGTTGAGGTCGATCATGGCGGGTCTCCGGCTGAGCACCGAGCTTGCGAGCGCCGCAGGTGGCGGGCCATCGGCGTTCGCAGCGCGGTGTTGTCGGAAATGTCCGAGCGGCGAGGGCCACATTGAACCGCGAGACGCCCCCGTGCCGCAACCGCGCGAGGGCGCGTCGCGTTATCCTGCATGCAGCACCGACGGGAGGAAGCTGCATGAAAATGGTCATGGCCATCATCAAGCCGTTCAAGCTGGACGATGTGCGCGAAGCACTGGCCGACGCCGGGATCGCAGGCATCACGGTCACCGAGGTGAAGGGCTTCGGGCGCCAGAAGGGCCATACCGAGCTCTACCGCGGCGCCGAGTACGTGGTGGATTTCCTGCCGAAGGTGAAGCTGGAAGTCGCCGTCACCGACGACCAAGCCGAGCAGGTGGTCGAAGCCATCGTGAAAGCCGCCGGCACCGGCAAGATCGGCGACGGCAAGGTGTTCGTCTACGACCTGGAGCGCGTGGTGCGGATCCGCACCGGCGAACTCGATGCGGATGCTCTCTGAGGGTTCCCGATCATGACGCGCAGCGAGTTCGAGAGCCGCCTGACGAAAGCGCTCGAGCATCTGGAAGCGACCGGCATGCGACGCAGCACGTATGCGCCGCCCATGTTCCGGCTTTTCTGGAAGATGGGCGTCCAGGTACCGCCCCCGCACATGAATGGCTTCATCGCCAACGTCGTGATGATCGGCGTGTTTTTCGCCGTGTTCTGGGGGCTGGTGATGTGGTTGATCCTGTGGTTCTGGCAGGATCGGCCATTCGCGATGATGGCGACCGTATCTGCCGTGACAGGCCTTCTGTTCGGCGTAATCACGGCGTCCTCCATGGCCTATCAGGCACGCCAGCACGACGTGCCGCGCTGGCAAACCCTGGGTCCCTGAGAAGAGCCCGCCCAATAAAAAAGGCCCCGCAGTGCGAGGCCTTCTCTTTGTACCGTACGGCGGGGCTTACTCGCCCAGCGCCTTCGCCACGAACGGCGGTGCCACCAGCACGCCCGTATGCAGGTGCGCGGTGTAATACAGCGTGTCGAACGGCTTGGCAGTGGCGTCGGCCTGGCGGAAGGCGAAGTCGAAACCGGCCTGCTTGCTGGCGACCGTCACGCTCCACCAGCCGGTGGGGTAGCACGGCTGCGGGAACGGCAGCGTCTTGAACGACTGGAAGCCGGCTTTGCCCATCTCCGCGCGCATGTCCTTGATCAGGTCCAGCAGCGCCAGCGGCGATTCGGACTGTTGCACCAGCAGGCCTTCCGGCTTCAGCGCACGGAAGCAGCTCTCGAAGAACGCCTTGTTGAACAGGCCTTCGGCCGGACCCACCGGATCGGTCGAGTCGACGATGACCACGTCGACGCTGCCCGGCGCGCAGTTGGCCATGTAGGCCACGCCGTCGTCGAACAACAGTTCGGCACGCGGGTCGTCGTTCGATTCGCACAGCTCGGGGAAATACTTCTCCGCCATGCGCGTGACCTGCTCGTCGATGTCGCACTGCGTGGCCTTCTCCACGCCCGGATGCTTCAGCACCTCGCGCAGGGTGCCGCAGTCGCCACCGCCGATGATCACCACGCGCTTCGGCGCTGCGTGGGTGAACAGCACCGGATGGCTGATCATCTCGTGGTAGAAGAAGTTGTCGCGCGTGGTCAGCATCATCGCGCCATCGATCACCATCAACTTGCCCCAATCGGTGCTGTCGTAGATCTCGATCTTCTGGAACGGCGACTGCACCTCGTCCAGCTTGCCGGTGGTGCGGAAGCCGATGGCCGAGCCGGTGTGGTCGAAGTGTTCGATGAACCAGGTGTCGTTGGCGGTCATGGGGCGGTCCTGCATGAAGGGAAAGTCAACGGCGGCAGGGCCTGCCGCTGCGGGGGCGCATTGTAACGGACCCATGTGACCGCAGCCTGTAGAATGCGCCTCCGTTCGCATCCCCCTGGAAACCGCCATGTCCTGGTCTACCGACCGCGCCCGCACGACCTACTCCATTCCGCACTGGGCGGAAGGGTATTTCGACGTGGACGCCGCCGGCCGCATCGTCGTCTCACCCAAGGGTACGCAGGGGCCGCTGGTTCCGCTGCCGGAGGTCGTCGACGCCGCCCGCGCGCAGGGCGCCAAGCTGCCGCTGCTGGTGAGGTTCCCGGACATCCTGGGCGACCGCCTCGGCAAGCTGCAGGCCGCGTTCGCGCAGGCGCAGGCCGAGTGGGACTACCCGGGCGGTTACACCGCGGTCTACCCGATCAAGGTCAACCAGCACCGCGGCGTCGCCGGCACGCTGGCGTCGCACGCCGGCGAGGGCTTCGGCCTCGAGGCCGGCAGCAAGCCCGAGCTGATGGCCGTGCTGGCGCTGTCGCGCCCGGGTGGCCTGATCGTCTGCAACGGCTACAAGGACCGCGAGTACATCCGCCTGGCGCTGATCGGCCGCAAGCTGGGCCTGCAGACCTTCATCGTCATCGAGAAGCCGTCCGAGCTGGCGCTGGTCATCGAAGAGTCCCGCAAGCTGGGCGTGAAGCCCGGCCTGGGCGTGCGCATGCGCCTGGCCACGCTGGGCGCGGGCAAGTGGCAGAACAGCGGCGGCGACAAAGCCAAGTTCGGCCTGTCACCGCGCCAGGTGCTGGACCTGTGGAAGCAATTGCGCGAGGCCGGCCTGCAGGACACGCTGAACCTGCTGCACTTCCACATGGGCTCGCAGATCAGCAACGTGCGCGACATCGCCAATGGCATGCGCGAGGCGACCCGCTATTTCGTCGAGCTGTCGAAGCTGGGCGCGATCATCAGCCACGTGGACGTTGGCGGCGGCCTGGGCATCGACTACGAAGGCACGCGTTCGCGCAGCTACTGCTCGATCAACTACGGCATCGGCCAGTACGCCAGCAACATCGTGCAGCCGCTGGCCGAAGCCTGCGAGCAGAACGGGTTGGTGCCGCCGCGCATCGTCACCGAATGCGGCCGCGCCATGACTGCGCACCATGCCGTGCTGGTGGTCAACGTGTCCGAAGTCGAGCAGGCACCGGAAGGCCGCGTGCCGCCCGCGCACGATGACGAGCCGGCGGTGATCCGCCACCTGCGCGAGATCCACGACGAGCTCGATACGCGCCCGGCCGTGGAGCTCTTCCACGAAGCGCAGCACCACCACAGCGAAGGCCTGTCGCTGTACGCGCTGGGCCAGATCGACCTGGTCCACCGCGCGCGCATCGACGATCTGTTCTATGCCATCGCGCATGCCGTGCGCGGCCGCCTGAGCAGCGACGAGCGCAGCCACCGCGACCTGCTGGACGAACTGAACGAGCGCCTGGTCGACAAGTACTTCGTCAACTTCAGCGTGTTCGAGTCCATCCCGGACGTGTGGGCGATCGACCAGGTGTTCCCGATCGTGCCGATCGAGCGCCTGGACGAGGCGCCGCAGCGTCGCGGCGTGATCGCCGACATGACCTGCGATTCGGACGGCATGATCGACACCTACGTGGAGAACGAGGGGCTGGATTCCTCGCTGCCGCTGCATGCGATGAAGCCCGGCGAGAGCTACCGGCTGGGCATCTTCCTGGTGGGTGCCTACCAGGAGATCCTCGGCGACATCCACAACCTGTTCGGCGACACCGACGCGGTGGAAGTCAGCGCCGATGCCGGCACCGGTTACCTGCTCACACAGCAGCGCCGCGGCGACACCACAGACGTGATGCTCGACTACGTGGGCTACAAGCTGGACGACCTGCGCGCGGCGTACCGCACCCGGGTGGAAGAAGCGCACCTGTCTGCCGCCGAATCCGTCGCGCTGTCCGAGGCGCTGGAAGCCGGTTTGACCGGCTACACCTACCTGTCGGACGAACCGCTGGGGTGAGCGCGCGTCAGCCGCGCGCGACCTGGAAGCCCGCGAACGACTGCGTCACCGGCATGATCTCCAGCCGGTTGATGTTGAGGTGCGGCGGCAGCGTGGCGACGTAGAAGATCTGTTCGGCGATGTCCTCGGCGGTCATCGGTTGCGCGCCGGCATACAGCTTGTCGGACGCGGCCTGGTCGCCGTGCGTGCGCACCAGGGTGAATTCGGTTTCGGCCATACCCGGCTCGATATCGGTCACGCGCACGCCTGTGCCGTGCAGGTCGCTGCGCAGGCCCAGCGAGAATTGGCGTACAAACGCCTTGGTACCGCCATACGTGTTACCGCCCGGATACGGGTAGCTGCCGGCGATCGAGCCGATGTTGATGACCGCGCCCTTGCGTTCGACCAGCAGCGGCAGCAGTCGGCGGGTGACGGTCACCAGCGCCAGCACGTTGGTTTCGATCATCGTGCGCCAATCGTCCAGCGACGCCTGCTGCGCGGGCGCCGTGCCCAGGGCCAGACCCGCGTTGTTGACCAGCAGATCGATGCCGCGGAACGCCTCCGGCAAGGCATCAAGCGCGGCGTCCAGCGCGGCTTCGTCGCGTACATCGAAGGCGGAGGCATGGACGTGCGCCGCGCCGAATTCGTCGACCAGCCCCTGCAGGCGGTCGGCGCGGCGTCCGGTGGCGATGACGCGCCAGCCGGCGGCTACGAAGCGGCGGACGGCAGCGGCTCCGAAGCCTGACGTGGCGCCGGTGATGAGGGCAGTGCGGGTCATGGTCGATCCTGTTGCAACGTGTGGGGAGGATGCATTCAGGGGGATGCAGGCGCCTGGCGTCTTTCAAGCCAGCGGGCGCCAGCATGTGCGCCAAGGGCAGCAGCGGCCAGCGACAGCAGGATGCTGAAGGCATTACTGGCGAGCATCCCGGGAATCGGGTGGTGGGGAGCGCCCACATGCGTCTGCATGTTGCCGACGACCACAAGCGCGATGACCCAACTGGCCAACGAAAGTCCCATGGCGACGATCAGGAAGCGACGCCCGGCGATGGCGCCGCCCAGCGTCATGGAGGCAGCCGAGACGAGGTAGCTGATGGGCGCGATCGGTCCCAAGGGCGTCATTGCCATCCAGGACCAGGACGGCGGCAACATGCGCTGGACAAGCGCATCGCCGGCCAGCAGCGCCACCAGCACTGTCACCGTGGCGAGCGCCATGCGCTGCCAGGGGCGAAGGCGGCTCACTGCGCCTTCACCGCCATCGCCGGCAGGCCACCGCTGGCGAGCTTCTGCTTGGCTTCGGCCAGTTCGCTCGCCGTGCCGTACGGGCCCATGCGCACGCGGTACACGGTCTTGCCGTTGATCTGCGCCGACTCCACGCGCGCGCTCAGGCCGAGCATGGCGATCTTCGCCTTCGTCGCCTCGGCATCGCCGGACGCGCCGAACGCGCCGGCCTGCAGGATGTAGCGGGCACCGGTGTCCGCGCTCGCCACGGTCGCGGCGGGCTTGGGGGCCGGTACGGCATCGGCGGTGCGCGGCGTGTCGGTCGTCGCGCGAGGCGCGGGGGCCTCGTCGATCGGTGCAGGCTGTGCAGTGTCGTTGCCGGGCGGTGCCGGCACGGTGGCCGGCGACTGGCCGTTCAATGCGGCGCGCGCCTTGCGGGCTTCCTCCTCGCGCGCGCTGGCCGCGAGTTCGGCGTCCGACATCTGCACTTCCTTGCCCGGCAGCAGCGTGTAGAAGTCGTATTGCGTTTCCTTGCCGGCGTCGCCTGCCGCGGGCGATGTCGCGGTGTCGGCGACCGGCGCGTCGGGTACCACGGCTTCCACATCCGCGCTATCGATCGGGGCGGGTTGGGCATCCGGATTGGGCTGCGGCCGGAAGAAGCCGTCGCCGTCCTTCTTGCCGAAGCCGGGCACGACGAAATACACCGCCAGGCCGATCAACAGGCCCAGGACCAGCCACACCCAGGCGGGTGTCGCGTGACCGGAATTACGGGTGGCCTGGTTCTTGCCGCGTCTTGCTGCCATGTACTGCTTCTCCGCTTACATCTTTTCGGGCGCGCTGACGCCCAACAGGTCCAGTCCGTTGGCCAGCGCCTGGCGCACCGCCAGGGCCAGGGCCAGGCGCGCATCGCGCGCCGTGGCATCGTCCACCAGCACCGGCGTGCCGGCGTACCACGTGTGGAAAGCATAGGCCAACTCGCGCAGGTATTGCGCCACGACGTGCGGCTCCAGCGACTCGCCGGCGGCTTCGACCACTTCCGGATAACGCGACAACTCCACCATCAGCAGCTGCGAGGTCTCGTCGTCCAGTCGCGTCAGGTTCGCCAGGCCGTTCGCCGCGTCGTAGGTGTAGCCCTTCTCGCCGGCCTGGCGCAGCAAGCTGCACACGCGGGCATGCGCGTACTGCACGTAGAACACCGGGTTGTCGTTGCTCTGCTGGCGGGCGAGGTCGATGTCGAACGTCAGCTGCGAGTCGGGCTTGCGCGCGATCAGGAACCAGCGCGTGGCATCGGCGCTGGTTTCCTCGATCAGGTCGCGCAGGGTGAAGTAGCTACCGGCACGCTTGGACAGCTTCACTTCCTCGCCACCGCGCATCACCGTGACCATCTGGTGCAGCACGTACTCCGGATAGCCCTGCGGGATGCCTTCGCCCAGTGCCTGCAGGCCGGCTTTCACGCGGGCCAGCGAGCCGTGGTGGTCGGCGCCCAGTTCGGTGATCGCGCGTTCATAGCCGCGCTGCCACTTCGACATGTGGTAGGCCACGTCCGGCACGAAATAGGTGTAGCTGCCGTCGGACTTGCGCATCACGCGGTCCTTGTCGTCGCCGAAGTCGGTCGACTTCAGCCACAGCGCGCCGCCTTCTTCGTACGTGTGGCCCGAGGCGACCAGCTTGCGCACGGTTTCCTCGACCTTCTGGTCGGCATACAGCGAGCTTTCCAGGAAATAGCGGTCGAACGAGACGCCGAACGCGGCCAGGTCCAGGTTCTGCTCGCGGCGCAGGTAGGCCACGGCGAAGCGACGGATGGCGTCGAGGTTGTCCGGGTCCTTCTCGCCGGTGACGACGTGGCCCTCGACCTCGACCGAGTCGCCGGCGAGGTAAGCCTGCGCCACATCGGCGATGTAGTCGCCGCGGTAGCCGTCTTCCGGCCAGCCTTCGCCGTCGGGCACCACGCCGCGTGCGCGCGCCTGGGTGGACTTGGCCAGGTTGTCGATCTGCACGCCGGCGTCGTTGTAATAGAACTCGCGCTTTGCATTCCAGCCATTGGCGGCCAGCACGCGGGCAATGCAGTCGCCGATGGCGCCGGCGCGGCCATGGCCGACGTGCAGCGGGCCGGTCGGGTTGGCCGACACGTATTCCACGCCCACCGTGCGGCCCTGGCCGCTCTCGTTGCGACCGTAAGCGGCGCCCTGCGCCAGCGCCGTGGCCACTTCGCGCTGGTAGGCGCCAGGGGTCAGGTGGAAGTTGATGAAGCCCGGGCCGGCGATCTCGACCTTGGCGACATCGTCGCTGGCCGGCAGGGCCTCGACGAGGGCAGTGGCGATCGCGCGCGGATTGCTGCGCGCGGCCTTGGCCAGCAGCATCGCCGCGTTGGTGGCGAAGTCGCCGTGCTCGCGGGTCTTGGGGCGCTCGACCACGAAATCGGGCGTGGCGGCGTCGGCCGGCAGGGTGCCGGCAGAACGCAGGGCGTCGATGCCCTGGGCGATCAAGGCGCGGAGGGAAGCTTTCACGGAGGACCGTCGTGTTGCGTGGGAACCGCCTATTCTAGGTTTTCCCGGCGCAGACGTGGGCTGTGGCTGGTTCAGCTGGGCCCTTCGCCGGGCCACGCCACCTCACACCCAGCCGCGCGCCGCCATCGACTGGGGCGGCCCGTCCCCGACGATGAAATGGTCCAGCAGGCGCACGTCCACCAGCGCGAGGGCCTGCTTCAGGCGCACCGTCACCGCCCGGTCGGCAGCGGAAGGCTCGGCGCAGCCGGAGGGGTGGTTGTGCCCGACGATCAGCGCGGAGGCATTGAAGGCGAGCGCGCGGCGGGCGACCTCGCGCGGATGGACTTCCGCGCTGTCCACGGAGCCCTGGAACAGCTCCTCGAAGGCCAAGACCCGGTGGCGGGTGTCGAGGAAGAGCGCGGCAAAGACCTCGTGGCGCCGACCGCGCAGGCGCTGGGCGAAATAGCGCCCCGCCGCAGCCGGGTCGCCGACGGATTCGCCGCGTTCCAGCGTGGCCATGAGCAGGCGGTTGGCCAGCTCGAGCGCCGCCGCCAGCGCGCAGGCCCGTGCGGGCCCCACCGCAGGAAGCGTCAGCAGGTCAGCCGGCGGGCGTTCCAGCAACCGGCGCAGGGGGCCGTGGGCGGCGAGCAGTTCGCGGGCGGTCGCCACCGCATCGCGTCCGCGCAATCCGGACCCCAGGAAGAGCGCGAGCAGTTCGGCATCACTCAGGGAACCGGCACCCCGGCTCAGCAACTTCTCGCGGGGACGTTCGTCGGCTGGCCAATCGCGGATCTGCATGTCCCCAGCTTCCTGCGCGGGGGCGCCGGCATGCATCGGGCATCACGGGGCGTTCGGTTAAGCTAATCGCCTGAATCGACGTAGGAATGGGCCGACGTGAGCGGAGCGGACAAGACATCGGGTCTGGCGGGGCAACGCCTGCTGCTGTGCGTGGGAGGCGGCATCGCCGCCTACAAGGCGTTGGAACTGGTGCGCCGCTTGCGCGA
This sequence comes from Pseudoxanthomonas sp., assembly GCA_047600885.1. Taxonomy (GTDB): domain Bacteria; phylum Pseudomonadota; class Gammaproteobacteria; order Xanthomonadales; family Xanthomonadaceae; genus Pseudoxanthomonas_A. The sequence continues at coordinate 12,163 of JASGKE010000003.1, read as the reverse complement.
CGCCGGCGCGGACGTGCAGGTCGCGATGACATCGGGGGCGCAGCAGTTCGTCACGCCACTGAGCTTCCAGGCCCTGTCGGGCCACCCGACCCGCACCACGTTGTGGGACAGCGCCGCCGAGCAGGCGATGGGGCACATCGAGCTGGCGCGCTGGGCCGATCGCGTGATCATCGCGCCAGCCACGGCCGACCTCATGGCCCGCCTGGCGCATGGCATGGCCGATGACCTGGTTACCACGCTCTGCCTGGCGACCACCGCCCCGCTGACCCTGGCCCCGGCGATGAACCACCGGATGTGGCTGCACCCCGCCACCCAGGCCAATCTGGCGACGCTGCGCGAGCGTGGCGTGCAGGTGGTGGGACCGAACGATGGCCCCCTGGCCGAGGGCGAGTCCGGCCCCGGCCGCTTGGCCGAGCCGGAGGAGATCGTCGCTGCGCTCATCAACGCCGCTGGCACTGCGAATGCGGGCCCGCAAGACCTCGCGGGACTGAACGTCGTCGTCAGCGCCGGCCCGACTTACGAAGATCTGGATCCGGTGCGCTACTTGGGCAATCGCAGCAGCGGCAAGATGGGCTTCGCGGTCGCCGCCAGCGCCGCCCGTCGCGGTGCGCGTGTCACCCTGGTAGCCGGTCCCGTCCACTTACCCACGCCGGCTGGCGTGACCCGGGTCGATGTCCGCTCGGCCGCGCAGATGCACGACGCCGTGTTCGCCGCCCTGCCTGCCGACATCTACATCGGTGCCGCGGCCGTGGCCGATTACACGCCGCGCGAGCCGGCGGCCAACAAGATCAAGAAATCCAGCGAATCGCTGGCGCTGGACCTGGTGCGTACGCCCGACATCCTCGCCAAGGTCGCCGCGCAGACCCAGTCCCTGAAGCTGGTAGTCGGCTTTGCTGCGGAGACCAACAACGTCGCCGACTACGCGCGCAAGAAGCTGGAAGCCAAGCGGCTGGACATGATCGTGGCCAACAGGGTTGGCATCGCCGACGGTGGCTTCGAAAGCGACCAGAACGCAATGACCGCTTACTGGAAGGATGGCGAGCGCAGCTTCGCGACCGCCCCCAAGACCCATCTGGCCGACGAACTGATCGATCTGATCGTGGAGCGACTGAACGCATGAGCGCATCCCGCGCGGTGGAGGTGAAGCTGCTGGATCCCCGCTTCGGCGACGCATGGCCGCTGCCGGCCTACGCCACCGAAGCCAGTGCGGGCATGGACCTGCGCGCCGCGCTGGACGCGCCGCTGGTGCTGGAGCCCGGCGATGCCGCCCTCGTGCCCAGCGGCATCGCCCTGCACCTGGGCGACCCCCACCTGTGCGCCGTGGTGCTGCCGCGCTCAGGCCTGGGCCATCGCCACGGCATCGTGCTGGGCAACGGCACCGGCCTGATCGATGCCGACTACCAGGGCCCGCTGCTGATCAGCGTGTGGAACCGGGGCCACGAGGCGTTCACCATCCAGCCCGGCGACCGCATCGCCCAAGTTATGGTGCTGCCGGTGGTGCGCGTGGAGCTGCAAGTGGTGGATACTTTCGCCGACAGCGCACGGGGGACGGGTGGCTTCGGCCACACCGGCGTGCGATGACAGGGGACGAGCCGATGAACGCGACGAACGAGCGCCGTGCGCGCATGCCCGTGGGCGACCTGCAGCGTGCGCTGCCCATGCTGGCTTTGCTATTGATCCTGCTGGCTGGCCTGCTGGGCTGGAGCGGAGTGCGGCAGTGGCGTGAGGCGCAACTGCTGACCGACATGGAGCGCGCGCGTGACGCTGCCGTTTCGGCCGTCCAGCGCGCCCACGACATGCACAGCAAAGAGCTGTCCCAGCGCCTGGCGTCCGAGCCGGTGAAGGCTGCCCTCGCCGCAGGCGATACGGCCAAGGCTACGGCCGCGCTGCGTGAGGGGTGGACGGGCGTCGAGTCCGTCGAGATCCTGGAGGCGAATCTGGAAGCCGCCTACGAGGACGCATCGGCCTTCGGCTACAGCAAGTTGGCGTTGCTGGAAGCGGCGATGCAGGGCGACCAAGTAGCGGCACGCGTGCTGAGGGACGGCAAAGTCACCGTGTTTGGCTTGGCCGCGTCGGTGCCTCAAGGTGTGGTGTATGCACGGCTGCCGTTGAAGCAACTGGCGACAGGATTCGATGCGGTGCAGGCGCCACCGGGTGGTTACCTCGCCTTGCGCCAGGGTGGCTTCAGCGTACGCGAGCGCGGCAACAGCAGCCTGCAGGACGCCGCTGAGCGCATGGCCCACGTCGTCGGCAAGACCGGACTGCGCGTGGCGACGGCCGTGCCCGATAGCGAGCCCGGCCCCCTCGGGCTTGGGGCGATTCCGGCCATGGTCGTCGCAGGCCTGCTCGCCGTCCTTGCGATCGTGGCGCTGCTGGTGGCCCGCGGCGGCATCCGGCTGCCGGCCCTGGGCAGGAAGAAGACGGACGGCCTGGAAGGCGATGAGCCCACGCTCGGCGAGGCGCTCCTGCGCGAGCCCCCGCCGATGCCCGTGGCCGCACGCGAGGTCGGCGAGCGCGCAGAGGGCGCACGACCTGCCCACACGACGGTGGACGTCGATCCAGGCATCTTCCGTGCCTATGACATCCGCGGAATCGTGGGCAAGACGCTCAGCATCGAAGTGGCCGAACTGATCGGCCTGGCGATCGGTTCGGTGATGCGCGACGAGGATCTGGCCGACATCGTCGTCGGCCGCGATGGCCGACTGTCGGGCCCGGACTTGATCGGCGGGCTCGTCAGTGGCCTGCGCAAGGCCGGCCGCAACGTCATCGACATCGGCCTGGCGCCCACGCCGGTGGTCTACTACGGCGCCTATCACCTGCGTGCGGGCAGCTGCGTGGCGCTGACCGGCAGCCACAATCCGCCGGACTACAACGGCTTCAAGATCGTGGTCGGCGGGCAGACGTTGTCCGGCGACGCCATCACCGACCTATACGAGCGCATCCGTGACAACCGGCTGCATGTCGCCAACGTGCCGGGGGATCTGCAGCAGCGCGACATCTCGGCCGACTACATCCAGCGCATCGCCGACGACGTGCAGCTGGAGCGGCCGTTGAAGGTGGTCGTGGACGCCGGCAATGGCGTGGCCGGCGACATCGCCCCGCCGCTGCTGGAAGCCATCGGCGCCGAAGTGATCCCGCTGTACTGCGAGGTCGACGGCACGTTCCCGAACCATCACCCGGACCCCAGTGAGCCCCACAACCTGGAAGACCTGATCCAGACGGTGAAGCGTTTCGATGCCGACATAGGCCTGGCGTTCGACGGCGACGGCGATCGCCTGGGTGTGGTGACGCGCGAAGGCGAGGTCATCTTCCCGGACCGCCTGTTGATGCTGTTCGCGGCTGACGTGCTGGAGCGCAACCCCGGCGCGCTGATCATCTACGACGTGAAGTGCACCGGGAAGCTGCAGGGTTGGGTGCTCCGCCATGGCGGTACGCCGATGATGTGGAAGACCGGGCATTCGCTGATCAAGGCGAAAATGCGCGAGAGCGGCGCGGAACTGGCTGGCGAGATGAGCGGCCACTTCTTCTTCCAGGAGCGATGGTACGGGTTCGATGATGGCCTGTACTCGGCGGCGCGCCTGCTGGAGATCCTGGCGAACCGGTCCGAACCGCCCTCCGAGGTCCTCGCCGCCCTGCCCAACGGCGTGTCGACGCCGGAGATCAAGGTGGACGTCGTCGAAGGCACGCCGCACGAGATCGTCGCCCGGTTCGTAGACGGCGCGGAGTTCGAAGGCGCACGGCTGTCGACCATCGACGGCTTGCGCGCCGACTGGGACGACGGCTGGGGGCTGGTGCGCGCGTCCAACACCACGCCGATCCTGGTCCTTCGGTTCGAAGCCGACAACACGGAGGCGCTGGAGCGCATCAAGACGGAGTTCCGCACGCGCCTGCAGGCGCTTGCGCCGGAACTGACGATGACGTTCTGACAAAGGACGTTGTGCGCAGCGAGCGACGCCGGGCATGTCCCGGCGTCGTCGTTCTCAGCGTCAGTTGCGGGTGGGTGCCGGGGCCTGCCCCGCCGCGTCTTCGACCACATCCGGGCTGACACCCTTCATTGCGCGGTAGCGCTGCATGATGTCGGTGATCTCGACGTCCAACTCAGCGCGCTGGCTTTCAAAACTGTGCTGCAGCCGACGCGTCCGCACCAATTCAGCATGGCGCTGGCGGATACTCATGGCAAGCCCGGTCGCCACGGGTCTCCCCGCCAGTTCCTGGTTGCCGGCCGTCTGCAGGAGGGTGACCAGGCCTTCACGCAGGCTGATGGCGTTGTAGCGCGCCGTGCGGACGTTGTTGTCGACGATGGCGACGCGTTCGTTGAACACGCGACGCAGGTCGTCCTCATTGCGATAGGACAGCAGCATCGCCGCGTCGGTCCGGCGCCGGGTTTCGGCGGCGGCAGCATCCATCTGGCGTTGCTGGGCCTCGATGGCCGCTTGCGCACGCTCTTCTTCGTTCATCGCGCGGCCTACCTCGCCCGTGCGCAGGCCGCTGGTCGCACTGATTTCTTCGCGGGCGGCATTCACTGCGTCGGCAGGCAGCGCATCGCTGCACACGCGCTGCCCTTTCTCTTCCCAGCAGAAGAGTTTCTTGTTGGCGGGCGCTGCGGATTTTCCCTTGGTCTGCGCATGCACCAAGGGCGCTGCCGCAAGCAACGCAAGCGCGACGAAGGCGGAGGTACGGACAATCATGACAGCCCCCTGCTGCATCAGTCCTGGGACGCGCTGCCGTAGCGGGCCCGGTAGGCCAGCAGGTCGTCGCGATGGTGGACAAGGTCGGCGCTTTCGCCGGCAAAATCAAGCAGGTCATGCAGGCTGGCGACCGCCACCACGGGCACGCCGGTCTCCTCGGCGACGGATTGCGCCGCCGACCGGCGCGGGGTGCCCGAGGCGGGATCGCCCAGGACTTCCTGGCGGTCCAGCGCGACCACGATCCCCGCCGGCTGTCCGCCGCCTGCGCGGATCAGACCCAGGGCTTCGCGGATCGCGGTGCCGGCGGTGATCACGTCGTCAACGATCAGCACGCGCCGGTCTTCCAGCGGCGCGCCGATCAGCAGGCCGCCTTCGCCGTGGTCCTTGGCCTCCTTGCGGTTGAACGCCACCGGGAGGTCGCGTCCGCGACGGGCGAATTCGCAGGCCAGCGCCGTCGCCAGCGGGATGCCCTTGTACGCCGGCCCGAACAGCAGGTCGAACTGGAGTCCCGCCTCTTCCACCGCGTCGGCATAACAGGCCGCCAGCCCGGCCAGGCGGGCGCCGCTGTCGAAACGGCCGGCGTTGAAGAAGTATGGGCTCTGCCGCCCCGACTTCAGCGTGAACTGGCCGAAGCGCAGGGCCTGCGCATGCAGTGCGAGCTGGAGGAAACGGGCGCGGTGGTCGGACATGGGCACGGGGGCTGAACAGGATGGGGACAGGATAACCGCCCTCGCGTGCACGTCGCGCGGTGAGGGTGCCGGTTCGGGTACGCTTGCCCGGTTTCCGACGAACGTAGTGCACATGCGCATCATCAGCTTCAACGCCAACGGCCTGCGCTCGGCCGCCAGCAAGGGGTTCTTCGACTGGTTCGCCGGGCAGGGCGCCGATGTCCTCTGCGTGCAGGAGACCAAGGCGCAGGAACACCAGCTTGCCGGTCCCGAATTCCTCCCGGCCGGTTACAAGGCCTGGTTCCGCGACGCCACCACGAAGAAGGGCTACAGCGGCGTGGCGATCTACGCCAAGCGCGAGCCCGATGAAGTACGCACCGCGCTGGGCTGGGCGCCGTTCGACGAGGAAGGGAGGTACATCGAGGCGCGCTTCGGCAACCTGAGCGTGGTTTCGTTCTACATCCCCTCGGGCTCCTCGGGCGATGAGCGCCAGGGCTTCAAGTTCAAGGTGATGGACTGGCTGGCGCCGGTGCTGGACGAATGGCGCCGCAGCGGCCGCCATTACGTGCTGTGCGGCGACTGGAACATCGTGCGCAGCCGGCTGGACATCAAGAACTGGACCAGCAACCAGAAGAATTCCGGCTGCCTGCCGCCGGAGCGGGACTGGTTGAACGGGATGTGCGTGGACGACGGCGGCTGGGTCGATGCCTACCGCGTGCTGCAGCCCGAAGGCCAGGATTACACCTGGTGGAGCAACCGTGGTGCAGCGCGCGCCAACAACGTGGGATGGCGGATCGACTACCAGTTCGTCACCCCCTCACTGCGTGACCGCCTCAAGGCCTGCTCGATCTACCGCGAGCAGCGCTTCTCCGACCACGCGCCTTTCACGGTGGATTTCACCTGATGACCTCGACTGCCGCGCCGTCGTCCCGCAAGCCCTGGCAGAACGTACTGCTCAATCTGCGCCAGCCCAAGGTGCTGGCGATGCTATTGCTCGGGTTCTCGTCGGGCCTGCCGTTGTACCTCGTGGGCAACACCATGGGTTACTGGATGCGCGAGAACGGCAGCGAGCTGTCCGCTATCGGGTTCCTGTCCTGGGTGGGATTGGCATACACGCTGAAGTTCCTCTGGGCGCCGATCATCGACAAGACCGACGTACCGCTGCTGGGGCGGCTGGGGCGCCGCCGCGGTTGGATGCTGTTGTCGCAGATCGTGGTGGCCGCGGGCCTGGCCGGCATGGCCATCGTGCAGCCGCAGGGCGGACTGGTGGTCTTCGCCGTGCTTGCGTTGATCGCGGCATTCGCTTCCGCCACCCAGGACATCGTCATCGACGCCTGGCGCATCGAGATCGCCAACAACACCGAAGAGTTAGGCCTCCTTACCTCCGGCACCCAGTTCGGCTATCGCACAGCGCTGCTGGTGACCGACGCGCTGATCCTCATCCTGGCCACCTATGTGGGCTGGGCCATGTCCTACTGGATGATGGCCGCACTGATGGGCGTAGGCATGTTCTCAGCGCTGTTTCTGGCGCGCGAGCCGGCCGCGACCCAATTGGCGGCGGTGGGGCATTCTGAACCCTTGTGGACGATATCGGGTCTTTGGGACGCGATCATCGGACCCTTCGTCGCGTTCTTCAAAGTCCATGGCAAGTGGGCACTGCTGATGCTGGCGGCGATCAGCCTCTATCGGCTGCCCGACTTCGTGATGGGCCCGATGAACAATCCGTTCTATGCGGACATCGGCCTCAGCAAGGAGTTCGTGGGTGAGGTGCGAGCTTCCGTGGGCCTGATCTCATCCCTGATCGGTATCGCTGCCGCGGGCATCAGTGCCGTGCGCTTCGGCTTCGCGCCGACCCTGCTCGCGGGGGCCGTCCTTGGGCCTGGATCCAATGCGGCGTTCAGCTGGGTTGCCTACGCCCATGGCGACCCCACGGTTTTCGTGTCGGCGATGGCGATCGATGGTTTCGCGACCGGCTTCGCGGGGACGGCACTCGTTGCGTACATGTCCAGCCTGACGAGCATCGGGTACACCGCGACTCAATATGCGCTACTCAGTTCGTTCTATGCCTTGCTGGGGAAGATGCTCAAAGGCTTTTCCGGTGTCGCGGTCGAGTATCTGGCGGTCGGCCGCACCCTGATCGAGGGGTACGCCTTGTTCTTCCTGGGGACAGCGCTCGCAGGGTTGCCAGCGCTTCTGCTGTGCCTGTGGCTGTCGCGCCGACTGCGCGCGCGACAGCCACAAACCGGATAGCCGACGCGGCATCCGCGGTGCGTTAAAGTTGTCGATGGGGAGCGTTAGGGGCGGAGCAATGACCGACATCGTGCTGAAGGACGTGGACCCGATCCTGGCCGAGCGCATTCGGCGCGTGTCCCAGGCGCGCGGCTGGACCGTCCACGACACCATCTTCAATCTGCTGGAGCAGGGCCTGTTCGTCTGCGAGGCCGAAGTCCGTGGCGGCTTGAGCGACCGTGAGGTCAACGCACTGGCCGATGCGATCAGCGCATTGAAGGACGTGCCATCCGGCAAGGGCTTCTAGGCCGGGAACACCGTGCCCAGCACGCGGCGCCCAGCTGCGCCTGTCACCGCAGGCAGGTTGCCCGAGCGACCCGCCAGCGTTTCGCGCGCCAGCCAGGCGAATCCCATCGCTTCCACGTAATCCGGGTCCAGTCCGTGCGCCGCCGTGGACTCCACCACGGCCTGCGGCAGGTGCGCCGCCAACCGCACCATCAGCGCGGCGTTGTGCACGCCGCCGCCGCAAACCAGCACGCGGCGGGTGTCCGGCTGCGTCATCTGCAGCGCGTCCGCCACGGTGCGTGCGGTGAGCTCCAACAGCGTGGCCTGCACGTCCGCTGGCGAGAGCGGCGCTTCGCCCAGGCGAGCCTGCAGCCAGTCCAGATGGAACTGCTCGCGACCGGTGCTTTTCGGCGGCGGCAGCGCGAACCAGGGTTCCGCCAGCAGGCGTGCGAGCAGTGCCGCATCCACGTGGCCGCTGGCCGCCAGCGCGCCACCCGCGTCGTAGGGTTGGCCGGTATGGCGCTCGCACCAGGCGTCCATCAGCGCATTCGCCGGACCTGTGTCGAAGCCGCGCACTTCGCCCGCGACTGGCAGCAGGGTGAAATTGCCGATGCCGCCCAGGTTGAGGACCGCGCGATCCTCGTGCGGCGAGCCGAGCAGGGCCGCATGGAAGGCCGGCATCAGCGGTGCCCCATGCCCGCCTGCGGCGACATCGCGACGACGGAAGTCGGCGACGGTATCGATGCCGCTCCGTTCGGCGATCACGTTGCCGTCGCCGAGTTGCCACGTGAAGGGCGGATCGGCATGCGGACGGTGGCGGATCGTCTGGCCATGCGAGCCGAGCGCGCGTACGCGGCCGCGGGGCACGCCGGCTTCTTCCAGCAAGTCCGTTGCCGCATCGGCGAAGGCGCGCGCAGTGCGACCATCTAGCGAGCCCAGCGCGTCCAGCGACACGGCGTCGGCGCCCTGGCCCAGCGCTACCAGCTGCGTGCGCAATGCCGGATCCCAGGCGAACGTGCGGCCATGGACCAGTTCGCACCGGAGTCCCGTCGCGGCTTCCTCGAACCGGACCAGGGCGGCATCGATGCCATCGGCGCTGGTGCCCGAGATCAGGCCCAGGTAGAGCTCGGCAGGCGTGGGCTCGGCGGAAGCGGGCGTCGTCATGCGTGGTCGTCGGGCAAAGAAAAAGGCGGGACAGTGTCCCGCCTTTTCTCGCTTCCCGCCATGTTCGGCGGGATCAGCCCTTGCCGTTCTTCTTGCCGGCCGCAGGCTTGGCGGTGGCCACGGTCGTGGCGGGCTTGGCCGCCTCTTCCGCGGGGCCGACATCGGCATAGATGATGTCTTCGACGGTACGGATGCGCGCCAGGGCGTTCGACGTGTAGGTGCGGAACGCCGCCAGCTGCGCGCCCGACAGCGGTTCCGGCGGCGGCATCGTCACCGACAGCGGATTGCGGTGCACACCGTTGATGCGGAATTCGTAATGCAGGTGCGGGCCGGTCGACAGGCCGGTCGTGCCGACGTAGCCGATCACCGTGCCCTGGGGGATGCGCTGGCCCTGCTTGATCTTGCCGAGCCGCGACATGTGCCCGTACAGCGTGGTGTGGCCACGGCCGTGATCGAGGATGACGGTGCGACCGTAACCGCCCTGCCAGCCGGCGAACTGCACGCGGCCATCACCGGCGGCCATGATCGGCGTGCCCGTCGACGCGGCGTAGTCCACGCCCTTGTGCATGCGCATCGTGCCGAGCACCGGATGGCGGCGCGCGCCGAACTTGGAGCTCATGCGCGCGTACGGAATCGGCATGCGGATGAAGCTCTTCTTCAGCGGCCGGCCCGCGGCGGTGAAGTACTCCGGTTTGCCGCCCGGACGGGTGAAGCGGAAACCCGAATGCAGCTTGCCGTCCACGGTGAAGGTGGCGGCCTGCACCGGACCGGTGCTGATCAGCTCGCCTTCGCGCCAGGTCTGCTCAACCACGACGCTGAAGCGGTCATCCGGCCCGAGGTCGGAGTTGAAGTCGATGTCGTACTTGAAGATCTCGTCGGTCAGCGAGTTGACGTTCGACGACGTCAGGCCGGCCTTGCGCGCCGAGCGATTGAGCGAACGGCCGACTTCGCCACTCAGCACCACGGTGCGGGTGGTGGTTTCGCGGGCGACGACGCGCTCGGTGACCTTGTCCGCGCCGACGACCAGTTCCACCCGGTGGCTTGGGTCGCGGTCGTAGCGCAGCGTGCGCAGGCCGCCGGTGACCGGCAGGTCGAAGGCGATCTCGGTGCCGGGCTTCAAGCGCGTCAGCGCCTTCTTCGCATCAGCGTTGTCCAGGATGCGGTGCAGGGTGGCGGCCGGAATGCCCAGCTCTTCGAAGATCGCGCCCAGCGTCTGCCCGGGCTTCACCCGCACCACCTGCCAGCTGTCGCCGGCCGTGCCGGCCTGGCGCGCTGCGGACAGTTCGGGCAATTCAAGCAGGAGGGTGTTACGCGGCTGGGACACCGGCGCCTGGATCGCGCTCGAGAAGCCCGGCACGATGGTGGCCATCATTACGCCGATGGTCGTGAAGAGGCTGGCGTGGATCCAGTGGCGGCGCGTCCAGCGGCCTTCCGGAAGATGCCGCTTCACCTGCTGGTGGAGCGCGGTATCGCGAAGCACCCCAAGGCGCTCCCGGAACAGTTGCTTGCGGCTGTTGCCGCCCCCATGAGTTTGCATCAAGGTTGCACCCCGGGGCCAAGGCGAAGCCCCAATCGGCGTACCATAGACACGCGAAGACTTCGCGTCAAACCATTGAGTCAATTGGATTTTTTGATTGGTATCACTATTTACTTTCTTTTAACGGTAACTTCACCTCACTGACTTGCCCTTCACGGGCTACCTGACTGGAACTGCTCCCCCGTGTCCTTCGCTGAAGCTCTTGCCCTGATCGGCCGTGGCGCCGACGAAATCCTCAAGCCCGAAGACCTGGAGGCCCGCTTGAAGCTGGGCCGGCCCTTGCGCGTGAAGGCGGGCTTCGACCCGACCGCTCCGGACCTTCACTTGGGTCATACGGTCTTGCTGAACAAGCTGCGCCAGTTCCAAGACCTGGGGCACCAGGTGATCTTCCTGATCGGCGATTTCACGGGGATGATCGGCGACCCGTCCGGCAAGAACGTCACCCGAAAGCCCCTCTCGCGCGAAGATGTGCTGGCCAATGCCCGCACCTATGAGGAGCAGGTATTCAAGGTGCTGGATCGTGAGCGCACCGAAGTCCGCTTCAATTCCGAGTGGTTCGGCAAGATGGCCGCCGCCGACATGATCCGCCTGGCCGGCCAGCACACGGTTGCCCGCATGCTCGAGCGCGATGATTTCGCCAAGCGCTACGCCGCCCAGCAGTCGATCGCGATTCACGAATTCCTCTATCCGTTGGTGCAGGGCTACGACTCGGTAGCGCTGGAAGCCGACGTCGAGCTCGGCGGCACCGATCAGAAGTTCAACCTGCTGATGGGGCGCGGCCTGCAGGAGCACTACGGCCAGAAGCCGCAGATCGTGCTCACCATGCCCCTGCTGGTGGGCCTGGATGGCGTCAACAAGATGTCCAAGTCGCTGGGCAACTACATCGGCGTGGCCGAACCGGCCATCGACATCGTCACCAAGACCATGAAGGTTGGCGATGACCTGATGTGGGACTGGATCGAGCTGCTGAGCTTCGATATCAGCGCCGCCGAGGCGGCGCAGCTCAAGCGGGTGGTGGCTGCGGGCGAGGTGAATCCCAGGGAGATCAAGCTGCGCCTGGCACGCGAGTTGGCGACCCGCTTCCACGATGCCGCGGAGGCCGAGCGGGCGATCGCCGGCTGGCATGCCGTGGTCACCGGGCAAGGCGACACGTCGCTGCTTGAACTGAAGGATGTGGCCGTTCCGGCGGAGGGTATCCGCATCGCCGCGCTGCTGACGGCCGCGGGCATCACGCCGAGCAATTCCGAAGCCAGCCGCAAGCTCAAGGAGCGGGCGGTGAAAGTGGCGGGCGAAGTGGTGGAAGACGCGGGCCTGGTGCTCGCGCCGGGATTCGAAGGCGTCCTGCAGGTCGGTAAGCGCAACTTCGCGCGTGTCCGCCTCGTCGCAGGCTGAGGGCGCCTCGGGCAGGGCATAGCGGTCCTGTGAAATTTTTCTCTAAGCCCCCTTCCCAAGGGTGGGGGAACAGGTCATACTTTCCCTCCCCCGACGCACGGGGCCTTGCCGGACCGGCAGGGCGCCACAGCGAAGGGAAACGAATCGCCAACAACCTTGAAATTGAGTGTTGACGAAACGGAAAAGCCTCACCATAATGT
>JASGKE010000002.1:0-1241794 GCA_047600885.1 Pseudoxanthomonas sp. | reverse complement strand
GCCCGCGCAGCCGCCACGTCGTTCATCCATGCCGTCCACCATGAAGCTCACGTTGATCATGTGCAGCTTGTCCATCAGGATATGGTCCTGAAAACTGCCGGGGAAGGTCATGATGCGGTCAAAAGCCAGAGATCCTGAAACATAGATGGACATAGTTTCCTCTTGATGACGTGACGGATGATGGTTGGTCAGGCCGTGGGCGGCAGACTGTTTTCTGTAATCAGGCGCAAAAACGGCTGATGGCCGTCGGCAATGGGCATGGCGACCACGCAGGGAACCTCATAACTGTGCAGGGCGCGCGCCTTTGCCATAAAATCGGGCAGCGCGGCCTCGCTCACCTGGGCCACAAGCAGGCATTCTCCGGCTTCGTGCACCTCGCCCTTCCAGCGGTAGACCGACTGCGCTCCGGGCAGCATATTGACCCCGGCGGCCAGCCGCAGGCGCACCAGCTCGCGTGCGAGCGTCAGCGCTTCCTCCCGCGTGGGCGCGGTCATGTAGACCAGAAAAACGCTGCTGTTTTCCTTGTGTTCCATGACGGCATGCTACACGCAGCGGAAAAAAAAAACAAAGCCCCGCACTGCGGCCGTCATACACCACCCAAAGGCCGTGAACGGAGGCCGCACACACGGCTTTGCAGCCGCCTCACGGCCCGCGCCCTTGCTTGCGGGCCTGCGCGCCCTGTGGCATAAAGAGCCATGAGCGTAAAATCCTCCCCACAGGCAACGGCCCGGAGCGTTCTTGCCGCCTTGCAAAAGCGCTATCCGCATCCGCGCACCCATCTTGACGCCCAGAATGCCTGGGAACTGCTGGTAGCCACAGTGCTGGCCGCCCAGTGTACCGACGCCAGGGTCAATACCGTCACGCCGGAACTGTTCCGCCGCTGGCCCACCCCCGCCGCGCTGGCCGAGGCCCCGCTGGAAGAGCTGGAAAGCGTCATCCGGCCCACGGGATTTTTTCACAGCAAGGCCAAAAATCTGCTGGGCGCGGCGCGGCGCGTGCGTGATGTTTTTGACGGGCAGATTCCCAAAAGCATTGAAGACCTCGTCACCATCCCCGGCGTGGCCCGCAAAACAGCCAATGTGGTGCTGTTTGGGGCATATGGCATCGATGAGGGGACTGGCGGTCGACACGCATGTGAAACGCATTGCCTATCGGCTGGGGCTGACCGACGAAACCGACCCCGTACCCATTGAGCGCGACCTTATGAAACTTTTTCCGCCGAGAGGAATGGGGCGACGTGAACCACCGCATGGTCTGGTTTGGGCGCGAAGTGTGCGATGCGCGCAAGCCCCTGTGCGCTGCCTGCGAAATGCTGAGCTTCTGCCCCCGGCGCGAGCCGCCCAAGGCGGCCAAACCCGCGGGCCGTCGCAAATAGGTTTTTTGAACAATGGCCTTAAGGAAATGTATATTCTGCCGATACGTCACAACAGCAGTTCCCGTAAACGGAACATGCGGTCTCGGTGGAAAGCCGCGCCTTCCGCAGCACAGGATGGAAAGCCATGTCGCAAAACAGCTTGCTGAACGTTGACAATAATGAACTTGAAATCATTGAATTTATCATCGACGAAAAGCAGCCGGACGGCAAGGTTTACAGCAGGCATTACGGCATCAACGTAGCCAAGGTGCTTGAAATCATCCGCCTGCCCAACATCACCAGCGTGCCGAGCAAGTGCGATCCTTCTGTGCTTGGCACGTTCAATTTGCGCGGCAAGGTGCTGCCCATATTGAATCTGGCCGCATGGCTGGGCAAGGAAATGGCCACGGAAGAAAACACCAAGGTCATTGTAACCGAATTCAGCGGCGTGCAGGCGGCCTTCATGGTTTCCGCCGTCACAAGCATCCACCGCATGACCTGGGATCGCATTGAACCGCCGAACCAGTACGTGCAGGCCTATTCGCACGAAGAGCATCACGGGCGTTCTGCGTATTCAGGACCGGGTGCTTTTTATTCTGGATATGGAAAAAATCCTCGCCAGCCTCGACAGCACGCTGAACATGTCGCAGGTCAAGGTGGACACCACCCCCGTGGAAGGGGCCGGACAGTTCCACCTGCTGGTGGCAGAAAACTCGAGCTCGCTGCGCAATGTCATGCAGTCGTCGCTGGAAAAATCGGGCTTTCAGGTCACTGCAGTGGGCAGCGGCCGCGCCGCGTGGGACTTTTTGCTGCGCACCCGTGAAGAAGCCCAGGCCAAGGGCAAGGAACTTACGGATGAGGTGCATCTGGTTATTTCCGACATTGAAATGCCGGAAATGGACGGGCACATGCTCACGGCGAAGAATCCGCGTAAAACCCCAGGCCTCAGCACCCTGCCGATCATCCTGTTTTCTTCGCTCATCACCGACGCGCTGTATCAAAAAGGCGTCAAGATGGGCGCGGACGGCAGGTTTCCAAGCCTGACCTGCCGGGGCCTGAACAAGATCATCCGCGAGGTTATTGCCGAAAAGCTTCAACAGATAGCACCTGTCGTGGCGCGGTTTGCCCCCGGCGCGCAGTCATATTTGCCAGCGCCGCAGGAACGGTATCCTGCGGCGCTTTGCATTGGTGCGACACGGGAAACTACGGCCGCGTTACGGAGGCAAAACCGCGCTCGCTGCGGCCAGGCATTGCCCGCGGCCGGTGCAAAGCCCGCTTTCCGTGCTGGCTTGTTGCGGCGCTTCGCAAGCGGTGTGGGGATGGTCGGGGATGGTTATGGAGCGCCCTGTGGATATTGCGTGCGGGGCGAAGTACAGTAATATTGACTCCAGTCCGGGCCATCGGGCCGCCCCCGCCCGTTGCGGCGTCACGCCAGTGACGGCATACTTGGCAACCTTTTTGCAACTTATCAACTTATGGATGTTTATAATTACGATCCGGCCAGCGTGCTCAGCCTGCTGCTCACCATGATGCGTGTGAGCATCGTCATGTTCATGCTGCCCGTATTTTCCACCAACAACATCCCCATGCAGGTCAAGGGGGCCATAACCATTGTGTTTTGTCTTGGCGTATGGCCGCATCTGACGCTCCCGGCCGCCGCCATGCCCGCGCATCCCTTTGACGTTGCGCTCATGATGCTGGGCGAGGCCGTGCTTGGCCTGACGCTTGGCATGGCAGTCAATTTTCTGTTTATGGGCATTCAGGCGGGTGGCGAGTTGCTGGGCTTTCAGATGGGCTTTACCATGATCAACTTTGCCGACCCGCTTACCGGCAACCAGACGGGCGTGACGGCCTTTTTTCTGTGGATGGTGTCGCTGCTGGTTTTTTTGAGCCTCGACGGCCACCTGTATATGATAAAGGGATTTGCCGCCTCGTTTGATCTCGTGCCGCCGGGGGGGCTGTTTATCGGCCCCGTGGTGCTGCGACAGATCATGTACCTGGCTTCGCAGATGTTTGTGCTGGCCCTGCAGATCGCCGCGCCGGTCATGGTGGCCTTGTTTCTGGTCGAGGTGTCGCTGGGGCTTATGGCGCGCACCTCGCCGCAGATACACATCATGGAGTTTGGCTTTCCCATCAAGGTGATGGTGGGCTTTTTCTTTCTGGGCCTGCTCATGGTCATCATGTCTGACCGTATCGCGGCCTTTGTGCAGGGGCTGGACGGCCTGTTCACTAACCTGCTGCGCGCCATGAGCCCCATGTATCAATGAGCGCATATTGTTTTGTGACACGCTTTGCACTAGGCTCAGAGCACGTACCCTCCTGCATGGCAAGAGCGCCGCAAACGGAGAACGCCAATGAAATATTCAATCATCACAGCCGTGTATAACGGAGAAAAATATATTTCCCGATTGATGGCCTCTGTTTTCAGCCAGTCCTACCCCAATATTGAATGGATTGTGCAGGACGGCGGCTCCACTGACAGCACAATGGAAAAACTGCGCCCGCATGCCGACAGGATCAAGCTCCTTTCCGAGCGGGATACGGGCGTGTACGACGCCTGGAACAGGGCGCTCGCCAGAGCCGCCGGCGACTGGGCCATCTTTCTTGGCGCGGACGATTTTTTCGTGAGCCCGCACAGCATCGCGCAGTGCCACCGCCATCTGCGCGGCATGCCGCCGCACATTGCCATGGCCTACGGCGCGCTGCTCATGGGCAGCAAGGGCAAGGCCGAGCATCTGCTCAACCGCACCATGCACCGGGCCTACAATACATTTCTTTCAGATATGGGCGTGCCCTTTCCCGCCACATTCACGCGCGTGCCCGTGCTGCAAAGGGAGCTCTTTGATCCCACTTACAAGATTGCGGGCGACTTTGAATTTGCCGCCAGAATCCTTACCGGCGACAACGTGGCGCGCCTGCCTGTCATTGTCTCCTACATGGAAATGGGCGGGCTGAGCAGCGATTCGAGCAACTGCACCCTGCTTGAAGAACGGCTGCGCGCCCTGTACACCCGTATAGCCCCCAAGGCGCGCGAGATTATGGAAACCAGCATAAACCATGTGGTGGACAACGACGACAGCCTGGAAGCCATTCCGGAGTAACCGGCAGCGTACAGCAAGGTTCCATATGCGTTAGCAGTCACATGCATTAAACCGTTGCAAGGTAATCTGACAGAACGGCCAAGAAGCGCAGTCTTACATTCAAAGAACTTCTACAGAACGAAAAATAATATCGTCAGCTATTATTCGTCGTAGGGCGCTGTAAGCTCACTTGGCCAGCCCCCACCACTAGCTTCGCGAATGTCATACGCGCTTGACATATTTTGCTTCTTCTTAAGAACGCCATATCTGAATTATATGAAGGGACCCCATGAATACTCGCTTTTGCACGTATTTTGACCAGCATTACCTCACCCGGGGAATAGCCATGATCGACTCACTTTTGTCGTTCATGCCGCAAGCAGATATTACTGTACTGTGCCTTGACCCGCTCACTCAGGTATTGTTACGGCGAATGTACCCGCGGATGCAACGCCTGTTGCTTCAAGATCTTGAGGCGACCTATCCTGATTTGATCAAGGCCAAAACAGACCGCACTCCCCGCGAATACTTCTGGACCCTAACCCCCTGCCTCATAGAATGGATGCTACTACAGGCAGAGCAAGGTGACGCCGTTGTATATCTTGATGCAGACCAGCTTTTTTTCTCTTCTCCACAACCCATTTTGAACCAGTTACAGCATGTGCCTGTGCTTATACAACCCCACGCTTTTCCGCAACGGCTGGAACAAAAATTACTTAAATTTGGCAGGTACAATGTCGGCGTGGTCGGCGTACGGCAAACATCTGATGGAATGAAGATCATTGAATGGTGGAAGGAGCGATGCATTGAATGGTGTCACTCTCACTATGAGGAGCCAGACAGATTTGGCGACCAAAAATATCTTGATAGGTTTATCGAAATTTCGTCTGATGTTGGTGTCATGCGACATCCCGGCGTCGGGGTAGCCCCATGGAACCATGAAAATGCGCCCTTTTCCGTTAGCGCCACTGGGCAGATCATGTACGGAAAAGTACCGCTTGTTGTCTTCCATTACCACTCATTTGTAATAGTAAATGATGGCGTATACATCCCTACCAGACACAATGAAGACTATCAAATATCACTAAACACCATAGAACACTGCTATATACCATACATAATAGCCCTTGATACTGCGCAAAAAAAGATTCAGGCTATAGATGCAACCTTCACCATGCAGTCAGTATCACACGAAATAGAAGCAGGAACCGCGTTGGTTATACGGTCATCTTTAGCCGATGCGATAGATAGTACAATGCCATACAGGCTCGGCCGCGAGGCATCTGGATACCACATCTATATGCCCGACATGGCACCAAGCCATAACCTATGGGAAGGAAGCTACGCAACGTGGGAGCATGCCTGCCAGATGGCAGGTAGCTATGATAGTGATGAAATCCTAAACAAGACTTTGGCTGCATCACGCATGGCCAGAGATGGAAAAATCATTTGTGAACGCGATTCCGTAGCATTACCCCACCGTGAATATCTTTTGCCCACCTTGGCTGGCATATTGATGGGAGCGGCAAGAAATAATGGACGTCTGCACATTATTGACTTTGGCGGCGCACTGGGCAGCACATACCGCACATGCATGCCTTTTCTACGCCATTTGGTTTCCGTAAGTTGGAATATTATAGAATTACCCAAAATAGTGGATATTGGCAAAAGAGAATTCGAAGATCAATCTCTTCATTTTTATGATAGTATTGAAGAATGCCTGAGCCATAACAGTATTGACGGCATTCTATTTGGTGCGGCTTTGCAGTACCTGCCAAATCCGTACGAAATGTTAACTTCACTGAATAAATATGATTTTGACTATCTTATCATCGACAGGACGCCATTTACCAATAACGGAGGACATAAAATCTGCGTGCAGCATGTCCCAAAAAACATATATAATGCATCATATCCGTGCCATATCTTTGATTATACCACGCTTATGGAGAGCATCTCGCCCATTTTTTCAATTGTTGATTCCATCCCGGCCCTTGAAGGCATTGTTGACGATATTAACTTTAGAGGTATTATTGCTACTGCGAAAAAGTGAACGCGTCGGTACTCTTAACAAACCAATACCATAAACAATTCACTAAAAATTAACAAATTCATAATGCAACAGCAAAGACGTACTATGCAAAAAAACAATTGCGCCCCAGTGGTTCTATTTGCGTTCAACAGGCCTTTTCATTTGGAGAGAACCCTTGAGGCACTTGCGAACAACTATCTAGCTGCCGACACACACTTACACATATATATAGACGGTCCACGATCTTCAAGTGACATTCCTCTCATAATTAATTGCGCCAAAATTGCAGCACGCCCATGGAACTTCTCTGGCGTGGAGACTATTGTACGCGACAACAACTGGGGTCTTGCCCGATCCATAATTTTTGGCGTCACTACAATGCTGGACCACCACGAACAGATCATCGTCATGGAAGATGACCTCGTAACATCAAAGTATTTTTTGCAATATATGAACGATGGGCTTGACGTTTACGCAAATGAGCCGCGAGTCGCCAGCGTGCATGGATGGTGTTTTCCGCATTCGGTCCAAAACCCGCCGGAAACTTTCTTCCTACGAGGGGCTGACTGCTGGGGATGGGGTACTTGGCGACGCGCTTGGCAATATTTTGAACCCGATTCTGGCCTTCTGCTTAAACGACTTACTGCGGCGGGCCTGGGAACAGCCTTTGATGTAGGCAATAGATACCCATATATGCGTATGCTTTTGGATCAATATGAAGGGCGCGTCAACTCATGGGCCATACGCTGGCATGCTTCAACATTCCTAGAGAATATGTACACGCTAAATCCTGGGCGCTCCTTAGTTCACAACATCGGCATTGACAGCAGTGGCACGCACTGCGGGACAACACACAAGTTTGATGTTCCCCTTGCAACCGCGCCCATTCGAGTGGAACGGCAGCCAGTTTTAACCAATATTCGGATGAACACTGCTCACTACAACAGTTTACGGACCGCATCAGGCAAAGCGCCCTGAAGGACATCACTACAAACCTAAAATCAACCTTGGGGAAATACTGCACATCCACGAAGCAATATCAATCAGACCGTTTTTGCTCCTACCCGCCTGACAATTTTCCCGCTCAAGAAGGATCAAACTGGCTTTTTTGCAGACAGAGCGCCAAGCTGCGCCAACTACTGGAATCAAGGGACTTCTGGCGTAGCACAACAGCCGTATCTCCTCTGCCCAGCACATCTGTAAACTGAAGAACCGCGTGATATTCAGGCCTGTTCCAAAAATCATGCATGAACATGATAGGACGATGTGCACAATGCAGTATACTCTGCAAGGCGCAGCTAAGCCTAAACCTGCCATCAATACAGATAAAATCTAGTGACGTTGCGTCTATATACTCCCAGATTTCTGCGTGATAGTTAATCCATAAAATAGAAGCATCCCCCTGGGGAGTACTACAGCCTCCCTCTAAGAGGGGGCCTATATCTGGCTGAAAAACATTCAATCTGCCTTTTCGAATAAAATGCCCCAAAAAGGCATCTGCACGCATGCGAGCGCACCAGTCCCCATCCCCTTCTACACTTGTTAGCTTATATCCCCCGTTATCGAAAAAAAAACGAGTGCTCCCACCCGCTCCAAACTCCAGAGCAGTGCAAGCGGGAGGAAGACTACTTTTTAAAAGACTAATCTCCGACTCAGTCATCCACGGCTGTTCTGGCATAACTTCTGACATATGGCGCTCTTCACAGTAATAATGCAAACATCACCAGCTAAAATCCGCTTGCATCATGTTATAAGACAAAAAAATGAAATTGGATGTACCGTAAATTTTTAACAGCACATTTTATATAGCTAACTGTACCTTGGATCAATTCAGCACAACTGGATGTTGCTGCAAAATATTATAGGTAAGTAAGGCGTGAATTCAGCATACTCCACTGCAAACACTTTATGCCCTTGCTGGCGGAATAACATAACCCTTGGGACGGTTCATGTACCCAAGCTGCTGCGAGAAGGTATCCGGCGTGAAAAACCGGATACCCTCGTCCTTGAATTCGGCCCGCAGGATCATGGCAAGAAGTTGCCCATTATGCGAAATTTCGATCATGAGACCCTCCTTTGCGCGCTGCGCCCGCTTTATCCCATCGCCCTTTGCAGCCGGGCGAGAGTTTCCTGCCTGCCCAGAAAGGCCATGATTTCATTGAGGTGCGAGCCGCCCATAAAGCCCATGAGGGCGGTGCGCAGCGGCGGTGCAACTTCCTTGAATTTCAGGCCGTTGTCGGCGACATAGGCATTGAACGCAGCCTCGATGGCTTCGGCGGTGAAGGGCTCGCACGCGGCAAAAACCGCCGCGAGGGCCTGCAAGTGCGCCTTGCCCGCATCGGTAAAATGCTTGGCCGTGTCTTTTTCCACATAGCCGAGCTCTGCGGCAGGCACCACCAGCGGGCGGAAGGCCTCGCCCAGCGCCTTGAGGTTGTTGGCCCGCTCGCGGAACATGACGCACAGGGGCTCAAGCTTTTCCGGCGGCAGCGCGCCAAGCCCGGCCTCTTCCACAAAGGGCGCAACCAGTGCGGCCAGTTCGGGCAGGGGCAGTTCGCGCATGAAGTGGGCGTTGCACCATTCCAGCTTGGCAGGGTCAAAGGCCGCGGCGGCAGGATTGAGATTGGCGCCGTCAAAATATTCGATCAGCTCTTCCCTGGTGAACAGCTCCTGATTGCCGTGCGACCAGCCAAGCCGCACCAGATAGTTCACCAGGGCCTGAGGCAGCAGGCCGTCCTGCTGATACTCGATAACAGCCCGTGCTCCGTGGCGCTTGGAGAGCTTTTGCCGATCCGGGCCAAGGATCATGGGCACATGGCCAAAGCGCGGCACGGGCAGACCCAGAGCTTCATAAATGAGAATCTGGCGCGGTGTGTTGGAAACGTGGTCGTCGCCGCGAATGACGTGGGTGATGCCCATTTCGTAGTCGTCCACCACCACGGCCATATTGTAGGTGGGCATGCCGTCGGCGCGGCGGATGACCATGTCGTCCAGTTCGGTGACGTCCACGGCGATTTTGCCCTTCACCAGATCGTCAAAAACCACCTTGCCCGCCACGGGGGCCTTGAGGCGCACACAATGGCCCTCGCCGGGGCCGAGATTCCGCTCGCGGCAGCGGCCGTTATAGCGCGGCTTGAGACCGTGCTGGCGCGCTTCTTCACGCATGGCTTCCACTTCCTCCGGCGTGCAGGAGCACCAGTAGGCGTGGCCGGTTTCCAGCAGCTTGTCCACATAGCGGTTGTACACCTCGGCCCGCTGGGTCTGGTAGGTCAGGTCGCCGTCCCAGTCCAGCCCGAGCCAGCGCATGGAGGCCAGGATGGAATCGGTATATTCCTGCTTGGAGCGCAGCAAATCGGTGTCTTCAATGCGCAGGTGAAAACGTCCGCCGGAGTGGCGGGCCAGAAGCCAGCAAAAAATGGCGGTACGTGCGCCGCCTATGTGCAGATGCCCGGTGGGGCTGGGTGCGAATCGGGTTACCACTTGAGTCATGATGCTTTCCTTGAAACCGGCGTTGGGGGAAAGGTCGCGCATGGGCGGCAGCGTGTCAAGAGCCGGGACGCGATTGAAGGGGGCATTGCCCGTGCCGATGCGTGTCGGCGGGCCTGCCGCATGCCGCAGCGCAACCGGGGCCCAGATGTAATGATGGGATGGCGGCCAGAAATGATCCCGTAATGAAAGAGATTCAGAAAAGTTTCATACTAAAGTATCAAAACGTTATAATTCAGATGATGCAACTGCTATGATAAAACTTTTTGAAAGGACAGTTGTAAAAAATTATCTATCTAAACTATAAAATATATCAGTAAAATAAAAACAGATTTTGAGAGATGGTTTTTTAGACTAAAGAGCTTCTTGCCATTTTGGCCTGTATATGGTGGAGACGCTAATCCCAATTGTTGATACAAAGTTGACATCCCCCCCAGAGGCGGGGAGGATGTCAATGGAGAAGGTTTTACTCGAATACTGCGACTATTCCATTCTCGCGTTTGCATGAATAAAATAGACCCAAGATACTTCTTGAGGGGTTATTTCAGCTTGCCAAGGGCCTTATCGTAGAACGCGCACAGCGTTTCATAGTCCTGCTTCTGCTGGACTTGAAGAAGTTCAGGTTGAAGTTCCTGCATCAGTTTGGAGTACCCCACCGGATCCTGCTGCGCCTTGGCCTGCGCAACCTGCGCGAATTCCGCGGCCTTCTGCTGAGCTTCCTCAGCGGTGCATCCAGCTTGGGCAAAGTCGGCGATTCCCAGTGTCAAGGCCATAATCGCGCATGCAATCAATTGTTTCATAAAGAGATACTCCTTCAAAAAGAATTTTATTGGACAGATTCCTGGCTTCGTTTTTTTGGCGGGCAGCTCACGAAGAGGAATATTATACGTTAGCTCAAAAAATTATAAAAATCTACTGATGTAATCATAAACAAAACAGAATCGACTATCAGATCAAGCCTGAACTACTTGCGCCTGAAAGATATCTTGCCGTTTTAGCCTGATATGATGGAGATGATAATCCTGTATTTTTTGAAATACGCTTCGGTGGTTCCAGCTTTTTGAAGGATTCAACAAAGGCTTCGCGTTTTTGTGCGCTCACTGGTGGTCGGCCAAGATGAACCCCTTGACGCTTTGCGGCTGCAATCTCCTCTTTTTGGCGAGTCCTGAGCAGTGAACGCTCGAATTCGGCAAATGCCCACAGGCATGAAATAGCAGGGTATCAAGGGGAGTTGTGCCAGCAGGGGAAAAGGTCAGAGCTTCTTTAAGGATCCGTGAAAGTATGGCAAGGAACTTTATAAAACGCCTCACCTGGTTGAAAAGGCCTTTCTTCATTTGAAGCGATGGCGTGGAGTCGCAACCAGATATGCAAAGAATTCCACATCATTTCTGGCCGCCATCCATATCAGGTATATTTTTCTCCAGGCCTCATCCCGTAGCTACACTATCTGGAGCAGATTAACTTTGAAAATGCGCATTCTCAAAGTTGAAGAGACGCTCGTTACGGCGCTTAACCGTACAAGTAAGTAGTGTTAACAGCCCCTAGCCTGCCGGTTTGCGGCTGAAAAGTCTGAGCGTGCGCCGCAGATCGGCGATGTTGACGGGCTTGGTCAGGTGGGCGTTCATGCCCTCCTGTATGCTGCGCTCCGCATCGCCCCGCATGGCATAGGCCGTCATGGCAATGACCGGCACGGCCCTCGCTCCCGGCAGGCCGCTTGCCCTGATGGCGTGGGTGGCGGAATACCCATCCATAACAGGCATCTGCACATCCATGAGGATCATATCAATCTCCGCGCTCCGCTGGTTCCAGATATCCACCGCCTCCTGACCATTGACAGCGGAAATGCACGTTATACCCATGTCTTCCAGCAGCACTTCCATAATTTCCCGATTTATATCGCCGTCTTCGGCCAAAAGCACACGCAGGCCCCGCAGCGATGCGGCATCGTCCCCGCTGTACTCTTCCTCCTGTTCCTGTTCGCTGCATCCGGCGCAGGCGACAAAGGGCAATTCCACGCGAAAAACACTGCCCTTGCCGGGCTCGCTCTGCACCGAGATGCTTCCGCCCATGAGGACTGTGAGGTGGCGGCACAGCGAGAGGCCAAGGCCGGTGCCGCCAAACCGGCGGGTAATGGACGTATCCGCCTGCGAAAACGGCGTAAACGCGCGGGCCAGCTCATCAGCGGACATGCCGATGCCTTCGTCGCTCACAACAAAGGCCAGCCGTACCTTGTCGCCATCCTGCTCCATCAGCTCCACAGCCAGCCGCACGGTGCCGCGCTCCGAAAACTTCAGCGCGTTGCCGCCCAGATTCAGCAGAATCTGGCGCAAACGCAGGGCATCGCCGGAAAGCATCTCCGGCACGCGAGGGTCCATGCGGCTCTCAAGGCTGAACTCCGCACGCTTGTGCCCGGCCCTGGGCCGCAGCAGGGCCATGACCGCCTCAAGCTCCTTGCGCGGAGCAAAGGGCAGATCTTCCAGCTCCAGCCGATTAGCTTCGATTTTTGAAAAATCCAGCAGGTCGTTGATGATATCCAGCAACGATTCACAGGTTGCATGGATTTTTTCCACATAATCCCGTTGCTGGGGATTCAGTGCGGTGTTGAGCACCAGATGCGCCATGCCCATGATGCCGTTCATGGGTGTGCGAATTTCGTGGCTCATGTTGGCCAGAAAGATGCTCTTTGCTGCATTGGCGGCCTCGGCGGCCTCCTTGGCTTCGCGCAAGATGCGCTCGTGCTGCCGGGCCTCCGTCACATCGCTGACATATCCGGCAATGCGCAGCACTCCCGGCCCGCTCACGACCTCATACGCCAGGGCATACAAGCGCACACCCTTGCGGGGATGCGCAACCCGCAAATCCAGATGTTCCTGCCCGCCGACCGTCCACCCTGCCGGATTGCACAGCGTGCGCCATTTGGAGCGATCTTCGCTGATAATGCGGGAATCCATGATTTCAAGCCGTTCAGCCATGCCTGAAGCCGGATTGACGCCAAACTGCTCACAAAAAACATCGTTGCCCGTAATATCCAGATCGCCGTTCTCCAGCCGGGCAATCTCAAAAACGCCAAGCCAGCCCAAACGACAGGCCAGCGAAAGCCGCACTAGCCCCTCGCGCAGGCTCTGGTGCGCCTCGTGCAGCTCCGTCATATCCTGATGATAGCCGACAATCCGCGCAACAGTATCCTGATCGGCGCTGATGCGTCGCCCGCCGCAGCGCACAGGCACCAGCCCCCAGGAGGGATGGTTGTACTGATAGCGCACCTCGTGCATGGCCGTATCGGCGATAAATTCATCATGGATGGCCCACAGATGCGGGCGTGATCGGGCATCAACCCTGTCTACCCAGAAGTTGAAGCATTCGTCGGGGGTCATTGCTTCGCTTGCGCCAAGCAGGCGCAGGGTCACCGGATTGGCAAGCATGGAAATATGGCCGGTGGTTTTGTCCATATCAATGACCCACAGCCCCACATTGGCCGCAGCCAGGGCTTCGCGGCTCCAATCCTCTTCACGGGACAAGTCCTTGGCGGCGCTTTTTGCGGTCATGTTTCCCCCGTTTTCCATGGTTAATCCATAGCTGCTTTGCGGCTCCAACACAATGCCGCAGCGCGGAGCAGCCGAACGGTGGGAAATCTTTTGCGCACAGGCGTAAAAACAAAACTTATTTGCAATGCCACACGGTTGTCACTCACGACCCTTGCAGGCAGGGGCGCACGGTGCTAGTGCTTCCTACTGTCAACCAAGTATGCAATACGATGAAAGGCCAGCGCCCTGCGCCAGCACGCGCAAAAGGCGGAGCAGCCTTTCCGGCCAGACGGCCAAAGGATCAAGCATATGAAAAATGCTACAGTCGTTATCAAATACGGCGGTCACGCCATGGACAAGCCCGACCTCAGCGCGGCCTTTGCCACCGACCTTGCGCAGCTCAGCGAACAGGGCATGGGCTTTGTGGTGGTGCACGGCGGCGGCCCGCAGATTTCCGCCCTGCTCAAGCGCCTGAACATTGAAAGCCACTTTGTGGACGGCCTGCGCGTCACCGACGCCGCCACCATGGAAGCCGCCGAAATGGTGCTCTGCGGGCAGGTGAACAAGGCAGTGGTCAACGAATTTGCACGCCAGGGCGTGCGCGCTGCGGGCATTTCAGGTCGCGACGGCGGGCTGCTGCGCGCAGCGGTAAAAAATCCCGCCCTCGGTCTGGTCGGTACGGTGGAAGCGGTCGATCCCGCCCTGCCCCGCTGCCTGCTGGAAGGCGGCTTTGTACCCGTGGTTGCGCCCGTGGCCTCCGGCCCGGACGGCGAAGCCTTGAACATCAATGCCGACACCGCCGCCGGCGCGCTGGCAGGAGCCATCGGCGCGGAATATTTTGTGCTGATCTCCGACGTGCCCGGCGTGCTGGATGCTGACGGCAGGCTCATCCCCAGCCTCAACCGCAAGGAAATCCAGAACCTGCGCGAGACCGGCGTTATCACCGGGGGCATGATCCCCAAGGTGGAAGCCTGCCTCAACGCTCTGGACGCGGGCTGCCAGCGCGCGCTCATCCTTGACGGGCGTTCGCCCTCAAGCCTGCGCCGCTACCTGCTTGACGACGCGCCGCTGGGAACCGTGGTCGCCAATTAGAGCGGTTTCACTTTGAAATGCTTGCGTAACGGCGAAGCGCTCCGCTCCCCCTGCGCAATATCAAAAAAGGCCGGAAACCGCACAACGCATCCCTGCGCCACCCGGTTTCCGGCCTTTTGTACTTCTGAAAGAGCAGTTTCTCAGCGGCCTCGCCGCACCCACCACTCGCGCTCCACCTGCCCGTACCACCAGCGGTTGTGATCCGCACGCAGCACGGCCTCAGCCACATGCCGCGCCGCAGGGCTGCGCAGGCGCTTGACCGCGCTTTCCAGCCACTGGGCGGCAAAGGCATTGCCCTTGTCCAGCTCCGCCTTGAGGTTGCAGACGAGATCAAGCTGATCGGCATCGTGCGCCAGCAGGGCCTCGCGGCTGGCTTCTTCCTCCAGTTCGTCCCAGAGGGGCAGCACGTCGTCTTCCAGCCCGGTTCCGGCCACGCAGTCTTCCAGCGCCTTGCGGGCCTGACACTGCGCATAGCGGTGGTTCACATAGTTCAGGTCGCCGGTGCGCGCCTCGTGCAGATCGTGAAACAGGCAGAGATACGTCACCCGCGCCGGATCCATGCCGCACATGCGGGCCAGCACATAACCCATGACGCTCACCCGGTAGGAATGCTCGGCCACGTTCTCCTGCCCTGTGCCCAGAAAGGCGTATCCCGTGCGGGGCGTGTGCCGCAGCATGCCGACTTCGTTAAAAAAATCCGCCAGTCGGCCAAGCCGATCCGCGCTCACGTCCATAGCCGGAAAATCACCGTTGTTGCTCTTGAATTCGCTCATGCCTGTTCAATACCGGTCCCGGCGGTCTGTGGCAAGGATGCAGGGCAAGGATGCAGGGCGCGGATGGGGGGCGCGGACGGGGGGCGCGGACGGGGGGATGAATAAGAAACGCCTCCGGCGGCTTAAGGGCTGCGCCCTTAAGAATCCCGTTTCCCCGATCTTGCCTGCCCAATTTATGAACCTGCCGCGACATTTCTCTGTCTTTTCAGACAAAGCGAGCTTCCTGTGGTCTTTTACGGGCGGGAGCGTTTTGCACGGCAATACAATCTCGACGTCTTTTACATGTGGAGAGTTTTGCGCGCTGGCAAGGCGCACAAGGGGACGACCGAGGGGGTGGACGTTCTGATCCATGACCGATGTCGGCCCCGCAGTGGAACGCAGCCCGCGTGCAAAAGAACCCGCCCGCCACCCGTAACTGCGCAACTGGTGATCGGAGGAATTTTGTGCGCTGGCAAGGAAGGAGCGCTTTTTTTCATGCAGGGAGTGTACTCCAACGGTACTCGACCGGAATGAAAAAGCGCGCCTGACGCAGCCAGCGCGCGAAAAGAACCCGATCACTCCAAGCCGTACTTGCGCAGCTTGTTGTGCAGCGTAGCCCTCGTAATGCCCAGCTGCCGCGCCGCCTCGCTCTTGTTGTCGCCCGTCTGGCGCAGTGTTTCCTCGATGGCGCGGCGCTCCACGGCATCCAGGGGCAAGCCTGCCAGGGAAGCGTCCGCCTCGGGCTGACGCTCGTCGGGCAGGGCGGGGCCGGTGATGACAGACGGCAGTTCGCGCTCGGTGATGAGGTCGCCGTTGCAGAGGATCACGGCGCGTTCCACGGCGTTTTCCAGTTCGCGCACGTTGCCGGGCCAGGGATAGCGCAACATATGGGCCAGCGCCTGCGGAGAAAACCCGCGCACGCTTTTGCGGTTGCGGCTGGCAAAGCGCTCCAGAAAATGCGCGGCCAGCACGGGAATGTCCTCGGCCCGGTCGCGCAGGGGCGGCACTTCAATACAGATGACGTTGAGGCGAAAGTAGAGATCCTCGCGAAAGCGCTTTTGCGCCACTTCTTCGCGCAGGTCGCGGTTGGTGGCGGCCAACACGCGCACGTCCACTGTGATGGAGGCGTCGGCCCCCACGCGCTGCACTTCGCCCTGTTGCAGGGCGCGCAGCAGCTTTGACTGGAGGGTCAGAGGCATCTCGCCGATTTCGTCCAGAAAAAGCGTGCCGCCGTTGGCTTGGGCAAAGCGCCCCTCACGGCGGCGATCCGCACCGGTAAACGAACCCTTTTCATGCCCGAACAGTTCGGATTCCAGCAAATTCTCGGCCAGGGCCGCGCAGTTCACCGTTACCAGAGGCTTTTCCGCTCTGGCACTGGCGCAGTGCAGGGCGCGGGCCACCAGTTCCTTGCCCGTGCCGGATTCGCCGGAAATAAGCACCGTGGCTTCCGTGGGGGCGACAGTGGCGATAATCTCCTGCATGGCGCGGATGGAGGCGCTGCGGCCAAGGATGCCGGGCCGGGCGGCGGCGTCGCTGAGCTGGCGGCGCAGTTCGCGGTTTTCCACACTGAGGCGCGAATGCTCGATGGCTTTTTCAAGCGTATGCCTGAGGGCCTCGAAATCCAGCGGCTTGACCAGATAGTCGTATGCGCCCAGCCGCAGGGCTTCCACGGCTGTTTCCACTGAGGAATAGGCCGTCATGAGCACCACGGGCAGGGCGGGATTGTATTCAAGAATGTTCCTGAGGGCGTGGATGCCGTCCATGCGCGCCATGCGCACGTCTGTCAGCACCGCGTCAAAGGACTTTTCGCGCACCAGGGTAACGGCTTCGTCGCCGTCCGTGGCTTCTTCCACGGCACATCCCCAGGAGCGCAGCATCGTGCGCAGCATGCCGCGGTGGGCGTCGTCGTCATCTACAACCAGTATGCAGTTGCTCACCGTATCCTCTCTTTATGCTTGGCAAAGTCCGATACCAGACCGCGCCGTCCGTGCGCGGATCATTTTTTGCGATTGTCCTGCGCAACAGCGCCTTCCGCCGCGCGGGGCAGCCAGATGCGGAACGTGGTTTCGCCACGGCGTGCCGCCTGGGCAGGCCGCGATGTCACGCTGATCTCGCCGTCGTGGGCTTCCACAATCTTGTGCACCATAGCCAGCCCCAGCCCCGTACCCTGCCCCTTGGTGGTATAGTAGGGATCAAAAATGTGCGGCAACTGGTTGGGCTCAATACCCGTGCCGTTGTCGCGCACCATGAGGCACACGCGCCCTTTGCGTTCCACAATGGCAAGCGTGAGCTGGCCGCCGTCGGGCATGGCGTCCAGAGCGTTGAGGCAGAGGTTCAGCAGGGCCTGCCCCATGCGCTCGGGGTCGGCCATGGCCAGCGGCACGCGCCGGGGCGACCGGCAGACGATCTTGACCTTGCGCTTGTCCGCATCCTGATGGATGAGGCGCGTCACGTGATCCACCACAAGCTTGAGATCCGCCGGGTGCGGACTCACGTCGCTGGGCCGCGAAAGCCCTATAAGATCCATAATGACACGATTGAGACGGTCAACCTCGTGCACCATAACGTTGGCCGCCTCGCGGTCTTCGCTGCCTTCGGGAAAGCGCTGGCCGAAATAGGTGGCGTAGCCCTTGATGGAGCTCAGGGGATTGCGGATCTCGTGCGCCACGCCCGCGGCCAGATTGCCCACAGCGGCCAGTTTTTCCTTGCGGCGCACCTCTTCTTCCAGACGACGCACCTTGCCCTCGGCCATGCGCTGCCGCTGCCGCGACTCGCGCGCCCGCTCGGCATAGTACAGGGCCACCAGACAGGCCAGACCCACCAGCAGGGTCACGGCGGCCAGCATGGCCACGTAATCCCTGTTCTGGCTGCGCGTTATTTCAAAGGGCGAAAGATCAAGCCCCAGAAAGATCACCGGCAGGGGGAAACCCCGGGGCAGGTCGCGTATGCCCGGCGAAAACTGCCGGTATACGGCAAATACGCGCCGTCCCTCCATGCGCATGATGCCCCAGTGGGGCAGCATGTCGGGCGCAAGATCGCGCATGGTGGCCTCGTCGGCCTCGTGCGCGCCCACCTGCAAAATTTCGCCAAGGCGGGCAGGGTTGCTGTGGGCCACAATGGTGCCGTCGGGCATGGTCACGGCCACAAACACAATACCCGGGCTTTCGGCCATTTCTTCCAGCAGCACCTGCAGGCGCACCCCGGCCTCGCTGCGCATGCCGGAGCGCAGAATACTCTCAAAGGCAATAATCAGCGACGAACCTTTTTCCGCCAGCAGACGAGCCATGGCGGCCTCGCTGCGGTCAATGGAAATAAGGGTCAGCAGCGTCACCATGAGCGCCAGAACAACGGCCGCCCCGCCAAGCAGCAGGCCAAGCGGCGTGTGCGCGCCCACAGCGGCGGTCTGCGCCGCCCTGGGTTTATCGGCGGCGCCTGCCGCTGCCGCGCCCGGCTGCGCAGCCTCCTGCCCGTTTTTTTCAGCTGTGCTGTTTTCTGTATTCATGCGGCACACTCTGCATTCCGCGCGGCACGACCGGGGTCGCGCCACGAGTCAAAAAATTTGCACGCTTTTTGCAGCAAATTTATCATTCCTTCAGCCCATGGGGCCGGGAACCTTGCCACCCCGCTCAGTGCTTGGTATGAGAGCGGGACGAGTTTATTCTTCAGAAGGTCTTTTATGATGAAACCCCTTCTTTTTATTTGTGTTTTGGCCAGTTTGTGCCTGCCCCGTCCAACGGCGGCGGATCAGACCGACTATGCGGAGTATACGCCTTCGCCGGGAAGCCCCGCAACCAACCATGTTGTTGATATGCGCGCATGGCTGCAACAGCTTTCGCCCGCCCAGCGGGCCAAAGCCCAGGTAGTCATTGACGAATACTCCCCCAAGGTGAACGAACTGCGTAAAAGCATCATGCAGAAAAAGAGCGAGCTTGCCCACCTGAGCTACAACCAGACCACCTCGCCGGAAACCCTGCCCCGCCTTGGGCACGAATTGCAGCAATTGCGGGATGAGTTGCGCGCCCTTCTGCAACGGGCGGATCAACGTATGGATACAGAGGTGGGCGTTCCGCTCGGCAGCCCGCAAACCCGTGGATGCAGCATGGAATATCCCGGTCTGTCCAGACCAAATTAACTTTAGAAACACTTTACATTTCAAAGTTGTCATTCTGCCGAAAAATGCGATTTTCGGCAAAATCCACGCCATGTTGTGGCGCGCTGCATTCTAATGCCGCCACAACCAGCCCGCAGCAGCACGCGTCCGCCTTCAAGGTGGGCGCGTTTCTTATTTCGTCCTGCCAGAATGCCCCTGTAAGAAAATTATGCAGATGTACAAATTTTATACAGAAACAATTCCCGAATGTATAAAAAACATACGCTTCTCCGTCCGGTGGCGCAACGGCAAAGACCACATATCAGATAACTATTGAATTTTGCAGATAAAAACAGATTTGGCACACGCATTGCTACATAGCAAGCAAACGTTGCAAGAACAACGAAACCATATACGAAAAATCAGATTACGAGGTAGCTTTCCATGAAATCCAAAAACATCGCCATTGCAGCCATACTTGCGGCAACCCTGATGGGAAGCGCCATCACTGTCTACAGCCAGCCGTCCCCCGCCGGCGATATGCCCGAGGGCATGCGGGAAATGGGCGGCTGCCAGGGTGGAATGCCCTGCCCCGGCATGCAGGGACACGGCATGATGGGCCGTGGGGCGTATACCCCCGAACAGCAACAGAAATATGATGCCATTGT
The DNA here is from genome assembly GCA_047600885.1 of Pseudoxanthomonas sp. Taxonomy (GTDB): domain Bacteria; phylum Pseudomonadota; class Gammaproteobacteria; order Xanthomonadales; family Xanthomonadaceae; genus Pseudoxanthomonas_A. Next base: position 1,221,719 of record JASGKE010000002.1, on the reverse strand, counting down.
GGCCGAGTTCGTCAAACAGATGGAACCCGTAAAGGATCAGATGTTCATCAAGCGGCAGGAGCTGCGCGCCCTGCAAAATGCCTCCAATCCCGATATTGCGGCTGTGCGCGCCACTGCCACCGAAATGCTGCAACTCAGGAAGCAGCTCGGTCAGATGCACGAAACCATGACCCAGCGTATTGAAAAAGAAGTAGGCAAGCCTGCCGCCGCCATGCCCAAGAAAGACGGTTCCGATCCGGCAAAACACCAGCACGGCGCGGCCCAGTAACTCCAACAACTGAAATTGCCGCTCCCAACACGTCCGCCCAAGGCGGTTAACATATACAGACCACAGAGAACAAAATTTCCGCCTGCCCTCTTCCCCCAAGGGGGGCATTGCGGAGCCTCCAAAAAACCTCCTCCTTTGAACAGAACCTTTTAACCATCAACACCCTCCCTCCCTTCTCGGCCGCCGGTTCCCCCCCGGCGGCCGCCTCCTTTTTCAGGGCTGACCCCAGACGCGCAAACCCCGCCATATGGCGGGGTTTGCGCGTCTGGCCCGAGCGGCTGCGGCCTGACGGTACCATGCCACTGGATAGAGCAGTTAACTCATTCCGTTTGCAACCTGCTCTACATAAAGACAAGCTGCGGCGCTGCCCCGTCGTCAAAGATTACTGAACGCAGCCCCAGCGCCAACCACCTGCCGCGCAGTTCTCCGCCCGCTCCCCAAAAGAAACCTTGCGTTGCGCGGGGCAGATGCAGATCAAAGGGGCGGGGATGATGCGGCACGCCCGCGCCCAGCAGTTCGCTCACCGCCAGCAGCAGGGCACGCCCCTTGACCCTGCCGCCGAGCTCCCTGTCCACCGGCCCGGCAAGCACTGCGGAGTCCAGCCCCGGTTCCGGGGCAAGCCCCATGCGGATTACCGACACATCCGCCCGCGCCGCCATGAGCCAGCCGTGGGCAAGGGCCTCAAGCGTGGTTTCAAGCGGCCAGGGCTTGTAGCTCCCCTCGCGCCACATGGCGGCAAGGCCTGTGCCTTCCAGCACCAGGCAGGGGTAAAAGCGCAGCATCCGCGCGCCCGCAGCAAGGGCCGCCGGCACGTCTTCCATGAAAAATTGCGGCGTGTGCCCCGGCATGCCGGGCAGCAACTGCACCACAAGCGTCAGCCCGGCAGCCCTGACCTGCGCGCAGGCCGCCCGGGCAACGTGGCCGTTGTAGCCCCGGCGGGAGGCGGCAAGCGCGCTGTCGGCAAAGCTCTGCACGCCCAGCTCCACCACGGCGCAGCCCGCGGCTCGCAGGCGTTCCAGCATGGAGGCATCCACCCTGTCCGGGCGGGTCGAGCAGCGAAAGGAGCGTATCCAGCCCTTGCCCCGTGCCTCGCGGGCCAGATCGAGGCAGGCGGCCAGATCATGCTCCGGCAGGGCGGTGAAGGTGCCGCCGTAAAAGGCCAGCTCCGCCGCAGGTTGCCCTCTCTCATGCCGCAGACGCAGATTTTCCCGTGCCGTACGCAACAGGCCGCCCATAGCATCGGCGTACGGGGGTGCCGCATTGTCCGGCCGCCGGCAGTCGCCAATACCGGTCTGCACATCCTGCGCGCAAAAAACACAGCGCACAGGGCAGCCCCTGAACGGCAAGAAGACCGGCACAACGACTTGTCGTGCCGCGCCGCGCCGCAGCCAGCCAAAATCGAGCGGCACTGCGCCCGCGTGCTCCCTTGCTGCATATTGGATATGCGGAGTGGCGGACGCTGATTCGCCGCGAATATCTATATGGGATGCCCGGCAAAGAGGGGAAGAAATGTCCGTAAGGGTCATGGACAAAAACTTTTTTTGGGCGGGCATAGGGTCTCTCTGACTGTGAAACGGTATGTAGAGCGCATTGGACGGGAAATAACATGCAGGCGATTTTTTTAAAAAAATCTTGCTCTGTCTGTAACTTGCGTGTATTTTACACAAAAGTTCCGTTTGTGTGAAGCTGACAAACATTGCTGCGGGGCATCAGGAACACTGGGTTCCACTCAGCCATACCAGCGCGCTGCGCCGGAGAACACTATGAAAAAAACACTGACCAAAGCGGACATCGTGGAGGCCATCTACGAAGAAACGGACAAAAACCGTGTAGATGTAAAGAACGTGGTAGAAAAACTGCTGGAGATCATGAAGGTCGCCATCAAAAAAGACCGGGCGCTGCTTATCAGCGGTTTCGGCAAGTTTGAGTGTTACGACAAGGCCTCCCGCAAGGGCCGCAACCCCAAGACTGATGAAACCATCACCCTGCCGCCGCGCAAGGTTATGGTGTTTCGCCTCTCGCGCAAGCTTCGCGCGGAGTTGAACCCCTAGAGCATTTTCACTTTGAAATACTTGCTTAACGGCGAAGCGCTCTGCAGTCTTCGCCCGTAACTTCCTTCGTTGTAACGGTCGAAGCAAGTTCGCCTTGCAAGCATTTCGTGGCGTGGATTTTTTCCAAAATCCACGCAGAGCAGATAAACATTTTCAATGTTAATCTGCTCCAGGCAGGCTCGGAGCCTTAACATGCCGGTGGGGGCGCGTGTGACGCGTTTCTTGTTGTGCGCGCTTTTTCTTTGCCTTTCGGCCTACAAAATACGATGCGCAGCCCGGCACTGCAGGTATGCATGCCGGGGCTGAGCTGACGCCTTGCCCCACTGCGCGGAACGCAAGGCAGCTCCGGAGATCAAAACAGGACGTCCGGCGCTTCTGCGGCTCTGCCGCAGGGGGGCGGAACATCCCACGCCGCAACACGCGGGTGAATCAGGCTGACGCCAGCGCGGCGGGCATGTCCACGCCGTCCAACGGGAGTCGCACATGCTTTTTAACTCGTATACCTTTCTTTTTGCTTTTCTGCCCCTGCTGCTGGTGTGCTGGCGGCTGGCCCAGGGCTATGGCCCCACGGGTCTTGCCCTGGTTCTGCTGGCTTTTTCCGTAGTATTTTACGGATTGTGGGGCCTGCCCTTCCTGATTCTGCTGGCTGTCATTCTGGGCATGAACTATGCTTTTGCCCTTGCCCTGGCAGCGCCGGAACCGGAACAGAAACAGGAGGGCGCAGCCGCTGAAAGCGCCGATGGAGCAACCGGGGGCGCAGCCGGGAACGATGGTGAAAAAGCCTGCCTGTGCGGCTCGCGCAAGCAGGCTGGCTGCCGGTTCCGCCTGAGCCGCAAGGGCCTGCTGACGCTTGCTCTGGTGCTCAACCTGCTGCCCCTGCTGTGGTTCAAGTATTCCGCCTTTCTGGCCCAGAATCTGGGAGCGCTGCTGCACGCCCAGTGGCATTTCACCCCGCCCGGCCTGCCCCTTGGCATTTCTTTTTATACCTTCATCCAGATTGCCTGGCTTGTCAGCGTATACCGCGGGCAGGTGACGCCCCAGGGCTTTACGCGGCATGCGCTGTTTTCCGCCTGCTTCCCCTATGTCATTTCCGGCCCCATCGTGCGCTATGAGCAGATCGGCCCGCAGTTCGACACCCTGGCCCCCGCCACAGCCGAGAATCTGGCTCAGGGCTTTACGCTTTTTACCATCGGCATGGTCAAAAAGGTTCTGCTGGCCGACAGCATCGCCCTGTACGCCGACTCCGTGTTCAACGCGGCGGAAAAGGCCTTTCCGCTCAGCGGGGCCGAAGCGTGGCTGGGTTCGCTGTGCTATACCTTCCAGCTGTATTTCGACTTTTCCGGCTATACCGACATGGCCATCGGCCTTGCCCTCATGCTGGGCCTCAGGCTGCCTGAAAACTTTGATTCGCCCTACAAATCTACAGGCATTGTGGACTTCTGGCGGCGCTGGCACATCACGCTCAGTTCGTGGCTGCGCGACTTTCTGTACATCCCCCTTGGCGGCAACCGCAAAGGGCGGTTCATGCAGTACCGCAACCTGTTTCTGACCATGCTCATCGGCGGCGCGTGGCACGGCGCGGGCTGGACATTTATTGTCTGGGGCGCGCTGCACGGTTCCATGCTGGGCGTCAACCACTTTTTCCGCGCCTGCATCAAGGGCAAAACACTGGAGCGCGTGCTGGCTCTTGCGCCGCTGCGCCTCTGCTCCATCCTGTTTACGTTTTTCTGCATCAACCTGTGCTGGGTGGTGTTCCGCGCGCTGACCATCGAGGGCGCGGGCCGCATGTACAAAGCCATGTTCACGGGGCCGTTTACGCGTGAAGCGGCGGGCCTGAGCGCGACAACCGACGGGCTTGCGGGCTTTGCCGCCCTGATGGCCCGCTGGCTGCCCAACAACTATATTCAGGGATGGGTGCCCATTGGCCTGCTGCTGGTAAGCTTTGTGGTGGTTTGGGCGCTGCCCAACACGCACGAAATCCTGCACGGCAGACGCGACGGCAGCCGCCCGCGCCTGAGCTGGCAGCCAACCGCCGCATGGGCCACGGGTCTGGCCGTTATGGCCTTCCTGACCCTGATTCTGGTTTCGCGCAAGGCGACCTTCCTGTACTTCCAATTTTAACCACGCGTGAACGCCATGAACAACACCACAGAAACCGCCTTTTTGAAGCGTTATTTTCTCGTGCTGCTGGGCCTTGTCCTGGCGGGATGCCTGCTGGCCGTTCCCTATACCGCATGGTGGCTGCGCAGCAGCGGCGACGTAGCCGTGGAACGGGCCGTGGCCGAACAGTCCAAGGGCAACTTTGCCGTGTTCGGCTCCGGCGTTTCCCAGGATTTTGTGGACTACAAACTGCAGCTCTATGCCAAGGTGAAACCCGAGATCGCCGCCGTGGGCTCCTCGCGCGTCATGCAGTTCCGCGGCACATACTTCCGCAAGCCCTTCCTCAATGTGGGCGGCACTGCGGGCAACCTGCCGGTGCTGCGCTCCACCATCGACGCCATGCTGCGCATCCACAAGCCCGACGCCGTCATCATCGGGCTGGATTTCTGGTGGTTCATGCCGCAGTGGAATCCCGATCCTTTCAAGGAAGAGCCGCCCACCAGCGGATCGTATAACTACGGCTTCGACAGCCTCAAAAAGCCGTGGACCTGGCTGATTGAAGGCAAGATATCGTTCAGGGACTTCATCGCTCCCCTGCTGCCGCAGTCCATGGGCGGCTTCCGCAACGCCCGCTATGGCATCATGGCCCAGCAGTACAACGACGGTTTCGGCTCCGACGGCTCGTGGTACTACACCGGCGAAAGCACCGGGCAGAAGCGGCCCTTTGACTACCAGTTTGAAGACACCCTCAAGCAGGTGCGCTACGGCGCCAAGGCCTTTTTCCACGCCAAACCGCTGGCCGACAGCCGCGATCCCGGCGGCATCAGCAGCGCCCACCTTGACGCCTTTGCGGAAATATACTGCCGCCTCAAGGCCAGGGGCATTGCCACCTTTGTCTTTATTTCGCCCCTTTCCGTCCGCGTGCTCGACGCCATGCGCGAACGCGAGGCCGATTATCCGCACCTCTTCAAGCTGCGAGACGCCCTGCTCGCCCGTGGCATCGACGTCATGGAATTTACCGACCCGCGCACCTTTGCTTCCGGCGACTGCGAATTCTTTGACGGTTTCCACGGCGGCGAAGTCACCTACGCCCGCATGCTGCGTGATATGGCCGACCGCTGGCCCGCCTTGCTGGCTTACGTGAATATGGATAAAATCAATGCCGCCCTGCGTGACTGGCGCGGCTATGCCCTGGTGCCTGACGAGCGCCTGACAAGCCGCCCGGAAGTGGATTTTATGAATTTTAACTGCCCCAAACGTAAACCGTAAGGAACACCAGCATGTTTCTTCGATGGGGCGCGGTTTACAGCCGCGCCCATCTTATTTCAGTCTTTCGGGCCGTGCTTGCGTGCTGCCTGTGCGCGTCTCTGGCTTTGCCGGGCGGCGCGGCATTTGCCGCGTCAGATTCCGTTTTTGTCCAGGGCGCCGGCGCGCCCAGCCCCAATGGCATGGGCGGTCAGCCTTTCGCGGGCGGCACCTCGCCTACGCTCTCGCAGCCGATGCAGGCGCCGACGGTACAAACTCCGACGGTACAGGCGCCCACCGTACAGGTGCCCACCATACAGATGCCCTCGGTGCAGACCCCAACCGTTGCAGCGCCTTCAGTTCCCGCGCCGCAGCAGGTCACTCCGCTGACAGCGCCAGAAGCGCCCGCCCCCGCACAGGTGCGGCAACCGCAGACCCCGGCGGCTCAGGGCGTATCCGCCCCCGCCGCTCCCGCTCAACCGGGCCAGCCTGTGAACCCTGGCGTTGAAACTCCCCAAAAGCCCCAGGCTCCTGTGCAGGAAAAGGGCTCCAAAAACCGCAGAGATAAAAAATCCAGGAAAGGCCAGAAGGGAGAATCTGCCGAGCAGAACAATGCCGCACCGGCAGTGGAAAGCGCACCGTCCAAGGCTCCTGAGCCTGTTCCCCAACGAACCTCCCCGCCGACGCAGGCCGAAGAAGCCGCCACAGCCTACGCCAAGGGCGATTATGCCGCTGCGGAGAGCATCTGGAGCAAGCAGGCCGAAGCGGGCGACGGGCAGGCCATGAATAACCTCGGCGTGCTGTACGATCTGGGGCAAGGGGTGGAGCCTGACCTGGGCCGTGCCCTGCACTGGTTTGCGGAGTCGGCCAAAACGGGGCATCCCTCCGGCATGAGCAACTACGGGCGCATGCTGGAGCAGGGGCGCGGCATGGAGCCCAACCCTGCGGAAGCCGCGCGCTGGTTTGATCTGGCGGCGCGGCAGGGTCAGCCGGAGGCCCAGTACAATCTGGGCATGCTCTACGAACAGGGGCGCGGCGTGCAGCAGGATTATGCGGCGGCGGCGGCCTGGTACAGCCGCGCAGCGGCACAGCAGCAAACCGAGGCCCTGTTTCGCCTTGGGCATTTTCTACCGCGTCGGGCAGGGCGTGACCAAGAATCCCTCGCGGGCGGTGCTGCTGCTCTATGCGGCCGCCATGAACGGCGACGCCAACGCCATGAAAGAGCTGGAAGACATGGCCCGCGCCGAACCTTCGCGGCCAGAGGCGGTTCTGTTCGGCCAGCGGCTCGACAATACGGACAGAAATTCCATGCGCACGGCCCTGCGCCAGTACGGGGCCGCCATCATCCGCGAGGACGACGCCTACATCTGCGATCTGTACAATGCGGCCAGGATTGCCCCCGGCGCGCGCCAGATGGCCATCTGCTACGGCCCCGGCAATCCTGCGCCCCTGGGCTTTCTTGAGCTGGATTACGCTGCGCCCGACAACACGACGGAAGGCATGATCCTCAACATGGTCACCGACCGTTTTGGCAAGGCCTCCGCCGGGGAAGGCGACGACGCCCACCTGTGGAACCTGGGCTCTGTGGTTGTCGCCACCCGCTACGAACCTACGCGCGGCCAGCTGAGCCTCATGTATATGATTCCCCGCGTGTATTACAAGACGCGCCAACGCTAGGGGGCTGTTTCTCAATAATTCTTTTGGCCGATCACTGCGTCATCCAGCATTTTTTACTCCAGTCATGTATCGAAAGCGCTGCTGTCTTCAGGCGTAGTTTCGCGGCAGCCGTTGCCCGCACCGCGAGCCTTACGAATGGCGACAGCGATTTCGTTGAATATCCTTCCGCGTAACCAGTTGCTGTCTTCGCGGCAGCCGTTGCCCGAAGGGCGTACGGATGGCGACAGCGATTGCATGGAACGGACTGTGTCGTTACGCATGCTGTCTTCAAGCGTAGTTTCCTGCGTCACAACGCTTTAAGCCTGCGTCACAACGCGTTAAGCCTGCGTCGCAACACCTGAAGCAACGCCTGAAGCGTGTCCACTCCTGTCGTAAAAAACACTGTTTTCCTTGTCCTCGGCACAAAATCTTTTATTGAGAAACAGCCCCCTAGAGCCTTGACCACTTGAAATGCTCTATCTGTTCGGCGGCGACCACGCGCGACAAAAGCGGATAAACGTGTCCATGCCCGCGGGATGGTATCTGGACGCATGCCAGCATAGGGAAAAGTACGCGAAAAGCTCTGCGTCAGCCGTATTATTGAAAAGCGGCTGCTGAAACCCTGCAACTCAAGGTGCTGGCTGTGCTGGAAATGATTGTGGCGACTCTGGTTGTGGCCTACGTGTGCGGGCGCTACCTGATTTTTTATGTGCGGGCGTGGGATGCGCTGGTGCGGGCGCAAAGGGCGGCGCATATCTGACCGCCCGCCGGAGGGGAAAACCTCTTGCGCGCCGCAAGCGATAGCGCTAGCGTGCGCAAACGCAGGCGGAGGTTCAACCCGCTGCGCGCTTTTGCCCCTTTCACGCCGCTCCGGCGGCAGACCCGCGCCACAGGTGATCTATGCTCGTTTTTGCCGCCATGCTTTTGTTGGGGATACTGCTGGGCTTTGTAGGCGCTGGCGGCGCCGGGGTGATGATCACCATGCTCAGCGTGGGCTTTGGCATTCCCATGCATGTGGCCCTTGGCACCTCGCTGGCGGCCATGGTTTTCACCTCGCTTTCCGGCTCCATAAGCCACTTCCGCGAGGGCAACGTAAACCGCAGGCTGGGCATGCTGCTGGGCGCGTTTGGCGCGGCCGGGGCCTTCTGGGGAGCGCACATTTCGTCCGAGCTTTCTTCCGCCACGCTCAAGCCGCTCACGGGCGTAGTGCTCGTGTTTTCCGCCGTCCTCATCTACCTGAAGGTCTTCCATCCGAACAATCCGCTGTTCAGCGTGCGCTGCACCAGCACCCGGGGCATAAAATTCTGGCTGCTGGCAGGCATTGTGGGCATGTTCAACGGTCTGGTCTCCGGTGCCTGCGGCGTGGGCGCAACGCCCTTTATCCAGCTGACCCTGCTGATTATCTTTAATGTGCCCCTGTATCAGACCGTGGGCACCACCATGCTGGTCATTCTGCCCATTGCGGCCCTGGGCAGCCTGGGCTTTCTGGCTGCCGGGCATCTGGACGCCGTGCTCTTCATGCAGGTTCTGGCCGGGCAGATCATTGGCGCGTATGTGGGCGCAAAGTTTACCCGCATGGCCCCGCAGCTGCTGCTCAAATGTTGCATGGTGGCGCTGCCCGCCCTGGGCGGCATAATCCTGCTGCTTGCCCGTTAGAGCGGTTTACGAATGAAATGAGTAACCGCTCTGCAAGGATTTTCCTGAAAATCCTTGCCACGAAATGCGCGCAGGCAGGCTTTGCCTGCCGTAAGAGAGCATTTCAAGTGTTAAATGCTCTAAAAAACCCGGCGGAATCCGCCGGAGGCCCGCGCCGGGGCAATGTTACCGGCCAATGCGCATCCGCCCTATTCCACAAAGTAGGCCAGCATCTTGGCCACCACCGGCGAGAGCAGCACAATGGCGTAAATGCGTACCAGATGATAGACCATCACCATGGGAGCTTCCGCCCCGGTGCCGCCGGAAAGGGCTACCACCGCGTTGAAGCCGCCGGGGCTGGTCGCCAGATACGCCCCGCCCACAGACAGCCCGCCCCAGCGCACGGCGATCCAGGTGCACAAAAGCCCCGCCAGCAGAATGATGCAGGTGGAAAGCAGCATCATGGGCCAGGTGTCGCGCACGGCATCCAGCATGCCGGGATTGTACATGTTGCCCACAATGACGCCCACGCATCCGTAAACAAGAAAGCGTACCCAGTGCGCCATGTCGGGCGCGGTGACGGAGCCGCAGCTTTTGAAAATAACCACGGCGATCATGGCCCCTGTCATGGCCCCGCCGGGCAGATGAAAACGGTCAAAAATAAAACTTCCTGCCAGCCCCACGGCAAACAGCATGACTGTCGTTCCCATAACGTGTCCTTCGCGCCGTGTGATCCACAGCTGCGCATATTGATCTGTCGCCGCACACGGGCGACGCTTCACCTGATTACGCTTTTTTTTCGCGCCCCTCAACGAGGCTTGCGGAGGGTGTCCCATCTGTTTTTGACCGCTGTCCGGTTTACAGCGCCCATGGTTTGACGCGCCGCGCCAGCACCGCTAATCTGCTGAAAAGCCTTTGCGTATCCCGTGGAGCCCGGGCAGGCCCACGGGCCATACAGCCAGGCGGCAAGCTTGCAGTTCCACCCAGAGGAAGCGCCATGAACTTTGCACACAGCCCCTATGCGGATACGGAATCCCGGCGTTACGGCCCCATGACCACACGGGGCATGGTCACATCGCCGCACTATCTTGCCACCCAGGCCGGCGTGGACATTCTGCGCAAAGGCGGCACAGCCCTTGACGCGGCAGTGGCCGTGGCCGCGGTGCTGGCTGTTGTGTACCCGCAGATGTGCAGCATCGGCGGCGACAATTTCTGGCTGGCGCACGAGGCGGCCACAGGAGCGCTGCACGGCATCAACGCCTGCGGGCGCTCGGGCGAAAAGGCCACGCGTGGATTTTTTGCCCAACAGGGGCTTGCGGCCATTCCCCTGCGGGGGCCGCTGGCCGCCTGTACGGTTCCCGGCGTGGTTTCCGGCTGGGACGCAGCCCATGGCCTCAGCCGCGCATGGGGCAGCCCCCTTGGGCTGGAAGATCTGCTGCAGGAGGCCATTGCCCTGGCCACGGAAGGCTTTGCCGTAACCCCTTCGCTGGCGTACTGGCTGCAAGAGGACTGCAGGCCCGACCCTTCCGGCTACCGGCAGTTACAGCGATTTTCCGGCTTTGCCGACACGTTCCTGCCCTCTGGCGCGACACCGCAAACTGGCGACGTGCTGCGCCTGCCCGACCTTGCCGCGACCCTTGGCCTCATCGCCCGCGAGGGCGCGCGCACGTTTTACGAAGGGGAGCTGGCCGAACGCCTGACCCGCTGGCTTGCGGACAACGGAGGGCTGCTCACGGCGCGGGATTTTGCCGCCCATCAGGCCGAAACCGTCACGCCCCTGCGCGTGCGCTACCGCGACCTTGAGTGCTGCAACCTGCCGCCCAATACCCAGGGCATAGCTTCGCTTTCCATACTCAACATCCTTAACAATATGGATGTCAGCAGCCTGGGCGAGGGCAGCGCCGACTGCCTGCATGTCATTGTCGAGGCCACCAAGCTGGCCTTTGCCGACCGCGACGCCTACGTGACAGACCCGGATTTTGCCGACATTCCTGTGGACTATCTGCTCTCGCCCGAGCGTGGGCGCGAGCTTGCCGGGCGCATCGATCCTGGCCGCGCTCTCAGCCCGGCCGCCCCTCTGGAACCCAAGGGCGACACCTGCTGGTTTGGCGTAGTGGACGCGCAGGGCAACGCCGTATCCGCCATACAGAGTATTTTTCACGATTTTGGCGCGGGGATTGTAGCGGGCGACACCGGAGTGCTGCTGCAGAACCGGTGCAGCTTCTTTTCCCTTGATCCCGCCCATATCAACAGGCTGGAGCCGCGCAAGCGCACCATGCACACGCTCAACCCGCCCATGTTGCGCAAGGACGGCAAGCCCTGGCTTGTATACGGCACCATGGGCGGCGAGGGGCAGCCCCAGACCCAGGCGGCCATTGTCACCCGGATGGTGGATTTTGGCCTGAGCCCGCACGATGCCGTGGCCGCGCCGCGCTGGCTGTATGGTCGCAGCTGGGGCCTGCCTGTGAACAACCTGCGGCTTGAGGGACGCTTCAGCCCGCAACTGGCCGAAGCCCTTGCGCGGCGCGGGCATTCTGTGGAGCGCATTGCGGATTTCAGCGACCTGATGGGCCACGCGGGGGCCATCCTTTGCCAGCAGGGCGCCGGGGTGCTCTTTGGCGCTACAGACCCGCGCAGCGACGGTCTGGCTGCGGGCTGTTAGGGGCAGCTTACGAATGTAATGAGCTCACTGCTCTGCAAGGATCTTCCTGAAAATCCTTGCCACGAAATGCGAACAGGCGGGCATTCCAAGTGGTAAATGCTTCTGGGGATGGGTACGCCGGGCTGCTGCCGGGTGCAGGCGCGCAATCTTTTTCTGTGGCGTTTACTGCTGAATCGTGCTTATATACCACAGACTTTTTCAGGTTGGCGTGCGGTGTTGGCTGCACTCCCCCGGTAGAACGCCAGCTTCTGTCGAATGCCCCCAAAACACAAAGGCCACCAGTCCGTAGAATGGCAAAATATCCAGTCAATATGCTGATATTTTTATTTTTTTCTAACCATGCCAGCGAATTTCGCCCTTGATCTTTAAAAAAAATCTACACTTATGTATTTTTTAGCCTGGTATAATTTTCATCAATAATATTAGAATATTAGATAGTTTCCCGCATCAGCGGCTCGCGCCGCAACCAAGATCCAAAGCCGGAACCAACCGGATTCAGAGATTCGACTACCCGGCATTCACTCAAAAAAAGCTTTTTACTTCGCCTCATTGTATATATAACTACTGAAGCCCACTGACAGAAGCCTTTAACCTGGTATCGTATTTGACTTGCGATACCGCATATGCGACAAGGTTCATGCTCTGGGTAGCGTTTTATTTTTTCACTTTTTTGTAGAGTTTACGCGGAGTAAAGTTACCAAAGCGTATTTTCCCCGCAGCCTATTTTTAGCTATTTATATTTTTTTCAGATACTTAGCAAAAAGGAATATTTTTTGCTTTGTTCCGGCTTACCGTAATTTGGTACACCCCTGTAACTGCACATAAAACTCGGGAGGCCTTCATGAATTTGCTGAAAGTAGCGTCAGTCTGCGCCCTGTCTCTTTTTGTGGGGCAAGCGGCCATGGCCGCGGAAGCTCCGATCAAAATCGGGTTCCCCATTCCGCTTACCGGCGAAATCCCCAAGGTGGGCGAAGGTTCCAAGTATGCGGCAGAAATGCTGAAGGAAGAGATCAACGCCAAGGGCGGGCTGAAAGTGGGCGACAAGATGTACCCGCTTGAATTCATTTATGAAGACAATGAGTCCAAACCTGAGTCTGCCGTTAACGTCACCCTGAAGCTCATTGAGCGCGACAAGGTCATGGCCATTGTCGGCCCCCAGTCTTCGCGTCAGGCCGTGCCTGCGGGCGCTGTGGCCAATGACGAACAGGTGCCCATGATCACCCCCTGGTCCACCAATCCCGACGCCACCAGGGATCGCCCCTGGGTGTTCCGCGGGGCCTTCCTTGACCCCTTCCAGGCTCCTGTGGCCGTGGACTTCACCACCAAGAAGTTCAACGCCAAAAAAGCCGCTGTGCTGTTTGAAGTTTCCAACGACTATTCCAAGGGCCTTGCCGACAACTTCAAGGAATCCTTTGAAAAAGCCCACGGCAAGGGTTCTGTGGTGGCCATGGAATCCCACGGCCCCAAGGATCAGGACTTCTCCGCCCAGCTGACCAAGATCATCGCCGCCAAGCCCGACTTTATCTTTGTGCCTGAAAACTACAGCTTTGCGGCCCTTATTGTGCCCCAGGCCCGCGACCTCGGCTACAAGGGCCCCTTCATGGGTTCCGACGCCTGGGGTTCCGCCGAGCTCTTCAACCTCTGCGGCAAGGATTGTGTGGATCAGTACTTCTCCACCCACTACACCGCCGAGGGCGCTACCGGAAAGACCAAGGAATTCATCGACAAGTACAAGGCCAAGTACGGCTATGTGCCCGATGACGTCGCCGCTCTGACCTGGGATTCCATCAATATCGTGCTTCAGGCCATCCAGAAGGCCGGCAAGATTGATCCCGACCTCAAGAAAGAACGCAAGATCATTCGCGACAACATGGCCGGCATGGCCAACTTTGACGGCATCACCGGCAGCATGAAGTTCGACGAAAACCGCGACCCCATCAAGTGCGCGGTTATCGTGCGCGTGACGGAAACCGGCGCGTTCGCCTTTGTGGAATCCGTCTGCCCCAAGTAGCAGATCTTTGGCTCTGCCGCGCGGCCCAACCCACAGGAGGCCGCGCGGCGGCATAAGGATATTTTGCGGTCCGCATGCAGACCGCACGTTGACAGGAGCAGCTTTATTGCCGTTACCCGCGTCCGCACTGCCAGGGCAGTTTGGTAATCCGCTCTAATCAGGAATGGTTTTTTGCGTTTTTCTGGCGTAAAGGCGTACGAAGCCGAGGCATGCGTACGGCCGCCCGGAACCAGAGATTTTGCCGGAACACCGGCGTAAACGAGACTCGCAGAATTCGCACACTCAGTAACCGTCAGCATCTTGGGTAGCCTATGGACTTTCTGCTGCAACAGACCCTCAACGCCTTGCAATGGGGCAGCTTTTACGCCCTCATCGCCCTGGGCTACACCTTGGTTTACGGGGTGCTGCGCCTCATTAACTTCGCCCACGGCGATATTTTTATGGTCGGGGCCTACATTTCCTTTTTTGTCGCCACGTATCTCATTTCTTCCGATGGGCTTGGGCTTTCGCAGCCCATGACGCTGTGGCTGACCATTGTTCTGACCATGGGTCTCACGGCCCTTGTGGGCGTCACGCTTGAGCGCATTGCCTACCGGCCCCTGCGCCGCAAAGGCGCACACAGGCTCTATGTGGTCATTACCGCACTGATGTGCGGCCTTATTCTCGAAAACGGCAACCTTGCGCTGTTGGGCGCAACCAAGCGCAAACTTCCAGAACTTATCGACAAAACCGTATATTCCATCGGGCCGCTGGTCATCACAAACCTCAAGGTTTGGGTTATTGTGGCGGCGGTGCTGGTCTTTCTGTTTTTGCAGACCATTGTCACGCGCACCAAGGTGGGCATGGCCATGCGCGCGGTTTCGTGGGATCGCTTTGCCCTGCCGCTCATGGGCATACCGCTCGACAGCGTCATTGTGGTCACCTTTGTGCTTGGCTCGGGCATTGCCGGGCTTGGCGGCATGCTGTTTGCCATGTGCTACCCCAACCTTGAGCCTTACATGGGGGCCATGATCGGCTGGAAGGCCTTTATCGCGGCGGTTGTGGGCGGCATTGGCGACATACGCGGCGCATTCGTGGGCGGCTTTTTGCTGGCCTTTGTGGAAATCATGGTGGTGGCCTTTTTGCCCTCCACCTACATGGATCTGTTTTCCTTCACCATCCTGCTGCTCATCCTGTGGGTGCGGCCCACGGGCATTTTCGGCATGCCGCAAACGACCAAAATCTAGCCGGAGTGTCTGAATGCTGCCTCTTTTTGTACAAACGGTTCTTGCGATACTGGGCGTGCTCTGCTTCGGCTATGCCATCAAACGTGCCGTCAAACAGAAGAAGCTGGACTGTCTTCTGTTCCTGACCGGCGGGCTGGTGCTCGTTTTTGCCGAATATTTTTCGTGGATTGACGGCTACTGGCTCTCGGTCATCAAGTTCATGGGCCTCAACATCATTTTCGCCACCAGCCTGAACCTTGTGAACGGCTACATGGGCGAATTTTCCTGTGGTCACGCGGGCTTCATGTGCGTGGGCGCCTATGTGGGCGGGCTTATTTCCATCATTCTGTTTACCAAGAACAAAATGCTGGGCGCTCCCCTGCTGCCGCCCGAGCTTGCGCCCCTGCTCTTTCCCTTCGTGCTTGCCGTGGCGGGCGGCGTGGCGGCCCTCTTTGGCCTGCTGGTGGCCCTGCCCTCGTTCAAAACCCGTGACGACTATCTGGCCATCATCACCATCGCGGCCAACTACATCATCATTTCGCTCATCATCAATATTGATTTTGTGGGCGGCCCGCGCGGCCTTACGGGCATGCGCGGCGTGGTGCGCGCCATGGAGAGCGTGGCCGACATACCCTGGATGATGATCTGGATGCTGCTCGGCGTGATGATCACAACCATGATGCTCTACCGCCTGGTAAACAGCACTCTGGGCAAGGGCATACCCGCGGTGTGCCAGAACGAAGTCGCCGCTGAGATCATGAGCGTCAACACCAAGCGGGTGAAGCTTGTGGCCTTTATGGTTTCGGCGGGCATAGCCGGTGTGGCGGGCGCGCTCTACGCGCACATGTTCAGCTCCATCTACGCCAACAGCTTCGGCATCATGAAGTCCACCGAGGCCATGGTCATGGTGTATCTGGGCGGCATGGGCTCGCTTTCCGGCTCGGTGCTGGCCGCCGTGCTGTTTACCCTGCTGATCGAGCTGTTGCGCTTTGCCCTGCCGGCCATGAGCGATCTGGCCCACATGCTGCCCTTTGTGCCCAATTCGTTCAATATCAGTCAGGAATGGAAGTGGGTCATCATCCCGCTCATACTCATTCTGCTCATGCAGTTCAGGCCCGAGGGCCTGCTGGGCAACAGGGAACTGACCGATGCGTTCCCCAGACTGAAACGGCTGGTAAGCTTCGGCAAGCGCGACTAAAGCAATTGCCGGCCCCAGGGCGGCGCATCCTGAAAGCGCCATTGATACAGACACAACCAGAACGAGTGGGGGCTGACCTTGGCACTGCTTGAAATGAAAGAAGTCACGCAACGCTTTGGCGGGCTGATTGCGTTAACAGATTTTTCCATCGCCGTGGAAGACCATTCCCTTGTGGGCCTCATCGGCCCCAACGGCGCGGGCAAAACCACGGTGTTCAACCTGGCCTCCGGCTTTTATCACGCCACTGAAGGGCAGATAATCTTTAACGGTCATACCTACGACACTCGCCTGGAGCCGCATCAGGTTACGGCCATGGGCATGGCCCGCACCTTTCAGAATATCCGCCTGTGGAACGACATGACGGTGCTCGACAACATCTGCGTGTCGCAATACCACCGGCTGGGCTACGGGCTGGTTGACGCGTGGCTCTGCAACGAGCGCTACAGCCGCGAAGAAAAGCGCGTCCGGCAAAAGGCCGCGAAAATTCTTGAAATCATGGATCTGGCCGACGTGGCCGACGAGTTTCCCAAAAACCTGCCCTACGGCCTGCAACGCCGGGTGGAACTGGCCCGCGCCCTTTCCACCGACCCCAGGCTGCTGCTGCTCGACGAACCCGCCGCCGGTCTGAACTCCTCGGACGTGGACGGCCTCATCAAGCATATCCGCTGGATATTTGACGAATTCAAGATCGCCATCTGGATGATCGAGCACCAGATGAAGGTGGTCATGTCGCTGTGTCAGCACATTACCGTGGTGGAATTCGGCAAAACCATTGCCAAGGGTACGCCGCAGGAAATTCAGTCCAACCCCGATGTCATCAAGGCCTACTTGGGCGACGAGAACGTGTGATGCTACTGGAAGTTGAAAATCTCTACGCCGGCTATGGCAAGATTGAAGCCCTTCACGGCATTTCATTTCACGTGAACAAGGGCGAGATAGTCACCCTCATCGGGGCCAACGGCGCTGGCAAATCCACCACGCTGAAGGCCGTCATGCGCCTTACGCCGCCGGAATCGCCCACGGTCATCAGCGGCGACATCCGCTTTAACGGCGAATCCATCCTGAAAACAGAGCCGCACCATGTGGTGGCCCGCCTCAAGATGGATCTCGTGCCTGAAGGCCGCCATATTTTCGGCAACCTCACGGTGAACGAAAACCTCAAGCTGGCCACCTGGACGCGCAAGGACAACAACATCCAGCGGGATGTGGACAAAGTTTTTGAACTTTTTCCGCGCCTTAAAGAACGCATGCACCAGCGCAGCGACACGCTCTCGGGCGGTGAACAGCAAATGCTGGCCGTGGGCCGCGCGCTCATGACCAACTGCTCGGTGCTCCTGCTGGACGAGCCCTCCATGGGCCTTTCGCCCCTGCTGATGTACGACATGTTCCGCACCTTCAAGCAGCTCAACAGCGAAGGGCTGACCGTTGTGGTTGTGGAGCAGAACGCCCGTCTGGCCCTTCAGGTGGCGGATCGCGGCTATGTGCTCGATACGGGCGGCATTGTGGCTGAGGGCTCCGCCGCCCATCTGGCCGACACGCCGGAAATCAAGGCCGCCTACCTGGGCGCGTAATCCGCCCTTCCGTAAAAGATCCGCAAGCACAAAGCCCCCGCTGAAAAACGGGGGCTTTGTGCTTTGCCGGGGCAATGCGGGTTGTTATCTGGCTGCGGCAACCATGGCGGCGCCCATGCGGCGCGCCTCCTCCAGGTCTTGGGGAAAATGCGCGTCGCGGTAGGCGGATTTTTCCGACTCGGAAAACCGCTCGCACTTGTACTTGCTGTAGTCGTCAAACTGGTAGGTGTTGCAGGCGTGCTGCACCCGCGGCTCGCCGAAAAGACGGCCCGCAAAGGCTTCCATGCCCTTGAGGTTCTGGAGGTAGCCGTACTGCTCCATTTCAGCGCCGGTCACGTTCATGGTGTAAATAAAGGCCGTGGGCATGCGCTTGGGCGCAAGCGAACTGTAGTCTTGGTCGTACACAAAGAAAGGAAACATCAGCCGCTCTAAAAAGCTGCGCAGCATGCCGGTGACATTGCCAAAATAGATGGGGCTGCCGAAGATGAGCCCGTCCGCCTGCGAGACCTTTTCCAGCAGCGGGGCCAGATCATCCTTGACGGCGCAGTGGCCGTAGCTTTTTCGCCCACCTTTTTGCACGAAAAGCAGCTCACGCAGCCCTTGTAGTTGAGGTCGTACAGGTGGATCATCTCCGTTTCCACAGCTTCGCTACATGGGGCGGCCGCGGCTCCGTCCAGCGCCGCCTGAAGCAGCCTGGCGGTATTGTACTTTTTTCTCGGCCCACCGTTTATGGCGTAAATTTTCATGATATCCTCCTGTGGGAATAGGTTGATGACAAGGGACTTCTTGACCACCATCTATACCTGCTCTAAAACTATTTTCGCAAGTACGCATTTTTTTCTTCCCTACTTTTGCGAGACAATCATGACAAAATCCCCTGCACGCCCGGCCAACGGCCTGTACGACGACAAAACCGAATGCCCCATCCTGCATGTTTTCAGGTGCATCGGCGGCAAGTGGAAGCTGCCCATTTTGTGGCATCTGGCCGAAAAAGACACCCTGCGCTACAACGAACTGAAACGCAGCGTGCGGGGCGTCACCAATATGATGCTGACCAAGTGCCTGCGCGAACTGGAGGATTTCAGCCTTGTCCAGCGCAAACAGTACAACGAAATTCCGCCACGGGTGGAATACTCGCTCACCGGACGCGGCAAAAAACTGCTCCCTGCGCTGGAAGCGCTGCACGCCTGGGGTCGGGAGCATCTGGACTATGCGACAGCTGCGGGAAAGCCGGAAACGGAAGGTTGCGGCTGTCAGCCGCGCGCCTGACCAGATGCCTGACCAGATGCATGGCCAGATGCCTCGCCATATCTTTCGGCAAGTGCTTCTCCAGACGCTTCGCCAACAACTTCACCAGACGGTTCAGCCGGTGACTCCGCAGCCAGCTCGGTTGGCGGTTCGGCTGCCCGCGCGCTCACCGCGCCGCTGCGGCAGTTTTCCGCCACAATGCCGGTGATTATCAGCGCGCCGCCCAGCAGGGTCGCCAGCGTCATCTCTTCGCCCAGCAGGGCCGCGCCAAACAGCACGGCCGCCAGCGGATTGAGCGCGATAAACACGCCCGCGCGGGCCACGCCGATTTTCTGGATGCCGTCATAGTACCAGATGTAGGCCACGGCGGAGCCTATCGACGCCCAGATAGAGCAGGCTGAGCATTTCTCCGCCGCTGAACCGCGCCACAGCGGCAAAATCCAGCGCGCCCGTGCCGGCCGTATAGGCCAGCAGCATGAGGGTTCCGGCATAGATGGAGTAGGTGACCGTGTGCAGCGGGCCAAGCTGCCGCACCACGGATTTGCAAAACACGCTGTACGCGCTCCAGCTCAGCACGCAGCCGCCGATGAGCGCCTCGCCCAGCCAGCCGCCAGCACCCTTCGCCCCCTGCGGGTCGCCGCCGCCCACAACCAGGGCCACGCCGCCGAAGCACAGGGCAATGCCAACCACTTTCAGCGTGGAAACACGCTCCCGGTAAAAGAGATAGGCAATGAGGGTCATGACCGCCGGATTCAGCGCCACAATCAGCGACGCGCGCGAGGCGCTGATGTGCTGCAGGCCGCTGAAAAAGAAAAAGCTGTAGGAAAAAATGCCGCACAAGCCCAGCAGACTCACGACCAGAGCCTGACCGGGAGTCACGCGGCGGAATCCCTTGCCGGAAGCCGCAAGAAACAGGCTCAATGCGGCCGAAGCCAGCAAAAAGCGCAGACTGGCCGAAAACATGGGCGCAACGCCGGCTAGGCTTCTGCCCGCAATGAATGTTCCACCCCAGGCCACTGCCACAAGGGCCAGCCGCACGTATACGGCGGCGTTTCCCACACCCGCGTTCTCCGGCCTCATTTCCATCCCTGACCCTGCTGCAATTATGCGGCCCAACACCTTTCCGCAGGCCGCTTGCCCCCTCGGGCTGACAGGCATACACTTACGTGCATGTTCGTTCATAGTGAAATGAGTGATATCTCATGGTGAACCGCAATGACGCTGACTCAGCTTGAAATATTTTCCACCGTGGCCGCGCGCCGTGGTTTTACGGCCGCCGCCGTGCAGCTGGGCATTTCGCAATCGGGCGTATCCCACGCCATTGAGGCGCTCGAACAGGAATTTGGCGTGGCCCTGCTGCGGCGCGGCAAAAATCTGGAGCTTACGGATGTGGGCGCGCGCCTGCTGCGGCAGGCCCAGGCCATGCTGGGGCTGGCGGAATCCATGCGGCAGGAGGCCTCGGACGCGCGCGGCATGAAGCGCGGCACACTGCGCATCGGCTCCTTCGGCCCCACAGCCTCGCTGCGCCTGCTGCCCGTGCTTGAAAAATACCGCAAGGTCTACCCCGGCATAGAAATCCATGTGGATGAAGGCCCGGACGGCGAGGTGGCCCAATGGCTCACGGACTACCGCGTGGACATTGGCTTTGTGACCCTGCCCCATGAGCGTTTTGACACCTTTCCGCTCATGGAAGACCAGCTTGTGGCCCTGCTGCCGCCCACGCACCCTCTGGCGAAAAAGCGTTCCGTCACGCTTGCGGAGCTGTGCGCCAGCCCCTTTGCCATGACCAGGGCCGGATCGGAAGATATCATCGACGGGCTGTTCCGCGCGGCGCGCCTGCAGCCCGACATCAGCTGCCGCTCCTTGCAGCTTGTGAGCACCATTGCCGCCGTGGCCCGGGGCGATGCGGTGAGCATTGTGGCGGAATCCGCCCTGCCGCCGGAAGCAACGCCGGGCTACGTCAAAAAGCCCTTACTTCCTGCGGCCTTGCGGCAGGTGGCCCTGGCCGTGCCGGACGCGCGCCGCATGTCGCCCGCGGCAAGGGAATTCATCCGCATGGCGCAGGAAGTTTTTCCGTATCCCGAGCCGGCGGCCTCAAGGCCGACAGCACGATAACATTGCCCGATCCCCGGCAAAAGGCATAGGCTGCATCAGACGCACTGCTTCGCACAACAGAGGGGGTTCACCATGCATGTTCTCATTCTGGGCGGCACAGGCTTTGTGGGGCGCTACATGGCAACGGCGCTCATGCGCCAGGGCCTCACCGTAAGCGTGGCTTCACGCAGGGCGGGCAAGGACGGCAGCGGCCCACGGCGCGTGGTGTGGAACGGCTGGGACGGCGCGGCTCTGGCCGGATTGCTGGGCGGCGTGGACGCCATCATCAACCTGCAGGGCGAAAATATCGGCGGCGGCCGTTGGACGCCGGAACGCAAACAGGCCATCGTGAACAGCCGCGTGGAAACCGGGCGGGCCTTGTGCGTTGCCCTGCGCCTGCGCAAGGAGCAGTCCCGGCCGGCGCCCGCAACCCTCTTGCAGGCCTCGGCCAGCGGCTACTACGGCCTGTGGCGAAAAAACGCGCCTCCCTGCGAAGAACCCGCGCCTTCCGGCACGGGATTTCTGGCTGAAACCTGCCGCCAGTGGGAGCAGAGCACTGCCCCGGTTGAGACGTTGGGCGTGCGCCGCTGCGTACTGCGCTTTGCCCCTGTACTGGGCAAGAAAGCCGACGGAACCCCCGGCGGCTTTCTTGAGCGCATGCTGCCGCCCTTCCGCATGTTTGTGGGCGGGCCGCTCGGCTCCGGAAAACAGCCCTTCTGCTGGACGCACCTTGAAGACGTGGCCGGAGCCGCCGCCCTGCTGCTGCAAAGGCCCGACCTCGCGGGTGCATTCAACATCTGTGCGCCGCGCACCCCCAGCATGGACGAATTTACCCGCGCCCTTGGCAAGGCCTGCGGCAGACCTTCGTGGCTGCCCGTGCCAGCCCCGGTGCTGCGCCTGCTGCTGGGGCAGATGGCCGATGAGCTGCTGCTCGCGGGGCAGAATCCTGTTCCGGCGCGGTTGCAGGCTGCCGGCTACGCCTTTTGCCAGCCGGATCTGGATGCGGCATTGCGGAGCGTGCTGCGCTAGGGGCCGCACGAAAGTGCAGTGCGTCACAACGTGGCGTGGATGCAGCCGAAAATCGCATTTTTCGGCTGCATGAAGACGTTGAAATGTGAATCATTTCAACGGTAATCTGCTCTATATGCGTGTGCCCGCTCTCGCAGTCGCCAGAGCGATTTCAACATGAAACTGCTCTAAAAAGTCACCTGTTTTTGCGCGTTCCACAGCGTTCTGTAGCCGAAGTAGAGCGAACAGAAACAGCACAGGCACACGCAGGCGCAAATGGCCACCATGATGGTTATCTGGTACAGAATGGCTGTGGTGGGCGCGGTGCCGGAAAGTATCTGACCTGTCATCATGCCGGGCAGCACCACTATGCCCATGCCCAGCATGGAGTTGAGCGTGGGCACAAGCGCGGTTTCCAGCGCCTGACACACAAAGGGAAAGAGCGCCTTTTCCGGCGTAGCGCCTATGTTCAGCAGCGCTTCAACCCGCGCCCGCTGGCCCTCAAGGCCGTTCCAGAACGATTTGAGCCCCAGTGAAACGCCCGTGAGCGCGTTGCCCATGAGCATGCCGCTGATGGGGATGAGGTATTGCGGGTCAAACACGCTCTGCCCCACGATACAGGTAACGAAAAATACGATGATGCCCAGCCCGCAACTGGCAATGGAAACAGACACGATCACCCGGAAGCGCGGGTTGAGCCTCTTGTTGCGCGAAAGCACCAGATAGATGGTGAAGAACACCAGGATGAGCAGGTAGCCCATGGTGAGCAGCGGGTGCGGATGTTCGAAAAGAAAGGTCAGCGCGTAGCCTGCGGCAATGAGTTGCAGGGTCATGCGCGCGCTGGCCAGCACCAGCAGCCTGGCCTGGTTGATGCGGCATTTTTTCATGATTGCCAACACCACCAGCAGGAGTACATAGACAAGCAAAAACGAGCCTGACTGAATCTGGGCGACGCCGTTCACGGTTATTCCGCCTCCGTCCGCAGATTGATGCTATTTTCCGCATGCCGCTCGGTCAGGGCGGGATCATGGCTCACGGCCACAAGGGTCATGCCGCGCTCGCGGCAAAAGGCCAGCACCTGGGACATAAAGCGCTCTGCCGTCTCCTGATCCAGAGCCGAAGTGGGCTCGTCGAGCATCAGCACCCTGGGCAAGAATGAAATACATATGGCCAGAAACACGCGCTGGCGTTCGCCGCCGGAAAGGTGCGCGCAGGGCGCATCCAGCGGGAAATTGGCGCAGCACAGGCGCAGGAATCCCAGCTTGTCTTCCGCCGCAAGGGGGGTAGATTCTCTGGCTTCGCAAAAGGCGTCAAAATTTTCACCCACGGAGCTGTCAAAAAGAAATACGGACTGCCCGGCCAGCAAAACCTCGCGCCGCAGGGCAATGCTGTCCATGTCGGCCATATCCTGCCCGCCGTACAGCACCGTACCCGCCGTGGGGGCCAGGGTTTTGTTGAACAGCCGCAGCAGGGTGCTCTTGCCGCAGCCGCTGGGCCCACTGATAAAGGTTGCCTTGCCCCGCTCGATGTCCAGATCCCTGTAGGATATCTGGCCGTAAGCAAGGCCGCGTGTCTGTATACAAGACATGGTTTCTCCTGAACGCTGGCGTAGGTGCTGTTTCTCAATAATTCTTTTGGCCGATCACTGCGTCATTCAGCATTTTTTACTCCAGTCATGGACAGAAAGCGCTGCTGTCTTTATCCGTAGCTTCCTTCGTCGCAACGGCTAAAGCGCGTCCATTCCTGTCGTAAAAAACACTGTTTTCCTTGTCCTCGGCGCAAAATCTTTTATTGAGAAACAGCACCTGGTGCGGAACTTTTTCGGCTTACGCCATCCTACAGGGCAAAAAAGTCAGGTCAACAGTCTGCAGCGGGTTTGCGGCTCGCGGCAAAATTTTTTTGCGCCCGTGCGGCAAAGCCTGCCCTTTGCGCAGGGCGGTTCAGGGAAAGTTTTTTTCAATCAGGCCGCCATCTGCCCCAATCTGGGGCCCGTGAGGCATTGTGCATTGGCGTGTATGAGGCTATGGTACGCTACCAAGTAATTTTTTATGTACAGGAACAGCATGTCCCCATCGTTCGAAGATTTTCATTTGTCCCCGGAATTGTTGCAGGCCGTCAAGGATATGGGTTTTGAAGAGCCCTCTCCCATTCAGGTGCTTGCCGTACCCTTTCTGCTCACTGGCCGCGATGCGGTAGGTCAGGCCCAGACCGGCACCGGCAAAACCGCCGCCTTCGGCATGCCCATTCTGGAAAAGCTCACCCCCACGAGGGCTGTGCAGGCGCTGGTGCTTTGCCCCACGCGCGAGCTTGCCATTCAGGTTGCCGAAGAAATCAGCAAACTGGCGGCCCGCAAACGCGGCGTAGCCATTCTGCCCATATACGGCGGGCAGGCCATTGAACGCCAGCTCCGCGCCCTTGAACGCGGTGTGCAGGTGGTGGTGGGCACCCCCGGCCGCGTTATGGATCACCTGCAGCGCGGCACCTTGCGCCTCAATGGCGCAACCACCGTTGTGCTGGACGAAGCCGACGAAATGCTCGATATGGGCTTTCGTGAAGATATAGAAGCCATTCTGGAACAGGTGCCCGCCGAATGCCAGCGCGTGCTCTTTTCGGCCACCATGCCCCCGGCCATTCTGCAGTTGAGCAAGCGCTTTCTGCGTGAGCCGGAAATGCTGGCCATTGCCCAGAAAACCCTGACCGTGCCCGCCATCGAGCAGGTCTATTACGAAGTGCGCCCCCATCAGAAGATGGACGCGCTGTGCCGGGTGCTGGACGCCCAGGGATTCCGCAAGGCTCTGGTATTCTGCTCCACCAAGCGCAGCGTGGACGAAGTGACCGCCCACCTGCAGCAGCGCGGCTACCAGAGCGACGGCCTGCACGGCGATCTTGCCCAGTCGCAGCGCGACAGGGTCATGCAGCGCTTTCGCGGCGAGGGGCTGGACATTCTGATCGCCACGGACGTTGCCGCGCGCGGCATTGACGTGGACGATGTGGATGCCGTGGTCAACTACGATATTCCCCACGATGCGGAGCGCTACGTGCACCGCATCGGCCGCACCGGGCGCGCCGGCCGCGTAGGCAAGGCCTTTACCTTTGTGACCCTGCGCGAACAGCACAAGCTGCGCGACATCATCCGCCACACCAAGGCCCGCATCCAGCAGGAGCGCCTGCCCTCGCTGCGCGACGTCGCCAACATCCGCACCTCGCGGCTGCTGGACGAAGTGCGCGCAACGCTGACCGCCGGGGCGCTGGAAAGCTGCATGCAGATGGTTGAGGACTTTTTGGCCGAACAGTTTGCCGACGATGTCATCACCAGCCGCGACGTGGCCGCTGCCCTGCTCAAGCTGCTGATGCAGCGCGACTTTGGCGACGCCACCAACGTGCCGGAAGAAGACCCGCTGTCTGATGCGCCCCGCCGCTTTGGCCGTGATGGGCGCGATGGCCGCGACGGCTTCCGCCAGGGTGACCGCGATGGCGCGCGCCCGCGCCGCAACGATGCGCCCATGACCCGCCTGCACATCAGCGTGGGCCATGCGCACAAGGTTTCGCCCGGCGAAATGGTAGGGGCCATCACCGGTGAATGCGGCATTGCGGGCCGCAGCATCGGGGCCATCAGCATTCAGAAGCATTTCAGCCTGGTGGAAGTGCAGAGCGACCTTGCCGACGACGTGCTGGCCGTTCTCAACCGGGGCGTGTTTATTGCCGGTACGCGCGTAACCGCCAAGCTGGACGCCGGCGGTGGCGGCTCGTACCAGCGCAAGAGCTTTGGCCCCGGCGGCCCGCGCGCACCGCGTGGCCCCCGCCCCGGATACCCCGCCCGCACCCAGCGCGATGGCGGCAACGGCGGCGGCAAGCGCTTTTCGCACCCTGACAAATGGGGCAGAAAACCGCGCGGAGCGGAAGACGACAGGGATTAATCTTTATTGCCCGTAAAACGGCCCGTCGGCTCACAGAGCTGACGGGCCGTTTTTGCATCATCCGCATGCCACCCCGCTAGAGGCCCCGGATCGACCCAAACTGGCTTTGAATCCGTAACATGATCGGCTGCCTCAAGCAGGCGCGTTTTAATAAGTGCGGCGTGGTTGGCGCTGATTTGCAGCTCTACACAAAAGACGGGGGGCAAGGAACGTATCCAAAACGTATCCGCAAAAGAAAAAGCGGTTAGCCCTTATGGAGCTAACCGCCTGAAATTGCATGGTGGGTCGTGCGGGGATCGAACCTGCGACTCTCTGCTTAAAAGGCAGATACTCTACCTACTGAGTTAACGACCCGTAGAGACGCGGAATATAGCGGCAGCCTTGGCAACTGTCAAGCGCGTCTTGCGGCAAAAATGCCGCTTGCAACCATAGTTACTCAAAAAAACGGCTATGCGCCCTTCTTTTCCAGCTTGGCCCAGGTGTCGCGCAGCGTGGTTGTGCGGTTGAACACGGGCCTGGCATCGGTGCTGTCCTTATCCTTACAATAGTAGCCAAGGCGTTCGAACTGCATTTTGTCGCCAGCCTTGAAGGTCGCCAGGGCCGGTTCCAGCAGGGCTTCCACCTTTGTGAGCGATTCGGGATTGAGGTTATCCAGAAACGTCTTGCCCTCGGGCGCGGCATTGGGGTTTTCCGCCGCAAAAAGCTGCTCGTACAGGCGCACCTCCGCGGGGATGGCGTGAGCCGCCGAAACCCAGTGGATGGTGCCCTTTACCTTGCGGCCATCGGGGCTCTGCCCGCCCCGGCTTTCGGGATCGTACACGCAACGCAGTTCAACCACATTGCCCGCATCGTCCAGCACGGCCTCGCGGCAGGTGATGAAATAGGCGTAGCGCAGGCGCACTTCCGCACCGGGAGCAAGCCGGTGGAACTTTTTGGGCGGCTCAAGGCGGAAGTCGTCACGCTCAATATACAGCTCGCGCGCGAAGGGCACCTTGCGGCTGCCGTAAGAGGCGTCCTCCGGGTGGTAGGGCATGTCGAACTCTTCCACCTGGCCTTCGGGATAGTTTTCGATAACCACCTTCACCGGGTCGAGCACGGCCATGACGCGCGGGGAATGCTCGTTGAGGTACTCGCGCACGCAGAACTCGAGCATGGAGTATTCCACGGTGGAGTCGGCACGGGCCAGACCGATGCGGGAGCAGAATTCGCGCAGGGCCTCGGGCGGAATACCGCGACGGCGCATGCCGCTCAGGGTGGGCATGCGGGGATCGTCCCAGCCTGTAACGTGCCCTTCCTTCACCAGCTGGATGAGTTTGCGCTTGGAAAGCACCGTGCAGGTGACATTGAGGCGCGCAAATTCGATCTGCTGCGGGCGGTACGCGCCGAGGGTTTCGAGCACCCAGTCGTACAGTTCGCGGTTATTGATGAACTCCAGCGTGCAGAGCGAGTGGGTAATGCCCTCGATGGAATCGGACAGGCAGTGGGTGTAGTCGTACATGGGATAGATGCACCACTTATTGCCCGTGCGATGGTGTTCCGCATGGCGGATGCGGTACAGCGTGGGGTCGCGCATGACCACGTTGGGCGAGGCCATGTCGATCTTGGCGCGCAGCACCTTTTCGCCGTCGCCAAATTCGCCCGCGCGCATGCGGCGGAAAAGATCAAGATTTTCGTCAACGCTGCGGTTGCGCCAGGGGCTTTCTCGCCCGGGCTCGGTCAGCGTGCCGCGATATTCGCGGATTTCTTCCGCCGAAAGGTCGTCCACATAGGCTTTGCCCATCTTGATGAGCTGCTCGGCGTAGTCGTAGAGCTTCTCGAAGTAGTCGGAAGCGTAAAATTCGCGGTCGTCCCATACGCCGCCAAGCCAGCGCACATCTTCGCGGATGGAATCGACGTATTCCGTTTCTTCCTTGGTGGGATTGGTGTCGTCAAAGCGCAGGTTGCACAGCCCGCCAAACTCTTTGGCAACGCCAAAGTTGAGGCAGATGGACTTGGCATGCCCCAGGTGCAGATAGCCGTTGGGCTCGGGTGGAAAGCGCGTGTGCACCCGGCCGCCGAAACGGCCCGAAGCGTTGTCTTCAGTTATGCGGGTGCGGATGAAATCCAGACCGACTTTTGCGGTTTCGCCAGAGGCGACGCCTTCAGCAGCAACGGTGATGGCAGACACCTTATCATTTTCGGGGGCCATAATGCGCTCCAATAGTTCCATTTTATGGGGAGTCCATAAAATTACGCCAAGCAGCGCCCCCGGTCAATGCGTGGGCGCGCGGAAGCGCGGGCCGCAGGACACGGCCTGCGCTGGGCATTTGTTCATATATGGCAGAACATTCTTGACAGGTGCCGCTGTCTGGGCTAGCTTGCTTTTCTGCATTCCGGTTCGCTTTATTGCTGACCCAATGCACGCGGAGAGGTGTCCGAGCCGGCCGAAGGAGCTCGCCTGCTAAGCGAGTATACGGGCTTAAACCTGTATCGAGAGTTCAAATCTCTCCCTCTCCGCCACATAGCAAGTAAAACGGCGAGTTACTGTTAAAGGTAACTCGCCGTTTTTGCGTTCTGAAAGGGGAAAATTCGGGGCGGCGCGGGGTGGCGTACATACCGCCATTCATACTTTTGTGAGGGAACAGAAAAAAACATTACTACCTTTTGAACATGCTTTCATGCGCCTCAAAGCCACTGAAAAACAACCGGTAAATAGAATCCATAGTGTACAATATTATTCTATACGCTAGTCATCATATGCAAAGAGCCTCCTATTATCCCGTATTGCCGCGACAATAAAATCAATTGTATGTTTGACACGAGAATTTTTTCTTGAATCCTGGTCAACCTGTAGCCAAAAACTCCGTTCAATCCAGTGTACTGGCAAAACTTGGACAAGCGTTGGTTCCATTTGAGCCATAAAATACGGCAATACACCAACCCCAATGCCTGCCTTTATGGCACTCATCTGCCCAAGTACGGTTGAACTTCTGAAGCTCGTATGAGCGGGCGGATAAATTTCCTCAATGAACCTTAGCTGCTGGTCATAGAGAAGATCATCGATATACCCGATGAGTGTATGATGTTTTAGATCAGAGAGATCAGAGAGCGTTTTCGTTGAGTTTACATACTCAGCACTGGCAAATAATCCTAATTTATATTTAATAATATTAATTGCAAAAATCTTTTTAGCACTGGGCCTTGTGACTGTGATAAGAATATCAACCTCCCGTTTTGACAAGCTGTAATAGAATGGCACAGAAACTAGCTCAACTTCAAGTTGCGGATTTTTCGTTTGTAGCCTCTTTAATTCTGGCGCTAAAAAACAGTTTCCCAATCCATCAGGGCACCCAATGCGTATTTTACCTGATACCTGCCCGTTATCGAGCGGGGCTTGATCCTGAAATTTAAGAGCCGCACGTTCCAGCTCTTCCGCAATATGGTACAATTTTTCCCCTGCGGGCGTGAGGGAGCATCCTCGCTCAGTTCGGACAAAAAGCGCTGTCTCCAAGGAAGTCTCCAGACTGGATATACGCCTGGAAACGGTGCAATGAGTGACATGAAGCTGCTGCGCAGCAGAAACAAATGAATTTGTTCTGCTCACCGACAAAAAATATCGAATATCATCCCAGTTTAAAGCCATTGCCCCCCCTTTTTTGCCCACTATGCATATTCCATCGGGGCTGCACACCACTGTTAGCTGATTATTAATGAACATCAAATCATAATTATTTCGCGTAGACCGATATTTTTTGAAAAGCTATAGGTAAAAAAATTCTCAACGCAGGTATCAGCAAGTATGGAAAAATTTTTTCTGATCAGCTTTTTTGTCGGCGTTGGCGCTATTTTCAGGCGTCTGCCAGCCTTCCCCAAGGAAACCGCTCAAGCACTTAACATGTTTGCCCTTTATGTAGCACTGCCAGCTGTGATCCTTTTGAAGATCCCACAAATCACATTCACCCAAAGCATGCTACTGCCAGCACTCTTGCCATGGGCCATGCTTCTTTTTTCCTCAGTGCTGATCTGGTGGGGGTGCAAGATATACCAATGGGAAAAATCAGCAATAGGGGCACTGCTTCTTGTCGTCCCAATTGGAAATACCGCCTTTATGGGTGTGCCCATGGTAAAAACTTTTTTTGGCGATATAGGCATTCCAGCATTGATTGTTTACGACCAATTTGGAACGATGCTTATTTTTGCCGTATACGGCTCTATCATTCTTTCCATATACGGCAAAGACACAAAGGTCACGATTGCAAATATCATTATGCGGGCTTTGCTTTTTCCACCAACACTGGCGTTGATTTCAGGATTGTGCTTCCGAACCGTTCACTACCCCAGCTTTATTAAAGCCAGCCTTGAAGCCTTGGCGGAAATGCTGATTCCGCTTGTTATGACAGCCATTGGCTTTCAGCTGAAAGTGCGTCTTAGCCCACAGATATTGCAGCCTTTAGCCTTCGCCTTGACAATAAAGTTGGTTGTAGCTCCGCTAGTGGCATTTTTAGGGTGTCGATTGTTTGACCTGCGTGGAATATCTGTAGATGTTGCCATATTTGAGGCAGGCATGCCACCGATGGTGACAGCCGGCGCTCTTGCCATGGCAGCGGGACTAGCCCCAGAGCTGGCAGCGGCAACTGTCAGTCTTGGAATGATCGTTTCGTTTGTTTCACTCCCAGCATTGTTTTGGTTTATCGATACCGTATCCTTTTAATTTTGACCTTTTGCTTTTGCTCAAACGCAAAAGGGGCGAGCTGCCGCAAAGCAACCCGCCCTTTCTACTGGCACAGCCAAGCCTACCCTTCTGCCTCAGCCCCGTCACCGTGGATAGCTACATCCCCAACCGCCCCTTCAATGACCCCGGCTAAGCGGTCAAGGTTGGGGGCAACGCTGCGCAGGTAAATATCAGTCGTGGTGGGCCGCTGGTGACCCAGAAGTTGCTGTATGTCGGGTTATGTCTGCCTTATGCGATTTGACCAGACTGACGGCAAAATAGTGCCGAATGGCATGGAACCCGAAGGGGGTTACCCCAGCCTTCTCACAAAGCCGTTTCAGCATCAGCTTCATCGAGGGCTGCCCATGGAGTAAGCGAGTATACGGGCTTAAACCTGTATCGAGAGTTCAAATCTCTCCCTTTCCGCCACATACGCAAGTAAAACGGCGAGTTACTGTTAAAGGTAACTCGCCGTTTTTGCGTCTGTATGGGGCAAAATTCGGGGTGGTGCGGGGTGGCGTACATACCGGCATACATACTTTGATGGCTCTACACCAAAGATGGGGGGAGCCCAATGTACCCGTGAATGCTTGGAGCGCCCCCCCTCCGGCTGCCGAAAAATCCTTAACATGTGGGGAACCATGCGCCGTATTGCCCAGGATGTATGTTGAAGCTCTCTATGTAGAAAAGATATCCTTCAAAAAATATTGTAATAAAATTATGACAGAATCCATCAGCAATTGATCTTCCCATCTCTATGGCGCGTATAAATTATATTTTCGCTGCGAGCCGTGCGGTGCATTGACAAAATTTCTGTGTGGCTTGAGCCTGTGCCCCAAAAGAGGTATATCTCGCATCAATAACTGATGGAGGTTGGTAGTAAATGCAGATACTGATTATTCTTTCCAGTGATTCACCGGAAATTAAATGGAACGCCGTACGATTCGGCAATTTTCTTTTAAATGCGGGAGAAGAGGTCACACTCTTTCTCAATGGCTCCGGCGTTGATCTGTATCAAGGCGATTCCGCACAATTCCCCATAGCGGAGGAAGCAAAAATGTTTGCCTTAAGCGATGGCGTACTAGCCGCTTGAGGGAAATGCATGCTTGTCCACGGCGTGGACGAAAGTGAATATATAAAGCAATCCAATATGAAGGCGCTTTATGAGCATGTAAAGCAAGCTGATAAGATATTAAACTACTGAGTGTTGAGCCCACCAGAGCATTTCAAGTGTCAAATGCTCTGGTGGGCTTTTCGTATAATCAGCGCCGCTTTCAAGATGTGCTTGTTATCTCTACCTTACCATACGGTCTTTTAATATTTATATTCTCCCAGGAGGGGCGCAGTTGCCCCCTCCTGGGGTTTTATACCAGCCCGAGTTCAACCATCTGTAGCGACGTCTCTTCCGCAGGAGCACTCTGCTGCTCAGCGGCAATGGCCGCAGGGATATCATTTTCTGCCACCAGGCTTTCCTGGCTGGTGCTCTCTGTGACAGCTTCCCTGATTTCTTCCAAGGCATCCCGATTGGTCAAATCGACGACTTCCAGAGTGTTTATGCCTGCATCGTTTTCTTGTGCCGGAATCGTACCCGCTTCGCCGTGAAACAGGTTGTCCAGGCTGTCGTTCTCGACAAAAAGATCTTCAATGCCGCTACCGCCAGAGGGAGCGGCATACATATGTTCCTGTGTCTCCGCAGCGGAAGCGTCAACGGTATTGATTCCGACAAACAGATGTTCATCAATGGCGTCTTCCTTGGCAAACGCACCGTCATGGGCTGCAAGGGGGCCGTGCAGGGTAAAGAGGGCGGAGCCAACGCCCGCAGGGGAAATATCGTCATGCGCAATAGTTGTGAAGTC
This sequence comes from Pseudoxanthomonas sp., assembly GCA_047600885.1. Lineage (GTDB taxonomy): Bacteria > Pseudomonadota > Gammaproteobacteria > Xanthomonadales > Xanthomonadaceae > Pseudoxanthomonas_A. The sequence continues at coordinate 1,189,304 of JASGKE010000002.1, read as the reverse complement.
GGCGTCCTTGTCCGCAAACAGCGATGCGGATGAAACGTGCGGGTGGGTATCATGGCCTTCCGCCGAGCCTTGGTTGTCGTCACCGGGAATTGTCTGCCGGGCCTGCTCGCTGCTATCGTCAGAGTCATGGTCAAGCAGAGCCAGGGCAGCCATGGTAGCCACTATGGGCTCATGAACGACGATTTCACCCTCATTGAGGGTAACCTTGGGCAGTTCAGTACCCAGAATGCCTTTGAGCCATGCCAGGGTATTTTGCGCCGTAGCCGTGTCGCCGCACTGGATGTCGATGCAGTCGATGGACATTTCTTTAATCATGTCCTTGCTTTTCAGGGCTGACAACCAACTGCCGTAAAAGCTTTTCAGTTGTGCCAGGCTATCGGCCTTGAGCACCAGCGTGTCATACCCGTCGCCGGCGATGATCTTCAGACTGCCTGCCTGCACTGAGCCATTGAGGATAATGGTATTATTGCCATCGCCGGCGTCAATGATATTACTGTATGGATTTTTGTCAGCATCCGATGTCTTGATGCCGCCGCTGATTTCAATGCGGTCGTCTCCGGAACCGGTCCGAATGATATTGGTGCCGTATATCGTGGTTTCTACGCCGGTTTGTGTATCTTTTGCCGAGCTTTTGCCTGTGCTCATGGCGGTGCCCCGGCCGTTATCGCCATGAGCGGCAAGCGTTATGTGCGCGTTCTCGGAACTGGTGGTTTCGATAAGATTTTTTCCGCCCGCAGCAAACATGGCACAGGCATTTTGAGCGTTTCCGGCTGCAACCTTGATGGTGACCGTGAGCTGCCCGGTTCCGGAATTGATCTCATTGAGGGCGTCCGCTCCCAAGGCTTTCATGCCATACGCGCTTGTTCCATAATTGGCTTCCGTTGAAACCAATTTGCTGCCGCCGGTCACATCGATATCCACGTTGAGGTCGCCCCCCGCGGATTTGATTTCGGTGCTTCCCTTTGTACCCGCGTAAAGGCCAATAGCCTGCCACAAGTTGGTACCGCCCTGTGTGCCGCCCTGGATCTTAAGACTCACATCAAGGTCTCCTCCTTCGGAGTAGAGACCGGTGCGGCTTTGAACGCTTGACATCCCTACCGCACCATATTTGCCGGTGCTGGTCACGTTGGTCGCCAGACTGCCGCCGCCGGAATTAATCACAGTGCCTGTATTGATGTTTCCTGTATTTGCACTGGCGATACCGCTTGCATGGTTTCCTGCATCCAGGTTGATATTCAGGTTCAGATCGCCGCCGTTGGAAAGTATTTTGGCTTCATTGCCGCCCTTCACACTGCTGCCGGCCTCTATTCCTGTTAGGGATATGCCATAAGTATCTTTTATATCAATAGAGACGTTAAGTTTTTCAGCATTCGAGGTTATCGTGGATCTATGGATTCCAGTAATTGCATTCGGGTCATACTTTACAGGTAGATCTGGTATTTTCTCAATGGTGGTGGAAACGATGACATCGTTGTGATGCACACCGCCGAGATGGATGATCGCGCTCTTTACTTCCTTGTTTGAAGAAGTAAATGTTTCACTTGCAAGTTTTCCTTCAAGATTGGCATCTTGTTCACGCTCTGAAGCATCATAATTCTCCGAATGGTACATCGATGAAGCGTTATACGCGTAGCTGTCATTCTCTTTGCCGTACAGCTCCACGATATGGGTATGACCGTCAACAGCTACTTCCAGGTTTGTAAAAAAAGGATTGCCGGATTTGAGCGCAGCTACACCGGCCGCTGTGAGAGTAAAGGAAATCTGGCCGCTGACCGGGTCTATGGAGAGGTTGTCGAACCATTTTTGTCCGTTGTCGGCAAAGGCGATTTGTATTCTGTCCTGATCCTGTATGGGGTTACCGGCAGCATCACGAACATAAAATGAAATGGTGTCTCCCGCACTTCCGTGTGAAAGGGCCAGCCGCTCATGATACGGCGTTGCTGCGGGCGTAGGGGGTAACACTGGAGTCAGGGGCACGGAAGGCGGCGGTGCAGCCCCAAGACCCTCGTCCCGTCCCCCGTCAACAGTAATACCGACATCGGCGGGAGCAACAGGCGCAACGCCCTCAAATTGCAAGGCATAATCAAGCCCTCCCAGATGGTCTATGCCCGAGGCCAGCTCGGAGCCGCTGTGTTCAGCATAATGGGAGCTACGCTCAGCTTCTGATGGCCCGGCAGCGGGCGCAAGATCCGGCCTTACAGCCGCAAAGAAATCCTTGCCGGAAATCACGGCGCCGTCGACTTCGAAGTCGGGTGTGGTGTCCCTGGTGTATTCCGCGTAGAAATCAGCAACCCTGGCACTGGAGCCATCTTCAAATGTGAAGACCAGGTCATTGTCAACACGCTCAAGAGTGGCCTCGGCTGCAGAAAACCCAAGGGAAAATCTGGCGTCAGCCAGAGCCTTGACAGAAATATGTTGGCCGCTCGCAGGGCGGTTGATGGAAAGAGTTTGCATATCGTGCCTCGTTGCGGAGTATGTGTAAAAAAGCAGGACGCCTTCGCTCAAACGACAAAGGCAGGCAAAGCCAAGGCGGCTGCAATCAATGATGTGAAGGGAAGTAGGAAAGAGGGGGGTTGAGGAAGCATAACCCCGTAACTACTTGAAGGTAGCTACTTTGGGCCTACCTTTTAGGTATGCCTTGGGCAAGAATAGCTTATTAGTAAAAAATGTCAATAGGTGCTCAGCGACAAAAGGGCGCCAAGGAAACTACATGAATTTTTTATGCTACAATTGATTGTTATGAATAGCCAATGCAATCAACACCTATGAATCATTGAAAAAGGAAGTTGCTCTCCGGTTTTGCCGATTCGCCCATTTTTGCGTTGCATAATTTTTTGGGAGGAGGTCAGGTGCTGTCTTGTTAATGGGGAGCAGTATACTGCTTTGCCCAAAGGTTCATTGCTAGGGGCTGCCTCACTTTGAAATGCTTGCTTAACGGCGAAGGCCTGCTGCCTTTGCCCGTAACTTCCTTCGTCGTGCGCCGGCCGTTGCCCGGAGGGCTTGCGCCAGTCGTTGGCGAGCCAGCGAGCCTCCGAATGGCGTGTTGTTACATGTCTGTCTTCAAGCATGGGGGGGGAGCGTAGGCTACGGTTGCAGAGCTTCATCAAAGTGAGTAGGATTTAATCCTATCAACACTGAAGGAGGCCCTATGCGGACGACACAGCAATTCAGCATCACGCTGCCCAATGAGATGGCAAATGTGATCAAGGCAAAGGTACAAGCTGGTGAGTACGCTACAGAAAGCGAAGTTATCCGTGATGGGCTTCGCGCTCTGATGGCGCGTGACAAGGCGGTCGAAAGCTGGCTCCAAGCTCAGGTCGGTACGGCCTATGACGCACTCAAGGCAGATCCTTCACGTGCGGTCAATGTCGCACAAGTGCGCGACCGCCTTGCAGCGGAGCACGCCAAACGATGAGCTATCGTGTCATCTTTGCCCCGGAAGCAGTGGAACAACTTGCCGCCTTGTATAACCATATTGCCGATGCGGCATCTTCCGACGTAGCCAATCAATATGTGAACGGTATCATAACATACTGCGAAAGCTTGCATATGTTCCCCATTAGAGGGGTTTTGCGGGAAGATATGCGCCCTGGGCTACGCATTACGAACTACAGAAAACGTACGGTTGTTGCCTTTGAAGTGGATGAGCAGGCGGCACAGGTGGCTATTCTCGGCCTTTTCTATGGGGGACAGGACTATGAGGCCATTTTGCACGATGCGCCTGAGGCCGAGGAGTCTTCCGAGAACGGGTGAGACACCGAGTGAACAACGGCCCATATTTGGCCTTTGAAGCCAAGGGGCTGTGCAGGGTAAAGGGGGCAGAGTCAACGCCCGAGGGGGAAATATCGTCATGCACAGGTCATTCGCCCCCGGGGTTTTCCTTTCCCAGAAGCAGGTTACACCGGGCGAAGAGGCGGCAGCACAACCGCCCGTTCTTGCTTCACGCGGCGGAAACCCGCTTGCGGGCTTGTCCAAAAGTCTTTCGGCATAGGCTTCATAAGCATTTTGCCAGTGAAATTGCTCTAAAGTTTCTGCGGAAAGAACCCTGTCTGTATCAGCGTAATGACTTCTTTTTTTATGTCGGGCAGTAAGGACTCAGGCGTGGAATACCCAATCGTTGAGTTTATTCTTGTGGTCGGGTACAAATTTTCTCCTATCCCATATTTGATGATTATTTCATAGAGGATTGGAACGGACCGTCCTTTTATCTGAATAAAAATGGCCGCGCACGCCGCCCCATCACCATGTTTTTGGACGATCATATCAGCGAACTGCTTTTGAGCATCACTATCTTGTATGTTTTTGAAAAAGGTTTGCCGTAAAAAATCCGACTTGGTTTCTGCGTAATTATAAAAAGGCAGGGTATCTTTTTTGTTCTGTATGAAGATACGTGTGAGTTCTTTTTTGAATTGCAGAAATTTTTCAGAGTTTTTTTCAAGTTGTAAGAATTCCGTATCGCCGCTCAAGTAATCATAGTCGGATAAAACTATATACAAGCCAGCCCAGTACTTTTTTTCCTTTTTTTGTGCAGTTTCGGCATATGCGAAATCGGTAAAAAATATGCTCACGAGCAGGGCAAGCGCAAAAACGGCATATCGATGCTGCGGCATGTGTACCTCCTCATCCGATGGATGGACGACGTATACATTCTGGTAAACGGAATTTACCTATTGAATACAGTGCGCATCCCAATTTTTTATAGAGCTGTTATCGTTAGTTACAGTTGCCAATAAGTATAATGGCCATTGCAGGACACACCTCCGCACATGCGCGTGACAGAGTGCACATGTGGGGATCTAAGGGTATGTTTTTAGCTAGTATCAGACGAAAAACATGCCCGTATATACTTTGGTTCAACGCTCCGTAAAATATACGACTGTTATAGTGGAAATTTTTTGTGAGTGAGGTAACTTCATCCCCTTAAATTTAATCTAACTGCGCTGTTCAGTTAATTGCCCTTGATGTTGACAGGGAGGGACTGACATATAGACACGTCCCACTATACTATTATGAGGAAACATCTAGGAGGAATACCCTCCCGCCGTCAGCAATGCGTCCAAATTGGCGCGATACGCACCGGCAATATCCTGGGGGGCCAGGTCTCCCATGAGTCCCTGCCAGATGATGCCTTGAATGAGCGGAGCCATGATCAGTTGTGGATGCTCGCACACGGACCCGCGGAGCCCCGCCTCGCGCGCATGGCGCTGCAGCGTGGCAAGAGTGTTGACAATCTGTTCCTGATAGGGGCGCACCAGCGACGGATTGTGCAGCCCTTCGGCATGGATGAGGCGAATAACCCGCATGCCGCGGGAGACTCCGTTATTTTCCAGAAAAGGCTGGGCCATGCGCCAAAGGCGTTCGCGCAGGGGAAGCTCCGTGCGAGCCAGCATATCCCGCATGCTCTGGTGCAAGGCAAGAAGGTCTTCGAGCACCAGAGAGTTAAAAATATCTTCTTTGTCAGCAAAATGTATATATATTGTACCCTTGGCCACTCTAGCGGCCCGGGCTATGTCTTCCACGCGAGCGGCGGCGAAGCCGTGCGCCGAAAAGACCTCCAGGGCTGCATCCAGAATGGCCCGACGGCGGGCCTCGTTTTTTTCTTCGCGTTTCATGGGTTCATGCCGCACGGGTGTTTCCAACATGCCTATCTCCTGCGTTGCGGCGCGGGCGCCAGCCACACCAGACCGGCCAGGAGCAAGTACGCCCAGCCTCCGGCCCAGAACAGCTCGTTGAATCCCACAAGAAAGCCCTGACGCGTCACTTCCTGACTGATCCAGGCCCTGGCCTGCATGCCGCTCATGCCCATGCCCTGCAAGCCCTGCATGGCCTGGGCAAACGGGATGCTGGCGTCGGTCATGCCTTCGGCAAAGCGCACATGGTGCAGAGCCTCCAGCCGTTCCCACTGGGTCATGACCAGCGAGGAGCCGATGGAACCGCCCAGGGTGCGCAGGCAGGAGGAAAGACTCGTGGCGCTGGCCACATCGCCGCTCGGTATGCCGTTGAGGCTGAGACTGGTCAGAGGCATGAAAAAGAGCGCGAGGGCCAAGCCTTGCACAAATTGTGGCCACATGACAAAGGGCACATCCATATCAGGAGAAAAGCAGCTGCGCCAAAAAAAGCAGCCCCCAAAGATCACAAAGCTGATGCTGGCCAGCACGCGCATGTCCAGCCTGGCGGCGTTTTTCCCCAGGATGGGCGAGATAAAAAGAGAAAATATGCCAATGGGGGCCAAGGTGAAACCTGCCCACAGGGCGGTGTAGCCCATGCGCGTCTGGAGCATCATGGGCATGAGCACAACTGAGGCGAAATACAGCATGAAGCCCCAAAAGATGCAAATGGTGCCCACAGTGAAGCTGCGGTGGCGGAAAAGTGAAAGATCCACCACAGGTTCTTTCTCCGTTAACTCCCATGCTACGAAAAATACCAGAGCGATGACCGCCACAACACCCAGTCCTAAAATGAAGGGGGAGGCGAACCAGTCCTTGTCCTTGCCTTCATCCAGCATCAGTTGCAGGGAACCCACGCCCAGAACCAGCAGTATCAGACCAATCTTGTCCACGGGTGCGCGCATCACAGGGGTTTCGCGTCCTTCCAGAACAAAACGCAGGGCCAGCAGGCAGAAAATGCCCAAGGGCACATTGACAAAGAAAATCCAGTTCCATGCATAGTCGTCGCAAATATAGCCGCCAAGAATAGGCCCCAAAATGGGACCGACCACGACAGTCATGGACCACATGGCCAGGGCGAGACCGCGTTTTTCCGGCGGGTAGCATGTCAGCAGCAGGCTCTGGGACAAGGGAATCAGCGGTCCGGCGGCCGCCCCCTGAAGAATGCGCGCGGCAATGAGCATGGCCAACGAATGGGAAAGCCCGCAGAGCAGCGACGCCAGCACAAAGAAAAAGGTGGCTATGTTAAAAACGCGCACTTCGCCGAAGCGCCGCGCCAGCCAGCCGGTAAGGGGAATGGCGATGGCGTTGGCGACTCCATAAAAGGTGATGACCCAGGTTCCCTGCGAAGAGGCCACCCCCAGATTGCCCGCGATGGTGGGCAGAGCCACGTTGGCGATGGTGGTGTCCAGAACGGTCATGGCCGTGACCAGGGCAATGCTCACCGTGGCCAATACGCGCATGCCTCCGGCCAGGGGCTCCACGCGCCTGGGGGCCGCAGGCGGGGCGGGGCTTGCCGCATCCTTTCCGGAGGGGGCGGCTTGCGAAGGTGGATGCACCGGGGAATCCATGACTCAGCGCTCCATTGGCCTGCTATCGGGCGGGCTGTTTTCGGCAATGATGCTGCGGATGCGTTCTTCAATGGGTTCCATGTCCGGCTCCGTGCCCCGCGCCGTCAGCGCAGGAGGGAGAGGGCGCTGCCGGGCGGCGTCGGTAAGCAGCGGGCCTGAAGCATCACTGATGTTCACCGTCACTACGGAAGACAGGCCGATGAGCAGCGAATGCCGTTCCGCGTCCCCGCCTTCCAGCTCAATGCGCACCGGCACCCGTTGCACAACCTTGATCCAGTTGCCTGTGGCGTTCTGGGGCGGAATCAGTGAAAACGCGCTGCCCGTACCGGCGGAAAACCCCGCCACACGCCCCTGATAGGTCACCCCCGAACCGTGCATGTCCACCGTAATGGCGACAGGTTGGCCCACGCGCATATGGCGCAGCTGCACTTCCTTGAAATTGGCCTCCACCCACAGGCTGCTGAGAGGAATAACGGCCATGAGCGGCGTTCCCGCCGCCACCACCTGACCGGATTGCACGCCGCGCTGGGCTACCTGCCCATCCACAGGACTGCGGATGACTGTGCGCTCCAGCGCCAGCCAGCATTCACGCGCCCTGGCCGCAGCCTGGCGCACCAGGGGCTGATCCTGCACAGGGCCGTGCAGCAGTTGGGCGTCCAGAGCCTGCCTGCGCTGGCGGGCCGCGTCCAGTTGGGCGACGGAGCTTTTGACCTGCGCGTGGAAGTCCTGCACTTCTTCCAGACGCACGGCCTTTTCGCGTCCTAAAATTTCGCGACGGCGAAGGTTGGTTATGCCCTGCTCCAAAGTCACTTCCGCAACCCTGATCAGCGCCAGGCTTTCGCGCCGCTGCGCCTGAAGACGGGCAATCTCCCGCACCACTGATGCCAGATCCACCAGCGCGCGGTCCAGAGCCAGGCGCGCATCGTCATCGTCCAGACGCACCAGAGCTTGCCCGGCGCGCACGCTGTCCGTATCGTCGGCCAGCACCGCCACCACGCGTCCCGAGATTTGGGGCATGATGCGCACCACATTGCCGGAAACATAGGCATCGTCGGTGGTTTCTTCAAAGCGCCACACAAAATACCAGCATGCCGCCCAAGCCAGTAGCACCGCCGCCATAAGCAGGCCCAACGCAAGCATTATCCGCACACGGCGCGAAGACGCTTGTCCTTCCTTCGTGGCTGGCCCCTCAGCCTGCGTGGAAGAGGCAGATGACAATTCAGACATGACGGACCCCTTTAATAAAACTGACTAGTCAGTTTTATTAAAGGGGTCCTCAAAAAGCAAGAGTAAAATTTGGCGAAATCCCGGGTGCTGTGAATCAGCGTATCAAGGCCCATACCATAAAAAACTGCTCTGCGCTTCCCATGTTACCAAAAAACTGTCGGCGTTTTTATGGTGTCAAGCCTCTGAGGTTGCCTTGCCCTCTCCGCCTGATACCGAAGAATCTTTGCAGAAGAATGGAGCGTGCTCCATGGACAGCGGGCCCATTTGTGGCCGTTGAATATGAAACATGGCCATGAAAAAAGGCCGCCCGGAACAGGACGGCCTTGCCTGTTATTTTTCCATTTTTACTGCAATGGAAATTCGGAACGTGCCAGAGCAACCACCCCTTACAAAAGCTCCCCATACTTCCAGACAAAGGCCTTTTTGGCGATTGTTGCCAGCACCATGTACAGGAGGATGGTTATCGCAAGCCATGCAAAATACACAGGCGGCAAGGAACCAAGCCCGATGGACGCCCCAAATGCGGTAAAGGGAATCGCGGTGAGCACGGCAATGCCGGTAAACGTCACCAGGGTTACCGATGCCGAAGCGCGGCTCTGGAAAAACGGGAATTTTGGGCGTGCGGATCATGTGGATAACCAGAGTCTGGCTCCACATGGACTCCACAAACCAGCCAGCCTGAAATACGGCAATGTATTGGGCCTGCACCGCGGGATCCGTAATCTGATGAAACAGCAGCCCCCCGCACATGAGCGGGCAGATGACAAAATACATCAGCAGATAGGTTGTGATGTCAAAAACAGAGCTTGTGGGGCCGATCCACAGCATGAACTTGCCGATTGACGAAGCATCCCACTTCTTGGAACACTCAGATACTCCCTGTCCACGTTATCCCAGGGTATTGCCGTACAACTTAAATCATAAATAAGATTCAGCAGAATCAAATGGATCGAAAGCATTGGCAAAAATGGCAAGAACGCACTGGCCACAAGCACCGAAAACATGTTGCCGAAATTGGAACTGGCCGTCATTTTTATATATTTTATCATATTGGCATACGTTTTTCTGCCTTCAATGATGCCTTTTTCCAGAACCATCAGATCTTTTTCCAGCAAGATGACGTCCGCGGATTCCTTGGCGATATCCACGGCGCTGTCTACGGAAATGCCCACATCGGCAGCTTTCATGGCCGCGGCATCGTTGATGCCGTCGCCCATGTAGCCAACACTGTGGCCGTTTGCCCGCAAGGCCGTAATAACCTGCGTTTTCTGCTGGGGAGACAGCTTCGCAAATACGCTCACGTTCTCCACCTGCCGGCAAAGCTCCGCTTCATCCATGGCGGCGATGTCAGACCCCAGCAGCATGCCCTCAACCGGAATCTTCAACTGGCGGCAGACGCAGCGCGTCACCTTGTCGTTGTCGCCAGTAAGAATTTTTACGCCCACACCGTGCTCATGCAGAGCCTTCAAAGCCCTTTCCGTTGATTCCTTGGGCGGATCAAGAAAGGCAAGGTACCCCATCAAAACCATGTCGGATTCATCGGCAACAGAAAAAGCGCCCACCGGTGAAGGGTTGGTTTTTTGCGCAACAGCGATAACGCGCATGCCGTCATCGTTAAGGGTTGATACTTTCTTTAAAATGTACTCCCTGATCTCATCGGAGAGGGGAAGCACCTCCCCCTTGTATTCGGCATACCCGCAGACAGAAAGCATTTCTTCCACGGCGCCCTTGGTAATCATCTGGGTTTTGCCGTTTGACACCACAACGCTCATGCGCCGTCTTTCAAAATCAAAAGGGATTTCATCCACCTTGGTGAATTTGTCAGAGAGATCCACCAGGGATGGATTTTCTTTTTGCTCCTGAAGGGTGCGCTCGATGATAGCGAAATCAATAAGATTTTTAAGACCGGTCTGGTAATAGCTGTTCAGAAACGCGTGGCGAAGCACCCTGATGTCTTCCTGCCCATGGATATTCAGGTGGTACTGCAAAACAACCTTGTCGAGGGTCAGCGTGCCCGTCTTGTCAGTGCACAGAATATCGATAGACCCCAGATTCTGGATGGAATTGAGGTTCTTGATAATGGTTTTTTCACGGGCCATGCTCACGGCCCCCTTGGCAAGGCATGTTGTCACAATCATGGGCAACATTTCGGGGGTAAGCCCAACCGCGATGGAAAGGGCAAACAGGGCCGCGTCAACCCAGTCGCCCTTGGTGAAGCCGTTGATGAACAAAACCACAGGCACCATGATCAGCATAAAGCGGATAAGTACCCACGAAACCTGGTTAATGCCCTTCTCAAAACTGGTCTGTACCGGCCTGGCGGTAATGCGCTTCGCCATTTCGCCGAAGATGGTCGAATCGCCCGTGGCGACCACAACCCCCATGGCGCTGCCGCTCACCACGTTTGAACCCATGAAGGCGAGGTTGGGGCATTCCGCCATGCTGCTCAGCCCGCTTTCAACCTCGCTGGCGATTTTTTCTATGGCAATGCTCTCGCCGGTCAGGGCGGACTGGCTGACAAAAAGGTCCTTGGCCTGAATGATGCGCATATCCGCGGGTATCATGTCACCTGCGGCCAGATAGACAATGTCGCCCACCACCACTTCTTCAAGCGGAATTTCGGCCCTGCCGATCTCCCGCCGCTGCACGCAGGTGGTTGTTTTGATCATCTTCAGCAGGTTTTCGGCGGCCGCACCGCCACGAGCCTCCTGCACAAAGCGCAACAGACCGGAAATCATGACCATGGTCATGATGATGATAACAGTTTTGGGATTCGCCTCGCCCGGCTCTGCCCACACAATATCCGTGCAGGCTGAAACCGTGGCCAGACCGAGAAGGATGGCCGTGAAGGGGTTGATGAACGCCCCGATTAACCTGCTGAAAAGAGACTGTTTTTTCCCACGGGTAACAGCATTGCTGCCGAAAAGGTCGCGTGAGATTTTAATCTGCGCTTCATTAAGACCATCTCTGGCCGTTTTGAGCTTTTTGAGCAGGGTATTGGCATCGAGCATTGCCGCGAGAGCAAGACGGTCGCCAGCTTCTTTATAGTGGCGTTCCCTTGCACGGGCATTTTTGCGCGCAGTGCGAGTAGATTGACGCATGAGTGCACCTCCACAAATGAAAACTGATGGAAGCACAGCCCATAATCTGATGACCCAGAGCTATTGTGGCGGAACGGACATAAACATCCCTTCCGTCACGCACCCTCGCGGTACGAAATCAGAATTTGGGCTGTATCTACTGTCCGGTTCCATTGTTGTCCTCTGAGTTTGGGAGCTTTCCCTGTTTAGCGGAATTGCCGATTGCATCAAAAAAGCCCCGGTCATGGCGCAAAACGACGACAGGGGCTGCAGCCCAAAAGCCCCATGAGGGCCGGTGTCATCGTTCAAGTTTTAGCTCCTCGGGGCGGTGAAGTTACATAGTCCATGCCTTGAACGACATTGACTGTTGGCCTTCTCATGGTGTCTCCACCACTCCGCGGCAGTAACCCGTATCCCTTGAGGTAGCCTCACCTACCGACAAGCTAGAAGTCCACTACGCCCCTAATTGCGAGGAGTCAATGCGTATAAAAAATCAAATCCAGGCCGTAAACGGAAGAGCTGGAGAGCCCTCGAAAGCAACCGCTCCTGAACAGGCGTCCCCGCGCACGGCACGTTGCGTCGCCCCTCTCTTCCACCCTTGCGTCAAAAGCGGAAGTTACGGTCTGGTGAATACACGCGATGCTGTCTTCACAGCAACCGCCAGAGCAATTTCAACGTGAACTTGCCTCAACGGCACAGGCCCATATCCTGCAAAAAAACGGCAGCCGGTCGCGGCCCGTAATGAGCCAGCCGACCGGCTGCCGAGGCAAGGGAGCAGCGGGTATGCTATGCGCTGGCGGCTCCGTCGCCGGAGCGCAAGGCCGTGATGAGCAGCTCAAGCTTTCTGGTCTGGGCCACAAGGGCGTCCACCGCTTCGGTAGACTGCGCCATGGCATTGTCCGTTTCTGAAGCGATCACGCTGATGGAGCTTACAGCCCGGTTGATCTCTTCCGACGTGGCCGACTGCTGTTCGGCAGCCGTGGCAATGGAGCGCACCTGATCCCCGGCGGATTCAACCATATGCACAATTTCAGCCAGGGCTTCGCCGGAACGCAGGGCCAGACCGGTGGCCTGGGTCACGCGCTCCACGGCGGCATCCATCTGGGCGGCGGCGGTATTGGTGCCGCTCTGTATGCCGCTGATGGCCGTGCGCACCTCGGTAGTGGCGTGGGCGGTTTTTTCCGCCAGTTTGCGCACTTCGTCCGCCACCACGGCAAAACCACGCCCGGCCTCGCCAGCCCGCGCCGCCTCAATGGCCGCATTGAGCGCCAGCAGGTTGGTCTGATCGGCAATATCCGAAATAACCCCCATGATGGCCCCAATGCCCTGCGCCTGCTCACCCAGACTGTGCATGCTGCCGATCATCTGCCCTGCTTCATCGCGTATGCTCTGCACGGCCGCGCTCACTTCTTCCACCAGCCGTGCGCCGTCCTGAGCCTTGAGCTTGGCTTTTTCCGCATTTTCAGAAGTGGCAGAGGCGCTTCTGGCAACCTCAAGGATGGTGGCGTTCATTTCTTCCACGGCATTGGCGGTATCGCCCACGCGGCTGCTCTGCTCACGGGCGCCCTGGCTGGAATGGGCAATCTGCCGCGAAAGTTGTTGCGAGGCTGTGGCGATATTTTCCGCTACCTGCGAAACCTCAACGGCAGTCTGGGCAATGGCCGCATTCTGCGCTTCAATGCGTGTTTTCTGACCATAAATTTCCGTCAGATCCGTCCAGAAAGAAATGGAGCCGAGCATGCCGCCGTCCAGATCAAAGAAAGGCGTCGTTTGTACGGAAACACGCAACCGCTTGCCGGACGGCGTTGTAAAATCCTGCTCCCGACTCAAGGATCTGCGTTCCTTGATGGCCGCATCTGAAAGCGTTTCATGGCCGGCGTCGCCACTGATAAACTGCCCGGAACGTTGGCCCAGATACGTATCCTTGGGGTCCGGCTTGCCCAGCAGATCGCACACCTGTTCATTGAGCCAGGTTACCGTAAAATCACTGCCCACAATAAAACAAGGCGTGGGTATGCCGTTGAGCACCCCCTGCGCAAAACCAAGGCGTTTTTTCAGTTCATCCACCATAACACAGAGGTGCCCCGCAAAACGCTGCATTTCCGCGCGGTATCTGCCGGCAAGCTCCGCCTTGAAGTCGCCCCGCGCCACGGCCTCCGTAAAATCCGTGAGCCGCTGCAAGGGCGCGAAGACCAGCCTGCGGTTGACAACGCGTATTATCAGCACCAGCAGGAGAACCGCGCCCACGCCCACCAGATACAGCACGGTACGCTGCTCCGCCGCCGGGGCCGTCAGCTCGGAATCATAGGCGCTCATGCACACAAGCCACCCTGTTGCCGGAATTTTGGCCACAGACATGAACTTGTCCTCGCCCTTCCATTCATAGCTGAACGTGCCGTTGCCCTTTGCAAGCGCGTCCTGAATGAATTTTTCCCTGGAATAATCCTGAAGCAGCAGCTTTTTATCCATGCTGTGCGAAATAAAACGGCCGCTCTGGTCAATGGTAAAGCCGTACCCGCGCCGCCCCAGCCTGATGGGATCAATGGTTTTTTCCGTAAAGTCCGTCCAGCGGGGGCAAACAGCCACAGCGCCGAGCAGGGCGCCATCCTTGCCGCGCACGGCCTTGGCCGCCACATAGATCAGCACGTCGCCCGAGGTGGCCTTCATGACGCTTTCACTCAGGGCCACATCCTTGCCGCTGAATATCTGACGGGCATAATCCCGATCCGCCCTGTTGCCCCCGGTCAGGTCGCCCATATCGGAATTGACCCCGGCAACAATACGCCCCTTGAGGTCAAAAAGCAGAAAAGACCAGTAGCCCGGCAGCGATTTGATATAACTGCCCAACAGTTCCTGCGCCTCCTGAGGCTGACCGGCAAAGGCTTTGAGCACAGGCGTCTGGCGGGAAAGAATGGTGGCCACATCTACCGATTGCTGAATGTATATTTCTGCCGAGCGCGCCACAATTTTGCTGGTCTCGCTCAAGGCCTCGGTCTGCACCCCGGCCACCATTCTATAGGACGAGGTGGACACGTAGATGACAAGCACGGTAATGACGGCAATGACCGCGGCTGTTACGGACAAGGTGCAGATAGTATTGATGCTGATCTGACGCATGGAAAACTCCGGGAGACAAAAGTGATCGAGATACCCTCAGCAGGAGGCCTGACTGCACGCGGAAAAACCTTTTCAGGTTTGATTCCTACCAATATTGTTTATTAACGGCAATACATACTAAAATATTAGGGTAGAAGATTACGCTGCCGATCGGGCCAAATCTCCCTGCCCCGGCCACAAACACGTTGACACCGCAAGATATTTACCAATAGATACCAGCTACAGAAACGCATCTTTAACTTTTGGCCCTCCCCCGGACAGCAATGGCCCAGGACTTTTACGTAATGCAGCACACAGAATACGACTCCGCCACACAAGCATCTCAAAAATCCGCCTCGTTGCGTCGCAACCGCATTGTTTTCACAAGCCTGGTCATCATGGGCATCATGTCATGGTTCTGCGCCATGACTCCCTGGGTCAGCGATGACCATGCTTTTTCGAGCATATATCCTGGCTGTACCGGCTTATGGGACATGCAGGTGCTGGAATACCGCGAATGGAGCGGGAAATTTATCGGGCATTTCATGGCGCGTGTGCTTTTGCGCGGACCGACGTGGCTGCACCCCCTGCTCACGCCCCTCATGTTTCTGCTGCTCGTTGCGGGCGGTTCGCTGCTGGTCGTGGGCGCGCGGTGGCGCGAGCGCCTGAGCGCCTGGCATCTCGCCGTTATGGCGGGGCTTGTGTGGATTGCCCTGCCAGCCTTCGGCACGGTTTTTTTCTGGCGCACAGGCACGGGGGATTACGGCTACAGCCTTGTGTGGGGCGTACTGTTTCTGGTGCCGTACCGGCTGTGGGCCGACAAGGCTGATTTTCGCCTGCCCGGCGGCCTGCTCTTTGTGCTTTCCGGCATTCTTGCGGGCTGGAGCAATGAAAATGTCGGCATGCTGGTTCTGCTTGCCGCCGTGGGCGTGACGCTGTACCGCTGGCGCACGTCCGGCGGCATGCCGGTGTGGGCAGTGTCGGGCATTGTGGGGGCCGCGTTCGGCTGGGGCATGATGATGGCCGCGCCGGGCAACGCCATACGCCTTGCCGCCGTGGGCGGCGCGGAAAAAATCCCCCTGCTGTCCATGCCTTCCTTTTTGCGTTTCATGGAGTTCTGGGGCACGCAGCAGATTGAAATGCTGCCCTACGTTCTGGCGGCATGCGCCCTCGCGTGGACGCTGCGCCGCAGGGGGCTTTTAACGCCTGCCGCATGGATACCCCCTGTGATTTTCTTTCTCATGGCCCAGGCCAGCCTTACGGCCTTTGTCGCCAGCCCTTCAACACCCTATCGGGCCATGAGCGCCACCTTCTTTTTCACCGCGCTCTGCCCCTTTTCGCTGCTTGCCGCTCTGAACCCCTCTGGCATCAAGGCCAAGGCGCTTCTTACCGTCTTCTGCGCCCTGCTGCTTTCAAGCGTATTGATTGAAGCGCGCGTGTTTCTTATGGCGCAGCCGGTCATTGCCGCGCGCCACCTGAACACCCTGCGCAGCCTGGACTACCCGGAAACAGACAAATTTTTCTTCCCCGGGTACGACATCCGCGAAGTAAACCTTTTCTCAACGGACTGGCGTAATCTTGTGCCCTGGGATGAAGCCCACACGCTGCGGATATCCGGAGCACCCGAGGTGCGCGCGCTGGTTGCGTGCAACATTGCATTTATCGACAATCTGCCCCGGGGTGAGGTGCATGTGGCGGCCAGGGTGCGCGCAGCCACCACCGCGAGCCTGCTGCAACAGGCCGCGAGGGCATTGTTTGAAAGCCCGGATGAAGGCCTTCTTTCAGCCCGATCCGTTGCCGTGCGGTATTTTCCCGCCTCCGCCACGGTAACGGACAACGGCATGGCGGCTGTATTTATTCCCGGCATCAAATCTGTGGACGACATTGCCTATATAGCTGTAAAACAGCCCAACGCGCCCTTTGTGTGGCGCAAAGCACGCGTGTCCCATTCACAAAACTGAGCGTTCCCGGCACACTCTCCGCATGGAGGAAAAAGCTTTGTCCCGCACCGCCCCATTGTTGGCACTGGTCATTCCCTGCTATAATGAAGAGGAAACCCTGCCCCGCACCATGGATGCCCTGGCCGATCTTTTGGCCGACCTCAAAAAGCGGGGCCGCGTGCATGCGGACAGTTTTGCCCTCTACGTGAACGACGGCAGCCGCGACCGCACATGGGAACTGCTGGAAGAACGGCACAGTGCCGACCCTTATTGCCGGGGCGTGAGCTTTGCCGCCAATGCGGGGCACCAGAACGCCGTATGGGCGGGCATGGTTACGGCGCGCGACATGGGCGTGGACTGCATTGTCAGCCTTGACGCCGACCTGCAGGACGATATTGCCGCCATCCCCGAAATGATCGAACGGTATGCGGAGGGCAACGACGTCGTTTACGGCGTGCGCAACGACCGCAGCACCGACACGCCTTTCAAGCGCCGCACGGCGCATATGTTCTACGGCTTCATGCGCTGGCTCAAGGTTCCGCTGATCCCGGATCACGCCGACTACCGCCTTGTGGCCCGCCCCGTGCTGGAGGCGCTGGACGACGTTCGGGAGCATTCGCTGTTTCTGCGCGGCCTTTTTCCCGCCATGGGCTTCAAGAGCGCGCAGGTTTACTATATGCGCCAATGCCGCATGGCCGGAGAAAGCAAATATCCTTTCTGGAAGATGGTGTCCTTTGCCTGGAAGGGCATCACGGCGTGCAGCGTCGCGCCCTTGCGCATCGCGGGCCTCATGAGCATGCTCTGCATGCTGGCGGCGCTGGCCTTCAGCGGCATTTCCCTGCTCAAATACGCCATGGGCGAAACCATTCAGGGCTGGACGTCGCTGATCATCGTGGTTCTGCTGCTGGGCTCCGTGCAGCTGTTCTGCCTGGCGCTGGTGGGTGAATACCTTGCCAAAATCTTTACCGAGGTGCGCCACAGACCCCGCTATATCATTGCCAGAAAGCTGTAGCGGAGTGTCCGCGTGCCGGCCTTAGCGTAGTCTACCCTTCCGCGCGAAACTGCCGGTACGTCAGGTTGAATTTCTTCATGCGCAGGCCCATGCTGCGGCGCGTCAGGCCGAGGCTTTCCGCAGCCTTGCTGGTATTGCCGCGGCAGCGGCGCAGGGTCTCCACCAGCATATCGTATTCCATGGAGGCCAGCCGGGCATCCAGGCCCGCCGGTTGCGCCGCCTGCGGCGTCTCCGCCTGTTGCAGAGCCAGCGGCAGGTCGTACACGTGCAGCAGGCTGCCCTCAGCCAGAATCACCGCCCTGTGGATGACGTTTTCAAGCTCGCGCACATTGCCCGGCCAGGTGTGCCGCATGAGCAGATTCAGGGCTGCGGGCGAAATGCCGGTTATGCTTTTTTCCGTTTCTCTGGCGTAGTGGGCCACAAAATGCTCGGCCAGCGCCACCACGTCGTCGCCCCGCTCGCGCAGGGGCGGGATCATGAGGGGAAACACGTTGAGCCTGTAAAACAGGTCTTCCCTGAACGTGCCCGCCGCAACCATCTCGCCGAGATCCCTGTTGGTGGCCGCGACAATACGGATGTTCACGGCAATACCGCGGTTGCCGCCCACGCGTTCAAAACAGCGCTCCTGCAGCAGGCGCAGCAGTTTGGCCTGCACCCCAAGGGGCAGTTCGCCCACCTCGTCCAGAAAGATCGTGCCGCCGTCGGCCTCTTCAAACCGCCCCTTGCGGAAGGAAGCCCCGGTAAACGAGCCCTTTTCGTGGCCGAACAGTTCGCTTTCCACAATACTTTCGGGCAGGGCCGCGCAGTTGCACTTGACGAACGGCCCGCCCGGCGCAAGCCCGCCGTAGTGCAGGGCATTGGCGACCATTTCCTTGCCCACGCCGCTTTCGCCCAGCAGCAGCACCGTGGTGCGCGTGGCGGAAACCTTGCGGATGAGTTCGTACACATCCTGCATGGGGCGCGAAATGCCAATCATGTTTGAGGGATGAAAGCGTTCTTTCAGATCACTGAGCAGCAGGCGGGTACGTTTTTCCCATTCGACCTTGTCTATATTTTCGACAAGATACAGCTCCACCGCATGGGCCAGCATCTGGGCCATGACGCCGAGCACATTCACATGCTGCTGGAGGGCCGATTCCGTGTGGTACAGGCGGCTGGCGCTGATGGCGCCCAGCACCTTGCGCCCATGCCGGATAGGCACGCAGATGAACGACATATCCTTGTCGCGCTCAAGGGCAAGGCTGCCCGTGCGGTTCAGGAAGGCGGGCTCGCTGCCGATGTTGCGCACAATGATGGGCTCGGCGCTTTCCACCACCTTGCCGGTAATGCCTTCGCCCACATGATACACGCCCCTGTCCTGCTCCGAGGGGGTCATGCCCATGCTGCGATAAACGAATACGTGGCCGGATTCACGGTGCAGCAGGCTTATCATGCCCCGCGCCATGCCCATCTCGCGGCGCATGTAGTCCAGCAGACTGTCCAATGCGGCCACAATGTCATTTTTTTCAGAAAGCAACCTGCCCACGTGGAGCAAGAGCGCAATAATCCTGCCCCGGCAGGGTTCTGCTTCGCATTCGTGCAACAGGTCAGCGGCTGGGGAATTCATGGGAAACCAGACCAGTGTTCAGAGTCTGCACCGGCTGTGCCGGCAGGGACAGCCCGGCTACGCGCCGGGCAAAAATCCCTGGTTCCAATCTACCCCATGCGCCGGATCACGCATAGTATTTCCCGGTGATTTCATGAATGGTGATTTCAACCACCGCCGTCATCTTGAGCATGTTCTCGGGATAGGCCGCGCCTGCGTGCCGGGGCGTGTGCTTGGCGACAATGGCGTCAAGCGCGGCGATCATTACGGCGCGGTCTTCCACTACGGCGGCATTGCCCGTAATGATCACGCTCTGGTAGGCGGTATTGGTGTCGCACGGCGTATCGGCCTGAATGAACGAATGCGGGCCTTCAACCTCAAAACAGACCCTGGAATCGGCATGCAGGTTTTTCAGCTTCTGCCCTGCCGCCAGCCCGTGAAAATAGACGCGCCCGTTCATACGCACAAAATGCACGGGAGTTACGTAGGGGAAACCATTTTCTCCCAGCGTGGCCAGGTGCCCGACCTGAACAGCGTCAAGCAGGGAATCCATCTGTTCCGCGGTCAGCGGGTGTTCTTTCATACGTAGCTGCATGGTTCCTCCAGGGTAAACGGAGACAGGGAGCACGGTGCGAGCGCGGATTCCCGCAGGCCCGCAGCCTTTAGACCAGATTACCTTTGAAATGCTCCACATTTCAGAGTTGTCATTCTGCCGAAAAATGTGATTTCGGCAGAATCCACGCCATGTTATGGCATGCTGCACTCTTGTGCGGCGTTAGAGCATTTAAACTTTTTCAAAGTTAAAATGCTCTAACGGTCTTTATCGGCAAAACATCGGGCCAAAAAACCGGAATTGGGAAAGCGCTTTTTACGTCAGCTCTGCACTATTGCAAAGTAAAAAAACGCTGCAATCTCTTTGCATCCCTTCAGGATTTTCCGCTTCTCGGGCGCAACATATCCTGTAGCGTGCCCAGGGTGAGGGCGCGCCGGACAAAACCGGACCACCCGGCCCTATCCGGCGCACTCCGCGCAGGTAGACTCGCGCAGCACGCCCCTGAGCAGGGTATCCCTTCTGGGCACGGGATACCGCGCAGGCACGCTCCGCAAATTTTTCAGACGGTTCACGTAAGAAGCGGGCAGGCCGTTGGCCGCCGCGCCCGCAATAATGTGGGCCAGATACTGGCTGCTGGGCGGCACAGGCTGCCCCAGCACGTCCTTTTTGTACAATACCGCCGTGTGCTCACGGCCCGCCGCGTCCACCACCAGCACGGGATAATGAAAGTAGGCCCCGCCCCCGTCCAGGCGCACCTTGCACCACATGTCAAGGCTTGCGGCATCGCTGAACGAAAGTTCGTACAGCACTCCCCACACGCCCCGGCATATGCCTGGGTATATGCCTGGGTATATGCCGGGCCACATGTCGGAGTTCTGGGCCCGCACCACGGTTTCCTGCCCGCCGTCCCACACCCGGTTGCGACCGTAAAAGGCCAGATTGTGGCCCGGCAGGCAGGCCGCGCACACCACGCGGGCGGCAAAGCAGCGCTCGGCCATCTGCCCGGGATGCATGTTGGAGCCGTAGGCGAAGTAGTACTGCCTGTCCTTGCGCCCGTAGTGCTCAAAGCCGGTGGTGATGTCCATGCCGCGTTCCTTCTGTAAAAAAGCGGTGACCCGTTGCCTCCACATACAGCACTGGTGGGCTGCTGCGGATTTTTGTTTCCAGCAAGGAAGGCGGGCCTTTTTATGCAGGGAGTGTACTCTTGCTTTAGCCGTTGCCCGAAATAAAAAGGTTCGCCTGACGCCGCCGGAAACAAAAAGACGCGCAGCCCACTACCAGACGTTGAGAATCCATTCCTTGTTCTTCTTGTATTCCATATCGGCAAACAGGGTATTGGCCATGTTTTCGGCCAGCCACATGGCCCCGGCATAGCCCATGACCGGGTAACGGTACAGGCCCGCGCGGTCGTAGGTGGGAAAGCCCACGCGCAGCATGGGAATGTGGTTGTCCATGGCGGCCCAGCGGCCCTTGGAATGCCCGAGGATAAGATCCAGCTCGATTTCCTTGCGCTTCAGGCGGCCGTCCAGATCCCACAGGTCGGCGTTGGTGACCACTTCCATCTTCCAGTTGACCTTTTCCACCATTTCCTTGAGGCGCGGATCGTCGGCGTAGCGGGGATTGTCGTCCCCAAGCAACAGGAGCTGGGGCTTCATTTCAAGGTCAATGCAAAACTGGGCCAGACCGATGACCAGATCGGGGTTGCCGTAGATGGCCACCTTTTTGTCGGCCAGAAACATGTGGGCCACGTCGGTGATGGCGTCCAGGGCGATGCCGCGCTCGTGCACCAGTTCCCTGGTGAGGGGCTTGCCCGTGAGTTGTGAAACCTGCTTGAGGAAAATATCCGTATTACGGATGCCAATGGGCGACGGCCCTATGACCGTGGGAATATCAAATTCCTTGTGCAGATATTCCGCTGCCTTGCCGCCTTCATACCTGTTCAGGGCAATGGTGCCCAGGGCATTGGCGGTATCCTTGAGGTCGGCGATGGTCGTGCTGCCGTGCGACTTGCCCGTGCCGTCGGGCAAGAGCGGCGAATCAAAGCTCTCGATCTCAAACAGCACGTTGGCGTCCACATCCATGAGCTTGAGCAGATGCTTGAGCTCCTTGACGTCGCCGGGGTTTACCCAGCCGGTGATGAGGTTGAGCCTGCCCTTGGGTTCGCCCTTTTCCGCAAAGTGGGTGATGATGTCGCGCACGGCCACGTCGTAGCCGCTGATCATGCTGCCCACAAAACTGGGGGTGTGGATGGCGATCAGGTGCACCTCGCGGCCCGCGTACTTTTCCTTGAGCAGGCCGGTGTTGAGCTTGGTGACCACGCCGTCGATATCGTCGCCGATAACCTCGGTGGAACAGGTGGAGATGATGGGAACCACCTTCACTTCAGGGTAGCGCATCAGGAGCACGTCCACGGCTTCTTCCACGCGGTTGGTGGCCCCGAATACCGCGCCGTCCTCGTGCACGGAGGAAGAGGCGATTTCAAAATTGTCCTTGAAGTGCTGCGAAAACAGCAGCCGCACAAACATGACGCACCCCTGGCCGCCATGCACAATGGCTATGCAGTCCTTGATGCCAATGCTCGCGTACTGTGCACCACAGGGCTGACAGGTGAAGATGGGATTGATGACCCCTGCCCTTTCCTTTTCCATTATTTCGCAAGACATGGCAGTTCCTTTTGTAAGGCCGGGCAGACCCGGCGCTTGGGCTGTTTTGAAAAGCAGTCTTTTGGCTCCTGACAGGAAACATGCCTTTCAGGCCAGGCCGCGTGTATCGACGGCGCCGGGGGCTAGCCCCGACGCACCGGGGATCATCCTGTTTTGCCGCGTCCGGCAGGCAAGAGCTGCCGCCGGATACAGTTTCAAAGTGAAAGAGCTCTAGTATTTTGGGTCTATGAGTTCCAGGTTCAGCGAACCATGGATGGTCAGAAAATCCAGCCGGGTTTTGGCTGCGGTCATGAGCTCGCGGATGTCTTCCTTGCCCATGGCGGCGAGCCAGGGGTTTTCGCTGGTGAGGCCACGGGCCATCATGACGGCGTCCACCCAGTAGCAGCGGTCTTCCGGCGATTCGATGTCCGGCTGTTCGCCGCAGAGAATCTGCATGGTCTGGGTCATGATGCCCTGGTTCTGCCGTTCCCTGTCCCATGCGCGGGAGTGGAACTGCCAGAGGCACTTTTTCATGATATAATCAATGACGACTTCTACATTTTCACTAAGGGTTCCGGCACTCATGCTGCTCCTCCGCAGTGGCGGGTCTGGTGGGCTGGCCGCAGGGGCTTACACTGCCTGTAAAAACGGTTCGGGGTAGGGCGGGTATTCCTTGTCGCGCAGATGGGTCACGCAGTCGTAACCGCCGGAGTATTCCCGCTCGCCCGCTTCGTCCGTGATGTCGCGCCCGCAGACCATTTCCTGGGTCATAAAGCCGCGATCCAGCGGATATTCGTCCCTGGTGATGTCGATTTTCGCCAGTTGGTGGATGGGCGAATACACCGCGTTATAGATATCGCGGGCAAAGCGCACCCAGCCTTCAAAGCCCTTCCAGGGGCCGTTGTGGTAGGCGTGGGCGTTGAGGTAGGGAACCAGCACCTTTTTCGCCACTTCGCCGGGCCGCTTGCCGGTAAAGATGATGTCGGCCTTCCAGTCTTCCATGGCCTCCAGCCCCTCCAGCTCGTTGGGGTCGTCAATGGCGAGGGTGCCCACCTTGGCGCGGGCGATGCCCTTCTCAAAATCGCCCTGATGGCCGAACTTGGAGTAGATGGAAACCACATCCAGCCCCATTTCCTTTTCAATAATGTGCGCCCAGTGCCACAGCTTGGAGCCGCCGGGCCACAGGCAGACCTTCACGCCCTTGAGACGCCTGGCGTACCAGTCGAGCTCGGGCCGCCAGCGGGCGGTTTCCTCATCAATAATGGCCTGGGCTTCTTTTTCCAGCCCGAAGAACAGGCCGATCTTGAGCAGGGATTCGCTCACCATCTCGTGCCCGAAGCCGTCGATATCCAGGCGCGGCGTGCCGTAGCGCACGCGCAGCTCGTTGCAGATGTATTCCGCCGAGCGGGCGCACTCCAGCACGTTGAGCTGGGCCTTGTGCATGGCGCGCAGATCGTCGTACTTGCCGTTGCCGGTAAAGACCGAAAGCACCTGGATGCCCATGCGGCGAAAATAATCGCACATGATTTCCACATCGCCCTGAATATTGTAGTCGCCCACGTAGTTGATGACGTAGCGGCTCTTGATCTCGGGCTCCACCGTGCCGACCTTCTGGTTGATCCAGGCGATGTTGATCTTGTGGTGACCGCCCGACTGGCTCGGCCCCGCAAAACCGGGCGAGTTGCACACAAAGATGTCCACCTCGGGCATTTCTTCCATGATTTCCTGGGCCAGGGCGTTGATATCGTCGCCGATGAGGGCCGAGGCGCAGGTCTGGTAGATGGTCATGCGCTTGATGTGCGGAAAAGCCTTGAAGGCCTCCTTGATGCTGTTGCGCAGCTGGTCTTCCGCGCCAAAGACCACGTGCTTTTCCTTCATGTCCGAGGCAAAGGTGTATTTGAGCTGAAAGTTGCCGTCGTCGCTGATATAGCGCTTGGTCTGCCAGGTGTCGTAGGTACAGCCCACGGGGCCGTGGCTCAGGTGGATCACGTCCTTCATGGGCGTGCCGATCACGTGCTTGGCCCCGCAAAAGGCGCAGCCTCGCTCGGAAATGCTGCCGGGAATGGTGTTGAGATAGCCGAGGGGCAGGCAGGTGGAGAGGTCGTCGGTTTCGCCCTTGACCACGGCGTGCTTTTCCCGCTCGGGGATGCATTCGCTGCACTTGAAAAGATGGTATGGCATATCAGTATCCTTTACGCGGCCCAGAGCCGTTTACGAATGAAATAAGGTAACCGCTCTAGAGGATGGCCGCTGTTCCCGTTTCGCCGGTACGCACCCGCAGGGCTTGTTCAACCGGGCAAACAATGATCTTGCCATCGCCGATGCCGCCCGTCTGGTTGATTTTGATGATGGTGTTCACAACCCTGTCCAGCATGTTGGCGGGAACCACAATGGAAAGCAGCCGCTTGGGGACGTACATCATGCCCTTGAAACTGCCCATGCCGCGCACGATGGGGCTGATCTCCACGGAAACCTCTTCGGCTATGCCCTTCTGCTTGCCCCGCCCGAATACGGGGACGACGCTCATGCCCGGAAAGCCCATGCGATCCAGAGCTTTCTTTGTGGCCGTCACCTTATTGGGGCGGATAATGGCGATAATCTCCTTCATGGCGAGCTCCTGAACTGTATTGCCTCAATACTGTGTGAAAGCGCCTTTAACGGCGGTGCGAAAGCAGAGATCCGCTGCGCCTAAATGCCTTCCTGCCCGGTGCGGATGGTCAGCACCCGCTCCACCGGCGACACAAAGACCTTGCCGTCGCCGAAATTGCCCGTGTTGGCGTAGCTCTGCACCAGTTGCAGCACCTGATCCACGTGCTCGTCTTCCACCACCATCATGAGCAGGTTTTTGGGCAGCTCGTCGTAGTGGACGCTGCCGCTGTCCAGGCCTTTCTGCTTGCCGCGCCCAAAGGCCTGAATCTTGGTCAGGGCCACAAAACCGGATGCGGCAAGCCCTTCCACCACGTTTTCGGTACTCTCTGGACGAACTATGGCTCGTACCATTTTCATTGGCGGCTCCTTTGAATTATTGAAACTGTCTCTTCAAATGTGCTGTTTCAGACCGCTGGCCGCGTCGGGCATTCCGCCTTACCAAAAGCGTATTTTGTTTCCTGGCAAGGAAAGTGCCCATTTCTGCCGTAGGCCGCGTTGGGCATTCGATGTATTTTTGCTTTCCTGCAAGGATGGCGAACCTTTTATGCAGGGAGTGTACTCTCATGGTACTCGACCGGAATAAAAGGCGAGCCAGACACAGCAGGAAACGAAAAGGCGCGAATGCCCGCGCGGCCTAGTCGGCAATGCCGTACTTGACCACCATCGCCTCCAACTGATCCATGGACAGCGGCTGCGGAATGACAAAGTTCTGGTTGTTGATGATCTTTTCCGCCAGCGCGCTGTATTCCTTGGCCTGATTCTGGTTTTCGTCGTATTCGGTCACGGTCTTTTTGTTGAATTCGGCCTTCTGCACGATGTTGTCGCGGGGCACGAAGTGGATCATCTGAGTGCCGATGGAGGCGGTGAATTCTTCAAGAAATTCCTTTTCGCGATCCACGTTGCGGCTGTTGCAGATGATGCCGCCAAGACGCACGCCGCTCTGCTTGGCGTACTTGAGCAGGCCCTTGCAGATATTGTTGGCGGCGTAGATGGCCATCATTTCGCCAGAGGCCACAATGTAGACCTCCTGCGCCTTGCCGTCGCGGATGGGCATGGCAAAGCCGCCGCACACCACGTCGCCCAGCACGTCAAAGAAGACAAAGTCCAGATCGTCGGTGTACGCGCCCTGATTTTCCATGAGGTCGATGGCGGTGATCACGCCACGGCCGGCACAGCCCACGCCCGGCTCGGGGCCGCCCGATTCCACGCAGAGAATGTCGTGAAAGCCCTTGCGCACCACCTTGTCCAGGGTCACTTTTTCCGCACCCACGGCGCGCAGGGTGTCCATGAGCGACTCCTGCGGCTTGCCGCCCAGAATCAGGCGGGTGGAGTCGGCCTTGGGGTCGCAGCCGTGGATGAAAATCTTCTTCCCGTGAAAATGGGCCATGGCCGCAGCCGTGTTCTGGGTTGTGGTGGACTTGCCGATGCCGCCCTTTCCGTAAATGGCTATCTTACGAGGCATAACGCATTCTCCCGCCGTCTTCCGGCTGTTTTGACCAGGGACAAGGCGTCTCTGGCATCGTGTATGCCTCCCCTTGTGCATCGGCTGTGCCAGTGCGCGGTATTCAAAATTTTATGTTTTAAATCGGTATGTTAATAAAATTCCCCATGATCCCGCTTTTACGCATGCGTACACAAGCGTACAAAACACCGTTTTTTTGAACATTTTGGTACATTTTATAATTACATATTTTATTACAGTATGTTAAAAAATCACTCTTTCCGGTAAAGGCGCGACTGGCCGCATGACATAAATCACTCAACACGCCAGTTTATTTGCATTTATACAAATACAGCAGCCAATCCCGATTAGTTATCGCGCCACCACTCTGTACGCATGCGGAACGTACCTGCCCCGCACAGCGGGCAAGCCTTCCGCGATCCTGGCATCAGCTCAAAATAATGATTTAATTTCATTAAGTTATACGAAATTTCAGCGCAGGCGCATGGATATTGCACAGGCTCTGCCCAGGGGCTGTTTCTCAATAAAAGATTTTGCGCCGAGGACAAGGAAAACAGTGTTTTTTACGACAGGAGTGGACGCGCTTTAGCCGTTGCGACGAAGGAAGCTACGGATGCTTCAAGCGTTGTGACGCAGGCTTAAAGCGTTGTGACGCAGGAAACTACGCTTGAAGACAGCATGCGTAACGACACAGCCCGTTCCATGCAATCGCTGTCGCCATCCGTACGCCCTTCGGGCAACGGCTGCCGCGAAACTACGCTTGAAGACAGCACATGTAACGACACAGTTACATCGTTGCAATCGCTGTCGCCATCCGTAAGGCCTTCGGCCAACGGCTGCCGCAAAGACAGCAGAGCTTTCTGTCCATGACTGGAGTAAAAATGCTGGCTGACGCAGTGACCGGCCAAAAGAGTTATTGAGAAGCAGCCCCTAGAAAGGCAGGACTGCTTCAAGGCCCTGCCACAACAGAGGGAGAACGTATGCAAGGTTTGCTCGACGGCTCGCGGATTGCGGTTTTTCACGATGATCTGGGCGCGCTGGCCGCACCCACGGCGGCCAGCACGGTGGCGGTGTATGTGCGGGGCGAGCGGGACTGGAGCGAGGACAGGAGGCATGGCTTCAGGCTGGCCCACGGTGCGGGCCTTGCCGAACTGCGCGAGCAGATGCGGGCGCTGGCCGCCAACCTGGGGGCCTGCCGCATTGTGGTGGGCGCGGAAGACCACGGCGCGCCCTACGGTGTGCTGGACAAGATGGGCTTTTACATCTGTATGATGGACAGGTTCGAGGCCGATGCCCTGGAGGGCGTGCGCAAGGGTGTGCTTGCGGCGGTGCAGCAAGCGACGCGGCCGCAGTGCGGCATGCTGCCCGGCAGCAGACCGCGCGAGATCGCGCCGGGGCGGTTCTTTCTGGACATGTGCGAGGCCAAGCTCACAGACCCCCTGTTCACGGCCAGGGAATCCATTTTGGTATTTGTTGAAACCACGCCCTTTGAGCAGTTGCAGATCAGGTGCGACCACGAGCCGCGCTGGCTGCCCAGTTTTGCGCTGGTGACAGGGCTGGAAATGACCAGGGAAGAACTGGAGTCGGGCCTCATGCTGGTGACGGTGCGCCAGCCCGCCGACCGGGCCGCCGATGCCCTGCTGGGCCAGAAGTGGTTTGACGGCACGGGCTGCTCCTGCGGCTAAGCTTGGCAGGCGGCCAGGCAGGCTGCAAGAGAATGCCCTGATCCCGGTCGGGGCTACACGCCGTATTCCCTGAGCTTGCGCCACAGGGACGAGCGGCTGATGCCCAGCATGTCGGCGGCCAGGGTGCGGTTGTCGCCCGCCAGTTCAAGAGCGTGCAGGATGTGCTGCTTTTCCATCTCTGCCAGTGGAACGAGCGGCGCACCGAGCCTTTCCGCCTGACGGGCGGCGGTGGAGGGAGGCGCGGCAAGGGCGGACGTGGCGGGGCGAAGGCCCGCTTCGGAAACCTCCGGCGGCAAATGCGCCAGCCCTATGCTGCCGCCCGGCGGGCAGAACACCGCCGCCCGCTCCAGAATATTGGCAAGTTCCCGCACGTTGCCGGGGAAGGGATACCGCCGCAGCGCATCAAGGGCCTGGTCGTCAATATCCAGCGGCGCACCCCCGCCCTGCTCCGCCAGCCGCGCAAGAAAAAAACGCGCCAGCAGGGGGATGTCCTCTGCCCTGCCGCGCAGGGGCGGCAGTTCCTGCGTCACCACGGCCACGCGGTAGTACAGGTCGCGACGGAAGCGCCCGGCCTCCACCTCTTCCTTGAGGTTGCGGTTGGTGGCGGCGATGATGCGCACGTCCACGGGTATGTCCACCGTGCCGCCCACGCGGCGCAGATTCTGCTCCTGCAGCACGCGCAGCAGCTTGACCTGCATGCCCGCGGGCATTTCGCCGATTTCGTCCAGAAACAGCGTGCCGCCGCCGGCCGCCTCAAAGAGCCCTTCCTTGCGCCGCACCGCGCCGGAAAACGCCCCCTGCTCATGCCCGAAAAGTTCGCTTTCGAGCAGCTCGGGCGAAAGCGCGCCGCAGTTGATCGCCAGAAAACGCCGCCGCGCCCGCTGGCTCTGGGCGTGCATGGTGCGGGCCGCCAGCTCCTTGCCGGTACCGGTTTCGCCCTGCAGCAGCACGGCCACGTCCGTGGGGGCCAGCCGCATGAGCGCTTGGCGCAGGCCGCACATGGCTGGCGATGCGCCCACCATCTCGGGCACGGAGCCGCTGGCCTCAAGCTGGGCGCGCATCTGGGCGACCTGCTGCCGCAGGCGGCGCTTTTCCAGCGCCCGCGCCACCAGCATGCGCGCTTCTTCCAGCGAATAGGGCTTTGCCAGATAGTGGAATGCTCCGAGCCGCATGGCCTCCACGGCGCTTTCAATCATGGGGTAGCCCGTGACCATGATCACTTCCACATCCGGCTTGCTGGAGCGCACCGCCTTGAGCACCTCCATGCCGCTCATGCCCGCCATGGCGATATCGGTAATGACCACGTCAAAATCCTGCCCGGCCAGCAGTTTCAGGCCTTCTTCGCCGCTGCTCGCCTGAGCCGATTCGTGCCCGCCGCGCTCCAGAGCGCGGGCGAGATTGGCGCGGGCCATGCGCTCGTCGTCGATAATCAGCAGCCGCCCGCCGCCGGCACGTTGCGCGGCGTCGCGCCCGTGGCCGCTGTGCCGGGCTTCGTCGGGCGTCGCCTGCGTGGAGGATTGTTCCGCAAGCCGGAACCGTTCCGTAGTCATGCCTCTGCTCCTGGAATGTTTGCGTCATGCCGGGCCGCCAGGGGCAGCCGCACGGTAAAGCACGCTCCCTGCCCCGGCTCGCTCCGCACCTCGAGCGTACCCTTGTGCTTGCCCACAATGCCAAAGGCTATGGACAGGCCAAGGCCCGTTCCTTCGCCCACGGGCTTGAGGCTGAAAAAAGGATCAAACACCCGCCCCAGATGCTCCGGCGCAATGCCCTTGCCCGTATCGCGCACGCACAGCTCCGCCATGCCCGCAGGCTCGTCCACACGGGCGAATATGCGCACCTCGCCGCTGCCGCCCATGGCCTGCCCGGCATTGAGCAGCAGGTTGATGAGCACTTCCTGCATGCGCTGGGCATCCATGGGCAGTTGCAGCCCGTCGGGCACATCCACCGCAATGCGCACCGCCGCCCCCATGTCGTGGCGCACCAGGGCCACCGCCCTGCGCACCACGCCAGCCAGATCGTGCCGGGCAACGGTAAAGGGCCGGTCGCGCGCAAAATCCAGCAGACCGCGCACAATATCACGGGCACGAACCACCTCGGCCTGGACTTCGCTCAACTGCGCGGTCACGTCTTCCGCCGTGGGCATGGGGCGCAGCCCCTGCCGGGCGTCATTGACGTCCTCGCCGAGCAACTGGCAGCCCATAGAGATATTGTTGAGGGGATTGTTCAACTGGTGGGCCACGCCGGAGGTCAGCACGCCCAGCGAAGCCAGCTTTTTTTCCTGCAGCAGCAGGGCGTGGCGCTTTTCCAGTTCCGCCGCCATGCCGTCGAGCGTCTGGAGCACATGGCGCGCCTCTTCCTCAAGACGCGGCGGGGGCGGCGGCAGGGGCAGCCCCGCGCCAACACTGCGCGCGGCGCTCTCTATGGCCCCAAGCGCGCGCATGATGCGCCTGCCTATCTGCCAGGCAAAGGCCACGCCGCAGGCCAGCAGGGCCGCAATGGCCCCCAGCAGCTGGGCGCGCAGGTCGCCCACGGCGGTAAAGATGCTCTGGCGCATGCGCCGCACCGCCGAATCCGCCAGCTCGCTGAGGCGCTGGCCCTGATCTGTAAGCGCCGCGCCGTCCGCGGGCACATGGTCCAGCAGGGCCTCATAGGCGCCTATGCCTTCCAGCAGCAGGTCGAGATTGTGGTGCGCGCCGTCGCCCACCCGGCGGCCCATGGCGGCGTTATAATCCTGCCCCACGGAGGTGGCCCGCTCCCGCGCCAGATCCACAAAACCGCGCAGGGCAGCCAGATCGCCCTTTCTGCCGGGAAAAAGCTGCAAGTTCTTTTCGTACCTGCGCATCTCAAGCACGTCGCTGCGCAGGTCGTCCACCATATCGATCAGACGGGCCGCCCTGTTGATGCGTTCCAGATCATAACAGGCAATGCCGCCCAGGAGCAGCAGCATGACCAGAAACAGGCCAGTGCCCAGGGCGATCTTGCCGCGAATGGTATGCCAGACGGAAAAATGCGGAAGCATGCTCTCACCCCCGCAGGCGCACAATTGCAGAATGCGCCCGACGCTGTTTCATTTTGCAACAGCGTATAAAAATAAAACAAAGCTGACAAGCCTTGCCCCGCAATACTCCGCAGGCTCCGCCCGCCCTGCCATGCCATAATGCAACAGTAACCGGCGGGGCACAGCCCTACCCTCACCATAAAAAACACTTTAAATACAGCATATTATAAATTGAGTTTTTTGGCACAATAGTTGTAATTGCCCACGCAGGAGGCCGACATGAACACCCTGCAAAAAACGATGGAAAACTGGTTTACCGCTGTAGCGTACGCCGATGCCGGGCAACCCGGCTGGACAGAC
Organism: Pseudoxanthomonas sp.; assembly: GCA_047600885.1. GTDB lineage: Bacteria > Pseudomonadota > Gammaproteobacteria > Xanthomonadales > Xanthomonadaceae > Pseudoxanthomonas_A. The sequence continues at coordinate 1,157,778 of JASGKE010000002.1, read as the reverse complement.
GATTTGTGGACCATCAACGGCAGGCGGGAAAGCCCGGCGCTGAAGCAGATGCTGCTCTATGGCGCTGGCAGCATACTCATCTATGTGCTGGCGTTTACCAATGCCGATGCCTTTGCCGCCCTGTGCGCAAAGGGCGGGCTGTGGACAGCCCTGCCCATAGCCTCGGTGCTGCTGCTCTCTTACGTGCACGGCCATTTTGCCGGCGCTCTCTGGGAACTGTGCGGCATTACCGGCATGCAGAAGCAGAATGCAAAAATCGCCGCCAAGCCCTCGGCCCGTCACGCCACCGCATCTGCCCTCCGGCTGGATACGACTGCGGCAGCGCACGGCTAAACACGTATTTTTCGCATGACCGGACCGCGCCGCCGCCCGGCTCGCGCGCATCGGCCCTCAAGCGGCAGGCCTGGCTCAGGCCGGACAAACAGTGCACGGCAGGCAGCTTGCCGGTCGGAGGTAATCATGGATCTGCTCAGTCTTGACCCATCGCAGTTCATCACGCTCACGCCCGTTTCCGTGGCCTTTCTGCTGGCCGTAGGATTTGTGGGCGGGCTTGTGAGCGGCTTTATCGGCTCCGGCGGGGCCTTTATTCTCACGCCGGGCATGATGGGCCTGGGCGTACCCGGCGCTGTGGCTGTGGCCAGCAACATGTGCCACAAATTCCCCAAGGCCATGGTGGGGGCCATCAAACGCTACCGCTTCGGCCAGGTGGACATCAAGCTGGGCATGGTGATTGCCGCCACCGCGGGCATAGGCGTGCAGATCGGCATCCGCATCCAGCGTTTCATTTTGGAAAAGTGGGGACAGGTCGGGTCTGACCTGTACGTCAGCGTTTCCTTTGTGGTGGTGCTGGTTGTGGTGGGCGGCTATATTCTTAAAGACGCCCTGCGCTCCAGCCATTCCGGCAAGGATGACGACGAAGGCACGCCGCCGCTTGCCAAAAAGCTGCAGGCCATCAACCTGCCGCCCATGATTTCCTTTCCCAAATCCGGCTTGCGCATTTCGCTGTGGTTTACCCTGCCCGTGGGCATAGCCACCGGCATGTTGGCAGCCACCATCGCCGTGGGCGGATTTGTGGGCGTGCCGGGCCTTATCTACGTCATCGGCGTGCCGGGGCTCATCGCATCCGGCACGGAGCTGGTCACGGCCTTTGTCATGGGCCTGTGCGGCTCGGTCAACTGGGCCACGCACGGCATGATAGACATCCGCCTTGTCTTCATCATTCTGGCCGGTTCCCTGTTTGGCGTGCAGCTTGGAGCCATCGGCACCACCTACGTCAAGCCCATCATGATCAAGTACGTCATGGCCGCCATCATGCTCATCGTCGCGGCAAGCCGCATTGTCGCCCTGCCGGGGTATCTCAGCGCGCTGGGGCTCATCCGGATGGGGCCGGGGATTCTCTACATACTTAAGGCCGTAAGTTTTATAACCATGTGCGCCGGGCTGCTCGTTGGCGCGGGCATGATCCTTGGCGGCATGTGGCGCGGGCAACAGCGCAACCGCAGGGAGGCGGCGCTGGGCAACGCGGCCTGAGGAAATTCCGGCTGAAAACAAATTCTACAACATCTTCTCCTCAAACCCTGTAGCAAAAGGGGGGTGCATTGCGTCTGCACCTCCCTTATTTTCTTCTGCGCCGCAGACACGTATTGCGCCTGCCCTGTTTTACTGCCTCTTGCCAGTTTTTCGGCCTGGCCTGCTGCCGTCATGCTTTTTCGCGGCCATCACCGGAGGCGAGGCTCGCTACAAATATGGCCTGTGCCGACCAGGCGCGTGCAATCCCTTGCCAAGGCCCTTGACCAGCCCATGTGGTTCTGGAGCAAGGCAATCAGCCCCCGGCCTGCTCCTGCAGATGCCGCAGGCACTTGCCCGCCGTGGCAAAATTCTTGCGTATATCCGCATAGCCCGGCACCGTGCGCGCGCCGCCACGGTCATAGAGCACAAGCCCGCCCGCAAAGACATCCACATCGTCAGGGTCGTGACTGATGATCACGGCAGGGATGGTCAGGTCGGCCATAAGTTCAAGCAGTTCTTCGCGCAGACGCTCGCGCAGCAGGGGATCAAGCGCGGAAAACGGTTCGTCGAGCAGCAGGAGCAAGGGGTCGGCATTGAGCGCGCGGGCCAGGGCCGCGCGCTGGCGCTGCCCGCCCGATATCTGCGAAGGCAGGTGGGCGGCCAGATGCCCGATACCCAGGCGTTCCAGCATGGCCTGCGCCTTGTGGCGCTCTTCGCCGCGCACCTTCCAGGGCCAGCAGCCCGTACGCGGGTAGGCCACGTTCTGCAGGAGGCTCAAATGCGGAAACAGGGCGTAATCCTGAAACATGTAGCCGATACGCCGCTTCTGCACAGAAACGAATACGCCCTGCGCGTCGTCGTACAACGTGCAGTCGCCAATGCGGATGTGGCCGGAATCCGGCTTTATCAGCCCCGCCAGGCACTGCATGGTCAGCGACTTGCCGGAGCCTGATGGGCCAAAAAGCACAGCGCACTTGTGCTCGTCGCCGATGTCGTAGCGCACGTCGAGATTGAAGGGCGTAACTCCGTTCCTGAAGCTTTTTACCAGTCGCAACGAAATCATCAGCGCCGCCCCTTGAGTTTCACAAGCAGTTCGGCCGCCATGAGCAGCGTCACGCACACGGCGGAGGTGATGAACACAAGCCAGGAGGCCTGGAGGTCATTGCCCGCCTGAAAGGCGTCGTAAATAGCCAGGGCCAGGGTCTGGGTTTTGCCCGGAATATTGCCCGCTATCATCAGGGTTGCGCCAAATTCGCCCATGCCGCGCGCAAAGGCCAGCATGATGCCCGCAAAAATGCCCTTCCAGGCCAGCGGCAGCGAAACGCTGACAAACACCCGCCATTCCGAGGCCCCAAGGGTACGGGCCGCGTCCTCCAGGTGCTTGTCCACCTGCTCCAGCGCCGCCCGGGCCGATTTGTAGATGAGCGGAAAAACCACAACCGTGGCCGCAACCACGGCCCCCTGCCAGGAAAAAATCAGATTGATGCCCAGTTCCGCCAGCCCCTGGCCGAACACGCCGCGCCGCCCCACCAGCAGAATCAGGTAATAGCCCAGCACCGTGGGCGGCATGACCAGAGGCAGCGAGCACAGGGCGTCCAGCAGGGCGGGCATGGGGCCTTTTTTGCGGGCCAGCCGCCACGCGGCCAGCGTTGCCACGATGAAGGAAATGGCCGTAGCCGCCCCCGCCACGCGCAACGAAAGCTCCAGAGGGCTCCAGATAAACGCCAGATCAAAATCCATATCCAAACATGCCCCCTGCAGCGCAATTGCAGCCTGTGACGCTGAAAATTCAGGCGGTTGCCGCTTCTGACAAAACGGCAACCGCCAGTGAACACGGTTCACCAGGGCGATTTCAAAATGGAATTGCCCTGGTGACTGCGAGAGCAGGCGCCCGCCGTGAAGGCACAAGCGCGGTTATTTGCGCTGTTCAGTGCCGGAACCGGCCTGTCTTGAACTTTGAACATCCACATTTTCAAAGTCAATCTGCTCTATTGCAAGCCGGGGCGCAAGCGCACGGCCCACGGGTTTTTAATGCGTTACGGCTTGGAGAAGCCGTACTTGGCAAGCACGGCCTGCCCTTCGGGTGAAAGCACAAAGTTCAGAAATTCCTGGCCCATCTTGGCATCCTTGCCCGTGGTAGCCACGGCAATGGGGTAGCTTACGGGATCGTGGCCTTCCACAATCATGACCGCATCAACCTTGTCCGCAAGCTGCTCGGCATCGGTGCGGTAGACAAAACCGGCGTCAACTTCGCCACGGGCCACATAGTCCAGCACCTGACGCACGCTGTTGCCCAGAATGAGCTGGGGCTGCACGGTTTCCCACAGTTTGGCGCTGGTCAGCGCGTCCTTGGCGTAGCGCCCGGCGGGCACGGAATCGGGATTACCGATGGCAACGCGCTTGAAGGCCTTGATGTCTTCAAGTTTTGCGGGTTTTTTGGAACCGGCGGGCACGATGAGCACGAGGTCATTGAGCGCGAAATTCTTGCGGGTGGCGGGGTCAACAACCTTGGCGGCCACGGCCTTGTCCATGGTGGCCTGATCGGCAGAGGCAAAAACGTCTACCGGCGCGCCTTCCTGAAGCTGTTTGAGCAGCGGATTGGAGGCGGCGTAATTGGTATGCACCTGCAGCCCCGTGTGCTGCTTTTCAAACATGCCCTTGAGCTCGTTAAAGGCATTGGTAAGGCTGGCAGCTGCGGAAACGGTCATTTCCGCGGCCTGTACAGGAAGGCTGAGCAGGGCCACGCAACCCAGCGCCAGGGCTATGCGGCAAAATGCTCCACGTGCGTAAGCAGTCTTTTTCATGAAGTTCCTCCATGCGCCAGAAGCGCGGTTTGTACGTCAACAGTACAGAAGCCGGAGAGGCGGGCAATGCAGTCACGTTTTTTAATAAAAGCGTGAACACTGTACAACAAAAGGGTTTTATTTGTATAAGACAGGAAAACTGACGGGAATAAGCATGGAAAAAAACAAAAACCGTGAGGAAATGGCCGCGCTCCTGCGCTCCCTCTCTTCCGCAGACAGGGCATGGCTGCGCCAGCGCCTTATGCGGCGCGATTCCGCCGCCCTGCTGCAGGATACCGGGCGCATCAGCCCGCGCGAGCTTCTGGCCGTGGAAACATGGCTGTGGGAGCGGGCCAGCGCCGCCCGCGGCCCGCGCGAAAAACGCCCCCGCCTGCGCATGTGGCTCATCTTTATGCTGCTGCGCTACGCGGCCTTGCGGCTTGTGGAAATTTTTGACCTCATGCCCTCGCATCTCGATTTTCAGGATGGGGTTATCCGCGTGCCGGGCAGCAACGATGCCCTGGGGCGCGAGGTTCCCCTGCCCCTTACCATCAGCCGCCGCCTCAAGCGGGTGCTTGAAGACCCGGCGCTGTTTCCTGAAACCCGCGAACTCATGCGCTGCGACGCCAGCTATGTGCGCCGCTGCCTGCAGCAGTGCGGCGCGGCCTGCGGCCTGCCCAAGGGCCTTTTGAGCGCGCGTTCTCTGCGCCACACCCGCGCTCTGGAACTGGGCCGACAGGGCCTGCCTCTGCCCGTGGTGGATATTTTTCTTGGCCGGCGTTCCGCGCCCGGCCAGAGCGGCATTGTCCGCTGCGACCCGCAGGAGGCCAAACGCCTGCTGCGCGAACAACTGCAAAGGGAGCGACCCATGAAAACCAGTGCGCGCAACGTCTTTCAGGGGCGCATAACCTCATTGCGCCAAAGCGGGCTGCTGGTCGAAGTGGTGCTGCGCACCGCGGGCGGCCTGCGCGTGGCCTCGCTCATCACCGATGAAAGCGCCAAGACCCTTGCCCTCAATGAGGGCAAGCTGGTCAATGCCAGCATCAAGGCCCCCTGGGTGCTGGTGCAGGCGGGCGAACTTTCGCCCAAAAGCTCCCCACCGGCGGAAAACTGCTTTACCGGCGTGGTGGAGCGGGTGCGCGAGGATGCAATGGTGGCCGAAATCCTGGTGGCCCTGAGCGAAGGCAGCCAGGTCTGCGCCCTGCGCAACCGTGGGCCGGAAAATCCCATCAACCTTGTGGCCGGGCAAACCGTAACCGTATTTTTCAAGGCTTTTTCCGTCATTCTCACCGTGGATTAGCCAGCCTGCGCGCGACAAAGCCGCGCCGAAGGTTGCAATGACCCTCGGCGCGGCTTCTGTATGCTGCCGCAAAGGCGGTTTTTCGTCCGAGTATCCGGCTGTCAGGCCACCACGGTCAGGCCGCCATGGTCATGCCGGACAGGCCCTACTTCCACAGGGCGCGGTTTTCTTCCATAAAACGCTGAAAAATTTCAATGGCCCGCGCGATATCCTGACGCCCCACGCCACGGTAGGTTGTCAGCCTCAGGTGATCCTTGCCCATGCCCTTTGCCAGCAGCCCCAACGGTGCGAGCCGTTGCTCGAACCACTCCGACGACCTGCCGGAAGCGCTTATGTCCAGCATCACAATATTGCTCTGCACGGGCGTAAGCGTGAACTCGTCATAGGCCGCCAGCGCAGCGCCCAGATGGCGGGCGTTCTCATGGTCTTCCGCCAGGCGCTCAATGCCCGTGCGCAGGGCCACCAGCCCGGCCGCGGCCATTATGCCCGCCTGCCGCATGCCGCCGCCCAGAAGCTTGCGCGTCTGGCGCGCCCTGACAATGAATTCGCGCGTTCCGCACAGCACAGAGCCGAACGGCGCGCCCAGCCCCTTGGAAAGGCAGAACATCACGCTGTCCGCACAGGCGGCCAGATGCGCGGCGTCCAGCCCGAGGGCCACGGCCGCGTTGAACAGCCGTGCGCCGTCCAGATGCACGGGCGCCGCCGCCTTGCGGGCGGCAGCGGCCAGCGCCCGCTGCCGCGCGAGCGATACGCAGATGCCGCCGCCGAAGTTGTGGCTGTTTTCCACACAGGCCACCTTGACGCCCGGCGCCGCGCAGGCTGCGGCAAAGGACGCCACTTCGGGCCTGCCCTCCGCGTCGCGCGCGTACAACACCGGCTCAATGCCCAGAAACTTTTCCATGAAGGGCGATTTTTCTGTGCGGAACACATGCAGATCCGGCTCCAGCGCCGCCGCATCGCCCCGGTCGCACCATGTAGCCAGCGCAACCAGATTGGCCATGGTTCCCGACGGGCAGAACAGCGCGGCTTCCTTGCCCAGCAGCGCGGCAGCGCAATCTTCCAGCCGGTTGACGGTGGGGTCGCCGCCGCGCCCTTCCGCATCGGCACGGCCGTCGTCGCCCACTTCGGCATCGCGCATGGCGGCGCGCATGGCCTCGGTGGGGGCGGTCAGTGTGTCACTGCGCAAATCAACTACAGACATGTCTGCACTCACCTTTTTAGAGCAGGTTACGCATGAAATGAGTTAACTTCTCCAGGGTCTGTCTCTAACTAAATGATTTTGCGCCAAGGGCAAGGAAAAAGGCATTTTTTACGAAAGGAGTGTACTCGCTTTAGCCGTTGCTTCAGGCGTTGTGACGCAGGAAACTACGCCTGAAGACAGCATGCGTAACGACACAGTCCGTTCCATGCAATCGCTGTCGCCATCCGTAAGGCCTTTGGCCAACGGCTGCCGCGCGACGAAGGAAGCTACGGATAAAGACAGCAACGCTTACGGTACATGACTGGAGTAAAAAATGGCCTTTTGACGCAGCCAGTTGGACAAAAGAATTAGTTAGAGACAGGCCCTAGACCTGTGCGGATTCTTCCACCGGTTCATAGGCAATGCCCGCCCAGCGCATGACGAGCTTCACCGCTACGGTGTTGCTGACCACGTTGACGGCGGTACGGCCCATATCCAGAAAAGCGTCCACGCCCGCGATGATGGCCAGAGCCTCCACCGGGATGCCGATGGTGGTCAGCACCATGGCAATGGCCACAAGGCCGCCTGAAGGCACATTGGCGCTGCCCTTGCTGGCAAGCGTGGTGACCACGATGATGGAAAGCAGGGTGCCGGGATCCAGCGGGATGTTATAGGCATCGGCCAGAAAACCCACAGCCAGCGCAAAGTACATGATGGAGCCGTCGCGGTTGAAAGCGTAGCCCAGCGGCAGCACCACCGAGGCCACGGCCTTGGGCACGCCCATTTCCACCAGCTTTTCCATATGCAGGGGCAGAGTCGCTTCTGACGAACGCGTGGCAAAGGCCAGAATGACAGGCTCGCTCACGGCCCTGGCGGTCTGGAGGGGGTGCTCGCCGATGCAGAGCATAAGGATGGCGAACAGCACCAGCAGCACGCCAAGCCCCAGATACATGACCAGTACCAGCTTGAGCAGGGCCAGGATGGTGTGTATGCCCTGCGTGGAAAACAGCCAGGCAATGATGGCAAAAATGGCGATGGGCGACAGGGCGATGATCCAGCCCGTGAGTTTGAATATCGCGCCCATCAAGGCATCCAGCACGTCAACCAGGGGTTTTGCCCTGCTGCCGGTGGAGGCCAGCGCAAGCCCCAGCAGCACGGCAAACACCAGCACGGGCAGAAGGTTGGTTCCCGCCATGGCCGCGATCACGTTGGAGGGGATCATGTCGAGAAAAAACTTTGTCCAGTTGACCGTGGTGTTGATGTTCTTGGGCAGTTCAGCCGTGTGCGACAGGTTGACGCCCATGCCGGGGTGGAACATGCCGTTGAGGGCAAGGCCAATGACGATGGCCACCACCGTGGCGATAAAAAAATAGAGCAGGCTGATGACGGAAACCTTGCCCAGCTGCCTGGCGCTGTTGCCCATCTGGTAGATGCCAAGAGTGATGGCCGTGAATACCAGCGGCACCACGATCATCTTGATAGCCTGCACAAAGGCCGTACCCACCGGGGCCAGGGCCTGGGAAACCTGCGGCGCGAGAAAGCCGAACGCCACGCCCAGAACAAGGCCGAGCACCATCTGAATTGGCAGCGGAATGGGCCGCTTTTTGCTGGTTGATGTCATTTCCATCGCCTCTCTTCCCCCTCTGTCCCTTGCACGTGACAGGTCTTGTGATGCGCGGCGGCCATAATCAGCGGCATGGTCAGCCGAGAGCCGCAACCAGTGAACGCAGCCGTGTTTCCATGGCCTTTTGCAGATGATCCCAGACAAGCTGGTGAGCCAGGGTTTGATTGCGATCCAGAATGGCGTTGCCGATGGCGATATGTTCCCCGATCACCACGCGCGTCCGTTCCGCATCGTAATTTTTGACGCGCTGCATCGCCAGCGAGTTCTGCACGCGCACGTCCGCATAGAGTTTTGCCAGCCGCGTGTTGCCTGCGGCCTGAAATATGGCTTTATGAAAATCCCAGCCGATGCGCTGCGCTTCAAAGGTATCGAGCTCCGGCCCGTCGGGCAGGGCCTGGAGTTCCGTAAGGCAGGCCCGCAGTTCAGGGCTGCCGCCATTCTCTGCCGCCAGTTTTGCGGCCATGCCCTCAAGCGCCAGCCGCACCTCGTGGATTTCTTTCAGGTCTTCGACGGACAGCCGCTGCACAAAGGTGCCCCGCAAAGGCACACTCATGAGAATGCCCTCCCTGCAGAGATCCTTGATGGCCTCGCGCACGGGCGTGCGGCCAAGTTGCAGGCTTTCGGCCAGGCTGCGCTCCGAAAGCTCCTCGCCGGGGCTGAGCTGCCCCTGCGCGATCATGGAGCGGATGGCCTCATACGCTGTGGAAGATGCCTTGGTGTTTGCTTGCTTCATGTCTGGCATACCAGCATAAAACCAAATGAATGTCCATATGTCGTGCGGGAGCGGGACAAGGTCAAACGCATACCATTAGTTATATGGTGGAGTTTTTTTGACAGAGAAAAAAACGGGGAAGTTACGGCAATACGACGCGGAACCGGCAACGGAGATTGTGCTGCCCTCCCCAGGCAAAAATCCTCCCCGATACAGCCAACACGCCCCTCCCCACAAACAACGATGGTGTCCGGCGGTCTTTTTGGGCGCTGGCAAGGAATGGAGGATTTTTGCGAAGGGAGTGTACGTGTCACGGTACTCGACCCGAGCAAAATCACTCCTGACACAGAAGACACACCGCCCCAAGATACCGATGGTGGCCGGCGAGGATTTTGGGGGGCTGGCAAGGAAGGCGTTATTTTTGTGAGGGGAGTGTACGTTGCTGGTACTCGACCCGAGCAAAATCACTCCTGACGCAGCCAGAAGCGAAAAAGACCGCCGGACACCCCCCAGGGGAGTCGCAGAACTTCCCCTGCCACAACTCCCGCGCGCCCAGCGCCCGCCGCAGATCGCCCAGCAGGCCGCGCTTGTCGGTGGCCCAGGTGGGGGCCAGCAGTTCGCCAGGGGCGGGGTCGCTCTGGAGGCGATGGATGACGATGCGGGAAGAGACGCGCGGCAGGGCGGCGCAGAGGAGGTCGACGTATTCATCGCGCCAGAGGGGGCGATACTGGCCTGCGGCGTATTGCCGGGCCAGCGCCGTGCCCTTGGGAACATAGACGTTGTGGAACTTGAGGCCGCTGATGGGCAGGGAAAGCGCCCAGTCGAGGCTTTGCAGAACGTGACGCTCATCTTCTCCGGGCAATCCGGCCATGAGATGGGCGCATACGGCGATGCCGCGCGTGGCTGCCATACGCACGGCTTTTTCCGAGCTGGCTGCGGTATGGCCCCGGTTAATGCGGGTCAGGGTGGCGTCGTGGGCCGTCTGCAGGCCCAGCTCCAACCAGAGGTCGCAATCAAGGCCCGCGAGCAGGTCGAGCTTCTCGTCATCCAGGCAGTCGGGGCGGGTCCCCACGCTCACGCCGAAGCAGCCGGGCAAACGGCGAACGGTTTGGAGCAGTTGTTGCAGGCGTTCCGATGGCCCATATGTGTTGGAGAAAGATTGCAGATATGCTACAAAGCGCGTATCGGGGTCGTTCCGCAGGTATGCGGCACGCCAAAAATTCCATTGCCGCAACAGGGAATCTCCCTGTTTTGCACGGCCGGAGCCGGAACCATCGGCATTGCAAAATGTGCAGCCGGACAGGGAAAGTGTGCCGTCGCGGTTGGGGCAGGAAGCCCCGGCGTCAAGTGGAATTTTTTGCACCCGGCTGCCGCAGCGTTGATTATAATAAGCGGCCAGAGTATGCCAGCGCTGCATGTTTACGTCCCTTGAGGGCTTATTTCCGCGTCTGCCGACGGGACAAATATTTTAACCCTGCCTCCACCGTCTTGACTTCATGCCGGTTTTAGCAGAACAGTTTTCAGCCTGACGTTACCAATTCCAACAGCGCCCCCACTCCAGGCCTCTTCGCCTCGCCGGGTGCGGGAGCTGTTTCAACATGACGGTAAGGTAGCACACCAGCACAGCGAGGCAAGTTAGAGTAATGTCCAAAATTCTGGATTTCGCACTAGGATTGTTTTCCAATGACCTGGCCATTGACCTTGGCACGGCCAACACCTGCGTCTATGTCAAGGGGCAGGGGATTGTGTTGCGCGAGCCTTCGGTGGTTGCGGTCAAGAAAGACCCGCGCGGCAACAATGTGGTTCTTGCCGTCGGGCATGACGCCAAGCGCATGCTGGGCAGAACCCCCGGCAATATCTGGGCCATCCGCCCCATGAAGGACGGCGTCATCGCCGACTTTGAAGTTACCGAGGCCATGCTGCGGCACTTTATCGCCAAGGTTCATAATTCGCGGCGTCTTGTGCGCCCGCGCATCATGATCTGCGTGCCCACGGGCATCACCCAGGTGGAAAAGCGCGCCGTGAAAGAATCGGCCCAGTCCGCCGGCGCGCGCGAGGTCTACCTCATCGAGGAGCCCATGGCGGCGGCCATCGGCGCGGATCTGCCCATTCAGGAGCCTACCTCCAACATGGTGGTGGACATCGGCGGCGGCACCACCGAGGTGGCGGTCATCTCCCTTTCGGGCATCGTGTACTCGCGCTCCGTGCGCGTGGGCGGCGACAAGATGGACGAAGCCATCATGACCCACGTCAAGCGCAAGTATAACATGCTCATCGGCGAATCTTCCGCCGAAGAAATCAAGATCAAGATCGCATCCGCATATCCGCTTGATCCCGAACAGCAGATCGAGGTCAAGGGCCGCGACCTGGTTACGGGTATTCCGCAGAATATCATCATCACCTCCGAGGAAGTGCGCAAAGCCATTTCCGAACAGGTGGACAGCATTGTTCAGGCCGTGCGCATCGCTCTGGAACAGACCCCGCCGGAACTGGCGGCGGATATTGTGGACAGGGGCATTGTGCTGACGGGCGGCGGCGCGCTGCTCAAGGGCCTTGACCAACTGCTGCGTGAAGAAACCTCGCTGCCCATCACGGTTGTGGACGATCCCTTGTCCACTGTTGTGGTGGGTACCGGCAAGGCGCTGGACAACCTGCACATTCTCAAAGAAGTGTGCATCGACTAGAACCGACTGTCCTCGCGCCCCTGTGCGGCTGACGCAATGCCGGAACACATGCTTCCGGTTCTGCGTCTCCGGCGCAGGGGCGCGGTTTATTCCGCACCGGCTTTCAGGAGCTTCCGCCTGTGACACTGCGGCGTCTTCTCCTCCTCGCGGGCATTTTGCTCATCCTGTTTCTGGGCATGTACTCCTGGAATCAGCGCACGCGCGTTCTGGACGACATGGCCGCGAGACTGGGGCTTGAGATCACCGGCGCGGTGCTCACGCCTGTCCGCTCCGCGCAGGACGCTGCGGAAAACATGTGGAACCGCTATTTCGACCTTGTGGGCGTGCGCGAAGAAAACGAAGCGCTCCGCCAGAAGGTGGACGAGCTTGAAGCGCGCCTGCTCGCCAATGGCGAAGACCTGGCCGAGCTCAAACGCCTGCGCGCGCTGGTGCAGCTGCCCGTTGACCAATCTTGGCGGCCCCTTGGGGCACGCGTTCTTTCCGGCCGCATGGGCCCCAACGCCGTTCTCGACAGCATCACCATCAGCCGGGGCTACAGCACGGGCGGGCGGCCGGGCACGCCGCTGGTCACGCATCTTGGGCTGGTTGGCCGCGTTCTCAAGGCCAGCGCCCACAGTTCCATTGTGCTGCTGCTCACCGATCCCAGCAGCCGTATTGCCGTTTTTTCACAGGAGAGCCGCGCCCCCGGCATCCTCATGGGCATGGGAACGGGCCAGAAGCTTGAAGTCAACTTTGTGCAGCGCGACGCCAAGGTCAAACCCGGCGAAGTAATCATCACCTCCGGCCTGGACGGCAAGTATCCCAAGGGCATACCGGTTGCGCGCGTGCTGCGCGTGGCCCCGTCGGACTACACCCAGTTCATGGCCATCAAGGCTGAACCGCTGGTCGATCTGCAACACCTTGAAGAAGTGCTGCTGCTTGAATCCACCGGCGCGCCCCGTCCGCTGGAACCCAGCGAAGCTCCCAAAGAATTCGTCGGGCCGCCCGCGCCCAAAAGCGCCATGCCATGAGCACGTTCCGAGGCATTGCATGGTGGGCCTTTTTCATAGCCTGCGCCATTGTTTTGCAGGCGACCGTGCCGGGGCTTGATGTGCTGACGGTGGGCCTGATCATCCTGTTGCAGGAACGGGATTATAAAAATATGCTCTGGCTCCTGCCCCTGTTCATCCTGCTGCAGGAAGGCATGGGCACACGCCCCTTTGGAGCCGTCATTGTCTGGTATGCGGCGGTCATTCTGCTGTTCAAGATGGGTCGCTGGCTGTTTGAAGTGGAAAACTTCATCTTTGTTTTTTTGCTGTCCGCCTGTCTGGGCGCCGCATACTACGCCATTGCATGGCTCATGGCTCCGCTGCAGAACCTGCCTTTCGACGTGCAGGGAACGCTGGATACGAGCCTGATTCAGGCCATCTTTGTGCCTTTCGCCTGGCGGCTGCTGGTGGCCACCCGCCACTGGAACACCAATGATCAGGAAAACTGACAACACCTCACTTCTGGCGCACAACGACAAGGCGCAGCGCAAGGGCATACGCTCCTGGCTCAAGATTCAGGTCGAGAGCGAGGGCTATCAGCCGCCGCGCGCGGGCGCCATCCTGCTTCAGGTCATGGTGGGGCTGCTGTTTTTTGTGCTCGTGGTGCGCTTCTGGTATCTGCAGGTGCACCGGGGCGAAGAATTTGCCCGTCAGGCGCAGGACAACCGCCTGCGCATCGAGCGCATTTTTGCTCCGCGCGGGCGCATCCTGGACGACAAGGGCAAGGTGCTGGCGGACAACCGCACCGCCTACGGCCTTTCCATCGTGCGCGAAGACTGCCACGACATCCCCGCCACTCTGGCCCAGATAAGCGAATGGTCGGGCATCCCCCTCCAGCAGGTCTGGGACAAGTTCCGCCAGGACCGTTTCAAGGTCAAACCCTTTGAGCCGCTGCTGCTCATTACCGATATCGACTTTGATCTTGTGGCCCGCATTGAATCCGAAATTCACGAATGGCCGGGTCTTGAAATTGTGGTGCGCACCAAACGCAGCTACCCCGAGCGCGATCTTTTCGCCCATATTCTGGGCTACGTGGCTGAAGCCAACGAGCAGGAAATGGCGGCCGACAGCGCCCTTGCCATGGGCGACCTCGTGGGCAAGCAGGGGCTGGAACTGGAGCTGGAAAAGCAGTTGCGCGGCCGCAAAGGCCTGTACGATGTGGAAGTGGACGCCCACGCCCGCGTACTTGGCAAAACCCTGCGCGACGAGCCGCGCGGCGGGCATGAAATACACCTTTCGCTTGATGCGGGCCTGCAAAAGGCCGCCTGGGACGCCCTGGGCGGCGAGGCCGGCTGCATCGTGGTCATGGAGCCGGACAGCGGCAAACTGCGCGCGCTGGTGACGTCCCCGGCCTACGACAACAACCTCTTTGCGGCGGGTATTTCCCAGCGCGACTGGGACGCCCTGCGCACCAACAACCGCTATCCCCTGCAGAACCGCGTCATCCAGAGCGTGTACCCGCCCGGTTCGGTATGGAAGCTGGTTATGGCCACCATGCTGCTTGAAAAGGGCGTCAACCCGCGCGAAAGCGTGTTCTGCCCCGGTCAGGTCAAACTGGGCAATCAGATTTTCCGCTGCTGGAAGCGCGGCGGCCACGGCTCGGAAGATCTGGTGCACGCGCTCATAGACTCGTGCGACGTCTATTTCTACCTCATGGGCGACCGGCTGGGCATTGACAAGTTGGAAGAATTCGCCAAGGCTTGCGGTTTCGGGCGGCCCACAGGCATTGACCTGCCGCACGAAAAATCGGGGCTTGTGCCCTCGCGCGACTGGAAGCGGCGGCGCTTTGGCCGCCCGTGGACGCGCGGCGAAACCTACAACGTGTCCATCGGCCAGGGTTACACCCTGGTTACCCCGGTGCAGGTGGCCGTGTTTGTTTCGGCCCTGCTCAACGGCGGCGACCTGCTCAAGCCCCAGCTTGTGGACGACGCCACCCGCGAGGTTCGCAGCCGTGTGCCTGCCAAGCCCGAAACCCTCAAGTTTGTGGTTGAGGCCATGCGCCGCACCGCCAACGGCGGTACCGCCAAGGTTGTGGGCCGCAAGGATGCCGACATGGGCGGCAAGACAGGCACGGCGCAGGTGGTCAAGCTCAAGATGGCCGCGGGCGACCGCCGCCTGAAGACCTCGGAAATGGAATACGCCCAGCGCGATCACGCCTGGATCGCCACTTGGGGCGTCAAGGACGGCAAGACCTATGTGGTTATCGTCATGGTGGAACACGGCGGCGGCGGTTCAAGCGTGGCCGGCCCTGTGGCGCGAAAGGTTTACGACTATCTTTTCGGCCCCGACCCCAACGCGCCCATGCTCGCCTTGCCGGAACCAACCCCTGCCGCGGACCACCCGGACTAGGGCCTGTTAACACTATGGCTCTTTTTCCCCCTGCCTGCGTCAGGAAGCCTTTTTATTCCGGTCGAGTACCGAAGCGCTGCTGTCTTCGCGGCAGCCGTTGCCCGAAGGGCCTACGGATGGCGACAGCGATTGCATGGAACGGACTGTGTCGTTACGCATGCTGTCTTCAAGCGTAGTTTCCTGCGTCACAACGCTTGAAGCATCCGTAGCTTCCTGCGTCGCAACGGCTAAAGCGTGTACACTCCCTTCATAAAAAAGGCTTCCTTCCTTGGCAGAGAATAAAATTTCTCATAGAGTTAACAGCCCCTGGAGCAGTTTACGAATGAAATGAGGTAACCGCTCGGCAAAGATTTTCCTGAAAATCCTTGCCGTGAAGTGCGAACAGGCAGGCTTTGCCTGCCGTAAGCGAGCATTTCAAGTGTTACATGCTCCAGGCACTCAGGCCCGTGGCGGCACGTTGCGAACGTGTGCGGCCATTGCTTGCCCCGGCGGCCCGGGGCTTTCACACCACCCTGCAACCACGCATTCCTGACAAGCGGACAAGCTGCATGGATAATCGCCTTTTCAGCTATATCAACTGGGGCCTTCTGGCCTGTATGCTGCTGCTCTATCTTGTGGGCGTGGGCAACCTGTATTCCGCCAGCGGCACGCGCCTCGAAGCGGGCCTGTCGTTCAATTCCTTTTATCAGCGGCAGCTGATCTGGGGCCTGTGCGGCGTGGTGTGCATGCTGCTGGCCATGGTTTTTGACTACCGCCAGTTGCGCAACCTTGCCTGGCCATTTTTTCTGCTGACCGTATTTCTTCTGCTGCTGGTGCCCATTGCGGGCAAAACGGTATATGGGGCCAAGCGCTGGATTTCTCTGGGTTTCATGAGCCTGCAACCTTCAGAAATGGCCAAGCTCTCCGTGCTGGTGCTGGTGGCCCGCCTGCTTGCGCGCGACAGCCGCCCCCTGGGCTGGAAACACTTTTTCAGCGTGCTCTGCGTGGGGCTTATCCCCTGCGGGCTCATCGTCGTTCAGCCTGACCTTGGCACCACCCTGCTGATCTTGCTGATCATGGGCGGCATGATCCTGTTCCACGGGCTCAGGGGCTATGTGCTCAAAACATGCCTCCTGGCCGCGCCCGCCGCAGCCGCCTTCATGTGGTTTGTGGGCATGCACGATTACCAGCGCCAGCGCATCCTGACCTTTCTCGACCCCGGCAACGACCCGCGCGGCACGGGCTACCACATCATCCAGTCGCGTATTGCCATTGGCTCGGGCGAGCTGTGGGGCAAGGGCTTTCGCGAAGGCACGCAAAGCCAGTTGCGCTTTCTGCCCGAACGCCACTCGGACTTTGCCGTGGCCGTTTTTGGCGAGGAATGGGGTTTTGTGGGCTGCGTGGCCCTGGTCACCCTGTTCTGTCTGTTTCTGCTTTCCATCTTCTCCTCCGCAGTTCAGGCCAAGGATCGCTTTGGCAGCACGCTTGTGGTGGGGGTGTTCTTTTACTTTTTCTGGCAGATTTTTATCAACATGGGCATGGTCATAGGCCTCATGCCGGTGGTGGGCATTCCCTTGCCCTTCATCAGCTACGGCGGCAGCGCCACCGTGGTCAATTTTACGCTGCTCGGCATAGTGCTCAACGTGTCCATGCGGCGTTTCATGTTCAAAAGCTAACCGTAACGCCAAAGGGGAAAAACGTGGCAAAGGACGAAATAGCGTACCTCGGCTCCGATACCGTCTACGAAGGCAAGCTCAACTTCAAGGGCACCGTGCGCATTGAAGGCCGCTATACCGGCGAAATCGTCAGTGACGGTACGCTCAACGTGGGCAAGGACGCCCAGGTGCAAGGCACCCTTGATGTGGGCGAATTGCTGCTTTCCGGCCGCTTTACCGGCGATGTTACGGCCAAACGCCGCGTTGTGGTTTACAGCTCCGGCGTGCTTGAAGGTCAGGTGGTTACGCCCAACCTGCTTACAGAAGAAGGCGGCATCATTGAAGGCCAGATCAGCATGAAGGCCCCGGTCAAGCCCAAGGCCTAGCCCGCCCGGGCCCCCCCTTGCGGACATGCTTCCCCTCGGCATGCCCACCCCTCATGCCCTTTTGCCGCTGGAGTTCGCCTGCCCTTACAGGCGCAGGCCTGCCGGAGTATGTTTAGCCGCACCGCAACGCGGCTAAATTGCTTTATAGCGGTCTGGCATCCTTACATCCGCACTGTTGCCGGCCACGCCGGGCCGCATTTGCCTGGTGCGGAAAAATAGCGCATAGTTGGAGCTGGAAAACGTGTTACCAACCAGATCAACAACTCATGCGCGACAGGCGTCAATGCCTGTTGAAACGCTTTCCTCAGGAGGCACCTATGGCACACGATTATTTCCGTGCGCTCAGGGATGTGGCGCTGGTCATCAACTCCAGCCTTGAGCCCCGCGAAGTTCTGCACAAAATCACCGAGCAAACCGCCGTTACCATGGGCTGCAAAGCAAGCACCATCCGTCTGCTGGACAGCACCGGACGCTTTTTGCTGCCCAGCGCCGCCTACGGCCTTTCCTCCACCTACATGCGTAAAGGTCCGGTGGAAGTGAAACGCAGCGGCCTTGACGGCGAAGTGCTTTCCGGCAAGACCATCCACCTCAAGGACGCCACCGCCGACGGCCGCTTCCAGTATCCGGAATCGGCCAAGTCCGAAGGCCTGGTTTCCGTGTTGTCCTCTCCCCTCATGGCCGACGGCAAGGCCATTGGCCTTATCCGCGTGTATTCCGACGTGGAGCGCGAATTCAGCGCCGACGAGGAAACCTTTATGGAAGCGGTGGCCGCCATCTCCGCGCTGGCCATTGAAAATTCCCGCCTGCACGAGGCCCTGCGCAACAACTACGAGCTGATGGCCAAACACGCCTATTCGCTCTACGAAGACTAGGTCGCGTACAGGCGGATTCCGCCGCTTCCGGTTGCCCCGGCAGGTTTGCGGCCGGCCGCGCGGCGCACAGCAATGATATTTCCCTCTACGCTATGAGGAACGTGCATATGAGCAAAATCAGAGTGGGCATCAACGGCTTTGGCCGTATCGGCAGGCAGGTTTTCCGTGCCCTGCACCAGAGCTACCGCGACCGTGTGGAAGTAGTAGCCATCAATGATCTCTTTGACGCGGAAGCCAATTTTCACCTTCTGGAATACGATTCCGTCTATGGCCGCGCCAACCTTGACGCCAAGGTCAACGGCCAGGACGCCACCGTGGGCGACTGGAACATCCACTGCTTTGCGGAGCGCGACCCCAAGCAGCTGACCTGGGGCGCACATGACGTTGATATCGTTGTGGAAAGCACAGGTATCTTCCGCTCCGCCACCCAGGCGGCCGTGCACATCGAAAACGGGGCCAAAAAGGTCATCATCACCGCCCCGGCAAAGGATGAAGACATCACCATCGTCATGGGCGTGAACCACGAGCAGTACGACCCGGCCAAACACCACGTTGTGTCCAACGCCTCGTGCACCACCAACTGCCTGGCTCCGGTGGCTCTTGTGCTGCAGCGCAAGTTCGGCATCCAGATGGGCAACATGACCACCATCCACGCCTACACCAACGACCAGCGCATCCTCGACATGGCCCACAAGGACCCGCGTCGCGCCCGCGCCGCCGCCTGCAACATCATCCCCACCTCCACCGGCGCGGCCCAGGCCGTGGCCAAGGTTATTCCCGAACTCAAGGGCAAGTTCACGGGCTATTCGCTGCGCGTGCCCACGCCCACGGTTTCAGTTGTGGACTTTTCGGGCATTCTGGAAAAATCCACGGATACCGAAAGCCTGCTCGGCGAACTCAGGGAAGCTTCGGAAACCTACCTCAAGGGCATCCTGGCTTATAACGAGAAGCCCTTGGTTTCCATGGACTTCAAGGGCGATCCGCACTCTTCCATTCTTGAAGCCCCCTACACCACCGTGCAGGAAGGCCGTCTGGTCAAGATTGTGGCCTGGTACGACAACGAATGGGGCTATTCCAACCGCGTGTGCGACCTCGCCTGCCTGATGGGGGCCAAGGGTTTCTAGAGCATTTACCACTTGAAATGCTCTCTTACGGCAGGCAAAGCCTGCCTGCTCGCATTTCGTGGCAAGGATTTTCAGAAAAATCCTTGCAGAGCAGTTACTTCATTTCATTCGTAAACTGCTCTGGCACCGCACTGTGTAACGGCACAGAACGGCCCCCGGTCAGCCGCTCCGCAAGGAGCGGGCCGGGGGCCGTCGGTCATTTTGCAAGGAGGAACACTCCATGAGCACTACAGCCCAAACAGAACCCACTGTTCTTGATATCCCCGTGGGCATAGACGCTGCCGGAGAGCGCGAGGAATTTGACAGCATGGGCCGGGTCATGGCGCCCGCCCACCGATACTGGGGCGCGCAGACACAGCGCTCGCTCGAACATTTTTCCATTGGCGACGACAAAATGCCGCTGGAAATCTGCCGCGCCCTCTGTCTGATCAAACTGGCCAGCGCGCGGGTCAACGCCCGCATGGGGCGGCTGCCCCTCTGGAAGGCACGGGCCATTGAACGCGCCGCGCAGGAAGGCGCGGACGGTCTGCTGGACGCGCATTTTCCGCTCTACGTGTGGCAGACAGGCTCCGGCACGCAGACCAACATGAACGTCAACGAAGTGCTGTCCAACCGCGCCATCCAGTTGCTCGGCGGCGTCATGGGCAGCCAGAAGCCCGTGGGCCCCAACGATGATGTGAACATGAGCCAGTCGTCCAACGACGCCTTTCCCACAGCCATGCATCTGGCCGCGGTGCGGAGCTGCCATACGCGCCTGCTGCCGGAGGTGGAGGCCCTGGCCGAAACCGTGGAGCGCAAGGCCGTGCAGTGGATGGACGTGGTCAAGATAGGCCGCACCCATTTGCAAGATGCCGTACCCCTCAGCGTGGGGCAGGAATGGTCGGGCTACGCCGCCCAGCTGCGGGCCTGCATTGCCGACATACTGGCCGCCCGCGAGGGCCTCTACCCCCTGGCTCTGGGCGGCACCGCCGTGGGTACCGGGCTGAACGCGCCCGCGGGCTTCAGCGTGGCCGTGGCGGAAGAACTGGCAACCATCACGGGCCAGCCCTTTGTTACCGCGCCCAACAAATTCATGGCCCTGGCCTCGCAGGATTCCATAGTACGCTTCAGCGCCGCCCTGCGCGGTCTGGCCGTAGCCCTTGTCAAAATCGCCAACGACATGCGCTGGCTGGCGGCTGGCCCGCGCTGCGGCCTTGGCGAGCTGCAGCTGCCGGAAAACGAACCCGGCTCGTCCATCATGCCCGGCAAGATCAATCCCACCCAGTGCGAAGCCCTGATCATGATAGCCATACAGGTTATGGGCAACGACAGCGCCGTGGCCCTTGCGGGCAGCCAGGGCAACTTTGAGCTCAACGTCATGCGCCCGGTGGCCATCAAAAACGTGCTGCAGTCCATCAATATTCTGGGCGACGGCTGCCGCAAATTCAGGGAACATTCCGTGGAAGGCACGGAGCTCAACAGGGAGAAAATCGACTTTTTCGTCAACAATTCCCTGATGCTGGTCACGGCGCTTTCGCCCGTCATCGGTTACCAGCAGGCGGCGAAAATCGCGGAAAAAGCCTCCGCCGAAGGCCTCACCCTCAAGCAGGCCGCTCTGGCGCTGGGGAGCGTGACCGAAGAACAGTTCGACAGCGTTGTGCGGCCGGAAACCATGACCGGCGGCGGGCTGGCTGGCGCATAGGCATGCTGCCCGCAGCAGTGCCCCCCGAAAAGCGGACATCCGGCAGGAAAAGCCCTGCCGGATGTCTTTTTATTCTGTTTGTAAACCGCCGGGGCGGACCGTATCAGGCGAAATTGTAGCCCTGCTCCAGCGCCCTGGCGTTGGCGGAGATCAGCTTGGCGTAGTGCGCACTGACCACGCGGTTCAGCGCTTCCTGCACCACATCGAGGGGCAGCGCGCCGGTTGCCTTGAGCCATGCGCCCAGGGCCACCATGTTGGCCATCTTCACATTGCCCAGTTCGTGGGCCATGTCGTTCACGGGAATGTACACCGTGCGCTTGGCGCTCTCCAGCAGGTTTTCCGCCACCAGCGAGGCATTGACGATCTGCACGCCCTCAGCGCCCAGCCGGGGCTGGAACTTGGAAAGCGAAGGCTCGTTGAGAATGATGGTGGACATGGGTTCGCGCACCAGAGGCGAGCCGATGGGGTGCTTGTCAAGCACCACCGTGCAGTTGGCCGTGCCGCCGCGCATTTCCGCCCCGTAAACGGGGATAAAGCTCACCTCAAGCCCGTGCTCCATACCGGCCTGCGCCAGCAGGTTGCCGATGAGCATCACGCCCTGACCGCCAAAACCGGCAATAATCACATCCTGATACGCATTAGGCATGATCCGCCTCCACGCTGGCCGTCACATCCTTGTACACTCCAAGGGGGAATACGGGCATCATGGCCTCGGCAATCCGCTTGTTGGCGGCAATGGGATCCAGATGCCAGTTGGTGGGGCAGCCGGAAAGCAGCTCGATGAAGCCAAAGCCCAGGCCCTGCAACTGCACTTCAAAGGCTTTGCGCATGGCCTTTTTGGATTCGCGCACATGCTTGACCGAATCCAGCGAGCAGCGGGCGGAATAGGCCACGCCGTCCAGCTGGGCCATGATTTCGGCCATGCGGATGGGGCCGCCCTCGTTGCTGATGGAGCGCCCCTGCCGCGACGTGGTGGTTTTTTGCCCCACCAGGGTGGTGGGGGCCATCTGCCCGCCGGTCATGCCGTAGACCGTATTGTTGATAAAGATGCCGGTGATCTTTTCGCCACGGTTGGCGGCGTGCAGGGATTCGGCCATGCCGATGGCGGCCATGTCGCCGTCGCCCTGATAGGTGAACACCACGGCGTCCGGGCGGGCGCGGCGCACGCCGGTGGCTACGGCGCAGGCGCGGCCGTGGGGAGCCTCGAGGCCGTCCACGTTAAAGTAGTCGTAGGTAAAGGTGGCGCAGCCCACCGCGGCCACCAGGATGGTGCGTTCGGCCACGCCCAGCTCGTGCAGCACCTCGCCCACCAGCCTGTGGGCAATGCCGTGATGGCAGCCGGGGCAATAGTGGGTGGGGCGCTCGTTGAGCACGGGATTGGTATCGAAAACCAGGCTTTCGCCCTCGGTGGGACGCAGGGCGTCCAGTTCCTGAGCTTGCATGATCAGTTCTCCTTGAGGGCCTGCAGCATGGGGTCGCGCAGGGCATCGGCGCCGATGAACAGCCCGGGCATGACGCCGTGCCACAGCACGGATGCGGGCGCAACACCAGGCTGGCCAAAGAGGGCCAGGCGGACATCTTCCACCATCTGCCCCGTGTTCTGTTCCATAACCAAAAAACGCCGGCCGGGCGCAAGGGCGCGCAGGGCTTCATCCGGGAAGGGGAACAGGGTAATGGGCCGGAACAGGCCGATCTTGTGGCCCTGGGCGCGCAACTGGCGGATGGCGCTGCGCGCGATACGGGCGATGGAGCCAAAGGCCACCACGATCAGTTCCGCGTCGTCGGTATCCACGCATTCAAAGGCGCAGTCGGCCTGCATGGATTCGTACTTGCGCATGAGCATGCGGTTGCGTTCGGCCAACGCCCCTTCGGCCAGATAGACCGACTTGAGCAGGCGCGGCTGCGCGCCGGGGCCACGGCGGCCATAGCCCTCCATGCGCCAGGGCGCGGCAAGGGCCGCCAGCTCTTCGGCGGGCACGGCGTCCCTGGGCGGCACGCGGCGCACGGGTTCCTTGATCTGGCCCACAATGGCGTCGCCCAGCACCATGACCGGGTTGGCGTATTTGAATGCCAAGGCAAAGGCCCTGAACATGAAGTCATAGCATTCCTGCGCGGTGGAGGGGGCCAGCACCAGATTGCGGTGGTCACCGTGCCCGCCGCCTTTGACGGCCTGAAAATAATCGCCCTGCGAGGGGCCGATATCGCCAAGGCCGGGGCCGCCGCGCTGCATGTTGACGATCACGCCGGGGATCTGGCTGCCCGCCATGTAGGAAATGCCTTCCTGCATGAGCGAAATGCCGCAACTGGAAGAAGACGTGAGCGCGGGGATACCGCTGGCGGCGGCGCCCATCACCATGTTGATGGCGCCGACTTCGCTCTCGGCCTGCACAAACTGCCCGCCGTTTTCGGGCAGCAAGGCGGAGAGCGCTTCCGGCACTTCGTTCTGCGGAGTGATGGGGTAGCCGAAATAGCAGCGGCAGCCCGCGTCTACAGCGCCAAAGGCCACGGCCTCGTTGCCCTTGATGAGCACACGTTCTGTTGCAGCGCTCATGCCTTGCCCCCCTTGGTTTTCGCGCTTTTGAACACGCGTATGGCCACATCGGGACACATGACCGCGCACGAGGCGCAGCCCGTGCATTGGCCTTCCATTTCCATTACTTCATAACCGTGACGGTTAAACCGGCCCGAAGGCCTGAGGATGTGCGCCGGGCAGACTTCCACACACAGGCGGCAGCCCTTGCAGCGCTCTTCCATAAATACAACTCGAGACATTTCAGCTCCTTGGAATCCCATACCCGCTTCATGGAACAATCAGCGAACAAGCATGGCATCCCCATATGAGAAGAACCGATACCCCCTGCTCACGGCCTCGGCATAGGCGGCAAGCACGCGCTTGCGCCCGGCCAGGGCGGATACCAGCATGATCAGGGAGGATTCAGGCAAGTGAAAGTTTGTCAGCAGACCGTCCACCACGCGGAAGGGCCTGCCGGGGTACAAAAAGATGTCCGTCCAGCCGGTGAAGGGCTGCACCCTGCCGCACAACTCGGCCACGCCCTCCATGGAACGCAGGCTGGTGGTGCCGACGGCGATCACGGGTCGCCCTTCGCGCCTGGCCTCGGCAATGGCAAGAGCCGTTGCTTCGGGCATTTCCACATACTCCCTGTGCATGCGGTGGCCGCGTATATCGGCGCTGCGCACAGGGCTGAAGGTGCCGTAACCCACGTAGAGGGTCACGTCCGCCCACTGAAAGCCCCTGGCCTTCAGGGTTTCACGCATTTCGGGGGTAAAGTGCAGCCCCGCCGTGGGCGCGGCCACAGAACCCGTTTTGTCTTCACGGGAATAAACGGTCTGGTAGCGGCTCAGGTCTTCTTCCGCATCAGACCGCTTGATGTAGGGCGGCAGGGGAATATGCCCGGTGGCGGCAAAGGCCCTGGAAAGGTCGCCGTCCCAGGCAAGACGCACGCGCCGGTGGCCGAATTCGCCCGATTCCAGCACGGTCATGCTGATGCCCGCGCCAAATTCAAGCTTCTCGCCATCACGAATACTGCCGCCGGAGCGTATAAGCCCCTCAACCTCGGCGCTGGAACCGCCAAGTTTGTCAGTTCGCGCCCGTTCAAGCACCAGCGGCAGGGGCGTAAGCAGAAGAAATTCCACCTTGCCGCCGGTGGAGCGCGTTCCCAGCAGGCGCGCCTGCAATACGCGGGAATTGTTGGCTACAAGCAACGCGCCCTCGGGCAGGCAGTCCGGCAGATCGCCGAACTGGCGGTGCTCGAGCTCCAGCGCGCCCTGCCGAGGCATGACCAGCAGACGCGAAGCGCCGCGCTCCTCTGGCGGGAACTGGGCTATCTGCGATTCCGGCAAGGCAAAATTATAGCTTTCGAGAAAAAAATCCGCTTCCTCAGTGGGCATGATACGTGGGCCTCGTTAATGAACCTCTCGCGCTGCGGGCTTGTCAGCATGCGGCCGAGGGGCTAGTGTACTCGGGTTGATTCCGGAGCGTTTCACACCGGAAGGAGGAGATTATAGCCATGCGACGCCCGCTTGTCATCCTTGCAGTCACCCTGCTTGCCGCTCTGATGGCGGGATGTTCCACCATGGAAATCAGCAATCCCTTTACCAATGACCCCCTTACGGGCGGTGTTGATACCGGTGCAAGTCAACTTTTAGGAGTCCCCACGCCTGCCGGAATGCAGCGCTTTCCCACCCACGGGTACCAGTCCGCCGGGGCTGGCGGAGCGCAAGGGCTTGAAATATTTCGCGGCGATGCCGACATGGGTTTTGTAGCCCAGGTCATGTTCAACGGCCTGCAGGGCCA
Organism: Pseudoxanthomonas sp.; assembly: GCA_047600885.1. Taxonomy (GTDB): domain Bacteria; phylum Pseudomonadota; class Gammaproteobacteria; order Xanthomonadales; family Xanthomonadaceae; genus Pseudoxanthomonas_A. The sequence continues at coordinate 1,132,597 of JASGKE010000002.1, read as the reverse complement.
GGGCTGGCATCTGCGCATGGCCCTGCGCAAGGGCGTACGGGGCGTGTACGTGTACGAACGCGGCTCAACCGTTGCCACCCTTACTGTGGAACGGGAAACCATGGGCACCGTGCTTGCCGTCTGGGTTGCGGACCGCATGCCCGACGGCGCAACCCTGCCCATGCAGGAAAACACGGGAACCAGCGGCTACGGCGGCGGTAGCGGCAGCGGTGGCGGCGGCAGTTCCTCCGGTTACAGCGAAAGCACCGGCGGTGGCGGCGGCATGAACTCCTCCCCCAAACCGGGATTTACCGAAAGCTGGGGCGGCAACAAGGGCGGCCTGCAGGAGCGCAACCTATGAACGAAAGCAAGAGTGGTCTGAATACCCCCTTTGACCAGAGCACCCGTTACGAGCACAAACGCCTGCACCTTGGCGTGTGCGGCTCCGTTGCCTGCTACAAGGCCGCCGACCTGCTGCGCGCATGGACAGGCATGGGCATGCACGTTTCCGCCACGCTCACGCCGGGCGCGCGCCGCTTTGTGGCTCCCCTGCTCTTTGAATCGCTGGGCGCGGCCCCGGTGTATGAAGACATGTTTTCGGCGGGGCAGGATGTTTTTTCGCATCTTGAACCGGGCCAGCACGCCCAGGCCATGGTGGTGGCCCCGGCATCGGCTGACGCGCTCTTCCGGCTGGCGCACGGCGCGGCGGGCGACATGCTTGCCGCGCAGGCCCTGGCCTTTGACGGGCCGCTGGTCGTCGCCCCGGCCATGAACCCGCGCATGTGGGCCAACCCGGCCACCCAGGCCAATATTGACATCTTGCGGCAAGTCGGCGCGCGCATTGTGATCCCGGCCTGCGGCGGCACGGCCTGCGGCGAGCAGGGCGAGGGCCGTCTTGCGCCCCTGCACGATATTTTTCTGACCGCGCTGCGCGCGCTTTCCCCGCAGGACATGGCGGGCAAACGCGTTCTGGTCACGCTCGGCCCCACCCGCGAGGCATGGGACGGCGTGCGCTTCTGGTCAAATCCTTCCAGCGGCCTTATGGGTGCGGCGCTGGCCGTGGCCGCATGGCTGCGCGGTGCGGAAGTGACGGTTGTCTGCGGCCCCGGAGTGCGCACGCGCCTGCCGCGTGAAATCGCCCGCCACGATGTTGTGAGCGCGCGCGACATGTTTCAGGCCGCCGCCGATCTCTGGCCCGGTATGGACATGGGCATGTTTACCGCTGCCGTGGCGGATTTTTCGCCCCAGCCCTTTGGCCCCCGCAAATTCAAGAAGGCTGACGCGCCGGACGGCCTCTCCGTAGCCTTTACGCCCAACCCGGACATCCTGCGTACCCTTGCCGAAGGCCGCAAATCCGGCCAGAAGGTGCTGGGTTTCGCCGCGGAAACCGCTGACGACATGCAGGCCCTGCTGCCTCTGGCCCGCGCCAAGCTGAAAGGCAAAAAAGCCGATGTGCTGGCCGCCAACCGCGTCAACGCCACGGACAGCGGCTTTGGCACAGCCAACAATTCCATGGCAGTTGTAGACGCCGCCGGGCATGAAGAAATCTGGCCCAACCAAAGCAAGGCCGACGTGGCCTGGGAACTGTGCTCATGGCTTTTGCGCTCGTAAACCCCGTCAGCGCGCTCTGGCAGCGCCGGGGGCTTACCACCCTGCTCATGCCCGAAGGGCACGACGCCTTTGCCGCCCCCCAGCAGGAGGTGGCTCGCGCCGTTGCCGCCAACGCCCACAGCCAGACGCATACAGGCCAGACGCATACGGGCCAGCCCGCGCGTGAGCGGCAACCCTGGCAGCAACCCTGGCAGAAGAGTGGCCAGCAACAGCATCCACGGCCCGCAAGTCCAACGGCAAACAGCGGAGCGCAAACCCAGCGGCGGCCCCACACTGCCGCAGGGCCGGATGTGGCCCATCCCAGAACCGAATCCGCGCCCGCCGCGGAGCCGGGCAAGGCCGCCGCGTGGCTGCCCTTGCCGCCCCACGTGTGGCCCTCGCCCTGGCAGGCGCGCCTGCAGCAGACCCGCCCCGGCCCGGTGCTGTGGACATACTGGAATCTTGGCCCCGACCTCTGCGACCCGCAGACCCCGGGCCGTCTGGAACGCCGCCAGTTTTTGCAGCGCCTGCTGCACGATCTGGGGCATCCAACAGGTACGCACACATTCTGGCCTTCGTGCCTGCCGCCCGACCCTGACGCATTGCCGCCGGCCGTGCCGCCCATGACGGAAAACGGCTACGCGGCCAATGCGGACGTCTTCTGGTCCGGCGCAGCCCAGCTCCGCGCCAGAGGCGTGGTGGTCATGGGTTCAGCGGCGGCCAATGCCGTTGCGCTCCCCAGCGGGCTGCGGCCCCCGCAGCAGATCCGCCACCGGGGCAGGCTGGTCTGGGTGCTCTGGGATGTGGACAACCTGCTCCAGTTCGACCAGCGCTATGCCTCCATGCTGGCTCTGCTGCGCGAAGCCCTGCGCCATATTTTGCGATAACACCCATTAACGGGGCCGCGCCTATGCCCGGCGCATCGACTGCCCCGCTCCGCCGCCTGCTGACGGCTACGAGGAGATTTTCTTTTCATGTTCATCGCGCTTGGACTCACATTTCTTGGCATGGCCATCGGCTTTCTGCTGCGCGGCCAGCCCTGGACCACCTGGCTGACACGCTGCGTTACCCCCGCCATCATGCTGCTGCTTTTTGCGCTGGGCATTTCCGTGGGCAGCAACGAAATGCTCATGCAGTCCCTGCCCCGCCTTGGCGGCGCCGCCCTGGCCCTCACCGTGGCGGGCATTCTGGGCTCCTTTGCCTGCGTGGCGCTGATCCGCCGATTCTTCCCCAAAACGCCCACGCCAGCGGGGATTCCTCCCCAACAAAAAGCATCCGATGAGGCTCCCGGCCATGAAGGGTAGCCTTATCATTCTTTTTTTCTTCTGTTCCGGCGTACTGCTCGCGCTCGCGGGGCTGATACCCACCTATCTGCTGGAACACGACGTCACGGTGTACGCCTTGTGGCTGCTCATGCTGCTGGTGGGTATTTCCATCGGCTCTGACCGCAGGCTGGGCGAGATTCTGCGCACCCTGCGCCCGCGCGTCTTGCTGCTGCCCCTGGCAACCACGGTGGGAACCCTGGCCGGCACGGCCCTCATGAGCCTGTTCCTGGTCTACAGCGTGAGCGAGTGTATGGCCGTGGGGGCGGGCTTTGCCTACTATTCGCTGTCGTCCATCTTCATTTCGCAGTACAAGGGGCCGGAGCTGGGCACGATCGCGCTTATCAGCAATATTGCCCGCGAACTCGTCACCCTGCTGCTTACGCCCTTGCTGGCGCGGCATCTCGGCCCGCTTATGCCCATCAGTTGTGGTGGGGCGTCGACCATGGATACGACGCTGCCTGTTATTACCCGGTATTGCGGCAAGGACTGGATTTTCGTTTCCATCGTGCATGCCATGGTGCTGGATTTCAGCGTGCCGTTCTGGGTGATTTTTTTCTGTACACTCTAGGCAGAAAGATTCGCCTCATATGGTAGGAGTGGGTGAGCCTGTCAGGCCCATTTACGCAAACCCGACTTTTGCGCCCTGCATGCGTCAGCGCCGGGATTTTGAGCGCAGCGTACCAGAGCAATTTCAAAATGAAATTACTCTGGTACGCTGCGCTCAAAATTCCGGCGCTTCCTTTTCAGGCCGCAAAAAGCGTATTTTGCAAATTCGCCCGACACCAGCCATCGCCTCCGCTCTGCTCCGGCGAGTATAAGGAAGGCGACCCGACGACCCGCTTCTGGTGGCAGCCATGTGGAAAGGCAAAAAGGCAAGGAAAAAGAAGGCAGAAAGGCAGGAAAGCAGGGGAGTGCCTGATGGGGGGACAGTTACGTGTAGTTTTTCAATTACCAATTCTGGCTGTGACTATTGGCTGAAGCGGACGTTGATCGAAGCGAAAGCGGGCTCTGGCATTTACGCGTCGCGGAGGGAGATCACCTGAGTGAGCGGAGCGAGGGAAGAAAGCTCCCGCAGCAGGAGACGCGTGCCCTCGCCATGCTAAGGAATAAGGAAAGCCTAAGGGGGTGTTCCGGGGGGAGTGCAGAGGGGGCCGAGGAGGGGCACAGCCCCTAACAGGCCCCCTCTGCCCCACGCCGGGGAGGCGAAATCGCGCGCCGCACAGGCGTCCCAAACTTCGCCGGATGGCGAAACTCCACGCCCGAAGGGCAATAAAAACGTTCCACTCCCCGCCACGCAACCGCAGCACCTTGCCATATCCCCCAAAAGCGCTCACTATGGACGCAAGCCTGAAAACAGACCGTGGAGGAACTGCTCATGGCCCGCATGCGATCCGCAAAACAAAAACTCAAGGAATGTCTTGTCAGCCAGCAATGGCGCGAGCACCTGGACGAAATCGCCCAAGGCGGCCTGGAAAACGTGGGGCCGCTCTTCTCCTTCCTTCTGCTCGGCCCCCAGACCATGCACCGCTCCGCTGTTGCGCTGGGGCGGATCACGGCCCGGCTGATGAAGGATCAGCCGGAACTGGCCAAAAACATCATCCGCCGCCTCATGTGGCACCTCAACGAAGAATCCGGCAACATCGGCTGGGGAATCCCCGAGGCCTTTGCCGAAATCCTCGCTGCCAGCGAATCTCTGGCCAAGGATTTTCACCGCATTCTCATCAGTTACGTCATTGATCTCGGGCACGACGACAATTACTGCGACCACGACACCCTGCGCCGCTCCTGCTATTGGGCCATCGGGCGTCTTGCCCAGGCCCGCCCGCAACTGTGCCTGACCGCCCGCCCCTGGCTGATGAAAGGCCTGGAAGACGTGGATCCGGTTTGTCAGGGCATGGCCGCATGGGCGCTGGCCCAACTGCCGCCCGACCTCATGGACGCCCCGGCCTTGCGACGCCTGGCCGAAGCGGGCAACACCGCCCCGTGCGAGCTCTTTGACGGCGAAGATGTTTACGAAAAAACCGCCAGCCAGATTGCCGCCGAGGCCCTTGAACGCAAGCCGGAATAGCCCGCGCCCGACCTGCGACGGCAGGTTGCCGACAATACTGCACAAAGCTCCCCCGGAACCGCAAGATTCCGGGGGAGCTTTGTGTATCAGCCGCCAGCGGCGGCTTTCAGGTATCCTTCAACTACTCTTCGGCCAGAGCGCGCACGGGGTCGCCGTAAGCGTCGTTAATCAGTGTTGTGGTGTTCATGAGTTCGATCCAGCGGCGGATGGTGCCCACAAGCACAAAGACCATCAGCACCATGACCAGGCAGGCAAGGAAGGCAAGCAGATACTTGCCGCCGGGAATGTAGGTCGTGGTGACCTGCAGATAACCGGCCCAGAAGGTCACGCCGGTCAGGAAGATGCCGGGGATGGCCGTGACAAGGCTGAGCTTGCCGCGGTTCATGCGCAGCAGCATGGAGGTGCACACGATCAGGGCGCAGCCCGCCAGCAGCTGGTTGCTCAGACCGAACAGGGGCCAGATGTTGCTGATGTTGCCGGTGTACATCAGGTAGCCCCACATGGACGTAAAGATGAAGCTGGTGATGTAGACGCCGGGCATCCAGTTCTTGTCGCCAAAGGGAGCGTACACCTTGCCCAGCATTTCCTGCAGGAAGAAGCGGCCCACGCGGGTACCGGCGTCAATGGCGGTCAGGATGAAGACGGCTTCAAACATGACGGCAAAGTTGTACCAGTAGGCCATCAGGTGATCCATGTAGGGGATCTTGTGGAAGATGTGGGCCATACCAACGGCCAGGGAAACAGCGCCGCCGGGGCGGGCATGCAGGTTCAGGCCGATCTTTTCTTCAAAGAAGCCCAGGTCAACGGTATTCAGCGCGGGATGCGCGGCGATCAGCGAGCTGAACTTGTCGGGGGTGGAGTTGATGGCAAAGTAGTCGCCGGGCATCAGGGTGCAGGCGGCGATCAGAGCCATGATGGCAACAAAACCCTCGGTAAGCATGGCGCCGTAGCCGACAAAAAGAATATCGCGCTCGTTGCCGATCATCTTGGGCGTTGTGCCTGTGCCGATGATGGCGTGGAAGCCGGACATGGCGCCGCAGGCGATGGTGATGAAGATAAAGGGCAATGCGGGTCCGCCGATCACGGGGCCACCGCCGTTGATGAAGGGCGTAACCGTGGGCATGAGCAGGGTGGGCTGCACAAAGATGATGCCCACGGCCAGCATGAGGATGGTGCCGATCTTGAGGTAGGTGGAAAGATAGTCGCGCGGCACCAGCAGGAACCACACGGGCAGAACCGAAGCGAGGAAGCCGTAACCGGCAATGGCCAGAGCCACGGTGTCGCGGTTCCAGTCAAAGGCCCAGCCAAGCACATCCTTCTGCATGAGATCGTGGCCGCTCAGAATACCCACGACCAGCAGCACCAGACCCACAAGGCTGGCAAACAGCACGCTGTTCTGCTTGAAGCGCATGATCAGGCCCATGAGCATGGCGATGGGCATGGTGATGACCACGATAAACAGCGACCAGGGCGCGTTGTGCATGGCGCTGATGCAGGCCAGGGAAAGCCCGGCCAGGGTCAGGATAAGAATACACAGCACGGCGATGCCCGCCACGGTGCCCGTAACGGGGCCGACCTCGCGCTGGGCGATGGCGGAAAGGCTCTGCCCCTTGTGCCGCACGGAGGCGAACAGCACCACCATGTCGTGCACCGCGCCGCCGAGTACGCAGCCGATCAGAATCCACAGCGCGCCGGGCAAATAGCCGAACTGGGCGGCAAGCACCGGGCCGACCAGCGGGCCGGCGGCGGCGATGGCCGCAAAATGGTGGCCGTAGAGAACAAATTCGTTGGTTTTAACGTAGTCGTGACCGTCAGCGAAACGAACGGCGGGTGTAATGCGGCCCGCATCCAGTTTCAGAACCTTGTTTGCCAGAAAAATGCCGTACACGCGGTAGGCAATGGCAAAAATACACAATGCCGCAAACACGAGTGTTATGGCATTGATGTGCTCCAAACTTTCCATCGTGTCTCTCCCTGTTTTGTTCTTCTGGTCGCAGCCTGCCGGTCATCCTGTAGTCATGTAGCCGCAACCACTGAAAAACGCTACTGAATCCCACGGGACGACGCACAGTCCACTTCCTCCTTGCCAATGCGCCGCGCTTTCATAACCGCGACCAACCAGAATCCCCAGTTAACTGGTCAACATTATTAATCATAAACTTTCCTGTTTTCGACCTACCCCCAATACCAATTTCTGTCCATACAAATTGTCCGCTCAAAGCATTCGCCGCACGCTCTGCCAAAGCAAATCAGCAGGCATTCTGCATGGTTTTACGGAACAGGCACCTGATGTGCGCCATTGGTACAGTTCCGCGCTGCCGTTTCAGGAGACAAGCAGTTTATAAACGCATATCCCAAGCAGTGATGTGAAAATTTTCACCCTTTTCGTGAGTCCACGCAAGCACTTTATTCAGGGCTTTGCCCGCGCAGCTGAAAAAATCCGCGCGCGGTAATTCCTGCCGCTTGCCGCCCGGCGGCGCAGGTACTGGCCGGTTTTGCTTGCATTCCTCCCTGCCCGGGCCTAAACTCAAAAAACCGGCTGGGGGAGCCATAAAAGGCTGAGAAAGGGTGATAGAGCCCTGACCCCTAGAACCGCGCAAAACAACGCGGTTCTGCACCTGACGCGGATAGTGCCGACGAAGGGAAGCTGGCCAACCTGCATTTTTTTGCAGGCTTGTGCTTGCCCGCAGCCGTAATGGTTCAGCGGGCATTTCTTTTTTTGCGCCGCCCGGCGCAAATCCCCGCGGAGCCATTACAACCTCAACCTCGGAAACCGGCCCGACGGCTGTTTTCCTCTGGAGGCGCGTATGGATGTCACAATCAACGGGGAAACCGAAGCGTTTGCCGAACCATGTAGTGTTGCCGAGCTTCTGGCTGCACGGGGGCATGACGCGGCAAGGGTGGTGGTGGAACGCAACGGGGCAATCCTGCCTCGGGAGCGCTTTGCCCAAACCCGGCTCTGCACGGGCGACAGCCTGGAAATCGTGCATTTTGTCGGCGGAGGATAACAGACCGGATCTCCCCGGCATGAAAGGCCTTACCACTTCACCCGCACATTCCAGACGGAGAGCGCAATGAACGATCCCTTCATTATCGGCGGCGTCACCCTTACAAGCCGTCTTTTCATCGGCACCGGCAAGTACGGCGCCGACAGCCTCATTCCCGCCGTGGCCGAAGCCAGCGGCGCGGAAGTCATCACCGTGGCCATGCGCCGCGTGGACAAGCAGACCGGAAATCAGGCCTCCGGCCAGGGCATCATGGGGCATATCCCCGCCCGCATGCGGCTTTTGCCCAACACCTCCGGCGCGCGAACCGCCGAGGAAGCCGTGCGCCTGGCCCGCCTGGCCCGTGCCGCCGGTTGCGGCGACTGGATAAAAATTGAAGTTATTTCCGATACCCGCCACCTGCTGCCCGACGGCTACGAAACCGCAAAAGCCACGGAAATTCTCGCCAGGGAGGGCTTTACCGTACTGCCCTACATCAATCCCGACCTGTACGTGGCGCGGGCCTGCGTCAACGCCGGCGCGGCAGCCGTCATGCCGCTGGGCGCGCCCATCGGCACCAACCGGGGTCTGCGCACCAGGGAAATGGTGGGCATTCTGATTGAAGAGATCGACCTGCCCATCGTGGTGGACGCGGGCATCGGCCGTCCCTCGCAGGCCTGCGAAGCCATGGAAATGGGCGCGGCCGCCTGCCTTGTGAACACGGCCATCGCTTCTGCCAGCGACCCCGTTGCCATGGCCCGCGCGTTTGGCGACGCGGTAAGGGCCGGGCGCGACGCGTGGCTGGCTGGCCCCGGCGCGGTCACGGCGCAGGGCCAGGGCGCGGAGGCTTCTTCGCCGCTGACGGGCTTTCTCCGCTAGTTAGAAACAGACCCTGGAGCGGAGTAACATTGAAAATACTCCAGATTGCAAATACAGAGCCATGTTGACCGCCAGCCCTACCGCTGGCAGCCAACCGCATCATAAGGACCACACATGGAAACTTTTCAAAAATATCTGCAGGCCTGGCCGTCAGCCCGCAGGGCCGAGGGAGCCGCACGCGCCACGGAAGCGGACGTGCTGGCCGCGCTGCGGAAAGAAATCCTGCAGCCAGCCGATTTTCTCACCCTGCTTTCGCCTGCGGCCGCCCCGCACCTTGAGGCCATGGCCCGCCGCGCGCGCGACCTGACCCTGCGTTTTTTCGGCAGAGCCGTGAACATCTTCACGCCGCTCTATATTTCCGACGTCTGTACAAATCAGTGCCGCTATTGCGGATTTAACGCCAAAAACAAGCAGCCGCGCCGTCATCTGAGCATTGAGGAAGCAGCAGCGGAGGCGGATGTCATCGCCGGCAAGGGCTTTCAGCACATTCTGCTGCTCACGGGCGACGCGCGGCATTTGTCCTCGCCGCAGTATATTGCGGATGCGGCCCGCCGCATCAAACTCCGCTTTGCCTCCGTGGGTGTGGAAGTCTATTCCCTCACCACCGAGGAATACCGGTTGCTGGTGGATGCGGGCGTGGACAGCATGACCATGTTTCAGGAAACGTATAATCCCGAACTCTACGCGTGGCTGCACCCCGTCGGCCCCAAGCACGACTACGGCTTCAGACTCAATGCGCCGCAGCGCGCGGCGGAGGGCGGCATCCGCTCCATCGGCGTGGGCGCGCTGCTCGGCCTGGAATCCTTTGAACAGGACGCCTTTGCCACGGGCCTGCACGCGTGGTGGCTGCAAAGGCGCTACCCCGGCGTGGATGTGAGCGTTTCCATCCCGCGCATCTGCCCGCACGAAGGCGACTTTGACGTGCGGCATGCCGTGGACGACCGCCACCTTGTACAATATGTTACGGCCATGCGCTGCTTTTTGCCGCGCGCGGGCATTACCTGCTCCAGCCGCGAGAGCGCCTTTATGCGCGATCATCTGGTTCCCATCGGCGTTACCCGAGTTTCCGCCGGGGTTTCCACAGCCGTGGGCGGCCGTGCGACCGAGGATATGCACAATCCCGGCCAGTTTGAGATCACCGACCGCCGCAGCCTTGAAGAAATGGCGGCCTCCCTCGCGGGCATGGGCTATCAGGCCGTGCTCAAGGACTGGGAAGCCCCTGTGGCCGTATAAAAAGCACGTGCGATGCCCTGCGGCGGCCTGAGGCGACCGGGCCGCCGCAGGCATCGGCAGGAAAACCCGCACCAGACAAACACACGGATTCAGCCATGCACAATGCGCTTCACACCGGGCTTGCCCGTTATCTCAGTTCCGGACAGATGGACGCCCTGCGCGCGGCCCGCGTGGGCATTGCCGGGGCAGGCGGCCTGGGCTCCAACGCGGCCCTCATGCTGGCCCGCAGCGGCGTGGGCAACCTGCTGCTGGTGGACGACGACGTGGTGGACGCCTCCAATCTCAACCGCCAGCAGTACTGGCCCCGGCATGTGGGCCGCCCCAAGGTGGAGGCCCTGGCCGAACTGCTGCTGGAGCTGAACCCCGACATGGCTGTGGAAACACGCCGCATGCGTCTTGACCAGCACAACATGGCCGAGGTGCTGCCCGCCTGCCCCATCTGGGTGGAGGCCTTTGACGGGCCGGACGACAAAACCCTGCTGGTGGAAACGGCCCTGCTCGGCGGCTGCCGCATAGCCAGCGCATCGGGCATGGGCGGCTGGGGAGGCAAGGCCATGGGCAAGCGCCACTTGGGCAATCTGGTGCTGGTGGGCGACTTCAGCACAGATATCCTGCTGGCCCCGCCCCTTGCCCCGCGCGTGACCGAAGCGGCGGCCCTGCTGGCCGACGCCGTGCTTGAAATGGTGCTTGGCGTGAACGACCAGGGCTAGGGGCATCAGCCCTTCTTAACCATAAAAATACCCGTTCCGGCCAGATACCGCGCGTTTGTCGCGCCCTCCAGCCGCAACGGGTCGTGTACCGCCTTGCGGCAAAAGCACTGTTACACTTTCAGTTGCGCCGTCAGATCTTCCAGCCTGCCGGTCAGTTCCTGCAGTTTGCCGGTTTCCATATTGGCCTGCCCCATGGATTCGGACGTGTCGGCCACCATGTGGTTTACCTGATCGATGGTGCGGGTGATCTGCTCGCTGGCGGAGGACTGTTCCTCGCTGGCGGAGGCAATGGCCTTGACCTGCCCAACGGTATTTTCCACCGTACCTACAATGGCGTCCAGCGCCTCGCCAGACTGCTTGGCATAGTCCGTGGCCTGCTCCACCTGCTGCACGGCATTGTCCATGGAGGCCATGCTCTTGGCGGCGCTTTGCTGAATGGCCTCAATGGCGCGGCCCACATCCGTGGTGGAAGCCATGGTTTTTTCGGCCAGCTTGCGCACCTCGTCAGCCACCACGGCAAATCCGCGCCCGGCCTCGCCCGCGCGGGCCGCTTCAATGGCCGCATTGAGGGCCAGCAGGTTGGTCTGGTCGGCGATGTCGGAAATGACGTTCATGATCTCGGTAATGGCTCTGGCGTGCGATTCCAGCGTGGCCATGTCCGTGCGCAGATCAAGCGTGACGCGGTGCACGTTTTCAATGCCGTGCAGGGCGTTCTGCACAACTTCCGCGCCACTGGTGGCCTTGGACATGGTGTGGCCCGAGGCTTCGGCGGCCTTGTCCGCGTTGCCGGCAACTTCCCGCACCCGGACGTTCATGTGGCCCATGGCGGAAGCGGCCTCTTTAAGCTGCCCGGCCGCAATGGCGGCGTTTTTGTCCGACTGCCGGATGCTGCCGGTGAGCGCCTCCACAATCGTTGCCAGCTCGTCCATGGTTTTTTCCAGCGCCTGCGCCACTCCGGCCATGCGCTGGTTTTTCTCCGTGATCTGCCGTTGGGCCTCGCTGAGGGCGGTCATGTCCACATACACGCACATGCCGCCGATGCAGACTCCCTCGACATTATAGATGGGGAACACGTTGGCGAGCACGTTGACCTTGCCGCCCTTGTGCCCGCCTATGGTGACTTCAAGGTTCCTGAAGCACTCGCCCGTCGCCATGCTTTTACCCACGGCGGTTTTACGGGTGGGATCATTATAGAACAGTTCAGCCAGGGTCTTGCCAAGGCAGGCTTCAATGCTGCCGTCGATTTCCAGCATGGCCAGACAGGCCGCGTTGGTGCTGAGCGCGCGCTCCCCGGTATCCACCAGCAAATACGGCATGGGCAGGCCGCGCAGAATGCCTTCCTTGTATTCCCTGTCGTTTTTTACAATCTGCCGCAGATCTTCAAGGCTGGCGAACAGCGGAACAAGTGATGGGTCGGCAGTGCTCTGGCTGCGACCAGGATTGACCGCCACAGCGCAGACAGCTTCAACGGACTGGCGCACCACGCCGCGCATACGGGCGCGCCCGGCGGCAAAAGCGCCCAGCGCCGCCGCAAGGCCGCTTACCGCCACACCCGGAACGGGCAGGCCCGTCACGTGCATAGCGCCAAACCCAAGACCAACTGCCAGCAACGCCGCAACGCAACTGTACAAAAGGAACTTACCATCCACTGAGCCACCTCGCTTTAAGCTACGGAAATTTTTTGTGCGGACAAACTGCCATTTGCACGCCACTCCTTGCAAAACGGAACACCAGCCCCCTGCTGCCGCTGCCCCGCAATGTTCTCCATTAATCCTCAATATCGGCTGTTTTAAGAAAATAATTAGTTTTCTCCCAACTATTGCGCTGTTCTTAGCATTTTCTGAGAGTACGCCTCCAGCGATCACGCTGCGACAGCCCACTCTGATATATATTGCCCGCTGTACACAAACACCTTGACAATTTTTTTTCACCAAGATAATGAAACTCATTCGAAACGGCTGCGTTCGCGCTACCGTTACATCCTGATGCGGAACGCAGTTCCTGCGGGGTGGCCTGAATGGGCCCCCTTTTTTTGTCCCTGCGACAGGGCGAACCCGCCAGGCAAGCGCATTTGCAGCGCAAAGGAATGCTCTAAGAAACGAATGACCGACGACGCACTCAAAGAAACCATCGCCAGCCTGGCCGAACCCCTTGCAGCATCGCTGGGTCTGGTCATCTGGGGAGTGGAAATCGTCCGCGCCGGGCGCACCGTGGTTCGGCTTTTTGTAGACGTGCCGTTTTCCGCGGCAGCCGACACCCAGCCCGCCCCCGTTCCCAGCGACGCCGACGATCTCGATGCGCCGACCCTGGTCGCGCTTTCCGCCACCCTTGAGCAGTGCGAACATATTTCGCGCCACATCGGCCTTGCCCTTGAGGTGGAAGATACCATCCCTGAAGCCTACGTGCTGGAGGTTTCCACCCCCGGTCTGACGCGACTTTTCTTCAGCCTTGACCAGATGCGCCACTATTTGGGCGACGTGGTGGAAGCCCGTCTGCTCAGGGCGGTGGCCATCAACGAAAGCGCGCCCGAAGGGCCCAATCCTTCGCACGGCGGCCCCCGCCGTTTGTGGCGCGGCACGCTCCTTTCCGTGGAAGAAGCCGCGTTCACCCTGGCGCCGGCCACCATCTCGCCCGAGGGCGAGGTGAGTCCGGAAAACCTGCCGCCGGTGAGCATTCCCTGGGATGCCGTGCGCAGGGCAAGCCGCATGTATATTTTCAGGCAGCCGCAAAAGCCCGGCAAGGGCGGCGCCAAGGCGCCCGCCGCCAGGGCCGGAGCCAAGCCCTCCAAGGAAAAGAAAACAAAATCCAGTGGTTCAGCAGAGAACCAATAAAACCTGACGCAACTGCACACTCGCTTGGCAGGGCCAGCAATACTGGCCGCCGTGACCATGGCAGGAACCAGAGATATTTCGCCGCAGCGCCAGCAGCCGGAGGCACCCATGAATCTTGAACTCAAAAAGGCCATTGACCAGATCAGCAAGGACAAAGGCCTTGACCGCAATATGCTCATCGACACGCTTGAAGACGCGGTGCGCACTTCGGTGCTGCGCCGCTTCAGCGAAGATATGGACGTGGAAGTTACCTATAATGACGAAACAGGCGACATTGAGGTCTACCAGTTCAAAATCGTCATGGCCGACGACGACGTTGCCAACCCGGACACGCAGATCGAATATTCCGAAGCGATCAAGCATGATCCCTCCGTGCAGGTGGACGACGAGATGGGCTTCCGCGTCAAGGTGGAAGACCTCGGGCGCATTGCCGCCCAGTCCGCCAAGCAGGTCATCATCCAGCGCATGCGTGATGCGGAACAGGAAATCATCTACACCGAATACAAGGATCGCGTGGGCGAAATTGTATCCGGCATCGTGCAACGCCGCGACAAGGGCGGCTGGGTTGTGAACCTGGGCCGCACCGAGGCCATCCTGCCCCGCGAGGAACAGATCCCGCGTGAGCATTACAAGCGCGGCGACCGCGTGCAGGCCCTCATCATTGAGGTGCGCCAGGAAGGGCGCGGCCCGCAGGTTGTTGTTTCGCGCTCGCACCGCGACTACATGGCGGCGCTGTTCCGCCGCGAAGTGCCCGAGGTCGACGACGGTGTGGTGCAGATCATGGGCGTTGCCCGTGATCCCGGTTCCCGCGCCAAGGTTGCCGTACTTTCGCGCGAGCGCGATGTGGATCCCGTGGGCGCATGCGTTGGCGTGCGCGGTTCGCGCATCCAGAATATCGTGCAGGAACTGCACGGCGAACGCATCGACATCGTTGTCTGGAGCGCCGACATCGCCACCTATGCCCGCAACGCCCTGGCCCCGGCCCTGGTTTCGCGCATCGTGGTGGACGAAGAAGAAAACCTTCTGGAAGTCATTGTGCCCGACGACCAGCTCACCAACGCCATTGGCCGCAAGGGCCAGAACGTCAAGCTGGCCGCGCGCCTGCTGGGCTGGAAGGTCGATATCTTTACCGAAACCCGCTACAACGAGGCCAACGCCATCGGGCACGGCCTTGAGCAGGTGGCCAGCGTGGCGGAGGTCTCCATCGAAGCGCTTCTGGCCGCGGGCTACAGCTCGCTGGACAATCTGCGCGAGGCTACGGACCAGGAACTTGCCGACAAGCTCACCATCAGCGCGTCGCGCATTGCCGACCTGCGCTCGGCCATCAACTTCCTGGCCCCGATTGTGGAAAGCACTCCCGAATCCTCGGCAGTGGAGCTGACAAAGCCCGCCGCCACGGAAAGCGGAGATGCAAAAGAATAACGCTGCGCCCGTTGAAGGTGGGGAACAGGCCTGTGGCGGGCCGGAGCGTATGTGCGTCATCTGCCGCCGCCGCTTTCCCAAGGCCGACCTCGACCGTCACGTACTGGCGGAGCAGGGAATTTTGACTTTAGACGCGGAAAAAACCAGACCGGGCAGAGGCTGGTATGTATGTTCCGATCCTGTGTGCGCGGCCAAGTTCGCGAAATTCAGGCCCGGAACACGGCGCAAGGGGGGAAAAAATGTCTGATGATAAAATAAAAATTAAGGATCTCGGCGGGGACATCTCGCAGGATCCCAAGGATATACTGCGTGTCGCGCGCGAGCTCGGCCTGCCGGTAAAATCCGCAACTGGTTCCGTCACCTCAGAGGAGGCCACTCGCTTGCGCGACTACTTTGCCGAACAGAAACAGGTTGATGCGGAGCGTGCCGGTTCGCAGCGCGACGTCATTGTGCGCCGCCGCCGCAAGGACTCCCCGCAGGAAGCTGAACCCGCAGCACAGGAAGCCTCCATTGCAGCGCCGGTCGAGGCCGAAGCGCCCAAGGAAAAAGCCTCCGTGGTGGAAGCCGTGGCTGAAGCCGCGCCCGCTGCCAAGCCCCTTGCCGGCAAGGCCCCCAAGGCCGAGCAGGAATCCGCCCCCGCTGCCGAGCACAAGGCGCGCGTCGTCAAGCCTGCCAAGGTTATTTCGCCCGCGCGCGTCATCAGCCGCCCCAGCGACCAGAAAGAATCTGAGGTTGTGGAAGCTCCGGCTCCTGCCGCCGTGGAACCTGCCGCGCCCGCAGCCGCTGTGGCGGAAGCAGCAGTGGTAAAGGCCCCGGCCGAAAAGGGCGACGCGCAGGACAAGGCCGCCAAGGCCGCCCGCGTGGCGCGCCCCGACGCCTCGGCCGTGCCCGAAGGTTCCTCCGCGCCGACCCTGCCCCAGCGCCCCGCCGAACCTCGTGCAGGCGAAGAAGGCGAAGACGGCGCCGCGCCGCGTCGCGCGCCCCGTGCGGAAGCTCCGGCCGCCCCGCAGGTTCGCATTATTTCCCGTCCCGCGCCCGGCGCTACGCCCACGCAGGATGCCCGTCCCGCCCGCTCGGGCGACAGCCGCCCCGGTGGCTATCCGCCCAGAGACGGCGCCGGCAGGCCTCCCCGTCCCGGCGGCCCGCGTCCCGGTGGTCCCGGCGGCGCTCCGCGTCCCGCTGGCGGCCCCCGCCCCGGCGGTCCCGCTGGCGGCTTTGGGCAGCAGGCTGCTCCTGCCTCGCCTTCCGACACCCGCGACGGCCAGAGCAAGAAAAAGCGCCTCAAGGGTCGCCGTACCGTTGACTTCCAGCAGGGCGATTTCGGCCGCCGCAGCGACGACGACGACAGCGGCCGCCTGAACAGAGGCAAGGGCCGTCGCAAGTCGGGCCGTTCCTCCGTGACGCCGCAGTCCACGCAACCCCTCAAGGCGGCCAAGCGCAAGATCCGTATTACCGAAGCCATCCGCGTTGCCGACATGGCCCACCAGATGGGTCTCAAGGCCAACGAGATCATCAAGGTGCTCTTTGGCCTTGGCATCATGGCCACCATCAACCAGACGCTGGATATCGACACCGCCACCCTGGTGGCCGCCGAATTCGGCTACGAAGTGGAAAAAGTCGGCTTTTCTGAAGACGATTATCTGGTTCCCAAGGAAGTGGACGCGCCTGAAACTCTCAAGCCGCGCCCGCCCGTTGTTACCATCATGGGTCACGTTGACCACGGTAAAACCTCGCTGCTCGACGCCATACGCAAGTCCAACGTCACCAGCGGCGAAGCCGGCGGCATCACCCAGCACATCGGCGCATACCATGTGAAGACCAAGCGCGGCGAAATCGTGTTTCTCGACACGCCCGGGCACGAAGCCTTCACCGCCATGCGCGCCCGTGGCGCTCAGGTCACCGACCTTGTCATTCTTGTGGTCGCCGCCGACGACGGCGTGATGGAGCAGACCCGCGAAGCCATCAACCACTCGCGCGCCGCCAATGTGCCCATCATGGTGGCCGTAAACAAGATGGACAAGCCCGGCGCCGAGCCTGACCGCGTGCTGCGCGAACTGGCGGAACTCGGCCTGCAGGCCGAAGAATGGGGCGGCGACACCATTGTTGCCAAAGTTTCGGCCAAGAGCCGCATGGGCCTGGACGAACTGCTCGAAATGGTGGCCCTCCAGTCCGAAATCATGGAGCTCAAGGCCAACCCCGACAAGCCCGCTCGTGGCCACATCGTGGAAGCCAAGCTCGACAAGGGCCGTGGCCCCATCGCCACAGTGCTCATTCAGGAAGGCACCCTGCGCCAAGGCGACAGCTTTGTGTGCGGCACCTTCTCGGGCCGCGTGCGCGCCCTCATGAGCGACCAGGGCAAGAAGGTCAAGGAAGCCGGCCCCTCCCTGCCTGTGGAAGTGCAGGGCTTTGAAGGCGTGCCGGAAGCCGGTGAGGAATTCTTTGTGGTGTCCGACGAAAAGGTCGCCCGCCGCATCGCCGATTCCCGCGCGGTCAAGCAGCGTGAACGCGATCTGGCCTCCGAATCGCGCGTCACCCTGGAGACCTTCCTCTCGCAGCGCAAGTCCGACCATGAAACCCTGACCCTCAACCTTGTGGTCAAGGCCGACGTGCAGGGCAGCCTGGAAGCCATCACCGAAGCTCTGAACAAGCAGAGCACGGAAAAAGTGCGCATCAACGTGGTGCACGGCGGCACCGGCGCAATCACGGAATCCGATATCCTGCTGGCTTCCGCCTCGCAGGCCATCATTATCGGCTTCAACGTGCGTCCCACTTCCAAGATCAAGGATGTGGCCGACCACGAAAACGTGGATATCCGCTTCTACGAGATCATTTACAAGCTCGTGGACGATATCAAGAGCGCCATGGCCGGCATGCTTGCCCCGGTGCAGCGTGAGGTGTACCTTGGTCAGGCCGAGGTGCGCGACACCTTCAGCGTGCCCAAGGTCGGCCTTATCGCCGGTTCCTACGTGGCCGACGGCAAGATCGCCCGTAACGCCGGTGTTCGCCTGCTGCGCGACGGCGTGGTGGTCTACACGGGCAAGATCTCGTCCCTCAAACGCTTCAAGGATGACTCCAAGGAAGTGGTCAAGGGCAACGAGTGCGGCGTGGGCCTTGAGAACTTCAACGATGTGAAGATCGGCGACATCATCGAAGCCTTTGAAACCGTCGAAGAAGCCGCCACGCTCTAAGATCGGAATACGGGGAAGGGAGGCCGCGTATGGGGTCTCCCTTCCTTTTTTATATGGATGCAGTTATCCTCGGTTATGCGGCCCAGTGGACGAGCGGCGTCCTTTCCCGCGGGCGGGGTCCAGCACGACGCCGACCTCCAGCGCCGCTGGGCGGCAATGCCGCAAACGCTTCCGCGCCCGATGGGCAATCCAGCCTATGACCATGTTTATGGCGGTTCTTACCGTAGAATTCAGCCTGGAAGGCAACGACAACCTCAAGGCCAAGCGCCGCGTTGCCAACAGTCTGAAACAGAAGACCAGAAACAAATTTAATGTAGCCATAGCCGAAGCCGGAACGGAAGACAGCCTTTCCCGACTTCGGCTTGCGGTGGTATCCATTTCCAACAGCGAAAGCCATCTGCGCAGCCGCATGGACAAATGCGCGCTTATGATGGAAGCGGTCTGCCCCGAGGAAATGACGGATAGTCAGGTGGAGATATATGCAGCGGACTGAACTTATTCCCCAGCATTTCCGCGAAGGCGCGGAGCGCATGGCCAAGGCTTTTTGTGATCTGGATCAGGTCATCGTGGCCGCCCACATGAATCCCGACGGCGACGCCGTAGGCGCGGTGGCGGCCGCGGGGTACATTCTGCGGTCCATGGGCAAGGAATTCATGCTTTATGCCCAGCCCGGTCTGCCGGGATATCTGGATTTTTTCTCCACGCCGGGCGTCGTGCACACAAGCCTTGCGCATCCGCCCTTCAAGCCGCGCTGCGCCGTGTTGCTCGACTGCGGCGAACCTGACCGTCTTGGCCGCGAGCTGGCGGCCCGGCTGCCGGAACTGCGGACCCTGAACATCGATCACCACCTCGGCGGCGACGGCATGGGCAACGTGACAAACTGGGTTGCCCCCCAGGCGGCCGCCACAGCCCAACTCATGGCCTATGTGGCCCTGGCCGCCGGCCTGCCCCTTACCGGCGATCTGGCCACGGCTCTGGCTCTTGGCATCATTACCGACACAGGCGGTTTCTGCCACGGCAACACCAGCGCCGACGTGCTCTACCTTACGGCCCACATGGTCGAACATGGCTGTAATATTGCCCAGTTGCGCGAATATCTTGAAAACAGCTGGAGCCGGGGCCGTCTGACGCTCTGGGGGCAGCTCCTGCAGCGGGCGCGGCTTGAGCGCAACGGCAGCATCTGCTTTTGCCCCGTGTATCTTGAAGACCTGCGCAAGTGCGGCGCGCTCAAGGAAGACCTCGAAGGCTTTGTGGAGCAGTTGCGTCGCCTGCGCGGTGTGCACGTGGCCGCCGTACTGCGGGAGGATTCCCCCACCTGCTGCAAATTCAGCCTGCGCTCCTACGGGTCGGTAGACGTGCACGCCGCGGCGGCCAGACTTGGCGGCGGCGGGCACCGCAATGCCGCGGGCGGCACCGTGCGGACAGACATGGACGCGGCCAGCGCCCGGTTGCTGGCCGCCATTGCCGAGGAACTGGAAGCCGAGGGCCTGGTGTAGGCCCGCGAATAACAGCTTGCTGTTTTTCTCGCTTTTCAGTCAGCAACGACCTTTGCCGCCGATATTTTTTTGACTTATGCCCGCTCTGCGGCTATGGTAGCAACTTGCGTATGAGTATGACCAATGCGGCGGATGCCGCACCCAGCACTCCAGACCAGCAGCCGGAAAAACGCTCCGGGGCGGCCCAGTTGCCCCAGCAGCACGGCATTCTGGTGCTGCGCAAGCCCTCCGGCCCCACCTCGGCCCGTTGCCTCACGGCCATCAAACGGCTTGGACAGAAAAAAATCGGGCATGCAGGCACTCTTGATCCCTTGGCTTCAGGGGTTTTGCTCGTTCTGCTGGGTCAGGCCACCAAGCTTTCAGGGCATCTGCTGGCCGGCGGCGGCAAGGTTTACAGCGGCACATTGCGGTTGGGCCAGGCCACCGACACCTGGGATGTTGAAGGCAAGGTTGTGGCCGAAGCGCCGTGGGAGCATGTGAGCGAGGCTGACGTGCGCCGCGAAGTGGCCGCATGGCTCGCCATTGACGAGCAGCCCGTGCCGCCGTATTCAGCGGCCAAGCACCAAGGCCAGCCGCTCTACAAACTGGCGCGCAAGGGCGTGGAAACCCCGGCCAAGGTCAAACGCACAAAAATTTCACAGGCGGAAACACTCGAGGTGAGTCTTCCGTTTGTGCGCTTTCGGGTCGCCTGTAGTTCTGGCACCTATATACGCTCCCTGGCCCACAGCTTGGGGACGCGCTTAGGGTGCGGAGCCGTGCTCACAGAACTGACCCGGGAGTATAGTCACCCCTTCGGCCTCGACGTGGCCCGCGACCCTGCGGACTTCACGGCTGATCCCACCCTGTTGCCGGGTTGCGTGCGTCCCATTGCGGAAGCGCTGCCCCACTGGCGCAAGGTGGAGCTCACGCCGGATGAAGCCGCGCGCGTGCGCAACGGCATAGCCGTGCCTTGCCGCCCGGAAGCACCCGCCAGTGCGGATGCCCCCGGTCAGGGCGCGACAGAAGCCGAGCCTGCGGAAGGCTTCGCGCTGCTGCTTGAACAGGGCACTGCCCTGGCTCTGGCGCAACGCGAAACCACGCCCGCCGGCCCATGTTGGACCGTGTTGCGGGGACTTTGGAACTAAACCCCGACTATCAAGGAGTACTGCTGTGGTAATGGATGCCAGCGACAAGAAAACGGTTATTGACGCCCACGCCAAACACGAAGGCGACACCGGTTCCCCGGAAGTTCAGGTGGCTCTGCTCACCGCCCGTATTGAAGACCTCACCGGCCACTTCAAGGAGCACAAAAAGGACTTCCACTCGCGTACCGGCCTGCTCAAGCTGGTTGGTCGCCGTCGTAACATTCTGAACTATCTGAAGAAAAAAGACGTTCAGCGTTACCGCGCGCTCATCGAAAAGCTCGGTCTGCGCAAGTAAGACTTTGTCGCGCAAGGGGGAGCCAGCGCTCCCCCTTGTTGCTTGAATCAAACCCCATCGAGGGTACAAACGCGAAGAAGGGGGGTCCGGGAAAATCAGGCAGAGGCCCAAGGCCGAGGATCTGCCCGCTTTTGCCGGAATCCCCTTCGCACTACGCAAAGGAATTTTTATGTATCAGGACATTTTTGAACCTATCAGGGTTACAGCCCAGGTCGGCGGCAAGGAAGTCATCCTTGAAACAGGCCGTATGGCCAATCAGGCCCACGGCTCCGTGTGGATTCAGTGCGGCGGCACCGTGGTGCTCGTCACCGTGTGCTCGCAGACGCTTGAATTCGACAAGGGCTTCTTTCCCCTTACCGTTGAATATTCCGAAAAAATGTACGCCGCCGGCCGCATTCCCGGCAGCTTCTTCCGCCGCGAGATCGGCCGTCCTTCCGAGCGTGAGACCCTGGTTTCCCGCCTCATCGACCGCCCGTTGCGCCCGCTCTTTCCCAAGAAGGGTCTCAACGAAGACGTGCAGGTGCTGGCCAGCGTCATCTCCGCCGACCAGGTGAACGACTCCGACGTGCTGGCCCTTACGGGCGCTTCCGCCGCTGTCATGCTTTCGCCCCTGCCCTTTGACGGCCCGGTGGCCGGTGGCCGCATCGGCCGCATCAACGGTCAGTTTGTGCTGAACCCCACCTTTGAGCAGCAGGCGCAGAGCGACCTCAACATCGTGTTTGCCGCGTCCGCCGATGCGCTGACCATGGTGGAAGGCGAAGCCCGCTTTGTGCCTGAAGACGTCATCATCGACGCCCTTGAATGGGGCCGCCAGCAGATTCAGCCCCTGATTGAAGCCCAGCTCAAGCTGCGCGAGCTGGCCGGCAAGCCCAAGATGGCCTTTACCCCCCACGCCGACGATCCGGTTCTGGTTGCCCGCGTGAAAGAACTGGCCCTTACCGCCGGCCTGGAAGAAGCCCTGCGCGTGCCCGAAAAGATGGCCCGCAAGGACGCCCGCAAGGCCGTGAAAGACAAGGTCATGGAAAACCTCAAGAACGACCCGGCCTGGGCCGAGAACGAAGCCGCCCTCAAGAGTGTGGGCGACATGCTCTCCGACCTGGAAAAGAAGCTGGTGCGCGCCCGCATTGTCAACGAAGGCACGCGCATTGACGGCCGCGACACCAAGACCGTGCGCCCCATCCAGATCCAGACCGGCCTGCTGCCCCGCGCCCACGGCTCCGCCCTGTTCCGCCGCGGCGAAACCAAGTCCATGGTTGTGACCACCCTTGGCTCCTCCACCGACGAGCAGCGCATGGATTCGCTCACCGGCGACGTGACCAAGCGCTTTATGCTGCACTACAACTTCCCGCCCTTCTCTGTGGGCGAGGTCAAGCCCGTGCGCGTTTCGCGCCGCGAAATCGGCCACGGCGCCCTGGCGGAAAGGTCCCTGCGCCCCGTGCTGCCCGCCGACGTTGATTTTCCCTTTACCCTGCGCGTTGTGTCCGAGACCCTCGAATCCAACGGTTCTTCCTCCATGGCCGCCGTGTGCGGCGGTTCGCTTTCGCTCATGGATGCGGGCGTGCCCATCAGCGCCCCTGTGGCCGGTGTGGCCATGGGTCTCATCAAGGAAGGCGACAAGTTCATCGTGCTCACCGACATTCTTGGTGACGAAGACGCCCTCGGCGACATGGACTTCAAGATTGCCGGCACCGCTGAAGGCGTGACCGGCGTGCAGATGGACATCAAGATCACCGGCCTCACCACCGAGATCATGCGCGCCGCCATGCAGCAGGCCCATGAAGGCCGCCACCATATTCTGGAAGAAATGGCCAGGGCCATTGCCGAGCCGCGCAAGGAACTCTCGCGCTTTGCCCCGCAGCATGCCGAAGTGTTTGTGAACCCGGACATCATCCGCCTCATCATCGGCCCCGGCGGCAAGAACATTAAGGCCATCACGGCTGCCACCGGCGCTTCTGTGGATATTGAAGACTCCGGCCGCGTCTCCATCTTCGCCCCCACGGCCGAAGCTCTGGAAAAGGCCCGCGAAATGGTTTCGTACTATGACCAGCGCCCCGACCTCGGCAAGAACTACCTTGCCAAGGTGCGCAAAATCATGGAAATCGGCGCCATCGTGGAAGTGCTGCCCAATGTGGAAGCCCTTGTGCACGTGTCGCAGCTCGACGTCAACCGCGTGGAACAGCCCGGCGACGTGGCGCGCCTTGGCGAAGACATGATGGTCAAAATCATTGAAATCAACGGCGACCGCATCCGCGCCAGCCGCAAGGCCGTGCTGCTCGAAGAGCAGGGCCACCCCTGGAATCCCGAAGAAACCGCCCGTCCTCCCCGTTCCGACAGGGGCGACCGTGGCGACAGAAACGGCCGTGGTGACCGTGGCGGGCGTGACCGCCGTGACCGTGGCGACAGGCGTTAGAGCAATTTACGAATGAAATGAGGTAACTGCTCTGCAAGGATTTTCAAAAAAATCCTTGCCACGAAATGCGAGCAGGCAGGCTTTGCCTGCCGTAAGTGAGCATTTCAAGTGGTAAATGCTCCAGTATGCATTGCGCGCTGGCCGGAGGTATCCGGCCAGCGCCCTGACCGCGCGATGAAAGGACTATTTCATGGCCAAAAAAGCTGAAAGCAAGATTCAGGCTGCCGAAACCGAAGCCGAAGAATGGGTTCGCGTTGACAGCAACGGCAATCCCCTCGCCGACCAGGCGCCTTCCGCCGAAGAGCTGGAGGCCCGACTGGCCGCCGCCAACCGGGGGCATACAGAAACTCTGGGCGATGCCTGGGCTGTGCTGACGGGGCAGAATCCCGCCGCCATCATGGGCCAGATTGCCGCCACCGTCATGCACGACGGCGGCACCCGCCCCTCCTGGCAGTGGAAGCGTGACGGCAAGGATCACATCCTGCTGGCATGGCCGCAGGATCAGCCCGTCAGGGCTGCCGTGCTTGTGGCTGGCGAAGAGGGGGAAAAGCTTGCCCCTGTCACCGCCACCCCTCTGCTTGAAGGGCTGCCCAACGACCTTACGGTCGAGGACGTACATCCCTGGCAGACCGGCGTGGAAGGCGACGTGGCCGTGAGCATGCTTGAGGGCAAAAGCCCCATGTGGTTTTACGACCCGCTGTACGGCCGCGACAAGGACGACCTCACCCCCGGCGTCATGCACACGTTTTTGCTGGCCGGTCTGGCCCTTGGCCTGCGCAAGGCCCTGCTTGACGAAATCACCATCACCCAGGGCGTGCGTTACGAGGCCTATGCCGAAGCCTGGCTTGCCGAAAACCCCGGCAAAACCCGCCTGGACGTGCCGCCCCTCAAGGTAAGCGTCAGCAACCGCCACCTCATCATGCCCGGCCGCAACTTCTGCGAATATCAGCTGCGCGCCACCATTGAAGAAGTGAAGGACTGCCAGCTTGAAAAAATGCCCGTAAAGCTGCTCTATCTCAGTTTTCCCTTTGAGGACAGGCAGCCCATGCGCCTGCCCGTTTACGCATCCAAGATGGTTCTGGGCGAATACGAACCGGAAGTGGGCCACGAGATCGATGCCTACGTATGGCTGCAAGGCCGCATCATTGACATTGACCAGGGACCGCAGCAATAATCACCCGAGAGGCCGCGCCACGGGCGCGGCCTTTCAGACTCTGCAACGGAGCCGCCTTGCCGCCAGCTATGACGCGGCCCGTTACAGACCACTTGCCCCACCGGGGCAGGGGCGGCCTGAAATCGCATAACGCACATGCCGCCAGCAGGGTCAGGCCAGATCCGCACATTCCCCCCTCAGTCAGCATCTGCGCGCAGCCGCAGCAATGTCTGGCATGCCGTGCCGCAGCGGAACAATCTCCCGAGATTGTTCTGGCAGCCACGTGAGCAGACGCCGACGCTTGGGCGCAACGCAGCTACAGGCAAGGTTCGGCAACTTCAGCAAACAGCGCCGTACTCACGCCGCATTGAGCAGGGGACATATGCAAGAAGCCCATTCAGCAACGCTCTTCATGGGCACAGGGCAGTGCCTTGATACCCTTGACCGGGTACTGGCCGCCCTTTCGCCGGGGCACTCCTTCCACGATTCACTGCGGGAGCTGCTGGCGGCTCTCGCGGAAGACATGCACTTCGACAGGCCCCACATTGTGGTGCAGGACCCGGAAAGCGGCGAGCTCAAACTCTCGCTCTCTTACGGCCCCGCGGACGCGCCCGAGGCGGCCTACGAACCGGGTTCGGGCATTACAGGCCAGGTCTTTGCCGAGGGGCGGCCCATAATTGTTTCATGTATGCAGGGTCAGCCCGACTTTCAGAACCGCCTCTTTGGCCGCAGTCAGGAAGAAATGGCGCGGCTGGCGTTCATCAGCGTGCCTGTGCGGGTGGAAAATGCCGACCAGACGGAAGTTATCGGCACCTTGAGCGCCGACACTCCCACAGCACAGGACTCGGAACTCGACCTGCGCTGCCGTTTTCTCGAAACCGTGGCCACGCTTGTGGGGCGGCAGGTTGCCCGCTTGCAGGAAGAAATGGCGCGCCAGCATTTCTGCATGCTGCCGGACGAACCGCTGGTCAGCGGCATGCCCGCATCCGTCATTGCCACCTCCAAGAGCCTGCGGCACGTGCTGCGCCGCCTCACGCAGGCGGGGGCCAGCCGCGCCACCGTGCTCCTGCGCGGCGAATCCGGCGTGGGCAAGGAGCTGATGGCTCAAGCCCTGCACGCCGCAAGCCCGCGACGCGCGCAGCCGCTCGTCATGCTCAACTGCGCCGCCCTGCCCTCCGAACTCATTGAGGGCGAGCTTTTCGGCTGGCGCAAGGGCGCGTTCACGGGGGCCGTGCAGAACCGCGCGGGCCTTTTCCGGCAGGCGGACAAGGGTACGCTGTTTCTGGACGAAATCGGCGACCTTTCCACCACAGCCCAGGCAAAGGTGCTGCGCGCCCTGCAGGAAGGCGAAATCCAGCCGCTGGGCGACGAGCGCCGCTACAAGGTGGACGTGCGCCTGGTCTGCGCCACCAACCGCCCGCTGGAGGCGCTGGTGGAACAGGGGCTGTTCCGCGAGGATCTGTACTACCGCATCAATGTCTTTCCCGTGTTCATTCCGCCGCTGCGCGAAAGGCCGGAAGACATCCTGCCCCTCACGGAGCATTTTCTGCGCATGTTCAGCAAGGAATATGACCGCCCGGTGCGGCGCATTTCCACACCGGCCATTGACCTCCTGCTGCAATACCACTGGCCCGGCAACGTGCGCGAGCTGAAAAACGTCATGGAACGCGCCGTGCTCATCTGCGAGGACGCCGTGCTGCGCGCCCACCACCTGCCCAGCACCCTGCAAAGCGCGGAGAGCAGCAGCACCGGCCCAACGGGCGGCGGCCTCGGCTTTAACGAAACCATCGCCCGCGTGGAGCAGGAATTTATTGTGGACGCCCTCAAAAATACGCGGGGCAACATCCATCAGGCTGCGCGCGATCTGGGCATCACCTACCGCATCATCTACTACAAGATGAAGAAGTACGGCATAGACCACCGCCGCTTTACGCCGTCTTCCCCCGCATAAAGCCGCAAAACCGGCGCAGAACCGTACAGAACGTCGCCCCCGGTCCGGCAGATTCGCAGTCTGCCGGGCCGGGGCTCCTTTTTGCGCGGCCGCACAGCGCTGCCGACAGGGCCGCGCGCCACGGCTCCGCACCACCTACAAAATTGTTTTACCATGCCCGGTATTTTACAAAATTGTTTTATATTGATTGCAGTCTGAAAAATTTATCCTTTAATTATTGATGATTACACAAAAATCTCTTCTGGAACGCCTCTTGCTTAACCATCGCTGTAGCAAGCAGTGCGGCGACCATGGGGGTGCGCCGCGTTACGTACAGCCATACAGACAGTTCCAAGGAGGCTCCACATGTTCAAAAAGACGTTGGCGGCGTTGGCTCTTATGCTCGTCACCCTGTGCGGTTCACTGAACGCAAAGGCCGCGGAAGACACCATCAAGGTGGGCATTCTGCACTCCCTCTCCGGCACCATGGCCATCAGCGAGACCACGCTGAAAGACGTCATGCTCATGCTCATTGCGGAGCAGAACAAAAAAGGCGGCCTGCTGGGCAAAAAGCTGGAGCCCGTTGTGGTCGACCCCGCATCCAA
This sequence comes from Pseudoxanthomonas sp., assembly GCA_047600885.1. GTDB lineage: Bacteria > Pseudomonadota > Gammaproteobacteria > Xanthomonadales > Xanthomonadaceae > Pseudoxanthomonas_A. The sequence continues at coordinate 1,105,375 of JASGKE010000002.1, read as the reverse complement.
CTGGCCCCTCTTTGCGGAAAAGGCCCGCGAACTGCTGAGCAAGGACAAGGTCGCCGCCGTTTTCGGCTGCTGGACCTCTGTCTCGCGCAAGTCCGTGCTGCCCGTGTTTGAAGAACTCAACGGCCTCCTCTTCTATCCCGTGCAGTACGAAGGCGAAGAATCCTCGCGCAACGTCATCTATACCGGCGCTGCCCCGAACCAGCAGGCCATTCCCGCTGTGGACTACCTGATGAACGACCTCGGCGTGAAGCGCTGGGTGCTGGCCGGTACGGACTACGTATTCCCCCGCACCGCCAACAAGATCATCGAAGCCTACCTGATCTCCAAGGGCGTAAAAAAGGAAGATATCCTCATCAATTACACCCCCTTCGGCCATGCCGACTGGCAGTCCATCGTTGCCGAGATCAAAAAGTTCGGCAACGCGGGCAAAAAGACCGCCGTGGTCTCCACCCTCAACGGCGACGCCAACGTGCCTTTCTACAAGGAACTCGCCAACCAGGGCATCACTGCCGCCGACATTCCCGTCATGGCTTTCTCCGTGGGTGAAGAAGAACTTTCCGGCATAGACACCAGGCCCCTGGTGGGCCATCTGGCCGCCTGGAACTACTTCATGAGCGTGGACAACCCCGCCAACAAGGCCTTTATCAAGAAGTGGCACGAATTCACCAATAACCCCAAGCGCGTCACCAACGACCCCATGGAAGCCCACTACATCGGCTTCAACCTGTGGGTGAAGGCTGTTGAAAAAGCCCAGAGCACCGATGTGAACAAGGTTCTGAAGGCCATTGTGGGCCTTGAAACCCCCAACCTCACCGGCGGCGTGGCCAAGGTTCTGCCCAACCACCACATCACCAAGCCCGTGCTGATCGGCGAAATCCAGGCCGACGGCCAGTTTCAGGTGGTCTGGGAAACGCCTTCCGTGGTTCCCGGCGAAGCGTGGTCGCACTACCTGCCCGAATCCAGGGATCTGATCGGCGACTGGACCGACCCCATCAACTGCGGCAACTACAACACCAAGACCAAGAAGTGCGGCGGCGCTTCAAAATAGGAACAACAGAACAACAGCCTGAAACTGCTGCGGGGGCCCCTGTGGCCCCCGCAATCCCCCCACGGCACGTCTGCCAGGGCCGGCGCACAAACGGCCCGGCAGACCAGAAAAAGGATATGCCCCATGCGCACGGCGCTCTTGCTCTGCTGCCTCATAATTTTCAGCCTGCCTCCCACGGTGCTGGCGTCCGGACCGGAACCGGACGGGAATGCCGGGGGCGCGGTTTCGACTCCTTCCGCGTCCCCGGTGCAAACTTCGCCATCCATCCTTCCGGCCGATCTGCTCAAGGCTCTGGTGAGCCCCAAGGTAGCGGACAGAGATACGGCCATTGCCGCGCTGGAAAAGAACGACAGCAGCCTTGCCGCGCCACTGCGCGAAAAACTGCTGGAAGCCCTGCTGCGCAGCACCCTGCTGGCCGATGCCGCCGGAACGCTCATGGTGGGCGACGACGCCGGTCAGGCGCGGCCCCTCGACGCCAGGGGCGGGCTTGGGGCGGCCCGGCCCGCCGACAGCCTGCGCAAGATCGGCACCAGCAACCGCCAGCGCCAGCGCATTACGGATATCCTCAACGCCCAGGCCCTTACCTCAACAGACACGGCCAAACGCCGCCAGGCCTCCGCAGCCCTCATGGACAGCGCCACCCCGCCCCTCAAGGCGGACGCCCTGCGCACGCTGCTGGCGGGAGAAAAGGACGAAGCCGTGCGGGCCAACCTCGACGCGGCCCTTGCCCTCCATGTGGCGGCCGACCCCGCCGCCGTGCGCTCCGACCAGATCACCGCCGTCAGCGCCCTGAACCGCAACGGCAGCCCTGCCGCCCTCAACGCCCTGCGCACGCTTGCCGCTGCACCCGACACTGCCGTGGCAAAGGCGGCGGACGACGCCCTCTATTCCCAGCGCGTCGCCAGCCAGTGGGCGCAGTTTTTTGAAATGCTCTTCTTCGGCATGAGCCTCGGGTCCATTCTTGTGCTGGCCGCCATCGGCCTTGCCATCACCTTTGGCGTCATGGGCGTCATCAACATGGCCCACGGCGAGCTCATCATGCTCGGGGCCTACACGGCCTGGGGCATGCAGCAGCTCTTGCCGGGCCAGCCCGGCCTTGCCCTCATTCTGGCCGTGCCCGCCGCCTTTCTGGTGAGCGGGGGCACGGGCGTGCTGCTTGAAAAAACCGTTATCCGTTTTCTCTATGGCCGCCCGCTGGAAACGCTGCTGGCCACCTTTGGCATCAGCCTCGTGCTGCAGCAGGCAGTGCGCACGGTCTTTTCGCCCCTCAACCGCGCCGTGCAGAACCCGGATTTCATGAGCGGCGTGTGGCGGATCACCCAGCACTTCAGCCTGACCTGCAACCGCGTCTACATCATCCTGTTCTGCCTTGCCGTATTTGCCCTCATCCACATGGCCATGCACCGCACCCGGCTGGGGCTTGAAGTGCGCGCCGTATCGCAGAACAGGGCCATTGCCCGCTGCATGGGCGTGCGCGCCGCGCGCGTGGACGCGCTGACCTTCGGCCTTGGCTCAGGCGTGGCCGGCATGGCGGGCGTGGCCTTGAGTCAGGTTTCCAACGTCGGCCCCAATCTGGGCCAGACCTACATTGTGGATTCGTTCATGGTGGTGGTGTTCGGCGGCGTGGGCAACCTCTGGGGAACTCTCACCGGCGGGCTGGCGCTGGGCATTGCCAACAAGTTTCTGGAGCCCGCCAGCGGGGCCATGCTCTCCAAGATCATCATTCTGGTCTGCCTTATCCTGTTCATCCAGAAGCGCCCGCGCGGCTTGTTTCCGCAAAAGGGCCGTGCGGTGGAGGCGTAAATGGCGACCGACATCTTTGAACGCGAAAGGGTGCTCAACGCGCCTACCCGCAATTTTCTGGCTGTTACCGCCCTGCTGTCGCTGGCCGTGGTTGCGGGCAGCCTGCTGCCCGAGGGCAATGCCCTGCACGTGCCGGGCTACATGGTCACCCTGCTGGGCAAATACCTGACCTACGCCCTGCTGGCGCTTTCCGTCGATCTGGTCTGGGGCTTCATGGGCGTGCTCAGCCTCGGGCACGGCGCGTTTTTCGCTCTGGGGGGATACGGCTTCGGCATGTACCTCATGCGCCAGATCGGCGCGCGCGGCGTGTATGGAAATGCCAACCTGCCGGACTTCATGGTTTTTCTGAACTGGAAGGAACTGCCCTGGTTCTGGCAGGGCAGCGAATACGTTGTGGTGGCCCTGCTGCTGGTAATGCTGCTGCCCGGTCTGCTGGCCTATGTATTCGGCAGGCTGGCCTTTGGCTCGCGGGTTTCCGGCGTGTATTTTTCCATCATGAGCCAGGCCATGACCTACGCGCTCATGCTGGCCTTTTTCCGCAACGAAATGGGCTTTGGCGGCAACAACGGCCTCACGGACTTCAAGACCCTGCTGGGTTTTGAACTGCAGACAGACGGCATGCGCACAACCCTGTTCGCCTGCTCCGCCGTGGCGCTCATGGCGGGCTACTGCCTGTGCAGGGCCGTTACCGCCTCGCGCCTTGGCCGCGTGTGCGTGGCCGTGCGCGACGCTGAAAGCCGCGTGCGCTTCATCGGCTACAGGGTGGAGCGCTATCAGGTGGCGGTGTTCACGCTTTCGGCCATTCTGGCGGGCATCGGCGGCGCTCTGTACGTGCCGCAGGTGGGCATCATCAACCCCGGTGAATTTTCGCCCCTCAATTCCATCGAAATCGTGGTCTGGGTGGCGCTGGGCGGCCGTGGGCGGCTCTACGGCGCGGTGCTTGGCGCGTTTGCCGTCAACGCCTTCAAAACCTGGTTTACGGCGGTCATGCCCGAGGCCTGGCTCTTTGCCCTTGGCGGCATGTTTGTGCTGGTGACCATCTTTCTGCCGCAGGGGCTGGCGGGTTTGCCCGAGCAGTGGCGCAACCGCGCCACGCGCGGCGCGACGCCAGATTCCCCTGCCGATTCCGCCAACGAAGGAGGCGCGGCATGAAGACCCAGCAGGATATTTTGCACGGGCGCAGCCTTGAGGACGTGGCCGAAGCCGCCCGCGCCTACGAAGAAACGCACGCCCCCTTTGACCGGCGGCCCATGAAGATGCGCGCCCGGCCCCCGCGCCACATGATGTCCAAGCCCGACATCGCCCTGTATCTGGAAAAGATCAGCGTGAGCTTTGACGGCTTCAAGGCGCTCAACGACCTGACCTTCTACGTGGACAAGGGCGAACTGCGTTGCGTCATCGGCCCCAACGGCGCGGGCAAGACCACCATGATGGACGTCATCACCGGTAAAACCCGGCCCGACGCGGGCTCCGCATGGTTCGGCCGCACCTGCAACCTCCTGCAGATGGACGAAGTCGCCATCGCCCAGGCGGGCATTGGCCGCAAGTTCCAGAAACCCTCGGTGTTCGAGGCCTTGAGCGTGCTGCAAAACCTGGAGCTGGCCCTGGCTGGCGACAAGCGGGTATGGCCCACGTTCCGCGCACGGCTCTCCGCCGACAACAAAATTTTTATCGAAGAAGTGCTGCACCGCATCCGCCTGACGGAGCTGGCCCGTCTGCAGGCCGGCAAGCTCTCGCACGGGCAGAAGCAGTGGCTTGAAATCGGCATGCTGCTCATGCAGAAGCCCCAGCTCCTGCTGCTGGACGAACCCGTTGCGGGCATGACGCCTGAAGAAATGGACCGCACCATTGAGCTGCTGCACGACCTTGAGGGCGAACAGAGCATCATGGTGGTGGAGCACGACATGGAATTTGTGCGGGCCATCGCCCACAGGGTCACGGTGCTGCATCAGGGCAGCGTGCTGGCCGAGGGCGCCATGGACGAAATGCAGAACCACCCCGCCGTGGTGGAGGCCTATCTGGGCGAACCACTGGGCGCGGCCTAGCGGCTGCCCGGCCCAGGCAAGCCGGGCGCTGCAAACAGTCAATTTTCGAGCCTCATGCTCCAGGAGGAGCGTAATGCTGCATATCACAGGTCTTCATCAGTATTATGGCGAAAGCCACATCCTGCGCGACGTCAACCTCGAGGTAAGGGCCGGTTCGTGCGCCTGCCTCATGGGGCGCAACGGCGTGGGCAAAACAACCTTGCTTCAGTGCATCATGGGCGTGCTCCCCGCGCGCTCCGGCCATATTTTCCTTGAAGAGACGGACGTGCTTCCGCTGCCTGTGGAACGCCGGGCGACCCTGGGCATAGGTTATGTGCCGCAGGGCCGCCGAAATATTCCCCCTGCTGACCGTGCGCGAAAACATGGAGCTCTCGCTGCCCATGCGCAAGGACAGGGCCGGAGCCATTCCTCCGTTTATCTTTGACTTTTTCCCCGTGCTGGGCGAAATGACGCATCGGAGGGGCGGCGATCTTTCCGGCGGCCAGCAGCAACAGCTTGCCATTGCCCGGGCGCTCGCGCTGGAGCCGCGCCTGCTTATTCTGGACGAACCGACCGAGGGCATTCAGCCCAACATTGTGCGCGACATCGCCACGACCATTCGCAGGCTCAACGAAGAAATGGGCCTCACCGTGCTGCTGGTGGAGCAGAAAGTGCCTTTTGCCCGCCGCATGGCGGATACCTATATGATTATGGATCGCGGCCACATCGTTTCGCAGGGCGACATGCGCGGCCTGGACGATGCCACCGTCAAAGCTTTTCTGAGCGTCTGATTCCCTCTGCGGAATCCAGGAGAAACTGCATGCCCGCCACCGCAAACCCTGCCGGCAATCTCCACGGTCACTGCTTTACGCCTGACCGCCGCTGGAGCGCGCGCATGGAGCTGGATTTCGCGGTGCGGCAGGGGCGTACCACGCTGGCAAAAATGCGGTTCCACGGGCCTTTGCGCGTGCAGCGGCCATTCTATCCCGAAGCCGCACCCGCCAGCGGGCCAGCCAGCGCGCAGGGCCGGGCGCAGGCATCCCAGCCCTGCCACTGCTGCCTGCTGCACCCGCCGGGCGGCCTTGTGAGCGGCGACGACCTGAGCCTTGAGGTGCGCTTGAGGGAAGGCGCGCATGCCCTGCTCACCGCGCCTTCGGCCTCCAAATTCTATGCGGCGGATGCGCACAACGTGGCGCAACGGCAGACCACAGACCTTACCGTCACGGGCGGCATGCTGGAATGGCTGCCGCGCGAAACCATCATCTACGACGGCGCGCGGGCCGAAATGCGTACCTCGGTGGATCTGGACAATGCCAGCGCCTGCATTGGCTGGGAAATGCTCTGCCTTGGCCGCCCTGCCGCCAACGAAAGCTTTACCCACGGCAGCGTGCGCCAAAGCCTCATGCTCAGCCGCGAGGGCCTGCCCCTGCTGCATGAGGTGCTGCGCTTTGAAGGCGGCGATGCGCTGCAAAAATACGCCTGCGGTCTGGGCGGCCAGGCGGTGGCCGCCACCCTCTTTGCCGTGGGGCGCGGCGCGGCTGCGGACGACACCACAGATTATGCCGGGCCAAATTTTGCCGGGCGTGATCTTGCCGCGCTGGAAGCATGCTGCACCGCGCTGCAAAACATGCTCGCGCCCCGCAGTGATTTTGACGATGCGCCTGCGGGGCAAGACCCCGCGAGCGAAGCTTCCGTCCGGGCCGCGCCCGCTCCCCTGTCTGCCCACATGGGGGAACGGGCCGGAGCCACCGTGCGCGGCGGGGTGCTGGTGGCGCGCTATCTGGGGCCGGATATGGAAGAAGCGCGCGCCCTGCTGCTCACGGCCTGGAACCTGCTGCGGCCCGCGCTGACCGGCTGCCCGCCGCATATGCCGCGCATCTGGTACGGAGCTTTTTAAGAGTACTGTGCAGCCAGGCTGCAACCATACTGTGTTACGGAAATAATGCGGCATGCCGCATACACTGGAGGCATCATGGAACTTCTGCCCAGAGAAAAAGACAAACTGCTGCTTTTCACCGCCGGGCTGCTGGCGGAACGACGCAAGGCGCGCGGTCTCAGGCTCAATTATCCCGAGGCCGTGGCCTACATCAGTCTGGCGGTTCTGGAAGGCGCGCGCGACGGGCAAAGCGTGGCCGCGCTCATGGGTTCGTGCCGCAACCTGCTCACGCGCGAGGACGTCATGGAAGGCGTGCCCGAAATGATCCACGAGGTGCAGGTGGAGGCCACCTTTCCGGACGGCACCAAGCTTGTGACCGTACACGACCCCATTCTGTAATCAGGGCGGCCCACGGGCAACCCACACACGGCAACCCACACGCAGACGCAAGGGGGACGCATGATTCCCGGTGAATTTCATATCGCGGAGGGCGAAATTGCCCTCAACGCCCTCTCGGAAGGGCGCGAGGTCGTGCTGGAAGTTTCCAACACCGGCGACAGGCCCATTCAGGTGGGCTCGCACTACCATTTTTTTGAGGTAAACCCGGCACTGACCTTTGCCCGCCAATCCGCGCGGGGCATGCGGCTCGACATACCGGCCGGAACCGCCGTGCGCTTTGAGCCGGGGCAGAAGCGCGAGGTTCGCCTTGTACCATACGCCGGGTCGCGGCGCGTGTTTGGCTTTCGCGCTCAGATCATGGGGCCGCTTGACGCCGAAGCCCCCAGGGAGGAAAAAGCATGATCCGCATCCCCAGAAGCCAGTATGCCGAACTCTACGGCCCCACCACGGGCGACCGCATCCGCCTTGCGGACACGGAACTGTGGATCGAGATTGAGCGCGACCACACCGTCTACGGCGATGAAGTCTGCTTTGGCGGCGGCAAGGTCATTCGCGACGGCATGGGCCAGAGCCAGATCAGCAATGCCGACGGCGCCATGGATACGGTCATCACCAATGCCGTCATCATGGATGCGGCGCTCGGCATCATCAAGGCTGATCTCGGCATACGCGACGGCCGCATCGCCGCCATCGGCAAGGCGGGCAACCCCGACGTGCAGCCCGATGTGGACGTGATCATCGGTCCCGGCACGGAGATTATCGCGGGCGAAGGCTGCCTGCTCACCGCTGGCGGCATGGATGCGCACATCCACTTTATCTGCCCGCAGCAGGTGGAGGAGGCCCTTGCCAGCGGCATCACCACCATGCTGGGCGGCGGCACCGGCCCGGCCACAGGCACCAACGCCACCACCTGCACCCCCGGCCCCTGGCATCTGGAACGCATGCTGGCCGCCACAGACGCGCTGCCCATGAACTTCGGCTTTCTGGGCAAGGGCAATGCCGCCATGCCCGAGGCCCTGCGCGAGCAGCTTGAGGCGGGCGCCTGCGGCCTGAAACTGCACGAAGACTGGGGCACCACCCCGGCCGCCATCGATACCTGCCTTTCCGTGGCGGACGAATACGACGTGCAGGTCGCCATCCATACGGACACGCTCAACGAGGCGGGCTTTGTGGAAGACACGCTGGCCGCGTTCCGTGGCCGCACCATCCATACCTACCACACCGAAGGCGCGGGCGGCGGCCACGCGCCCGACATCCTGCGCGCCTGCTCCCTGCCCAACGTGCTGCCCTCGTCCACCAACCCCACCCGGCCCTACACCGTGAACACCGTGGACGAGCATCTGGACATGCTCATGGTCTGCCACCATCTCAACCCCTCCCTGCCCGAAGACGCGGCCTTTGCCGATTCGCGCATCCGGCGCGAAACCATTGCCGCCGAGGACATCTTGCAGGACATGGGCGTGATTTCCATGATTTCGTCCGACTCGCAGGCCATGGGCCGCGTGGGCGAGGTCATCACCCGCGCGTGGCAGACCGCCCACAAGATGAAGGTGCAGCGCGGCCCCCTGCCCGAAGACCGGGGGCGCGGCAACGACAACTTCCGCGTGCGCCGGTATCTGGCCAAGTACACCTGCAACCCGGCCGTGACCCACGGCCTTTCCCACGCCATCGGCGCTGTGGCCCCCGGCCTCCTGGCCGACCTTGTGCTCTGGAAGCCCGCCTTCTTTGGCGTGAAGCCCTCGCTGGTCATCAAGGGCGGGCAGATTGCCGCCGCGCCCATGGGCGACGCCAACGCGTCCATCCCCACGCCGCAACCCATGCACTACCGGCCCATGTTTGGCGCATTGGGGCAGGCTGCCGCCGCCGCCAGCCTGAGCTTTGTTTCGCGCGCATTTATGGAAAACGGCGGCGAAGGGCGGCTGCGCGAGCTGGGGCTGCTGCGCGGGCTTTCCTCCTGCCGTGGCACGCGCGCCCTTTGCAAGAGCGACCTCCTGCTCAACAGCGCCACCCCGGCCATTTCCGTGAACCCGCAAACGTATGAGGTTCGCGCTGACGGCGAAATCCTTACCTGCGCTCCGGCGGAAGTGCTACCGCTGGCGCAACGGTATTTTCTGTTTTAGGCAACCACCCAAGGAGCGGCCCATGCTGGAATTTACCGAGAACCTGGGACAGCGCACCAATCTGGAGCCCGCGGCAACCCTGACCCTGACCTGGGAGCAGCGCGGCAAATGCCGCCAGCGCCTGCGGCTGGACAGCGGCGAAGAAGCCGGGCTGTTCCTCACACGCGGGCAGGTGTTGCGCGAGGGCGACATTCTGCGCGCCGGGGATGTGCTGGCGATGGTGCGCAACGGCGCGGAACCCGTGGTGACGGGCATTGCCCCCAACTGGGAAACCCTGGCCCGCGCCTGCTATCATCTTGGCAACCGGCACACCGCCCTGCAGCTCGGCCACAAGTGGCTGCGCTTCACTCCCGACCATGTGCTTGAAGAACTGGCGGAAAATCTGGGTCTGCGGCTGCGCCGCGAGAACCTGCCCTTTGTGCCGGAAGGCGGGGCCTATGGCGGTCATGGCCACAGCCATGGCTGATCCCGGCTCCGATACGGCTCCTGGCCTGACGGTCGCATCGACGCCGCCCCCGCCCGGCGCGGGGCACGGGCCGCACTTTGGCCTGACAGCCCTGCTCTATCTGGCGGGGCAGTCCCTGCCGGTGGGCGGCTTTGCCTGGTCGCAGGGTCTTGCCGCCGCTGTGGAGCGGGGGCATGCGGGCACGGAAAGCGGCGTGCGCAACTGGCTCTGGGGCGTGCTGCGGCTGGGCCTTGCCCGTAACGACCTGCCGCTTTTGCTGCGCATGCACGCGGCCGCAAGCCGGGCCGATGCGCGGAATGATGCCGCCGTCGGGTAGCGCGCTGCGCAGCTCGCCGGCCAGGGCATCGAGTTCGCGTCGTGCGCGGTCTTTCTCGCCCATCTTGCAGCGCGCTTCGGCCAGGTAGGCGCGCGACAGCCAGCGCAACTTCGGCGCTTCACTGCCGCTGCCGTCGTGGCGCATCAAAGCCTCCAGCGGTGCGATCGCGTCCTGAGGCCGGCCCAGCCGGGTCAGGTGGCGGGCCATCGACAGTTCCGCGAACCAGGTACGCGGGTGCTCGGGGCCGAACCCGACGCGGGTCAGGCGCACCGCGCGATCGAATCGTTCGGTGGCGCCGGCCAGGTCGCCCTTGGACGCGAGCACCTCGCCGATCATGCGATCGGTCTCACCGATCAGCGCATGGCTGGCGCCGATCGTCGACACGCGCATCTGTCGCGATTCCTCGAGCGCGGCCAGCGCTTCGTCGTAACGGCCCGCGCTGTGCAGCACCATGCCGTAGTTGAACAGGCCGCCCGGCAGGATCTGGAAACTCTCGTTCGCCCGCCAGATGCCCACCGCGCGCGCCACATCGCGCACCGCCGTGTCGTAGTCGCCGCGCTCCCACGCGATGATGCCCATCGAGTTCCAACTGGATGCCGCATCGCGGTGGTTGGGGCCCAGCGACTCCAGCGTCATCGCATGCAGGCGGCGAAGTTCGGCATCGGCTTCTTCGAGCTGGCCCAGGTCCACCTGGACGGCAGCGATGTGGCGGCGCAGCGCCTGCGTCAGCGGATGGCGCGGGCCGTGGATGTCTTCCGCCAGTTCGCGCGCGCGCTGGAACGAGGCCAGCGCCGCGTCGGTCTCGCCGCGGTTGCGGTACAGCAGGGCCAGGCTGCGCTGGATCTCCACCGCCAACGGATGGCGCGCATGGCCGTGGGCCTGCAGGTGCGCCAGTGCGGCGCGGTAGCCGCGCACGCCGGCATCGGCATTGCCCAGTTCGACGTCCAGCTGCGCCAGGTCGCGCAGGTTCTCGGCCACGCCGGCTTCATCCTTCAGGCTGCGACGGATCGTCAGCGAGCGGTCGAACATCTGCCGCGCCAGCTGTTTCTCGCCGGCATCGGCGCGGCAACGTCCGTTCTGCGACTGGAACTCCGCTACGGCCAGCGGCAGCCGCGACTGCAGCGTCGCGAGGCGCGCTTCGATCGTCGCCATCGCCTGCACGCACTGGCGCGAACGGCCCAGCAGGCGCAGCACGCGTCCGTGCTGGGTGGCCGCCTGCAGGCGCAGGCTGTCCGGCGCATCGTCGGCGATGGCGAGCACGCGCGATTGCTTCTCCAGCAACGCGAGCGACTCGTGGTAGTCGCCCAGGCCCAGGCGCAGGCGCGCGATCACGCCCAGCAGCTCGGCCTGCGCCAGCGGCTGGTTGGCGAGTTCGCGCTCGCCGCGGCGTTCGCCGGCGGCCAGCAGTTCGCGCGCATCGAAGGCGTTGCCCTGCTGCGAGGCGCCAGCGTTGTCGAACAGGCCGATGACGAAATCCTGCATGGCCTGCGCGCGTGCGGCTTCGCGCATCGCCTGTCGGCCCTGCCACAGGCTCATGCCCAGCGCGGCGATCAGCACGGTGGCCGCGACCCCGCCACCGGCCAGCGCCCAGCGATGGCGGACCAGGTACTTCTGCAGGCGGTAGCCCACGCTCTGCGGGCGCGCCTGGATCGGGCGGCCCTCGATGTGGCGGCGCAGATCCAGCGAGAGCGCCTCCACCGACGGGTAACGGTGTTCCGGCAGTTTCTGCAGCGCCTTCAGCGCGATGTTGTCCAGGTCGCCGACCAGCTTGCGTGCAGTGCGCCGGGCATCCGGACAGCGGCTGCGGCTGCCGTCGGTGGTGCGCAGCGTCGCCACCGACGGCTTGAGCGGCTCCACCGCGAGGATGGCCTGCTCCCACTCGGCATCGGTCTGCCGGCGCAACCGGTACGGCTTGGTATCGGCGATCAGTTCGTACAGCACCACGCCCAGCGAGTAGACGTCGGTCATCGTCGTGACCAGTTCGCCGCGCACCTGTTCCGGTGCGGCGTAGTGCAGGGTGAAGGCGCGCACTTCGGTGCGCGGATGCACGGGCGCCGGTTCCGGGTCGTCGAGCAGCTTGGCGATGCCGAAGTCGAGCAGGCGCACGTCCCCGCCGGGCGTCACCAGGATGTTGGACGGCTTCAGGTCGCGGTGGACGATCAGGTTGGCGTGCGCGTGGCTCACCGCCTCGCAGATCTGCAGGAACAGCGTCAGCCGTTCCTCCAGGCCGATGTTGTTGGCCTGGCAGTAGTCGGTGATCGATACGCCCTCGACGTACTCCAGCGCGAGGTACGGCTGTCCCTCGCTGCCGATGCCGGCGTCCAGCAGGCGCGCGATGTTGGGGTGCTCCAGCCGCGCGAGGATCTCGCGCTCGCGGGTGAAGCGCAGGCGCAGGTTGGGGTCGGCCAGGCCGGGGCGCAACAGCTTCAGGGCGACGCGGCGCTGGTACAGGCCATCGGCGCGGGAGGCGAGCCACACCATGCCCATGCCGCCTTCGCCGAGCAAGGATTCCAGCTGGTAGGGGCCGATGCGGATGCCGGGCTTCAGCTGGCCGGGCTTGTCGACCAGCGGCTGGTCGATGAAGTCGTCGCCTTCTTCTTCCAGCGCGAGCAGCTTCTCGAGTTCACGCGCCGTGTCGGGGTCGTCCGCGCGCAGGATCTCCAGCTGCTGCGCGCGCGCCTCCGGGTCAAGCTCCAGCAGGACGTCCAGCAGCGGTGACAGGCGTTGCCAGCGTTCGACGTCCATGGTGCGGTGTGCAGCGGGCTCAGCTGTCCTGCATGGCCGACAGCAGGAACATGCGCGCCTTCTGCCAGTCGCGGCGGATGCTGCGTTCGGACCGCTGCAGCAGTTCGGCGATCTCCAGTTCCGACAGGCCGGCGAAGTAGCGCATCTCGACCACCTGGGCCAGGCGCTCGTCGGCGGCGGCGAGTTTCTCCAGCGCGTCGTTCAGCGCTAGCATGTCCTCGTCCAGACGCAGGTTGCCTTCCACTTCCTCCGGAATGTCGGCCACGCGCTTGAGGTCGCCGCCGCGCTTGCGCGCCAAGCGGCTGCGCGCGTAGTCGACCACCACGCTGCGCATCGACGAGGCGGCGTAGGCGAAGAAGTGCGCACGGTCCTCGAACTTGGCCGTGCCGGTGGAACCCAGCAGCTTCAGGTACGACTCGTGCACCAGGGCGGTGGCATCGAGGGTGTAGCCGTGCTGGCCCGACAGTTGCCGGCGGGCCATGGTGTGCAGTTCCTGGTACAGCGTGGCCAGCACGCGGTCCAGCGCGGCGCGATCGCCGCTGCGGGCCGAGTCCAGCCAGAGCGTAATGTCGGGTGCGTCCGCCATCCGTGTTCCCCACGAAGCCAAGGGCGCGAATATAACGTTATTCGACGAAGGTCGGACATCCGCCCAACGACACGGGCGGGCGGCTCAGCGCTGGCAGTGGCCGCACCAGACGGTGGTCCGCTGGCCGATCATGGCCTGCTTCATCGGCCGGTCGCAGCGCGGACAGGGCTCGCCCGCCCGGCCGTAGGCCGAGAGCTCCTGTTCGAAGTAGCCGGGGGCCCCATCCGGGCTCAGGAAATCGCGCAGCGTGGTGCCGCCGCGGGTGATCGCGTAGGCCAGGATCGCCTTCACGGCGTCGGCCAGGGCCAGGTAGCGCTCGCGGGACACCTTGCCGGCGGGGCGGAGCGGCGAGATGCCCGCGCGGAACAGGCTTTCGGCCGCGTAGATGTTGCCCACGCCCACCACCACCGCCTGGTCCATCAGGAAGGTCTTCACCGGCGCCTTGCGGCCGCGACTCATCGCGAACAGGTAGTCGCCGTCGAACGCGTCTGAAAGCGGTTCCGGCCCCAGCCCCTGCAGCAGTGCGTGGACTTCGCCGGGGGGCTGCCACAGCAGCGAGCCGAAGCGGCGCGGATCGTTGAAGCGCAGCACGCGGCCCGGGCCGCCGCGCTCGCCGGCCAGGGCGATGTCGACGTGGTCGTGCGCCGTCACCGGCGTGGTCGCCGGCAGCACGCGCAGGCTGCCCGACATGCCCAGGTGCAGCAGGGCGCTGCCCGCCGCGGTGTCCATCAGCAGGTACTTGGCGCGGCGACGCACCGCCTGGATGCGTTGGCCCGGCAGCTCGCGCGCTACTTCGGGCGGGATCGGCCAGCGCAGGTCGGGCCGGCGCAGCGTCACCGCCTGGATGCGCCGCCCTTCCACGTGCGGGGCCAGTCCGCGGCGGGTGGTCTCGACTTCGGGCAGTTCAGGCATGGGCGGGCACGGCTCCGTAGTACTCGCCTTCCTGGCGCACCTGCACCGGGCCGCCGAAGGCATGGCTCAGGTGGGCATCGGTCAGCGTGCCGGCACGGTCGCCGTCGGCGTAGACGGCGCCATCGCGGAGCAGCAGCACGCGATCGATCTCCGGGATGATTTCCTCGATGTGGTGGGTGACCAGCACCAGGGTGATCCCGCGCTGGGCGAGGCTGCGCATCAGGCCGAGGAAATGCTGGCGCGCCACCAGGTCCAGCCCGGCGGTGGGCTCGTCCAGCAGCAGGGCCTCGGGTTCGTGGACGAGCGCGCGCGCGATCAGCACGCGTCGCATCTCGCCGGTGGACAGCTCGGCCACCTGGCGGTCGGCGAGCGGCGTCGCGCGGACCTGTTCCAGCGCGCGCCGCGCCTTCGCCCGCATCTCGGCGTCCACCTGCCGATGCGGGGGCACGACGAAGCTGGAGAAGAAGCCGGTGACCACCGCCTCCTCCACGCGCAGGTAGGGCATCTGCTGGAGGTCGCGGGTGAGGTCGCTGGTGACCACGCCCAACCGGTTGCGCAACTCGTTCACGTTCCAGCGGCGCAGCCCGAACACCTTCACCGGTGCATCGCCCTCGCGCGCCAGCGGATACAGCTCGCGGTTGATCAGCTTGATGAACGTGGATTTCCCGCAGCCGTTCGGCCCGAGGATGGCCGTGTGCTGGCCCAGCGGGATGCGCAGCGACAGGTCGTGCAGCACGCGCGAAGCGCCGCGCACCACGGTGGCGCGGTCGAGTTCGAACAGGGGTGCGGCAGCCGTCGCTGCGGCGGGGGAAGCGGGCAGGTTCATCGGAGCGGGGAGGGTTGGTGCGCGACCAGCGTACCCGAATCCGCCGGCCTGCCGAGGGCCACGGCAGGGCAGGACCGACCGCGTCACATGATGGACGACGTCGCACCCTACAATGCGGCATGCCCCGCTTCCTGATCCCGCTTGCGCTTGCTTGCCTGCCGTTGGCAGCGTCGGCGCAGGTCACCGCCACCGGCGACTATCTCGCGCGCATGGATACCGACCGCGACGGCCGCGTCAGCCTGGCCGAATACCAGGCGTGGATGAGTTACGCCTTCGACGGCATGGACCGCAACCGCGATGGCGTGCTGGCCATCGACGAACTGCCCGGCGGCCGCGGCAAGCCGATCACCCGCGAGGCGCACCTCGCCCAGCTGGCCGAGCGCTTCAAGCGCCAGGACGTGGATCGCGACGGCTTCCTCAGCGAAAAGGAACTGGCGGCACCGCCGCGCTGACCCGCCTCAGGTGTGGATCAGGCGGCCGCCGGCGAACGCCCAGTTCTCCCACGTCGTTTCCTTGAAGCAGACCATGACGTTCTCGGGATTCCGTCCTGCGGCCTGCAGGCGCTGCATCAGGTCGGCCAGCAGCGCCTTCTTCACCTTCACGCTGCGCCCGACCGACCACAGGATCTCGATCAGCACGAAGTCTTCGTCGCGCGCGCCGGCGACATCCGGGTACGCGGGGTCGTAGCGGAAGTCGTCGTCCGACAGCTCCAGCACGCGCTGGAAGCGATCGGTAGCGGGCACGCCGGAGGCGACCAGCGCCGCGTGCACGGCATCGAGCACGGACGCCTTGAAGGCGGCGTCCTTCGGCTTGCGGACGGTGACGGTAATCAGCGGCATGGGGCATTCCCAGGCGGGTGGGGGCGGTCAGCTTATCCCGTCGCCCGTGCGCAAAAAGAAAACGCCGGCCACGGGGGCCGGCGTCGAGGTGGCCGGCCCTGGGAGGGACCGGCCTGGGGAGGAGCGTTTACTTCGTGATGTCGACGTCCTTGGTCTCGCGCAGGAACAGCGTGCCGATGATCAGCGTCATCACCGCGATGCCGATCGGGTACCACAGGCCGTAGTAGAGGTTGCCCGTGGCCGCCACCAGCGCGAAGGAGATCGCCGGCAGGAAGCCGCCGAACCAGCCGTTGCCGATGTGGTACGGCAGCGACATGGAGGTGTAGCGGATCTGCGTCGGGAACAGCTCGACCAGGTAGGCGGCGATCGGGCCGTAGACCATGGTCACGTAGATCACCAGCACCCACAGCAGCAGGATCGTCATCGGGACGTTGATGCGCTCCGTCGGAGCCTTCTCCGTGTAGCCGGCCGCGCCCAGCGCCGTCTTCAGTTCGCCACCGAACGCGGCGGTCTTGGCCTTCACGTCATCGCCGGACAGGCCGGCGGCTTCGAACGAAGACACCGAGGCGTCACCCACGCGCACCTGCGCCAGCGTGCCCGCCGGAGCGCGCTTCCACGCTGTACGGCACGCCGGCGCGGGCGAGCGCCGCGGTGGCCTGGTCGCACGAGCTGGTGAACTTGCGGGTACCCGGGATCGGATCGAACTGGAAGGAGCAGGTGTTCTTGTCCGCGACCACCACGGCCGGCGAGTTGCGGCTGGCTTCTTCCACGCCCGGATTGGCGAAGTGGGTGATGCCCTTGAAGATCGGGAAGTAGGTCACCGCGGCCAGCAGGCAGCCCGCCATGATGATCTTCTTGCGGCCGATGCGGTCCGACAGCCAGCCGAAGAACAGGAAGAACGGCGTGGCCAGGAACAGCGCGGCGGCGATCAGCAGGTACGCCACGGTGGAGTCGACCTTCAGGATGCTCTGCAGGTAGAACAGCGCGTAGAACTGGCCGGCGTACCAGACCACGGCCTGGCCGGCGGTGGCGCCGAACAGCACCAACAGCATCAGCTTCAGATTGCCGCCCTTCAGCGAATCGCGGAACGGCGTCTTCGAGCCCTTGCCTTCGGCCTTCATCTGCTGGAACAGCGGGGATTCGCTCAACTGCAGGCGGATCCACACCGAGATGCCCAGCAGGATGATCGACGCCAGGAACGGAATGCGCCAACCCCAGGCCTCGAACGCTTCGGTGCCCAGCGACAGCCGGCAGGCCAGGATCACCAGCAGCGACAGGAACAGGCCCAGCGTCGCGGTGGTCTGGATGAAGGCCGTGTACAGGCCGCGCTTGCCGTCAGGCGCATGCTCGGCCACGTAGGTCGCCGCGCCGCCGTACTCGCCGCCCATCGCCAGGCCCTGCGCCAGGCGCAGCACGATCAGGATGACGGGCGCCGCCATGCCGATCGACGCGTAGTTGGGCAACACGCCCACCAGGAAGGTCGAGATGCCCATGATCAGGATGGTGACCAGGAACGTGTACTTGCGGCCGATGCGGTCGCCCAGGCTGCCGAAGAACGCCGCACCGAACGGACGGACGAAGAAGCCCGCCGCGAACGCCAGCAGCGCGAAGATCATGCCGGTGGTCGGATTGACGCCGCTGAAGAACTGCTTGGCGATGATCGCCGCCAGCGAGCCGTAGAGATAGAAGTCGTACCACTCGAACACGGTGCCGAGGCTGGAGGCGAAGATGACCTTCTTGTGGCCCTTCGTCAGCTCGCCCGACGACGAATGCTGCACAGTCGTGGAACTCATGTGGATTCCCCTCAGAAAGTGTATTTGACGGACGTGTGCAGACGCTTCAGGTCGCCCTCGCGATCATCCTCGAGCGAACGCTGGCCGTAGATCAGTTCGGCGCCCAGGTCCAGCTTCGGGAACGGCGAATAGATGATGTTGGCGTGCATCGACTGCGTGCGCTCGGTGACGCCGAAACCGGTGATGGCGGCGTCGTTGTCGAAGTGCGAGGCGGAGTACATCAGGTTGGTACGGACTTTCGGGCTGAACACATGGCGCCAGGCGACGAAGCCGCCGTAGCCATCCAGCGCATTGATGTCGCCGTTGGCTTCGGTCACCACGTCGCTGCCCACGCCGAAGGCGAGGTAGCGGCCGATGCCCTGGCCCGCGTTCACCGCATAGCGGATGTCGTCGCTCTTGCCCAGGTTGAACTTGCCCGAGACGCTCACCGAAGCCACCGGTGTCGGTTTCGTCCAGCACCTTGAACTGGCGCACCATGCCGGCGACGGTGAAGTGGCCCCAGTCGCCCTTGGTCAGCCAACGCGCGGTGACGTCCGGCGCGGCGTTGTCGCCGCTGTTGAAGCGGGTGCCGCGAGGTACGGGGTGACGGTGGTCTGCGGGTTCTCGATCGAGAACGACCACGGACCCTTGGTGTAGCGCAACTGGGCCTGGCGCACGAAGATCGTGCCATCGGTCGGGCCGACGAAGTCGACCGCATCCGGCAGCGCCGCCGCGTCCATGAAGTTGGACCAGGTCTGACCGGCCAGCCAGTTGTTCCAGCTGACATACGCATGGCGCAGGCTGACGGCGTAGGTGTTGGTCGAGGTCTCGTTACCGGCCAGCGCATTGTTGCCGCCGCCGAAGAAGTCCATCTCGACGAAGGCCTTGAACTTGTCGCCGCCCTCGGTCACATGGTCCGAACTCAGCCAGAAGCGCGAGAACTGCGCGTGGAAGTCGGCATACGGCATCGCCGCCGTCGGCGGTCGGGCCACCCACCGGAATCGTGCTGGGTACGTAGAACAGGCGGCCGGACGTAGCCATCGGCGATGCGGCCATCGCTGGTGTCGGTGACCATCGCGTCCATCTTGATGAAGCCGCCATAGGAGAACGTGCTCCCCGGATTGGACGCGGTCAGGATGGTGGTGCTCTGGATCGGCTGCTTGCCCGCGGGTACGGCGGCCGGTGCCGCGGCCTGCTTGGCCTGCACCTGCGTCACCTGCTCCTGGGTGGTGGTGATCTGGGTCTGTTGCTGTTGCTGAGCGGACAGCAACAACTGCACCTGGCGTTCCAGGTCGGCCACGCGGGCCTCCAGCGCCTTCTCCTTGGCGGTCTGTGCGAACGCCATCCCCGGCGCGATGAGGGCGACGAAAAGCGCAGCGGCCAGTGGCCGTCGCGCCATGAGTGCGGAACGTTGGGTCATAACCCCTCCCGAAAGGTTGATGGCCGCGTTGCGCGGCTGACGGAGACTTGCGCCTGCATGCCGGCAGCGCCTATTCGCCATTAGTCGTAACTGCACTGCGAAAAACACAAACCCTTGCCAGCAAAGGGGTGCGACGTTCGGTCGCACGCACGCGCAGCCCGCGCTTTAAGACCATCGTCTAAGCCGGATGCTGCAATGCCGCACGCCCGTATGCGTCAAACTCGCTGCGTCGGACACGCCACGCGACGCGCTTCGCCACCTCGCCCGGCCGTCGTCCATGCCTCAGAATCGACGCATTACTTGAACGTCCCGGGAGGACCTCATGACTGACCTGTATCCGGTCAAGCCGGAATTCGCGGCCAAGGCCCGCATCACGCGCGAGCAGTACCAGCGCGATTACCAGGCCTCGATCGACGATCCGGAGGCTTTCTGGGGCCAGGCTGCCGAACGCCTGCAACTGGTTCAAGAAGCCGACCCAGATCAAGGACGTCAGCTACGCGCTGGACGATTTCCACATCCGCTGGTTCGCCGACGGCGAACTCAATGCCAGCGTCAACTGCCTGGACCGTCAGCTGGCCGAACGCGGCGACAAGGTCGCCCTGCTGTTCGAACCCGACGGCCCGGATGCGCCCTCCTACGGCGTCACCTACCGCGAGCTGTACGAACGCACCTGCAAGCTGGCCAACGCGCTGCGCGCGCTGGGCGTGCAGAAGGGCGACCGCATCACCATCTACCTGCCGATGATCCCGGACGCCGCCGTCGCCATGCTGGCCTGCGCGCGTATCGGTGCCATCCACTCGGTGGTGTTCGGCGGCTTCGCGCCGAACTCGATCGCCGACCGCGTGTCCGACTGCTCGCAGCAAGCTGATCATCACCGCCGACGAAGGCCTGCGCGGCGGCAAGAAGGTGCCGCTGAAGGCGAACGTCGACGCCGCGCTGAAACTGCCGGGCACGAATTCGGTCGAGACCGTCCTGGTCGTCCGCCACACCGGCGGCGCCGTGGACATGCAGATGCCGCGCGACCGCTGGTTCGACGCCGTCGTCGACGCGCAGCCGGCCGAGTGCGAGCCCGAGCGCATGAATGCCGAGGACCCGCTCTTCATCCTCTACACCTCCGGCTCCACCGGCAAGCCCAAGGGCGTACTGCACACCACCGGCGGCTACCTGCTCTACGCCAGCTACACGCACGAAGCCGTGTTCGATCTGCGCGAAGACGACATCTACTGGTGCACCGCCGACGTCGGCTGGGTCACCGGCCACAGCTACATCGTCTACGGGCCGCTCGCCAACGGCGCCACCGCGGTGATGTTCGAAGGCGTGCCGAACTACCCGAACGTGTCGCGTTTCTGGGAAGTGATCGACAAGCACAAGGTCACCATCTTCTACACCGCCCCCACCGCGATCCGCGCGCTGATGCGCGAGGGCGAAGCGCCGGTGAAGAGGACCTCGCGCGCCTCGCTGCGCCTGCTGGGCAGCGTGGGCGAGCCGATCAATCCCGAAGCCTGGCGCTGGTACTACGACGTGGTCGGCGACGGCCGCTGCCCGATCGTCGATACCTGGTGGCAGACCGAAACCGGCGGCATCCTGATCACCCCGCTGGCGGGTGCCATCGACCTCAAGCCCGGCTCGGCCACGCTGCCGTTCTTCGGCGTGCAGCCCGCGCTGGTCGATGCCAACGGCGAACGGCTGGAAGGCGCGACCGAAGGCAACCTGGTGCTGCTGGATTCCTGGCCGGGCCAGATGCGTACCGTGTACGGCGACCACCAGCGCTTCATCGACACCTACTTCCGCACGTATCCGGGCACCTACTTCACCGGCGACGGCTGCCGCCGCGACGCCGACGGCTACTACTGGATCACCGGCCGCGTCGACGACGTCATCAACGTGTCCGGCCACCGCATCGGCACGGCCGAGGTGGAGAGCGCACTGGTCGCGCACCCGAAGGTCGCCGAGGCCGCCGTGGTCGGTTTCCCGCACGACATCAAGGGCCAGGGCATCTACGCCTACGTCACCCTCAAGGCGGGCGAAGCGCAGAGCGACGAGCTGCTGAAGGAACTCGTGGCCTGGGTGCGCAAGGAGATCGGCCCGATCGCCACGCCGGACCACCTGCAGTGGGCGCCGGGCCTGCCGAAGACGCGCTCGGGCAAGATCATGCGCCGTATCCTGCGCAAGATCGCCGAGAACGCCCCGGAGCAGCTGGGCGACACCTCGACGCTGGCCGACCCGTCGGTGGTCGAATCGCTGGTGGCCGAACGCAAGGTGAAGTAACCCGCTTGCTGGGGAGGGCAGGCGGGCTGCACGGGGCGGGACGCGCCGCCCTGTGCAGGCAACGCATCACGGATTACCCTTTCCCCTCACGATGGACCGCAAAACCATGCCCACCCTGCTGATTGCCGACGACCACCCGCTGTTCCGCGAGGCGCTGCGCGGCGCCGTGCAACGCGTGATGCCCGGGGTCAAGCTGCATGAAGCCGACAGCGTCGACGCGCTCTACGTGCTCGTCGACGCGCACCCGGACGCCGACCTGTTGCTGATGGACCTCAACATGCCCGGCGCGCATGGCTTCAATGCGCTGGTGCATCTGCGCGCGCTGCACCCGCAATTGCCGGTGGTCATCGTGTCCGCGCGCGAGGAGCCGGCGGTCATGCGCCGCGCACTCGACCACGGTGCGCTGGGCTTCATTCCCAAGTCGGCCGATTCGGACACCATCGGCCAGGCGATCGGTGCCGTACTCGACGGCGAGCGCTGGGTCCCGGACGAGGCGCACAGCGCGCCCGCCACCAGCCGCGACGAACAGGAAACCGCGCAGCGCCTGCGCGATCTCACCCCGCAGCAGTTCAAGGTGCTGCAGATGCTCGGCGCCGGCCGCCTCAACAAGCAGATCGCCTACGACCTGGGCGTGTCCGAGGCCACCATCAAGGCGCATGTCACCGCCATCCTGCGCAAGCTGCACGTCACCAACCGCACGCAGGCGGTCCTCGCCGCCGGCCGCCTCGCGGTCGACCCGGATGGCCTGGTGCTGCCACCCGAAGAAGGCGAGTAGTGCCGGTTCCGTCGCATCGGCAGCATCGCCGGTGCATTCGCGTGGGTTGGAGAGAAACAGCAGCGTTGCCGGAAGAGCTCGACTACGCCGGCAGCTTCGAGCGGATCAGGGCGACGGTCTCCACGAGCTGGTCGGCAGGAACACGAACCCGCGCCATCCGCTCCCTGTCTCCACTTGGATCATGCTGCGTTCCCCTCTGGCGTCCGGCGCCATCGAAGGTGGCGAGCTGCGGCGGGCCGATGCCCCAATCGCTTCCGCGTTGTCGCGGCACGACATGGAAATGGAAGTGGGGGGTCTCCTGCCCGCTGTAGACGCCGTTGTTCTGGAACGTAAGTATCCCGAGCGGCTGGAACGCACCGACGAGCGCTTCCGCGACGCGCTTTGCCGAGACGAGCACGGCCTCGCACTCCTGGGCGTTGAGATCGAGCAGCGTGGCGACATGCCGCCGCGTGATGACGCAGCACTGGCCAACCTCGAACTGCCATGGATTGATCACCGTCAGCGTGTGCTTGCTCTCGTCGATGATCTTCCAGTGTTCTTCGCGAGCGGCCAGGCATAGATCGCAAGGGTGTCGGATGGGAAGCTGGATCATCCGTCTTCTCCTATGCAACGGCCTCGAATCCATATTTTCATTCTAGAATCAGTGTCCGGACTGATCGGACAGCTTCAATGCCCGAATCAATCCAAACCGCGCGTCGCGCCCCGATCAGTCCGAAGCTTTGAAGCGGGCCGTCATTGAGCGAAGTATCGTCCAGCAGCCGGAAATCATGGGCGGACTACCCAGGGAACAACGGCGGCAACGCAACCAACGACGAGCAGGGCCCAGGCATTGCCGATGAAGTAGGGGCAGGCAATGAGTGTTAACCCGCATACAAGCGGTAGTGGTTCACGCTGCCTCCGTGCATACACGAGATAGCCGAGACCGACAGAACTGAAGAGAACGCCAAGTAAGAGGACGGAAGTGCTCATGTGATGCCCAAAGGCTGAATTGAGCCTAGCCGGGAGGCGGCTTTGGCTTGAATGAACGGCCAGGTCTCTCGCGAATGCATGAAGGAAGTGAAATTCTCGATGCAGTCATCAAGGTTCCCTCAAGCATGGCCCGGCACTCAGACAGAAACAGACTCGAAAGTGAATCCTGCGCTGAGCCGGACAGGAAAGCAATCGTCGGTGAGGACATGCGCAACAGCCGCGACAGCCACTATTGTCGGAGCGGAGCCCCGTACATGGGGCACTCCTCGGGCCCTGCAGAAGCCAATATGGCGAACCAAGGAGTGAGGCACGAAGGGTGCAGCCACTGGATCGCATGTCAATGCGATGCGGCGCAACGAAGGCGGATACGCCCAATCTCCGCCAAGCTTCTTCCGAGATCAGGGCGACCTGCGAAGCGGGTTCGGCTTGAATGAATTGTTAGACCGCACCTCGTTTCCTGACCTTGTCTGAGACCCACCAGCACAGGCCCGCCGCAGCAATAACACCGAAGTAAGAGCGTGAGTGATGGCGGAAAATCAGCAATATCTGCTCCAGTACTAGAGGATCCAGTTGAGGCGATCTCATAGACATGCTCGTAGAAATTATTGATCTGACGCAACCCGTAGAAGAGCAGGAATGCCCCAAGAATGTTGAGGGCTTGAGTCAGAGGCTTAACTAGCGATCCTGTCATGCGGTCTAACGCCTGAGTTAAGCCGACCCGCGAAGCGGCTTCGGCTTGAATGAATTGTTAGGTGCGCGCCGCCTGGACGGCGCACCCCCACCCATCGTAATCGAGTCCGAACAACTCACAAACGCAGGCCATGAAGCCGGAAACGGATTGAATGGCATGCTGCTCAACTGGCATGTTGACGACAACAAGGACACTCGGCGAGTCCTCCAGGCCTTGCGCTGTGGCGGCGCCATACTGGTGATCGTTGATGAAATCTGCGACGACCGTTGCTTTGTCGGCGGACGGGGCTTTGAGCAAGAACTCGACGTCGCGGGGAACGCTGAAGCGATCTCCTTGTGCGTCCAACTTGCGAAGCAAGTCCGTGTCTGAGACTGCTGTGGCTATCAACATGTCGAGTACTGCCATAGCGCACCTAACGCCTGAATGAAGCCGACCCGCGAAGCGGGTTCGGCTTGAATGAATTGTTAGGGCTCAGCCGACTTGCCATAGAGTTGTGCCGGTGTGAGCGCGATCAACATAGTAATGATGGTTTTGTTGGGCAATTGCATCGGTTGCGGCCATAGCATCGGCGCGAGTTCTTGCGTCCGCGTGAGTGCCAAGCGCGCGTAGAGCGGGAAGTGCATCTTGATTAAGCGAGTACGCCAACATTGAGCAGGCACTCTCTCTGACCAAATAAGCGCGATCCACAAGAGCCGCTATAGCAAGCGAGGTTGCTTGGGGATAGCGACGGGAATGGCGAAGTAGTCGAAGCAAGATCGCTGCACGGCCGCTGGCGCGACGAACAAGCGGAAATGCCGCGACAAGTTGAGGGATCAAAGGCTCCTCACCAAAGTGCTGAAATAGGCATAGTTCAAACTGGCCAACCTCAGAGGGTCTGGCCTGTCCGTAGCCGTCCGCAATTTGTTGAACCGCTGGGATCTTCATCTGAACCCTAACGCCTGAATTAAGCCGACCCGCGAAGCGGGTTCGGCTTGAATGAATTGTTAGGCGGCATCCGATAGACCGAAAGCCGCACGGTGTTTTGAAGCAATTGCCAGGAGGCCATGGCCAATTGTCCAATCACTCCCAGGGTCGGAGAACGCCAGCACCGAGAAGATGTGAACTCGGATATTGCGATCCAGCAACTCCAGGATCCGTGGCCATTGAGGCTGTGAACTTAGCGGAACATGTGCGAACTCAAAAGAGTTGAGCAAGATCTCCATGAGGAGGAACTGCTCATCCTCTGTCAGGTCTCCACCCTCATAGACTGCTAAGAACTCATCGATCCTTTGTGGATCCGAGAACTCAACCTCTGGGTCTTGCATGAGCGGGTCGACAACGAACTGAAAACGCGAGGCAAGGCTGGCAATAGCATCTGCCGTAGGAAACCGCCAAATGTGCTGAGGAATGTCCATGCCGCCTAACGCCTGAATTAAGCCGACCCGCGAAGCGGGTTCGGCTTGAATGAATTGTTAGGCCGCATCACCGCCACCAACGACGCTCCGGAGGATAGTCGGCCTTGGCCTCTGCATCTGCGGGTCCGTGACACTTTATAGCCCAAGCCTCTTGGAGAGTCAGGGTGCGGACCCCGCACATACGAAGGTCGCAGGATCGCGGCTGTGACCCGTCAATAAGCGATATGCCCCACACCTGTCCATCTTCGGCCCCAAGGCAAAGGCAGGGGTGGTACGCGCAGTCCTCATAGATCTCGCCCGGCGAGATGATGAGATCTCCAAGTTCGTTGCGCTCTGACATGCGGCCTAACGCCTATTAGACCCCGAAAGTGGGGTGTAGCAGGATTCTGATGCCCGGCGATTCTCAACGTCAATCGGCGAAAGCCTTGGAGGACGGAGCTCTCCGGGGTCGTTAGACTCAACGTGTTCCTGAGAGCCCCCGTGTTATCCGACAACTGGGCGGTGCTAATACGTTATTACGGCGAATCTGCGGTGGTAACGGGTGTCGTGGGCGGCAGCTTCAGTCGGCTGTGGGTAGTTGCGCAGGCACGTGGTGGGCGGCGAGGAAGGCGCGGAGCGAGGCGGGTTTGACCGGCTTGGTTAGCAGGCGATAGCCGCGCTCGCGGGCTTCGCGCTTGAGTTCGTCGCGGCCGTCGGCGGTGAGCAGGGCGCCGGCGATGGGGCCGGGGCTGGCGGTGCGCAGGGCGTCCAGGGTGGCCAAGCCGTCGAGGCGGTCGTGCAGGTGGTAGTCCACCAGCATCACGGCGGGACCTTCGGCGATCTTCTCCAGCGCTTCGTCGACCGTGGTGGCGGAAATGACGTCCACCTGCCAGCGTCCCAGCAGGGCGCGCATGCCGTCGATGATCTCGCGGTCGTTGTCCACGCACAGCACGCGCAGGCCTGCCAGGGAATCGCTCGCCAGCGCGGCGCGGCGCGAAGACGTGCGGCGTTCGCTGACCTGGGTGCCACGTGGCACGACGATCGAGAACATGCTGCCGCGGTCCACCGTACTGCGCGCATCGAGTTCGTGCTGCAGCAGGCGCGAGATGCGCTGGCAGATCGACAGGCCCAGACCGAGACCGCGCTCGCCCCAGTCGAAGGGCTGTTGGTAGCGGTGGAACTCGTCGTAGATCTGCCGCATGTGGTTATCGGGGATGCCAGGACCGGTATCCCATACTTGCAGCACCACCTGGTCGCCGCGCACGCGCATGCCGATCACGATGCGGCCTTCGCGCGTGTAGCGCAGCGCGTTGGCGAGGAAGTTCTGCAGCACGCGTCGGAGCAGGCGGCGATCGCTGCGGACCGGAATGGGGCGCGCGTGTACGCGCAACTTCAGCCCGCGTCCTGCCGCCACCGGCGCGTACTGCGCGGCGAGTTCGCGGAGCAGTTCGCCGGCATCGAAGTCGGTGATCTGCGTGTGCAGGCCGCCGGCGTCCAGGCGCGAGACGTCGAGCAAGCCGTCGAGCAGTTCTTCGGCAGCGCGCAACGAGGCGTCCACGCGCTCGGCTAAGTGCTGGCGTTCCTGCGCCTGCGCATCGGCACCCTGCTCACTGTCGCGCAACGCGCTGACGAACAGGCGTGCAGCATTGAGGGGTTGCAGCACGTCGTGGCTGATGGCGGCCAGGAAGCGCGTGCGCGACTGCTGCGCGTGCTCGGCGGCCTGGCTGCGTTCGGCCACTCGCTGCTCCAGCGTCTCGTTGGTCTCCAGCAACAGCGATTCGGCGAGTTTGAAGTCGGTGATGTCGTTGTAGCTGGTCACGTAACCGCCACCCGGCAGCGGCTGGCCACGCATCTCGATCACCTGGCCGTCCGCGCGCACGCGTTCGAAAATATGCGGCGAACCCGCGCGCATGTAGCGGATGCGCTTGTTGATCTGTTCGTCGATGTCGCCGTCGCCCAGCTCACCACGCTCGGCGTTGTAGCGGATCAGGTCCGCCACCGGTCGCCCGACGTAGAGCATGCCTTCGGGGTATCCGAACATCTGCTGGTAGCGACGATTCCACGCCACCAGGCGCATGTCCGGGTCCACCACGCTGACGCCGGCACTGATGTTCTCCAGCGTGGTCGACAGGATCTCGCGGTTGAAGCGCAGCTCCTGGCCAGCCTGGTCGAGCACGGCCACCACTTCGCCCAGCTCCATGCCTGAGCCGCGCAGCACGCTGGTCAGTACGATGCGTGCGGATGCGGCACCGATGGCCGCCGCCAACAGGCGCTCGGTGAACTGCACCCAGGCGCGGTCGGCCGGTGCATTCGGCTGCAGCTCGCGTTCCAGCATCTGGGCCTGTTCGGCGAAGGCGCGACGCGCGTGGCGCTCGCCGACGACGCGCTCGGCCAGCGTGCGCAGGTCACCCACGCGGACGCTGCCCGGCCACTCGCCGGCGACCAGTGCCGGGCGCTGCGCGTACGGGTCCAGGAACGGTGCCGCGCGCAGGCGCTCGTCCACGCCGGGACGCGAACGCGCCGAGACGACCATCATCGCGCCGGTGTTGATGAGCAGCGACCAGAACGTGCCGTGCGTCAGCGTGTCCCACCCACTCAGGCCGAACAACTGCTGCGGTCGCAGCCAGGCGATGCCGAACGGGCCGCTGTGCAGCCAGTGCGGGTCGAACCAGCCGGCCTGCGTCATCGTCGGCAACAGCAGCGTATAGATCCAGGTGGCGAAGCCGAGCACCATGCCGACTTCCACACCGCGCCGGCTGGCACCGCGCCAGTACAGGCCGCCGATCAGGCCGGGCGCGAACTGCGCCACCGCAGCGAAGGCCATCAGGCCGTACGACGCCAGCGTGCTGTCGTTGCTGCTGCTGCGATAGTAGGTATAGGCCGTCAAGGCCAACAGCAGGATCGCGACGCGGCGGATCCACAACACGCGCGAGGCCACGTCGGCCTCGGCGTGGTGTTCGGCCCAGCCGCGGCGCAGCAGCACGGGCATGATCAGGTCGTTGCTGACCATCGTCGCCAGCGCGATGCTGGCCACGATCACCATGCCCGTCGCCGCGGAGAAGCCGCCGACGTAGGCGACGATGGCTAGCGCAGTGCGGCCTTCGGCCAAGCGGCAGGGCCAGCACGTAACTGTCGTCGGCCACGCTGCTGCCGCCGAACAGCGCCACGCCCGCGGCGGCCACCGGCACCACCATCAGCGAGAACAGGGCGAGGTAGCCGCCGAACAGCCAGCGCGCCTTGCGGATGTCGCCCACGTCGCTGCACTCCACCACTGCCACGTGGAACTGGCGCGGCAGGCAGACGATGGCCAGGAAGCCGAGCAGGGTCTGGGCGATGAAGCCCACCGGCGGCGCATTCTCGAACAGCGTACGCGCCGAATCGGTCACCCGGATCGCATTGCCATCCAGCCACAGGTAGGCGAAGACGCCGACGGCGATCATCGCCACCAGCTTCACTACCGATTCCAGCGAGATCGCCAGCATCATGCCGTGGTGGTGCTCGGTGGCATCGACCTGGCGCGTGCCGAACAGCGCGGCGAACAGCGCCATCAGCAGCGCCACGTACAGCGCGGGATCGGTGAAGAAACCATGCGTGCTGTCGCCGCCTTCGCCGCTGAGCACGCTCAGGCTCATCGCCACAGCCTTGTACTGCAGCGCCAGGTAGGGCACCACGCCGATCAGGGCGATCACGGTGACCAACGCGGCCAGCCGGCGCGAACGGCCGTAGCGCGATGAAATGAAGTCAGCGATGGAAACGGTGTTCTCGCTGCGCGCGATCAGCGCGAGCCGCTCGATGATGCGCCAGCCGAACAGCAGCAGCAGGACCGGGCCGAGGTAGATCGGCAGGTAACCCAGGCCGTTGCGTACCGCGCTGCCGACGGCGCCGTAGAACGTCCACGACGAGCAATACACGGCCAACGCCAGGCTGTAGACCACCGGGCGCAGCCACGGGCGGTCCGGGTACATCGGGCGGCGATCGCCCCACCACGCCACGCCGAACAGCAGCGCGGCGTAGCCGATCGACACCAACAGCAGGATCCAGCTGGAAACCAACGCCCTCTCCCCCGGCGCTCAACCCGTCGCCGAGTGTACTGCGTGGGGTGCGCTCAGGTGTCCGGCGCCAGCAGTCCGCGCACGGCTGTTTCGGCCTGGCCGCGCAGTTCGGGGATGGCGATGCTCTCCCACACGCAGCCGATGCGGAGGCTGCCGAGGATGAATACGCGCGGCTGCGACTGTCCCTGCGCATCGACCATGCGGCCGTCGCGAGCGGCCTTCAGGCCGATGCCGTGCGGCCCGGCCTGCGCATGGCCCTTGCCCAGCAGGTCGTGCAGCAGCGGGCTGCGCATGGTCTGCGCGCGCATCTCCACGCCGGTGGCGTTGACCACGTAGTCGACATCGAACTCGTCGATGCGGCCATCGCGGGCGTGCGTACTGACGCGCAGGCGGGGGCCTTCGGCCATCACCGTGTCCAGGCGGCCGCGATGCAGGCGCAGCTGGCCGCGTTCGACCAGCGCCTGCAGGCGGGCATGCACCTCCGGCGCGATACGGTGGCGATGGACGTCCCATTGGCGCACCACGTGGCGCAGGAACCGGCGCTGGTCGGGCAGGGACAGCGACTGCCACAGCGCCTGGCCGTGCGGGCGGATGCGCTCCATCACCGACTGCCACGGCAGCCCGTCGCCGACCGCCTGCTTCGCCGCATCGCGCAGGAAGCGCATGCGCGCGCGCAGGCCCATCGTCTGCAGCGGCGCCGGATCGTAGGTGGCGGGCGCGCCGTGGCAATGCGGCAGCGGGAGCAGCGCGTGCCGCGACAGCACGTGGATCGTGCCCGCATGCCCGTTGTCGGCCAGACTCAGTACGGTATCGACCATGCTCAAGCCGGAGCCGACGATGCACAGGTCGGCGCTGACCGGGATCGCCTTGATCGCATCGAAGTCCCATGCGGGCAGCGAGCGCCCGGCCGGCAACTGCGGTGCGCCGCGGGCCGGCAGCGGCTTGGGCGTGTTGCCCACCGCCAGCACGACGCCGTTCGCATGCAGAACGCCATGCGCTTCCAGGCGCAGGGTCGCGTCATCGGTATTCGGTTCGAGTTCTTCGACGCGGTCGTGTATCACCTGCAGGGTAGCCGGGCTCGCTGCGATGGCTTCGCCCAGGCGCACGCGCAGGTAATCGCCATAGCGACGGCGTTCGATGAAGGCGTGCGCGAGCGCATCGCGATCCGGGCCGCCGGGCGGCGTGGTCGCCACGACATAGTCCAGAAAGTCCGCGGGGCGGTCATCGAAGGCGCTCATCCGTGCAGCCGGCACGTTCAGCACGTGCTCGCCATGCGTCGTCGCATACGCCACGCCCTGCGCGAGCACATCGCGCGGTTCGATCATCACGATGCGCAGCGGCGTCGTGGCCTGGCGCAGGGCCTGCATCGCCACCAGCACGCCACCGGCACCGCCGCCGATGATCGCGAGGTCGCAGGGCGGCAGCGGGGTGGTCGGGGTGTCTTCACTCATGCGTACATTGTAGCGAATGGCCCGCGTCGCCCCCGGGAGGGTCGCCTACATCAGCGAATCCGCCAGCCGCGCGATGCCTTCGCGGCTGCGTTGCCAGCCCGGCCGCCGCTGCCATGCCTCCGCCTGCACGATGTCGGCCTGCGCCAGGTAGTCGGCTTCGATCGCGCGGATGCGCGCGACCACGTCGGCGTCGTAGCAGACCAGGCCGATCTCGGCATTCAACGCGAACGAGCGGATGTCCAGATTGATCGAGCCGACCAGGGCGATGTCGTCGTCCACGGTGAGGTGCTTGGCATGCAGGAAGTGCGGCCGGTACAGCGCGATCTTCACCCCGCAGGCGAGCAGTTCGGCGTAGTACGACTGCTGCGCCCACGCGGTCAGCGTCTGGTTGTTGGTGGCCGACAGCACCAGCTGCACGTCCACACCGGACAGTGCGGCGATGCGCAGTGCGCTCAGCGTGGCGTCGTCGGGGACGAAATACGGCGTGGTCAGCACCACCTTGCGGCGGGCGAGGTGGATCAGCGCGTTGACGGTGTCGCGCGCGTTCTCGAACGGATACGCCGGCCCGCTGGGCAGCAGCTGCGCGGGCACGTCCTGCGCCTGTACAGAGAGGTCCGGCTGCACGTCCAGCCGCTCGCCGGTCTCGATGTACCAGTCGCTGGCGAACACGGCCTCCAGGTGCGACACCACTGGCCCCTGCACGCGCGCCACCAGCTCGCGGTTGGGATGGCCGGGCACGAAGGTCGCGCCGGCGAGGTTCTGCGAGCCCACGTAACCGATGCGGTTGTCGATCACCGCCACCTTGCGGTGGTTGCGCAGGTC
Organism: Pseudoxanthomonas sp.; assembly: GCA_047600885.1. GTDB lineage: Bacteria > Pseudomonadota > Gammaproteobacteria > Xanthomonadales > Xanthomonadaceae > Pseudoxanthomonas_A. Next base: position 1,073,822 of record JASGKE010000002.1, on the reverse strand, counting down.
CATCCGGCCGCTGCGCCGCCAGCGCAGGCCGCCGGGCAGCATGTCGTGCACCGCCACGCCGGCGGCGCGCAGCCGGCCGCGGTAGGCCCGCAATCCACGCTTGGCGCCCACGGCATCCAGCAGCACGCGGCAGGTCACGCCACGCGCGGCGGCCTCGCACAACGCGTTGGTCACGGCCTCGCCCACCGCATCGTCGAACATCAGGTAGTACAGCAAGTGGACCTGGTGCTGCGCGGCGCGCAGGTCATCCAGCAACGCACGCAGCGATGCCTCGTAGTCGTCCAGCAGCGCCACCGCATTGCCATGGGTCGGCATGAACGCGCCCTGCCGTTCGATCAGCGGCGCCATCTCCGCCGCGGCGCCGTCGTGCGGGGTCCAGCGCAGGGCGCTGAGCGGGCGCTGTTCCTCGCGGATCACGTCCGAGGCGCGCGCCTGGCGGGCGATGCGTTCGCGCGAGAGCCACGGGATGCCCCAGCAGCAGGTACAGCGGCAGACCGAGCAGCGGCACGAAGCCCACCAGCAGCAGCCAGCTGCGCGCGGCGGCCGGGGTCGTGCGGCTGGGGATCCACCACAGCGCCGCCAGCCGGATCAGCCAGTCGATGATCAGCAGGGCCGTGCCGAAGGACCACTCCATGCGGCGCTTCCGTCGGGAAGGGGGATGTGCCGATTCTGCGCAGGCGGACGGGCAAAAGAAAACCCGCCTTGCGGCGGGTCTTCGGGAAGCGTGGGCCGGGCTTTCGCCCAGGGCTCACTTGATCTTGCCTTCCTTGTAGATCACGTGCTTGCGCACGACCGGGTCGTACTTCTTGATTTCCATCTTGCCCGGGGTGTTCTTCTTGTTCTTGTCCGTCGTGTAGAAGTGGCCGGTGTTGGCCGAGGAGATCAGACGGATCTTGTCGCGCTTGGATGCCATGTGTAGTTACTCCTCAGACCTTTTCGCCGCGGGCACGCAGCTCGGCCAGAACGGAATCGATGCCGTTCTTGTCGATGGTGCGCAGCGCGTGCGCGGACACTTTCAGCTTGACCCAGCGGTTCTCGCTGGCGACCCAGAAGCGGCGCTCATGCAGGTTGGGCAGGAAACGACGACGGGTCTTGTTGTTGGCGTGCGAGACGTTGTTACCGGTCTGCACACGCTTGCCGGTGACTTGGCATACGCGGGACATACGCACCTCGATAGGTAATTGTGTCGCCCATAGCCCGGGAGACGGCGGCCCGGCGGACGGCCTGCAGGACAGGACGGACACCACGCGATACGGTCGAAAACCGCTGCAGACACAAGCCGGAATCGCATTTCCGGCCGCAGATCCGGTCGAACCGGACGCAGCGAGCCGCGCATTATGCCGAGGTTTCCCTTGCCCCGCAACCACTTACGCCCGGCTTGGCGGGCGTGGGGGCGCCGGAGGGGCGTCCGGCGCTGGGCCGCGTCTCCGGCCCGGCTGAGAACCCTGTCAGGGCGCGGCGACGGCGGGCTTGGCGGGGGCGGCCTTGCTCGCCGCGATGAAGGCCCGGATCTGGCTGTCCAGCACCGGCAGGGTGACCGAGCCCTGCTTCAGCACGGCGTCGTGGAAGGCCTTGATGTCGAACTTCGGGCCCAGCTCCCGCTCGGCCTCGCCGCGCAGGCGGACGATGGCGATCTCGCCCAGCTTGTAGCTCAGCGCCTGGGCGGGCCAGGAGATGTAGCGGTCCACCTCGGTGGTGACTTCATGCTCGGACAGCGCGGTGTGGTCGCGCAGGTAGGCCAGGGCCTGGTCGCGGCTCCAGCCCTTGTGGTGCACGCCGGTGTCGATCACCAGGCGGGCGGCGCGCCACATTTCGTAGGTCAGCCGGCCGAAGTCCTCGTAGGGCGTCTCGTAGATGCCCATCTCCTTGCCCAGTTTCTCGGTGTACAGCGCCCAGCCCTCGCCGTAGGCGGAGATGTAGTTGTCGCGGCGGAACGCGGGCTGCTCGCCCTGTTCCTGCGCCAGCGCCGCCTGCAGCGAATGGCCCGGCGAAGATTCGTGCAGGGTCAGCGCCGGCAGGTTGTACAGCGGCCGCGAAGGCAGGTTGTAGGTGTTGAGCCAGTAGGTGCCCAGGCCGCCGCGCCCGGCCGTCCAGAACGGCGCGATGTCGGCGGGCACCTCGACGATGGTGAAGCGACCGCGCGGTAGCGTGCCGATGTACTTGCCGACCTCGCCGTCGACGCGCTTGGAGATCCACGCCGCGCGGTCCAGCAGCTGCTGCGGCGTCTTCGCGTAGAACTGCGGATCGGTGCGCAGGAAGGTCAGGAATTCGGCGAACGTGCCCTTGAAGCCGGTCTGCTTGATCACCTCCCGCATCTCGGCCTGGATGCGCGCGACTTCCTTCAGGCCGATGGCATGGATCTGCTCGGCGGTCAGGTCCAGCGTGGTGTATTCGCGGATCTGCTGCGCGTAGAAGTCCTTGCCGCCGGGCATCGCTTCGGCCGCCAGCGTGGTGCGCGCCTTCGGCATGTACTCAGTGCGGAAGAACGTCAGCAGCGTGCCGAACGCCGGCACGACCTGCTCGCTGATCGCGGCGCGCGCGTCCTTGCGCAGCGCTTCCTGTTCGGCGGCCGGGATGCTGGCCGGCATCTTCTTGTACGGCGCGTAGAAGGCCGACTGCTCGGGATCGCGCTGCTCCGCCACCGCGGCGATCGAGACATCGCGGCCGTCCAGCACGGCGCGCGGTACGGTGAAGCCACGCGCCAGACCGGCGCGCATGTTGGCGATGTGCTGGTCGAAGTGGCGCGGCACGTCGCGCAGGCGCGCGGCGTAGGCGCGGTAGTCGTCCGCTGTCTTCATCTGCCGGCGCGCCATGAACGACAGGTTCGACCAGAACGAGGAGTCGGAGTTGAACGGCATTTCGTAAGCGCGCAGGCGCACTTCCGCGGCGAGGTTCTCCACCTGCGGGCGATAGATCGCCAAGTTGATCTGGTTCTCGGCCGAGAGCTGCGTGGCATCGATGCCGTCCAGGTCCTTCAGGACCTGCTCCCACACCTTCAGGCGCGCTTCGTGCGCCGCGGCGCCGACGTCGGGCAGGCGGGTGTTGTCGCCGCTGGTGTCGGTGTCCTCGTCAGCCTGGCCGGTCTGTTCCTGCCGCCACGTCCATTCCTTCTCGTACAACGCCTGGAAGCGCTGGTCGGCGTCGGAGGGCGCGAAGGCGAGCGCGTGCAGCGGCGCGCACGCTAGCAGGAGGGCGGCGGTACGGAGGTTCAAGGCAGGCATCCGGCGAAAGCAGAAACCGGATGGTAATGCAGCGGTGCGGCCAGTGCCTTCTGTAGGAGCGACGTCAGTCGCGACCGTGGGGCATGAGCGCCGGGGTGCTTGCTCGATAGCGATGGCGTGGCCGCCTCGCTTCCATCACGTGATCCCGGCAGCGGAAAGCGTGCGGTCGCGACTTACGTCGCTCCTACAGGGGACTTCAGGGTCACGCCCGCGTCCGCAGCCGGTCCAGCACCCCGTCCAGCGTGTCCAGGTCGGTGTACTGGATGATCAGCTTGCCCTTGCCGCCGCGGCCGTGGGCGATGGTCACGCGCGTGCCCAGGCTCTCGGACAGTTCGGTTTCCAGCGAGGCGATGTCAGGCTGCGGCGCGGCCTTGGTGGGCTTGGCTTTCTTGCCGTTGACCGGCACCTTGCCGGCGGCGAACTGCTGCGCGCGGTGTTCCACTTCGCGCACCGACCAGCCTTGTTCGGCGGCGTCCGACGCCAGCTTGCTGGCCAGGTCGGGCGACAGCGTCAGCAACGCGCGGGCGTGGCCCATTTCCAGGCGGCGCGCTTCCAGCAGGGCGCGGATGGCCGGCGGCAGTTCCAGCAGGCGCAGCAGGTTGGAGACGGCGGCGCGCGAACGGCCCACCGCTTCGGCGGCCTCGGCGTGGGTCAGCGAGAATTCGTTGATCAGGCGCTGCAGCGACTGCGCCTCTTCCAGCGGATTGAGGTCTTCGCGCTGGATGTTCTCGATCAGCGCCATCGCGATGACGGTGCGATCGTCCAGTTCGCGCACGACCACCGGCACTTCGGCCAGGCCGGCTTCCTGCGAGGCGCGCCAGCGGCGTTCGCCGGCGACGATCTCGAACTTGCCCGGCGACAGCTCGCGCACGACGATTGGCTGGATCACGCCCTGCGCCTTGATCGACTCGGCCAGCTCGGTGAGCTTGGACGGGTCCATCGCCATGCGCGGCTGGTACTTGCCCGGTTGCAGCTGCGCCACCGGCAGGGTGCGCAACGCTTCGCCCGGCTGGGCTTCCGGCGGGGGCGTCTCGGCGGCTTTCGGGCCGAGCAGGGCTTCCAGTCCGCGACCCAGGCCGCGCTTCTTCGGGGCGCTCATTACGCGTGCTCCATGTGCTGCTGTTGCTTCTTGCGGTCGGCCTGGCGGCGCAGGATCTCGCCGGCCAGGCCGAGGTAGGCCACGCCGCCGCGCGAAGCGCGGTCGTAGCCGACGATGCTCTGGCCATGGCTGGGCGCCTCGGCCACGCGCACGTTACGCGGCACGATGGTGCGGAACACCTTGTCGCCGAAATGCGTGGTCAGTTCGCCGGAGACGGCGTTGGCCAGGTTGTTGCGGATGTCGAACATCGTGCGCAGCACGCCTTCGATCTCCAGGCCCGGGTTCAGGCGCGTGCGCAGCGCGTCGATCGTTTCCATCAATGCGGACAGGCCTTCCAGCGCGTAGTACTCGCACTGCATCGGCACCAGCACGGAATCGGCGGCGGTCAGCGCATTGAGCGTGAGCAGCGACAGGGCGGGCGGGCAGTCGACGATGATGAAGTCGTAATCGCCGCGCAGGCTTTCAAGCGCACTCTTCAGGCGCTGCTCGCGGCCATCCGAGTCCATCAGCTGGATCTCGGCGGCGGTGAGGTCGATGTTGCCCGGCATCAGGTCGAAGCCTTCGGCGGTGGTGACCACCGCGGCCTTCGCCTCCACGTCGCCCAGCAGCACGTCGCAGGTCGAGGCTTCGACTTCGCGCTTGTCCACGCCGCTGCCCATCGTCGCGTTGCCCTGCGCATCCAGGTCGACCAGCAACACCCGCTGCGGCGCGCGTGCGAGCGCGGCGGCGAGATTCACGGCGGTGGTCGTCTTGCCGACTCCGCCTTTCTGGTTGGCAATGGCAATGATGCGGGCCATGCGAGGGCGCCTTATCGATTACGGGGTGAGTCGGGGATTATGGGGGGTCGGGAGCGGGCGTGCGAAATCATCCCAACGCATGGACGGGCCGCGCCCGGTCATCAGGCCACGATCCCGTGCCGCAGCGTCGGCATGCGCTCAGTCATATCAAGGAGTTACGCCGCGCGCACCGGCGCGGTGCGCGTCAGTCGCGGCGGACGACCACCATGTGGCGCTCGCCGACCAGGCCGGGCACGGTCAGGGCGTCGATCGTCGCCACCGACCAGCCGGCCGGCAGGGCCGCGATCTCGTCGTCGGGGCGCACGCCCTTCATCGCGAGCAACGCGCCGCCGGGCTTCAGCAGGTGGCCGCCGACCTCGATGATGCCGGCCAGCACGTCCAGTGCACGCGCGGTGAGCGCGTCGTACGCCTGCGGTTCCTCGAGCGCCTCGGCGCGCGATTCGGCCACGCGGGCGTTCTCCAGTTTCAATGTGCGCACGGCTTCGCGCAGGAAGCGCGCCTTCTTGCCGTTGCTTTCCACCAGGGTCACGCGCAGGCCGGGTTTTGCGATGGCCAGCGGAATGCCGGGCAGGCCCGGTCCCGTGCCGAGGTCGGCGAGGGCGCCGCCGCGGGCGGCGAGATCCTCCACGAACGGATGCATCGCCAGCGAGTCCAGCAGGTGGCGCGTGACCATCTCGCGCGGGTCGCGGATCGCGGTGAGGTTGTAGGTCTTGTTCCAGCGGTCGAGCAGGGCCAGATAGGCCAGCAGGCGCGGCGCCAGCGCGTCGGCATCGAGGCCGAGGGTCGTCAGCCCGCGGTGCAGGGTGTCGCGCAGGTCGGCGGGGAAGGCGGTGTCGTTCATTGCGCCATTATCGCAGGCCTTCGCGCCGGCCCCGTGGGTGCCAGGCCAGCGCGGCGCGGTAATCCGGTCGCGGCGCCCACTCGTGCAGGTGCCAATCATCGGGTCGGCCGAGGCCCGGATCGCAGGCCACCACCCGCGGGGCTCCGTCGTCGAGCGCCACGTGGAAGCGGTGCAGGCCGAAGGAAATGCCCTGGCCGTGCGTCTTCAGTATTGCCTCCTTGCAGCACCACAGGCGCACGAAAGCGAGCAGGCGCGCATCGTCGTCGCCGATCGTGCGCAGCCACGCGGTTTCCTCCGGATGGTAGAAGCGTTCGGCCAGTTCCATCGCGCGCGGTCGCGGCCGCAGCCGTTCGATGTCCACGCCCAACTCCACGTCTTCGCCCAGTGCGAGCAGCAGCGCTTCGCCGCTGTGGCTCCAACCGGTTTCCAGATGGTGCAGCGGAGCGATGAAGTGCGGCCGCCCCTGCGCGTCGCGGGTGATGGGCAACGTCTCTGGCGCAAACCCCAGCGTGCGCGCGAGCGACGCGCGTGCTTGCGGCTCTCCGCGTTGCCGCGGCGCGTGCGGCAGCAGCCACAGCGCGATGCCGTCGACGTGTTCGTCGGCGGGCGCGTCGCGCCACGTCGTCATGCGCGTGCGCGCCCGTGGTGCAGCACGGCGTGCATTCGCGCGACGTTGGCGGTATCCAGCGCAGGCAAGGAGGCGTCCCCCATGTGAGTTAACGGTGGTTTCACGCCGGGAGGTAAAGATTCAAGCGTGCCCCGCGCCATGGGGTTCTGTCCAACAAGGGAGAAGCAACGCATGAATTTTCTCATCTATCTGATCGTGGGTGGCGTCGCCGGCTGGCTGGCGAGCATCGTGATGAAGCGCGATGGTTCGCAGGGCATCATCCTGAACATCGTCGTCGGCATCATCGGCGGTTTCCTCGGCGGCTGGCTGCTGCCGGCACTGGGCCTGGGCCTGGGCGGCGGGTGGGTCGGCTTCCTCATCACCGCCTTCATCGGCGCGGTGGTCCTGCTGCTGATCGTGAACCTGCTCAGCCGGGGACGCGCCCGCTAGATCGGGGTTCCGCTGCGGCCGCGTGCGCGTTCGAGACGCACCCAAGGCCCGTGGCAAGAAGAAGGCCCGGCATCTGCCGGGCCTTCTTCGTTTTCGTCGGTCAGCCGCCCAGTCGCACCCACGCCGGGGCGTGGTCGCTCGGCCGTTCCCAGGTACGCGGTTCCCGGTCGATGCCCGATTCCACCGCGTTTCCACGCAATGCGTCCGATACCAGGGTCAGGTCGATGCGCAGGCCCAGATTGCGGCGCAGGCCGCCCATCCGGTAATCCCACCAGCTGTAGACGTTGGCCTCGTCGCTGTGCAGGCGGAAGGCGTCGTGCAGGCCCAGCGCATACAGGCGCTGCAGCGCGCCTCGCTCGGCGGTGGAGGTGAGGATGTGGCCGTCGTTCCAGACTTTCGGATCGAACACGTCGCGGTCGTCCGGCGCGATGTTGAAGTCGCCCATCACCACCAGCTTCGGGTGCGCCTGCAGTTCGGCGGCGATCCAGTCGTGCACCGCGTCCAGCCAGCGCAGCTTGTAAGCGTACTTGTCGGTGCCCACGTCCTGGCCGTTGACCACGTACAGGTTGACGATGCGCACGTCGCCCACCGTCGCGGCGATCACCCGCTTCTGCTCATCGTCGAAACCGGGAATGCCCACCTGCACGTCGCCGATGGACTCACGCGCCAGCAGCGCCACGCCGTTGTAGGTCTTCTGTCCGGCGAACACGCTGCGGTAGCCCAGCTCCGCCAGCGCGGTGTCAGGGAAGCGGTGGTCCTCCAGCTTGGTTTCCTGCAGGCCTACGATGTCCGGCGCAAACGCGCCCAGCCACTGGGTGAGGTGCGGCAGGCGCACGTTGAGCGAATTGACGTTCCAGCTGGCGATCTTCATGGCGGCGATTCTAAGCCACGTCCGCCGGTCAGGCGCCCGAGGGCTCGTCGGCCACCACGGCGCCGTGCGCTTCGCCCTCGCCGTCGCGCATCAGCCGCGCGGCCATCCAGGCGGCCAGCAGCATCATCGCCATGCCGAACACGGCGATCGCGCGCATCGCGCCGGTGAACGCGGTCCGCGCGGTGTCGACGACGGCTGCGCCGGCGGCCCCCCCGAGTTCGCCGCCTACCGTCACCGCACCGCCCAGCGTGGACAGCGCGCGCGTGGTGTCGGTGTCGCCGAGCGTCGCCGGCAGCGCGGGGTCCAACCACAGGCGATACGCCAGCATGCCGGCGCTGCCGAGCACGGCGATGCCGAGCGCGCCGCTGAGTTCGGCGCTGGTCTCGGCCAAGGCGGAGGCCGCGCCCGCGCGTTCCGGCGGCGCGGTGGTGATGATGAGTTCATTGCCGACGGTGAACACCGGCGCCATGCCCAGGCTCATCGCCAGCATGCCGGCGATCAGGATCCATAGCCCATACGGCGGCACGACCAGCGCGGTGATGCCGAAGCCCACGGCCGACAGCAGCAGGCCGCGCACCATCACCCGGCGTGCGCCCCAGTGCCGTGCGAGCCGCGGCGCCAGCAGCGAGCCGAAGGTGAAGCACAGCGACCACGGCACCGTCGCGATGCCGGCCTGCAGCGGGGTCAGGCCCAGCACCAGCTGCAGGTACTGGGTCATGAAGATATACACGCCCATCATCGAAAGGCCCGCGAGCGCATAGGCGACGATGGCCGCCGAGAATGCTGGCCGCCGGAACAGGGTCACGTCGAGGAACGGATAGGCCAGGTGCTTCTGCCGGCGCACGAACAGCACGCCCAGCACGATGCCGACCAGCAGCACCGCGATCCCGCGCATATCGGCGCCGTACTCCGCGATGCGCTTCAGTCCGTAGACCACGGCCAGCACCGCGAACAGCGACTGCACCATGCTCAGCGGATCGAGCGCGCCGGCCTCGGGGTCGCGGTACTCGGGCAGCAGCTTCGGCCCCAGCACCAGCAGCAGCACCATCACCGGCACCGCCGCCAGGAAGGCCGCGCCCCACCACCACCATTGCAGCAGCAGGCCACCGACGAGCGGGCCGATCGCGCCACCGACCGAGAACGCCGCGATCCACACGCCGATCGCGAACTGGCGCTCGTGCTCGTCATGGAACATGTTGCGGATCAGCGACATCGTCGACGGTGCCAGCGTCGCACCCGCCACGCCGAGCAGGGCGCGCATCGCGATGAGCATCTCCGCGCTGCGCGAGAACGCCGCGATCACCGAGGCCGCCGCGAACGCCGCCGCGCCGATCAACAGCAGCTTGCGCCGGCCGATCCGGTCGCCCAGCGTGCCCATCGTGATCAGGAAGCCGGCGACGAGGAAGCCGTACACGTCGACGATCCACAGCAACTGGCTGGCGCTGGGGTCCAGTTCGGCGCTGATCGCCGGCAGCGCGAGGTTCAGCACGGTCAGATCCATCGCATAGACCATGCAGGGCAAGGCGATGATGGCCAGCCCGATCCATTCGCGTCGGGTGGCTTTGGCAGGCGGGGTCGGGGTCGACATGGCGGTCCGTCAGGTGGGCGTCTTCCCGTTCGACGAACGGGAAGGGCGATTCTCGACGAGGTCGCGGACAGCCGCCGCCCGCGATGTCCGCGATGCGGTCAGCGGATGATGAAGTCGATGAACCGCGCGACCTTCGAGTACGGCGGCTTCAGCAGATCGCTGCCCGCGCGCCGCGCCTGCCACAGCACCGGCAGCGCCTTGCTCATCGCATCGAAGCCCGCCCGCCCGTGGTAGGCGCCCATGCCGCTGGGGCCGATGCCGCCGAACGGCAGCGCATTGATGCCGAAGTGCAGCACGGTGTCGTTCACGGTCACGCCGCCGGCCAGGGTGGCGCGCAGGATTTTCTCGACGCGCGCGCGGTCGTGGCTGAACGGGTACAGCGCCAGCGGGCGATCGTGCGCGTTGACGTAGGCCAGGGCCTCGTCCAGCGAGCCGACCGTGCGGATGGGCAGGATCGGGCCGAAGATCTCGTCCTGCATCACCTTCGCGTCATCGCCGGGCTCCAGCACCAGCGCCGGGGCGAACAGCCGTTGCGCGCGGTCGTGGTGGACGGCCAGCGGGATCACCTCGTGGCCGCGCTGGCGGGCGTCGTCCAGGTAGCCTTCGAGCCGGCCGAACTGGCCGTCGTTGATGATGCGGGTGTAGTCGCCGGCATCGGACAGGTCGCCGTAGCGCGCCGCCACTTGCTCGCGCAACGCCTGCACCAGCGCATCGCGCCGGCTGCGGCCCACCAGCAGTACGTAATCGGGGGCGATGCAGGTCTGGCCGCCGTTGAACCACTTGCCGGTGGCCAACCGCGCGGCGGCCTGTTCCACCGGGAAGTCGTCGCAGACGATGGCGGGCGATTTGCCACCCAGTTCGAGCGTCAGCGGCGTGAGGTTGGGCGCCGCCGCCGCCATCACCTTGCGGCCCACGGCGGTGGAGCCGGTGAATACCAGGTGGTCGAACGGCAGTGCGGCGAACGCCGCGGCCACCTCGGCACCGCCGGCGGCCACGGCGACGCGTTCCAGCGGGAACACCTCTGCCAGCAGCGAGCGCAGGAATTCGGTCGTGCGCGGCGTGTGCTCCGACGGCTTCAGGTAGACGTGGTTGCCGGCCGCGATCGCGGTCGCCAGCGGAATCAGCGCCAGGTTGACGGGGTAGTTCCAGGGCGAGATCACGCCGACGACGCCGACCGGCGCCTGCCGCACTTCGGCGCGCGCTGGCCAGAAGCGCCAGCCCACGCCCACGCGGCGCGGTTTCATCCAGCGGCGCAGGTGCGAAGCCAGGTGGTCGATCTCGTTGAGCACCGTCATGCCGTCGGCGATCAGCGACTCGTGGCGCGAACGGTGGCCGAAATCGGCGGCGACGGTGTCAGCCATCTCCGGCAGCCGGCGCTTCAGTGCATCGCGCAGCCGCTGCAGGTCGTCGTGACGCTGCGCGTAGTCGGGCTTGCGGGCCTGCCAGGCCTGGCGCAAGCGGTCCAGCGTCGGCGCAAGATCGGAGGCCTGCGTCTCCCGGGCCGGAGCCTCCGCAGGCGCGGGCGGGGTGGCGCCTGCATGCTCACCGGCCGTCGCGGCCGTGATCGCGGCATGGGCAGCGGTGATGGCCGCGTTCGCGGCGGTGGTGGCGGCATGCGGGAAGGTCGTCATCGCCCGAGTGTATGCCTTCCCTTCCGAGCGGGCGCACTACAATCCGGGCATGACCGCCACTCTGACCGCCCTGCGCCCCTATCTTGGCCGCTTTCCCGTCCTCGGCCCGCGGGTCTATGTCGATCCGGCCGCCACTGTGATCGGCGATGTCGAACTGGCCGAGGATGCCTCGGTCTGGCCCGGCACGATCCTGCGCGGCGACGTCAACTTCATCCGCGTCGGCGCGCGCACCAACGTGCAGGACGGCACCATCGTCCACGTCAGCCACCACAGCCCGTACAACAAGGCCGGCTATCCCACGCTGATCGGCGCCGACGTCACCATCGGCCACGGCACCATCATCCATGCGTGCACCATCGAGGACCTGTGCCTGATCGGCATGGGTGCCTGCATCCTCGATGGCGCCACCGTGAAGAAGTACGGCTTCCTCGGCGCCGGCGCGGTGCTCGGCCCGGGCAAGGTGGTGGGCGAGGCCGAGCTGTGGCTGGGCAATCCCGCCCGCTTCGCCCGCAGGCTGACCGAGAAGGAAATCGAGAGCCTGCATTATTCGGCAGGCCACTACGTCCGGCTGAAGGACCAGTACCTGCAGCCGCCGCCCATCGCCTGAGCATCACCGGCGCCTGTCGCGCCGCGGGAGAATCCGCATGGCCTGGAAACCGCAGGGCTACACCTCGGCCGCACCGTACCTGGTCGTCGATGGCGCGCAGCGCACGATCGACCTCCTCGTGGCCGTCTTCGGCGCCGAACCGCTGCGCATGCATCCGATGGGCGACCGCCTCGGCCATGCGGAAGTGCGCATCGACGACACCGTGCTGATGCTGGCCGACGGCATGGAGGGTTGGCCGGCCGTACCCAGCCACGTGCATGTGTACGTGCCGGACGTCGACGCCACCTGGGCACGCGCGCTGGCCGCCGGCGCCGAGCCGGTGCAGGCGCCCGAGGAGAAGGGCGATGGTGATCGACGCGGCGGTTTTCGCGATGCCGGTGGCACCACCTGGTGGATCTCCACGCAAGTAGCGTGAGCGACGGCGGTCAGCGCGTCGGCGGCAGCCAGCGCTCGACGGCCCGCAGCAGGAAGGCAGTGGCGAGCGCGGCGCCCAGGATCACCACCAGGGTGATGCCTACCTGGCCGTAGCCGAGCTTGTCCGCATTGAGGAACGGGTACGGATACCAGCCCGTCAGCGCGCCATGGGCCATCGTGTAGGCCAGCCACGCCACCGGCCATGCGAAGGCCCAGCCTACGGTGCGCAGGTCGATGCGCGGTCGCGGGCCCAGCAGCAGCCAGCCCACCAGTGTCCACACGGGGGAAAACTGGTGGAAGCCGATGTTGATCCACACGCCGATGCCCACCGGATGGATCAGGCCGGCCAGCAAGGTGGCCGACACCACGCCCGTCACTGCGATGCCGAGCAGCGCATCCAGCCGCAGTACCCGCCACACCGCGCCATCGCGCCGGGGATCGATGACGAGGCTGATCGCCGCCGCCAGCACCAGCAGGTTGCTCTGCACGGTGAAGTAGCTGAAGAACCGCAGCAGCGTGGTCGGCAGCGCGACCGGGGCCGCGGCGGTGGCGGTGTTCACGTCCTGGCCGCCGACGAACAGCAGCACCAGTTGTGCGATCAGCGTGGCGGCGACCGCCAGCGCCAGGATCAGGTTCCAGGTCCGCTGCATGTCGTCTCTCCGTGGGGAAAGGTGCGCGGGCCGGGGGCGGTAGCGCGTTCGAGCGCCGCCAGCAACGCCATCGCCTCCTGCCGGCTGGCCCCGCACATGTCGGGACCGGGCTTCAGCGTGCCGCAGAACGCCGGCCGCTCGGGACGCCCGAACAACCGGCAGCGCAGCGCCTCATCCAATTGCACGCACGGCACGCCCGCCGGCTTGCCCTGCGGCATGCCGGGGATCGGCGACGTGATCGATGGCGCGGTACAGCACGCTGCGCAACCCGATCGGCAGGAGAAAGCCATGTCCACGAGGGCGGAGTGTAGTGCGGCTGGGCAAGCGTGGCGCGTCCGGCTAAAGTCGGGCATGGGGAAGTCGCATGGACAGCGGAATGCATCCGTCCAACCACAACGTTCCGGCCGCGGTCATCGCGCTGTCATGCGCGCGGTGAGGGCGTGATGCTGGATACCTACCGCGAAGTCGTTACGCCCGAGGGCGTTCCCCTCCATCTGCCCGCCGCCGGCCCGGTGCCGCGCGCGCTGGCGTGGAGCATCGACCTGATGGTGCGCTTCGGCCTGCTGAGCGTGCTGGGCATGGTGTTGGCATTGTTGGGCAAGACCGGCGAAGGCCTCTACCTGATCGGGATGTTCCTGCTGTTCTGGGCTTATCCCATCGTGCTTGAGGCGGTGTGGCAGGGACAGACGGTCGGCAAGAAGGCGCTGCGGCTGCGTGTGGTCGCCGCCGATGGCGCGCCGGTGGGCTGGCTGGCGGCGATCACCCGCAACCTGCTGCGCACCGTGGACATGCTGCCCTTCGGCTATGCCGCCGGCCTGGTGTCGTGCCTGACCGACACGCATGCGCGCCGCCTCGGCGATATGGTCGCTGGTACGCTGGTGGTGCACGCGACCGGCGAGCGCGAGTATGCGCCGGCGCCGGCGAACGAGGTCTTCGCACCGCCGGCCGGTCTGCTGCCGGAAGAGCAGGGCGCGGTCGTCGCCTTCGGCGAGCGCGCTCCGCAACTGACGCCGTCGCGGCAGGAAGAACTCGCCAACCTGGTGGCGCCGGTCACCGGCGCGCGCGGCCAGGTCGGCGTGCAGCGCCTGTACGGCATGGCCAACTGGCTGTTGGGGCGGCGATGAGGCAGGAGCAGTTCGTGGCCCGCCACCAGGCCGAATGGGTGGCGTTCGAATCTTGGCTGCTGGCCCGCGGCGAAAGCGCGCGGCGGGCACGCAAGGAGCGCAATACCGGCGTGCTGACCGACGAGGAGGTGCCGGCGCGCTACCGCCGCATCTGCCAGCAACTGGCGCTGGCCCGCGCGCGTGGCTACAGCCCGGTGGTCGTGGATCGCCTGCAGGCGCTGATGCAGCAGGGCCACGGCGTGCTTTACCGCACACCCGCCCCGCGCTGGCAGCGGGCGGCGCGCTTCCTGCTGGCGGATTTCCCGCGGCTGGTGCGCAGCGAAGCCGGCTGCATGGCCGTGGCCACGGTCGCGTTCGTGTTCCCGCTGGTGCTGATGTTCGTGCTGCTGCAGCTGCGTCCGGAACTGGTGTATAGCCTCGCATCGCCCGAACAGGTCGCGATGTACGAGCGCATGTATGACCCGAGCGATCCGCGCCACGCGTTGGGACGCGAGAGCGGCTCGGACTGGCAGATGTTCGGCGTCTACATCTGGAACAACATCAGTATCGGCCTGAAGACCTTCGCCGGTGGACTGGTCGCTGGCGTGGGCGCGTTGTTCGTGCTGATCGCCAACGGCATCGGCATCGGCACCGTGTTCGGTCACCTGCAGCAGATCGGTTATGGCGATCCGCTGTGGCGCTTCGTCTGCGGGCACGCCCCGTTCGAGCTCACCGCGCTGGTGCTGGCCGGCGGCGCCGGTCTGCGCCTCGGGTTGGCGCTGATCGCGCCGGGCCGCCATCGCCGCATCGATGCGCTGGCCATCGCCGGTACGAAGGGCGCGCGCCTGTGCCTGGGCGTGGCGTTCATGCTGCTGGTCGCGGCCTTCATCGAGGCGTTCTGGTCCTCGACGCAATCCATCCCAGCGGTGGTGAAGTACAGCGTGTCCGGTGTGCTGTGGACGCTGGTGGCGTTGTGGCTGGGACTCGGTGGGCGTGGGGTGGCCGATGAGGATTGAGGAGCTCACCGTCCGTCTGCGCGCGCGCTCGGGTTGGGAGGCCATCGAGCTGGGCATGGCGCTGGTACGCCGCCACGCCGGGGCGATCTGGACGCCGTGGCTGTGGCTGACGGTGCCGGTATTCGTCCTGCTCAACCTGGGTGCGTGGCTGATCGACGCATTCTGGCTGGCCGCGCTGCTGATGTGGTGGCTGAAGCCGGTGTTCGACCGCGTACCGCTGTACGTCATCTCGCGCGCGGTCTTCGGCAGCGTGCCCGGCACGCGCGAGACCTTGCGCGCGCAGCGCCAGTGGGGCGTGCGCACGATGCTGCACCTGTTGACCTGGCGCCGGCTGAGCCCCGTGCGCTCCCTGTACATGCCCATCGATCTGCTGGAAGGCGTGCAGGGCGAACGCCTGGGGCAGCGTCGCCGCGTGCTCGGCGGACAGGCGTACGGCACCGCGTTCCTGCTGACGCTGATCTGCCAGCTGTTCACCGTTGCGCTGGTGTTCGGCGGCGTGGCGGCGGTGCTGGTCTACCTGCCGCAGGACCTGCTGCCGGACAGCATGCAGGCGGCGTTCCGCATCATGGCCATCGAATGGCCCGTGTGGCTGCACCTGGGATGGAACGCCCTGCTGTGGGCTGCGGTCAGCGTCACCGAGCCGTTCTTCATCGGTGCGGGGTTCGGCCTGTACCTCAACCGCCGCACCGAGATCGAAGCCTGGGACGTGGAGATCGTGTTCCGCAAACTGCGCGCGCGGCTGGCTGCCGCGGTGCCGGTGCTGCTCGCCGCCGTACTGCTGGCGGGCCTGCCCGGTCACGCGGGCGCACAGGAACGTCACGGCGGGCCGCCGCCGACGGTGCCAACGAAAGACGCGCCCGCCCCGGAGAAACCGACACCGCCCACATTGCCGATCGTGTTCGGCGACCAACGCGTCGATGACCGCGCGTTCCGCGACGCCGCCGACCGCGCGTACAAGGACCCGCTGCTGGATCGCAAGCGCGTCGAGGGAAGTTGGGAACCGCGAAAGAAGCAGGAGCGGAAGAAGAGCGACTTCTCGCTGAGCGGCAACCCGCTGTTGATGGCCCTGGCCAACTTCTTCGCCTTCATCGGCGAATGGGGTCTGTGGCTGGTGGCCGGTGTGCTGGTCATCGTGCTGTTGGCCACGGCGCGTTACTGGTGGCCGTGGATGCGCGGCATCTCGCGCGCACCGGCGCCGCACCGGGACAGCCCGCAGGTGGAGGCGCTGGTGTTGCCGGAGACCTTGCCCGACGACATCGCCGCCGCCGCGCGCGCGCTGTGGCGCGATGGCCGTCCGCGGCACGCGTTGGCGCTGCTCTACCGCGCGAGCGTGGAGAGCATGAGCGCGCGCGCCGAGATCGCCTTGCCGCCGGGCGCGACGGAGGCCGAATGCCTGCGGGCATCGCGGCGCATGCCCCGGGCCGAAGACCGGCAGGCGTTCGCGCTGATGGTCCGCGTGTGGCAGTACGCGGCCTACGGCCAGCGCCTGCCGGCCGACAACGAATTCGATGCGCTGGTGGGCGAACTGCAGCAGCGTTACGGGTGGGCGTCATGACCGCGCGTCGCAACGGGCGCATCGTCGGCGGCGGCCTGGTCGTGGCCTTCGTCCTGCTAGGGTTGGTCGTGGCGTGGTTCTTCCACACCTATGTCCGCGTGGAAAAGACGCTGTACCTCCCGCCGAATGGCGAAGCCGCGTACAACCCGCTGTATGCACTGGCGCGGACGCTCGAGGCCGACGGGATCAAGGTGAATGCGCGCCAGCGCCTCATGCTGGACGACAACGCCCTCGGCGCGCGCGACACGTTGCTGCTCTTCAACGACCCGCGCGCGTTGTCGCCGCCGGAGGCGGAGGCGCTGCTGGCGTGGGTGGAGCGCGGCGGGCACCTGATCGTGCGTACGCCGCTGCGCACCAACGACGAGGCCCTGGTCGAGGAAGAGACGCCGCATGCGGAGCTGCTGGACCAGCTCTCCGTGTGGCTGGTGGAGGAAACGCCCGACTGCGAGGCCTTCCAGGTCGAGGGCGAAGACCACCACGTCGAGTTCTGCCGCGGGCGTCGCTTCGCCTTCGACGGCGTCGTACCCGAGATTTCGTGGGGCGACCTGCAGGCGGGCTTCGTCTATGCGCGGCTCTCGCTCGGGCGCGGGCACGTCGACGTGCTGGCCGATGTCGATTTCCTGATGAATGCCGAGCCCCGGCCGCCGCTGGGCGATGCGCTCGGCGCGCCGCCGAAGGGTGGACTGCGCGACGGTCCGCATCGTGCGCTGGCGCGGCAGGTGCTGGCGCCCAACTACGGCCAGGGCACCATGCACCTGGTCTACGCGGCGCAGATGCCGACGTTGTGGCGCACCTTGCTGGTTCGCGGCTGGATGGTGTGGATCCCGCTGATGCTCGCCCTGGCCGCCTGGCTGTGGATGCGCATGCAGCGCTTCGGCCCGCCGGTGCCGGCACCGGCCGGCGAGCGACGCTCGCTGCTCGAACACGTCCGCGCCAGCGGCGAGCATCTCTACCGCTACGGGCGCGGCGTCATGCTGTATTCCGCCGTGCGCCAGGCGTTCCTGGCCCGGTTGCGCCGCCGCGACCCGGTCGCCGCCGCCTTGTCGGGCGAACCCCAGGTCGCCGCCATCGCCGAGCGCACCGGCGTGCCCGCCGACCGCATCCGTACCGCGCTCAACGCGCCCGCCTCGCACGACCGGCCGGCGTTCCGCGACCGCATCTCCCTGCTGATCCAACTGAGAAACCGCCTATGAACGACGAGACCGCTGCCGCGCCCCCCGCGCTTCCGCCGACGCCCGGCAATGCGTTGTCGGCCCGCGCCGATGCCGTGCGCGACGAGGTGTCCAAGGCCTTCATCGGCCAGGCCGATGTGCTGGACCAGATCCTGATCGCGCTGCTCGCCGGCGGCCACGTGTTGATCGAGGGTGTGCCCGGCCTCGGCAAGACGCTGCTGGTGCGCGCGCTGGCGCAGGCGCTGGAGCTGACCTACGCACGCGTCCAGTTCACCCCCGACCTGATGCCGAGCGATGTCAGCGGGCACGCGGTCTACGATCCGAAGACGGAGAGCTTCAAGATCCGCCGCGGTCCGGTGTTCACCAACATCCTGCTCGCCGACGAAATCAACCGCGCGCCGGCGAAGACCCAGGCCGCCTTGCTCGAAGTGATGCAGGAGGGTCAGGTGACCATCGAGGGCAAGTCCTTCGAACTCTCGCCGCCCTTCATCACCCTGGCCACGCAGAACCCGGTGGAACAGGAAGGTACGTATCCGCTGCCCGAAGCGCAGCTGGACCGCTTCCTGCTGAAGGTGCTGATCGACTACCCCGCGCTGGAGGACGAGAAGCGCATGGTCGACGCGATCACCACCGGCCGCACCGCCGCCGACTTCGACCTGTCGAAGGTGAAGCGCGTACTGGGGCCGGACGACATCATCGCGATGCAGCGCGACACCGCCGCCGTGCAGGTGGACGAACAGGTGATCGACTACGCCGTGCGCATCGTCGCGGCGACGCGCAAATGGCCGGGCATCGCCCTCGGCGCGGGTCCGCGCGGCAGCCTGGCGCTGGTCCGTGCGGCGCGTGCGCAGGCGGTGCTGCAGGGGCGCGATTTCGTCACCCCGGACGACGTGCGCGACATCGCCCGTCCCGCGCTGCGCCACCGCATCACCCTGGCGCCGGAACTGCAGATCGAAGGCCAGTCGCCCGACGACGCCCTGCGCGCGCTGTTGGCGAAAGTGGACGCGCCCCGCAAATGATCCTGCCGTGCGCCCCTGACGCCGCACCGCGCGCCGCGGAGGAATCGCACGCGTGAGGCCTGCACCGCTCCTGATCCTGCTGCTCGCGGCCTGGGGCCTGGCCGGGCTCGCCGTGCCGTTCCTGGCCTGGCCGCTATGGCAGTGGCAGCTGGTGGGCGCGGCGATCGCGGTGGTGGCCGTCCTCGACGGTGCGTGGCTGCGCCGACGGCCGACACCCGAGGTGGTGCGCGAAGTGCCGGAGGCCTTGCCGCTGGGGATCGAGCGTGAGGTCGCTCTGCAGCTGGAATCGCGGGTGCGGCAGCGGGTGGAGGTGTTCGATCTGCATCCCGGCGGGTGGCCCTCCTCGGGTCTGCCGCGCCGCCTGCAGCTGGCGGCGCTGTCGGCCACGCGCTTCACCTACCGCCTGCAGCCCGCCGCACGCGGCGATGCCGTGTTCGAAGGCGTGCACCTGCGGCTGCGTTCGCGCTTGTGGTTGTGGCGGCAGGCGCGCGTGGCCGGCGCGCCGCAGCGCGTGCGCGTCTACCCGAACTTCGCCCCGCTGACGCGCTTCGCGCTGTTCAGTGCGGAACAGGCCTCGCGCCTGGTCGGTGCGCACCTGAAGCGCCGCCGCGGCGAAGGCACCGACTTCCACCAGATGCGCGAATACCGCGTGGGCGACAGCCTGCGCCAGATCGACTGGAAGGCGACGGCACGCTCGCGCAAGCTGATCTCGCGCGAGTACCAGGACGAGAAGAACCAGCAGCTGGTGATGCTGATCGACACCGGCCGCCGGATGATGGCGCGCGAAGATGCGCTCGGCCATTTCGACCATGTGCTCAACGCCTCGCTGGTGGTGTCCTACCTGGCCCTGCGGCAGGGCGACGGCGTGGGATTGCTCGCGACCGGTGGCGACCGCCGCTGGGTGGCGCCGCAGCGGGGCATGGGCGCCATCGACACGCTGTTGCGCGCCAGCTACGACCTGCAGCCGCGCGCCGTCGCCACGGATTACCTGGCGGCGGCGACCGAGCTGAGCCTGCGCCAGCGTCGCCGCGCGCTGGTGATGCTGGTGACCAACGTGCGCGACGAAGACATCGAGGATCTGCTGGCGGCCGTGCGCTTGCTGCAGCGCCGGCACCTGGTCTGCGTGGCCAGCCTGCGCGAAACCTCGCTGGACGACGCGCTCGGCCATGACGTGCGCGACCTGCAGGGCGCGATCCATGCCGGTGCCGTCGCCCGCTACCTGGAACAGCGCACGGCCGCGCACGAAGCCTTGCGCAGCCATCGCGTGATGGTGCTGGACGTGACCACCGACGAGCTCCCGGGTGCGCTGGTGGAGCGCTATCTGGCGGTGAAGCGGGACGGCGTGCTGTAGTGCCGCGTATGCGGACGCACGCAACCCTCGCCGTGGTGCTGGCCCTGTGCCTGGAAGCCTTCGACGCGCAGGCTGCCGAAGTCGAGCGCATCCGCCTGCAATCGCACGAGGCGGTGGTCGAGATCACGCCCGCCCTGGGTGGCCGCGTGCTGGCGTTCGGTCGGATCGGCCATCCGAACCTGATCAAGATCGGCGAACCGGTCGCATCCCAACCGACCCCGGCTGTGTCGGCGATGGCCGACGACATCGGCTACCTCGGCCACGACGTATGGCTGGGCCCGCAGAGCGGCTGGTGGTCCGACCAACACGCCAACGCCGCGCGTCGCGAAGCGAAAGCCGTGTGGCCACCGGACCCGTACCTGGCGTTCGCGCAGACACGAGTGGTGGCACGTACGCCTGACCGGCTGGTGCTGGAAGGCATGGACAGTCCGGTCACCGGCGTGCGGCTGCTGAAGTCGTTCGCTTTCGATCCTGCGGACCCCGCCACCCTCGAGGTGACCGCGCTGGCGCGCAACATCCGCGAGCGCCCGATCGCGCGCGACCTGTGGTTCAACACGCGCACCTCGGCCGCCACGCGCGTTTACGTGCCGGTCGCCCACGCACGCGATGTACGCATCGACGCGGCACAAGGCCAGGCGCCCGCGTGGCACGTCGTGGATGGTGTGTTCGCGTTCTCGCCGACGGAAGGCGCGACGACCCGACGCGGCAAGGTGTTCCTGCAGCCCTCAGCGGGCTGGATGGCCGGTTTCGCGCAGGGCCAGGCGTTCGTCATCCGTTTCGATCACCAACCGCGTGCAGCGATCCATCCCGAGCAGGGGCAGGTCGAGCTCTATCTCGACCACGGCGCCGATATCGCCGCCGGCCTACTGGAAATGGAAGTGCATGCGCCGTACCGCACGCTCGCGTCCAGGCGAGGCCATGCAGGCGCGTGAGCGCTGGACGGTGCTGCCCTACGACGGCGCGGACACGCCACAGGCGCACCTGGCCTTCCTCTGCGCCCGGCTGCAGCTGTGCGCCACGTCGGTGACCGACTGACGCGTCAGCGTGCGGTCGCGATTCCCTTGCCGGTCGCGACCCACCACAGGCCGCCGTACAGGTGCGCCAGGTAAAGCGGTTCGTCGTACAGCGCGGGCGTGTGGCCCAGCGCAGTGACGAACACGCGCCCGCCGTCGTACACGTGGTACCACGCCACCGGATGCTGCTCGCCCATGCCGTTCGCCGTCTGCCCTGGCCAGATGCGCGTGGGGTCGTATGTGCGCTCGTCGACGCTGAGCACGGTGCGCAGGCCGCGCGTGACCGGTGCATTGAACTCGTACCACTCGTCCGTCCACACCCAGCGCGGCGGCAGACCGAACGCGGCGGGAAACGTGGGGTCTTCCACGCGTACGGTGGCCGTCTGCACCATCGGGTGGATGCGGAACGTGCGACCGATCAGGCGCTCGAACCAGGGCCACTCACCCGGCGGATTGAAGATCAACGCACGATGCACCGCCATCACCCCACCGCCAGCGCGGACATAGGCTTCAAGCTTGTCGCTCTGCGCGCCCTTCAGCTCATCGCCGGGCGTGTTGAGCATCACGATGGCGGCGTACGGCGACAGGTCGCCGTCGAATGGCGTGCTGTTCCAGGACCAGGTCAGATCGAACCCATGCATCTGCGCCATCCGCTCGAACTGCGGCTTGGCGACCACGGCGTAGTCGTGGTGGTAGCGATTGGGAATGGCGACCACCAGCACCTTGAACTGGCCCTGCGCCCACGCGACACCCGGCAGCAGGGCGGCCAGGCAGAAAAGAAGGATCAGCCATCGTCGGATCATGCGGCGATGCTAGCCGCCTGTGCGTCGCCCAGCTATTCCGATTCGCGCCGCGGGTATGCGGTTATCGCCTAGGCGGCCGCGCGGGCCGCCTGCATCGCCTTGCTGGCGCCCCAGGCCAGCATCACCAGCCCGGCGGAGGACGCCACGCCGAGCAGCATGCCGATCGCACCGATCACCGACATCATCCCGCTGATCGACGCGTAGCCATCGGCGGTGCTGCTGATCAGCCAGGTCTGCCAGATGCTCATCGCCGCGCGCAGCACGGCGGCGACCAGCATCAGCACCGTGCCGGCCAACGCCAGCGACCGGCCCGGCGCCGCCGGCGCCCACATCGCCAGCATCGCGACGCCGGCCACGCAGGCCAGCAGTTCGGGCAACTGGTAGCCCAGCATCGTCAGCAGTTGGGTGAGGAAGCCGTCCAAGGATCATTCCATTCGAGGGTGCAGGGCAGGTTATCGCGCTATGCGTCGGGAGGGCTCAATCCGCCGTCACCAGCACCTTGTCCTTGTCGCGCAGCGCGGCGTAGACCGCATCGGTCTCCGGGCGCACGCCATGCCAGTGTTCGAAGGCTTCGGCCGCCTGTTCGACCAGCATGCCCAAGCCGTCGACCGCGTCGTGACAGCCGGCGGCGCGCGCCCAGGCGAGGAAGGGAATCGCGGCTTCGCCGTAGTTGAGGTCCACCGCCAGGGTGCGCGGCGTGGCCAGGGTGAAGGGCAGGGTGAACTCGCCCTGGTCCTGGCGGGCGGCCGAGGTGGCGTTGATGATCAGCGAAAAATCGCCGAGGTTGCGCAGGTCATCCCAGTAGCGCGAGTGCGCGCGGTCCGGTTCGCCGAGCGCGTCGGCGAGCGCGTCGGCGCGCTCCGGGGTGCGGTTGACGATGATCAGCTCGCTGACGCCGGCATCGAGCAGGGCGGGTGCCACGCCGCGCGCCGCACCACCTGCGCCGATCATCACCGCGCGTCGCGCGCGCAGGTCCAGGCCATGGCGGCCGGTCAGGTCGCGCACCAGGCCGGCGCCATCGGTGTTGTCGCCGTGCCACTGGCCGTCGTTGCGGGTGAGCGTGTTGACCGCTCCGGCACGACGCGCGCGGTCGGTCGCCTGCGCGCAGATCGCGAACGCGGCTTCCTTCAGCGGCAGGGTGACGTTGGCGCCTGCACCGCCCTCACCGGCGAACCGGTCCAGCGTGGCGACGAAGTCGTGCGGCGCGGTATCGATCGCCGTGTACTCCAGCGCGATGCCGACCTGGCGCGCGAACGCCGCGTGGATGCGGGGCGATAGCGAATGGGCGACGGGATGGCCGAATACGGCGTAGCGATGGCTGGACATGGCGCAGGACCCCGTCGACAGAAGGAAAGGAATATCGCCGCAACGACGCGCCGCGAACGCGGAGGGCCGTCGCTTCGTTCTGAGTCTACCGCGCACGACCGTTGGCTTGACAGGCGGCGCCTCCGGCCTTCACTGTGCCGCCGCCGGAAGGGGGCGCCAGGGATCAAGGCGACAGGCAGGCTGGACTGGGGAGTCGGGCCGCCATCCATCGAAACCTGCTAGCTACGAGGACATCCGCCCGAACGCGAGCGGGTGCTCGCATGCGTGCCTTCGCCCGGCTGCAGTTGCACCACACCATCCGCCCCGCCGGTACCGCAAGGACGCGGGGATATCACCATGACCGAAAGGGGAAACTCGATGAAACCGCTGTCCCGTTGCCTGCCCTTCGCGCTGCTCGCCTTCGCGTTCCACGCCCAGGCGCAGTCCGTGTCGCCCGCCTACGATGCCTTCCGCAAGAAGGAGGCCCCGGCACCCGCACCCGCCCAGCCGACGGCCGCGCCGACGCAGGCCGTTGCCGCACCGCCTGCCCCCGCACCGGTTGCGGCACCGGCGCCCTACGTCGCACCGACTGCACCGCCGGCGCGCGAGCAGGACAACGGTGGCTTCTTCGTGGGCGCGCAGGTCGGCCAGGGCTGGATCTATGACGACGTCGAACAGGACGCCGTGGCCGTGAATGCGGGCTACCGCTGGCAAGCGGGCCCCTGGGCGCAGGTGGGCGTGGAGCTGTCGGGTGGCCGACTGGATGAAACCACCGATGGCGGCTATCGCTTCCCGAAGGCGACCTACAAGGCCGTGGGCGCCAACGCGCGCATGAACTTCGGCGATAGCCCGTGGTTCGCGGTGGTCCGCGGCGGCTACTTCGATGCGGAGCAGGACTTCCCCGGCGGCGGCGACTTCTCCACCGACGGCGGCTATGCGGGTCTGGCCATCGGCGTGGACATCAATCGCCATTTCAATGTCAGCCTGGGCTACACCGCGTTCGTCTACGCGGACGAGTACTACTACGACGACTGCGACGACTACAACGATTGCGAGTTCAACCGTGCCGACACGGTGATGCTGGGGCTGGAAGCCCGCTTCTGATGCAGGAACGGAAACGGGAGCCGCAAGGCTCCCGTTTCTTCACTGCCTGCGACGGCTGTCAGCCGCTACGCAGCCAGCGCGCCGCGTCCAGCGCGAAATAAGTCAGCACGCCGTCAGCACCGGCGCGCTTGAATGCGGTCAGCGCTTCCAATGCGCAGGCCTTCTCGTCCAGCCAGCCGTTGGCGGCCGCGGCCTTGATCATCGCGTACTCGCCACTGACCTGATAGGCGAACGTCGGCACGCCGAATTCGTCCTTCACCCGACGGATCACGTCCAGGTACGGCAGGCCAGGCTTCACCATCACCATGTCCGCGCCTTCGTCCAGGTCCAGCGCGATCTCGTGCAGCGCTTCGTTCGAGTTCGCCGGATCCATCTGGTAAGTGAACTTGTTGCCCTTGCCCAGGTTGCCGGCGCTGCCCACCGCACTGCGGAATGGGCCGTAGAACGCGCTGGCGTACTTGGCGGCGTACGACATGATGCGGGTGTTGATGAAGCCGGCTTTCTCCAGCGCCTCGCGGATCGCGCCGATGCGGCCGTCCATCATGTCGCTGGGCGAGAGGATGTCCACGCCAGCGGCGGCATGCGCGAGGGACTGCTTCACCAGCGCCTCGATCGTCTCGTCGTTGAGGATGTAGCCGGTGTCGTCGATCAGCCCGTCCTGGCCGTGCGTGGTGTACGGGTCCAGTGCCTGGTCGGTCATCACGCCCAGTTCGGGGAAGCGCGCCTTCAAGGCGCGGATCGCACGCGGGATGATGCCGTCTTCGTCCCAGGCGATGCGGCCGTCGGCCGTCTTCGCCGACGGATCCGGCACGCCGAACAGGTCCAGCACGGGCACGCCCAGTTCCAGCGCTTCCTCGCCCACGCGCAACAGCTCGTCGATCGAGAGCCGCTCCACGCCCGGCATCGACGCCACCGGCACCCGGCCCTTCTCTTCGTGCACGAACACGGGGTAGATCAGGTCGTTGGTGGTCAGCACGTTCTCGCGCATCAGACGGCGGGAGAACTCGTCGCGGCGCATGCGGCGCGGGCGGGTATAGGGATAGGCCATCACGGGCTCCTGGCAGAGCGCCGCATGATACGCCCGTGGGGCGGGAGCCGGCCTGCGACCGGCGGTCGCAGCGTGGAACGCTGCGTCCGGCCCGGGATCAGAAGACACCGCCGCCCAGCGAGAGGCGGACGATGCCCACGATGATGACGATGCCGTTGAGCACCAGCCCGGCTTTCGCGCGGCCCCGATTCTCCGTGCGGGTGAACAGGATGCCGACCGCCGCGATGATCGCGCCGACGGCGGCGAAGGGGATCACCAGCCAGTTCGCGGCCCCGAGCAGGGGAATGAGCGCGAGGACCATCAGGATCATCGCCACGATGCCCCACAGCAGGCTGATCAGTCCCATCGAATGTCCTCCGCGACCCGGCGCGCGGTGCGGCGCCTCATGCGTCCACTATGCGGACGCGTAGCCCACGCTTCAAGCACCGACGCCGTGCATGCCTTCGATCTCCACCAGCAGTTCGCGTCGGCAGACGTCGGCATGCAGCATCAGCCACGGCACGCGCGTGCCCAGGCGCGCTTCCAGCTGCGCGGCGACCGCGTCGGCGTCGGCCGCGTCGCGCACGTAGATCTTCAGTCGCGAGGTGCCGTCCAGGTGCGGGGCCAGCGTCGGCGCGCGTTCGCGCGCGGCGCCCAGCAGGCTGTCGAGGTTGGTCAGCGTTTCGTCCAGCTGCGCGCGCAGCGAGTCGGCGTGCTGCGAGGCATGCCCCACGATGCTGGCCGTGCCCGACAGCAGCAGCGGTACCTGCGGCGACGGCGGCAGCAGGGCGCGCGCGAAGCTCGGCGACTGCGGGCCGTATTCGCGCGGGTAGCGGTAAGCGCTCACCTGGCGCGGGTTCTCCAGCGGCACGCCGGGTTCCCGCGCGGCCAGCCAGTACACCTGCAATACGCGGCGCCCGTCGCGGCTGCCGATGGCGGTCGCCGCGGGCAGCGTGCGCGTATCGACGTCGCCCAGGCCTTGCACGCGACCGACGCAGAACTGCCGGTAGCGTTCGGTGTCGCCGTCGCCCAGGGTGATGGCGTCGAAGTAGTTCCAGATGCGCAGCAGGTGCGGATAACCGCTGTCCCGCCAGAACGCCATCAGGGCGGCGTAGGCGTGCGCGCTGGCATGGAGGATGCCGCCTTCCGGTTCTTCCCACTCCAGCACGCCGAACTGGAGCGCGCCGTCCTGGCTGTAGCGGATGGCGCCCTCACGCCCGGTCGCCACCGGCCCGGTCGAGCGCCACACCTCGTACGGTGCCGCGGCTTCGCGCAAGGGCGACAGCGGCACGTGCAGGTAGCGGGCATCGTCGATCGCCGACGTGGCTGGCGCCAGCGCGCCGAACCCGAACACGGCCAGGGTTTCGGGCATCCCGAGCAGCGCCTGCGGGCCGGGGGCATGGATGTAGTCGACCGCCAGCCGCTGCGGCGCGGGCGGGAGGTCGGGAGCGGAGCTCATCGTGCGGGAAACAGGCGCATGGTCAGGGTGAAATGATAACCCGCCGCCCCGCGCCGCCGCCCGGCGACGGGATATGCCAGTATTCAGGCGGTGCGGCGGAAGATCGCCGCAAGGCCACCGGGAGAAGCCGCCATGTCGTTCCGCATCGCCGCCATCGTGTTCGCCGCTGCGCTCATCGCCGGGTGTGCCGGCAGCTCCAAGGTCATGCTGGGCCAGGCGCGCGCGCCGATCGATCCCGCCCAGGTGCAGATCTACCGCACGCCGCCCGTCGGGGCGCAGGAGATCGCACAGCTGGAATCCAAGAGCGCGGTCGGCTTCGGCACCCAGGGCCAGACCGACGCCGCGGTGGCGCGCCTGAAGCGCGAAGCCGCCGCCCTCGGCGCCAACGGTGTTGTCCTGCTCGGTGTGGGTTCCAGCGGCTCGCCCGTCGGTATGTCCGTGGGCGCAGGCAGCTACGGCCGCCACTCGGGCGGTGGTCTGAGCATGGGCATTCCCACCACCCAGAAGCAGGCCGCAGGCGTGGCGATCTACGTGCCGCCGGGCACGCCGGTGGACCCGTCCATCGTGGTGCCGGAACCGGCGCCGAAGAAATAATCGCGCGATCGCCCTGATTTGCTCAGAAGGCGGCCAACGGCCGCCTTCTGCTTCATGGGCTCAAGGGGTGGTGGAGGTCGCCGGGTCCTCCAGCACGATCCGCTCGCCGCCGTCCACGTTCACCGCCAGCGTCTCGTAGCGCCATTCGCCGGCGCGCTTTTTGGCGACGACGAACAACGTGCCCTCGGCCTTCGCGCCGTCCAGCGGGATGGCCAGGTTGGCCTCGCCGTCGGGGCCATTGCTGCTGAAGTTCCCCTGCACCAGCCAGCCGGCCTGGATCGGCGTGCCGAGCGCGGCCGTCACGGCGGGATCGGCTTGCGCCCGCGCCATCGCGTGCTGGTATGGGCCGGAAGACTTCATCGCGCCGAAGACCAGCGCGAGGATTCCGAAGATGAAAGCCGCGAACAGGGCGAGCAGCAGCGCCGCCACGACCGGCACGCACCACTTCCAGTTACGGCCCAGCCAGGTGGAGGGGGGCGGGGTGGTCGAGTGCATGCGCGGGCTCCGGGGGTTCCCCGTTGAACGCTTACGGCTTCAGGCAGCGGCCAAAGAAATCCTCGGTCAGGCGGTAGCGGTGCAACAGGTCGCTGCCGCGCAGGCCGTGCTTGGCGCCGGGGTAGGTCATCAACTCGAACGGCGTGCCGCGCTTCTGCAGTTCGCTCATCAGCTTGGTGGAGTTGGTGAACAGCACGTTGTCGTCGGCCATGCCGTGGATCAGCAGCAGCTTGTGGTCGCCGATACCGTCCACGTGGGTGAACACGCTGGCTTCGCGGTAGCCCGCCTCGTTCGCCTTGGGCAGGTCCATGTAGCGTTCGGTGTAGTGGGTGTCGTACAGCGCCCAATCGGTGACCGGCGCGCCCGCCACGCCGCACGCGTAGGCTTCATCGTGCTTGGCCAGCAACATCAGCGTCATGTAGCCGCCGTTGGACCAGCCGTACACGCCGATGCGTGTCGGGTCGACGAAGGGTTGCGACTTCAGCCACGCCACGCCGCGCAGTTGGTCGTCCACTTCCACCGTGCCCTGCTTGCCATACAGCGCGCCACCGAAGGCCGCGCCGCGGCGCGGCGTGCCGCGGTTGTCCAGCGAGAACACCACGTAGCCCTGCTGGGCCAGGTACTGGTTGAAGAAGGCGTCGCTGCGGCCGGGCCAGGCGCGCGTCACTGTCTGCGCAGCAGGGCCGCCATAGACGAACACCACAACGGGGTACTTCTTCTTCGGGTCGAAATTGGCCGGCTTGATCAGGCTGTAGTGCAGTGGCGTGGTGCCGTCGGCGGCCGTCAGCGTGTCGTAGGTCGTCGTCTGGTGCGCCGCGCGATACTTCGCATACGGGTGCGAGGCGTTGGTCACGTCATTGGCGAGCAGGGTCGCCAGTTTCGTGCCGTCGGCCTTGAACAGTTCGATCTGCGGCAACGTGGTGTCGCTGGACCAGCTGTCGACATAGACGCTGGCGTTGCGCGCGAAGGCGGCCGCATGCATGCCGGGCACCTGCGTCAGCCGGCGCGGCTCGCCACCACTCAGCGGCACGGCATAGACGTGCGTCTCGGTGGCGCCATCGCGGGTGCCGCTCACGTAGACCAGACCGGCCGCTTCATCGATCGCCAGCAGGCCGTCGACGACCCACTCGCCCTGCGTCAGCGCGGTCAGCTTCGACCCGTCTTCCGACGCGATGTACAGATGCTCGAACCCGCTGCGCTCCGACGACCACAGGAAGCGGCCGTCCTTAAGGAAGCGCAGGTCGCTGTGCAGCGGCACCCAGGTCTTCGAGGTT
The DNA here is from genome assembly GCA_047600885.1 of Pseudoxanthomonas sp. GTDB lineage: Bacteria > Pseudomonadota > Gammaproteobacteria > Xanthomonadales > Xanthomonadaceae > Pseudoxanthomonas_A. The sequence goes on along the minus strand of JASGKE010000002.1, from coordinate 1,044,756 downwards.
TCGGTCACCAGCGTGCGCTGTTGGGCCGTCGCCAGCGTGGACTCGATCAGCTCGAGCGTTTTCTGGTCACGCGACTGGCGCTGGAAGGTCAGGCGTTGCGGATCGCGCCAGTCCACGCGGGCCAGGTAGATGTCGGGGTCCCTGCCAAGGTCGATCCAGCGCGGCGTGGCGCCGGTCTTCGGTGCGATCACGCCCAACTGCACCAGCACGTTGTGGTCGCCGGCCGCCGGATAGCGCTGCTCCACCACGTCCGTGCGGTCGGGATAGACCTCGTAGCGCTTCTGCACCGGTACCGGGGTTTCGTCGATGCGGGCGAAGGCGATGGCCGAATCGTCCGGCGCCCACCAGTAGCCCGTGTGGCGGTCCATTTCCTCGTCGGCCACGAACTCGGCCACGCCGTTGCCGATCGTGTCGCTGCCGTCGCGGGTCAACTGCACTTCCTTGCCGTCGGCCAGGGCGATGACCCACAGGTTGCGGTCGCGGATGAAGCTGACGTAGCCGCCCTTCGGCGAGAGCTTCGGGTCGGTGGCGAAGCCGCCGCCGTTCGTGAGCTTGCGCACGGCGGCCTTGCCGGTCTTCGCCAGGTCGTAGACGTACAGCTCGCCACCAAGCGGGAACAGCAGCGCCTTGCCGTCGGGCGACCACTGGTAGTCGACGATGCCGGACAACGCGGCGATGCGCTGGCGCTCGCGGCGCGCCTTTTCTTCGTCGCTCAGCACTTCCTTGCCCGGCAGCACCACCGAGGAGTCCACCAGCAAGCGCGTCTGTCCGCTGGCGACGTCGTATTCCCACAGGTCCAGCCGGTTGCGGTCGCTGTCCTTGCCGCGCAGGAAGGTCACCCGCGTGCCGTCCGGTGCGATCTGCGGCTTGGTCAGCGTGGGGCCCGACAGCGGCGCGCTGCCGGTGATGGCTTCCAGGGTGAGCTTTTCGGCGTGGGCGGGCAGGGCGGTGGCGACGGTCATCAGGGCGAGCAGGGCAAGGCGCATGGGACTTCTCGGGCGGCAGGGCCGGTCAGTCCAGGATTATGACGCGAACGCCGCGGGTTCTCAGGCCTTCGGCGCGCCCTGGCCGAACAGGTGCTTGCGTTCCTCGTCGCTGAGGGGCTGGCCAGCGTTCGGATTCACCTGCGACTTCAGCGCATACGCGCGCTGCACGGCCGGCCGCGCGGCGATCTCCGCGTGCCAGCGCTGCAGGGCGGGGTAGGGTGTCAGGTCCAGCGGTGCCTTGTCGTAGGCGTTGACCCATGGATGCGTGGCCATGTCGGCGATGCTGTAGTCGTCGCCGGCGATATGGGCGTGCTTCGCCAACTGCGTATCCAGCACGCCGAGCAGGCGCTGCACCTCGCGGGTGTAACGATCGATCGCGTAGGGAATCTTCTCCGGCGCATAGACGGTGAAGTGGCCGTACTGTCCCGTCATCGGCCCCAGGCCACCCATCTGCCACATCAGCCACTGGTTGACCGCCACTTTCTGGCGCGTGTCCGCGCCGAAGAAGCGGCCGGTCTTGTTGGCCAGATACAGCAGGATGGCGCCGGACTCGAACACGCTGATCGGTTCACCGCCGTCGGCGGGGGCGTGGTCGATGATCGCCGGCATCTTGTTGTTCGGCGAGAACGCGAGGTACTCGGGCTTGAACTGGTCGCCCTTGCCGATGTTCACCGGGACGATGCGGTAGTCCAGCTTCGCGCCGGCCTCCGCCAGCTCTTCGAGCATCAGGGTGATCTTGTGGCCGTTCGGCGTGGGCCAGTAATAGAGGTCGATCATGGCGGTTCCTCGCGGGGGAGAGCCGCAGTCTAGCGGCGGCCGCGGACTTGGCAGCGTCAAATTCGGCCGTTACCCTGCGCCATCCTTGGAAATCACTGTTCCCGGCCCATGTCGCAGCCCACCAGCGCCCGCCTCGGCTTCCTGCCCAACCTGATCTTCGCTTCGCGCTGGCTGCAGCTGCCGCTGTATCTGGGTCTGATCATCGCGCAGGGCGTCTACGTGTTCCTGTTCCTCAAGGAGCTCAAGCACCTGGTGCTGGACGCCAACAACCTCACCGAGCAGGGGATCATGCTGCTGGTGTTGGGCCTGATCGACGTGGTGATGATCTCGAACCTGCTGGTCATGGTCATCGTCGGCGGTTACGAGACCTTCGTCTCGCGCCTGCGTCTGGAAGGCCACCCGGACCAGCCGGAATGGCTGAGCCACGTCAACGCATCGGTGCTGAAGGTCAAGCTGGCGATGGCGATCATCGGCATCTCCTCGGTCCACCTGCTGAAGACCTTCATCGGTGCTGGTGAACTGGGCCTGCCGCTGTGCGGCTCGCCGGACCACCTGGCCTCGCTGGATGCGGTAGCCAATGCGCTGAAGGCGGGCTACACGATGGCTGCCGCCAAGTGCACGTCGGTCACCACCACGGCGGTGATGTGGCAGACCATCATCCACGGCGCCTTCATCCTGTCGGCAATCGGCATCGCGTACACCGACAAGGTCATGAGCACCGGCGCGCCGTCGAAGCACGCTGCGCACTGACGCCATGGCGGCGGTCGCGCCCGTGATCCGCGATGCGGTCGAGGCCGACATCGCGGCCATCGTCGCCTTGAATGCGGCCGAAGTCCGCCACACCAGCCCGATGGATGCGGACAGGACGCGCGCGCTGGCGGCGCTGTCCGCCTATCACCGCGTGGCCGTGCTCGAAGATCGTGTCGTGGCCTTCCTGCTGGCCATGCGCGCCGGCGCCGACTATCGCAACGACAATTTCGGCTGGTTCGCCGCGCGTTATCCCGATTTCCTGTACGTTGACCGCATCGTCGTCGACGCCGCGGCGCAGGGGCTCCGGCTGGGCTCCGCGTTGTACGCGGACCTGTTCGCGCTCGCCCGCCGTCAGGGCATTCCGCGCGTCACCTGCGAGTTCAACGTGGTGCCGCCGAACGAGCCCTCGCGCCTGTTCCACGCCCGCCACGGCTTCGTCGAAGCGGGCAGCCAATGGCTCGACGAGGGCCGCAAGCAGGTCTCGATGCAGGTGGCCGAGCTCGCCTGAACCGCATGCCGTCTCAGGCCCTGGGCGGCGCAGGCCGTAAAATGGGCGGATGGATGTCTCCCACTTGCTCGACCACCTGAATCCGGCCCAGCGCGAGGCCGTCTCCGCCCCGCCCGGCCACTACCTCGTCCTCGCCGGCGCCGGTTCCGGCAAGACCCGCGTGCTGACCCACCGCATCGCCTGGCTGAACGAAGTGCACGGCGTACCCGCGCACGGCATCCTCGCGGTGACCTTCACCAACAAGGCCGCCGGCGAGATGCGCGCGCGCGCCGACACGCAGCTGCGCACCGGTAGCCGCGGCATGTGGATCGGCACCTTCCACGGCCTCGCGCACCGCCTGCTGCGCCTGCACTGGCAGGAAGCGAAACTGCCCGAGACCTTCCAGGTCCTGGACAGCGACGACCAGCAGCGGCTGGTCAAGCGCGTGGTGCAGGCGATGGAGCTGGACGAGGGCAAGTACCCGCCCAAGCAACTCGCGTGGTGGATCAACGAGCAGAAGGACGAAGGCCGACGTCCCGAGCACATCCAGCCCGCGCCCAATGACGACTGGCTGGACGTGCGCCGGCAGGTCTACGCGGGTTACCAGGAACGCTGCGACCGCGCCGGCCTCGTGGATTTCGCCGAGCTGCTGCTGCGCGCCCACGAAGTGCTGCGCGACACCCCGGCGCTGCTGGCGCACTACCGCGCGCGTTTCCGCCAGATCCTGGTGGACGAGTTCCAGGACACCAACGCCATCCAGTACGCCTTCATCCGCGTGCTGGCCGGCGATACGGGACAGGTGTTCGTGGTGGGCGACGACGACCAGAGCATCTACGGCTGGCGCGGCGCGAAGGTCGAGAACATGCAGCAGTTCCTGCGCGATTACCCCAGCGCGCAGACGATCCGCCTGGAGCAGAACTACCGCTCCAGCGCGAACATCCTGGGCGCGGCGAACGCGGTGATCGCGCATAACCCGGGACGTATCGGCAAGCAGCTGTGGACCGATACCGGCGACGGCGAGCCGATCGACCTGTATGCGGCCTACAACGAGATGGACGAGGCGCGTTTCGTCGTCGAGCGCATCCGCCAGTGGGTGCGCGAAGGCGGTAGCCTGGGCGACGCGGCCATCCTCTACCGCAGCAATGCGCAGTCGCGCGCGTTCGAAGAGGCGCTGCTGTCCGAACAGCTGCCGTACCGCGTCTACGGCGGCATGCGCTTCTTCGAGCGCGCCGAAATCAAGGACGCGTTGGCCTATCTGCGCCTGGTCGCCAACCGGGCGGACGACGCCGCGTTCGAGCGTGCGGTCAACACGCCGGCGCGCGGCATCGGCGAACGCACGCTGGACGAAGTGCGCCGCCTCGCGCGCGGCGCGCGCGTGTCGCTGTGGGGTGCGGCGATGCTGGCCACGCAGGGCACGGAACTGGCCGGGAGGGCGCGTAACGCACTGGCCGCGTTCCTGTCGCTGGTCGAGCAACTGGCGGGCGAGACCGCGGAGATGGATCTGGCAGAGCGCGTGGACCACGTGCTGGTTCGGTCCGGCCTGCGCGAGCACTGGACGAAGGAGAGTCGCGGTGGGCTGGATTCCGAATCCCGCACCGAGAACCTGGACGAACTGGTATCGGTGGCCTCGCGTTTCGTGCGCCGCATCGACGACGACGAAACCACCGAAGGCATGAGCGAGTTGGTCGCCTTCCTGTCCTACGCGGCGCTGGAGGCCGGCGAAGGCCAGGTGGAGGCGGGCGAGGATGGCGTGCAGCTGATGACGCTGCATTCGGCCAAGGGCCTGGAGTTCCCGCTGGTGTTCCTGGTGGGTCTGGAGGAAGGCCTGTTCCCGAGCAACCGCTCGCTGGACGAGAGCGGCCGGCTGGAAGAGGAGCGCCGCCTGGCCTACGTGGGCATCACCCGTGCGCGGCAGAAGCTGGTGCTGACGTTCGCGGAGGCGCGCCGGCTGCACGGACAGGACATGTACGGCATCCCGTCGCGGTTCCTGCGCGAGATCCCGGCTTCGCTGGTCAACGAAGTGCGTCCGCGCGTGCAGGTCAGCCGCGCGGCTTCCGGGTTCGCCACGCGTCCGGTCGCAGGCCACGCCAGCCTCGAAACGCCGGGGCTCAAGCTGGGCCAGACGGTCACCCACGCCAAGTTCGGCGCTGGCGTGGTGACCGACTACGAGGGCAGCGGGGCGCATGCGCGCGTGCAGGTGAACTTCGACAGCGAAGGCAGCAAGTGGCTGGTGTTGGCCTACGCGAACCTGCAGGCGCTGTAGCGCGCCCGATTGATCCAGATCACGGCGCACTAAGCCCGACGGGCGTGTAATGGCCGCATCCCATCGTCATGAGGTGCGGCATGTACCGGCATATCCTGATCGCGACGGACGGCTCCGAACTCGCCGGCAAGGGCGTGGAGCACGGCTTGGCGCTGGCGTCGAAACTGCAGGCGCGGGCCACCGTGCTGACCGTCAGCGAGCCCATCAACACCGGTTTCGACGATGCGCTCGGCTGGAGCGCGGTGGGTACGTCGATGCCGGAGTTCCAGACCGCCCGTGAAGAAGCCGCGCGCAAGGTGCTGGCCGGCGCATCCGCCCAGGCCGCGGGCATCGGAATGGACGCGGCCACCCTGCATGTGGCCGATCGTTACGCCGCCGAGGCCATCGTGGAGGCCGCGGAGCGCGAGGGCTGCGATCTCATCGTGATGGCATCGCACGGACGCCGCGCGCTGGGGCGCCTGCTGCTGGGCAGCCAGACCAGCGAAGTGCTGGCACGTTGCGGGGTGCCGGTGCTGGTGATCCGCTGAGCGCGGGCCGTCACCAGCCGTAGAGCTTCCAGTACACCGGCGAGATGTCGCTGTTGTCCTTGCTCTTGTCCAGGCGGCCGTCGCCGTCGGAGTCGTAGAGGAAATAGGGCGCACCGCGCGACGGCGTGACCTTGACCATGCGCAGGTTGCCCGCGACGCGGTACTCCTCGATGGTGTCGCCGTTCTTCTCGGTACGCACGGCGACCTGCGCGTTGGCCAGGTCCACGTCGGCCGGATTGCCGCCGGTGGAAGCGCAACCGGCCATCGCCAGCAGGCAGGACAACGGCAGGGCAAGGGTTGTCATGCGGTTCATCGCGGCGTCCTGTCGGGGGAAGGTCGTCCCGATTATGCGCCGATTGCGCCGGCCTGCGCGTGACGCCGCGTGCAGGGGCCCGGCGTAGAATGCGGGGATGACACGACTCGTACTGATCGACGGTTCCAGCTATCTGTTCCGCGCCTTCCACGCGCTGCCCCCGCTCACCAACGCGCAGGGCGAGCCGACCGGCGCGCTGTTCGGCGTGGTGAACATGCTGCGCGCCACACTGAAGGACAAGCCTGACTACGTCGCCTTCGTCCTGGACGCCAGTGGGCCGACCTTCCGCGATGAGCTTTATGCGGACTACAAGGCGAACCGTCCGCCGATGCCCGAGGACCTGCGCGCGCAGGTCGAACCGATGATCCGCATCGTGGAGGCGCTGGGCTTCCCGCTGCTGCGCGTGGACGGCGTGGAAGCCGACGACGTGATCGGCACGCTTGCGCTGCAGGGCGCGGCACAAGGCATGGAGGTGACTATCTCCACCAGCGACAAGGACTTCGCCCAGCTGGTCCGCCCGGGCGTGGCGCTGGTCAACACGATGAGCGGTAGCCGGCTGGATTCCACCGAATCGGTGATCGAGAAGTTCGGCGTGCGACCGGAGCAGATCGTCGATTTCCTCGCCCTGATGGGCGACACCGTCGACAACGTGCCTGGCGTGGAGAAGTGCGGGCCCAAGACCGCAGCGAAGTGGTTGGGCGAGTACGGTACGCTGGACGCGATCATCGAGAAGGCCGGCGAGATCAAGGGCAAGATCGGCGACAACTTACGCGCCGCGCTGCCGCGCCTGCCGCTCAACCGCACGCTGGTGACGATCAAGACCGACGTGGCGCTGGACGGCGGCCCGGAAACGCTGCCGTTGCGCGACCGCCATGTCGATGCGTTGCGCGAACTCTACGCGCGCTACGGCTTCAACCAGGCGTTGAAGGAGCTCGAAGGTGGCATCGGCGATGCCTCCATCATCGCGGAGAAGGAGCCCGGCCGCGCGCGCGGCACCGGACGCGTAGCGACGGCGACGGTCGATGACGGCGTCGTGGATGCCGCCCTGGGCGTGGCGGGCGAGTACGCCGCCGTGACCGACGCCGCCCAACTGGAGGCCCTGGTGGCGCAGCTGCGCGCGACCGACGAATTCGCGTTCGACACCGAGACCGACAGCCTCGACCCGATGCAGGCGAATCTGGTCGGCCTGAGCTTCGCGACCGAAACCGGCAAGGCCGTGTACGTGCCGGTCGGGCACGACTATCCGGGTGCGCCCGCCCAGCTCGATCGCACCTTGGTGTTGGAGGCGCTCGCACCGGTGCTCGCGGATCCGGCGAAGCGCAAGCTGGGCCAGCACGGCAAGTACGACCTGCACGTGCTGCGTCGCCATGGTGTGGATGTGCAGGGCTATGCGGACGACACGATGCTGGAGAGCTTCGTGCTGAACTCCGGCAGCAACCGCCACGACATGGACAGCCTGGCCAAGCGCTTCCTCGGCTACGACACGGTCAAGTACGAAGACGTCGCCGGCAAGGGCGCCAAGCAGATTCCGTTCTCGCAGGTGGCCATCGATGACGCCACCCGCTATGCCGCCGAGGACGCCGACATCACGTTGCGCCTGCATCGCGCGATCGCGCCGAGGCTGGCCGCGGAGCCGGGCCTGGAGAGCGTGTACCGCGACATCGAGATGCCACTGGTGCCGGTGCTGGCGCGCATCGAGGCCAATGGCGTGATGATCGACGGCGACGAGCTGCGCCGGCAGAGCGCCGACCTGTCCAAGCGGATGCTGGCCGCGCAGCAGAAGGCCACCGAACTGGCGGGCCGCACCTTCAATCTGGACTCGCCCAAGCAGTTGCAGGCGCTGCTGTTCGACGAACTCAAGCTCCCGGTGTTGGTGAAGACGCCGACCGGCCAGCCCAGCACGAACGAGGAAGCGCTGGAGGCCATCGCCGACCAGCACGAACTGCCGCGCGTGATCCTGGAGTACCGCGGCCTGGCCAAGCTGCGCAGCACCTACACCGACAAGCTGCCGGAGATGGTCAATCCCGGCACGGGCCGCGTGCACACCAGCTACCACCAGGCCGGCGCGGCGACGGGGCGGTTGTCCTCGACCGATCCGAACCTGCAGAACATCCCGATCCGCACCGACGACGGACGCCGCATCCGCAAGGCATTCGTCGCGCCGCCCGGGCGCAAGCTGGTGGCCTGCGACTACTCGCAGATCGAACTGCGGATCATGGCCCACCTGTCACAGGATCCCGGCCTGGTGCGTGCGTTCGAGTCCGGTGCCGACATCCACAAGGCGACGGCGGCGGAAGTGTTCGGCCGCACGCTCGACGAGGTGACCGGCAACGAACGCCGCGCAGCGAAGGCGATCAACTTCGGGCTGATGTACGGCATGAGCGCATTCGGGCTCGCGCGCCAGTTGGGCATCGGGCGCGGTGAGGCGCAGGACTACATCGCGCTCTACTTCAGCCGCTACCCCGGCGTACGCGACTACATGGAGCGCACGCGCCAGCAGGCGCGCGAACACGGCTACGTGGAAACGGTGTTCGGGCGCCGCCTGTACCTGGAGTACATCAACAAGGGCACCCAGGGGCAGCGCGCCGGCGCCGAGCGCGCGGCGATCAACGCGCCGATGCAGGGGACCGCGGCGGACATCATCAAGCGCGCGATGATCGGCGTGGATGCGTGGTTGGCCGGGCACCGCGGACAGGCGCTGATGATCCTGCAGGTGCACGACGAACTGGTGTTCGAGGCCGACGCGGACTTCGTCCCGACCCTGTTGCAGGAAGCGACCGCCCGAATGGCGGCCGCAGCGCAATTGAGCGTTCCGTTGGTGGTGGATAGCGGGGTCGGCGACAACTGGGAAGAGGCTCACTAACCCGGCCTGAAAACGTTTTCCCTTCCGGAACATGGGCTTGCGGAAGGTTCAGGGAAACCCTGTCAGGTATATTTGTATACCGACCAGTTCAATAAAATGAATTCCTCCTGAATCTTACGGTTTTTTAACCGGAATCTTCACGAACCATCCATGTGCGGAGTGGTCATATAGCTCGCGACAGATGCAACGTCTGTCGCTGATCTCTCCCATCCCCTGGAGCGATCTCCCCCGGAGCGACGACCCCTCCCCAGGTCCCGCTCCCCTGGCCCCGCCGATCTCCCCCTGGTCTGCGGGGCTTTTTATTGCCTTTCGCCTGCCCCGGCGTACGCTACCGTGCGCGCAGTCCCTCCTGCCGGGTGGCGCATGAGCACTCCGTTCGACCAGATGTTCCAGCTGGCCATGCCGTGGTGGGCCTTCGTGCTCCGCGCGTGCGTCGTGTATTTCATCCTGCTGGGGATGATCCGTCTGTCGGGTAAGCGGACGATGGGCCAGTTCACCCCGTTCGACATGCTGCTGGTGGTGCTGCTCGGCAACGCGGTGCAGAACGCGCTGCTCGGCGAGGACACGTCCGTCGGCGGCGGCCTGCTGCTGGCCGCCACGCTCATCACGCTGAATTGGCTGGTTGGCCTGGCCTCCGCGCGGTCGCCGCGGTTGGAGCGCCTGGTTGAAGGCGCGCCGGTGCTGCTCGCGCGCGACGGACAGGTCTACCGCGACGTGCTGCGACGCGAGCTGATCAGCCATGAGGACTTCGAGAAGGCCATGCGCGAGGCCGGCTGCCTGGACATGGCGGACATCCAGCTGGCGGTGCTGGAGAACAATGGGCATATCACGCTGGTGGCACGCCCGACGCAGGCGCCCTAGGAGCCGCGTCAGCCGCGTTCGGCCAGCCAGTCGCGCGGACGCAGGTAGTCAGACAGGCGCTGCTCGTCGCTGCCGTCCTCCGGTGTAAAGCCGTACTCCCAGCGGACCAGCGGCGGCAGGCTCATCAGGATCGACTCGGCGCGCCCGCCGCTCTGCAGGCCGAACAGCGTGCCGCGGTCGTAGACCAGGTTGAACTCGACATAGCGGCCACGGCGATACAACTGGAACTGGCGCTCCTGTTCGCCGTACGGCGCGTCCTTGCGGCGCGCGACGATGGGCAGGTACGCATCGAGGAAGCCATCGCCGACGGCACGCAGGTAGCCGAAGTCGCGCTCGAAATCCTCGCTCAGGTCGTCGAAGAACAGGCCGCCGACGCCGCGGGTCTCGTTGCGGTGCTTGAGGAAGAAGTACTCGTCGCACCAGCGCTTGTGCGCGTCGTAGCGCGCCTGGCCGCCGAACGGGTCGCACAGGTCGCGCGCCGTGCGGTGCCAATGGCGCACATCCTCGTCGACCGGATAGAACGGCGTCAGGTCAAAGCCGCCGCCGAACCACCAGGCCACCGTCTCGCCATCGCGCTCGGCGCGGAAGTGGCGCACGTTCGCGTGCGTCGTGGGCAGGTGCGGGTTGCGCGGGTGGAACACGAGCGACACGCCGACCGCGCGCCAGGACGCGCCGGCCAGTTCGGGGCGATGCGCGGAGGCGGACGGCGGCAGGCGGTCGCCGGACACGTCGGAGAAGCCGATGCCGGCCTGTTCGAACACGGCGCCGTCGCGTAGGATGCGGGTGCGCCCGCCGCCGCGGATCGGCGACGCATCGCCCGGCGCGCGGCTCCATGCATCCTCACGGAACCGGGCGGTGCCGTCCGCCGCTTCGATGGCAGCGCAGATGCGGTCCTGCAGGTCGGTGAGGTAGTCGCGGACAGGCGTGATGTCGTTCATGCCGCGCATTCTACCGGGGCGGCTGCGTCCATCCGAATTCGGCACGCACGTTCGGCCGGCACAACTGCCACACGATCAGGGCGTGCAGCACACCGAAAGCCACCGCCGTCGCCCAGGCCAGGGCAAGCGACAACGAACGCAGCGTGGCCAGTTCGGCCAACAGCGGTGCGGTGTCCGGCGTTTGCGGCAAGCGGTCGACCCAGGCGAACAGCGTGTCGATCACGGCGATGCCGGCGAAGTTCGCCAGCGCGCCCAGCACCATGAAGGCGACGAAGCCCCACCAGCCCCACGCGCGACGCCTCAGCAGGCCCACCGAGACCGCCAGGAAGGCGGCGCTGACCAGCAGGAAGCCGACGGCGATCGCGGTCAGGTGCGACAACACCCACACCAGGCCCGCCGGCACCGACTGCGCCGCAACGAAGTCGATGAAACGCGCCACCTCCTCGCCCCGCAGCATGATCAGCGCCGCCAGCACCTGCAGTGCGGCGTAGAGCGTGGCGCCGACCCCCACGACGATCGACACCTTCGCCGTCACGGTGACGAAGGCGGCGCCGTTCGGAGTGGGCGACGAAACGCGCATGGCTTACTTGAGGTTCTGCTCGAACAGCTTCAACACGCGCTTGTACTCGTCGAGCCACGAGTCCGAGCGCGTGAAGCCGTGCCGCTCCAGCGGATACGCCGCCAGCTCCCAGTTGTCCTTGCGCAGTTCGATCAGCTTCTGCGACAGCACCACCGAGTCCTTGAAGAACACGTTGTCGTCGATCATGCCGTGTGCGATCAGCAGGTGGTCCTGCAGACCGTCGGCGTACTCGATCGGCGAGGAGGCGCGGTAGGCCTGCGGGTCGAGTTCCGGCGTATTGAGGATGTTGCTGGTGTACTCGTGGTTGTACTGCGTCCAGTCCACCACCGGACGCAGCGCGGCGCCGGCCTTGAACACGCCCGGTGCGCGGAACAGCGCCATGAACGTCATGAAGCCGCCATAGCTGCCGCCGTAGATGCCGGCGTGGTCGCGATCACCCTGTTTCTGCGCGACCAGCCATTCCAGGCCATCCAGGTAATCCTCCAGCTCGGGATGGCCCATGTTGCGGTAGATGGCCGTGCGCCAGTCGCGGCCGTAGCCCTCGCTGGCGCGGTAGTCGAGGTCGAGCACGATGTAGCCACGGTCCACCAGCAGCTGGTGGAACATCTGCTCGCGGAAATAGTTGGGGTAGCGCGCAGTGACGTTCTGCAGGTAGCCCGCGCCATGCACGAACATGACGATGGGATAGCGCTTGCCGGCTTCCATCGTCTTCGGTCCGTAGTACTTGCCCCAGACCACGCCGGCACCGTGCTTCGACGGCACCTGCACGTACTCCGGTTCGATCCATTCGCGCGCCTTGAAGGCGGCTGAGCGGGTATCGGTCAGTGCGCGTGCGTCGCCGCCGTCCACGCCCGTCACCGACAGTTGCGCCGGCGTGTAACTGCGCGAATGGCGCACCAGCAGCTGGCGACCGTCCGGCGACAGGCTGAAGTCCTCCACGCCATTCAGCGCAGTGACTTCCTTCAGCTGGTTGCTTGCTAGGTCGAGCTTGCAGACTTCGTAGTCGCCCGGCCACGCGCGGTTGCACAGGAACAGGAAGCCGTTGCCGTCGGCGGTGACTTCCGCTGCGGACACTTCCCACTTGCCGGACGTGCGCGCGCGCGGCTTTTCGTTGCCGGTGGCGGTGTACAGGTGCGAGTAGCCGGATTCTTCCGACAGCAGCCACAGCGTGCGGTTGTCGGGCAGCCAGCCGAACTGGTTGAAGCCCCAGTTGATCCACGCGTCGTCGGTCAGCCGGTGGCGCGGCTGCAGGCGTGCGGCCGGCAGATCGACCGTGGCGATCCAGCGGTCCTTGTTGTCGACGGCGTGCACCTGCACGGCGACCTGGGCGCCATCGTTCGTCCAGGCGATCGCGGTGCCATCGCTGTCGTTCTCCACGCGCACATCGCGCGGACCCTTCAGCGGCTCCTTGCCCGCCTGCTTGCGCAGCGCGGCGAGCGGATCCTTGTCGATGCCGGGCAGCGCGTCGAACGTGATGTCCTTGACGCTGCCGTCAGCCAGGTCGACCCGCCACAGCGCGTGCGGCACCGGCGCATTACGGCCCACGCGCGTGCGGACCTCTTGGAATTCTTCGTAACCGGATTCGGTCACGTACTTCGGCATCTTGCCGGCCTGGCCGGCATCGGCGCCCTTCTTGCGGGTCACCACCAGCAGCCAGCGTCCGTTCGGCGACAGCGAACTGCCTTCGATCTCCACCTCCGTGCCGAGGTAGATCGGCGCGGGGGCGCGGCTCGGGTCGGCTTTGCGCCAGGCCTCGGCCTGCTTCTGCGCCGCTTCGCGCTGGGCGCGGTCATCGGCCAGAGTGCGGATCGTGCGCAGTTGCTGTTCGCGCAGCGCATCGGCCTTCGGCGGTGCCAGCGGATCGCGCTCGGCCTTCAGTTCGGCAACGGTGACCACGCCGGTGCCGGCCGTCCAGCGGTACCAGGTGGCGCCCGTGCGCCAGATCACCGCGCCGTCCTGGGCGAAGCGGCCCTGCTGCTCGGCTTCGTTGGTGCGGGTGATCTGGGTCAGCGCGCCGCTGCGCAGATCGCGCACGAAGAGGTCGCCGTTGCGGGTGAGCAGCATGCGCTGGCGGGTGGCGTCGTAGACCGGGTTGATGGCATCCAGGCGCGCGCGTTGGTCATCGCCGACGCGGTGCGCAGCGGCACCGTCGAGGGTCTGCTCGAACGTGTCGCGGACCACGCTGCCGTCGCGCTTCAGTTCGTACTGCACCTGCTTGCCGTCCCATGCCCACCACGCCCGCTCGACCGGCGGACCGATCCAGTCCGGCTCGGCCATCACCTGCTCCAGCGTGAGCGGTGCGGGCGTCTGGGCGTGTGCGGCCGGCGCGAGGACGAGCGGCAGCAGCAGGGCGAACAGGGCAGGGCGCATCGGAGGTCCGTTATTGCGAGGTGAAGAGGCCAAGAGTACCAGCCCCTTCCGATGCGTCCCGCCGCCGAACGTCATGTCCCGGCGTGATCGCGATGCGGGTTTCGCGCAAGGGGGGATTTCCCGCACAATCCCCGCTTGTCCACTGGCAGGGCGCAACGCGCGCGGATGCAAGCCTACGTCTACAAGAGCCAGCGCAAGGCCGACACGTTCGTCTACTTGGCGGCGCGCGATGATTTCGCCCGGCTGCCCGAGCCGCTGCGCACCCAACTGGGCGAGCTGTCGTTCGTCCTCGAGGTCGCCCTGACGCCGGAGCGGAAACTCGCCCGCGAGGATGCCGACGTGGTCCGCACCAACCTCGCCACGCGCGGATTCCACATCCAGTTCCCGCCGCAACCCGATCCCGCCGTCCGTCCCGATGCCTGAGCCCCGGCTGCAGACCCGCCACGTCGCCCTGATCGCCCTGTTGGCAGGCCTGCTGCTGGCCGGCGTCGGCGCGTGGTTGGGGGGCGTCCCGGCAGCCATCGGCGCCTGGCTGGCACAGCCGGCGGTGGCGCTGGGCGTGTCGTGGCTGCGGGGCACGCGTGTGCTGGCGCCCGGCCGGGCCTGGCGCGAGGACCTGCCGGCGCTGGCGCTCGCCTGGGCGGCGGTGTTCGCCGGCAGCGCGCTGCTGCTGGCCTGGCCGCTGGCCTCGCTGCACGACAGCGGCAGCCTGCTTGCGGCGCTGGGCGTCAGTGCCGTGGTCGGCGCGGTCATCGTGGGCCTGTGGCGCACCTGGCCGCTGTGGCATGGGCTGGAACGCGACGGCGGCGCCCTGGCCGCCCACTGGCGCGGGCTGCTCGAACATGACTTCCACGCCTGGCGTGGCCTGGCGGTGGCGACGGCGCTCGCGGCCGCTGTCGGGGGCGGCCTGTGCCTGGCCTGGCCGGACTTGCTGCCCGCGTCAGCACGGACCGGCCTCGCGATCGCCTATGCCCTGCTGCTGCCGCTGCTGCACCTGGGCGTGCAGCGCGTGGCGGGCGCGGGCGTGCTACCGGTGGTCGAGATGCCGCCGGAACGCGAACTCGACGCCTTCGATGCGCCGGCCGCCGCAGCCGAAGCCGATGTAGAGGTCGATCTGGACCAGGCGCTGTTCGAAGCCGCGCGCGCCGGGCGCGTCGATCGCGCGCTGTCGCTGATCGAAGCCGGTGCGGATGCGCATGCGCTGCCGGCGGAAGGCTCGCGCGACCAGCGCAGTTTGGGCGCGCTGGCGGCCGTGCTGCCGGACCTGCGCCTGCTGCGCACGCTGATCGCGCACGGTGTGGATCTCAACCACGCCCATGCCGGGGTCACGCCGTTGCTGGCGGCCACCCGCGACAGCTGGCACGGCCGGCCGGACGCGGTGACCACTTTGCTGGCCAATGGTGCCGATCCCCGCATCGCCGATGCCGAGGGCAATACGCCGCTGCATCACGCCGCGCGCAGTTCGGATCCCGGCGTGGTCGCGCTGCTGCGCGATGCCGCGGCCGAACTGGATGCGCTCAACCATGACGGGCTGACCCCGCTGGGCGTGGCCTGCATGGCGGGCAATTGGCGGTTGGCGAAGTTCCTGCTGGAGCGTGGCGCGCGCCCCGACCCGCAGGGCGGACAACCGGTGCTGCTGGCAGCTGCCGCGACGGAAGAAGACGATCCCGCCGGCGTGCAGTTGCTGCTCAAGCACAAGGCGAAGGTCGATGCGCGCGACGCACAGCGTCGCAGCGCTTTGCACGAAGCGTCGTATGCCGGCCATGCCGAGGTGGTCACCACGCTGCTCGCCGCCGGGGCCGACGTGCACGCGCGCGATGCGCAGCAGCGGACGCCCTGGCTCGATGCCGCGCGCGGCGCGCGAACCGCGGTGCTGGAAAAGCTCGCCGACGCCGGCGCTGATCGCTTGGCCACCGACGCAGAACGTCGCAACGCACTGATGCTGGCCTGCGGCGCAGAGCAGGTATCGCCCGCGTTGGTACGCCGCCTGCTGGAGTGGGGCATCGATCCAGCCGACGCCGACGCGTCTGGCCGTCGCGCCGTCGATGCGGCGGCGGAAGCCGGGCGCTGGGCGCTGGTCTCCGCGCTCGATCCCGCCTACGCGCTGCCCAATGCCGTGGCAGCGGCCGAAGACGAGACGCCGCCCGATCGCGCGCCGTCCGCGCTGTTGCGCGAAGGCCTGGCTAGCGGACAGTTCGATGGGCTCGAGGCACTCGCGCGCCTGTGTTCGCGCGAAGAGTTCGGTGCGCTGCTGCATGAGGCCGATCTGCAACGACCGAACCGTCTGGCGTGGCTGCTCCGCCAGGGCGCCGACGCGGACATCCGCAATGCGCACGGCGACACGCTCGCCTTCGCGCTGCTCTCGCAGGGCGCGTCGGGCGCTCCCGCGTTGGCGGTCGTGCTCGCGCGAGGCGTGTCCCCGGCCGGCGCCGGTGGCCTGTCGCGCTTCCTGGCCGCCTGCGCGGCCGACGACCAGGCCGCGCGTACGCTGGAGTCCTGCGCACTCGACCTGCTGGATCGTGGCGCGGATCCGTTCGGCGCCTCCCCGCAGGGCGACCCCGCGCTCTCGCTCGCGGTGCGCCTGGGATGGCAGCGCGTGCTTGATCGCCTGCTCGACATCGGTGTGGACCGCGAGGCGCGCGACAGCCACGGCATGACCGCGCTGCACCTGGCGGCCGTGCTCGGCCGCGAGACCGCGCTCAAGCAGCTGATCGCGAAGGGTGCTTCGCCCGACGCGCGCGCCGCCGACGGGCAGACCCCGCTCGGCGTGGCGCTGGCCTGCGGCCGCCGCGATCTGGCCGACTGGCTGGATTGGCGAACCTGGCCGTTGCCCAAGCGCGCGCTGCGTCCGGCCGATCTGCCGTCGGCGGCGATGGTCGGCGATCGCGACGCGGTGCGCCGTCTGCTCGATCTCGGCTTCGATGTCGATTCGCCCGACGCCCAGGGCTGCACCGCCCTGCTGCGCGCGGCGGGCGGCGGCTTCACCACCACGGTGGAACTGTTGATCGCGCGCGGCGCCGATCCGCAGCGCGCCGCGCACACCGGTGCGACGCCGCTGTCGGCGGCGGTGAGCATGCGCCAGGCGGAGATCGTCGGCGCGCTGTTGGCGGCCGGCGCGGACATCGAATACCGGCTGCCGGGTGGCGTGACCGTGCTCATGCTGGCGGCGGCACTGGGCCTGCCCGAGATCGCTGCACGCCTGATCACCGCCGGCGCCAACGTGCACGCCGGCGATGCGCAGGGGCTCACGCCACTGCATTGCGCCACGCTCTACGGCTTCACGGCGCGCGAGAAGCCGCGCCTGGTCGCGTTGCTCGACACGTTGCTGCTGTCGGGTGCGGAATCCGAGCAGGTGGCCTCCGGGTCGGTCACGCCATTGCTGTTGCTGCTGGGCGCACGCGCCGAGCCGGGCACCGCGTGCGATGAGGAAGTCGTGCTGGCCGGCCTGGAACGCCTGCTCGACGAAGGCGTGTCGCTGGAGGTGCAGGACCCGCGCGGTTTCGGTCCGCTGCACCTGGCTTCGTTGCACGGCCTGCTTCGCGTGGTCAGCCGTTTGCTGCGCGCCGGCGCCGATCCGGAACTGCGCGACGCTTTGAACCGCACGCCGCGCGAGATCGCGGTGATGCGCGGCTTCATCGACGTGGCGGCCGAGTTCGTGCCGGCCACGCCCGGCGCGGGCGCGTCGATGGCCCGCTTCCTGCGCGATCGCGGTTGAACTGCCGGCTCAGCGTGCCGGCGGCGTGTCCTCGCCGGTCGCATCGGCTTCGAACAATTTCTCCAGGTCGCTGATCGCATCGCGTGCGGTCTGGATCACCGCGCCGTCGTCGTCGTAGACCAGATACTGCGCGCGCAGCAGCTTCTCGTCGTGCTGGCGGAAGCGATGTGCGTGCTCCGCGGCGGTATCGGCCGGGACGCCCAACTCGACCAATACCTGCTGCGCCATCTCCAGGCTCGAGCCCAGCGTCTCGCGGTAGGCCTCGGCGCTCAGATCCATCAGCCGCCACGCATGCTGGCGATTGCGCGCCCGCGCCAGCACGCGCGCTTCGGGATACATGCGCCGGATCAGGCGCGTCGCCTTGATGTTTGTATCGGGGTCGTCCATCGCGATGACGAACACCCTGACGTGCTGCGCGCCGGCCGAGCGCAACAGGTCCGGGCGCGTCGGATCACCGTAGTACAGGCGGATGTTGCCGAAGCGCCGCAGCGTGTCCACGGTCTCGGGGCTGTGTTCGAGCGCGACGAAAGGAATGCGCTGCGCCGTCAGCAGGCGCGCGACGATCTGGCCGAAGCGGCCCATGCCGGCGATCAGCACCTGCGGCTGCTCGTCGGGGATCTCGTCGAACGTGCGCGTGTCCGGCTTGGGCCGCTTCACGTCGGCCAGCACGCGATGGAGGCCGAGCAGCAGGATCGGCGTGAGTGCCATCGACACACCGACGATGGCGGTCAGCTGGTTTCGCAGTTCGGCATCGATCAGGCGCACACGCGCGGCCTCGCTGAAGACGACGAAGGCGAATTCGCCGCCGAGCCACAGCGTGCCCGCCATCATCAGTGCGCCGCGCGGGTCCAGCCGTCCCGGCCAGCGGCCGACGCCGAACAGCACGCTGAACTTCACCGCCAGCAGGATCAGCACGCCCGCGGTAATCAGTTCGGGTTGTTCGACCACCGCGTCGAGGTCGATGTCCATGCCGACGGCGATGAAGAACAGGCCCAGCAGCAGACCCTTGAAGGGATCGATCTGCGATTCGAGTTCGTGGCGGAATTCCGAGTCCGACAGCAGCACGCCGGCGAGGAACGCACCCAGACCGGCGCTAAGCCCAGCCAGTTGCATGAACCAGGCGATGCCCAGCACCACCAGCAATGCGGTGGCGGTGAACACCTCCGGCATGCGCGTACGCGCGACGACGCGGAACAGGTGGCGCAGCACCAGCCGGCCGCCGAGGACGACGATGGCGATCGCGCCGACGGCATGGAGCACCATCGTCCACGTCAGCGTTTCGTTCTTCGCACCGCCGAGCAGCGGGATGGCGGCCAGCAACGGGATCGCGACCAGATCCTGGAACAGCAGGATCGCAAAACCCAGCCGGCCATGCTCGCTGGTCAGCTCTTTGCGCTCGGACAGCAGCTGCAGGCTGACGGCGGTGGACGACAGCGCGAGGCCCAGGCCGACGACGAGCGCGGTCTTCCAATGGTGCTCGAACAGCAGTGCGATACCGCCCAGCAGCAGCGCACTCAGCAACACCTGCAGGCCGCCGGCGCCGAAGACCGGCTTGCGCATCACCCGCAGGCGCGAGGGCGACAGTTCCAGGCCAATGACGAACAGCATCATCACCACGCCGATCTCGGCGGCGTTGAGGATGCGGTCGGCGTCGCGTACCAGCGCGAGTCCGTCCGGTCCCAACACCACGCCGGCCACCAGATAGGCCAGTACCGCCCCCAACCCGAAGCGCTTGAACACCGGCACCGCGATCACCGCGGCCAGCAGGAAGACCAGCGCCAACTCCAGACCGCTACCGTGCATGGTTCACCTCGTGGGGATAGTATGCGGCGGACCGGCCCGGGACGGGCCCACTTCCGGGGTGAGGGAGCAAGCGTTGAACCAGGGAGCCGTGTGGCAGGCTCTAACAGTGTCGCCACGCGTGGACTGCGGGAGCCTTGCCGTCACGCGTCATGAGTGGAGTGGACGTCGTTCCGTAGTGTCAAAAACTGGTTGAAGCCAAGGAGACAACAGGATGCGCAAGTGGATGGCGATGGGGTTGTTGCTGTTTTCGGCGTGGGCGAACGCGCAGGGTGCCGGCGCGGTGCGTAAACAGATGGAGGCCAGCCTGATGGTTGAAGGCGAGATCACCGTGGACGAGCAGGGGGGTGTCGCGGAGTACTCGCTCAAGGATCCGGGCAAGCTGCCCCCGGGCGTCGAGGCTTTCATCCGCAGCAGTCTTGCCGGATGGGCGTTCGAGCCGCCGAAGGTGGACGGCAAGCCGGTCAGGTTGCGCAACAACATGAGCCTTATGCTCGTGGCGAAAAAGGTGGACGAGGACAACTTCCTCATGCGCGTGCAGGCGACCAGCTTCTACCCCCAGTCCACGGGAGAGGGCTACGAGATCGCTAGCAGGAAGATGGAACCGCCGCGTTATCCCCGGTCGGCCGCGATGGGTGGCGCGCAAGGCACGGTGTACCTGATCGTCAAGGTCGGGCGCGATGGGCGCGTGCAGGATGTTGTCGCCGAACAGGTGAACCTGCGCGTCGTCACCACGGAGAACATGATGGCCAAGCTCCGCGAGATGTTCGCCGACGCCTCGATCAGCGCTGCCCGGAAGTGGGAGTTCACGCCTCCTGTGCGGGGTGATGACGTAGGCGCGGAGTACTGGTCCGTCCGCGTGCCGGTAGATTTCAATATGGGAACGCAAGGCCCTCGATACGGTCGCTGGATCGGCTACATCCCGGGGCCACGGCAGAAGGCTCCGTGGGTAGATGTCGATCTTGCCGACAGCTCGCCCGAAGCCATGCTGGCCGGCCAGCCGCGCCAGTTGGGGAAGGAAGGGTTGCGCCTGCTGACACCGCTGTCGCCGCGAGGCTGATTCACTAACGAAAACGCCCCGCAATGCGGGGCGTTTTTTTGTTTCCTGCAGCGAGACCGATCAGCGTTTCATCGAGCTGAAGAACTCGTCGTTGGACTTGGTGTTCTTCATCTTGTCCAGCAGGAACTCCATCGCCGCGATCTCGTCCATCGGGTGCAGCAGCTTGCGCAGGATCCAGATCTTCTGCAGCAGCTCCGGTTCGATCAGCAGGTCTTCGCGGCGCGTGCCCGAGCGGTTGATGTCGATGGCCGGGTAGACGCGCTTCTCGGTGATGCGGCGGTTCAGGTGGACTTCGCTGTTACCGGTGCCCTTGAACTCTTCGTAGATCACCTCGTCCATCTTGCTGCCGGTCTCGACCAGCGCGGTGGCGATGATGGTCAGCGAACCACCTTCTTCCACGTTGCGCGCGGCGCCGAAGAAGCGCTTCGGGCGGTGCAGGGCGTTGGCGTCCACGCCGCCGGTCAGTACCTTGCCGGAGCTGGGCACGACGTTGTTGTAGGCGCGAGCCAGGCGGGTGATCGAGTCCAGCATGATCACCACGTCCTTCTTGTGCTCGACCAGGCGCTTGGCGCGCTCGATCACCATTTCGGCGACCTGCACGTGGCGCGCAGCCGGCTCGTCGAACGTGGAGCTGACCACTTCGCCGCGCACGGTGCGCTGCATTTCGGTCACTTCTTCCGGACGCTCGTCCACCAGCAGCACGATCAGGTGCACGTCCGGGTGGTTGGTCGTGATGGCGGTGGCGATCTGCTGCATCATGATCGTCTTACCGGCCTTGGGCGGGGACACGATCAGGGCGCGCTGGCCTTTGCCCTGCGGCGCCATCAGGTCGAGGATGCGGCCGGCGATGTCTTCCGACGAGCCGTTGCCGCGCTCCAGGGTGAAGCGACGGCGCGGGAACAGCGGCGTCAGGTTTTCGAACAGCACCTTGTTCTTCGACGCTTCCAGCGGTTCGCCGTTGATCGTGTCAATCGTCGACAGCGCGAAGTAGCGTTCGCCATCCTTCGGCCAGCGGATGCGGCCGGCCAGGTGGTCGCCGGTACGCAGGTTGAAGCGGCGGATCTGGCTGGGGCTGATGTAGACGTCGTCCGGGCCGGCCAGGTAGCTGGCCTCGGCGGCGCGCAGGAAGCCGAAGCCGTCCGGCAGGATTTCCAGCACGCCGTCGGCGGCGACGCCTTCACCGTGGCGGGTCAGCACCTTCAGCAGGGCGAAAATGACGTCCTGCTTGCGGGCGCGGGCAACGCCTTCCTGGATGTTGAGCTGCTCGGCGAGATCCAGCAGGCGCGGTGCCGGCATGCGCTTGAGGTCGCCCAGCGAGTACTGCGGGAAGCCTTCCGGCACGCTCGGTTGCTGCGCGCGGGGCGAAGTTCTCCTGGCCTCCCTGGCCACCGCCGTTGCCGCCGCCTTCCTGCGGCATGCCGTCGTTGCCGTAACGCTCGCGGTTGCGCTCGCGACGGTTGCGGAAGCGTTCGCGGCGGTTGTTGTTGCCGAAACGGTTGCCGTCGCGCGGCTCGCGCGCGTCCTGGCCACCGTCCTGGCCCTGCTGGCCGCCACCGTGCGTCGGCTCGCCACCCTCATGGGACGCGGCAGGCGCGGGCGCGGAGGCCGGGGCGGGCGCGTCGTTCACCGGGGGCAGCGGAAGCTGCGGTGCGGCCTCGGCCTGCGGTGCGGATGTTTCGGCGGAAGACGCCTTCGGGACGCGGGCTTTGCGCACGCGCTTCTCGGCGGGAGCGCCGGTTTCGTTGCTGCTGTCGGACAAGTTGCGATTCCTCGCTAGGTGGCGAGCGCCGGCGTTGCGGCGGCGGGCGATTGAAGAAAAGTGGGTTTCAGATGGGTGCGGCGCATCCCCTGCGCCGGATTCGGGTTCGACACTACCACCGGCCTGCGGCCCCCGGCAAGCCGAGCCGCCGCGGCGGGTTCAAGCGGATTCAGCCAAGTCCCGGCGGTTGCCGGGACAGGATGGGTCAGGCGGCCTGGGTGCCCAGGGCCTTGTCGATCATCTGGGTCAGCTGGCCCTTACCGACGGCGCCGATCTGGGTCGCCTGGATCTGGCCGTCCTTGAACAGCAGCAGCATCGGGATCGAACGCACGTGGTACTTGATGGCGGTCGCGCGGTTCTCGTCCACGTTCACCTTGGCCACCTTCAGCTTGCCGCCGTAGGTCTCGGCCAGCTCGTCCAGGACCGGGGAAATCATCTTGCACGGGCCGCACCATTCGGCCCAGAAATCCACCAGCACCGGCTCGCCGGACTGCAGCACGGCGGCATCGAAATCGGCGTCGCCGACGTGGGAAACTTTATCGCTCACTGGGGTCTCCTGCGGGGTCCGCGGGGTCCCGCGGACGGGTTCGGGCCGGGTCGGCCGTCTGTTTGGGGTAAACTGGGGCGTTCCGCGGCCATTTCAAGAAGCTCCTGGGCGGCCGCGCAGCCCGGCACAGGGAGCGCAGTGTGCGACGCCGGACACCCCGTTGCAAGCACAGCGACCCGCATTCACACAGCCGCACGCAGAACACTGCGGCGCAAAGAAGATGGCATGAGCGACAAACCCTTAACCGACATTACTTTCAGTTCGTTCGACCTGCATCCGGCCCTGTTGGCCGGCCTTGAAGCGGCAGGTTTCACGCGTTGCACCCCCATCCAGGCGATGACCCTGCCGGTCGCCCTGGCGGGCCGCGACGTCGCCGGCCAGGCGCAGACCGGTACCGGCAAGACGTTGGCCTTCCTGGTCGCGGTGATGAACCGCCTGCTGAGCCGCCCGGCCCTGGCCGAACGCAAGCCGGAGGATCCGCGCGCGCTGATCCTGGCGCCCACCCGCGAACTCGCCATCCAGATCCACAAGGACGCGGTGAAGTTCGGCGCCGACCTCGGCCTGCGCTTCGCGCTGGTCTATGGCGGCGTGGACTACGACAAGCAGCGCGAGCTGCTGCAGAAAGGCGTGGACGTCATCATCGCCACGCCGGGCCGCCTGATCGATTACGTCAAGCAGCACAAGGTGGTCAGCCTGCACGCGTGCGAGATGTGCGTGCTGGACGAAGCCGACCGCATGTTCGACCTGGGCTTCATCAAGGACATCCGCTTCCTGCTGCGTCGCATGCCCGAGCGCACCACGCGGCAGACGCTGCTGTTCTCGGCCACGCTGTCGCACCGCGTGCTGGAGCTGGCGTACGAGCACATGAACGAGCCGGAGAAGCTCGTCGTCGAAACCGAGTTCATCACCGCGGCCAAGGTGCGGCAGAAGTTGTACTACCCCGCCGACGACGAGAAGATCCCGCTGCTGATCGGCCTGCTGTCGCGCAGCGAAGGCGCGCGCACGATGGTGTTCGTCAACACGAAGGCCTTCGTCGAACGCGTGGCGCGCGCGCTGGAACGCGCCGGCTACCGCGTCGGCGTGCTGTCAGGCGATGTGCCGCAGAAGAAGCGCGAGTCGTTGCTGAAGCGTTTCCAGGCTGGCCAGCTCGAATTGCTGGTCGCCACCGACGTGGCCGCGCGCGGCCTGCACATCGATGGCGTGTCGCATGTTTTCAACTTCGACCTGCCGTTCGATGCGGAAGACTACGTGCACCGCATTGGCCGCACCGCGCGCCTAGGCGCCGAGGGCGACGCGATCAGCTTCGCCTGCGAGCGCTACGCGATGTCGCTGCCGGACATCGAGGCCTACATCGAGCAGAAGATCCCCTCCGAGCCGGTCACCGCGGAGCTGCTGACCGCGTTGCCGCGTCCGGAGCGCCCGAAGCCGGAAGGCGGCGAAAGCGAAGGCGACGACGAAGAAGAGAGCATCGGCCAGATCTTCCGCGAAGCCCGCGAGCAGAAGGCCGCCGACGAAGAGCGTCGTGGCGGTGGCCGCAAGTCGTCCGGTGGTGCCGGTCGTCGCGAAGGTGGACGCCGTGAGGGTGGCCGCCGCGAAGGGGGGCCGCGTTCGGCCGACGGCAAGCCGCGTCCGCCGCGCACGCCGCGTCCGGAAGGCGAGGCCCCGAAGCCGCAGGCAACGCATCCCGCGAACGAGACGCGTCCGGCTGCCGCCACGGCACCGGAAGGCGACCGCAAGCCGCGCAAGCGCCGTCGTCGTCGCCATGGTCGTCCGCTGGAAGGCGCCGAGGGCGCGGTGGCGAGCGTGGCCGCGCCGGCCGCACCGAAGGTCGCCGCGCAGGCGAAGGACGAGAACGCGGGTTTCCTGACGCGTCTCGGCCGCAAGATCCGTTCGCTGGTCGGCGGCTGAGCCACCCGAAAGACGGATCCATGAGAAGCCGGGCATGTCCCGGCTTCTTTTTTTGCCCGCGCGGCATCGCCAGCGTCTCGGCCGCTCCGGCATAATCGAGGGACATGAGCGTCCTTCGATTCGAAAACGTCAGCAAGCAGTATCCCGGCGGCCATCCGGCGCTGGTCGACGTCAGCTTCGAGGTGGCCGAGGGCGAGATGCTCTTCGTCACCGGCCATTCCGGTGCCGGCAAGAGCACCTTGCTGAAACTGATCCACCTGAGCGAACGGCCCTCGCGTGGCGCGGTGGTGTTCGGCGGACGCAACCTGCTCAAGGTGCGCGGCGGCCGCATCCCGCTGCACCGGCGCGAGGTGGGCGCGGTCTACCAGGACCACCGCCTTCTGACGGATCGAACCGTGATGGAGAACGTGTCGCTGCCGTTGATCCTGCGCGGCGACCGACGCGGCGACATCGGCAAGCGCGTGCGCGAAGTGCTGGCGCGGCTGGGCCTGGGCCATCGCGAGAACGCGCTGCCCACGCAACTGTCGGCCGGCGAGCAGCAGCGCGTGGGCATCGCCCGCGCCATCGTCGCCGAGCCGCGCCTGCTGGTGGCGGACGAACCCACCGGCAACCTCGACCCCACCCTGGCGGCGGAGATCATGTCGTTGTTCGCGTCGATGCCCGAGCGCGGCACCAGCGTGCTGGTGGTCAGCCACGACCTGTCGCTGCTCAAGCGCATGAAGAAGCGCGTGCTGATCCTCGACCACGGCAAGCTGGTCGACGACATCTCTCCCGCGGACCTGGCCGAATGAGCGACGCGAAGAACGCCCGGACGCAGGCACGCTCCGGCATCGGCATCTGGCTGGACCAGCATCTCTACAGTTTCGTCTCCAGCCTGGGGCGCGCTGCGCGCCGCCCATGGGCGACGCTGCTGACGATCGGCGTGATGGCGATCGCGCTCGCCCTGCCGCTGGGCCTGTGGCTGGCGCTGCAGAACGTCGGGCACTTCGCCGGCGACGTGCAGCAGTCGCGCGAGATCGACCTGTTCCTCAAGCCCGACACGCCGGTCGCACGCGCGCAGGCGCTGGCGCTCGAGCTGCGCGGCCGCGACGACGTCGCCGGCGTGGAGCTGCGCACGCCCGAGCAGGGCATGGCCGAGTTCCGCGAGCGCAGCGGACTGGGCGCATCGCTCGATACGCTGGAAGGCAATCCGCTGCCCAGCCTGCTGATCGTGGTGCCGGAGGGCGACGATGCGCGCCTGGTGGCCGCGTTGCAGGCGCTGCCCGAGACCGACCTGCTGCAGCACGACGCCGCATGGCGCGACCGGCTTGCAGGCTGGATGGGCTTTGGCCGCCGGCTCGCCTGGGTGCTGGCGGCATTGTTTGGCCTGGGAGCGCTGCTGGTGGTGGGTAACACCGTGCGGCTGGACATCCAGTCGCGGCGCGAGGAAATCGGCGTGCTCCAGTTGCTCGGCGCCAGCGACGGCTTCATCCGTCGGCCTTTCATCTACCTCGGCGCGTGGTACGGACTGGCCGCCGGCGCGCTCGCGCTCGGCTTGTTGACCCTGGCCGCGCTCGCCCTGCGCGACCCGCTGGCCGCGCTCGCGCGTAGCTACGGCAGCACCTTTGCCCTGGCCGGACTGGATGTCGTGGGGGCCGTCGCCGTGGTGGTGGCCGCGACCGCGATCGGTTGGTTGGGGGCATGGCTGGTGACCGGGCATTTCTTGCGTCAGACTCGCCCCACAGAAACCTGAGACTCGCTTCCTTCATGGCCCAGGAACTCCGCCACCTGATCAGTGACGCCCCCCGCGTAATGGTGGTGGACGGCTCCAAGCTGGTGCGCAAGCTGATCGCGGATGTCCTGCGGCGCGAAGTGCCCGGTGTGCAGGTGATCGGGTGTTCCAGCATCGCCGAGGCGCGCGCCGCGCTCGAGCAGGGCGCCGTGCATCTGGTGACCACCGCGCTGGCATTGCCCGACGGCGATGGCCTGGAGATCGCGCGCACCGTGCGCGAAGCGGCGGGCCAGGCCTATGTGCCGGTGATCGTGGTATCGGGCGATGCGCAGCAGCACCTGGAAGAGCGCCGCTTCACCGAGTTCGTCACCGACTACTTCGACAAGTCGCTGGGCCACGAGGCGCTGGCGACCTTCATCCGCGGCTACGTGCAGCCCGAGCCGGTGCCGGGCGCGACCGTGCTCTTCATCGAAGACAGCCGCGTGGTGGCCGAGACCACCCGGCGCATGCTGGAGCGCCAGTCGCTGAAGGTGGTGCACGTGCTGAAGGCGGAGGATGCCTTCGCCCTGCTCACCGCCGAATCGCTGGGCCTGTCCACGCACAAGTTCGACCTGGTGCTGACCGACGTCATCCTGAAAGGCGAGCTGAGCGGCCGCGACATCGTGCAGCGGATCCGCGTGGACTTCGTCTACGGCAAGCGCCGCCTGCCGATCCTGGTGATGACCGGCGACAGCAACCGCGACAACCAGGCCGAACTGCTGCAGGCCGGCGCCAACGATCTGGTGCTCAAGCCGATCGAGGAGCGCCTGCTGGTGACCAAGGTACTGTTCCAGTTGCGCCTGGCGCGCATGGACGAATCCCGCGCGCTGGTCTGAGGCCGGCGCATCCGGCATGACCGAAGAAGACCGCATCAAGCTGGAGCCTTCCTGGAAGGCGCACATCGGCGACTGGTTGCAGCGGCCGGAGATGCGCGATCTGTCCGCGTTCCTGCGCCAGCGCAAGGCCGCCGGCGCGCGTATCTATCCGCCGGGGCCGCAGATCTTCGCCGCGTTCGATGCCACCCCGTTCGATGCGGTGAAGGTGGTGATCCTCGGCCAGGACCCGTACCACGGACCAGGGCAGGCCCACGGCCTGTGCTTCTCCGTGCTGCCGGGTGTACCGGTGCCGCCTTCGCTGGTGAACATCTACAAGGAAATCAGCGC
Source organism: Pseudoxanthomonas sp. (assembly GCA_047600885.1). Taxonomy (GTDB): domain Bacteria; phylum Pseudomonadota; class Gammaproteobacteria; order Xanthomonadales; family Xanthomonadaceae; genus Pseudoxanthomonas_A. The sequence continues at coordinate 1,017,339 of JASGKE010000002.1, read as the reverse complement.
GGACCTGGGCATCGCGCCGCCCGACCACGGCTGCCTGTTGCCGTGGGCGCGCCAGGGCGTGTTGCTACTCAATGCCGTGCTGACAGTGGAGGAAGGCCGCGCCGGCGCGCACCAGGGCAAGGGCTGGGAAGGCTTCACCGACCATGCCATCGAAACGCTCGCGCGCGAACGCGAAGGGTTGGTGTTCCTGCTGTGGGGCAGTTACGCGCAGGCCAAGGGCAAGGTGATCGACACCCGGCGCCACCGCGTGCTGCGCGCACCGCACCCCTCGCCGCTGTCGGCGCACCGCGGGTTCCTGGGTTGCGGGCATTTCTCGGCGACCAACCATTACCTGGCGCAGCGGGGGCTGCCGCCGATCGACTGGCGCTTGCCGTCGAAGGATGCGTTGGACGTCTGATTCGCCCCGGGTCCGTCGGGCCCGGTTTCCGCGTGCGGCGCGATGCCGCGCGCACCAAAGGGGAGGGGTGCATGAAAGTACTGAAGATGGTGGTGGTGTTGTCGTTCCTGTTCCTGCAGGGATGTGCGTCGTCGTTGATGAAGCCTGCGGATGGCAGCGCGCTGGTGGCCTCGCCGGGGGAGAACAGCCGCGTGGTGTTCCTGCGCCCGTCCTCGTTCGGCGGCGCGATCCAGGCATCCCTGTTCGACATCAGCGGCGATGAGACCCGTTTCATCGGCGTGAGCTCGACCGGAACGCAGGTCGTGCATGACGTCGCGCCGGGCCGCCATCGGTTCATGGTGGTGTCCGAGGCCGCGGATTTCATGGAGGCCGACCTGGCGCCCGGGCAGACGTACTACGCCGTGGTGACGCCGCGCATGGGCGCGTGGAAGGCGCGCTTCTCGCTGTGGCCGATCAAGACCGCCTCGGACAACGAGTTCAACTGGCGGAACGCGGACGTGGTGAAGTGGATCGCCGATGCCAAGCACGTGCAGAACACGCCGGAAGGCGAGGCGTGGTTCAAGGCGAACCACGCCTCCATCGTCAAGAAGCAGGCGGATTACCTGGCCGTCTGGAACAAGAAGAGCGCCACGGACCTGGCGCAGCGCACGTTGGCGCCCGGGGATGCGTCCGTCGCGAAGCCTTGATGCGTAGGGGGAAGCGTCCGCGGTGCGCGGACGCTTCCTTGCGTCGGGCGAGGCGCGCGCTCAGCGCGTGCGGCGACGCTTCTGCGGTGGGGAGACCGGCGGCGCGGCCACCGGGATGTTCTTGATCTCGGCCTGCAGCTCTTCCAGCATCGGCACCATCTTCTGCTGCACGGCCGACATGATGTTCTGCATCAGCGCCGGATTCTTGTCGAGCATGCGCTGCCCGGCGGCGCTCTCGTAGAACTTCGTGATCGCGCGCACGTCTTCGCGCGTGTAGGTCTTCTTGTAGACGTCCAGGTACACCGGGCGCATTTCTTCCCAGGACAGCGCCTTGCGCACGATCTCCTGGGTCTTGGCCTGGATCCGGGCCACCTCGGCCTTCTGCTCGTCGGTCATTTCCCGGCCGGCGAAGTGCTTGTCGAACTCCTGCTGCTGCACGGCTTCCATCTGCGGGACCACGCCCGCCAGCAGGCTTTCGGCGCGGGAGGCCTTGAGCAGGCGGTCGATATCCGCGTCGGTGGGCTCGGCGGCGAAGGCCGGTGCGGATGCCGCCAGGGCGAGGGCGAGCAGGAGGCGCAGGAGCTTGGACATGCGGCGAGGACGACGTGGAACGGGGTCGTAGGGTGCCTTCCCGGGAGTAAATCTGGTGTTAATCGACGGCGATCGGGGTGCCAGCGCGCTGCGAACGGACCTGCATCCTGACTACAATCCGCGCATGGGGAGCACCGCACTCGAAATCACGCCCACGCTGTCGATACCGGACGACGAACTCGTCGAGCGGTTCGTGCGCGCGAGCGGCGCGGGCGGGCAGAACGTCAACAAGGTCGCCACGGCGGTGGAGCTGCGCTTCGACGTGGCGGGCTCGCCGTCGCTGCCGGACGCGTTGCGCGAGCGCCTGCTGGCCAGGCGCGACCGCCGGCTCACCGACGAGGGCGTGCTGGTGATCGACGCGCAGCGCTTCCGTACCCAGGACCGCAACCGCCAGGACGCGCGCGAACGCCTGGCCGCCCTGATCGCCGCCGCACTGGTGGTACCGAAGAAGCGCGTCGCTACCAAGCCTTCGCGCGCCGCGAAGGCGCGCCGGCTGGACGCCAAGCGTGAACGCAGCCAGGTCAAGCGCGGCCGTTCGCAGAAGAACCAATGGGAGTAACCGTTTGAGCCACGACATCGTCCCGCGCATCCCGCCGAACATGCCGCAGGTGCCGCCGAACCGGTTCACCCGCTGGATGGGCCGTACGTTCCTGCGCATGTTCGGCTGGAAGATCGTCGGCACACTGCCGGACATCCCCAAGCTGGTGATGATCGTGGCGCCGCATTCGTCCAACTGGGACGGCATCTGGGGCATGGCGGCGAAGATCGCGATGGGTTTCCAGGTGCGCGTGCTGGGCAAGGCGCAGCTGTTCTGGTGGCCGCTGTCGCCGCTGCTGCGCAAGCTGGGTGTGGTGCCGGTGGACCGCAGCTCGCCGCAGGGCACGGTGGAACAGGCGGTGCGGATGATCCGCCAGTCCGACAAGATGTGGTTCGCGTTGACGCCGGAAGGCACGCGCAAGCGCGTGGACAAGTGGAAGGGCGGCTTCCTGAAGATCGCCCAGCAGGCGCAGGTGCCGATCCTGATGGCGTACTTCCACTACCCCGACAAGGTCGTCGGCATCGGCGACGTCTACTACCCCACCGGCGACATGGAAACGGACATGGCCGCGATCCGCGCGTGGTACCAGCCTTGGCAGGGGAAGAACCGCGGCACCGTGTAAGCGGATCGCCGCAACACGCAACAAAAAACCCCGCCTGACGGCGGGGTTTTCGTTTGCTGCGAGGTGTGGCGGCCTTACAACGGGGCGCCGCCCAGCTTCCAGGTGACCTGCAGGAAATAGCTGCGGCCGGTGGAATCGAACCAGGACGTGTCGTAGTACGGGTAGTTCGCCCAGGTCGCGTCCTTCGGCGGCATGTCGTCGAGCAGGTTATTGACCGTCAGCGAGATGCGCAGGTGGTCGTTGACGTCGTAGCGCGCGCCAGCGTTGAAGCGCCACGTGGCCTTCGTCCACGCATCGTTGTCGTAGTTGGCGACCTTGCCCAAATAGTTGCCGAACACACTGGCGCCCCAGGCATTGCGGTCCCAGCTGATGCCCAGGTTGCCCTTCTGGCGCGGCAGCGTGGTGGCGCTGAAGCTGACGTCCAGCATGTCTTCTTCGGGATCGCCCGGGTACTGCTGGCGCGTGTGCTTGTCGGTCCAGGTGTAGCTGCCGGTGAAGCGGAAGTCGCCCGCGTTCGCCGTCTCCAGCCGGTAGTTGGCGGTGACGTCGACGCCGGAGGTCTCCTCGTTGGCGATGTTGATCGGGGCGAAGCGGACGCTGGTGATGTAGCCGTCCGCATCGCGGATCACGCGGGCGAGCGCGTCCACGCAGGTCGGCGAATTCACATCGACGGTCTGGCCCGAGTCGGTCACGCCGAGGCGGCAGTTGGCTTCGTCGATGCGCAGCTGCTCGCGGCTTTGCGCCTGCACCTGGTTCGACACGCGGATGCGGTAGTAGTCCACCGCCAGGTCGAAGTTGGCGAACGGCGACCACACGAAGCCGGCCGAGAACGACTTGCTCGTCTCCACGTCCAGATCCATGTTGCCGGTGTAGACGTCGAACGTGTTGATGTCCCAGGTGCCATCGTCGTAGCACTCGCCGTCGCTGAAGGTCGGCTCGTCGGTGCGGCACTGGTAGTAGTCGGTCGACAGCGTGCGGTAGTAATCGTCGCCGGCGAACAGGTAGTGCATGTCGGGTGCGCGGAAGCCGGTGCCGTACGAGCCGCGCACCAGCAGCGTGTCGACCGGGCGCCATTCCAGGCCCGCGCTGTAGGTGAACTTGCCCGGGTTCTTGTTGCCGTACTCGTAGCGGTCGTAGCGGCCGGCCAGGCTGGCCTGCAGCGAGGACAGCAGCGGCAGGCGGAACTCGCCGGCCACGCTCCAGCGGTCGCGATCGCCCTTGCCGTCGCCGTAGCGCGGGCCGTAGTAGGCGTCGGCGGTCAGGGCGAGCGGATCGGGATTGATTTCGTACGACTGCTGGCCGTACTCGATCGCGGCGGCGAAGCCGACATCGCCGGCGGGCATCGTGAACAGCACCGGCGTGTCGAGGGTGAAGCTCAGGTTGTCGTTGTCGGCCTTCGGGTGGAAGGTGGACATCGCCGCGATGGTGGCGAACTCGGCCGGCGTCAGCGGCGTGAACAGGCGTGCCGGATCCGGGCTGTAGATCGCGTAACCGTCGGCGTCGTAACCCTGCTGCGGGCCGAGGAAGAGTTCGTTGGCGGCGGCGGCGCGGATACGCGGCATGCCCACGTCGGCCTTGTACTGCGAGTGGTTGTAGGCGGCTTCCCAGTTCCAGTTGTCGCCGAACGCACCCTGCAGGCCCGTCGTCACGCCGAAGGTCTTCTGGGTGGTGGTGTTCATGCGGTTGCGCAGGCCACCCATCTCCTCGGGCGTGAACTGGCGCGACCACGTTTCGTAATGGCCGGTGACGGCGTTGTAGAACACCTTGTCGTTGTTGTCGGTGGAGTTGGGGTCGTGGAACTCCCAGCCCATGACGTCGCTGACCACGTCGTTGCCGTTGGTGCCGGTCAGCAGCTTGACCTCCTGGCGGCCCAGCTGGACGTCGGCGAACCACGACAGCGTGTCCGAGAAGCGGTATTCGAACGAACCGTAGGCGTTGAAACCCTTGCGCTCGTTCTGGATGGTCCGGTAGGCGATGGCGCGCTCGCTGCCGCAGTAGGGTTCGCCGAAGCGGTCCTCCGCCAGCACGGTGGTGCCGTCGTTCAAGCCCGCCATGGCAGCGCACCCGTCGGCGGGGGCGATATTGACGCCGTCGTCCCAGTCGTAGAGTTGCGCCGTGAGTCGCGGCAGGCGGCGGCGCGAGGTCGGCGCGTCGAGGGTGGAATCCTGGTTGCTGCGCTCGTAGCCCCACAGCGGGCGCTTGTCGAGCAGTTCCAGGCCGACGATGCCGCTGAACGCATCGCGCTCGAACCCGGTGGTCAGCGTCAGCTTGTGCGACTCGCCGCCACCCCGTTCGGTATCGCCGTAGCGATAGTCGATGATGGTGCCGTCGGTGGACTTCTTCAGGATGAAGTTGATCACGCCGGCCATCGCGTCGGAGCCATAGACCGCCGAGGCGCTACCGGTCAGCACTTCGATGCGGTCGATCATGCCCAGCGGGATGTTGCCGATGTCGGTGAAATTGCTGCGGCCGTTGAGCGGCAGCGGGAAGTCGGCGATGCGACGGCCGTTGATCAGCACCAGGGTGTGGTTGGGGCCGAGGCCGCGCAGGTCGACGGCTTGCGCGCCGGGCGTGGACTGGGCGCTGGTGGTGTTCTGCTGGCCCTGCACGCTGCCGCTGTTCTGGCTCAGCGAACGCAGCACTTCAGCGACGGTGGTCAGGCCCGCGGACTGGATCTGTTCGGCGGTCACCACGGTGATCGGGGCGGGGCCCTCGATCTGCGCGCGCGGGATGCGCGAGCCGGTGACCTGCAGCGTTTCAAGCTGGGTTACGGGTTCTTCGGCCTGTGCGGAGCCGCCTCCGGGAGGCGCCTCCTGAGGCGCGGGACGCGGCGCCGGTGCGCGACGCGGCGTTGCGTCGGCTTGCACGATCAGCACGGCACCGGAGGCGTCGCGCTTGGCTTCGAAGCCGCTGCCCTTCAGCAGGCGCTCGAGGGCCTGGTCGGTGGTGGTGGCGCCCTGCACCCCGGTGGTGCGACGGCCCTTCATCTGGTCGGCGCGGTAGACCAGCTGCGTGCCGGATTGCTTGGCCAGCGTGTTGAGCGCCGTCGCCAGTTCGCCCGCAGGCAGGTCGATGCGGCCGGGGGCCGCCTGGGCCTGCGCAGCCAGGGCCGCGCTACAGGCCATGCTCAACAGCAGGACTCGCATTGGATACCGCATGGACGACTCTCCCCGGGGGTGCTCGGGATGGCACCTTCTCGACATCAGGACGAACGAACCGGACAAATCCCCCCGTGACCTTCGTCAGGCGGGGTCTTTCTAGCGCGCGTGCAGCACGATGCGGTCCTCGTGCCGCTCGGCGCGCACCGGGAACCCCTGTTCCAGCAGGCGCACGAAGCCATCGGCGTTGGACCAGCGGAAGTTGCCGCCCACGCGCAGGTCGGCCACGGCGGCATCGCCCAGCTCCAGCTTGCGCGTGTTGAACCGGTTGAACTCGGCGGCCGCGTCGGCCAGCGAGGTGTCGTCGAAGGTCAGGAAGCCGTCGCGCCACTCCAGGTAGCGCTCGGCGTCGGCCACCGGGACCGACCGCACCAGCACGCCGTTGCGCCCGGCCGTGGCCACGCTGCCGGCGGGCAGCAGGGCGACCGGCAGGGCACGACCATCGGCCGCCAGGCCGCTGTCCAGGCGCACCTTGCCTTCGGTCACCACCACGCGCACGTCCTCGGGATTGCGGCGCACGGAGAAGCGCGTGCCCACCGCGGCAACGCGCCGGCCCTGCGTTTCCACGACGAACGGGCGGCGGGTGTCGTGGGCCACGTCGAAGAAGGCTTCGCCTCGCGTCAGCGCGATGTGGCGCTCGCCGCGGCTGATCTGCACATCCAGCTGGCTGTCGCTGCTGAGGGTGGCGGTGGAGCCGTCCGGCAGGGTCACCGTCTGCACCTGGCCGACCGCACTCACGTACTGCGCTTCCTGGCGCCCGGTCAGCTGCCAGCCGCCCCAAGCGGCGGAGCCCATGGCGACCACCGCCAACGTGGCGGCGATGCCGTGCCGCCAGCGGCCGGGGCGTGCGACCACGTCGCGTGGCGCGAAACGGAGATCGCGCAGGTCGGGCCGTGCGGGTGCATCGGTCGCCGCACGCGGTGGTGGGCCCCCGGCCGGCAGGCCCGCAGCGAAGGCTTGCAGACGACCGGCTTCGGACCACGCGGATTCAAGCCGCAGGAAGGCGACCTTGTGGCGCGCGGACACCGACAGCCACGCCTCCAGCTGCTGCTGGTCGTGCGCGGTCCAGTCTCCTGCGTCGCGGCGGACGAGCCAGTCGGCCGCTAGTTGTTCAATCTGTCTGCTGTCGGTCATGTCCGTCGTCCTCGTCCATGACAAGACGGGCATTCCTTCGCCCGTCCGGCGCGTGCGCGTCTTCGCCGCCGTACAGATGGTCGGCGATCAGGCGCATCCCCTTGGCCAGATGTTTTTCCACGGTCTTCTCGCTGATACCCAGGCGCGCGGCCACCGCCTTCTGCGGCAACTCCTCCACGCGCCGCAGCCACACCACCTCGCGGCAACGGTCGGGGAGTCGGTCCAGGGCCTCCACCACGCGTTTGAGCGCCTGGCGGGTCCCGGCCCAGCGCTCGGGCGACACCTCGTCGATCAGGTAGACGTTCGAGGACTCGAAATCACCCACCGGCTCGATCGACACCACCCGGCTGCGCCGCAGGCGGTCGGTCATCAGGTGGCGGGCGGTGGCGAACAGGAAGGCCTTGGGCGCATCCGGACGGACCCGCCCGGCCGCTTCGTAAACGCGGGCGTAGACCTCCTGGCGCAGGTCGTGCCACTCGTCGCGATGCGGCCAGTGGCGTTGCAGGAACAGCGCCAGCGCCCGTTCATGGACGAGCACCTCGCGGACGAACCAAGCGTCGAGTTCGGTGGGCATGCCCGCACTCTAGCCGATCGGCCGAGCGCTCCGCATGGGGGAAGCGCGCCGCCGCTTCGTCTCCACAAGTCACCGGTGCGTGGCATCCTGCCGCGACCTTCGACGTGGAGTGAATGGCATGGTGTCTGTCCTTGGTGCAGTGCGGCGCAGCGCGCTGGGCCTGCTGGTGCTCGTGCTGGCGCTGCCGGCGTTCGCGGCCAAGCCCGCCCATTACGTGCTCGGCGACGTCACCGCCAAGACGCCCGGCAAGGTCGAGCCTGGCCTGCTGCTGATGGGCGGCGGCGACCGCAACTTCGACGCCATGCGCTGGTTCATGAAGAAGGCCGGCAACGGCCATATCGTCGTGTTGCGTGCCTCGCTGGCGGGCGAGATCGGCGAAGAATTCTTCAACGAGGTCGGCGGCATCGCTTCGGTGGAAACCTACGTCTTCAGCGACCGCGAGAGCGCGAGCGATCCCGCCGTGCTGCGCAGCCTCAAGCGCGCCGACGGCATCTTCCTCGCCGGCGGCGACCAATCGCGCTACGTGCGTTACTGGCGCGGCACGCCGGTGGGCGCAGCGCTGGACGCGCACGTGCGCGCTGGCAAGCCGCTGGGCGGCACCAGCGCCGGCCTGGCCATGCAGGGCGAGTATCTGTACGGCGCGATGGATGGCGGCAGCCAGATCAGCCCGCGCGCGCTGGCCGATCCGCTCGGCCCGGACAACACCATCGAGACCGGCTTCCTGCAGCTGGCGCTGCTCAAGGGCGTGCTCACCGACACGCACTTCAGCGAACGCAACCGCCTCGGTCGCCTGATCGCCTTCGTCGCCAAGGCCGAGTCGATGGCGGGCCGCCCGATCCTGGGCCTGGGCGTGGATGAAGATGCGGCGGTCGCGGTGGAAGGCGACGGCAGCGCGCGCGTGTATGCGACGGCGCCGGGCGCAGGCGCGACGGTGGTGAAGGGCGGCTTCGCGCAGAAGCAGGTGGAAGACGAGGCGATGAACCTTGATCGCGTCGATACGGTGATCGCCGGCATCGATTCCGTGCTGCACCTGCCCAGCGGCCGCGTCGAGAAGCCCGCCGCCGAGCGTCGTTACGCCGTGCGCAACGGCGTGCTGGTGGCGGTGGATGCGCCGGTGCTGGTGATCCATGGCGGCGCGGGCGTCGAGCGCGCCGGCATGACGCCGGCCGACGAGGCCGCCGCGCGTGCCGCGCTGGAAGCCGCATTGCGCGCGGGCCATGCGCAACTACAGGCGGGCAAGCCGGCGCTGGAGGCCGTGACCGCCGCCATCACCGTGCTGGAGGATGCGCCGCAGTTCAACGCGGGTCGCGGCGCGGTGTTCACCCACGACGGCAAGAACGAACTCGATTCCTCGATCATGGACGGCGCCACCGGCAAGGCCGGTGCCGTCGCCGGCGTGCACCGGGTCAAGAATCCGATCACCCTGGCGCGCGCGGTGATGGACAAGTCGCGCCACGTGATGATGATAGGCGGCGGTGCCGAAGCGTTCGCGAAGGAACAGGGCATCACCCTGGTCGATCCGTCGTACTTCCGTACCGAGAAGCGCTGGCAGCAGCTGCAGAATGCGCTGAAGGAAGAGAAGCAGGCGCAGGCGAGCAACACGCCGCGGGAACTGCCGGGCAAGGCCTATTTCGGCACGGTCGGCGCGCTGGCGTTGGACGCGAAGGGCTTGCTGGCCGCGGGCACGTCCACCGGCGGCATGACCAACAAGCGCTACGGCCGCGTCGGCGATTCGCCCATCATCGGCGCCGGTACCTGGGCCGACGATCGTTGCGCGTTTTCCGGTACGGGCTGGGGCGAGTACTACATCCGCGCGGCTGCCGCGCACGAGGTCTGCGCGCGCGTGCGCCTGTCCGGCGAGGGCCTGGTGCGTGCCGCGGACGGCGTGATCAACCGCGATATCCCGATGGCGGGTGGCGACGGCGGTGCCATCGCGCTGGGCGCGGACGGCACGATCGCGTTCCCGTTCAACACGGAAGGCATGTACCGCGGCTGGATCGGCAGCGACGGCGTGCCGCACGTGGCGATCTACAAGGAAGACGCGCTGCCCGCGCGCTGAGTCGGATGGCGCTATGCTTCGTCTGTCCCTGGGGAGAGACGAAGCCATGCGCAAGATGTGGGGAATCGGGCTGCTGCTGGTGGCCTTGAACGCGGCGTCGGCCGAGCCGACGCCCAAACCGATCCATTTCCGCGCCCACGCACGGGTGCACCTCGACGCCGCCGGCGTACCGCAGCAGGTCGAGGTCGATCAGAAGCTGCCCGCCGTGATCCGCGATGCGATCGCACAACGCGTAGCGCAGTGGCGCTTCGAGCCCGCGCACGTCGACGAGCAGCCGCGTGCGGGGGCGACCACCGTGTTCGTCGATGCCTGTGCCGTACCTTCGGCGAATGGCGATATGCGGCTGGCGGTGGACTACGGCTGGAATGGGCCGGGTTACGCCGACGGTCGTTACTACCATCCGGCGCCGCGCTATCCGGTCGAGGCCGCGCAGCGGAACAAGGGGGGCGTGTTCCGGGTGGTGCTGCAGATCGGCGCCGACGGCCGCGCCACGGTGGAGACGATCGAAACCCAGCAGGGTCAGCTGCCTTTGTTCGAGAAGGCCCTGCGCACGTGGGTGACGACGTTGCGCTACGTGCCCGAGGAGATCGAGGGCGCGCCCGTCGTTACGCGCGTTGCGATCCCGGTGGATTTTGCAATGGGGGGAGGCTCGCTCAGCACCCGGCAATACCTGAGGCAGGAGCGCGAGGCCCGGCAGCGCTCTCCCGAGTGCATGGCGGCCATGGGCGAGGACACGGACGCGGCGCCGCAGCGCCCCGTGGTGCTGGATTCGCCCTTCAAGCCGATCACCACGAGCTAGCCCAAGGTCCACGCGCACAAGGAACGACCGATGAAAAGAGGATGGGCAATCGGCCTGCTCCTGGCCAGCGCGTCGTTGCAGGCGGGCGAAGCGACGGATCCGGTCCGCTTTCCCGCCACGGCCCGCGTGGTGCTGGATGCCGAAGGCGTGCCGCAGCAGGTGCAGGCGAACCCGACGCTGCCCTCGGTAGTGCGCGAGGCGGTGGAGGCGCGGATCGCGCAGTGGCGTTTCGAGCCGGCGCGCGTGAACGGCGTGCCGAGGCCCGGGGTGACCCACGTCCGCCTGAAGGCCTGCGCCATTCCACAGGCCGACGGCGGCATGCGCATCGGCATGGACTACGCATCCAATGGGCCTGGCTATGCCGAGAACGCGCTGCGACTGCCGCAGATGCGGTATCCGCCCCTCGCCGCACGGGCAGGATCGGAGGGCCGGTTCGAGATCACGGTGCGGGTCGGTAAGGACGGTCGCGCAACGTTGGAGACGATCAAGACGCGGCACGGATCGGTCGGCGATTTCAGGCAGGCCATGCAAACCTGGGTGGAGTCGATCCGCTATCTGCCGGAAGTGGTGGACGGCCACCCCATCGAAACCCAGCTGCGCTATCCCGTGGCGTTCTTCTTCGTGCAAGAGCGCGCATCCGCTCCCGATCCAGCGACCGTGGATGCGCGTTCGCCGGAATGCGCCGCGGCCGCCGGCCAGGAAGACCCCATGACCCCGGTTGTACTGGATTCGCCCTTCAAGCCGGTCTCCACCGGCTGAATCCCTCGGCCAGGCCGTGCGTTTTGTTATGTGACGTACCTCTCACAATCGCCGCCCGTAAGCTAAGATACGGCTCACATTAGTGCCTCCGCCGGGTCGGATGTCCGGTGGCGGAGACGCTACAGGGGGTGTATCCGACCGGTTCGTGGCGCGCTGCCGCGCCCGGGTGGACGCCAGCCAGGAAGGCGTTGTCTTTCCGGAAGGTCGTAGGGGAACCGTTCGTCGATGTCGCGCAATTTCTTGGATGGCCTGCGCCTGCGGGGCGCTTCGCATGTGTCTCTCCCCCTGGTCTCGATGCGCCGCGCGGTCCGCCTGCCGCAGCGCCGTCTGTCGCGCCTGATCGGCCGCGCCGGCCTGCTGATGGTGGGCATGCTCGTCGCTGGGTCGGCGCTGGCCCTGCTGACGGGCACCTGGACCACCAACGGCGCCAGTTCCGCCACCGCGACGGTGAGCGGCATCACCGTGACCTGGACCGGCACCGCCAACCAGAACTACGCCAACGGCACCTTCAACGCCACCAACAACAGCTGGTGGACGGATCCCTACGGCGGCACCGTCAACAACGGCACGTCGCTGGTGATGCTGCACGACACCGGCACCCGCACCTACACCGTCACTTTCAGCAAGCCGGTCGACAACCCTGTGCTGCACATCGATCGCCTCGGCGGCGCGATCGACAGCGATCCGAACAGCTCGCGCTGGACGCTGACCAGCTCCGCCTCGCAGGGCGGCTCGGTCTCGATGACCCGCCTGAGCGGCAACACCCAGTTCGTCGTACAGCCCGCGCAGAACCGGTTCTTCCGCCAGCTGGGCGCGTTCTCGGGTGATGCCGATGCGGAGTGCCGCACGGGTAACGCGGCGTCGGTTGCGCGCGGCACGGCCTGCGGCTCGGTGCAGTTCAACGGCACGGGCGTCACCAGCCTCAGCTTCAGCATCGACCTGACCGGCCCGACCGGTGGCGATGAGTTGGAGATGCGTTGGAGCTTCGATGGCGCGAAAGTCATCGTGCGCAAGCAGACGGTCGGCGGCACCGGCACGTTCGGGATCACCGCGAGCGACGCGCTGACGCAGTCGTTCAACCTGACAACCACCGCGGCGAATACGCCGGTGGCGTCCAGCACGTACGCGATCACCAACCACGCTGCGCCGATCACGCTCACCGAATCACAGGTGGCCGGCTATGTGCTGACCGGCGCCACCTGCACGGACCAGAACGGTACAACGGTATCGGCCACGGTCAACGCCACCACGCGCCAGGTGGTGATCCCGGCCGCGAATTACCGCGCCAACCAGACGCTGACCTGCACGCTGACCAACACGCGGCAGTCGACGCTGGCGCTCGCCAAGCGCTGGGTGAACGCCGCCGTCAACGACACCGCCGCGCTCTCGGCCACCGGCGGCACCAACGCCGCGAGCCTGGCGTCCACGGCCAATGCCGCATCCGAAACCGACACCGGTACCGCGGTCGCGGTGGCGGCGGGCAACGTCATCACGCTGGCGGAGACGCTGGGCGCCGGCAACGCGCGCACCTACACGGCCAGCGCCTGGAGCTGCACCGGCGGCAACCTCAGCGGCAACACGCTGACCCTGACCGCGGCGCATACCGGGCTGGACATCGTCTGCACGATCACCAACACCGCCCGGCTGACCGATCTGTCGATCAGCAAGACCTCGGACGCACCGAGTGCGGTGTCCGGCGACCTGCGCACGTTCACCGTGCTGGTGACGAACACCGGTCCGGAAGCGGCCAACGGCGCCATCGTCGCCGATGCGCCCGGCACCGGCCTCACCTGTCCGCCGGCCGGCAACCCGGTGACCTGCACGGCCGCCGGTGGCGCGCAGTGCCCGGCCTCCGGCGCGCTGTCGGGTCTGACAGGCAGCGGCGTGGCCATCCCCACGCTGCCCTCCGGCGGCACGGTGACGTTCCTGGTGCCCTGTCGCGTGACCGCCACCGGCCAGCCCTGAGGAGGCGCTGCGATGCATGCGCATCGCAGCATCGGCACGCTTCCTTTCCCCACGGCGAGTGACTATCGTGCGGCGACCTTCTTCGCCGCAACGACGCAATGAGCCGTACCGCATGGATGTGGGTGGTCATGGTGCTGACCACCGTCGCGCTGGCCGCCACCTTCCTGTTCACGCCCCGATTTCCGGTGCCGGTGCCCGATGCTGGTCCGCCCATGACGCCGTTCGGCTGGGTCGCGGACCGGACGCTCGCGGCCGGTGATGGCGTGCGCGGTGCTCGGGATGGCGCTGGCGCACACGCGCGCTTCGATGATCCCTGGGGCATCGTCGTCATGCGGGACGGCACGCGTTATGTCGCCGACGCGGGTGATAACAACCGCATCCGCCGCATCGCGCCCGACGGCATGGTCAGCACGCTGGCGGGCGGCATCGAGGGCTTCGCCGACGGTACGGGGAGCGCAGCGGCGTTCAACACCCCTTCCGCCCTCGCGCGCGACCTGGACGACAACCTGTACATCGCCGACACCGGCAACCACGCCATCCGCAGGATCACGCCGCAGGGCGTAGTGACCACGATCGCCGGCACCGGCGAGCCGGGATACCGCGACGGCCCGGGCGCGCAAGCCCAGTTCAATGGACCCGTCGGCGTGGCGGTGGACGGTCGCGGGCGCATCGTCGTCGCCGACACCTACAACGACCGCATCCGCGTGATCGACCGCGATGGCCAAGTCACTACGCTGGCGGGCGGCGATGTACCGGGCTTCCAGGATGGCACCGGGGCGCAGGCCCGCTTCGACACGCCGACTGCGGTGGCGGTGGATGCGGTCGGTATCGTCTGGGTGGCCGACCTGCGCAACGACGCTATCCGCCGCATCGAACCGCATGGCGGCGTCAGTACGCTGCCGCTGCAGCCGGATACCGCCACGACGGCGGGCCCGCGCCGACCGCTCAGCCTGGCGCTGACCCATGACGGCCACCTGTACGTCGGCGAGCTGTACACGGGCCGGGTGATGCAGGTGATGCGCGATGGTCGCTGGCATGCACTGGCGGGTCATCTTCCGGGCCAACGCCTCTCCCGCGCGGCGGGGTTGGCGGTGGATGCCGCCGGCCGCGTGCACTTCACCGACGCCGGCAGCCACCGCGTGCACCGGCTTGCGCCGCTGGCGGCGGGCGTGGCGCCGGCCGCATCGCCCGTGGGGCCTTCACCGGATGATCCGTTGCCGGACACGGCCGGCCGCTGGCCGCTCGCCCCGCAGGACGGCTGGCACGAAGTGGTCGGCACGCTCGGCGAAGTGCGGGGCGACTACGAAGGCGAGAGTCGGCATCATCTGCACGGTGGCCTCGACATCCGCGGCGACGTCGGTGCGACGGTGCTCGCGATCGCCAACGGCAAGGTCAGCAGTCCGTCCGCCGCGTGGGGATTCGATGGCCTGGGCGAAGGCCTCGGCGTGGGCGCGCTGGACTACATCCACATGAAGGTGGGGCGTACGCCACGCGGCGATCTGCTCGACCCGGCGCGCTTCCAGTTGCTGCACGACCTGAGCGGTGACCCCAGCCGCATCCGCGTGCGTCGCGGTACGCGGTTCGCGGTGGGTGATGCGCTGGGCACGGTAAACCGCATGGCCCATGTGCATCTGTCGATCGGCCCGTCCGGTTACGAGCGCAATGCGATCGGCTTGGGCTTCACCGGTTTCACCGACGCCTACGCGCCCCGTATCGACCGGGTGGCGCTGTTCGACACGCTGGACCAGCCCATCGAGGCGAAGCAGGACGGCCGCATCGTCGTGCCGCGCGGGTTGCAGGGCGTGCGCATCGTCGTGGATGCGTGGGACCAGGTGGACCGCAACCTCCCGCGCCGCCGGCTGGGCTTGTACGCGCTGGGCTACCAGCTGCTGCACGACGACGGCACGCCGCTCCCGGGCTACGAAACGCCGCGCATGAACATCGACTTCCAGCGCTTGCCGTCCGACGACGCGGTGCAGGTGGCTTATGCACCAGGCAGCGGCATCACCGTGCACGGCAGCGCGGTCACCCGGTTCCTCTACAGCGTCACCAACACCGTGCGCGATGGCGCCTGGGCCGAGGGTACCTGGCAGGCGGACGCGCTCCCGCCCGGCGACTACGTGCTGCGCATCACCGCCCGCGACCATAGCGGCAACGAGGCGCAGGCCCGGCGCGACCTGAAGCTGCGTCTGCCCTAGGCAGGCGCCGACATCTTTTTTTGTGGCGGCGTGTCGATCGCCGCCGCGCCCGTTCGTCGTATTCCACAAGAGCGGCCGGATAGTCCGGCCAGGAAGACAGGAGAACGACATGAAAGTGATGGTTATCGTAAAGGCCAGCCCCGAGTCCGAAGCCGGCGACATGCCGAGCACCGAGCTGCTGACCGAGATGGGCAAGTTCAACGAAGCGCTGGTCAAGGCCGGCATCATGCTGGCAGGCGAGGGCCTGCACCCGACGTCGCGCGGCGCGCGGGTGCGTTTCGACGGCCGTCAGCGCACGGTCATCGACGGGCCTTTCGGTGAGACCAAGGAGCTCATCGCCGGCTTCTGGTTGTGGCAGGTCCGCTCGCTGGATGAGGCCATCGAGTGGATCAAGCGTGCGCCGTTCGATGGCGGCGCGGAGATCGAGTTGCGCCCGGTGTTCGAAGCCGATGATTTCGGCGATGCGCTGACGCCCGAACTGCGCGAGCAGGAAGCGCGGCTGGCAGCCGACGTCCACGTCCGCACCCAACAGTGAGCCACGCCATGAGCACGCAGATCTTCGTCAACCTGCCCGTGCGCGACCTGGACAAGGCCAAGGCCTTCTTCAACGCGTTGGGCTATGCGGTGAATCCGCAGTTCACCGATGCCAATGCCGCCTGCCTCGTCATCAGCGACACGATCTACGTGATGTTGCTGGTGGAGCCGTTCTTCCAGGGCTTCACCCGCAAGCCGCTCTGCGACGCACGCACGCATACCGAAGTGCTGCTCTGCCTGTCGGTCGATAGCCGCAGCGGTGTGGATGCGATGGTCGCCAAGGCGCTGGCCGCGGGCGGTCGCGAGCCGATGGAGGCCAAGGACTACGGCTTCATGTACCAGCGCGGCTTCGAGGATCTCGACGGCCATCTGTGGGAAGTCGTGCACATGGACGAGAACGGTCCGCCTGCCGAGTGACGCAGAGTGCCGATGCCTTGAAGTAAATGAACGCAGCGCGCGACATTACTCACATTTGAGTGTCGCGCCTTGCGTAGCGCGACGTCGTGCCGTACAGATGGAACTCGTTCTGGCAGGAGGCCGCGCGATGGTGGGGAGATTGGGGCGCGCAAACAAGGAGGGCGAGCGCATGGCGTTCGCAGGGATGATCGCCTCGCTGATCTTGGTAGCCGGCTGCCAGAGTGGGGCGGTTGTGCGGAAGACAGGAGATTCACGTCCGTCAAGGGTCGATAACACGGTCGCGGACTGGCCGCTGAGGTTCGTGCGGCACAATTTCGGTGCGCATTGTTTCGACACGGTGGGATGCCGAATCACCTACTCCGGATTCACGCATGGCGTCGATCACGTTGGGAAAGTGAGTCCGCCGCTATCATCGTATCGTGGGTCGCGAGAACAGATTCTCAGTGCGGGTCATATCGCCCGCAAGAACTTCCCGCCACCTGTTCATGTCGCCTGGCGATCGTTGGATGGCGTGGCGCACGAAGCGGAGGTCGATATCGAGGCCCTGTTTCCCGATCAACTGATTGCTCATAACGTCGCACGAGAGGATATTCGGGAAGACGTATCCATCACCGATCCCGACATCATCCTGGAAGTAGAAGACCGCACGTTAAGCGTGTATATGCGGGCCTTCATTCCAACAAAAGCGCTGCAGATTCCTGGGAATCCCTACAGCGGACATCGTGCCGAACTCGTGCGCGTATGGAGCGAGATGTACTAGTGGTCGTTCTGGCAGGAGGCCTTGAAATGGTCAAAGTGTCACGATGCAAGAAAGAGGGTGGTGGTCCGCGCTGGATAGTGGGGCTGATCGCATCGATTGTATTAACCGCAGGATGCCAGGGTATGGCGATGACGCAGGAAACGAGGGTGTCACAGACTGAAGAGAGTGGCGTGGCGACCACGGCGTGGCCACTAAGGTTTACCCAGCACAACTTCGGGGCGCATTGCTTCGACACGATTGGCTGCCGCGTTACGTACGCAGGATTCACTCATGGTGTTGATCGCGACGAGGAGGTCAGTCCGCCGATGTCCTCGTACAAGGGCTCTCGTGAGCAACTGCTACGAGCGGGACATGTCGGAAAGCGAAACTTTCCGCCGGCTGCCCACCTGAGTTGGCGCTCTAAGGACGGCGCTCCCCACGAGGCGGACGTCGATATCGGCACAATCTTCAAGGATCGTGTCGTTCGGCATAACGTGCCTAGGGAAGACTATCGCGAGGATCTTGGCATCGCGGACCCGGATATCGTGCTGGAAGTCAACGACCGTACCGTTAACGTCTACATGCGAGCCCTCATTCCTACTAAGACGAAACAGTCGGCAGGGGGTGCGAGTGGTTATTCACGCGACGAACTTGTTTTGGTTTGGACCAAGACGTTCTGATCGTCTCTGACACACGGAGGTGGTTATGGGTAAGGGGTTGCAGCCGGATGGCGTGGGCACGTATCCAGCCAGCGCGGATGATCTTGCGGGTTACCAGCGAGCGAGCGATCAGCTGAGGCAGTTCCGAGTCCCTCTGCTGAAAGGGTCGGAAGAAGGGCGCGAGCGGCTGTATGTCGCGGCTTTCGACGGGACCGGCAACAGCATGTTCAAGGATGCGCCAGCAAACCACAGCAACGTAGCTCACGTTGCCAAGCAGATCGATGCTTTAAGGGATCCTGCGATCGGCTACGGCTATGTCGAGGGGCCTGGGACACAAGGTGGTCTGGATGGACTCGGTGACCTCATGGCGGGCGATAGCTACCGCGCGAGATTGGACGAGATGTATGTCCAGTTCGTCAGGCAGGCCGATGCCTGGCTGAAGGAGAACCCCGACGCCGATATCCGCATCGCCGCCATTGGTTTCAGTCGTGGTGCGGAGCAGGCGGCCGGCTTCACGCGCATGATCGAAGAACGGGGGATCCAGGATCCCGCGGGTATGAACGTGGTGCGCGATCAGCGGGGCTTCATTGAAAAGCTTGAGTTCACACGCCCACCCCTGCGCGAACCCGGCACCGTCATCCAGGCCGTCGGCCTGTTCGATCCGGTGGGCACCGGCGAGCCGCGGAACCATGATCGCCGCTTGCCACCTTCGGTCGTGTCGGGGTTCCAGATCACCGCTGAGGACGAACGACGCAACCTGTTCCAGTCCACCCGCGTCCTCGATCCCGGCGTGACCGACGGGGGCCGCTTCCTCAACGTCACCGTCGCGGGCGCGCACAGCGACATCGGCGGTAGCTATACGCTGGACGGCCTGTCGGTCCGCAGCGGCAACCTGATGATCGACTACCTCAACGCGCTGAGCGATCCGCCGTTCCTGCAGAAGCGGGAAGAAGCCACCGACCCCGCGCGCAACGTCATCCACCATTCCGAAGACCACCAGTTCTTCTACCGCACCTCCGTGTACGACAAGGAAGGTATCCGCGGGAGACAGGAAGAACTCGCGCCGTCCAACCTGTGCAGGATCGACTGCCTTGATGCCCAGCCTCGCAACGCCGCGATGGCGGAAGGATTGCATTGGCGTCCGGTGGAGATCGGGCCGACGCCGGTGGCGGCGTCGCCGGCGAGCACAGTCGAACAGTTATTGCAGGCGGCGAAGCAGGGCGATGGCGCCGCCATCGACCGGATCGGGCGCGAGCAGCTGCATGGCGCGCAGGGGCAGGCCTGGCTGCAAGCCGGGCAACAACGGTTGCAGGAAGCCCAGCCTGTCGTGCACACACCTATTGAGCCCCAGCGCGAGCCTGCCACGCTCGCGCGCTGAGCCGGCTTGTCGCGTCCCGCGCGCGTGCGGTTTAATCCGTGTCGGGGACAACGATGCCACGGGAGGCATCCATGGGGTGGGGAACAAGGAGTGTGGGCATCCTGCTGGGATGCCTGATGGCGCCGTGGGCGCACGCACAGGTGGATCTGGAGCCGTTCCTGAAGCAGGACGTGCTGGAAACCCTGAAGATCTCGCCTACCGGCGAGTACTACGCGCTGACCGTGCCGATGGAGGACCAGACGATCCTCGCCGTGCAGCGGCGCAGCGATCGCCAGATCACCGCCAAGATCCATGCCGGCCGCGACAGCATCATCGATGATGTGTGGTGGGTGAGCGATGAGCGCGTGGTCGTTTCGGTGGCGAAGAAGTACGGGTCGCGCGACCAGCCTTACGCCACCGGCGAGTTGTACGCCACGAACGTAGACGGTTCGGTCCGCCGGATGATCTTCGGTCGCTACGGCCTGGATGGTAACGAACTGCAGCCTCGCGCAGCTGATCTCGTCGATCCGATGCCGAACGATCCGCGCAAGGTGCTGATCAGCATGTACGCGCTGGATACCTCGATGCCGAACACCCGGCTGATGAGCCTGGATGCCTACAACGGCAACCTGGATACGCTGGCCACCGCGCCGGTGCGTCGTGCGGATTTCACCGTGGATGCGACCGGCGAGGTCCGTTTCGCGCTGGGGGCGGGCGAGGACAACGCGAGCAAGCTTTACCACCGCGCCAACAGCGAGACGCCGTGGGCATTGATCAACGATGAGAACACGACACGTCGCGTCGAGGTGCCGCTGGGCTTCGCCGCAGATGGACGCACCGCCTACCTTCAGGTGGAGCAGCGCGAAGGGCCGGATGCGATCATGACCCTGGACACGGTCACCGGGGAGCGCAAGCAGGTGCTGCGCGATGCGGTGGTCGATCCCTACCGGATCATCCGCGCCGCCGGCGGACGCACGCCGGTGGGCAGCTTCTTCATGCACGACAAGCTGCGCACGCGCTTCTTCGACGACACGTCCGAGACGGCGCGCCTGTACCGCAAGCTGGAGCGCTCATTCCCGGGACACTCGATCTCGATCACCTCCGGCACGCGTGACGGCAAGCTCAAGGTCGTGCACATCTGGAACGACACCAGCCCGGGCGATTTCTATCTGTTCAATACCGAGACGAACGCCGCGGACCTGATCTTCAGCCGCCGCAACTGGCTGGACCCGGCGACCTTGGCGCCCAGCGAGCCGGTGTCCCTGAAGGCGCGCGACGGTCTGGCGCTGCACGGCTACCTGACGCGCCCCCGCGGCAGCCAGGGTCCGCTGCCGCTGGTGGTGATGCCGCACGGTGGGCCGATCGGCATCTTCGATCGCTGGGAAATCGATGACGAGGCGCAGATGCTCGCGCGTGCCGGGTATGCTGTGCTGCGCCTGAACTTCCGTGGCTCGGGCAACTACGGGCGCGCGCACATGCAGGCCGGCGCGCGCGAATGGGGCGGTGCGATGCAGGACGACCTGACCGACGCCACGCGCTGGGCGATCGAGCAGAAGATCGCCGACCCGCAACGGATCTGCCTGTATGGGGCCAGCTACGGCGGCTATGCGGCGCTGATGGGCGTGGCCAAGGAGCCGGACATGTACCGCTGCGCCGCGGGTTACGTGGGCGTCTACGACCTGGAGCTGATGCATCGGCAGAAGTCGCGCAACGCCAAATGGCTCGGCAACTACATGAACGACTGGGTGGGCGACGACCGTACGGCATTGGCCGATATCTCGCCCACCTCGCTGGCGTCCAAGATCCGCGTGCCGGTGTTCCTTGCCGCCGGCGGCAAGGACGAGATCGCACCGCAGGTGCAGACCGAGCGGATGGAGAAGGCGCTGAAAGCGGCGGGCGTGCCGGTGGAGACGCTGTACGTGCGCACGGAAGGCCACGGCTTCTATGCCGAGGACAACCGGCGCACCTACTACACGCAGCTGTTGGGCTTCCTCTCGCGCCACCTGGGTGGCGCGAAGGCGAAATAGGCCGGGATCAGGCGCCGACGCGCCTGCGTACCGCGTCGAAATCCCGCACCGGCCGCACTTCGATGCTGCCGGTGCCGATCCACGGGAATTCCTGCGCGATCTTCACCGCCTCCTCGAGGCTGTCGGCTTCGATCAGGTTGTAGCCGCCCAGGATTTCCTTGGTCTCGGCGAAGGGGCCGTCGACGACGCTGGTCTTGCCGTCGCGCACGCGGACCGTGCGCGCGGTGCTGCCGTGTTCGAGCTGCTGCGATTCGATCAGCGTCCCGCCGGCCTTCAGCTCATCGGCGTGGGTGATGCAGCCGTGCATCATCTGGTCGAACGCGCCCTCGGGCAGCGCCTCAAGCAGCGCATCGTCCGTGTAGATCATCAGCAGGAACTTCATGCGCCCTCCCGGCGTGCCATGCAGGCCGGGATTGTGCCACGGGGACGTGGCGGCCGATGTTCCGGCCGCGTGACGCAGCTTGTTCGTGGTTATTCGGTCGCCGGCGAGCGGAACCAGGCTTCCACGGTGCCCTTGACCTTCATCGTCATCGGGTTGCCGCGGCGGTCCTTCGACTTGCCCACCGGCACGCGCACCCAGCCTTCGCTGATGCAGTATTCCTCGACGTTGTCGCGCTCGACGCCGTTGAAGCGGATGCCCACGCCACGGTCCATCGCCTCGGCGTTGTGGAACGGGCTGCGCGGGTCGGAGGAGAGGCGGTCAGGCGGGGTGTCGGACATGGCGGTGCGTCGTGCGTGCGTCGGGAGCGCAAGAATACCCGAAGCGCGCCGCTACCACGGCACGCGCGGGCGGCTGCAGGTGAAGGCGGCCGTCAGGCTCAGCCGGCCGCTGCGCGGATCGGCAGCCAGGCGCGCAGGATCGCGGATCGCGGGCGCGTGGAAGGCGGCGCCGTCGTGGAAGAGCAGACGGTTCCAGCGCGCAGGCACCGACAGGGCAGGGGCGAAGCAGGGATGGCTGTCCTGTGGGTAGCTGGCGCCCAGGCCGTGGCGGCGCGAGAACTCGTCCGGCGCCAGCGCCTCGGCATCGTGCTCCAGCTGTTCGATCTGCTGCGGCGACACGCGCGGCACGAAGAACTGCGTGCCGCCCAGCGACGGATCCTGGAACAGGAACAGCTCGGCAATCACGACCCGTTGATCCGGTTCGAACGCACGCACGCGCCGTGGGTTCCAATGTGCCGGGGCCAACGCCTGCGGCGGCGAGGTGACCAGCGAAAGGCGGCTGGCACCGAACAGGACGCGCCGCGTGCCGAGGGCGTGACGTGCGTGCTCACGGAAGACCTCGCCCAGCAACTGGGTGAATTCCTCGGGCATGCGCAGCTGCTGACCGGGGAACAGCCCCGCCGGCGCCTGCTGAAAGTCTTCGCGATAGGCATGGGCGAAGGCGGGCAGGCGCTCGGGGCCCACCAGTGCGTCGTCGACGACGATGCACGCATGCCCGTCGCCGATGGCGATCGCCTGTACCTGCGGACGCGGATTGAACATGCGCCGGCTCCCGGCAGGCCGGCGCGCGCCGGCCGCGCCACGATAGAACGCCCGATCCGGGAACACCACGCCGCCGGTCCGCCGATCACGACGTCGACGCCGCCAGCGCGTACCATCACGCCCGTTCCCCGCCGCACGCACGCCGCCATGCACCCCGACCACGAGTTCGACCCCGACGACAACTTCCGCCATGCCTTCGACGACGAAGACGACATGGACCTGGACGATACCGAAGCGCTGGTGTGGAACCTGCTGGTCCTGATCAATCCGGGCGATGAGGAAACCGCGCTGCGCCAGTTCGCGGCCTACCGCGACGCCACCGGCGAGGCCGGTGCCGAGCCGGACCAGGTGCTGTGGGCGGTGAAGGATGCGATCGACTGGACGTCGGGCTTCTACGTGGACTGGAAGGATGCGGAGTCGTTCATCGACTGCGTCAACCAACTGGCCGCGCGCTACGCCATCGAGATCGACTGGGGCGGCGACACCAGCGACGAGGACTTCATGGACGACGCCGAGGTGCCGGTGTTGATGGCGACCGCGTACGACCGCCTGCGCGAGCATGGCTACACCCTGTGGAACTGGAACACCGGCAGCGACGCCTACGCCGGTTGGATGGCGCTGCGCCGCGACGACGATGGCATGCAGCAACTGGCCGCCGTGATGGGCGTGGAGATCCGGCCGGCTAGCGACGCGTTCTGAAGCGTGCACGCGGCGTGGCGACGACACCCACGCTAGACTGCGGCGGTCGGATTTCCCCTGTCTGCGCCTTGCTCCTGGAGTGGCCATGTCCGTGACGCGCCTCCTGCTGGCCTGCTTGTGCTGCGTGCTGCCGACCTCGGCGTTCGCGCAGGATGTCACCGCATTGCTGGCGCCGACCAAGCCGAAAGCGCCCGAGGCGATCCCGCTGGCCGACATCCCGGGTCGTGCGGACGCCGACGAGCGCTACGCCGAGGGCGTGATGTTGCGGGCGGCGAATGCCGATCCGCTGGGCCGGTTGGTACCGCGACTGGCGGCCATCGAAAAATCCGTGGACGAGAAGTCGCGCCTGTTCGCTTACGGTGAACTGCGCACGTTGCCGGTGGCCCGGCTGGAGAGCATGGCGCGGCACTGGACGTTCGATGCGCGGCAATACAGCCGCTGGCGGGCGGACATGCAGGGGCACGTGTCCCCGTATGCGCAGGATGCGGCCGAGCTCGCGCGGCGGCGCGGCGACTGGGAGCTCACGCGCACGTCCATCGTGGCCACGAGCACGCCTGACGCACTGGTGCAGCGCGTGCAGGACATCGGCAGCCGCCTGCAGCAGGCCGAGCAGGCGCTGTCCTCGCCGCTGGCCGACCAGATCGCGCTCGGGCGACGTGCCAACCTGCTGGAAGCGCGCATCCAGTCGGGCCAGCAGGCGGTGAGTTCCGCCATCGATTACAGCGACCACCGCCTGCTGAAGCTGGATGCGCCGCCGCTGTGGCGCCTGCAGGGCGGCGGTACGTCGGGCAAGGACATGACCGACGCCCTGGGCAAGGAACTGCAGACCGAGAGCAGTTTCGTGAAGCAGTACGCGGCCGCCGATCTCGGCAACCAGCGGCTGCTGCAGATACTCGAACTGTGCCTGCTGCCGGTCCTGCTATGGGTGGCGTGGCGCTACCGTCGCCGTGCCGTCGATCCCTCGGTTGCGGCGCCCACCGATGCCGAGTTGCGCGTGATCCGACGGCCGGTATCGACCTGGCTGCTGCTGTCGATGATCGGCGTGCTGGTGCTGGAACCCAATGCGCCGCTGCTGCTGCACCAGCTGGCGATGCTGGTCGCGCTGGTGCCCGTGTTGCGCCTGATGCCGCTGCAGGGACGGCGCTTGCTCGGTCCCTGGCCCTATCTGGCGACCGCCTTCTACCTGCTGCAGAAGCTGTCGGTACTGTTGCTGGCCAACGACGAAGCCTACCGCCTCTATTACGCCGGACTGGCCGCGCTGGCGTTGGGGTCCACGCTCTGGCTGCTGTGGCGGTCGCGCGGCAAGGAGTTCGCGAACGTCGCGGGACGGGCCGGCCGTTGGGTGCATGGCCTGGCATGGGCCGGTGTCGCGGCCCTGCTGGTGTCGTTGGTGTCGAACGTGGTCGGCAACGTGTCGTTGGCCGAGATGCTGGCCTCGGCGATCATCGAGAGTGGTTACTTCGCCCTGGTGCTGTATGCCGCGGTCACCGTCTTCGAGACGCTGCTGCGCCGCCTCGCAGCGCATGCCTCCGTGCGCAGGATGTGGTTGATGCGCCGGCACCGCGGACTGCTGCTCGACTCGCTGGCGCGATGGACGCGGTGGGCAGCGGTGGCGGGCTGGATCGCTTACGCCATGTCGCGCTTCCGGGTGTTCCGGCCCGCCTACGACACGGCCAAGCTGGTGCTGTCGCACCGGTTCGAGTACGGCGAGCTGTCGTTGAGCCTGGGCCACGTGCTCGTGTTCTTCCTCGGCGTCTTCATCGCCTTCCGCGTCTCCGGCCTGCTGCGCGCGCTGCTGCGCGAGGAGCTGCTGCCGCGCATGTCCCTGCCGCGCGGCGTGGGCAACAGCATCGCCTCGCTGAGCTACTACGCCCTGCTGTTGTTGGGACTGGTGGCCGCACTCTCCGCGGCGGGTTTCAAGCTGGGACAGTTGGCGTTCCTGTTCGGCGCGCTGGGCGTGGGCATCGGCCTGGGCCTGCAGGACGTGGTGAAGAACTTCGTTTCCGGTCTGATCCTGATGTTCGAGCGGCCGCTGCAGCCTGGCGATGTGGTCGACATCAGCGGGACCAGCGGCCAGGTGCGCGCCATCGGCATGCGCGCCACCACCGTGCGCACGCCAGACGGCGCCGACGTGGTGGTGCCGAACGGCATGCTGCTGTCGGAGAAGCTGACCAACTGGACACTCACCGACAAGAGCCGCCGGCTGGAGGTCGTGCTGGGCGTGGCCTACGGCTCCGACGTCACCCGGGTGATGCAGCTCCTGCAGGAGACCACGCACGGCACGGCCGGTGTCGCCTCCGATCCTGCGCCGGTGGTGCTGTTCACCGGCTTCGGCGCCAGCTCCCTGGACTTCGTGATCCGCGCGTGGACGCAGGACGTGGACAACGCAGCGAACGTGCGCAGCGACCTGCTCGCGCGGCTGTATGCGGCGCTGTCGGCGGCCGGCATCGAGATTCCCTTCCCGCAGCAGGACCTGCACGTGCGCACCGTGTCCGAAGACGTGCTGCGCGCGTTCTCGCTACCGGGCGACGGCACGAAGGCCTAGACCGTCAGAGCGTCTGCAGGAAAGCGGTGATTGCCTCGAGTTCGGTGCGGTGCAGGTCCAGCGGTTGCAGCAGCGGATCGGCCTGCGGGAACAGCGGGTCGTTCTCCTGGCCGGCCTTGGGCTTCGGGCGCGGCATGCCGACGTTGTACATGTTCACCACGCCGCGCAGTTCCATGAAGCCACCGCTGTGCATGTACGGTCCGGTCTTGCCGACGTTACGCAAGGTCGGCGTGCGGAACTTGCCGCTGTCGGCGGGATCACCGGTCACCCGGTAACGCCCCAGGTCCTCCTTCGACCGGCCGTAGAAATGCAGGCCGAGGTTGTGGAAGCGGTTGTCCGTCAGTGCGGGGCCGCTGTGGCAGTTCATGCAGCGCGCCTGGGTGCGGAACAGGTGCAAGCCCCAGAGTTGCTGGTCGTCCAGCACGTCGCGCTGGCCCTCCAGGAAGCGATCGAAGCGGTTGAAGCGCGGCACCAGGCTGCGCTGGTAACTCGCCAGCGCCTGCGCCACGCGCGCCATCGTGATCCTGCGCTCGCCGAACACCTGCGCGAACGCGGCCGGGTAGTCGGTCTCGCGGTTGAGGCGCTTCTCCAGTTCGCGCGGGGCGAAGGCCATCTCCGTGGAGTCCTGGATCGGGTGCAGCGCCTGCGCTTCCAGCGTGGCCGCGCGCCCGTCCCAGAACAAGGGCGACGCGAACCCCGCCATCGACACGTTCAAGGCATTGCGCTTGCCTGCCTGGCGATCGTGACCGAACGATACGCTGCGACCATCGCCCCAGCCCAGTTGCCGGTCATGGCAGCTCGCGCAGGCGATCTGGCCGCTGCGCGACAGGCGCGGGTCTTCGAACAGCCGCTTTCCCAGCGCAATCTTGTCAGGCGTCTGCGGATTGTCGGCCGGTGCCGGCGCGGCGTCGGGCAACGGCGCAAGTTCCTGCCAGGCTGCGGTGGCATCCACGGTCGGCGCCGGCCACTCGGCGATGGGCCGTGCGTACACCCGGCGCAGGCACTCAGCATCGATGCGGGGCGCGCTGACAGCGATGCGCTGGCGACACTCGGCGAGGGCGGGGTCCGCCGACGCACCATCGACGCGTGCCTGCGCGATCCCCGCGCCTAGCCACAGGCCAGGCATGGGCAGGAACAGGACGAGGGCGATCAGGCAACGCGTCGTACGCATGACTAGAACCGATAGCCCAGTTCCAGCCAGTAGCTGCGGCCGGGTTCGTACAGGGCGGCGTAAGTCGAGCCACTGATCCGGTTGGCGCGATTGAGGGCATTCTGGACTTCAATGCGCGCGTAGAGCTGTTGCTCGTGGGGAAGGTCGAAGGCGTATTCAATGACGGTGTCCCAGGTGAAGCTGTGCGGGTAGTTCACCTGTTCGAAGACCTCGATGCGGTCGCCCTGGTAATCCTCGTAGCCCACCTGGCTCACGCCGAGATAGCCGGCGCGATAGCGCAGGAAGTTGCTCCACAGCAGCCCCCAGGCCTCGACCCGGGTCTGCGTGGCCAGTCGCGCCGTCCACGGGCGGTTGAAGCTGTCCGCGGGAATGTCGTAGGCACGCATGATGTCGCCCTCGTACCGCACGACTGCGTTGTAGTCGGTTTCGTCGTAGTTGGTCGAGTAGTCCTGGTACGACCCGGTATAGGCTCGCCGGGTGTCGGTGTAGTCGAACGCGAGTTGCGCGGTGCTGGTGCTGGGCCCCCATTGCCACGGCCGGCGGGTGCCGATGCTGAGCGTGTAGGTTTCGCTTTCGGCGCGTCCGACGTTCTGGTACTCGTACACATTGGTCGAGTAGTAGCCACTGGAATCGCCACTGGCGACACGCACGCGCATGACTTCATCGCGGTTCTCGCGGCGGACGTACTTGGCGTTGAGGTCGTAGTTGCCCCACACCTGGTTGAAGCCCAGGCTGAGCTCGTCGCTGTAAGGGACATCGAGTTCTTCGAAGCGGGTTTGCGTCGTCGACTGCACCGGTTCGCTCCAGACCAGCGCGTTCGCGCCGGTCGCCACGCGGGACTGGCTGGTCTCGAGGCGTTCTCGGCCTTCGCGCAGTTTGTAGGCGAAGAGATTTCGGCCGTAGTAGCGGTTGGCACCCGCCGTCAGCAACGACTGCTGGTTGCCGAACAGATCCCACGATAGGGCGAAGCGCGGTGCAATGGTGGTGTGCTCGGTCAGCGTGCTCCCGTCCACGCGAACGCCAGGACGGAAGCTCCAGTCGCCCGCGCGGATGTCGTCCTGGGCAAACACGGCCCAGTCCGTGGACTCGGCCTCGAAGTACCCCGCGTGGTAGGTCGTCAGGCGCGACAGGAACTGGCCGCGGCCATTGAAGCCTCGTGCCGGCGCCAGCGAGCAAGTGACGGTATCGACGACACCGCGGGCGTCCGTGCAGGTGGACGTGGCAAGGGGTGAGATCCACGCGTAGTGGTCGTTCAGCCGGCGATACGTGGCTTCGCGTCGGGAGGCCTCCGCACCGAACTGCAAGCGGTGTTGGGTGTTCCCAAAAGAGATCGGATCACGGTCCGCGATGAACTTGTAGGCCAGGGTGCGGTTGGTCTGGTCCACGTTGCCCCAATTGCCCTCAGTACTCAGGCCGGATGCACTGGGATTCGTGCCCCAGTTCTTGTCCTCCGACCAGCGCCAGCTGCGCCAGAAGTCCACATCGCTGCGACGCGAACTGTCCAGGTCGGAGTAGCTGAGGGTGTTGCCCAAGGTCCAGGCGCCATGGTCCAGCGTGGCGCGCAGGCTGATGATCGGGCCGCCTTGCTTCAGGTCGAACCAGGAATCGCGCGCGTTCTCGATGAAGTACGTCTCGTCGGTCGGCGCATAGACGACGCTGCCGCTCAGGGTCAGCCCAGCGTCGCTCTTCCAGTCGCCGCGAAGGCTGTAGCTGGTGTTCTCGCGGATGGTGTCCTTCACGGGCTCGTCGAACTCCGGCGTCCGCCCGCCCGAATGGGCACGCAGCGGGATTTCCGAGCGCGTACGGTTGATCGTGGCGATCAGGCCGATGCCGGAGGCGGTCCGCCCTTCCAACGTCAGGTTGGCCTGGTGCTTGTCGTAGATGGGCTGGTTCGCGAGGCTCGAGGACTCCTCGAACACCTGGCGGTAATCATCGTTCACATGCACTTCGTTCCAGACCGAGCGGGTCATGCGGAATGACAGCTTGCCCGAGAACGCATCCTTGGCCTGGCGGGTCTCCGCATCGACGACGCCACCATTGAAGCCGCCGTAACTCGCCGGCACGTTGCTGTCATAGACGGTGAGGCTGCCGATCAGGCTGGTGTCGATCGCGATGCCCTGCGTGTGGCTGGGCGGATCGGCGAAATGGTTCGGGATGTTGCTGGCGGGGTCGAGGTCGTTGTTGAAGCTCGCGCCGTCGACCACGAAGGCGTTCTGGTAGTACAGGCCGCCGTTGATGCTGATCTCGGCGGGCCGGATCTCGCCCATGTTGCGTGAGTGGGACGCCGTATCGTCGAACTGCACGTTCGGGTTGATCCGCAGCAATGTCGCGATATCACCATTGCCCTTGGCCTGCTCGTCGATGTACCGCTCGTCCAGCATCAGGCCTTCCTGGTAAGGGAACAGGCGCTGGCCGATGACCTTCAGCGTATCGAGCGTCGTGGGCTTGAGATATTCCGGCGTGGTCGCCGGCGGAACGGCGGTGGCCGGCGCGGGCGTGTCGGAGGATGCGGGGTCAGCCGCGTGCGCGCCGGCGGACAACGCCGACAGGATCGCCAGGGTCAGGAGTTTCATCGAGTTCTCGGAGCGAGTGGGGGCCCGAAGGGCGCGTTCCGCTGGCGGTGAGAACTTCTATGAAGCGACTCGGTGCTGGCTGATCGGCGCGGATTGTGCGCGCTCTGTTCAGCTGCGTCAACGCTGCGATGTCGCGCGCGATGTCGAAATCGCGCCGTATGGATCGTCGCGCCTGAAACTTTCCAGGTGTTTACCGATGACGCAGCCCTTCGATGTCCAACGGATCGACCATGTCGTGCTGCGCGTGCGCGATCTCGCCCGCAGCCTCCGCTTCTATGGCGACGTGCTGGGTTGCGAGGTGGTGCGCCAACGCGAGCATCTGGGGCTGGTGCATCTGCATGCGGGCGCGTCGATGATCGATCTGGTCAGCGTCGACGGAACGCTGGGCGCGCGTGGCGGCGCAGCGGCCGGCGAGGAGGGTCGGAATGTCGATCACCTCTGTCTGCGCATCGAACCGTTCGATGAGGCGGCACTGCGCGCGCACCTGGCACGCTTCGGCCTGGCGCCTGCGGGTCCGGCGGAGACGAACTTCGGCGCGGAGGGCGACGGGCCGTCGCTCTACTTCACGGATCCGGACGGCAATACGATCGAGTTGAAGGGGCCGTCGCAGTGATGGCGTGCCGCTGATCGTCAGGGCGCCGCGCTGTGCTGTGCGGTGGCCGCCGGTGTCGGTGTCGTGGTCGCCGTCGCCTGTACGGGTGCGTCAGGCATCGCGGTGTCGGCATCCGGCTTCGGTGCGCCCGGCGCGAGCAGCTGGCCTTCGCCCTGCAGCGCTTCTTCCGCGGCCTTGGTCATCACCACGATGCTGATGCGGCGGTTGATCGGGTTCTGCGGGTTCTGCTTGTCGAACAGCACCGACGACGACAGGCCCACGACGCGCGAGACCTTGTCCTCGTGCATGCCGCCGACCACCAGCGCGCGGCGTGCGGCGTTGGCGCGCTCGGCGCTGAGTTCCCAGTTGGTGTAGCCGCGGTTCGTCGTGTACTGCGTGGTATCGGTGTGCCCCGTGATGCTGATGTGGTTCGGCACCTGGTTGATGAAGGTGGCCAGCTCCGCCAGGATCGCCTGCGTGTAGGGCTTCAGGACCGTGCCGCCGAGATCGAACATCGGCCGGTTCTGCTGGTCGACGATCTGGATGCGCAGGCCTTCCGGCGTCAGGTCGAGCAGCAGCTGGTCCTTGAACGGCTCCAGCGCCTGGCTCTTGCCGATGGCTTCCTGCAGCGCCTGCATCAGCGTCTCGAGCCGCTGCTTCTCCTGCGCCTTCTGCTGTTCCTCGGAAACCTGCTGGGCGTCGCCCGGCGGCTTCTCGAACGGGTTGTCGCTCTCGCCCTTCGGCAGGTCCATCGTGCCGCCGAGCTTGATCATCGACGTGCTCGCGCCACCGGGACCGGCCGGGCCCGGCGCGGGCGAGAAGCTCTTGCCGCTCAGCGGGCTGGGATTGCGGAAGTATTCCGAGATCGCCGCGCGATCCTTGTTGGTGGTGGCGCCCATCAGCCACATCACCAGGAAGAACGCCATCATTGCGGTCACGAAGTCCGCGTAAGCGACTTTCCACGAACCGCCGTGATGGCCGCCGCCGGCGACCTTCTTGACGCGGCGGACGATGATGGTGGGGCGTTGCTCGCTCATCGCCGTGGCTTACTTGTTGGCCTTCAGATGCGCTTCGAACTCCGCGAACGGCGGGCGCACGTCGGACGGCAGTGTCTTGCGGGCGAATTCCAACGCCACGGCGGGGTTGTAGCCGCGCAGGCAGGCCAGCAGCGCGGTCTTGACCGACTCGTACATGCGGCTGTCCTGTTCCACCTGCGCTTCGATCGCGGCGGCCAGCGGCGAGACGAAGCCGTAGGCCAGCAGGATGCCGAGGAAGGTGCCGACCAGGGCGGCGGCGACGTGCGCGCCGACCGCGGCGATGTCGCCGCCGATCGAGCCCATCGTCACGATGATGCCGAGCACCGCGGCCACGATGCCGAAGCCCGGCAGGCCGTCGGAGACTTTCTGCAGCGCATGCGCCGGCGCCATCGCTTCGTGGTGGTGCTTCTCCAGCTCCAGCTCGAGCAGCGGTTCCAGTTCGTGCGGCTCGATGTTGCTGCCCACCATCAGGCGCAGGCACTCGGTCAGAAAGTCGAGCAGGTGGTGGTCGGCGAGGATCTTGGGATATTTCTGGAACAGCGGGCTGTTGGCCGGGTTCTCGATGTGTTCTTCCAGCGACATGAAACCGTCGCGGCGCGCCTTGTTGAGCATCTCGTGGATCAGGGTCAGCACGTCGAGGTAATCCGACGACTTGTACTTGGCGCCCTTGAACACTGACAGCGTGGCCGAGATCGTGCTCTTGACCACCTTGGTCGGATTGCTCGCCATGAAGGCGCCCAGCGCAGCGCCGCCGATGATGACCAGCTCGAAGGGCTGCCACAGGGCGCCGAGCTTGCCGTGCGAGCCGAGGTAGCCGCCGATCACGCTCAGGGTGACGATGATGAAGCCGACGATGATGAGCATGGCGACATTGACGCAGGGGTGGGGTTTCCTCTGGATCGGCCTGTCACCCGGTTTCTTGAGGGGCGACCGTTCGTCGGGACCTGCCGGAGAGTGACCTTCGGCAGGGTTGACTACAGTTGTCGTCACGGGCATGTTGACGACAACTGTAGTCATGAGGCGATCCCATGCCCGGCAAGGCCCGCAAGTCCATCGGCGACCAGGAACTGGCGCTGCTGCAGCACCTGTCTGAACACGGCGAGGCCAGCGTCGGCGAGGTCGCGGCCGCGTTCGGCGAACCCCGCGGGCTGGCCCGCTCCACCGTGCTGACGATGATGGAGCGGCTGCGCGCCAAGGCCTACCTGCGTCGCCGGCAGGTGGAGGGCGTGTACCGCTACGCGCCAGTGGCCCAGCCGGACGATGTGATGCGCAGCGCCGTCGGCAGCTTCGTGGAGAAGACCCTGCAGGGTTCGCTGTCGCCGTTCGTGGCGTGGATGTCGCAACGCTCCGAGGTGAGCGACGACGAGCTGGCCGAACTGGAAGCCCTGGTCGCCAACCTGCAGTCCAAGCGGAAGGAGAGCTGACATGGGCCTGGAAGCCTTCGCCGACCTGGTCGCGTCGCGCCTGCTCGCTGTTGGCGGACAAGCTGTGCTTCTGGCCGCCCTGGTCTGGGCGCTGTGCCGGTTCCTGCCGCGTCTCGATGCCCGCACCCGCGCCTGGCTGTGGTGGCTGGTCGCCACGCAGATGGTGGTGGGCCTGTTCTGGTATGCGCCGGTCGGGCTGCCGCTGTTGCCGGCCGCACCCTCCGCCGCCGTCGCGGTGCAAGCGGTGCCGATGACGATCGATGTCGCGGCGTCGGCCGTGCCGGCGTCCACCACGGCCACAGCGTTGCAGCCTGCGGTCGCGCAGGACGCCGGTTTGCAGATCGGCTGGCCGGTCTGGCTGTTGGCCGCCTGGCTCGCCGGCGTGGCGGTGATGCTGCTCAATACCGCGCGGCACGGGTTGCGCCTGCGCGGACAGTTGGCACGCGCGACGCCCTGCACCGATCCGCGCGCCAACGCGGAGTACGCCGCGCTCGGTCGCCATCTCGGCCTCGACACGCTGCCCGCGTTGCGCGTCAGTGACGAGATCGAGTCGCCGATGCTGGCCGGCCCCTGGCGCCCCGTGCTGCTGCTGCCCGCCGCCGGTCTGGCGCGGATGCGCGGCGACGACCTGCGCATGGCGCTGCACCACGAACTCGCGCACCTGCAGCGTCGTGACTTGTGGTGGGCGTGGATGCCGGCGCTGGCGCAACACCTGTTCTTCTTCCACCCCGTCGCCCATCTCGCCGCGCGCGAGTACGGCCTGGCCCGCGAAGTCGCCTGCGACGCCGCCGTGCTGGCCGACGAGCGCCACGCGCCCCACGACTACGGCCGCCTGCTGGTGAAGTTGGGCGTCGCCACCGCACCGTCGCCGGCGCTCGCCGGTGCCTCCCCCACGTTCCGCATCCTCAAGAGGAGACTGCTCATGCTCCAGCACACCGCATCGCCCCTGCGCAGTGGCGCACTGGCCCTGACCATCGGCCTGGTCCTGCTCGGCGCCGTGCCCTACCAGGTCACCGCCAGCGCGCCGAAGGCGCCCGTCGCGGCGTCACCCGCGGCCGCGGCGACGAACGCAACGGCGCCCGTGGCCGCCACCGCCGCAACGGCGGCCACCCCTGCGGCGGCGCCGGTGGCAGCGACCGCGGCCACGCCGGCCGCACGTCCGGCCGCCGCACCGCGCGCCGTCGTGACGGCGCGTGGCGATGACGTGCCCGCGCCGCCGCCGCCGCCGCCCGTGCCTGCACCCCCCGCGGTGCCCAAGGTGGCCCCGCCGGCCCCGCCCGCACCTCCGAAGTACCCCGGCCACAGCAGCACGACCAGCACGCGCAGCACACAGGTGATCAACATCGATCGCGAGGGCGGTGGCGATGCCTATGTGCTGATCGATGGCAACGAAGTCACCATGGCCGGCCGCAGCGACGACATCGTCACCGCGCGCAAGCAGCAGCAGGGCAACGCGCCGGTGCTGTGGGTGCGCCAGGATGGCAAGCAGTACGTGGTGCGCGATACGGCCACCCTGAAGCAGGTCAAGGCCGCGCACGCACCGATGGAAGCCTTGGGTGCGCAGCAGGGCAAGCTGGGCGAAGAACAGGGGGCGCTCGGCGAACGCCAGGGCGCATTGGGTGAGAAGCAGGGCGAACTTGGCGTGAAGATGGCGGCCATCGCCACCGAACAGGCCTCGGCCGCGATGCGTGGCGAACAAGGCCGCCAGGTGGAGTTCGATCGCAAGATGGACGCGTTGGCGCGGGAGCAGGACGCCCTGGCGAAACGACAGGAGGCGTTGGCCCGTCAGCAGGAACCGCTCGCGCGTCAGCAGGAAGCGCTTGCCCGCCAGCAGGCGGCGGCCGTGATGCGGATGCAGAGCGATGTGGATCGTCTGGTCGGTGAGGCCATCCGCACCGGCAAGGCCCAGCGTCTCTGAGCGCTGGCGTCAGTCGTCCGCGGACAGCTCGCTCCACTGCGAGCGGGCGATGCGGATGATCGCGCGGACCTGATCACGGTCCTGGTGACGGGAGATGGCGACGGCGCCGAGGCGAAGTGCCTCGGCGCGCAGTTCTTCGGTGAGGTCGTAATGCGCGCCGCTGCGCTTGTCCTGGAACGCGCGGCGCGGCATGCCCAGGCGCGCGGCCATCGCATGCAGTTCGTCCAGCGTGTCGGCCATCATGTGCGCCCAGCGACGGCCGCGCCACAGCGTGATGGCATCGTCCACGTAGACGCTCATCGCGGCGCGGTGGCCTTCGGTGGCCGCACCATGCGGTCCATCAGGTGTTCGAGCGTGGCCGGCAGGTCGCCGCAGCGGCCCATGTGCACCGGCGAGGTCTGGATGATCGAACTGCGCTTGGCGGTAAGCCAGTGGAAGCGCGCGCGTGGCGGCAACAACCCGATCGGCGCCGCCGCGTCGCCGCCGCGGCAGATCGCCGGGATGGTCTCCAGGTGGCGGCGCAGCGATTCGATGTCCAGCGTGGGGTCGAGCACGCGCAGGCGCGCCTCGTCCAGTTCGATCCGCGCTTCCAGGAAGCCCGCGCGTTCGCACGACAGGATGATGCCGACGTTGACGAACTCCTCGCGCTCCACGCGCGGAACGACGCGGATCACCGCGTAGTCGTAGGTGTCATGCGCGTGCACGGATCGCCTCCTGCACGAAAGCCTCGCGCTGCGCGAGACGCTGCACCAGGTAGGCGACGTAAGCCGCGCGCTGGGTGGCGGCATCGCCGAAGCGGTCCGGCCCTTCCAGCCAGGCATCGGGCACGTCGGCGACGACCGCGCTGATGGTGGCCTCCGTCAGCCTGGCCGCCATGTCGGCGTCGACCTCGGCCAGCCGCGAGGCCCAGCGCATCAGCACGTGGTCGCGGATCAACGGGAAGGGTTTGCCGGCGCCCGCCAGGTCACCGTCCCAACCATGATGGAAGTACAGCGCCGCGCCGTGGTCGATCAGGTACAGCCTGCGGTGCCACATCAGCAGGTTGGTGTTGCGCGCGGTGCGGTCGACGTTGCTGATGAAGGCGTCGAACCAGACGATGCGCGAAGCCAGCTCCGCATCGGGCTGTTCGGCGACCGGGTCGAAGTTCACTGCGCCGGGCAGGTAGTCCATCGCCAGATTGATGCCGGCGCTGGCCTTGATCAGGTCCTGGATCTCCGGGTCGCCTTCGGTGCGCGCGAGGTCGGCGTCCAGCGCCATCAGCGCCAGGTCTGGCATGGGCAGCTGCAGGGCGCGCGCCAGGCCGCCGGCGATCACTTCGGCCACCAGCGCCTTCGGCCCCTGGCCGGCGCCGCGGAACTTCAGGACATACAGGCCTTCGTCGTCGGCTTCGACCACGGCGGGCATGGAGCCGCCTTCGCGCAGCGGGGTGACGTAGCGGGTGGCGGTGCGGAGGGGGAGCGTCATCAGGCCGCTAGGATAGCGCGGCCGCGCGTCGTGCTCAGGTCGAGCGCGCCACGCCCATGCGTCGCAGCAGCAGATAGACCACGACGCTCGAGGCCGCGCCGAGCAGCAGGGCGAACGCGAGCCCGTGGGTGCTGTGCGCGAACGGCAGCCCGGGCAGGTTCATGCCGAACAGGCCGGCGATCAGGCTGGGCGGCAGCAACAGCGCGGTGATCATCGACAGCACGTAGAGGTGGCGGTTAGTGCGTTCGGCGAGTTTGGCGGCCACTTCGTCCTGCAGCAGACGCGCGCGTTCCTGCAGCGTACCGACATCGCCATCGAGATCGTCGAAGCGTTGGTTGAGGCGTGCGATGGCGTACAGCAGGTCGTCATCGGCATCGCCCGCGTGGCGCTGCTCGAACGGCTTCAGTACGCGCCGCATCGCGGTGAGCGGCCGATGCAGGCGCACGGTCTGGTGGCGCAGCTGGGCCAGGTCGCGGCGCTCTTCACCGATGCTGTCCGCCAGCACGCGGTCTTCGATGCGGTCCAGCCGCGTCGACAGTCCATCGCTGCTGCGCTCCACCGTATCGGCGAAGCGGCCGGCCACCAGTTCCAACAGGCGGACCGGCGCATCGGCCTGCGCGCCGGCGATCACCGCGCGGCGGGCGGCTTCCACCGAACGCAGGGCCTGACGGCGTGCGGTGACCAACAGGCGCGCCGTCATCGCGAAGTGCAGCCAGCCGATACCGTCATCGCCCCGCAGCTGGCCTTCGGCCGCAAGATCCACGCCGCGCTGGTGCGTCCAGTCGACGAAGACGCCGTAGGCCGCGGTGTCTTCGCGTTGCAGGTTTACGTGCGAATCCGGCGACAGCAGCGTGTCGCGCGCGTCCTCGGGGATCGGCAGCGCCGCTACCACCTGTGCGCTGCGCACATCGCTCAGATCCAGGTGCAGCCAGTGCCAGGTGTCGGCGGACGCAAACGCATCGACGCCGGTCGACGCGGCATCGAGCGCATGGGCACGGCCGTCGCCATCGAACCGATACAGCCAGAGCGCACCCGGCAGTCCGGAGAATGTCGGCAGCGGCGCGTGCGTATCGGGGGGTGCGGCCATGTGTGACCGCCAGGCGACGGTAGGGTGACGATCAGGCTACCGCCGTCATGTGCCCGTCTTATGACAGGCGGACCTCATCCGGCCGGTTGCGACTCCGCACCGCCGCGCTGCAGCGGGTCGGGCAGGGCCGCGCCGTGGGGTGTGAACGCCAGCGAGACCGAGTTCAGGCAGTGCCGCTCGCCGGTCGGCGGTGGACCGTCCGGGAACACGTGGCCCAGGTGGCTCTGGCAGCGGGCGCAGACGATTTCGGTGCGGATCATGCCGTAGCTGCTATCGCGGATGCGGCCGATGTGCGCTTCGTCCACCGGCTGGAAGAAGCTCGGCCACCCGGTTCCGGAATCGAACTTGGCGCTGGAGCGGAACAGCGGCAGGCCGCACAGGCGGCAGGTGTAGACGCCGTCCTGCTTGTTGTCCAGGAATACGCCGCAGAACGGTGCCTCGGTGCCGTGCTGGAGCAGCACCCGGCGTTCGTCTTCGCTCAGGCCGGCGACCAGCGCCGTGCGCTGCGCATCGGAGGGCGGGGTCAGGTCGAAGGCCGTCATGGGGGTGCTCCGTGGAAGGGATGTCGTCGATATGGTGCCGTCTATGGCATGCCACAAGCCTGGTTTACCATCGCGGCGTTCCCGGACGAGATGGCACGGATGCGCTTCACACTGGTGTTGTTGACGACCTTGGCGCTGCCCCAGGCCGCGCAGGCACAGGCGCCCGATGCGCCGCCGCGCGTACCGCCCGCCGCCGGCTGCCTGGATGCCCGGCAGATGGGCGAGGTGCGCCAGGCCTCCTCCACGGAACTGGCGGTACAGGGCCGCGACGGGCAGCGCTTCCGCATCACCCTGTCCGAAGGCTGCCCCGGCGCCGGCCGGGCCGATGCCGTCCTGCTGGCCCGCGAGGGCTGGGTATGCGGCACCGGCCAGGAATACGTGCGGATCGGCGAGGCGACCTGCGCCGTGACCGGGATCGCGACGATCGATGCCCGTGAGTACGCCGCGATGGCGCGCGCTGCCACGACGGCGGACGACGGCGTGACCACCCTGGAGACCGTGGAAGTGCGCGCGCCGCAGCGGCGCGGCTTCGCCGGTTCATCGAGTTTCTGCTTCAACCCGCGCTACATGCGTGCCTGGTCGGAAGACAGCAAAGGCATGCTGGTGGAGCTGTCGCCGCGCCGCTCGGGCGGCCACCGCTATTACCGCGTCGAACTGGCGCAGAGTTGTCCGGACCTCGATTCGGCGCCCGCCATCAGCTTCCGCTCCGGTGTCGGCATCGGGCTCATCTGCGGCAATCCCGGCGATCGCGTGGTCGCGCAGAACAGCGGCGGCGCCAGCCTGTTCGACGCGGGCGATGCAGACGCCATGATCCCCGGCGACGAACGGCGCTGGTCGCGTCGCGGGATCCGCGTGCAGTGTTCGGTGTCGGCGGTCTACCCGCACGAACCGGCGCCGCGCGACGCGGCGCCGGCGCCCTGACGCGATGGCTCAGGGCGTGGACGTCAACGCGGTGCCGGCCTTGAACTCGCGGCGCAGCCAATCATCGATCATGCGCTTCTCGTAGCGCAGGGTGTCGGTGTTATTGAGGTTGGGACCCATCAGGAAGCCGTGGTCGACGAGCTTGCGCTCGCCTTCGGCGACCACCTGGCCGTCCGCGCCCTTCACGACGAAATTCAGCGTCATCCGCGGCGGATAGATGTCCTTGACGATGCGGATGTCCTCCATGCCGTTGCGCACGATGGGCTCGTAACGACCGGCGCGGTCGATGTCGGTGATGGTGACGTCC
This sequence comes from Pseudoxanthomonas sp., assembly GCA_047600885.1. Taxonomy (GTDB): domain Bacteria; phylum Pseudomonadota; class Gammaproteobacteria; order Xanthomonadales; family Xanthomonadaceae; genus Pseudoxanthomonas_A. The sequence continues at coordinate 978,364 of JASGKE010000002.1, read as the reverse complement.
AGCGTCTGGCCGCGCGCGAGGCGCTGGCCGGCTTCATCGCGCAGGTACTTGGCCAGGTCGGTGACCCACGTGCCGCGCTTGGACTCCCAGCGGTTGCCACTGAACTTGATCTCGCTGAATTGCGCGGGGTCGGTCCACTGGACGCTGACGGCGCCGCCTTCGGCGGGCAGGCTGCGCGGGATCTCTGGGTCGGTGACGTTCTTCTGCCGTGCCTGGGCGGGCATCGCGGCGGCGACCGCCACCAGGGCGGTGAGCAGCAGGGCGGGGGCTTTCATGGCCATTCCTCGGAAGGGTTCCGACAGGATTGTGCGCCCGTGCCCGGAACCGCGGCAACGCTGCCGCAGGCAGGGCTTACGGCATGTTCAGCGCGGGTTTCCGGCCCGTTCAGAGGCTGCGCAGGCGCTCCACGTCGCGGACCGGCGGCGCGCCGAACATGCGGCTGTATTCGCGGTTGAACTGCGACGGGCTTTCGTAGCCCACGCGATGGCCGGCACTGGCCGCGTCCATGACTTCACTGAGCATCAAGCGGCGCGCCTCCTGCAGGCGCAGCTGTTTCTGGTACTGCAATGGGCTCATCGCCGTGACGGCCTTGAAATGATGGTGCAGCGCCGAGGCGCTCATGTGCACCTCGCGGGCGATATGGTCGATGCGCAGCGGCTGCGCGTAGTGTTGCCGCAGCCAGTGGATCGCCTTGGCCACGCGCTGGCCCTGGCTGTCGGCGATGCCGATGTGGCGCAGCATCGCGCCCTGCGGGCTGCACAGCACGCGATAGAGGATCTCGCGCTCCACCAGCGGCGCCAGCAACGGAATGTCGTGCGGCGCATCGAGCAGCTTCACCAGGCGGATCGCCGCATCCAGCATCTCCACGCTGCTGGGCGCCAGGCACAGGCCGCGCGAGGGCGGCGGCAACGGCGTGCGCGCGGACTCGGCTTCGGTCACCAGCGAGGCGATCGTGGACGGCGACAGCTTCAATACCAGGCACAGATAGGGCGCCTCGGCGGAGGCGCGGGTCACCTGACCGGTCACCGGCAGGTCGACCGAAGCGACGACGAAGCGGCTCGCGTCGTAGTCGTAGACCTCGTCGGCGAGGATCGCGCGCTTGGCGCCCTGGACGATCAGGCACAGCGCGGCCTCCTGCACGCCGCGCGCCGGCAGCGCCATCGGCGCGCTGAGGCGCGAGAACTGCAGGGCCGGGATGGCGGTCGGGTGCAGGCCATCTTCGCCGGTGGATCGTTCAATCAGCCCCGCCAGCTCGCGGAGGCGGTCTTCGTGGGCGGTGGTGGTCTCGGACATGGGAGGGCTTGCTACGGCACGCGGGGGGATGGAAGCGAGTCTACGCAGCGCGCCGGGGGATGGAATGGCCTGGCAAGGGGCAGCGCAGGATCAGGCAAGGATCGCGGAGGAACCGGATATCGATGCCGGGTGCGGCGGACCGAGACTGCGCGCCGTTGCGGCACAGCCCGTGCCGCGCATTCCCCCACGAGGTATCCCATGTCCGGAATCCAAGGAAAAGTCATCGCCATCACCGGCGCCAGCAGCGGCATCGGCGAGGCCGCCGCCCGTGAACTCGCCCGCCGCGGCGCCCACGTCGTCCTGGGCGCGCGTCGCACCGACCGGCTGGAACGGCTGGTCGCGGAGATCGCCGCGACGGGCGGCAGCGCGCGCTTCCAGGCGCTGGATGTCACCCGCCTGGACGATGTGCAGGCGTTCGTCGCGTTCGCCCAGGCGTCGTTCGGCCGGCTCGACGTCATCGTCAACAACGCCGGCGTCATGCCGCTGTCGCCGCTGGCCGCGCTGAAGATCGACGAATGGAACGCGATGATCGACGTCAACATCCGCGGCGTCCTGCACGGCATCGCCGCGGCGTTGCCGGTGATGCAGGCGCAAGGACGCGGCCAGGTGATCAACGTCGCCTCCACCGCCGGCCATCGCGTGTGGCCGAGCGCCTCGGTGTACTGCGCCACCAAGCACGCCGTGCTCGCGATTTCCGAAGGCCTGCGCCAGGAGCACGACACGCTGCGCGTGACCGTGGTGTCGCCGGGCGTGACCACGAGCGAGTTGGCCCAAACCACCAGCGATGCCGGCATCAAGGCGTGGCTGGAAGACTTCCGCCAGGTGGCCATCCCCGCCGAAGCCGTCGCGCGCGCGATCGCGTATGCCATCGAGCAGCCCGATGACGTGGATGTCAGCGAAGTGATCGTGCGGCCGTCCGCGAGCGCGAACTAAGCGTTCCATCGCGAGGGGTTGCCGCTGCGGCGACGGGGGAGTGCAATAACGCACTCCCCCGTTTCAGGAACACTCCCTCATGGAACATCGCTACCTCGGCGCGTCCGGCTTCCGCGTGCCGGTCCTTTCATTGGGCACCGGCACGTTCGGCGGACAAGGCGCGCTCTTCAGCGCGTGGGGCAGCACCGACGTCGCCGAGGCGCGGCGCCTGGTCGATGTCTGCCTCGATGCGGGCCTGAACATGTTCGACAGCGCTGACGTCTACTCGAAGGGTGCGGCCGAAGAGATCCTCGGCGAAGCCATCAAGGGCCGCCCACGGGATTCGCTGATCCTCTCCACCAAGGCCACGTTCCGCTTCGGCGAGGGCGAGAACCAGGTCGGGTCGTCCCGCCATCACCTCATCAACGCCGTCGATGCAGCGCTGAAGCGACTGGGCACCGATTACATCGACCTGTTCCAGCTGCATGGTTTCGATGCGCGCCCGCCGGTGGAAGAGGTGCTGTCCACGCTCGATACGCTGGTGAAGGCCGGCAAGATCCGTTACCTGGGCGTGTCGAACTTCTCCGGCTGGCACCTCATGAAGTCGCTGGCCGCCGCCGATCGCCATGGTTGGACGCGCTACGTGGCGCACCAGGCGTACTACTCGCTGGTCGGTCGCGACTACGAGTGGGAGCTGATGCCGCTGGCCGCCGACCAAGGCGTGGGCGCGGTGGTCTGGAGCCCGCTGGGATGGGGCCGCCTCACCGGCAAGATCCGCCGCGGCCAGCCGTTGCCGGAGACGAGTCGCCTGCAATCGCAGACCGCCCAGGACGCGGGCCCGCAGGTAGACCTCGACTATCTCTACGACGTCGTCGATGCGCTCGACGAGGTTGCGAAGGACACCGGCAAGTCGATCCCGCAGGTTGCGTTGAACTGGCTGCTGCAGCGGCCGACCGTCAGCACGGTGGTGATCGGGGCGCGCAACGAAGAGCAGCTGAAGCAAAACCTCGGCGCGGTGGGCTGGACCCTGACGCCCGAGCAGGTCGCCAGGCTCGACGCCGCCAGCCAGCGCCCGAAGCCGTACCCGTACTGGCACCAGGCCGGCTTCGCCTACCGCAACCCCACGCCGGTCTGATGCTGGCGCAGGGCGGGATCGTCCGCCCTGCTTCGTCATCGCTTGCGTGCGGCTGCTAGAGTCGCGCGCACCCTTTCCGCCTGGAGTCCCGATGCGCCTGCACGCTCGTGTGGTGAATGTCCTCGCCGTCGCCCTGTCCCTTGCGTGCGCGCCCGCGTTCGCCGCCACCACCTACGTCAAGGCGGGACGCCTGCTGGACGTGGAGTCCGGCCGCGTGTTGACCGACCAGGCCATCGTCATCGAGGACGCCCGCATCACCGCGATCGGGCCCGCCGCATCGACGCCGGTGCCTGCGGGCGCGACGGTCCACGACCTGTCGGACAAGACCGTGCTGCCCGGCCTGATGGACGCGCACGTGCATCTGCACGGCGACGCCGACCTGCAGGGCTACCGGCGCCTGGCGATCTCGCTGCCGGCGGCGACCATCAAGGGCGCCAAGAACGCGCGCACCACGCTGCTGGCCGGCTTCACCACCGTGCGCGTGCCCGGTTCGCCGGGCTATGCCGACGTCGCGTTGCGCGATGCGATCGCGGCCGGGGAAGTGGACGGTCCGCGCATTCTCGCTGGCGGGGTGTCCATCGGCATCACCGGTGGACACTGCAGCGACAACAACCTGCTGCCGGCGGAGTACAAGGCCGTGGGCGAGGGCGTGGCCGACGGTCCGTGGGCCGCACGGCAGAAGGTGCGACAGAACGTCAAGTTCGGCGCCGACTTCATCAAGACCTGTTCCACCGGCGGCGTGCTGTCCAAGGGCACCGAGGTGGGCGCGCCCCAGTACTCGCTGGAGGAACTGACCGCCCTGGTGGACGAAGCGCATGCACTGGGCCGCAAGGTCGCCTCGCACGCGCACGGCGCCACCGGTATCCGCAATGCGCTGCTCGCCGGTGTGGATTCGATCGAACACGCCAGCTTCATCGACGACGCCGGCATCGCCCTGGCGAAGAAGAACGGCACGGTGCTGGTGATGGACATCTACAACACCGAATACATCCTCGGCGAAGGCGAGAAGGCCGGTTTCCTGCCCGAATCGCTTGAAAAGGAGCGTCGGGTGGGCGCCACCCAGCGCGAGAACTTCCGCAAGGCGCACCAGGCGGGCGCGATCATGGGCTTCGGCACCGACGGCGGCGTCTACCCGCACGGACTCAATGCGCGCCAGTTCTCGCGCATGGTGCAGTTCGGCATGACGCCGCTGCAGGCGATCCGCTCGGCCACCGTGGTCAATGCGCGCCTGTTCGGCATCGACAAGGACGTGGGCGTGCTCAAGCCGGGCTACTTCGCCGATCTGATCGCCGTGGACGGCGACCCACTGGAGGACGTGGCAGTGCTGGAGAACGTCGGCTTCGTGATGAAGCAGGGTCGTGTGTACAAGCGCGACTGACGCCGTGTCGGTCCTGCGTCGCTATTCCCTCATTCGGACACAAGGATATCGCTCATGGGCATAGTGGCGTGTTTGGCAGGCATCGATCGGGCGACCATCGAGCGTCTCAAGGAGGATCCCGACCTCGTGGAGGGTTATCTCTACCCGGACGATGGCGAAAGCGAGCCGCCGAACTGCATCGATCTGGATAAGTCGTGGCACTGCATCCATTTCATGCTGACCGGCCAGGCCGAGGACGCCGAACCGCCGCTCGGATGGGCTGTGGTGGGCGACGAAGAGGTGGGAGAGGATGCCGGCAACGGACCTGCACGCCTTCTTTCTCCCGAACAGGTATCGAAGGTCTCTTCCGCCCTCATCGACGAGGACGCTTTCAGGCACCGCTTCGATCCGGCGAGCCTGGCGCAGGCCAACATCTATCTTTACGAAATGTGTGTCCGCGATGGCGACGATGCGTTGGACTACATCGTGGAGAATTACCGCGGCCTGGTCGATTTCTACCGAAACGCCACGGCGCGCGGCGATGGCGCCATCCTGTGGTTCTGCTGATACGAATGCTGGAGTACCGTGCTTGTGAGTAATCCCGTGAAGATCGATTTCGTCTCCGACGTCGCCTGCCCATGGTGCGCGATCGGCCTGGCGTCGCTCGAGCGCGCGATCGCCGCCGTCGGCGACGGCCTGCAGGTCGAGGTGCGTTTCCAGCCTTTCGAACTCAACCCGGACATGGGTCCGGCAGGCGAGTCCATCGCCGATCACCTGGGCCACAAGTACGGGCTGTCGCCCGAGCAGCTGGCGCAGAACGGCGAGGCGCTGCGTCGGCGTGGCGAAGCCCTGGGCTTCCACTTCGACCTCCAGAAGCGGGACCGCATCTACAACACTTTCGATGCGCATCGCCTGCTGTACTGGGCGGGCGCTATCGGTGCGGACGAGCAGCGCGCCCTGAAACATGCGCTGCTGCGCGCGTACCATGGCGAAGGTCGTGACGTCTCCGATCGCCGCACGCTGGTGGCGATCGCGGGCGGCGCGGGGTTGGATGCCGACGAAGCGCGGCGCGTGCTGGAAACGGACCGCTTTGCTGTCGAGGTCCGCGAGCGCGAGCGCTTCTACCAGCAGCACGGCATCCAGGCCGTGCCGTCGGTGATCCTCAATGGCCGTCACTTGGTCCAGGGTGGGCAGCCACCTGAGACCTTCGAGCAAGCGCTACGACAGCTGTCGGGCATCGCTGCCTGAGCCGGGTCACCCGTGCCGGGCGAGCAGGATGGCCTCGTTGCTCGGCATCTCGATGACCACGGCGGTCGGGATGCCGTGGTGCTGGTGCAGGGTGGCGGCGAGCAGCTTCGCGTTCTCGCGGGCGTCGCCCAGGTTGTCGAACCAGTTGCGGCCGTATTCGCCCTCGTAGAGCTGCCAGCCGCTGGCCGCGGAGGCGATGGTGAAGAGCAAGCGGGGCATGGGGTACTCCAGTAGCAGCGCCGGGCAGGGAACCGGCAGGGCTACTGTGCGTGAATGTGTCAGCTATCACATTCGGCGGATGCCTCGGCCTCGCGTAGGAAAATTCCTACCTGCGCTCAGCGCAGCAGCGGCTCCAGCACCTTCCAGACATGGTCGCGCAGCGCCGGCTGCGCACGGGCGACCGGATGCAGGTTGTCGGCCTGGTAGGCGCTGCGGTCCAGGGCGATCGGCTCCAGCAGGAAAGGCAGCAGGGCGGTGCGGTACTGCTGGGACAGCGCGGTGTAGTTCTGCTCGAAGCCGCGGGTGTAGTCCGGCCCGTAGTTGGGCGGCATGCGCATGCCGACCAGCAGGACCTTGGCCTTGGCCGCCTGCGCGGCGGTGATCATCTTGGTCAGGTTGGCGCGGGTCTGGGCCAGCGGCAGACCACGCAGGCCGTCGTTGGCGCCCAGTGCGATAACCACCACGGCCGGGCGGTGGCGTTGCAGCTCCGCGGCAATCCGCGCTGCGCCGCCCGCCGTGGTTTCGCCGCTGATGCTGGCGTTGACGACCCGCCAGCCCGGCTTGGTCTTGCCCACACGATCGGCGGTGAGGGCGACCCAGCCTTGCGATGGCGCCAGTCCGTAGGCGGCGGACAGCGAGTCGCCCATCACCAGGATGGTGCGCGCGCCCTTCGCCGGTGCGGCCTGCGCGTTCTGCGCTGCGACGGGTCGTGCGAATAACGCGACGAGCAGAAGCAGGGCCAGGCCCATGGCCCATTGCATGCGTGCGCGCTGGGCCCCATACCTGTTTGAATTAAGAAACATTTAATCCGTGCTCCCGATGATTCACGAAATGACCGACGAGACGATCATGGCCGACGCCAGCAGACTGCACACTGAAGCCCACACCACCGAACGTGCCGTCCTCGACGTACAGGGGCTGGGCAAGCACGTGCCGCTACCGGGCGGCGAGCTGACGATACTCGACGACATCGGCTTCCGCATCGGCCACGGCGACACGGTGGCGATCGTCGGTGCGTCGGGCTCGGGCAAGAGCACGCTGCTGTCGCTGCTGGCGGGGCTGGATGTCCCCAGCGCCGGCACCGTCACCCTGGATGGCGAGCGCATTTCCGACATGGACGAAGACGGCCGTGCGCGCGTGCGTGGCGAGAAGGTCGGCTTCGTCTTCCAGAGCTTCCAGCTGCTGCCGTCGCTGACGGCGCTGGAGAACGTCATGCTGCCGCTGGAACTGCGCGGCGACGCCGATGTGGACGGGCCCGCGCGCCAGATCCTCGAGAAGGTCGGCCTGGGCCAGCGCCTGGGCCACTATCCGCGCCAGCTGTCCGGCGGCGAGCAGCAGCGCGTGGCGTTGGCGCGTGCGTTCGTGACGCGGCCGTCGCTGCTGTTCGCCGACGAGCCGACCGGCAACCTCGACACGCATACCGGCCAGGCGATCATCGAACTGCTGTTCGCGTTGAACGCCGATGCCGGCACGACGCTGGTCCTGGTCACCCATGACGACCACTTGGCCGAACGCTGCCATCGCTTGCTCCGGCTGGACGCCGGCCGCCTGCAGGGCAACAGCGCATGAAGACCCTTGCACTGGCCTGGCGCCAGTTGCGCCGCGACCTGGTCGCGGGCGATGTGCGCATCCTGTTCGCCGCACTGGTGCTGGCCGTGGTGGCGGTGACGTCGGTGGGTTTCGTCACCGATCGCGCGGAGCGCGCGCTGGTCATCGAAGCAAATCGCCTGCTGGGCGGCGACGTGGTCGTGCGCGGCGATGCGCCGCCGACCGATGCGGTGCGTGCGTTGGCCGCCGCGCCGGGCCTGCGCGTCACCGAGACGCAGGAGATGCAAAGCATGGTCCGCGCCGGCGAGTCGCTATCGCTGGGCGATCTTCGCGCGCTGGGCGAAGGCTTCCCGTTGCGCGGCAGCTTCCGCGTGGTCGACGCGGCCGGTGGTGCCGAGCGCAATGCCGCCGGCGTTCCTGCGCCGGGGACGGTGTGGATCAGTCAGGCTGGTGCGGAAACACTGGGCGCCACGCTCGGTGACGAGATCGGTATCGGCACGCGAACATTGAAACTTGCGGCGTTGGTCACGCAGGAGCCCGACGCGGCGCTGGATTACTTCAACGTCGCACCGAAAGTCTTCCTCAACCTCGCCGACCTGCCTTCCACCGGGCTTGTGCAGGAGGGCAGTCGCCTGCGCTATCGCCTGGTGGTGGCCGGCGACGCCGCCGCGGTCGAAACCTTCACCGCAAAGGTCAAGCCGCAGCTCGTGCGCGGCCAGCGGATGGAAACCATCCAGGACGCACGCCCGGAAGTGCGCTCCGCACTGGATCGTGCCAGCCGCTTCCTGGGCCTGGCCGCGCTGGTGTCGGTGGTGCTGGCGGCGGTCGCCGTGGCGATGGCGGCGCGCCGCCATAGCGAGCGCCATCTCTCCGGCACCGCGGTGATGCGCTGCCTGGGTGCGCAGCAGCGGACGCTGGTGGGCATCCATGTCGGCGAACTGGTACTGCTGGGCCTGGCGGCCTGCACGGTGGGCGTGCTGATCGCGTTCGGCCTGCAGTGGGGCATCGGCAGCTGGCTACAGCAATCGTTGAAGATCGACATTCCGCCGGCGGGCCTGCTGCCCGCCCTGCAGGGTTACGGCGTGGGCATGATCGTGTTGCTCGCCTTCGGTGCGCCGCCGGTGCTGGCGCTGCGGCGCGTCCCGGCGTTGCGCGTGCTGCGTCGCGACCTGGACCGGACCGAGCCCAGCGCCTGGCTGGTCGCGCTGACCGGCTTTGCCGGGCTCGGCGCGCTGCTGTGGTGGAAGGCGGGTTCGCCGACGCTGGGCACCGCGATGCTGGTCGGCATCATCGGCACGCTGGCGGTCCTCGCCGGCCTGGCGTGGTTGCTGATCCTGCTGGTGCGCCGGGTGCGCTCGCGCCTGCGTGGCAGCCTGCGTTACGGGCTGGCGAACGTCAGCCGGCGCGCCGGCACGTCGATCGCGCAGGTGTCGGCACTCGGCCTCGGCTTGATGGCGCTGCTGTTGCTGACCTTCGTGCGCACCGATCTGCTGGACCGCTGGCAGCTGGCGTTGTCGGCCAATGCGCCCAACCGCTTCATCGTCAACGTGCAGCCGGATCAGGTGGATCCGGTGAAGTCCTTCATGCAGGCGCGCGGGCTATCGGCGGTGGACCTGTATCCCATGATCCGCGGCCGCCTGGTCGAGCTCAACGGCAAGCCCACCAGCGGCGCGGACTACGAAGGAGCGGACGAGCGCACGCAACGCCGCGCCGAGCGCGAGTTCAACCTGTCGATGGCCGCGACGCTGCGCGACGACAACAAAGTGACCGCCGGCGAATTCTGGACCGGCCGCACGCCGTCGTCGCCGGAACTGTCGGTGGAGGAAGACTTCGCCGAAGACCTCGGCTGGAAGCTCGGCGACCGCGTCGCCTTCGATATCGCCGGCCAGCGCTTCGAGGGCCGCGTCACCAGCCTGCGCAGCGTGGATTGGGAGAGCTTCCGTCCCAACTTCTTCGTCATCGCCTCGCCCGGCGCGCTGGACGGCTATTCCGCCAGTTACATCACCGCCGTCAGCGTGCCGACCGGCGATGCCGCGTTCACCCGCGACCTGGTGGGTCAGTTCCCGAACCTCTCGGTGGTCGACGTGGAGGCGGTGCTGAAGCAGGTGCGTAGCACCGCCGAGCAGGTCTCGCAGGTGGTGCAGGTCGTGTTCTGGTTCTCGCTGGCGGCGGGCCTGCTGGTCCTGATGGCGGCGGTGAGCGCCAGCCAGGACGAGCGTTTGCTCGAAGGTGGCGTGATGCGCGTGCTCGGCGGCAGCCGCCGGCAATTGCGTCTGGCGCAGGCGTCGGAGTTCGCCGCCATCGGGTTGCTCGCCGGCTTGGTCGCGGCCATCGCGGCGTCGGTGCTGTCGGGGGTGGTCGCGACCCAGGTGTTCGACCTGCCGTGGAAGGCGAATTGGCAGCTGGCCGCCATCGGCGGCGGGCTCGGCATGCTCGCGGCGCTGGGCGCGGGCCTGTTCGCCACGCGCAAGGTGCTGGACGCGCCGCCGTCGGTGACGCTGCGCGAACTGCAGGGATAACGCAAAAAGAGAGGGGCGAGCCTAAGCTCACCCCTTGATGCACACGACCTGGCGCAGCGTGTGGAGCACCTCCACCAGGTCGCTCTGCGCGGCCATCACGGCGTCGATGTCCTTGTAGGCCGCCGGTGACTCGTCGATCACGCCGGCGTCCTTGCGGCATTCGACATGCGCGGTGGCCTCGCGGTGCTGCGACAACGTGATCTGCTGGCGCGCGGCGGTACGGCTCAATACGCGGCCGGCACCGTGGCTGCAGCTGTGGAAGCTGTCGGCGTTGCCCTTGCCGCGCACGATGAAGCTCTTCGCGCCCATGCTGCCGGGGATGATCCCCAGCTCGCCGGCACGCGCGCTCACCGCGCCCTTGCGGGTCACGAGCAGATCCACGCCGCCGTGCGTTTCCTTCTGCACGTAGTTGTGGTGGCAGTTGACTGCCATCTTCTCCAACTGGAACTTCGGCAGGCGGTGGCGCATCTCGGCCAGCACGCGTGACATCATCGCTTCACGGTTCTCGCGGGCGTAGTCCTGCGCCCACGACACCGCTTCCACGTAGTCGTCGAACAGGGGCTCGCCTTCCATGAAGAAGGCCAGGTCCTTGTCCGGCAGGTGGAAGCCGAGCACGCGGTGCGCCAATTGCTCGCGCGCCCGCTCGATGAAGTACGTGCCGATCAGGTTGCCGGTGCCGCGCGAACCGCTGTGCAGCATCACCCACACCGCGTCGGCCTCGTCCAGGCAGATCTCGATGAAGTGGTTGCCGCCGCCCAGCGTGCCGATCTGGCGGTCCAGCTTGTCGGTGCGGATCTTGCGGTGCTTCTGCTTGATCGCCTCCAGGCGCGGCTCCAGCCCCGACTGCGCGATGCGCGTGGCGATGCTGTCGGGCAGCTTCCAGTGCTCGCCACCACGGCCGTTGCCGACCGGCACGCTGCGTTCGATGCTCGAGCGCAACTGCGCCAGGTTGTCCGGCAGGTCCTTCGCGCGCAGCGTGGTCCGCACCGCGGCCATGCCGCAGCCGATGTCCACGCCGACGGCGGCCGGGATGATGGCGCCGCGGGTCGGGATGACCGAACCCACCGTGGCGCCCTTGCCCAGGTGCACGTCGGGCATCACCGCGACCCACGGGCCGACGAAGGGGATCGCCGCGATGTTCCGCAGTTGCTCATGGGCGCCCTGGTCCAGGGGCACGCCGCGCACCCAGCCCTTGATCGGCGTGGTGCTGCCCTCGGCATGCAGCAATTCGAAGTGTGTTTGCGTACTCATGTGGTCATTCCATTGAAGCCGGAAGCGGTGGTTCCGTCCACCGCCCCGGCGATACTACTTCAACGTCACCAATTGCTTCAGCACGCCATCCAGGCCGCCGAACACGGTGAGCTTGTCGATCTTCTCGGTGACCTTTTCCAGGGCCTCGAGCTCCTTCAGGCGCATCAGCACCGGCGACTCGTCGATCAGCTTCGCGGTGTTGAGTAGGGAACGCGTGGCGTTCGCCTCCTCGCGGCGGCGGATCACGTTGGCTTGCGCCGTCTTCTCCGCCTGCACCACCCCGTTGAGGATCTCCTTCATCTCGCCCGGCAGGATCACGTCCTTCACGCCCACGCCCAGCACTTCCACGCCGAAGCCGGTCACCTGGCCACGCACGTACGCGAAGATGTCGGCGTCCAGCGAGGCCTTGTCGCCCAGCAGTTCGTCCAGCGTCTTGGCGGAAACCGCCTTGCGCAGGCCGTACTGCAGTTCGCGGTAGACGAAGTCGCCCACCTTCGCGACCTTGGTCCGCGCCGCCACCACGTCGGTGACGCGGGTGCTGGCGGCCAGGTTCACGCGCAGGCTGACCTTGTCGCGGGTCAGCAGTTCCTGGCCCGAGACCTCGATCGACTGCACGCGCAGGTCGACCACATCCACCACCACGTTCTTCTGGAAGTTCCAGAAGGCGTAGCTGCCGGGCGCGAGCGTGCGCTCGAGCTTGCCGTCGATGAAGACCAGGCCGGCGAACTCCGCCGGCACATCGGCCACCACCGCCAGCTTCGACAGCGCACCCAGCTGACGCAGGCGCCGCGCGACGGCGACTTCCACGTCCGGCGTGGCGAGCGACACGGACTGCACCTCGACCGTCACCAGGCCAATCCAGTACAGGCGCCGCGTGCCGGGCGGCAGCACGTCTTCCAGCTTGCCGTTCTTCAGCACCAGGCCGACCTGGTCCACCCCGATGTCGGCGAGCACGAAGGCCTCGCCCAAGCGTTCGCCCAGGCGCGCGATCAGCGCGTCGACGTCGTGGCCGGCGTATTCCGCCGCGGCGATGTTGAAGGTACGCACCTCGATCCGACCCATCGGGTCGAACCAGCGGTACACGCCGGGCGCGAGCAGTTGCTCGAACCGACGGTTGCGATACACCAGGCCGCGCTCGCCGTCACCGATCACGACCCTCTTGGTCCAGAACATGGCGTTGTTCTCCTTGTTGGCTCTGGTGGTTCGATCCGGATTCAACGGATCGCCGCGGTGGATCGAATCCCGCGACGAAGGGTGCCCATCGCGATTCGCGATGGGCGGAAGAAGGTGGAAACGCCCCTGCACGGCGTCGAGGCGGGCGGCCGGCGCTGTCGGCGGAGGCATCGCAACGAGGGCGCGGTCCGTAGACCGCGTCGAACGCTGCGCGCCTCCGCGTCGAGGGCGCGGTGCCGGCGTCGTCCCCGCTGCGCCGCGCCGTCTTCTGCAGTCCATCGCGGAAAGACGGCGCGCCGCACGGGGCGTTCCCTGGGTGGGACTTGCGTCCCTGTTTCCAGATTTACAGTCTGGTGTTGGAGCGGGAGTCGAACCCGCGACCGTCGGATTAATGTCCGATGCTCTAACCCTCTGAGCTATCCAGTGGTGGACGAACCGGATTCGAACCGGTGGCCAACGGCATAAGCCGCTACTCTGCCTCTGAGCTATCGTCCGCTCGAAGAGCACCTTCTCCCGCGCTTCGGCATACGCCACGGCAGTGCCGCGCGCACCGGACGGGACACAAGCCCGCACCGCTGTAGCGTGTTCGATCGATGTTCCCCATTGCCGGCTGTCGCCAACCGGCAATCCGTTCGGGCGCCAGGCGCCCTGATCGATGTTCTTCCCACATGCAGCCCGCGCCAGGGCATCACGACGCAGCGCACATGCGCCGGTCGCAGCCGCGCCCCTGCCTCGGGGCGCGCAGACGCGCTACCCGGATGCCCCAGGGCGGAAAAGAATTTCCGTGGTGGAAAGAAACGAACCTGTTCGATGCATGCGCATCCTCCGCGAACGCTGAAAACAAAACGCCCCCGGGTGTTGCGACCCGAGGGCGTTCGCGTTCCTCGGGAGATCGGGGTGGCCGATCTCCCAGGGAGTCAGCCGGATGTCAGAAGTCCAGGTGCCGTGCGCGTTCGATATCGCGCAGGTCGCTGCCGTTCGCACGCAGCACCAGGCCGCAGCGCGAGGGCTGCAGAGCGGGCTTGCTGTCGAAGGAATAGGCGGGCTTCATGGGAAGAATTCGTTTGGTGAAAAAACGGCCACGGGGCCGACGGGCGCGCACAATACGCCGCTTATTTGCGAAGCGCAACACTTTTTTCATTTTATTTTCGATGCCCGACCGACGGCAGTGGAAGTGACCGTCAGTGGCTGCCGCTAGAATGATGCGCATCCTCCCTTCGTCTTCCGCACCGTGGCCGCCAAGTTTTCCGATCCCGCACTCGATGCGTTGATGCTGCCCTTCGCACAAGGGTTGCTCGGCTGGCCACAGGGGCCCGTGCTGTTCCTGCGCGCGCGCGATGGTGCGGCGCTACGCCAGTTCCCGTTGTCGCAGCTCGTGTGCGAGCAGAGTTTCCGTCCTGATGCCGACCTGCTGGAGCGCGCGGGCCTGCGCGTCGTGCCCGATGCCGCGACCGAAGGCGCGCGTTATCCGCTGGTGCTGGTGCTGCCGCCCCGCCAGCGCGAGGAAGCACGCGCGCTGCTGGCGCGTGCGGTGCAGCGCGTGGCGCCCGGCGGCATCGTCGTCGCCGCGATGACGAACAACGAAGGCGCCAAGTCGGGCGAAGCCGATCTCAAGCAGCTCACCGGCCTGGCCGGTACGTTGACCAAATTTCACTGCCGCACGTTCTGGACGCGTCCGCTGGACGGAGGTGGCGATGGCGCCCTGCTGGCGCAGTGGGCAGCGCTGGATGCGCCGCGTCGCATCGAAGGCGGACGCTATCTCAGCCGGCCCGGCGTCTTCGCCTGGAATCGCATCGACCCGGCTTCGGCACTGCTGGTCGAGTGCCTGCCGACCGACATCGCCGGGCACGGTGCCGACCTGGGCGCGGGATGGGGCTTCCTGTCGCTGTCGCTGCTGGCACGCAATCCCGGCATCGCCGCGCTCGACCTGTACGAAGCCGAGGCGCGTGCACTAGCGTTGGCGAAGCAGAATCTTGCCGACGTCGCATCGCCTGTCGCGCTCGATTACCAGTGGCACGACGTGACCGCCGGGCTGCCGAAGCGCTACGACTTCATCGTCAGTAACCCGCCGTTCCACACGCAGAGCCGCGCGGACCGTCCCGACATTGGCCAGCGTTTCATCTCCGCCGCCGCGGAAGCGCTGAAGCCGGGCGGCCGCCTGTGGCTGGTCGCCAATCGCCACCTGCCCTACGAGCAGACCTTGAACGAGCGCTTCGGCGAGGTGCGCGTGGCGGGCGAGCGCGATGGCTTCAAGGTCATCGCGGCGACCAAGGCACGGCGGTGAGCGCATGAAGATCGTCAAACACATCGCCAACCTCGGCTACGGCAGCCGCAAGGACGTGCAGTGGATGTTCCGCGAAGGCCGCATCACCGACGCCGCGGGCGACGTGCTGTATGCCGATGATCCGGTGGACCACGACACCATCCGCGTGGATGGCGAACCACTGGATCCCGCGCCGGGCGTGGCGATCCTGCTGCACAAACCGGTCGGCTACACCTGTTCGACCAAGGACACCGGGCGGATCGTCTACGACCTGTTCCCGGCGCGTTTCCGTGAGCGCTCGCCGGTGCTGTCCACGGTGGGCCGGCTGGATCGCGAGACCAGCGGCCTGCTGCTGCTCACTGACGATGGCGGGCTGCTGCATCGGATCATTTCGCCGAAGGCGAACCTGCCCAAGGTCTACGACGCCACCCTGGCGCAGGATCTGCGCGGGGACGAAGGCGCGGTGTTCGCCAGCGGTACGCTGATGCTGGAATCGGAACAGACGCCGCTGGCGCCCGCCGCCCTGCACGTCATCGATCCGCGGCATGCGCAGCTGACGCTGACCGAGGGCCGCTACCACCAGGTGCGACGGATGTTCGCCGCGGTCGGCAACCACGTCGATGCGCTCCATCGCAGCCGCATCGGCGGACTGACGCTGGACGACCTGCCGCCCGGGCAGTGGCGCGTCCTCGGCGAGGACGATCTTCGCCAGCTGTTCGAGACGGCCGCGTGAGTCACGTGGGCCTGCCGTTCACGCCGGTCGCGGTGATCTTCGACATGGACGGCCTGATGCTCGACAGCGAGCGCGCCATCATCGGTTGCCTGGCGGAGGCGGCGCGCGAACGCGGCCACGATTTGCCGGAGCTGCTGTGGCTGTCGATGGTCGGCCACAGCGAAGCCGTCTGCCGGCACCTGCTGGACGAAGCAGTGGGCGAGGCCGAGCGCGAACGGATCCTGCAGCGCTCGCACGTGCTCTACGACGCCGTCGTGGCGGCCGGCGTGCCGCACCGGCCGGGCATCATCGAGATGTTGGATCTCCTGCAGGCGCGCGGTATTCCACGCGCGGTCGCCACATCGACGCGCCGTCCGCTGGCGCTGAAGAAACTGGAGGCCGCCGGCCTGCTTCCCCGATTCGATGCGGTCTGCACCAGCAGCGACGTGGCGCATCCCAAGCCGGCGCCGGACGTCTACCTATTGGCGGCACGTTCGCTTGGCGTCGATCCAGCGCGTTGCCTGGTGTTGGAGGATTCGCCGACCGGCGTGCGCGCCGCGCTGGCGGCCGGCATGTATCCGATCCAGATCCCCGACCTGCTTGGAACCCGACGACGCGGTCCGCGCCTTGGGCCACCTGATCCTGCCGTCCCTGGACGATGCGCGTACGTTGCTGGAGCGGCGGCTGGATGCCACCGCTTCCCTGTAGGAGCGACGTAAGTCGCGACCGCACGTCATCAGCCGTCAGCGGGAACCGGACTGCCCGGGATCCCCCAGCCACACCGCATCCCAGTACGGATAGCTGCCGATGTTGCGGACAATGCCGGCACGCAACGGATTGGACACCACATAGCGTGCGGTGATCAGAAGATCATCATCCGAGCGCAACGCGCGATCATGGAAGCCTGGTGCCCACACCCAACACGACGCTCTTCCCTTTTGAAACGACCGTGCTGTGTTGGCTTTCAATCGCTGGACGCAGGTCGACAGGGTTTCCATGGCGCCCAGCTCAATCAGGCCATGCCAGTGATCCGGCATCAGCACCCAGGCCAGTAGCCTTGAGCGATACCAGAGTCGCCTGTCCGTGATGGCTCTCGCGACATGGTGGGCAGCATCGGGATCGTGAAAGAACGACTTGCGATCGTGGATAACGAAGGTGACCAGATACACCTGTCCCTGGGCCGATGTGCGGCCCCGACGTAGCGCCGCGTGACCCGAGGCCGTCTTTCCCGATGGAGTTTCCATGCCCCGAAGGTTGGGCGGCCCATACAGACCGACACATCGGGGAACAACGTATGTCCACGTGAGGTTATGCCGTGCGGTCGCGACTTACGTCGCTCCTACATAGAGCAGATCTCGCTACTCCGCGAACAGCTTCGTCCACCCCGCGTGGCCCAGGGTGTCGAGCGTCTTCAGGTTGCGCTCGACGATGACGTCCGGATCCGGGAAAGCCTCCACCGCGCGGTCGATGCTGGCTTCGCGCAGCAGGTGCAGGGTGGGGTAGGGCGAGCGGTTGGTGTAGTTGCTGATGTCGTCCGGCATGGTGCCGGCGAACTGGTAGTCGGGGTGGAAGCTGGCCACCTGGATGACGCCCTGCAGGTCCAGCGCCTCGACCGCGGCGTCGGCGTTGTCGAGGAAGTCGTTGTAGTCGAGGAAGTCCGCCAGCACGTCCGGGTGCACGATCAGCGTGGTGTCGACCTGCTCCGGATCGGTATCGCGCAACAGCACCAGTTCTTCGGCCAGTTCCTCGATCAGGGCTTCGGGCGTGCTGGCATCGCTCAGCACGATGCGCACCTGCTGCTTCACGTACACCGCCTTGGCGAACGGGCACAGGTTCAGGCCGATCACCGCGCGCTCCACCCAGCGACGCGTGGCGTCGATGGGGTCGGGCGCGCCACCCGGCGTGGCGGGCATGTTAGTCACGGAAATTGTCGAACTGCAGCGGCAGCTCGAATTCCGTCTTCTTCAGCAGGGCGATGACGTCCTGCAGATCGTCGCGCTTCTTGCCGGTGACGCGCAGCTTGTCGCCATTGATCTGCGCTTCCACCTTCAGCTTGGCGTCCTTGATCGTGGTGACGATCTTCTTCGCCAGCTTCTGCTCGATGCCCTGCTTGACGGTGATCTTCTGGCGGGCGCCGGCCAGGTTGGTCTCCACGTCGCCGAATTCCAGGCAGCGCGCATCGATCTGGCGGGCGATCAGGCGCGCGCGCAGGATGTCGGTCATCTGCTTGAGCTGGAAGTCGCTGGGCGCGGACTGGGTGATCAGTTTCTCTTCCAGCACGAACTTGGCGTCCACGCCCTTGAAGTCGAAGCGGGTGGAGAGTTCGCGGTTGGCCTGGTCCACGGCATTGGTCAGCTCGTGGACGTTGACTTCGGACACGACGTCGAAGGAGGGCATGGGGGAAATCCTTGTAGCGGGGGCGCGAAATTCTACCGTGCGCCGGGAAACGGCATCGCCTCCGCAGGCCGGGCGCGTGCAGGGCCCCACAGGCCCGCCAGCCGGCGGACGGCTTCGCACGCGAGCAGCGGCACCGTCCAGCTGCACCAGAGCAGGGTCGCGATCAGGGTCGGCGAGGGGGCCAGTCCGCTCGCGATGGCGAGGGGCAGCGACAGACGGAAGAGGATCGGTGCCAGCGTCACCGCGTAGTTGCGGACCATCCAGCGGCGATGTTTCTCCACCGCGCCACGCCTGATCGCGACCAGGCCGGTCAGCGCGGTGGTCAGCCAGGCCAGGGCCGTCGCGGAGAACGCCAGGCGGATGGCGAACGGGGCGGGCGAGCTGGCGATCAGGCCGACGGCGCCGGTGGCAGCGACCAGCATGCCGGACAGGTAGATGCGGCCCGTCACGCGATGCAGGCGCGGATGGCGCTGACGCCATTGGGTGAAGAACTGCACCGGTCCCAGCAACACGGTGGTCAAACCGCCGGCCAGGTGCATCCACAGCCAGCCGCGCCGCGTCATGAACAT
Organism: Pseudoxanthomonas sp.; assembly: GCA_047600885.1. Lineage (GTDB taxonomy): Bacteria > Pseudomonadota > Gammaproteobacteria > Xanthomonadales > Xanthomonadaceae > Pseudoxanthomonas_A. Next base: position 959,768 of record JASGKE010000002.1, on the reverse strand, counting down.
CCCGTAGGCCGCTGAATCGAGATGGCGGTACTTGCCGTAGGCGGCGAGCAGGAACTCGAGGCTGGCGATCCCCAGCAGCAGCCACAGCACGGCCCACGCCAGCCGCACGCCAAGGCGCGATCCGGGCAACCCACGTGTGCGTGCGACGATTCCTGTCATCGGCCTGCCTGCCTGCGTGGGTGGGTGCGCGCAGGGTAGCGCACGGGCGGCAAACGCGGCGGGGAAGGCGATAATGGCGCATGGCCCCGCCCCGCCCCTCGCTCACCTCCGCCGTCCTGCTGATGCTGGGCGCGGTGCTGCTGTTCGCGCTGATGGATGCCGGTCTGAAGCTGCTCTCTGCGCACTACCCGCCGCTGCAGGTGGCGGCGCTGCGCGGACTGTCGTCGCTGCCGCTGGTCGCGATCTGGGTGCTGGCGACGGTGCCGGCACGTTCGCTGCTGCGCGTGCACTGGCCGTTGCACCTGCTGCGCGGCGTGCTGGGCATCGCGATGATGGCCGGGTTCGTCTACGGCTTGCGGACGATGCCGTTGTCCACGGCCTATGCCATCACCTTCGTCGCGCCGCTGCTGGTCACCGCGATGGCCGGGCCGTTGTTGAAGGAAAAGGTCGGCGCGGGTCGCTGGACCGCGATCGGCATCGGCCTGGTCGGCGTGCTGGTGATCCTGCGGCCGACCGGTGAAGGCATGCTGACGGCGGGTGGCCTGGCCATCCTCGTGGCGGCGATCTGCTATGCGCTGGGCGCGGTCACCGTGCGCATGCTGGCGCAGCGCGACAGCACGCAGGCGTTGGTGTTCTGGTTCGTCGTCCTGCTCTCGCTCGGCGCGTGGCTGCTCGCCCTGCCGGCCTGGGTGCCGCTGCAGGCCGCGCACGGATGGATCATCGCCGGCGTAGGCGTGTCGGGCTCGCTGGCGCAGGTGGCGCTGACCGAGGCCTTCCGTCGTGGCGAGGCCTCGCTGATCGCGCCGCTCGAATACACGGCCCTGGTGTGGGGCGTGATCCTCGACGTCACCCTGTGGTCGGTGCTGCCGGATGGCGTCACCTGGATCGGCGCCGGCATCATCGTCGCCAGCGGGCTGTACCTGCTGCGTCGCGAGAAGGTCCACGTGGAAGCCGAGCATCCCTGACGCGTCGCGCTTTTCGGGCATCATGCGGCCATGCCCCTCGTGCTCGCCTTGCTGATCCTGTTCCTGCTGCTCGCCCTGTGGGTCGTGGCACTGCCCCTGACGCTGTGGCAGCGCTATCGCTACGGACGTGCGCGACGCATGGCGCGCGACTGGCTGCTGGCGCTCAATGCATGGAGCCTGCTGGTGTCGGTGGCGCTCTTCGTCGCGGTGAGTGCATTGGGCTTGTTCTGGTGGCCCGACAGCCTGGTCGGTGCGGGCATCGGCCTGGCGGTGGGGGCGGTGCTGGGCTTGGTCGGTCTGGGCCTCACGCGCTGGGAGGTCGCGCCGCAGGGCGTGTTCTACCAACCCAATGCCTGGCTGTCCCTGTTGCTGGTGGCGATCGTTGCCGGCCGCATCGTGCTCGGCTTCGTGCAGATGCTGCAGTACTGGCAAGCCAACAACGTGGCGCCGACGCATGCATTGCTGAGCGGCCATGGCAGCCTGCTTGCGGTGGCCGGTGTGTTGCTGGGCCACTATCTGGTCTACGCGTGGGGCGTGAAGTGGCGCGTGGCGCGCCTGCGTCGCCTGCAGGGTTGGGGCGCACGCTGACAAAAAGGCGGCGGGCCCGGAAGCCCGCCGCCGTATCGACGCGATGGAGCGATGGATCAGAAGCGCGCGCCGATACCCACACCCACGACCCACGGGTCGATCGTCAGTTCTTCACCGGTGCCCTGGCCGGCCACGCGCACGCCGGCGTCGCCCTTCAGATAGCGCGCATCCGCACGCGCGAACCAGGTCTGGTTGATGTTGAAGTCCACGCCAGCAGTGGCGATGGCGCCCTTGGCGGTCTCCAGGCCGACGTGCGCATCGTCGGTGCCGATGCTCTCGTTGCTGAAGTTGGACTCGTAATAGCCCAGGCCCACGAACGGACGCATCACCTTGTCCGGCGTACCGAAGTGGTACTGGCCGCTCAGCGCGATCGGCTGTTGGTCGACGGTGCCGATCTTGCCGGCGCTATCGGCCTTCACCCGATGGTTGAACTTGTCCGCCGCGCCCCACAGCTCGACGGCGATGTTGTCGGTGGCGTACCAGCTGGCGCTGATCACCGGGGCGACGTCGCCATCGATCTTCAGGCCGGGCGCGGGTTCGCGATCGGGCTTGAGGATGGCCGCGCCGCCGACCACGGCGAAGCGCTTGCCGGTGGAAGAGGACGCGGTATCGGTCGAGGTGTCCTGGGCAAAGGCCGGCACGGCCAGCAGCGAAGCAAGGGCGATCGTGAGGGTACGGATCGAAGTCATGCAGGTATCTCCTGTTGTGTTCTTATCGCCCCGATGCGGCACGCGGAGCACGTGCGGCATCGAAGGCGTGGGCACCGTAACCAGCGCGGGATGAACCTTCCCCGCCCTTCGACGTGAACCGAACGCAACGCCGGTGAAATCCAGCGTGGGTTCATCGGCTTTTCACCGCGCGTCGACATCGCGCTCGCGACGCGTCGGATCGACGCAGGCGCCGATGCCGCATGACGTGGCGGCACGGCTGCGCTAATGTCGCGCCGAACGGGAGGCGACCATGGCCAGCAGCAAGGCGAAGACGGTGGAGGAGTACCTCGCGGAATTACCCGAGGATCGCCGCGCGGTGATCGCATCGGTCCGCGCGTTGGTCAACCGGCACATCCCCGACGGCTACGTCGAGGCGATGAACTGGGGCATGGTCGCGTGGGAGGTGCCGCTGTCGCGCTATCCGACCACCTACAACAAGCAGCCCTTGCCGTACGTCGCGCTGGCGGCGCAGAAGCAGTACTACGCGCTGTACCTGACCGTGTGCTACGCGAACTCGGCGCAGGACGTGGTGTTGCGCAATGCCTACGCCGATGCCGGCAAACGGCTGGACATGGGCAAGAGCTGCCTGCGCTTCAAGTCGCCGGACGACCTGTTGGCCGACGTGATCGGCGGCGTGATCGCCTCGACGCCGGTGGATACGCTTATTGCACAATACGAAGCCAGCCGCGCACGGACGTGACCCGCATGCCCCCTGCCAAACGCAAGCGCCGTACCGGCACCGCCACGACGGCGCTGCCGTCGCCCGGCGACCACCTGACGATGGCGGACCTGGCGAAAGTCGCGGGCGTTTCGGCGATCACCGTCTCGCGCGCGCTGCGCGACAGCCCGCTGGTCAATGCGGAAACACGGGCCCGCGTGCGCGAGGTGGCGCAGCAGTATGGGTACTCGTTCAACGTCAGCGCCCGCAACCTCAAGCTCCGCCGCAGCATGACGGTGGCGGTGGTGGTGGAGATGAAGCCGACCGTCGAACGGCAGATGTCCGGCCCGTATCCGCTCGACCTGCTGGGCGGCATCACCCAGGAGCTCACGTCGAGCGGCTACAGCGTGTTGCTGACGTCGCTGCAGGGCGGTTCGTTGCCCAACGTGCAGGCGGCCGACGGCGTGATCCTGCTGGGCCAGGGCGCGCACGAGGACGCGATGCACGCCGTGCAGCGGTGGGGTCGCCCGATGGTGGTGTGGGGCGCGGTGAGCCGGCACGAATCTCAAGTGGTGGTGGGCAGCGACAACCGCCGTGGCGGCGCGTTGGCGGCGGAGCGTTTCATCGCGCTCGGGCGCAGCCGCCCCGCGTTCCTCGGCGATCCCGCGCATGGTGAGTTCGCCGAACGCCTGGAGGGCTTCAGCGCGGCGTTGGCGCGCCATGGCATCACGCCGATCGCGCCGACCGTCACCAGTTTCACCGTCGGCGCGGGCGCGGATGCGGTGCATGCGCTGCTGCAGGCGAACCCGCAGGTGGACGCGCTGTTCGCCGCCAGCGATCTGTTGGCCATCGGCGCGATCCGGGCGCTGATCGAGCGCGGCCGGCGGGTGCCCGAGGATGTCTCGGTGATCGGCTATGACGACTCCCCGTTGGGCGCGACCTACGTGCCGCCGCTGACCTCGGTGCACCAGAACTTCATCGACGCCGGCGTCCTCCTGGCCCGCAAGGTGCGGGCGCTGATCGAAGGTGGCGAGGAGGCCTCCGAGACCCTGCCGACCCATCTGGTGGTCCGCGCGACCTGAGCGCTGGACGCTGCTGCATCGCAGCGTCTACCCGGTGGACATCCGGCTTGGCGTCCATGCGCCGGAAATCCCATAATTCATTGAATTGAAAGGCAAGTTCCTCACGTTGGCGGCGGACCTCGTGGCTCTGCCCACTCATCGCTTGATGCTTTGACATCGATAACTTGACATCGATAACAACGACTCCTAGCGTGCCCCCGCCCGTGGTGCTCCCACGGCAGGCAAGGGCTCAGCACGGGGATGTCGGTGGAACAGAAGCAGTCGGAAGCAACAACCATGGGCGGCGGGCCGGACGACGGTCGGTCCGATCCCTGGCGGCTCACCCAGCGGGCCTTCGACCCCGCGCGTGCCGCGCGCGACGAAACCCTGTTCGCCCTCGCCAACGGCACCCTGGGCGTGCGCGGCGCCCTGGAAGAGGACGACAGCCCCAGCGACGGCACGTTCCTGTCGAGCGTCTTCGAACAGAACCCGATCCACTACCACGAGCGCTTCCCCGGCTTCACCCGCAGCACCGATACCCGCGTGCCGGTGGCCGAGGGCAAGCACATCCGCCTGCGCCTGGGCGACACGCCGCTGCGGCTACAGGAGGCCGAGTGGCTGGCGTTCGAGCGCACGCTCGACCTGGCCGCGGGCGCGCTCGATCGCCGCCTGCGCCTGAAGACCGCGCAGGGCCACACGCTGGAGATCCGCGCGCGGCGCGTGGTGCCGCTGGCGGAGCGCGCATTGCTGGCGATTCGCTTCGAAGTGGCGTCCATCGACTACGCCGGCCCGCTGTCGCTGGTGTCGTCGATCGAGACCGGGCGCCAGGCGGTGGAGCAGGGCGACGACCCGCGCATCGGCGTGCATGGCGGCAAGGAACTGGGCGTCGCCGACGAGCAGGCCGATGCCGAAGGCGCGCAGCTCACCCAGCGGACCCATCACAGCGGCGTCGCCCTGGTCTGCGCACAGCGGCACCGGCTGTCGCCGGGCCTGGTGTTCACCGGCGCGGAGGTCGGCGAGGGCCAGGTGGAGCAGCGCTTCGGCGCCACCCTGGTGCCTGGTGCGTCGGTGGTGATCGAGAAATACGTGGCCTACGACGACGGCAACGGCCACGCGCAAGACGGCGTGGACGCCGTGCTGGCACGCGCGCTGCGCGACGGCTTCGACGGCATCGCCGCTGCCCAGGCCGACGCGATGCACGGGTTCTGGCAGCGCGCGGGCCTGTCGGTGGACGGCGATCCCGCAGCCGAGCTGGCACTGCGTTTCAACCTGTTCCACCTGCTGCAATCGGCCGGCCGCGACGGCATCAACGGCACGGCCGCCAAGGGCATCACCGGCGAGGGCTACGAAGGTCACTGCTTCTGGGACACGGAAGCCTTCGTGCTGCCCGTCATGGCGTACACCGCGCCGGACGTGGCACGGGCGATGCTGATGTACCGCTTCCGCACCCTCGACGGCGCGCGCGACACCGCGCGTGCGATGAACCATCCGCGTGGCGCGCTGTACCCCTGGCGCACCATCGCCGGCCGCGAATGTTCCGCGCACTATCCCAGCGGCTCGGCGGCGTACCACATCAATGCCGCCATCGCTTACGGGATCGGGCTTTATCTCGACGCCAGCGATGATCTCGCCTTCCTCAGCGAGGCTGGCGCCGAGATTCTTTTCGAGACCGCGCGCATCTGGCCGCAGGCCGGGCATTTCAATCCGCGGCTCGGCGGTGCGTTCTGCATCCACGAAGTGACCGGCCCCGACGAATACACCACGCTGGTCAACAACAACTGGTACACCAACCGGATGGCGCAACGGCACCTGCAGCGCGCCGTCGATGCCTGGCACCGCCTGTCCGCGGACCGGCCGGATGCGCTGCGCGCGTTGGCGTCACGCATCGGGTTGGATGCCGCTGAAGTGGCGCTGTGGCAGCGGGCCGCCGATGCGATGCACCTGCCGGTCGACGACGCACTGGGCATCCATCCGCAGGACGACGACTTCCTCGCCAAGCCGCGCTGGCCGTTCCCGCGCCGCGAAGGCCCGCACCGCCCGCTGCTGCTCGACTACCACCCGCTCACCCTCTACCGGCACCAGGTCTGCAAGCAGGCCGACGTGGTGATGGCGATGGTGTTGGCCGGCGACGGCGTCGACCTGGCCACGAAACGGCGCGACTTCGACTACTACGACGCGGTCACCACCCACGACTCCACGTTGTCCGCGCCGGTGTACGGCATCCTCGCCAGCGAAGTCGGCCAGGACGGCAAGGCCTGGGACTACTTCGACGCCAGTCTGCGCGTGGATCTGGACGACCTGCACGGCAACACCGACCACGGCGTGCACATGGCCGCGATGGCCGGTAGCTGGCTGGGCCTGGTGCAGGGCTTCGGCGGACTGCGCGTGGTCGGCGGGCGCCTGCAGTTTGCGCCGACACTGCCGGCGGCGTGGCGCGGCTATGGCTTCAACCTGCGCTGGCGCGATTGCGCCCTGCGCGTGGACGTGGACGCGCGCGGTGCGCGCTACCGCCTCGATGAAGGCGATGCGCTGGCCTTCGGCCACGCCGGCAGCGAGGTGGTCCTGAAGCCCGGTCGCGACGTGGTGCTGCCGCTGGCCGTGCCGTCGCCGCAGAAGCGGTCGCTGCCGTGCGCGTGCGATGCGCTGATCTTCGACCTCGACGGCGTGCTCACCGACACCGCGCACACGCACTACCGCGCATGGAAGCGGCTGGCCGACGAGATCGGTGTGCCGTTCGACCTGCAGGTCAACGAGCGCCTGAAGGGCGTGGACCGCATGGCGTCGCTGGAGATCATCCTGGAGCGCGCCACGCGTGCGTACTCGGCCGAGGAGAAGCGCGCGCTGGCGGACACCAAGAACGGCTACTACGTGCAGGAGATCGCGAGCGTGGGGCCGCAGGACCTGTTCGATGGCGTGCACGACGTGCTGGATGCCGCACGCGCCGCCGGCCTGAAGCTGGGCCTGGCCTCGGCCAGCCGCAATGCGCCGGCGCTGCTCGAGAAGCTCGGCATCGCCGATCGCTTCGACTACATCGCCGATGCCGGCCGCATCGTCCGGGCCAAGCCCGACCCGGCCATTTTCCTCGACGTCGCCGCCGCGCTCGGCGTGCCGGCGCACCGCTGCATCGGCGTGGAAGACGCCGCCGCCGGCATCGAGGCCATCCATGCGGCGGGCATGGCCGCGATCGGCATCGGCGATGCGCGCGCGCTGCGCCATGCCGACGCTGTCATCCCGCACATCAACGCGTTTGACCTGAGGACGTTCGTTTCGCCTTGACCGCACGTGGCCACAGAAGCCGCGGTGGGCAGCCAGCCAACAACACGACAACAATGCAAGTGGAGGGAGGGACCATGCAACACACCAAGCACCCGATGCGCTACGCCCTGTCGGCCGCCATCGCGCTGGCGCTTTCGCCGGCCCTGGCGGGCGCGCAGGAAGCCGCGCCTGCGGCGCCGGCCGAACAGGAGGCCAAGACCCTGGACGCCGTGGTCGTCAGCGGCACGGCCAAGTTCAAGGGCCTGCGCAAGCGCGACGCCAGCTTCTCGATCAGCACCGCCACGCCGGAACAGATCCAGGAAACCGCGCCGACCAGCACCGCCGACCTGCTGAAGATCGTGCCCGGCGTCTGGGCCGAGGCCAGCGGCGGCGGCACCGGCGCCAACGTCTTCGTGCGCGGCATGCCCTCCGAGGGCGACGCGCCGTTCTTCACCCTGCAGCTGGACGGCTCGCCGATCTTCCCGCCGCCGACGCTGTCGTTCCTCGAGAACACCACGCTGTTCCGCATCGACGACACCATCGCCCGCGTCGAAGGACTGCGCGGCGGCCCCAGCCCCATCTACTCCAACGGCCAGCCCGGCGTCACCGTCAACTTCATCCAGAAGAAGGGCGAGGACACGCCTGAAGGCTTGGTGCGGCTGACCGTGGGTACGGACGATCTGCGTCGTCTCGACTTCTACAGCGGCGGCCCGCTGGGTACCGACACCGGCTGGTACTACAGCGTGGGCGGCTTCTACCGCGAGACTGACGGCGTGCGCCAGACCGGCTTCCCGGTGGAGAAGGGCGGCCAGCTCAGCGCCACGTTGACCAAGCGCTGGGCCGAGGGCGAGTTCAACCTCTACGCCCGCCACACCGACGACAAGAACACGTTCTACACGGCGGTGCCGCTGGTCTCGCGCAACAACGGCGAAGACATCTCCGGCTTCCCGGGGCTGGATCCCACCACCGGCACGTTGGTCGGCGACGACTTCCGCCGCGTGACCCTGCCCACCGGCGCCGGCAACCAGACGATGACGCGCGACCTGGCCGATGGCCGTGGCGTGGACATCGACGTATTCGGCGGCTCGCTGGACTGGTACGTCGGCAACTGGACGATCAGCGACAAGTTCAATTACCTCAAGGGCGATGCGCCGACCTACGCGCTGTTCACCGGCGCCAACCCGCAGACGTTGTCGTCCTACATCACCGACACCTACGGCGCGGGCGTCACCGGCACTGGTACCTTCGTCAACGGCGGCGGCGCCGTGGATCCGAACCAGCAGGTGCTGACCGCCGGCTTCTGGGTGGTGGAGAAGGAGATCAGTTCGTTCACCAACGACCTGCGCTTCAGCATCGACCTGACCGAGCGCAATGCGCTGACCTTCGGCGTGTACTACGCGGACTATTCGTCCAAGGACCGCTGGTGGCTGGGCAACAACATGCTGCTCACCGCGCAGGACAACGCGCGCCGCGTGAACCTGGCGTTGTCCAACGGGCAGGTCGCCACCCGCGACGGCTTCGTGGGCACGGCGTTCTACAACATCCGGGGCGACTACGACGGCCAGAACACGGCCTTCTTCATCGCCGACGAATGGACCGTCAACGACCGCATCCGCCTGGACGCCGGCGTGCGCTACGAACGGCAGGAAGTGAACGGCACGGTGTGGGATCCGATCACCGTCGACCTGGACGGCAATCCGAACACGCTCTACGACAACAACACCTCGGTCTCGACCACGCCACGCAGCATCGACCAGAACGACAGCGACGTGTCCTGGACGGCCGGCCTGAACTACACGCTCAACGACAGCGTCAGCCTGTTCGGCCGCGTCAACTCGGGCTTCACCTTCCCGCAGTTCGACAACCTGCGCGACGGCGCCAACAACAAGACCGAGATCGACCAGTACGAGCTGGGCCTGAAGGCCGGCGGCGAGACGTACGAGATGTACCTCACCGCGTTCTACAACGACTTCACCGGCTTGCGGTACCAGGCGTTCGACAACAACGGCAACAACGTCGTCATCATCGGCGACTCGAAGGCGCGCGGCCTGGAGTTCGAGGGCGCATGGCGGCCGGCGGGCGGTTTCGAACTCGCGTGGAACGCGACCTGGCTCCGCGCCAAGTACGGCGACTTCGCGACCTACGACGGCAACCAGGTGGTGCGCCAGCCGAAGTTCCGCGCACGGCTGACGCCCAGCTACTACTGGTCGCTGCCGTGGGGCGACCTGAAGTTGTTCACCACCTACACGCACGTCGGCGATCGCTACTCCGATCCGGCCAACGGCCAGGTGCTGCCGAAGTACGACACCTGGGACGTCGGTGCCAGCGCGCACATGGGCGACCACTGGGAGTTCACCTTCTCGGGCCGCAACGTCACCGACGAGATCGCGCTGACCGAGGGCAACGCCCGCGTGCTCGGCAATGCGACCAGCGGCGGCGTCTTCATGGGTCGCCCGCTGGAAGGCACCTCGTACCAGGCCTCCGTCGCCTACCGCTGGTGACGTTCTACGCCCGCGTTCGCGCGGGCCGCGTCCACCGCTGCGCCGTCTCTCCCCGGCGTGGCGGCGGATGCACCCATCGTCGTCGTCGCGCCGGATACGGCGCGGCGGCTTCCTTCGCAGGCCGGCCGATGCGGCTAGGATGCGCACGACCCTTCCGGTACCGCCCATGACGCGCACCCGCATGATCCTGGCGATGATCCTGACCTACATGATCTTCGCCATGCTGTTGAACTCCGTGGGCACGGTGATCCTGCAGTCCATCCAGGGGTTCGGCATCAGCAAGGCCGATGCGAGCCTGCTGGAAGCCTTCAAGGACCTGCCCATCGCGATCACCTCGTTCCTGGTGGCGTCGTTCCTGCCGCGCCTCGGTTATCGCCGCGCGATGATGCTGGGCCTGTCGCTGGTCGCGCTCGCCTGCGCGGCGATGCCGCTGCTGCACGCGTTCTGGGCGACCAAGCTGCTGTTCACGACGGTCGGCGTGTCGTTCGCGCTGGTGAAGGTGTCGGTGTATTCCAGCATCGGCCTGCTGACCGACGATGCGAAGGCGCACGCTGCGCTCACCAGCACGGTGGAGGGTTGGTTCATGGTCGGCATCCTGGGCAGTGCGTGGCTGTTCGCCGCCTTCATCAATGCCGACGCGCCCGGTGATCCGGTCTGGCTGGACGTCTACTGGGTGCTGGCGGCGATGTGCGTGGCCGTGGTCATCCTGCTGGCGACCTGCACGCTGGACGAGCGCGCCGCGCAGGACGGCCATGCGGTCGGCGAATCTTTCGCCGACATGTTCCGCCTGCTCGCGCTGCCGCTGGTGGCGGTGTTCCTGATCTCCGCTTTCCTCTACGTGTTGATGGAGCAGGCCATCAATACCTGGCTGCCGACCTTCAACCGCGAGATCCTGCACCTGCCGACCACGCTCAGCGTGCAGGCGGCGGGGATCTTCGCCGGCTCACTGGCGCTGGGCCGGCTGGGCGGCGGCGTGCTGCTGCGGCGCGTGCCCTGGTTCTGGTTGCTGGCCGGCTGCGTGGTCGCGATGGCGGCCTTGGTGCTGGTGGCGCTGCCGCTGGCCGCCAACGTGCAGCCGCGCGATGGCATGACGTGGTGGAACGCGCCGCTGGCGGCGTATGTGTTCCCGCTGATCGGCCTGCTGATGGCGCCGATCTACCCGGCCATCAATTCCGTGGTGCTGAGCGCGCTGCCGAAGGCACGGCATGCGGCGATGACGGGCCTGATCGTGGTGTTCTCCGCGTTGGGCGGGACCACGGGCTCGTACATCACGGGGCAGCTGTTCGCGCATTTTGACGGCTCGCGGGCGTTCTACCTGCTGCTGGCGCCGATGGCGATGCTGCTGGTATCGATGGCGCTGCTGCATCGCGCGGTCTCCCGGCGCGACAGAGCGGCGGCGCCGGCCTGAGGACGCGGGGCTTGGCGTATCGTGTCGTCCTTCCCCGGCACGAGACCCGACATGAATGCGACCGGCGTCGCCCTCGCCCTCTTCATCGGCATGCTGTTGCCGCTCCAGGCGCTGATCAATGCTTCGCTGGGCAGGCAGTCGTTCGGCCCGGTGTTCGCTTCGCTGGCATCGTTCATGGTCGGCACCGGCGTGTTGCTGGCCTGGTGGCTGCTGACGCGACCGGTGTTCGTGCCCGCGGCCCTGGGCAAGGTGCCGTGGTGGGCATGGACCGGCGGTGTGATCGGCGCCGTGTTCGTCGCGTCCGCGACGCTGCTGGTGCCACGGCTCGGCGCTGCCTCGCTGATCTGCCTGGTGGTGGCGGGGCAGCTGGTGGGTTCGGTGCTGCTCGACCATTTCGGCGTGCTGCACGCGCGCCAGCCGGTGGACACGCTGCGCGTCGTCGGCCTGCTGCTGGTCGTGGCCGGTGCAACCCTGGTGGTGCGGCCCTGGCAGTCCGCGGGCGGCTGACGCGTGTCGGCGCTGCTGGTGGGCTTGTCGCCGCGCGCCGATGCGCACTGCCGCGTGCTGGTGCTCGGCTCGATGCCCGGAGGCGCCTCCCTTCAGAAGGCGCAGTACTACGCGCATCCTCGCAACCGGTTCTGGCCGGTGATGGCCGCCGTGTGCGGCTTCGCGCCTGACCTGCCATACGACGCGCGTTTGGAGGCATTGCAGCAGGCAGGCGTGGGGCTGTGGGATGTCATCGGGCGCTGCGAGCGCAAGGGCAGCCTGGACAGCGCCATCGTCCGCGGCAGCGAAGTGCCCAACCCCATCGGCGACTGGCTGACGACGCATCCGCAGGTCGCGGCGATCGCGCTCAACGGTGGCAAGGCCGCGGAAGCGTTCCGCCGGCATATCCGGCCGACGCTGCCAGACGACGCAGCTCCGGTCACCTTCGCCCTGCCGTCGACCAGTCCAGCGCATGCGGCGATGGGGCTGCCTGCCCTTGTGGATGCCTGGCGCGCGATCGCGCCGTTCCTGCGCACGGCCGTCTGACAATGCGGCGGCGTATCGTGCGTGTTCGCCCTGGCGAACCAAAGCGATACCAATGGCCTCGCGCAGCGACGGGCGGGCGTCCGTGCCGTTGCTGCGGCACGCAATGTCCCGGCGGGGACAGCAATTAACACCAAGGGATGGTTGGCGCATCGCGCCACTGCGGACACAATAGGGGTTCCCCTCTTCACGCCCGCACCGGAGTAACGCCATGTCCGACATCAAGGAAGCCAAAGTCCCCGATATCGGTGACTACGACGGCGTACCGGTGATCGAGATCCTGGTGGCCGTGGGCGACACGGTGAAGAAAGACCAGGGCTTGGTCACGCTGGAGTCGGACAAGGCGACGATGGAAGTGCCGTCCGCGTTCGCCGGCGTGGTGAAGGAGATCAAGGTCAAGCTGGGCGACGAGATCGCCGAAGGCGCCGTCGTCGCACTGATCGAAGTCAGCGAAGGCGCCGCCGAGGCCAAGCCCGCCGCTGCGCCCGCTCCGGCGCCGGCTGCCGAGACCGGCGCCAAGGTCGAACCGGTCGCGGTATCGCCGACGCCGGACAAGATCACCCAGCGCGAGATCGCGCAGGAGCGCGCCGCACCGGCCGTCGCCCCCGTGGCCTCGCGCGTACTGGACGACAAGCCGGGCATCGATCCCGAAGCCTCGCCGCCGCGGACGCCGCCTGTCGAGTTCAATGCCGATCGCGTGTTGCCGGAGAAGGTCGCCTACGCGAGCCCGGCCGTGCGCCTGTTCGCCCGCGAGCTGGGTGTGGACCTGAACCAGGTGAAGGGCACCGAGCGCGGTGGCCGCATCAGCAAGGAAGACGTGCAGAAGTACGTCAAGGGCGTGCTGGCGGGCGGCGTGGCCGCCCCGGCATCCGCCGGTGCGCCGGTCGCGGCGGGTGGCGGGCTCAACCTGCTGCCGTGGCCGAAAGTGGACTTCAGCAAGTTCGGCGAAACCGAAGTCGTCGCGCTGTCGCGCATCAAGAAGATTTCCGGCGCCAACCTGGCGCGCAACTGGGCGATGATCCCGCACGTCACCCAGCACGACCACGCCGACATCACCGACCTGGAAGCGCTGCGCGTAGCGCTGAACAAGGAAAACGAAAAGGCCGGCATCAAGCTGACCATGCTCGCCTTCCTGATGAAGGCCAGCGTCTCGGCGCTGAAGAAGTTCCCCGACTTCAACGCCTCGCTCGACGCCAGCGGCGAGAACCTCACGCTGAAGAAGTACTTCCACGTTGGCTTCGCCGCCGACACGCCGAACGGCCTGGTCGTGCCGGTGATCCGCGACGTCGACAAGAAGGGCGTCAACGAGATCGCCCAGGAAAGCGGCGAGCTGGCGAAGAAGGCGCGCGATGGCAAGCTGGGCCCGGCCGAGATGTCCGGCGGCTGCTTCTCGATCTCCTCGCTGGGCGGCATCGGCGGCGTGGCGTTCACGCCGATCGTCAATGCGCCGGAAGTGGCGATCCTCGGCGTGTCGAAGTCCTCGATCCAGCCGGTGTGGGACGGCAAGCAGTTCCAGCCGCGCCTGATGCTGCCGCTGTCGCTGAGCTACGACCACCGCGTGATCGACGGCGCCGCCGCCGCGCGCTTCACCGCCTATCTCGCCCAGCTGCTCGGCGACATGCGCCGCGTGCTGCTGTAAGGAGACCGAGACCATGGCGAACACGATTGAAGTCAAAGTCCCCGACATCGGCGATTACAGCGATGTGCCGGTCATCGAAATCCTGGTCGCCGTGGGCGACACGGTGAAGAAGGACCAGGGCCTGGTCACGCTGGAATCGGACAAGGCCACGCTGGAAGTGCCGTCCTCGGCCGCCGGCGTGGTGAAGGAACTCAAGGTCAAGCTGGGCGATGCGCTGTCCGAAGGCAGCGTGGTGGCCGTGCTCGAAACCGAAGATGCTGCCGCGTCCACGCCGGCACCGGCACCGGCTGCGCCGGCGGCTCCCGCCGCGCCTGCGCCGACACCGGCGGCTGCACCCGCGCCTGTGGCTGCCACGCCCGCCGCCGCACCTGCCGCTGCTGGCGGCGGCCTGATCGAGGCCAAGGTGCCCGATATCGGCGACTACGACGGCGTGCCGGTCATCGAGATCCTGGTGGCCGTGGGCGACACGGTGAAGAAGGACCAGGGTCTGGTCACGCTGGAATCGGACAAGGCGACGATGGAAGTGCCGTCGCCCGCCGCCGGCGTGGTGAAGGAAATCAAGGTCAAGCTCGGCGACGAGTTGGCCGAAGGCAGTCTCGTCGCGATCCTGGAAGGCGAGGGCGCCGCTGCGGCGCCGTCCAAGCCCGCCCCGGTCGCCGCCTCGCCGGCCGCGCCCGCGGCACCGGCGACCTCGGCACCGAAGCCGGCGCTGGGTACCGGCAAGCCGGCGGACATCGAATGCCGCATCGTCGTGATCGGTTCCGGTCCGGGCGGCTACACCGCGGCGTTCCGCGCCGCCGACCTCGGCCTGGATACGGTGCTCATCGAGCGCTACGAAACGCTGGGCGGCGTCTGCCTCAATGTCGGCTGCATCCCGTCGAAGGCGCTGTTGCATGCCGCGGCGCTGATCGAGGAAGCGGCGCATTCGGACGAGATCGGCATCAGCTTCGGCAAGCCGAAGATCGACATCGACAAGCTGCGCGGCTTCAAGCAGGACAAGGTGGTCGGCCAGTTCACCAAGGGCCTGGCCGGCATGGCCAAGCAGCGCAAGGTTCGTACGGTCACCGGCGTGGCGAAGTTCGTCTCGCCGAACGAACTGGAGATCGTGGGCAGCGACGGCAGGACGCAGCTGTTGCGTTTCGAGCAGTGCATCATCGCCGCCGGTTCGCAGGCGGTGAAGCTGCCGAACTTCCCGTGGGACGACCCGCGCGTGATGGATTCCACCGATGCGCTGCAGCTGGCCGAGGTGCCGAAGAAGCTGCTCGTCGTCGGCGGCGGCATCATCGGCCTGGAAATGGCCACCGTGTACCGCGCGCTGGGCGCCGAAGTCACCGTGGTCGAGTTCATGGACCAGCTGATGCCGGGTGCCGACAAGGACCTGGTGAAGCCCCTGGCCGATCGTTTGAAGAAGCAGGGCGCGGTCGTGCACCTGAAGACCAAGGCCGCCAAGGTCGAGGCGTCCAAGAAGGGCATCACCGTGCACTTCGAGAGCGCCGCCGAAGGCCAGAAGCCGGAGCTGGAAACGGGCACCTGGGACCGCGTGCTGGTCGCGGTGGGCCGTTCGCCGAACGGCGGCAAGCTGGATGCCGGCAAGGCCGGTGTCACCGTCACCGACCGCGGTTTCATCCCGGTGGATGCGCAGATGCGCACCAACGTGCCGCACATCTTCGCCATCGGCGACCTGGTGGGCCAGCCGATGCTGGCGCATAAGGCGACGCACGAGGGCAAGCTGGCGGCGGAAGTGGCGGCCGGCGAGAAGAAGGAATGGGTCGCGCGGGTGATTCCGTCGGTGGCCTACACCGATCCGGAGATCGCCTGGGTCGGCGTGACCGAGACCGAAGCCAAGGCCAAGGGCCTGAAGATCGGCGTGGGCAAGTTCCCGTGGGTGGCGTCCGCGCGCGCGGTCGGCATCGGTCGCGGCGAAGGCTTCACCAAGCTCATCTTCGACGAGCACACCCATCGCATCATCGGCGCCGGCATCGTCGGCGTGCATGCGGGTGACCTGATCAGCGAACTGGCGCTGGCGATCGAGATGGGTGCGGAAGCCGGCGACATCGGCGCAACCATCCATCCGCACCCGACGCTCAGCGAATCGGTGGCGATGGCGGCCGAAGTCTACGAAGGCACGATCACCGACCTGTATATCCCGAAGAAAAAGTAAGCACTCGAGGGAAGCGGGAAAACAAAAGGCCACGCGAATGCGTGGCCTTTCTTGTTTGTGGACGGATGTCAGGCGGGCAGCGGCATCGCTTTCGCCGCGCGGCGCGCCTCGATCCGCTTCCACACCTTTTCATGGAAGTGGAACACCACCGTATTGGTGGCCGGTTCGATCAGCGCCAGCATGCCGCCGACCAGCAGGCTGCCGGTGAACAGGTAGCCCAGGGTGAAGGCCACCGAGAAATGCAGGATCGCGAAGCTCAGGGTCTTGTTCATGGCGGGGTCCGGGGCGGCTACAGATGAGAATTGATCTCATTGTGAGGTCCGCCATCGGCAAGTCCAATGGATTGATCGATTCGGATTGATAGCGCCTGACTATCGGTACCTTCCGGCCCGCAAAAGGCGAAGCCCCGGGGGCAGCCGGGGCTTCGGGAGGCCTGCGACGGAGCATCGGACGAGGAAGTTGAGCAGCAGGCCTTGGAGGGACTGACAGGCGGTTTTCGCCAAAGTTCCGGGAATCCGGGAGGAAAATTCTGAATAGGGGAAACGGTTACACGCAGGCAGGCCAAGGGCTGGCGGGCAAACGGGCGGTCGCCGGCGTTTTCGACCTTTGGCGGTTGTCCCGGAAATTGTCCCGCTGCTATACTTTTGCGGCTCGGCGAGGCGCTTTACCGCCTTGTACCCCGCCAATTCCGTAGGGCTTTCGTGTGCTGAATTCCGTCGCTGCGGGCCGGCGGCTAGTGTTGCGCGCCGCCGTCTGGCAGACGGTCGCGGTACTGCTGGTCGCGCTGTTGTTCCTGCTCTGGGGCGTGCCCCACGCAGTCGCGGCAGCCGTCGGAGGGTTGGCGATCGTGGTCGGCGCGCTGTCGGCGGCCTGGATGGCCTTCGGCGGTGGCGTGCTCGGCGCCGTCTCGGCGGTGCTGAGGCTGGTCGCGGGCATGGTGGTGAAGTGGGTCGTGGTGATCGGCGTGCTGGTGATGGGCGCGGGGCTGTACAAGCTGCCCCCGCTGCCCCTGATGGCAGGCGTGGTCGCCGGACTGGTGGCACAGATGCTGGTTGCGGTTGGCAAGCAGCGATAAACCCAATCTAGACGAAAGGTTTCCGACACATGGCGGGCGAGGCTCTTACTCCCACCACCTACATCCAGCACCACCTGAAGAACCTCACGGCCCAGGTGGGCGGCGACGGTCCTTTCTGGACGATCAACGTCGACACCTTCGTGACGGCGGTGCTGATGGGCCTGCTGATCGTGTTCGCGTTCTGGCTGGCGACCCGCAAGGCGACCGCCGGCGTGCCGGGCAAGTGGCAGGCCTTCGTCGAGATCATGCTGGAGTTCGTCGACAAGCAAGCCCGCGACACCTACCACGGGACCAGCAAGCTGGTGACGCCGATCGCGATCACCATCTTCTTCTGGATCCTGATGATGAACCTGCTGAAGATGATCCCGGCAGACTTCATCGCCAAGCCGCTCGAGCTGCTGGGCATCCACTACTGGAAGCCGGTCCCCACCGCCGACGTCAATGCCACCTTGGGCATGTCGATCAGCGTGTTCTTCCTGATGATCGTCTTCGCGTTCCGCTCGAAGGGCTTCGGCGGTTTCGCACACGAGTTCCTGACGGCGCCGTTCGGCAAGTGGATGATGCCGTTCAACCTGATCCTCAACATCGTCGAATGGGTCAGCAAGCCCATCTCTCTGGCGATGCGACTGTTCGGCAACATGTTCGGCGGCGAGATCGTCTTCCTGCTGATCTGGGTGCTGGGCGGCGCGGGCATCGTCGGCATGTTCGGCGGCGCGGTATTCGGCCTGGGCTGGATGCTGTTCCACCTGCTGGTCATCCCGCTGCAGGCGTTCATCTTCATGATGCTGTCGATCGTCTACCTCAGCTTGTCGGAAGACAGCCACTAACGTTTCCGCTTCACCGTTTCGCCTTTTACCATCCACCTTTCAAGCACTTAAGTTCCGGAGATCACCATGGAAAGCATCCTCACCAACCTCGCCCAGGTCCAGGCTTCGACCGCCCTCGCCATCGGCATCATGATCGGCCTGGCCGCGCTGGGCGCCGGTCTGGGTCTGGCCATCATGGCCGGCAAGTTCCTGGAATCGGCTGCCCGCCAGCCGGAGCTGATCCCGGTCCTGCAGGTCCGCATGTTCATCACCGCCGGCCTGATCGACGCCGCGTTCATCATCTCGGTCGCCGTCGGCCTGCTGTTCGCCTTCGCCAGCCCGTTCATCACGATCTTCACCGATCAGCTGGCCAAGCTGGCTGGCGGCTGAGAAGCCGCGTGAAGCCTGACCGCGGCGGTTCGCCCCCGCGGTCGGCGATCAGGCGTCGCTGGGCGCGCGCGTCGTGCGCGGGCCCTTCCTCACCGGCAGGTTACCGATGAATATCAATCTCACTCTGTTCGCCCAGGCGCTGGCCTTCGCTGGCCTGATCTGGATCATTGCGACCAAAATCTGGCCGCCGCTGCTGGCTGCCATCGAAGAACGCCAGCAGAAGATCGCCGAAGGCCTGGCCGCGGCCGATCGCAGCCAAAAGGATCTGGCGCAGGCCCAGGAAAAGGTCAACGAGGCGCTGAAGGAAGCCCGCGTCAAGGCCAACGAAATCATCGACCAGGCCCACGCGCGCGCCAACCAGATCGTCGACGCCGCGAAGAACGAGGCCATCGCTGAAGCCAACCGCCAGAAGGCGCTGGCCGAAGCCGAGATCGAAGCCGCCGCCACGCGTGCCCGCGAAGACCTGCGCAAGCAAGTGTCGTCGCTGGCCGTCAGCGGTGCCGAGAAGCTGCTGAAGCGCGAGATCGACGCCAACGCCCACAAGGCGCTGCTCGACGAACTCGCCGCCGAAATCTGATCCGGACGATCTGATCGATGAGCCAGGCCCTTACCGTCGCCCGTCCCTACGCCCGCGCCGCCTTCGCGACGGCGCATGGCGAGGGCAATCTCGCCGCCTGGTCGCAGGCGCTGGGTTTCGCCGCGCACGCCGCGGCGGACCCGCGCGTGGCCGCGCTGCTGCCCAACCCGCGCCTGCTGCCCGCCGAGGCCGTGACGCTGCTCGCGCCGGAAGGCGCAGGTGAGTCGTTCACGCGCTTCCTCGCCGTGCTGGCCGATGCCCGCCGGCTGCCGCAGCTGCCGGAGATCGCCGGACTGTTCGAGGAGCTGCGCGCCGAAGCCGAGCACGTCGTGAAGGCCAAGGTCACCTCGGCCACCGCCCTGCCGTCCGCCGAGCTGGACCAGATCAAGGCCGCGCTGAAGAAGCGCTTCGGCCGCGAGGTCGAGGTGGAGACGGCGGTGGACGCGTCGCTGATCGGCGGCGCCGTGATCGATGCCGGCAGCGTGGTGATCGACGGCTCGCTGAAAGGCAAGCTGGCGCGCCTGCAGTCGGCGCTGACGCACTGAATTCCCATTGAACCGCCGCGCGCAAGCCGGCACACAGGACTTACCCATGGCTACCACGCTCAACCCCTCTGAAATCAGCGACCTGATCAAGACCCGCATCGAGAAGGTCAAGCTGGCCGCAGAGTCGCGCAATGAAGGCACGGTCACCTCCGTGTCCGACGGCATCGTGCGCATCTTCGGCCTGGCCGACGTCATGCAGGGCGAAATGATCGAGCTGCCGAACAACACCTACGCGCTGGCGCTGAACCTCGAGCGCGATTCGGTCGGCGCCGTGGTCCTGGGCGACTACGAGCACCTGCGCGAAGGCGACGTGGCCAAGACCACCGGCCGCATCCTGGAAGTGCCGGTCGGTCCGGAAATGCTCGGTCGCGTGGTCAACGCGCTGGGCGAGCCGATCGACGGCAAGGGCCCGCTGGGCACCTCGCTGACCGCGCCGGTGGAGCGCGTGGCCCCGGGCGTGATCTGGCGTAAGTCGGTCGACCAGCCGGTGCAGACCGGTTACAAGTCCGTCGACGCGATGATCCCGATCGGCCGTGGCCAGCGCGAGCTGATCATCGGCGACCGCCAGACCGGCAAGACCGCGATGGCCATCGACGCCGTGATCAACCAGAAGGGCACCGGCATCAAGTGCGTGTACGTCGCGATCGGCCAGAAGGCCTCGACCGTGGCCAACATCGTGCGCAAGCTGGAAGAGAACGGCGCGCTGGCCCACACCGTGGTCGTCGCCGCCACCGCCTCCGAGTCGGCCGCGATGCAGTACATCAGCGCCTACTCCGGCTGCACCATGGGCGAGTACTTCATGGACCGCGGCCAGGACGCCCTGATCGTGTACGACGATCTGTCCAAGCAGGCCGTGGCCTACCGCCAGATCTCGCTGCTGCTGAAGCGTCCGCCGGGTCGCGAAGCCTACCCGGGCGACGTGTTCTACCTGCACTCCCGCCTGCTCGAGCGCGCCGCCCGCGTGTCCGAGGAGTACGTCGAGAAGTTCACCGAAGGCAAGGTCACCGGCAAGACCGGTTCGCTGACGGCGCTGCCGATCATCGAAACGCAGGCCGGCGACGTGTCCGCGTTCGTGCCGACCAACGTGATCTCGATCACCGACGGCCAGATCTTCCTGGAAACCGACCTGTTCAACGCCGGCATCCGCCCGGCCGTGAACGCCGGTATCTCGGTGTCGCGCGTCGGTGGCGCCGCCCAGACCAAGATCATCAAGAAGCTGTCGGGCGGCATTCGCATCTCGCTCGCCCAGTACCGTGAGCTGGCCGCGTTCGCGCAGTTCGCCTCGGACCTGGACGAAGCCACCCGCAAGCAGCTGGAGCGCGGTCAGCGCGTCACCGAGCTGATGAAGCAGAAGCAGTACGCGCCGATGTCCATCGCCCTGCAGGCGCTGTCCATCTACGCGGTCAACGAGGGTTACTTGGACGACGTGCCGGTCGGCAAGATCCTGGCGTTCGAAGACGCGCTGCATGCGCACTTCACCAACACCCAGGGCGCGCTGGTCGACACGATCAACAGCACCGGCAACTGGAACGACGAGATCGAAGGCGCCTTCAAGAAGGGCATCGCCGAGTTCAAGCAGACCGGCACCTGGTAATTCCGTAGGGCGGGCTTCGGCCCGCCGTTCGTAGGCAGGCGGGTCGCAGACCCGCCCGACGAAGACGAAACAAGCGAGCGAGACATGGCAGGCGGACGCGAAATCAAAACCAAGATCAAGAGCGTGCAGAACACCCGCAAGGTGACGCGCGCGCTCGAGATGGTCTCGGCCTCCAAGATCCGCAAGGCCCAGGACCGCATGAAGACCTCGCGCCCGTATGCGCGGGCGATGAAGCAGGTGATCGGCCACCTGGCCCAGGCCAATACCGATTACCAGCACCCCTTCATGGTGGAACGCAAGGACGTCAAGCGCGTCGGCTTCATCATCGTGTCGTCCGACCGCGGCCTGGCCGGCGGCCTGAACAACAACCTGTTCCGCAAGATGCTCGGCGAGATCCGCCAGTGGAACGAGAAGGGCGTCGAGGTCGACGTGGTCACCATCGGCCAGAAGGCCTCGGTGTACTTCCGCCGGGTCAAGGTCAACATGCTGGCCAGCGTGTCCCACCTGGGCGATTCGCCCAAGCTGGACCAGCTGATCGGCGTGATCAAGGTGATGCTGGACGCCTACACCGAAGGCAAGCTGGACCGCGTGTTCGTCGTCTACAACGACTTCGTCAACACGATGACCCAGCGCGCCGCGTTCGACCAGCTGCTGCCGCTGCCTGCGGCGGAGACGCAGGTCGCGCACCACGACTGGGACTACATCTACGAACCCGATGCCGCGACCGTGCTCGACCACGTGATCACGCGCTACATCGAGTCGCTGGTGTACCAGGCCGTGCTGGAGAACATCGCGTCGGAACACGCGGCGCGCATGGTGGCCATGAAGGCCGCCAGCGACAACGCCAACAAGCTCATCGGTACCCTGCAGCTGGTCTACAACAAGGCCCGCCAGGCGGCGATCACCCAGGAAATCTCCGAAATCGTCGGCGGCGCGGCGGCAGTCTGACGCGCGTAGTCACAAGAATTCATCTAGAGGAATGCAGCAATGAGTCAGGGCAAGATCGTTCAGATCATCGGCGCGGTGGTTGACGTCGAATTCGCGCGCAACGAAGTGCCGAAGGTGTACGACGCGCTGAAGGTGGAAAACACCGCCATCACGCTCGAAGTGCAGCAGCAGCTCGGCGACGGCGTCGTGCGCACCATCGCCCTCGGTTCCACCGACGGCCTGAAGCGCAACCTGGTCGCCGTGAACACCGACAAGGCCATCTCGGTGCCGGTCGGCGCGGGCACGCTGGGCCGCATCATGGACGTGCTGGGCAACCCGATCGACGAAGCCGGCCCGGTGCAGGCGACCGATCACTGGGAAATCCACCGTTCGGCCCCGTCGTACGAGGACCAGTCCTCGGCCAACGACCTGCTGGAAACCGGCATCAAGGTCATCGACCTGATGTGCCCGTTCGCCAAGGGCGGCAAGGTCGGCCTGTTCGGCGGCGCCGGCGTCGGCAAGACCGTCAACATGATGGAACTGATCAACAACATCGCCAAGGCGCACTCGGGTCTGTCCGTGTTCGCCGGCGTGGGCGAGCGTACCCGCGAGGGCAACGACTTCTACCACGAGATGAAGGACTCCAACGTCCTCGACAAGGTCGCGATGGTGTACGGCCAGATGAACGAGCCGCCGGGCAACCGCCTGCGCGTCGCGCTGACCGGCCTGACCATGGCCGAGTACTTCCGCGACGAGAAGGATGCGTCCGGTAAGGGCAAGGACGTGCTGCTGTTCGTCGACAACATCTACCGCTACACGCTGGCTGGTACCGAAGTGTCGGCGCTGCTGGGCCGCATGCCGTCGGCCGTGGGTTACCAGCCGACGCTGGCCGAGGAAATGGGCGTCCTGCAGGAGCGCATCACCTCGACCAAGACCGGTTCGATCACCTCGATCCAGGCCGTGTACGTGCCCGCGGACGACCTGACCGACCCGTCGCCGGCCACCACGTTCGCCCACTTGGACGCGACCGTCGTGCTGAGCCGTAACATCGCTTCGCTGGGTATCTACCCGGCCGTGGATCCGCTCGACTCGACCAGCCGCCAGCTGGACCCGAACGTCATCGGCCACGAGCACTACGACACCGCGCGCCGCGTGCAGTCGACGCTGCAGAAGTACAAGGAACTGAAGGACATCATCGCCATCCTCGGCATGGACGAACTGTCCGAAGAAGACAAGCAGGCCGTGTCGCGCGCCCGCAAGATCGAGCGCTTCTTCAGCCAGCCGTTCCACGTGGCCGAAGTGTTCACCGGCTCGCCGGGCAAGTACGTTTCGCTGAAGGACACGATCCGCGGCTTCAAGGCGATCGTCGACGGCGAGTACGACCACCTGCCGGAGCAGGCGTTCTACATGGTCGGCGGCATCGAAGAAGCGGTCGAGAAGGCCAAGAAGCTCGCCGAAAAGGCGTAAGCACC
Source organism: Pseudoxanthomonas sp. (assembly GCA_047600885.1). Taxonomy (GTDB): domain Bacteria; phylum Pseudomonadota; class Gammaproteobacteria; order Xanthomonadales; family Xanthomonadaceae; genus Pseudoxanthomonas_A. Next base: position 936,248 of record JASGKE010000002.1, on the reverse strand, counting down.
TAGGGTGGGCCCAGGCCCACCTTCGCGGCAACCGGCGGCGGGCCCAGGCCCGCCCTACACGGCAAAGAGAGTTCCATGAGCACCATCCGTTGCGACATCGTCAGCGCCGAGCAGGAGATCTTCCACGGTGAAGCCACCCTGGTCGTCGCCACCGGCGAACTGGGCGAGCTGGGCATCGCGCCGAAGCACGCGCCGCTGATCACCCGTCTGAAGCCGGGCAAGGTGGTGGTGACGCTGGTCAGTGGCGAGCAGCTGGACTTCGCCATCTCCGGCGGCATCCTCGAGGTGCAGCCGCAGGTCGTCACCGTGCTGGCCGACACCGCGATCCGCGCGTCGGACATCGACGAGGCGCAGGTCCGCAAGGCCAAGGAAGAAGCCGAGCGCATCCTGGCCAAGCAGGACCCGAAGATGAGCGTGGAAGAAGCCCAGGCCCAGCTGGCCATGAGCATCGCCCAGCTCAGCGCGCTGGAGCGCCTGCGTAAGAACCTCAAGCACTGAGGTCCGCACACACGCGCTTCACCGGAAACGCCGGCCTCGCGCCGGCGTTTTCGTTTTCGGCTAGCGGTAGACCACGTGCCGCCAAAGGAAGAAGGCCACGATGGCCAGCACTCCTTCCACCAGCGGCTTGGTCAACCATGCGTGCGCCAGGCCCAGCGATGTGGCTACCCAGGTCACCGCGAGCGTACTCACCACCGTCAGCGGCACCCACACCAGCAGGAACTTGCCGAAGCGCCGCCAGCCCAGGCGCGCCTCGCCGTCGCGGGCGAAGGTCACGCGGCCGTTCAACCAAAACCCCAACAACGCACCGCTGACGCGGCCGGCGAGATTGCCCGGTGCTGCTGGCACGCCGGCCGCGGTGAGCGCGACGAACACCAGCCAGTCCAGCACCAGTTGCGCCAGGCCGACGAAGACGAAACTGCCGCCTTCGCGGAGCAGGGCCCTGCGATGATCAGGGGGGAAGCGCATGGTAGGGGGCGGCTCGGCAAGGGTGGGGCGCCGTGTAATATTCGCACCGCCCGAACGGTCACGGTATCCCCTTTGCGCATCGCCGTCCTGATCCCCTGCCACAACGAGGCGCTGACCGTGCAGAAGGTCGTCGCTGATTTCCGTGAAGCGCTGCCGGAAGCCGGTGTGTGGGTTTTCGACAATGCCAGCGCGGACGCTACGGCCCAGCTGGCGATGCAAGCCGGCGCCCACGTGCGGCACGTGCTGGCCAAAGGCAAGGGCAACGCGGTGCGCGCGATGTTCCGCGATGTCGACGCCGACATTTACGTCATGGTGGACGGCGACGACACGTATCCCGCGGCGGCGGCGCGGACGCTTATCGAAGACGTTGCGGAAGGACGGGCGGACATGGTGGTGGGGACGCGATTGGAGTCCCATGATCACGCGTCCTTTCGGCGATTCCACGGTTTCGGCAACAAGCTGGTGCGTGGTTGCATCAGCGCCCTGTTCGGCCATCCGGTTCGGGACGTACTGTCCGGTTACCGCGTCTTCTCCCGTCGTTTCGTCAAATCCATGCCCGTGCTTTCCCGCGGGTTCGAGATCGAGACCGAGATGACCGTGTTCGCGCTGACCAACGGGTTCGTGCTGTCGGAGAGGACCATCGATTACGGTACGCGGCCCGATGGCAGCGAGTCCAAGCTCAACACGTATCGAGATGGCATGCGCGTGCTGAAGACGATCCTGTTCCTGTTCAAGGACATGCGGCCCCTGCTTTTCTTCGGAGCGCTTGCGGTGTTCTGCGTGCTGCTGAGCCTGGGCTTCGGGGCCATCGTCATCCATGAGTTCGCCCGCACCGGCTTGGTGACCCATCCCTCCACCGCAGTCCTGGCGGTGGCATTCGCGCTGGTGGGGGTGGTCTCGACAGCGACCGGACTCATCCTGGATACGGTCAATCGTCGTTCGAACGAGATCCAGCGATTGATCACGGACCAGGTGCTGTCGCAGCGCAGACCGTCGGCGTAAGCGCTACGCGACTCAGCGGGCAGAGCTCGAGGTCGTCGAGGCTCGTGAGCATCGGAAGGCAGGCGCCGTTCGACACCAGTCCATAGGCGGCGACAGCATCGGGCGCCGATCCCGTCGATGCCTTCCGCAACAGGAACAAGGGGCCGGCGTGCTGCCGGATACGCTGTTCCGCACGCGCCTGCAGGCCGGTGCAGCGCGTCGGCGCCATGAAGTTGTTCTGGATCGAGATCGCAGGCACGCGCTTGGGCAGGTAAGCGACGGCGTACGCCATGGGATTGTCGTCGGCCAATACCACCAGGCTGCGGTCGGGCAGTGCGGGCACACCGACGGAGATCATCGGCGTGCTGAAGCGATCGCGGCCCCAGTTGGGCCGGTTGGCGCCGCTGATGAGCAGGACAGCGGCGATCGCCAGCGCGGCAGTGACATAGCGTGACCGAACCCACCTCGACAGGGTGCCGACGATGGCAATGGAGCAGACCAGCTCCAAGGCGAACAGGTAGCGGTAGATGCCGTACAGGCTCGCCCACGTCGCGAAGCTGATCAGCATGAACGCGACGACGATGTTGGTCTCGTGGAGCACACCCGCATCGTTCCTTCGCCCGCGCCAGGCAGCGATCCAGCTTGCGACAAGGGCGGCAAGGCCGAACAGGATGCGCGGGTCCGACAGCTTGCCCTCAGAGAATCGTTGACTGTCGGTCAGGAGATGGAAAGGAACCAGCAAGGCGTCGAGTCCGTGGGGAACGAAGCGCGCGTCCTTCTGTCCATGAGGCAGCGCATCGGCAGACCGGAACCATTCGTTGAAATAGGGGAACAAGGGATTGCCGTGCTCCTGCCACAGGTACAGCGCCCACGGCCCCGCCGTCAGCAGCGCGCCTGCGCCGCCGCCCACGCCGAGCGCCAGGACGCGGACAGGGGCGCCACGCAAGGGACCGCCCAACAACGCGGCACCGATGAAGCCCACGCAGTAGAGCGCGCCCGTTAACTTCAAGCCCCCGGCCGCACCTGCAAGAACGCCCGCGACGAGCCACGTGGCCCACGGTCCGCGTCGGCCACGCGAATCCACCGCCCACCACAGCGCGGCCATCATGCCCGCTGCTACGAACGCGTCGTTGAACGTGGTGCCGATGCTCGGCATCACCGCAGCGCCTGCTACTGCGGTCAGGCCTGCTATCGCGGTCCTGGTCACGCTGCGGCGCTCCGGCCACAGGAGGTCCAGCAAGCGAAGCGCGAAAAGGACGGCGATGAACGCGGGTAACGCCAACCACAGCGATACTGCCCAGCCGGAGAGCCCTGCCTTGACCATCCACGCGAACGGAAAATCGAGGACCGGGTTGTGCCAGGTCTGGAGCTGGGCGGCCGCGATGTCGCCGTCGAAGCGGCCGTCCATCAGCGCGGATGGCGTGTAGAGATGGTAGTTCCGCAGGTCCCAGTTGGCGTCCTGTCCTTGCAGGCCGAGCGCCAGCAACACGAAGCAGAGCGCCGTGATCACAGGGGGCTTCCAGGACAGGCGATCAGGGGCGGCGGCGCTGTGCGTCAAGAGCGGGTCCTTGAGACGGGGCTGAGTTGATACCATCGCACCAGGGCGAAGGCCGACATCATCGTAATGGGAAATCCTATGAAGCCACTCCACGTCGTCATCCTCGCCGCCGGCGAAGGCAAGCGGATGAAGTCCGCGCTGCCCAAGGTGCTGCAGCCGATCGCCGGACGGCCGATGCTGGCGCATGTGATCGACGCGGCGCGGGCGCTGTCGCCGGCCGGCGTGCATGTGGTCTACGGCCACGGTGGCGACCAGGTGCAGGCGGCGTTCGCCGATCAGCCCGACCTGCACTGGGCGCACCAGGCGCAGCAGCTGGGCACCGGCCATGCGGTTGCGCAGGCGATCCCGGCGATTCCCGACGGTGCGCGCGTGCTGGTGCTGTACGGCGACGTGCCGCTGACCCGCAGCGAGACCCTGCAACGCCTGCTGGATGCGCCCGGCCGCCTCGCGGTGCTGGTCGCCGAACCCGTTGATCCCACCGGTTACGGCCGCATCGTTCGCGATGAAGCCGGCCGCGTGGCGGCCATCGTCGAGCACAAGGACGCCGACGAGGAGCAGCGCCGCATCCGCATCATCAACACCGGCATCATCGCCGCCGACGGCAGTGCGCTGAAGGGCTGGCTCGCGCGGCTGTCCAACAACAATGCGCAGGGCGAGTACTACCTGACCGACGTCTTCGCGATGGCGGCGGATGAATTCACGCCGGCCGAAATGGTCCTCGTCGGCGAACCCATCGAGGCCGAAGGCGCGAACGATCCGTGGCAGCTGTCGCAGCTCGAGCGCGCCTACCAGCTGCGCGCGGCGCGCGCGCTGTGCGTGCAGGGCGCGCGCCTGGTCGACCCGGCGCGCTTCGACCAGCGCGGCACGGTGACGGTCGGGCGCGACGTGCAGATCGATGTCGACGTGGTGCTGGAAGGCAAGGTCGAACTGGGCGATGGCGTCGTCATCGGGCCGTTCACGCGCCTGAAGGACGTGAGCCTCGCCGCGGGCACGCAGGTGCGTGCGCATTGCGACCTGGAAGGCGTCGCCAGCGAAGGCGCGGCGCTGATCGGCCCCTATGCGCGCCTGCGCCCGGGCACCGTCCTTGCCGATGGCGTGCACGTCGGCAACTTCGTCGAGACGAAGAACGCGCGCATCGGCGTGGGCAGCAAGGCCAATCACCTGACCTATCTCGGTGACACCGTTATCGGCACGGGCACCAACATCGGCGCCGGCACCATCACCTGCAACTACGACGGGGTGAACAAGTCCACCACGACGATCGGTGATCGCGTCTTCGTTGGTTCGAACTCGTCGCTGGTCGCACCGGTGACGCTGGCGGACGGCGCCACCATCGGTGCGGGCTCGGTGATCTCGAAGAACGCACCGGCCGACAAGCTGACCGTCGCGCGTGCGCGCCAGATGACGGTCGAAGGCTGGCAGCGGCCGGAGAAGAAGCCGAAGTAATCCCGGGCCGGGGCGTTACGCCGTCGGCGCATCCGGCAACTGGATGGCCACGCACAGCCCGCCGCCGTCGCGGTTGTGCAGCGACAGGCGTCCGCCGTGCGCTTCGATGATCTCGCGGGTCAGCGCCAGGCCCAGGCCGGTGCCGTTGCGCTTGGTCGAATAGAACGGCACCAGCGCGTTCTGCAGTACCGCATCGTTCATGCCGGTGCCGCGATCCATCACCTCGATGCGGACCCAGCCGGGCAGGCGGGTGACGCGCACCGACACGCCCTCGGCCGTGGTGCCGGATTCGTGCGCGTTCTTCAGCAGGTTGAGCAGCGCCTGCTCGATCTGCGCCAGGTCGATGCGGCCGTCGATGTCGGTCTCCTGCATGATCAGCTCGAACCCGATCTGGCGTTGGAGACCTTCCAGGAAGCCGCGCCAGTGCACCGTGTGCAACTGCGGCGACGGCAGTTTGGCGAAGCGCGCATAGCCGCGGATGAAGCCTTCCAGATGACGGGCGCGATCCTCGATGGTGCCGAAGACCTCTTCGAGCCGTTCGTGCTTGCCGCGACGGACCAGCTCCGCACCGGAGTGCGCCAGCGACGCCACCGGTGCCAGCGAGTTGTTGAGCTCGTGGCTGATCACGCGGATGACCTTCTTCCACGTCATCACTTCCTGTCGGCGCAGTTCGTTCGTCAGCAGGCGCAGCAGCAGAAGTTCGTGCGGACGGCCGTTGAGACGGAAGTTGCGGCGCGCGAGGTGGTAGACCTGTTCTTCCCCGTCTTCCTCCTCGCTGCCGATCGCGAACAGGCTGTCGCCGCTGCGCGCGAGCGCTTCGCGCATTTCCACCGGCGAAGCGGCCATCAGCGATTCGTAGTCCTGCCCTTCCAGCTTCCAGCCGCTGTGCAGCAGCTTGCGCGCGGCGACGTTGGCGAACACCACCCGGCGTACGCCATCGCCGCCGGGCGCCACCAGCAGCATGGCCACCGGCGTGTTCTGCACCATCGTGTCCAGCAGCAGTTCGCGCTGCACCAGGGTCTGCCGCTGTTCGCGCAGCACCTCGCCCAACGCACCATGGGAACGCACCAGCTCGGCGAGTTCGTCGCTGCCCTGCCAATGGATGCCGAAGTTGTACTCGCCGTCGCGGTAGCTGTTGACGCTGCCGGCCAGCGCGCGGAACAGCGAGCGCGTGCTGCGCAGGCCGCGGTGGATCGCCCAGCCCGCCAGCGGCAGCACGACGAGCGCCGACAGCAGCACGGCCAGCAGGTCGTCCTGCAGCCAGTGCGACAGCGCGACCGGCAGCACCAGCGCCACCGCCAGCAACGGCAGCAGCCAGGACAATACGCGGCCGGCGAGCGAGCGACGGATCATGTGGCCTTGATGCCGAAGCGTTCCATGCGCCGGTACAGCGCCTGTCGGCTCATGCCGAGGTCGGTGGCCGCCTGCGCGATCACGCCGCCGGCGCGGGTGATCGCGGCCTCGATGTCGGCGCGCTCCGGTTCCGCCACGACCGCCGTGCGCACCGCAGCGGGCTTGGGCAGGTTGAGGTCGTTGGCCTCGATGCGTTCGCCCATCGCCAGCAGGCCGGCGCGCTGGATGACGTTGCGCAGCTCGCGCACGTTGCCTGGCCACGCGTGGCGCAACAGCGCGGCACGCGCGCTCTCGCCCAGCGGCTTGTCTTCCGGTCGGAAGCGCTCGGCCAGCGGCAGGATGTCGCCCGGGCGTTCGGCCAGCGGCGGCAGCGCGAGTTCGATCGCGTTGAGCCGGTAGTACAGGTCTTCGCGGAAGCCGCCCTCGCGGATCATCGTCGGCAGGTCCGCGTTGGTGGCGCTGATGACGCGCACGGCGACCTTGCGTTCGCGATTGGAGCCCAGCCGCTCGAAGCGGCCGGTCTCGAGCACGCGCAGCAATTTCATCTGCCCGGTGAGCGGCAGGTTGCCGATCTCGTCGAGGAACAGCGTGCCGCCATCGGCCGCTTCGAACTTGCCTTCGCGTGCCTTGTTCGCGCCGGTGTAAGCGCCCGCATCCGCACCGAACAGTTCCGCTTCGATCAGCTCGGACGGCAGCGCACCGCAGTTGAGGGTCACGAACGGCCCCTGCTTCACGCTGGAGTTGGCCTGGATGATCTCGGCGATCTTCTCCTTGCCCGCGCCATTCGGTCCGGTGATCAGCACCGGCAGGTCCGAGCGCGCGACCTGGCAGGCGAGCGCGACGACGCGTTCGCTGGCCGGGTCTTCGAAGACGAGGTTGCGAAGGTCGTACTTCTGCGAGAGCTGGTCGCGGCTGCGGCGCTCGCGGCTGCGGCGACGGTCGAGTTCGCGACGCGTCTCCGTCAGTTCCAGCAGCGTGTTGACGGTGGCCAGCAGCTTGCGGTCGTCCCACGGTTTGGCGACATAGTCCGCCGCGCCGGCCTTCACCAGGTTCACCGCGGCTTCCAGGTGCGTCCATGCGGTCAGCAGGATCACCGGTAGGTCCGGCCATTCCGCGCGCAAGTCGGCGAACAGCTGTTCGCCTTCCACACCGGAGGTGGTGTCTTCGCTGAAGTTCATGTCCTGGATGACCAGGTCCACCGGCTGTTCGCGCAGCATCGCCAGGCCCGACGCGGGCGATTCGGCGTGCAGCGTTTCGATGTCGTGCAGGGAGAACAGGACTTCCAGGGCCGTACTGACGGCCAGGTTGTCGTCGATCACGAGGATGGTAGGCATGCGCTATAGCCTAACCGAAGGGCTGCGGCTGACGAGGTGCGGCGGGATGCGCCGGGCCAGGCGCGCAGGCCAGGCCGCGGCGAACTGCACGGCCAGCGTCGCCCATGCGGCGGCCGCCAGCATCGCGCCGAGCGATGGCGTGCTGACCCATCCGTCCGGCGCGATGCGCGGCAGCAACCCGCCGCCACACGCCAGGCCCACGATCGCCGCGATGGCGGCCAGCCCCAGATACTCGCAGCGCAGGCGGCGTGCGAGCTGGCGACCGGTCGCGCCGGCGGCACGGCGCAGGCTGAATTCCTGCGCATGCGCCTGCACCCAACGCTGGCCGCCGAGCATCAGCAGGCCGAGCGTGGAAAACCACCACGCGATGCAGGCGCCCACCGACCAGCGCGCGCGCAAGCGCGGGCCCTGCAACGCGGCCTCGCGCAGCGCCGCCATCTCGACCGGAGGGGCGATCGCGACGGACGGGTAGGCGGCGGACAGCGTGGCTGCGGATGCGCGCGGCCACGTCATCCGCGTCGCCGCTGTGGCGGACCAGGAACTGCGCATCGCCGGCACGCACCATCCGCACCGGCAGCAGCATGGCCAGGTCCCGCACGCCGCGCGCACTGACCGGCGGCGGCACGCGCTCGACCACGCCGACCACGTGCAGCTTTGCGCCCGGCGCGGTCAACAGCGTGCGGCCGAGCGGGTCCGCATCGCCGTACAGCTGTTTCGCCAGCGCAGGCCGAGATGATGGCCGGCCCAAGGCCGGCATGCAGATCGGTCTGGGTGCCGGCGTAGTTGCGGAACTCACCGGGTAGGAAATCGCGTCCGCGCACCGTCGCCAGACCGAGTGTCGAACCGAAGTGCTCTTCGCCGAGGAACACCGACACCACGTTGCGCTCCGCAGGACGCGCAGGCGTCCACACGTGCACGCTCCAGGCGCTGTTGCCGTAAGGCACCTGGTTGGAGGCCGTCGCCGCGCGCACGCCCGGTACGCTGCGCAGGCGGCGCAGTACATCGGCGACACCCGGATCCGTCGTGGGCGTGGCCTGCAGCCAGGGCACCAGCAGCAGGCCGGTGTCGTCGATGCCGTCGGGCGTGACGCGCGCGGTATGCAGGCCGGTGACCGCCTGCCAGGCCTGCAGGCACAGGACCACGCCGATCGCCAACTGCAGCGCGATCAACCAGGTGCCCGCGTGGTGGCGTCCCAGCAGCAGGAAGGGAGGAGACATGGGAACCCCGTCGGGCCGCGCACGCCCGTGGGACGTGCGCGGCATGAAGCGGAGGAATCAGGCGGTGCGCGTGGCGACCGCCGGCGGCACCGAGGCGGCCTTGCGCGCCGGACCGTACACGGCCACCTGGCCCAGCAGCCACAGCAGCACGGCACCCACGGGCAGGTAGAGCAGGGGCAGGCGCGGCAATTCGTACTTGCCCATCAGCATCTGGTTGATGCCGTAGGCCAGGATCATGCCGATGACGATGCCCAGCGTGGCCAGCAGGAAGTTCTCGGTCTGGAAGTAGCGCAGGATCTGGCCCTTGGTCGCGCCCAGCGCACGGCGGATGCCGATCTGCTTGGTGCGCTGCTGTACCCAGAAGCTGGCCAGGCCGACGATGCCCAACGCGGTGACGACCAGCAGCGAGATGATCACCGTGATCAGCAGCCAGGCCATCGCGCGATCGCCGCGATAGTAGTCCTGCTTGATGTCGCTGAAGGTGCCGTCGCGCAGGACCAGCCGGCGGGCGCTGTTCTTCTCCAGCGTCGCCAGGGCAGCCTTCAGCACTTCGGTGCGGCGCTCGGGCGTGGTGCGCAGCACGAAGGTGCCCATCGTGAGGTCCTTCGCCGGCAGGATCATCGTGAAGCCGGCTTCCGCGGGCCCGCCGTTGTCGTTGGTGCGGATCAGGCGGTCGACCACGCCGACCACGCGGTGCGGCACGTTGTCGGCATTCCACGCATAGATGTTCTTGCCGATCGCACTCTCGCCGGGGAACAGCTTGTTCGCCAGTTCGCGGCTCAGGATCACCGACGGCATCATCACCTTGGCGTTCTGCTTGTTCATCTCGGTCCAGTTGGAATACTCCTCCGGAGTGAAGTCGCGGCCTTCGGCCAGCTTCAGGCCCAGCGTCTCGATGACGGCATCGCCCAGATAGACGTTGGCCTGCGCGTTCGGACGTTCCTGTTCGGCCGCCAGCTGGATCGACGTGTTCCACGAGGAGTTGTCGAACGGCACGTGGTTGATGCTGCCGGCGGCCTTCACGCCCGGCAGCGCGCGCAGGCTGGCGACGTCCTGCTTCACCAGGGCGTCGGCTTCGGGGTTTTCGCCGAGGTTGCCCATGCTGATGCGCACGATCTCCTCGTTGGCCATGCCGGTCGGGCGGTCGATGCGCTCGAGCCGCTGGCTGATGAGGAACACCGCGTTGCAGATGATGGCGCACGACAGCGCCACTTCCATCACGATCAGTGCGGCGGCCGTCTTGTGGCGGGCCAGGGTGGAAAGAATGGGGCGGATGTCCATGACGTGCCTCTTGAATGGATGGGTCACTGGCTCTTGAGCTGGATCGCGGGCGTCACCTGCATGGCGCGCCAGGCGGGCAGCATGCCGGCGAGCAGGCTGGCGACGATCGCCAGCGCGAAGGTGGCCAACAGCATCTTCAGGTCCATGTGGGCCAGGTCGGCATAGCCGGCCGGTTGCTGACGCACCGCCAGCAAGCCCAGCCAGGCCAGCACGAGACCGAGCACGCCGCCGACCAGGCCGACGGTGCCGGCTTCGACCAGGCATTGCGCGAAGATCGCCTTGCGCGTCGCGCCCAGCGCGCGCCGCACGCCGATCTGAGACGCACGGCCCAGGAACTTCGCCAGCAGCAGGCCCACGGTGTTGAGCAGGCAGACCGCCAGGAAGCCGAATGCCAGCCATACCTGCAGGCGGACGTCACCGGGCACCGCGCCCTGCTTGTCCAGCCACTGCATCACGTTGTGCAAATCCACGTTGGTGGCGCGCTCGAAGCGGCCGGCCGCGCGCTGCTGATCGGAATAGTTCTTCAGGTACTGCTTGTAGGCCTCGACCTTCTCCGGCGTACCCAGCTCCACCCAGTACTGCAGCCACGAGCACGGCGCGTTCGGGCCTTGCGAGCCTTCTTCTTCCGCGCTCGAGTCGCCCCAGCAGTTCATGTTGCCCTGCGTGCCCATCTTCAGCGCGCGCGAGGTCCAGAACGGCACGAACAGCTGCTCCACTTCGGTGAAGCGGTCCTGGGTCATGTCGTAGAACTTCGGCGCTGGGCGCCACTCATCCAGCACGCCGATCACGCGGAACGTCGCACCGGAGGCCTTGATCTCGCGACCGACGCTGTTGGCACCGCCGAACAATTTCTCGTTCAGCGCCTTGGAGATGACCGCCACGCGGGCGCGCGATTCGTCATCGGCGGCCGACCAGCCGTTGCCGTAGCGGAACGGCACCTCGAACATCGGGAAGAAGTCCGCCGTGGTGTAGCGCGCATCGATGCGGAACGGTTCGACCCGGCCGTCCTCGGTCTCGATCGACGAGGCGCCGCCGGTCATGAAGGCCTGACGGTCGCCCTTCTTGTCGCGCAGCATGCGCTCGGCGTCGTGGCGGGTGAACTGGTCTTCCGGTTCGTCGCCGGGCGTGAAGCCGTTGGCCGAGCGCGGGTCGATGCGCGGGTAGAACAGCTTGTCGCTCTTCTGCGGGATCGGATCGCCCGACAGCACGTAGAACACGGTCAGCGTGGTCATGCTGGCGCCGATGCCGAGCGCGATGGCCAGCACCATCAGGAAGGTCAGCGCCTTGTTGCGCTTGAAGCTGCGCAGCGCGAGGGTGAAGTAGTAGCCGAACATGTCGGGTCTCCTCAGGCGGAGGCGCTGGTTTCGGCGGCGTGCGCCGCGCGGATCAGCGCGGGCTCCACCGACAGGTCGGTGGCCATGCCGTCCACGATGTGCACGTTGCGCTGCGCGCGCGCGGCGAGCTCCGGGTCGTGCGTGACCATGATGATGGTCGTGCCCTGACGGTTGATCTCCTCCAGCAGTTCCATCACGCCGCGGGCCATCTGCGAGTCCAGGTTGCCGGTAGGTTCGTCCGCCAGCAGTAGGCGCGGGCTGCCGGCCAGGGCGCGCGCGATCGCCGTGCGCTGCTGCTGGCCGCCGGAGAGTTCGGCCGGGTAGTGCTTCATGCGCGAACCCAGGCCGACGCGGCCCAGTGCGTCCTCGATGCGCTGCTTGCGCTCGGACGCGGGCATGCCGCGGTAGCGCAGCGGCACGTCGACGTTGTCGAACAGGTTCAGATCCGGGATCAGGTTGAAGCCCTGGAAGATGAAACCGATCTTCTGGTTGCGCAGGCGCGAGCGAGCGTCGTCGCCGAGGTGGCTGACGTCCTGGCCATCGAGCAGGAACTGCCCGCCGGTGAAGGTCTCCAGCAGGCCGGCGATGTTGAGGAAGGTGGTCTTGCCCGAGCCCGACGGACCGGTGACGGCGACGAACTCGCCTTCGCGGACATGCAGGTCCAGGGAACGCAGCGCATGCGTTTCCACCTGTTCGGTGCGGTAGACCTTGGCGACTTGGCGCATCTCAAGCATGGCGGGTTCCTTCTTCTTCGGGTTCGGGAGCGGAGTGGGAAACGTGGGAGAGGACGCGTGGGGGAGGTGGGGAATCAGTTGACCGAAACGCGCTCGGCATCGCCGAACAGGTCGCTGCCGGAGACGACGACCTTGTCGCCGGGCTGCAGGCCGCTGAGCACTTCGACGTTGCTCAGGCTGCTGACGCCCAGCTGCACGGGGCGGCGCACGGCGGAGCTGCCATCCATGACGTAGGCGTAGCGACCACCGCCCTGCTCGAGGAACGGACCCCGCTCGACCATCAGCACGTTGCGGCGCGTGTCCATCAGGATGCGCGCAGCCAGGCGCTGGTTCTGGCGCAGGCCCGGCGGCTGCTTGTCGGAGAAGCGCAGGCGGGTGACGACTTCGCCGTTGACGACTTCCGGTGACACCGCGGAGATCTCGCCCGGATACGGCTGGCCGGCGCTGGTCAGTGTGGCCGGCATGCCGATGGCGAGGTCACGCGCGAAGCTTTCGGGTACCTTGATCTCGACTTCGAACACGGACAGGTCCACCACGCTCAGCACCGGGGCGTTGATCGCCACGTTGGAGCGCTGCACGGCCTGCACCTGGCCGACCTGGCCGTCGAACGGCGCGCGCAGGGTCAGCGCATCGACCTGGCGCTGCACTTCGGCCACGACCGCGCGCTGGCGTTCGGCCAACAGCTGCTTGTTGCGGGCGTCCAGGTTCGCGCCCTGGCCCTGCAGGCCGGCGTCCTTGCGCGCGTGGGAGAGCGCGATCTCGGTCTTGCGCAGGTTGTCCTGCGCTTCCATCACGTCGACCTGCGGCACCGCACCGCCGTCGTAGCCGCGCTGGTAGCGCTGCAGGTTGCGTTCGGCGGCCTGACGCTCGATGCCGGCCTGGTCCAGCGCCTTCTGCGCGTTGGCGCGGGTGACGCTGGCATCCAGGGTGGCGCGGCTGGCTTCGGCTTCCAGGCCGGCCAGCGTGGTCTGTTCCTGCGCCAGCTTGCTGCGCAGTTCCGGGCTGTCGATCTCGGCCAGCGGTTGGCCCTTGGTCACCTTGTCGCCGGCCACGACCTTCAGCGTGACCACGCCCCCGGCCACGGCGTACAGGGTGGGGCTGTTGGCGGCAATGACGCGGCCGTCGGCGGCGATGTCGCGGACCAGGTCGCCGCGGGTCACGTCGGCGATGCGCAGGCGGGCGCCGTCCACCGAGGAGGTGCCGGACAGCCAGCCGCGTGCGGCAAAGGCGATGCCGACCAACAGGAGGGCGCCACCGGCCGCGGGCCACACCCACCGGCGCCAGGCCGGGCGGGTCTGGGAGGAGCTGAGCACTCGGTCTTGCGCGGAGGTGTCCCGAATCATCGGCGGCATGCGTTCTTTGGAATGACCTGCTCGTATCAGCAGGATGCGTGCCAAACGCAAGCGATTGATTCACAAGGGGGTTGTCCGGTGCCAAAGGCTGTCCGGGTGTCCGCGGACACTCGCCGGACAGGGCCTGTCCAGTGCCGGACACGTAGAATGTCCGTTCGTTTCACTCAGATGGAAGACACAGGCCTATGTGCGGAATTGTGGGCGCGATCGCCGATCGCGACGTGGTACCGGTACTCATCGAGGGACTCAAGCGGCTGGAATACCGGGGCTACGATTCCGCGGGCATCGCGGTAGTCGACCAGCAGGACGTCCGTCGTGTGCGCCGCACCGGCCGCGTCGCGGAAATGGAGGGTGCCGCCGCTGCCGAGGGCTTCAACGCGAGCCTGGGCATAGGCCATACGCGCTGGGCGACCCACGGTGGCGTCACCGAGGCCAATGCGCATCCGCATATCAGCCACGGCGTGGCGCTGGTGCACAACGGCATCATCGAGAACCACGAAGAGCAGCGCGAGCGCCTGCGCGCGCTGGGTTACGTGTTCGAGTCGCAGACCGATACCGAAGTCATCGCCCACCTGATGCATTACCACCTGAAGGGCGGCGACGACCTGTTGGCCGCACTGCAGCGCACGGTGAAGGAGCTGACCGGCGCTTACGCGCTGGCTGTGGTGAGCCGCAAGGAACCCGAGCGCATGGTCTGCGCCCGCATGGGCTGCCCGCTGCTGATCGGCCTGGGCGAAGGCGAGAACTTCATCGCCTCGGACGTGTCCGCGATCATCCAGGCCACGCGCCGCGTGATCTTCCTGGAAGAAGGCGATACCGCCGAAGTCACCCGCCAGGCCGTGCATGTGTTCGACGACAAGGACCAGCCGATCGAGCGCGACGTGCACGTGTCCGACGTGTCGCTGGCCTCGCTGGAGTTGGGCCCGTACCGCCACTTCATGCAGAAGGAAATCCACGAGCAGCCGCGCGCGATCGCCGACACCATCGAAGCGGTCATCGACGGCGGCTTCTCGCCCACGCTGTTCGGCGCCAATGCCGAAGTGGCGTTGAAGGACATCGAGGGCGTGCAGATCCTCGCCTGCGGCACCAGCTATTACGCCGGCATGACCGCGCGCTACTGGCTGGAAGCCATCGCCGGCTTGCCGTGCAATGTCGAGATCGCCAGCGAATACCGCTATCGCGCCGCGTATGCCAATCCCAAGCACCTCATCGTCACCATCTCCCAGTCCGGCGAAACCCTGGACACGATGGAGGCGCTGAAGTACGCCAAGTCGTTGGGCCACCAGCACACGCTGTCGATCTGCAACGTGCCCGAGAGCGCCATCCCGCGCGCCAGCGAGCTGGTCTGCTACACGCGCGCTGGCGCCGAGATCGGCGTGGCGTCGACGAAGGCCTTCACGACCCAGCTGGCGGCGCTGTTCCAGCTGACCGTCGTGCTGGGCAAGTTACGCGGCAAGGTCTCGCCGGAGCAGGAAGCCGACTACCTGGAACAGCTGCGCCACCTGCCTGGCAGCGTGCAGCACGCGTTGAACCTGGAACCGCAGATCGCCGCATGGGCCGAGCGTTTCGCGCCGAAGTCCGACGCGTTGTTCCTCGGTCGCGGCCTGCACTACCCGATCGCGCTGGAAGGCGCGCTCAAGCTGAAGGAAATCTCCTACATCCATGCCGAAGCCTATCCGGCGGGCGAGCTGAAGCACGGACCGCTGGCGCTGGTGGATGCGGACATGCCGGTCGTGGTGATCGCACCGAACGACGTCCTGCTGGAGAAAGTGAAATCCAACATGCAGGAAGTGCGCGCGCGTGGCGGCGAACTGTTCGTGTTCACCGACCAGGACAGCCACTTCAGCGAATCCGAGGGCGTGCACGTGATCCGCACCCCGCGGCATGTCGGCGTGCTCAGCCCCATCGTGCACACCATCCCGGTGCAGCTGCTGGCGTACCACACCGCGCTGGCGCGCGGCACCGACGTGGACAAACCGCGCAACCTCGCCAAGTCGGTGACGGTGGAGTGACGATTGTCGCGCCCCTGTAACAGTCGGCGCCGACAATGAGCCCCGCAACGAGGATCCTCTCTCCTCCCGCGTTGCTCCAAAGCCCGGTCCCTGCCGGGCTTTGTGCTTTCATGAAGCCGCGTCGCGCCTGCGTGCCGGCGCGACGAGGATTCCGACATGCCGTTCGTCCGCGTGCTCCTGCTTCTGGTGGTCCTGATGCCCCTGCTGCCTGCCACGGCCGGCGAACCGCCGGCGAAGCCCTTGGTCATCGGCCACCGCGGGGCCAGCGCGCACCTGCCAGAGCACACGCTGGCCGCATACGCACGGGCCATCGAGGACGGCGCCGACTACATCGAGCCGGACCTGGTCGCCACCCGTGACGGTGTGCTGGTCGCCCGCCACGAGAACGAGATCGGTGGTACCACCGACGTCGCCCAACGCCCGGAGTTCGCGGCTCGCAAGCGCCGGCAGGTGATCGATGGCGACACCTTCGAAGGCTGGTTCACCGAAGACTTCACCCTGGCCGAGCTGAAGACGCTGCGCGCACGCGAGCGGCTGCCGCAGCTGCGCGGCACGGATCATGACGGCGCATTCGAGATCGCGACGCTGGACGAGATCATCACGCTGGCTGCGGAGCATGCGTCACGCAGCGGGCGCACGGTGGGCCTGATCCCGGAGATCAAGCATCCGACCCACTTCCGCCGGATCGGCCTGCCGATGGAGGAGCCGTTGCTGCAGGCCCTCGCGGCGCATGCCTACACGCGACAGGCGCCCGTGGTGATCCAGTCGTTCGAACAGGACAACCTGCGTGCGCTGCGCAGGCGACTGGGCGATGCGCATGCGAACATCCGCCTGCTGCAGTTGCTCGGTCCTGCCGATGCGGTGCCGGGCGATGCGCAGGCCGCGGGCGCCGCACCGCGCTATGCCGACCTGATGACGCCGGCGGGGCTGAAGGATATCGCCACGTATGCCGACTTGCTCGGGCCGTGGACACGCAGCCTGATCCCGGAAGCGGCGGACGGCACGCTGGGCGCGCCGACGGACTTGATGCGCGATGCGCGCGCGGCGGGCCTGCCGGTGTGGCCGTACACCTTTCGGCCCGAGAACGCGTTCCTGCCGCGCGCGCTGCGTCGTGGCGATCCGCGCACCCGGAACGACGACGGCGCGATCGAGGAGATCCGCGCCTACCTGGCGCTCGGCATCGGCGGCTTCTTCACCGACGATCCGGCCGTGGGCCGGCGTGCGGTGGACGGGCGCTGAGCTCAGGCGATGGCGCAGTCGGCGGGCGGCGCTTCCAGCGAGCGCACGAGCCGATCCGCCGCCACCGGTTCGCCGAGCAGGTAACCCTGGTAGAAATCGCAGCCGAGTTGCCGCAGCTGTTGCTGCTGGCCGGGCGTTTCCACACCTTCGGCGACGACCTTGAGGTTCAGCGTGCGGCCCAGCGCGACGATGGAGGCCACGATCGCCGCGTCGTCCGCATTGGATTCCAGTTCGCGGACGAAGGCGCGGTCGATCTTCAGCTCGGTGGCGGGCAGGCGCTTGAGGTAGAGCAGGCTGGAGTAGCCGGTGCCGAAGTCGTCGATGGAAATGCGGATGCCCATGCGCGTCAGCTCGTCGAGGATGCCGACGCTGGCATCCGCGTCGCGCATGGCGGTGGTCTCGGTGATCTCGAGCGTCAGCCGGGTCGGGTCCAGCGCGTGCCGCGCCAGCGTGTCACGCACGGTCTCCACCAGTGCGGGCGAAGAGAACTGCAGTGGCGAGAGGTTAACCGCGATAGTCGGTACGTCGTGGCCAGCGTCGTCCCACGCGCGCAGCTGCCGGCAGGCTTCGTCCAGCACCCATTCGCCCAGGCTGAGGATCAACCCGCTGCGTTCGGCCGCGGCGATGAACGCCCCCGGCGGCAGCAGGCCCATCTCGGGGTGCTGCCAGCGCAGCAGCGCTTCCACGCCGGCCATGCGGTAGTCGGGTGCGGCGAACTTGGGTTGGTAGTGCAGCAGGAGTTCCTTGCGTTCCACCGCGCGGCGCAGGTCGTTGAGCAGTTTCAGCTGCTGGTGCGCGCTGATGTTCATCGAGGGCGCAAAGAACGTGTAGCCGTTCCGGCCGTTGTCCTTGGTGTGGTACATCGCGGCGTCCGCATGCGCCATCAGGTCGCGCTCGGTGGTGCCGTCGGACGGATACATCGCGATGCCGATGCTGGCGGTCACCTGCACGTCGATCCCCTGCGCCTGGATCGGCAGCGCCACCGCATCGAGGATGCGCTGCGCGACCACCGCGGCATCGTCGGGATCACTGGAGGGCGCGACCAGCACGAATTCGTCGCCGCCGAGCCGCGACAGCGTGTCCTGGCTGCGCAACAGGCCGCGCACGCGGCCGGCGACATCGGCCAGCAGCGCATCGCCGGCCTGGTGGCCGTAAGCGTCGTTGACGCTCTTGAAGCCATCCAGGTCCAGGAACATCACCGCGAAGGCTTCCTGCTTGCGCTTGGCCTTCTCGATGGCCTGCTCGATACGGTCCTGCAGCAACACGCGGTTGGGCAGGCGGGTGAGCGGGTCGTGCAGCGCGGCCTGCACCAGTTCCTCGTTGGCGCGCGCCAGCGAGATCGCCAAATGGCGCGTGCGCAGATGCATCTGCCGGTCCAGCACGGACACGATCAGCGCGATCCCCATGATCGCCACGGTGGCCACCACCACCAGCACCGCCAGCCACTGCGTCGGCACGCCGCCATCGCGCGCGGCGCCGCACCAGCTGTCGGCCGGGAAGCGCGCCGCCGCCATGCCGGTGTAATGCATGCCCACGATGGCGAAGCCCATCACCACCGCGGCGGTCAGGCGCATGCCGTGGCGGCGGTGGCCGCGGCGCAGGTGGAAGGCGATCCACAGCGCGGCGCCGGACGCGACGACCGCGATGACGATGGACAGCGCGAACCACAGTGGGTCGTAGTCGATGCCGGGCTGCATGCGCAGCGCGGCCATGCCGATGTAGTGCATCACCGCGATGCCCGCGCCCATCAGCAGCGCGCCCAGGCAGAGCAGGCGCCTGGGCAGGTCGGCGCGCGAGACCAGCCACAGCGCGAACGCCGACACGCCGACCGCAGCCAGCATCGAATAGAGAGTGATGGCGAGGTCGTAGCCCAGCGGGATGGGCAGGTCGAAGGCCAGCATGCCGACGAAGTGCATCGACCAGATGCCCAGGCCCATCGCCATCGCGCCGCCGGTCAGCCACCAGCGCGCGGCGGTGGTGCCCTGGGTGGTCGTCACGCGGCTGGCCATGTCCAGCGCCGTATAGGACGCCAGGATGGCGACCAGCAGCGAGAAGAGGACGAGGACCTCGTTGTAGTTTCCGGACATGGGGGAGCGTCGATGCCCGGTGGGGGCTGTCGAAACTGTATCGGCCGCTACGCTTCTAACTTGAGTCCGGCCGCCTCCCTCCGCACTCGCGCGCGGGAGGGGCCTTCAGCCTGTCGCGGGATCAGACGCGCCCGAACACCAGGCTGGCGTTGGTGCCGCCGAAACCGAAACTGTTCGACATGACGGTGTTGAGGGTCGCGTCGCGGCTCGTCTGCACGATGGGGAAGCCCGCGGCGCCCTCGTCCAGCGTCTCGATGTTGGCCGAGCCCGCGATGAAGCCATCGCGCATCATCAGCAGGCAGTAGATCGCCTCGTGCACGCTGGCCGCACCCAGCGAGTGGCCCGACAGCGCCTTGGTCGAGGAAATCGGCGGCAGCGTGTCGCCGAGCGCCGCGCGGATCGCATCGAGTTCGATCACATCGCCCAGCGGCGTCGAGGTGCCGTGGGTGTTGAGGTAGTCCAGCGGCGCGGTGACGCCTTCCAGCGCCATCTGCATGCAGCGCACAGCGCCTTCGCCGGACGGCGCCACCATGTCGGCACCATCGGACGTCACGCCATAGCCCAGCAGTTCGGCGTGGATGCGGGCGCCGCGCTTCACCGCGTGGTCGTAGTCCTCCAGCACCAGCATGCCGCCACCGCCGGCGATGACGAAGCCATCGCGGTCCGCGTCGTACGGCCGCGAGGCATGGGTGGGGTCGTCGTTGCGCTTGCTCGACAGCGCGCCCATCGCGTCGAACATCATCGTCAGCGCCCAGTGCAGTTCTTCGCCGCCGCCGGCGAAGACGATGTCCTGGCGGCCGGCGCGGATCAGGTCCGCCGCCGCGCCGATGCAATGCGCGGAGGTCGCGCACGCCGCGGAAATCGAATAGCTCACGCCCTTGATCTTGAACGCGGTGGCCAGCGTCGCCGACACGGTCGAGCACATCGTGCGCGGCACCATGTACGGACCGACCTTGCGGATACCGCGCGCGCGCAGCAGGTCGGCGGCCTCGATCTGCCATTCGGCCGAGCCGCCGCCGGAACCGGCGATCAGGCCGGTACGCGGTTGGCTGACCAGCGCCTCATCCAGGCCGGCATCGGCGATCGCATCGCGTAGCGCGATGTGCGCGAAGGCCGCCGCGTCGCCCATGAAGCGCTTCTGCTTGCGGTCGATCTGCGCTTCGAGGTCGATCTCGGGCGCACCGCCGACCTGGCTGCGGAAGCCGAGTTCGGCGTACTGCGGGATGTGGCGGATACCCGAACGGCCTTCGCGCAGCGCGGCCGACACGGTGTCCGCGTCGTTGCCCAGGCACGAGGTGATGCCCAGGCCGGTGATAACGACACGGCGCATCAGAAGCTCTCCGTCGAGGTGAACAGGCCCACGCGCAGGTCGCGCGCGGTGTAGATCTCGCGGCCGTCGACCAGCATGCGGCCGTCGGCCACTGCCAGCACCAGCTTGCGGTTGACCACGCGGCTGATGTCGATCTCGTAGCTCACGCGCTTGGCGGTGGGCAACACCTGGCCGGTGAACTTCACTTCGCCGGAGCCGAGCGCGCGACCGCGGCCGGGCGCGCCGATCCAGGTGAGGAAGAAACCGGTGAGCTGCCACATCGCATCCAGGCCCAGGCAGCCGGGCATCACCGGGTCGCCGAGGAAGTGGCACTGGAAGAACCACAGGTCCGGATGGATATCGAGTTCGGCGCGCACCATGCCCTTGCCGTGCACGCCGCCGTCCTGGCGGATCTCGGTGATGCGGTCGAACATCAGCATCGGATCGTTCGGGAGACGCCCGCTGTCGGGGCCGAAGAGTTCACCGCGTGCGCTGGCCAGTAGCTGTTCGCGCGAGAAGGAAGCGGGGGCGTTCATTGCGTGGTCCGTTCTGCGAAGCCGTAAATAATGCACACATGTGCATACGCTTGTCTTGATGCAAATCAACCGGGTTTTTCCATACGCCGGCGTACCATCGAGAAAATGCAATCGCGGCAAGGGTTTCGCGCTTTCTGCCCTCGACTCCACACGCGTGCGTATCGTGCGCGCATGCGTCCATGCGATCGCGTACGGCGGCCGATATCATCGCGTGATGCGCAAGATCATCCACATCGACATGGACGCGTTCTACGCGTCGGTGGAACAGCGCGACGATCCGTCGCTGCGTGGACGGCCGGTGGTGGTGGCGTGGCGCGGCGAGCGTTCGGTGGTGTGCGCGGCATCGTACGAAGCGCGCGTGTTCGGCGTGCGCTCGGCGATGCCGGCGGTGCGCGCGGAGCGGTTGTGCCCGCAGGCGGTGTTCGTGCCGCCGGACTTCACCCGCTACAAGGCGGTGTCGCGACAGGTGCGCGAGATCTTCCTGCGCCACACCGACCTGGTCGAGCCACTGTCGCTGGATGAGGCCTATCTCGACGTCACCACGCCGAAATCCGATCTGCCGACCGCCACCGCCGTCGCCGAAACCATCCGCGCGCAGATCCGCGAGGAAACGCAGCTCACCGCATCCGCCGGCGTGGCACCGAACAAGTTCCTCGCCAAGATCGCATCGGACTGGCGCAAGCCGGACGGGCAGTTCGTGCTGCGGCCTCACCAGGTGGAAGCCTTCCTGACGCCGCTGCCGGTGGAGCGCATCCCCGGTGTGGGCAAGGTGATGCAGGGCAAGCTCAACGCAGACGGCATTTACACCGTCGGCGACCTGCGTGCGCATGCGCAGCACGAACTGGAAGCGCGCTATGGCAGCTTCGGCGGCAGCCTGTACCGGCGCGCGCGCGGCATCGACGAGCGCCCCGTCGAACCCGACCAGCCGGTGCAGTCGATTTCGTCCGAAGACACGTTCGCCACCGACCTGCTGCTGTCCGAACTGGAGCCGCACATCGTGCGCATCGCGGAGAAGGCGTGGCAGGCCAGCCGCAAGACCGAGCGCGTCGGCCGCACCGTGGTGTTGAAGCTGAAGACCGCGCAGTTCCGCATCCTTACCCGCAGCTTCACGCCGGAGGCGCCGCCGGCGTCGGCGCAGGAATTCATCGACATCGCGATGGCCCTGCGCGAGCGCGTGGACCTGCCCGCGTCGACCCGCTACCGGTTGGTGGGCGTGGGGCTGTCGGGCTTCCGCGACCGGGACGAGATGGCGACCCAGCCCGGCCTGTTCGACGGGACGGAGCTGGCTGCCGGTTGAACAGGACGAGCTTGGGGGTTGGAAAAGACACACTAAAGATATATCTTGAGTGTGTCTAGAGATTACGAAGGAATCCCCCATGTCCCCCTTTTCCTCCTCCCACGGCCGCGGCGGCCGGCACGGCCATCCCGGCCACGGCCATCCGGGTCATCACGGTGCCGAGGCTGACGGCCCCGGCCGCGGTCGCCGGGGTCGCATGTTCGATCAGGGTCAGCTGAAGCTGCTGGTCCTGCATGTGCTCGATACCCAGCCCAGCCATGGCTACGAGGTCATCCGCGCGATCGCCGACCTCGCCGGTGGCGACTACAGCCCCAGCCCGGGCACCGTCTATCCGACCCTGACCTGGCTGGAAGACATGGGCCTGGCCGAGGCCCTCGCCGAAGACGGTGGGCGCCGCCAGTACCGCATCACCTCTGAGGGACGCGTGCAGCTGCAGTCGCGGCACGAGCATCTGGAGGCGCTGCTGATGCGCCTGCGCGAAGGCCGCCGCCACGCGCTCGCCCGGCGTGCGCCCGAGATCGAGCGCGCGATGGAGAACCTGAAGACCGCGCTGCGCCTGCGCTTCACTGACGGTACGCCGGACACCGAGGCGCTGCAGCGCATCGCCGATGCGATCGACCGTGCTGCGGTGGAGATCGGGCGCGACCCCGGCGCCCGTGCGCGCACCGCGGAAGGCACGCCATGAAGCAGCACCGCTATCGCGTCACCCTCGAACACCTGGCCGATGCGAAGGGCGCGCCGTCCACTTACGACGCGCCGTTGCGTTTCGAGGTGGGCAACCATGACGACGTGTTCGCCATCGTCGAACGGTTGCGCCAGCGCGACGACCTGCCTGCGGATGCGGCCACGCCGTTGGCGGTGGGCCTGAAGCTTTTCAGCGAGGTGATGCTGGAGAACCGCAGTCACCCGCTGTTCGCCGAATTCGCCCCGCATTTTCGCGACTTCATGAAGACGCTGAAGCAGGGACCTGCAGCGCCTGCAGAGTCCGCATGAAAAAAGCCCGGCATGGCCGGGCTTTTTCGTTCCACCAGGTGTCGCTGAGCCTCACTCGGTCGGCTGATAGCGCAGGCTCAGGCCGTAGGTGCGGCCGGCCTGGTTGTACCAGGCGACGGTTTCGTACGCGCAGTCGAACACGTTGCCGACCTTCGCCTGCAGCGTCCAGGCCGGCGCGATGGCGTATTCCAGGCGCAGGTCCAGCGTGCTGTAGCCACCCAGGCGATCGGTGTTGGCCAGGTTGTCGTAACGCTCGCCCGCGGCGTTGAACGTCACGCCGGTGCGGAATGCGCCGAACGCGCGGTCCACGTCGATGCGCGCGGTGTTGCGCGGACGACGCGCCAGCAGGTTGTCGTAGTTGAAGCCGGCCGAACGGTTGCGCGGATCGGTGTGGCTCAGCTGGGTGGCGATGTCGAAACCGGCCAGGGTGAAGTCGACGGTGAACTCGGCGCCGCGGATGCGGGCTTCATCGATGTTGTTGGGCAGGAAGATCGACGCGTCGTACGAGACCAGTTGGTCCACCTTGTTCTGGTAGACGTTGAACGTCCAGCTCCAGGTGTCCGCGTACTGCGCGATACCGACGTTGACGCTCTCGGACTCTTCAGGCTTCAGGTCCGGGTTGCCGAAGAACGGGTAGTACAGGTCGTTGAAGCTCGGCGCCTTGAAGCCGGTCGCCACGCTGGCGGTCAGCTTCAGGCCGTTGCCGAAGCCGAAGCCGTAGCCGAGGCTGCCCGTCGTGTGGTTGCCGAACTGTTCGTTGTCGTCGTTGCGGACGCTGGCCTGCAGCTGATGCGCGCCGAAGCGGCCCTGGTACTCGACGAAGCCGGCCAGGTTGTCGCGCTGGGTGACGTCGAACAACGTGTCGCTCTCGACCTCGTCGTCCTGCCAGTCGATGCCGGCGGTCAGCAGCTGGTTCGTCGCCAACGTGAAGTCGCCCTGCAGCGAGGCCACGTAGCGACGCGTTTCGAAGTAGCCCATCTGCACGTTGTCGAGGAAGTCGTCGGACTTGTCGTCGTTGCGGCCCAGGCTCAGCAGCAGGTTGACCTTCTCGCTCGGGGTGTAGCGCAGCTTGGTGCCCAGCACCTGCTGCACGGTCTCGGAGCGGTTGGTGTAGCTGCCGTCGAACTCGCTCTTGCCGTCGGCACGCAGTGCGTTGGCCTCCAGCGTCAGGGTGTCGGTGAACGAATAACCGCCGCGCAGGTTGGCCGAGGTGTTGCGGTAGCCGTCGCGGTCGGGTTCGTCGGTGAAGCAGCCGGCACCATCGAACGGATCGATGGGGTCGCCGGCGGTGCCACGGCAGGCGTTGAAACCGTCGGTGCGGGTGTACGCCACGTCGGCGCCGAACCAACCGCGCGCGTTGCCGCCACCGATGCCGGCGCTGGCTTCGCGGGTGCTGTCGCTGCCGACGCCGATGCGGAAGTTCGGGCGGACCTTGCCGGTGTTGCGGCGGGTGAACACCTGGATCACGCCGCCGATCGCTTCCGAGCCCCACAGGCTCGAGCGCGGGCCGCGGACGATTTCGACACGGTCGATCTGGTCGATCGGCAGGTCCTGCAGCGCCGGCAGGCCCGCGGTCGCCGAGCCCATGCGCACGCCGTCCACGAGCACCAGCACGTGGTCGGATTCGGCGCCGCGCAGGTTGAGCGTGGTGATCTTGCCGGCGCCGCCTTGGTTGGCGATCGAGATGCCGGCACGACCCTGCAGCAGTTCGCCCAGCGAACGCGCCTGGCTGCGCTGGATCGCGTCACGGCTGATGACCTGGGCCGGAACCAGGCTGTCTTCGACGGACACCTCGGTACGCGTGCCGGAGACGACGATTTCGTCGAGGTTGGTGGCGTCCTGCGCGTGCGCGGCGAACGGCAGCGCCATCGCGACCGCGAGGGCCAACAGGGAAGGGGAGGAAACACTACGGCTCTGCATCGGAACAACTCCATCGCGCGCCCCGCGCGCATTCTTCGGCGTGGAGTCGCGATGGAAAGGGAAGCGGAGCGGACAGCGCAGGCGAAGCGGCGCGGCACGCCGCGACGCCCTCCGCATCGCAACCAGTGGACTCCCAGGCCGGTCTCCGGGCTTGCGAACGAGTGCAGGGCACTCCGCCGTGGCGCCTTCCCATGCGTCGTGGACGCACAGTGGCCGATGCCGCGGCTGTCTTCGCCTACCGTTGCGGGGGCAGCGCCGGAATGCCGCCGTGGGGCGGGTCACCGGCTTCCCGTTTCAACCCGGCACGAGGCGCGGGTCACCTGAAAGCGCGCGCAGTATACGGGAAGCGGTCGCGTGGCCGTCAGGCCACGGTGTCGCCGTAGGCGATCAGTCGTCGCCGCGCGAATCGAACAGGTTGAGCGAAGGACCCGTGTCCTCTTCCTGCTCGGTATGGGTCGTGGTCACCGGGCCGACGGCGGGCCGGCCACGCGGCGGGGGCAGCAGGGCCGCGGCGGCATCGTAGGCCACCAGCAACTCGCCGCGACGGGCTTCCGGCAGCTGCTGCCAGTGGCAGTCCAGCAGGGCACCTTCCAGCGCGTAGAGCAGGTTGAGGCTCGGGCGGAACCCGGCGCGCTTGACCCGGATGAAGGCCTCGACCGCGCCGACCGACTCCAGATCCTCCTGCGTGCGCAGGCCGACCTGGCGGAGCCAGGCGGCGGACTTGGGGCCGATGTTGCGCAGCTTGGTGCCTGTCATGTCAGCGAATCCAGAAAAATGGCGGCGATGCGTTCCATGCCTTCCTGGTCGTCCGCATCGAACCGGGCCAGGCGGGGGCTGTCCAGGTCGAGCACACCGACGAGTTCACCCCCTTTCACCAGCGGGACCACCAATTCCGAGCGCGATGCGGAATCGCAGGCGATGTGGCCCGGGAAGGCGTCCACATCGTCCACGCGCTGGGTCTGGCGGGTGCGTGCGGCGGCTCCGCAGACCCCCTTGTCCAACGGGATCCGCACGCAGGCTGGTAGTCCTTGAAACGGACCGACCACCAATTCCCGGCCATCGAAGAAGTAGAAGCCCACCCAGTTGAAGTCGGGCAGGGCGTGGTAGACCAGTGCGGCCAGGTTGGCGGCATTGGCGATCCGGTCCGGTTCGCCGGCCAAGAGGGCGCGGGCCTGTTCGGCCAGCTGTGCGTATTGTTCCGGCTTGCTGCCGGAGAGCGTTTGGGAGGCGAATGACATGGCGTCGATTCTACTCCCGGCCTCTTGCGGCGGACCGATATGATGCATCCCATCGGCGGACCTGACGGGGACACAGGTGGGCATGAACGCAGGCGATGACGAAGCCAGCTGGCGCGGACATGGGGTGACCCGACTGGAGGCGTTCGTGGACGCGGCGTTCGCGTTCGCGGTGACCTTGCTGGTGATCTCGGTGGAGCGCATCCCGGACAGCATCGGCGCACTTCAGCAGGCGCTGAAGAACGTGCCCGCGTTCGCCGCCAGTTTCGCGATGGTGGCGATGTTCTGGTACGCGCACGTGCGCTGGAGCCGGCGCTACCGCCTCGGCACGGTGCCGGCCACGCTGCTCAGCCTGCTGCTGGTGTTCCTGGTGCTGGTCTACGTGTATCCGCTGCGCCTGCTGCTGGGCACCTTCTTCGCGTGGATCACCGGCGGCTGGCTGCCGATGCCACTGACCGACGCCAATGGCGCGCGCCCGCTGGCCTTCATGTTCACCTTCTACGGGCTCGCGTTCGCCTCGATGTCGGCCTGCATCGGCGGCCTGTACGTTTTGGCCTGGCGGGCCCGCGCGCGGTTGGGTCTGGAGGGCGAGGCCGCCGCGAACGCCGCCGGCGAAGTCGCCTCGCATGTGTATTTCGTCGGCGTGGGCCTGCTGTCGGTGCTGATCGCCAGCCTGCTGGGCGAGCATGCGCGGTCCTGGCAGGTCGCCATGCCGGGCAGCGTGTACTTCTTGCTGTCGTTCACCGGGTTCATCCACGTGTGGGGCCAGCGCTGGGGCGCGCGCCGCTGGCCGGAACGCGGGGAGGGCTAGGCGGATGGATAGGCTGTTCGTCACCGGCACCGACACGGGCGTGGGCAAGACCGTCGCCAGCGCCGCGCTGCTGCATGCGTTCCGCGCACGCGGCCGGCGTGCCGTGGGCATGAAGCCGGTCGCCAGCGGCTGCGAGGCCACGCCGGATGGCTGGCGCAACGAGGATGCCCTCGCCTTGCAGGCCGCCAGTGATCCGGTGCCGCCGTACGAGGACGTCAACCCTTATGCGCTGCCGGCGCCACTCGCCCCGGAGATCGCCGCGCGCGATGCCGGCGTGGATGTGCAACTGGGCGTGTTGGTGTCCGCGTTCGAACGCCTGCATCCGCTCGCCGACATGGTGCTGGTCGAAGGTGTCGGCGGCTGGGCTGCGCCGCTGACGGGCACGCTGGACCAACGCCATCTGGTGCAGGAACTGCGCCTGCCGGTCGTGCTGGTGGTGGGCATGCGCTTGGGCTGCATCAACCACGCGCGGCTCAGCGCGCGCGCGATCCAGGACGACGGCGCGCGCCTGGTGGGCTGGATCGCCAATGAAGTCGATCCGGAGATGGCGCGTCGCGACGAGAACTTCGCCCTGCTGTCCGCGCGCATGCCGGTCCCGTGCTGGGGACGCCTGCCGCATGCGCCGGATATCGATGCCGGCACGCTCAGCCGGCACATCGCCATTCCGCTGTAGGCGCGTGCCACGGAAAATAAAAAACCCGGCAGCGTGGGGGCTGCCGGGTCGGGTTTGCGCGGAGGGAGGGGAGGGCCGCGCAATAACCGGTTGAAGCGGGCTTGGTCGAAGCGCGCTTACTTGGCCTTCGCGGCCTTGGTCGCCTTGGCCACGGAAGCCTGGACGCTGTCGGTCGCGGTCTCGAACTGGGTCTTCACCAGCTGACCGAAGGCTTCGCCGGTCTTCAGGCTCAGGCCGAACACTTCCTGGCTGGCAGCGACGACGCGCTCGGCGTTGTCCTTGGCGACCTGCAGGCCCTTCGGCCACAGGTTCTTGTAGCCGTCGAGGTCGCGGGTCTCGGCCAGCTCGCCGAAGAAGGCGGTGGTGGCGTCGACGTTCTTCTCGAAGGTCTTGAGCTGCACGCCGAACACGGTCTCGGCGCTCTCCAGGGCCAGGCGGTTCGCACGGGCGGCAGCGGCCGCGAACTGGTGCGTGAACTGGCTGAAGCTTTCGTTGAATTGCGTGGTCATGGCGTGCTCCTAAAAGGGGATTTCCATCTGTTGCGGCGCAGCATAGGACAACCCATGTTGCAGTGCAATAACAGCCGTATGGATTTCCGACGAACGGTCAGGAGCCGTTAAAAATCAAACGCTTGTATGGGGTGGTATGAAACCGGTTCCACCCACTCAGGCGCCGCTGTAGCGGCAGCCGGAGGTGCAGGTTTCATGCACCACGACGGCGCTCAGCAGCGGCAGCACCGGCTTGGCCTGGTCCCAGATCCACTTCGCCAGCTGCTCGCTGGTCGGGTTGTCCAGGCCGGGGATGTCGTTGAGGTAATGGTGGTCGAGGCGGTCGTAGATCGGCTTGAAGGCCGCTTTCACGTCGGCGAAGTCCATGACCCAGCCGGCCTGCGGGTCGACCGGACCCGAGAGGTGCAGCTCGATGCGGAACGAATGGCCGTGCAGGCGCGCGCATTTGTGGCCTTCCGGCACGTGCGGCAGGCGGTGCGCGGCTTCGACGGTGAAGACCTTGAAGATGTCCATGCGACGGCTCCGGGAGCGTGGAAACGCGCGGCACCGGGGGCGGTGCCGCGCGAGGGGTGCAGCTTAGCGGGCCGGGCGCGACTGGCCCTGGCGCGCGCCGCCGGAGCGGCCGCCGTCGCGACGCTGGCCGCCGTGCTTCTTCGGGCCGGCATGCGCGTGGCGCGGCGCATCGCCGTGCGGACGACGCGCGTGCTTCTGCGGGCCGTTGCGGCGCGGGGTGCGCTCGCCGCCCGGCAGATCGGCCTTGCCCGGCGCGCTGTTGCCCCAGCGGATCGGCGTCTGCGGCTCGAAGCCCGGCACGTCGCGCAGGTCCATGTCGCGGTTGAGCAGGCGAACGATGGCGCGCAGGTACTTGGCCTCGTCCTGCGCGACCAGCGAGATCGCCTGGCCGGTTGAACCGTTGCGGCCGGTGCGGCCGATGCGGTGCACGTAGTCTTCGGCCACCATCGGCAGGTCGAAGTTGATCACCTGCGGCAGCTGGTCGATGTCGATGCCGCGCGCGGCGATATCGGTGGCGACCAACACGTTGATGCGGCCGGCCTTGAAGTCGTTGAGCGCGCGCTGGCGGGCACCCTGCGACTTGTTGCCGTGGATCGCCGCGGTCTTGATGCCGCTCTTCTCCAGGAACGTCGCCAGCTTGTCGCTACCGTGCTTGGTACGGGCGAAGACGAGCGTCTGCAGGCGGCTGTCCTGGGCCAGCAGGTGCAGCAGCAGGTCGCGCTTGCGGCTGCCGTCCACCGGATGGACGCGATGGGTGATGGTCTCGGCCACCGTGTTCTTCGGCGTGACCTGGATCTGCTTCGGATCGTGCATGAACTCCAGCGCCAGCTCGCGGATCGGATCGGCGAAGGTCGCGGAGAACAGCATGGTCTGGCGGTTCTGGCGCGGCAGCTTGGCGAGGATGCGCTTGATCGAGGGCAGGAAGCCCATGTCGAGCATGCGGTCGGCCTCGTCCAGCACCAGGATCTCGATGCCCGACAGGTCCACGCTGCGGCGTTCGAGGTGGTCGATCAGGCGGCCCGGGCAGGCGATCACCAGGTCCACGCCACGGCGCAGCGCGTCCAGCTGGTTGCCCATGCCGACGCCGCCGTAGATGGTGGTGCTGGGGATGCGCAGGTACTTGCCGTAGCCCCGCAGGCTGTCGTGCACCTGCACGGCCAGTTCGCGGGTCGGCGTCAGGACCAGGGCGCGGGGCTTGCGCGGGCCACCGCGCTGCACTTCCTGCGGGGTGGTGGCCAGGTACTGGATCAGCGGCAGGCCGAAGGCGGCCGTCTTGCCGGTACCGGTCTGCGCGCCGGCCAGCAGGTCGTGGCCCGCCAGCGCCAGCGGGATGGCCTGTTCCTGGATGGGGGTGGGCTGCGTGTAGCCCTGCTCGTCGAGCGCGCGCAGCAGGGCGGGCGCCAGGCCAAGGTTTTCAAAACTCATGTGGAAGCTCCAATGCCGGCCGGCCGACCACGCGCGCGACGCCGGCACCTGGAGTGCGGCAACGTACGACACGCGGAATGCGGTAAGACCGTGACTCGAAGCGTTCCCTGAAACCGCGCTGCGAGAAGGGGTGCGGAGGCGCCAAAACGGCGCTACCGAGCTTGCGCAACGAAAGAAGTCGGAGCGGGGCGGGCGCGGGAAGTCCAGAGTGGATTCCCGGCGCCGGCGGACCATTGGGGAAACGAACGGCCGCTGGCAAGCGGCGCGCACTGTACCCGAATCCGGGGCTGAATGGGGGAATCCCCGCTGAAAGCCCCCACTGCGACCGATTGTCGCACTACGAAAATCAAGGATTTGCGCGCGTATCATGGTCCGTGAAGACCTACGTAGCCCCCCGCCATGAGCCTTCGCATCCTCCGCCAGAACGACGCCCCCGTGCCCGGTCCCGCCGGCGGCGAGGCCGTGGTGTGCCAGGCCTCGCGCGGCTGCAGCGGCTGCCTGGTCCGGCACCTGGCCGTCTGCGCGGCCCTGCCGGTACAGAAGGCGCAGGCGATGGAAGCGTTGGCCGACGACGTCCGTCTGGGCGCCGGCGAGGCCCTGGTCCGCGAGGGCGAGCCGCGCCGGGGCGTGTTCACGGTGACCAAGGGCGCGCTGCGCCGCATCCGCCTGCTGCCGGACGGTCGCCGGCTGGTGGCGGGCTTCCTGATGCCGGGCGACTTCATCGGCTTCAGCGGCACCTCGCATTACAAGCACACCATCGAGTCGATCACCGACAGCACGCTGTGCGAGTTCTCGATGGCCGACATGCGCAGCCTGTGCAACGACCATCCCGAACTTGAGCGCGAGCTGCTGGAGCGCGCCTGCGTCGAACTGGATGCGACCCGCGGCAACCTGATGGCGCTGGCCCGCCTGAATCCGATGGAGCGGCTGGCCGGTTTCCTCGTCGACATGGCACAGCGCCGTCGACGCCAGGGCCAGGACGACACCGAAGTGATCCTGCCGATGACGCGCACCGACATCGCCGACTACCTGGGCCTGACCGTGGAAACGGTGAGCCGCAGCTTCACCCGCCTGCGCCAGGAAGGCAGCATCGCTACCGACGACCCGCACCACGTGCGCCTGCTCAACCGCGCGCGCCTGGATGCGCTTGGCGGAAGCGCGGGCCTGAGGCTTCTGCTTTCTGTAGGAGCGACGTCAGTCGCGACCGCACGCCGTACGTGCAAGGACATGCATAGTACATGCGGAACTCATGCGTTCATCGTGCGATACATCGCGTGCACAGGCACTTCGTTCTTGCGGTCGCGACTGACGTCGCTCCTACAAGGGTCTGGCCTCGCGCAGCAGCTTCCCACCCTGCAACCGGTAGCGTGCATCCGCCACGCCGTCCGGCAACACGGAATGGCTGATGATCAAGCGCGCTGCGTCCGTGCGCGGCCTCGGCGAAGTCGCGCATCAGCGCATCGGCGGTGTCCTGGTCCAGGCCCTCGGTGGGTTCGTCGAGCAAGAGCAGCGACGCATCGCGCAGCAGCGCGCGCGCCAGCGCCAGTCGACGCGCCTGCCCCGCGGAGAGCGTGGCACCGTTCTCGCCGACCCACGCGTCCAGGCCATCGGCCAGGCCGCGCACATGCGCTTCCAGCCGCACCTGGGCGAGCACGGACCACAGTCGCGCGTCATCGGCGGTCGGATCGCCGAGCTGCAGGTTCTCGCGCACGCTGCCGGAGAACACCGGCGCATCCTGGGGCAGCCACGCGACGCGTGCATGCCAGTCGGCCGGCGACAGCATGCGCAGGTCCACGCCAGCGAAAGAGATCTCGCCCGATTGCGGTTCGCACAGGCCCAGCGTCAGCGCCACCAGCGATGACTTGCCCGCGCCGCTGTCGCCGGCGATGACCACGTGCTCGCCCGGCGCGACGCGCAGCTCTGCCCCGTCGAGCACCGGGCGTGAGGCTCCCGGCCATGCGAACGTCACCGCGTGCAGCACGAGCGCGCCCTGCGCTTCCGGCACGCGCGTGCCCGCAGGCGAGGTGCGCGCAGGTGCATCGGCGACGTCTTCCAAGCGGCGCGCGGCAACGGAGGAAGCGTGCCACGCCTGCCACGCGGGCACGACGGCGGCGCATGCGTCCAGCACCGCGATCGTCATGAAGAACAGCGCACCGGCCAGGGCCGCGTGGAGCTGTCCCGCATCCACCGCGGACAGCAACACCCACAGCATCGCGGGCAGCGCGAATGCGGCGACCAAGGCCTGTAGCCCCGTGGCGGCGGCGATCCGTCGCCTGCGCGCGCCGTCCCACCGCGCGACTTCATGATTCCGTGCGTCCAGCGCGTGCAGCCAGACCATCGTGGCATCCATCGCCGCGAGATCGGCCTGGCCCTCGATGCCTTCCTGCACACTGGCGCGCAGCTGGGTGCGGGCCTGCGCGCGCGCGTCTTCGAGTGCCGCCGCGCGACGGACCGACCACCCGGGAATCACGGCGCCGAGCAACAGCAGCGCCGCCAGCAGCAGCGCGCCGGCAGCGGGCAACACGCAGACCGCGATGCCGACCGCGAGTACGCCCAGTGACAGCACCGCGAGCAGCGGACCGATCGCGCGCACCAGCCGCCCGTCCACGGCATCGATGTCGGCCAACAGCCGCGTGACCAGTTCGCCGACACGGTAACGCCCCAGTCCCAGCGGTGCGAGCGGCAGGGCACGGCGGAAGAACCACACCCGCAGGTCGCGGGCGATGCGCAGCGTGGCGTCGTGGCCGACGAGCTTCTCCGCGTACCGCGACAGGATGCGCACGAAGGTCAGCGCGCGGATGCTGGCGGATGGACCGAAGAAGTTGAAGCCGAGCGCGCCGGTGCCCGCGAGCGCCGCGGCGGTCAGGAAGTACCCCGACACCGCGAGCAGCGCCGTGCCCGCCACCAGCGTGACCAGCAGCAACGTCACCGCCAGGACCGTCAGGCGCCGGTGCATGCGGAGGACGTCGCGCAAGGTCGCGTACTCGCTCATGCGCGCTCCTCCGTGGCCTGCACGCGACCGTTGTGGATGCGCCATGTCCTGTCCATCGCCGCCATGGCGGCTGCGCTGTGCGTTGCCATCAGCACGCAGCGTCCGTCCGCGAAGCGCACGATCGCCTGCAACACGGCCGCTTCGGTGTCGGGATCAAGGAAGGCGGTGGGTTCGTCGAGCAGCACCAGGTCCGGCGCGCGCAGGAACACGCGCGCCAGGGCGACGCGGCGCGCTTCGCCTCCCGACAGGCCGAAGCCGCGCTCGCCGATCACGGTATCCAGTCCGTCCGGCAGCCGGTCGGCGAAGCGCAGCACCTGCGCGGCGTGGGCCGCGGCCCGCAGGTCCTCGTCGCTGGCATCGGGCCTGGCCATGCGCAGGTTCTCGCGCAAGGTACCGGCGAACAGGAACGGACGTTGCGGCGCGACGCCGATGCGCAGATCGGCCGCACGCGTCAGTTCGCCTGCTGTGGCCGGCACCAACCCGGCCAATGCATCGAGCAGCGTGCTCTTGCCGCCGCCACTGGGGCCGACCAGCGCCACGCGCTGTCCGCGGTGCAGGGCGATGTCCACGTCGTGCAGGGCATCGCGCGCTGCGCCGGGATGGCGCACCGCCAGGCCGCGCGCGATCACCAAAGCGGGCGGAGGTAGGGCATCGCGCGCACCCGGAGCCGCGTTCTCCGTGGCCTCCAGCAGCGGCGCGATCTCGTCCATCGCGGCGCGCGCGGCGGCGCGGTCGTGGTAATGCGTGGCCAGGCGGCGCAGCGGTGCGTAGAACTCCGGCGCCAGCAGCAGGCAGAACACGCCCGCGCCCAGCGTGAGCGGTTCGGCGCGCAGGTCGAGCATGCCGAGATAGCTCAGGCCCAGGTACAACGCGATCATCGCCACGCTGAGCGAGGCGAAGAATTCCAGCACCGCCGATGACAGGAAGGCGATGCGTAGTACGCGAAGGCTGCGCAGGCGCAGCGTTTCGGCGGCGGCGCGCACGCCCGCAAGTTCGGCATCGCCGCGGCCGTACACGCGGATCAGCCCCAGGCCGCGTAGGCGGTCCGCGAAATGGCCGCCCATGCGCGCCACCGCCTGCAGTTGGCGACGACTCGCGGCTTCGGCCCCCCAACCGACCAACATCATGAACACTGGCACGAGCGGCATGGTCAGCAGCAGCACCAGCCCGACCGTGCGATCCACGGCGAACACCGCCAGCAGGATCGCCAGCGGCACGCCGACGACTTCGGCCCGCAACGGCACGAAGCCACCGTAATAGCCTTCGACCGCGTCGACATGCGCGCCCAGATGTTCGGCCAGCGCACCGCTCTGCTGCGTACGGATCCACGCTGGCCCGCGCGCGACCACGGCACGCGTGAGACGCGCACGCAATGCCACACGGATCCGTTCCACCGCCTGGTCCGCCCAGCGTCGGCCGGCCCAGCCGAGCAGGGCGCGCAGCAGCAACGTGGCGAGCAACGCGGCCAACAGCGGCAGCTGCGCCGCGGCCGTCTCTCCGGCGATGAACACGCGCTGGATGCAGAGCGCGATCAGCGCCGCTTGCGGTACCACCAGCACGCCGGCCAGCACGGTGCAGCTGCTCGCGCCGCGTAGCGGTCCGGCGGCCTCGCGCCCCAGGCCCGCGAGCCGGGCCTGGGGCGTCAGCGTTGGCGATGCCGGGCGCGCGCCTGCGGCAGACGCGTCGCTCATGCGGGCAGCGGACGACAGCCGAGCGCCGCCAGGATGCCGTGCAGCGCGGGATGCTGCATCAGCCAGGGCGACGAGAGGGTCAGCACGCCGGCCGCCATCACGAAACCGGCGGCGACGCGCCGGAACGCCGGCTGTTGCCAGCGTCGGCCCAGGCGTGCGCCGGACCATGTCAGCGCCACCATCATCGGCAACGTGCCGAGGCCGAACGCGGCCATCGTCAGCGCGGCATCACGCGCGTTCGCCTGCAGCCACGCCACCGTCAGCAGGCTGAGGCTGAGACCGCACGGCAGCCAGCCCCACAGCGCACCCGCGGCGAGGCGGCGCGGCAGCGTGTTCGCAGGCAGCACGCGTGCATGCAGCGGCCGCAAGACCTGCCAGATCTTCGCGCCGGGACGTGCGAGGAAGTCGAGTCGCCCGCGCTGGTCAATCAAGCGCAGCGCCAGCACCACCAGTGCGAGGCCCACGCCGACGCGCATCGCCACCACGGCCGTGTCATGGCGCGCGAGCGCCAGCAGGCCGCTGCCGAACACGCCGACCAGCGCGCCGGCCAGCGCGTAACCGCCCACGCGGCCCAGGTTCAACTGCAGCGCCTCGCGCCAGCCCTGGCGGGACGACATCGCCGAGAAACCGGTGGCGATGCCGCCGCACATCACCGCGCAGTGGGTGCTGCCCACCAGCCCCGCCAGCAACGCGGCGAGCAGGACGGGAACATCAGGCCCCATCGTCGCCTTCGCGCAGCACCGAGGTCGGCGGTGCCGACGGGCGCGGCGGGGCGTCGTCGAGGATGTCCAGCGCCGGCGTGTCGAGGTCGTCGAACTGGCCCTTGCGCACCGCCCAGGCGAACGCCGCGATGGCCAGCCCCAGCAGGAGCAGGCTGATCGGCAGCAGCATCAGCAGGATGTTCATGCGGCAAGTCTCCTGTCGTCGCGCGCCAAGCGCAGCGCATTGACGGTCACTACCAGCGAGGATACCGCCATGCCGAGTGCGGCGATCCACGGCGTGACCAGGCCGGCTGCCGCCAGCGGCACGGCGAGCAGGTTGTAGCCGGCCGACCAGGCAAGGTTCTGCTTCACGAGTTTGCGTGCCAGCCGGGCGACGCGCACCGCGTCGGCGATGCGCAGCAGCGAGGGGCCGGTGGCGACGAGGTCCGCGGCCTGTTGCGCGAGCGGCGCGCCTTCGCCCATCGCGATGGAGACGTCGGCGCCCGCCAGTACCGGTGCATCGTTGAGGCCGTCGCCGACCATCGCGACGATGCGGCCTTCCTGTTGCAGCTGGCGCACGCGCGCCAGCTTGTCCTCGGGCGACTGGCGCGCGAGCGGCGCGGCGATGCCCAACGCATGCGCGAGCCGCTGCACGGCGCCTTCGCTGTCGCCGCTGGCCAAATGCAACTGCAGCCCCTGCGTGCGTAGCGCGTCGAGGGCGACGGCCGCATCGTCGCGGGGCCGCTCGCTCAGGACGAAGCGCGCCACGCCGTGCGTGCCGTCGCCGAGCCAGAGGCCGCCATCGTCCTCGCGGCCCGCCGCCCAGTCCGCACGGCCGAGGCGCCAGCGCCGGCCATCGACCTCGCCTTCCACGCCACTGCCAGGATGCGCCACCACGCCCTGCGCGGTGGCGCGGGCATCGACATCGGCAAACGCCGCGGCGATGGGGTGGCCGCTGTCTTTCTCCAGTGCCGCCGCAATGCGCGTGGCGGCCTCTGCGTCGAGGCCGTTGAACACGTCGACCGCCACCCGTGCCGGGCGGCCATCGCTGAGCGTGCCGGTCTTGTCGAAGACCATGTCCGTGGCGCGCGCCAGCGTGTCCAGCGCTTCCGGCCGGGTCGCCAGCACGCCGCAGCGCGCCAATGCGCCGTGCGCCGCGGCGAGCACGGCTGGCACCGACAGCGACAACGCGCAAGGGCAACTGATCACCAGCAGGGCGAGGGTGACTTCGAAGGCGCGCTCGGGCTGGTAGATCCGCCAGCCGACATAGACGCACACGGCCAGCACCAGCAGGCTGACCACGAAGTGGCGGCCGAGCCGGTCCGCCATGCGTGCCACGGGCGGGCGATGGCTTTGCGCACGGTCCACCAGTTCGGCCAGCTGCGAGAGGCGTGTCGCGTGGCCTGTCGCGGTCGCGCGCAAGCGCGCGGGACGTTCGCGGCAGGTCGTGCCGGCGTACACCGTCTCGCCCGCGCGCCGCCGCACCGGTCGCGATTCGCCGGTCAGCAGCGCTTCTTCGAAGTCCGCGTCCTGGTCCAGCAGCACGCCGTCGGCCGGTACGCCGTCGCCGGCGGCCACGCAGACGGTGTCGCCGATGCGCAATGCGGAAGGCGGCACGGATTCGCGCGTGCCGTCCGCGCGTTCACGGGTGGCGAAGACCGGCTGCGCCCGCGCCAGCGCATCCACCTGCGCGGTAGCGACGTTGCGCGCGCGCTGTTCCAGCATGCGCGCAGCCAGCAGCAGGAAGACGAACATCACCGCCGCGTCGTACCAGACATGGGTGCCGCCGCGGATCGTCTCCGCCAGGCTGGCGAAATAGGCCAGCAGCGTGGAGCCTGCGATCAGCGTGTCCATGCCCAGGTGCCGGGCGCGTAGTTCGCGCGCCATGCCGGCGAGGAAGGGCCAGCCGCTATAGAACACCACCGGCGTGCTGACCAGGAACGTCAGCCAGCGGAACAGGTCACGCGTGGGCAGCGGCATCGTCGCGTTGACGTCCAGGTACAGCGCCTCCGCCAGCATCATCGCCTGCAGCGAGCCCAGGCCGGCCACGCCCAGGCGCAACAGCCAGCGTCGGCGTTCTGACAGGCGCGCCTGTTCGCGCGCATCGCCGGTGGCCAGGTAGGGCCGGTAACCGAGCATCGTCAGGCGGCAAAGCAGCGCGGAGAGGGGCGTGCGTGCGGGATCCCAGGCGATGCGGATGCGGCCGGTGACGGCGTTCGCGGTGGTGTCGAGGACGCCGGCTTCGCGGGCGAGGGCGCGGTCGATCAGCCAGGCGCAGGCGGCGCAGCGCATGCCGTCGGTGAGCAGCACGATCTCGCGGCCGCCGTCGATGGCACGGCTGTGCTCGTCGAGCAGTTCGGGCCTGTCCCAGCTGTCCAGGTCGCTGCGCGTGGCCTGCACGCGATTGGCCGCGGCGCTGCGCAAGCGGTAGTAGCTGCCGAGGTCGGCATCTTCGATCCACGCGGCGGCGGCGGCACAGCCGTCGCAACAGAACGCATGACCACCTTCGCTCCGCACCGTCGTGCCGTCGGCGACGGGTTCGCCACAGTGATGGCACCGCGCGACCGACATGTCCATGCGCGGGCGCTCAACCGCCCCCGTGCGAGGGCGCCAGGCGGACGGCCTGCGTGTCCTTCTGCAGCCGGCCACGGATGCGCCAGCTGCCGTCCTGCGGCGAAAGCTGCACGTTCCAGTCGTGCGCGGTATCGACCTCGGCCGGCGCGCGCCAGCCGGCGGTGTCGCGGGCCAGCGGCAGGCTCACGTCCTGCGCCGCCTCGGTCGGATGGGCCAGCGTCAGCACCAGTGGCGACGTGCCGGCGAAATCGCCGGTCACCGCGGTCAGCTCCACGTGGTCACCGCGCACCTGCACGATCGCGCTCAGCTTGCGCCGCGCGGCGTTGTCGTCGGGGCCGAGGTCGGTGGTCTGAATCTGCGAGACGCGCTGCACGTCATCGATGACGGGATCGGCGCCACCGGCGCGCACGGCGGTGACGACCAACCAGATGCCGGCAACGACCGACGCCAGGGGCAGGCCCCAGACCAGCCACACCATCGGCTCTTTCCAGAAGGGGCGGCCCACGTCGGCCGAAGAGGGTGTTTGCGTTGTCATTGGATAGGTCCGAAGTAGCTGCTTTCCACCGACTTCTCGGTGCCGGTATCAAGGTCGCGCACGGTGAAGGTCACCGGATGGCGTCCACGGACGTCGTTGGCCGCGGTCGCGGTGACGGCCAGAGACAGTACTTCTTCCGGTGCGGCCTTCACGGTCAGGTCGCCATCGCGCAGGGCGATGCCGGCGGTGCCGGCAGCCAACGTCACCCGGTAGGTGTGCGCCTGCTGATCCTTGTTCACCAGTTTGAGCGTGTAGCTGTTCTCGACCTGGTCGCCCGCGACCTCACGATACAGCGCATTGCGGTCGCGCAGGACTTCTGCGATCAGGACATCGCGGTTGAATACGCCCCAGCCCCACGTCATCACCAGCGCCAGCAGGATGGCGCCATAGACGAAGATGCGCGGCCGCAGCACTTTCGACGGCTTGCCGTCGATGGCGTTCTGGGTCGTGTAGCGGATCAACCCCTTCGGATAGCCCATCTTGTCCATCACGTCGTCGCAGGCATCGATGCAGGCGCCGCAGGCGATGCACTCGTACTGAAGGCCGTTGCGGATATCGATGCCGGTCGGGCACACCTGCACGCAGATCGTGCAGTCGATGCAGTCGCCCAGTTGCTCGGGGACGAACTTCGGTAGCGGCTCGATCACCGCGCCGGCACCTGCGAACGTGATGGTGCCGTGCGCACCGAGGCGCTGGTCGGCGACGCTCGGATGCGCGGCTGCGCGCATCACGTAGTCGTAGGCGGTGGTGTTCTTCAGCAGGCCGCGTGCGCGTTCCAGCACGCTCCCCAGGCCGCGCTTGCGCGGGCCGCGCGGTTCGCCGCGCATCGGGTCGTAGGCGATGATCAGGGTGTTGCGGTCGAACATCGCGGCCTGGAAGCGCGCGTAGGGGCACATGTACTTGCAGACCTGCTCGCGCAGGAAGCCCGCGAAGCCCCACGTGGCCAGCGCGTAGAAGAACACCCAGAAGGTTTCCCAGCCACCCCAGGCGAACGGCCACAGGCGCGCGCCCAGGTCGGTGATGGGGGTGAAGAAGCCGACGAAGGTGAAGCCCGTCCACAACGCGAACACGGCCCACAACACGTGCTTGCCGCCCTTGCGCAGCAGCTTGTTCGCGCTCCAAGGCGCCGCATCCAGCTTCATGCGCGCGCTGCGGTCGCCTTCGGTCCAGCGTTCCATCCACAGGAACACTTCCGTCCACACCGTCTGCGGGCACGCGTAACCGCACCACAGGCGGCCGGCGAGCGCGGTGAAGAAGAACAGCGCCATTGCCGCGATGATCAGCAGCACGGCCAGCAGCAGGAAATCCTGCGGCCAGAACACAAGCCCGAATACGTAGAACTTGCGCGCGGGCAGGTCGAACAGCACCGCCTGGCGGTCGTCCCACTTCAGCCACGGGAACACGTAGTACATGCCCAGCAGCCACCAGACGGCCGCCACGCGCAAGCGGTTGAGCGTGCCCGCCACATCGCGCGGATACACCTTGCGTTCGCTGACGTAGAACGAGTTGCCCTGCGCATCGACCACATCCAGCGGGATGCGGCGCTTGCTGTCGGAGGCAGGGGATGGAGGCGAGGCTGGCGTGGACATGGCAGTGTCTGTCTTGGCTGGCATCATGCTCGCGCCGCGCGGGCGCGCGAGGGAGCGACGGTTTGTCGCAGGCAGCGCTTGCTCAGTCCGGCGGCAGCGCGCGGTTGAAGCGACTCGCAGGGCGCAGCAGGATCCAGGTGAACAGACTGCTGGCGGCCGTGGCGAGCCAGAACATGAAGAAACCCAGCGTGTAGCCGAGTTCGCGGCTGATCGCCAGGTCGGGGAAGGTCATGTCGCGCAGCGTCAGCGGGTCGACGAAGGCGAAGAACACCATCGTCGCCACGCCGGCGGCGAAGAAGCTGGGCCAGAGCACCGCCCCGACGCGCTGCGCGAGCGGCCGGGGCGGGTGGTCGAGGCGGGGCTCGGTGAAATCGGTCATTTCGCGCCGGCTGCCGCCTGACCCTCCTTGTGCGAGAGCGACCAGACGTACGAGGCCACGAGACGCGCACGGGTTTCACCCAGCAGCTCGCGGTGGGCGGGCATCACGCCATGGCGACCCTTGGTGATGGTGGTGCGCATGCTTTCCTTGCTGTTCCCGTACAGCCAGTAGTCGTCGGTCAGGTCGGGGGCGCCCAATTCCTGGTTGCCCTTGCCGTCCACGCCGTGGCAGGCCACGCAGAGGCCATCGTACAGCGGCTTGCCCTGGGCGGCCATGAAGTTGTTGCTCATGCCTTCCTGCGGGTTGTTCAACACGTTGACGTAGGCGACGACGTAGTCCACCGCGTTCTCGCCGCCCATGTTGGTCAGCGCGGTGCCCCATTCGGGCATCACGCCTTCGCGGCCATCCAGCACCGTCTGCAGCACGAGGTCCGGCGTGCCGCCCCAATGCCAGATGTTGTCGGTGAGGTTGGGATAGCCGATGGCGCCCTGGCCCGACGAGCCATGGCAGGTGGCGCAGGTGTTGTTGAAGATCGAGCGGCCCAGCGCCAGCGCCTTCGGATCCTGGGCGAGCTGGTCGATCGACTGTCCGGCGAAAGGCGCGAAGGTCGCTTCCAGTTTCTTGTCCTGCACCGCCTTCACTTCGTCGTGCTCACCGGTGGACGACCACTTCGCGTAGCCGGGCACCACGCCCAGGCCGCCGTACCAGGCGATGTAGCCGATGCTGAAGACGATGGTGATGTAGAAGAGGTTGATCCACCACTTCGGCAGCGGCTTGTTGTACTCGGTGAGGTCGCCGTCCCAGACGTGCGAGGTGTCTTCGGGCGCGGGGTCGCCGGGACGACGGCGTCCGGTCCACCACAGCAGCCACACGCAGCCCAGGATGTTCAGGACGACCAGCGCGACGATGAACCAGATCCAGCCTGCGCTCATGGGTTGTTCTCCCCTTCCTCACCCAGCGGCATGCGTGCCGCATTCTCGAAATCCGCCTTGCGGCGCGGGCTCCACGCCCACGCCCAGCCGGCGATGAACAGCACGATCAGTGCCCCTGTCACGATCCCCGAAACCATGGCTCAGCCTCCCCTCGGCGCGGCCTTGCCCAGCCCTTGTAGGTAGGCGACCACGGCGTCCAGTTCTGTGCGGCCTTCGACATCGGAGGCGGCGTTGTTGATCTCTTCGTCCGTGTACGGGTCGCCGATGCGCTGCAGCGTCTTCATGCGCTGGGCCACTTCGGCGCCGTCGACCCTGGCGTTTTCCAGCCAGGGGAAGGACGGCATGTTCGATT
The DNA here is from genome assembly GCA_047600885.1 of Pseudoxanthomonas sp. Lineage (GTDB taxonomy): Bacteria > Pseudomonadota > Gammaproteobacteria > Xanthomonadales > Xanthomonadaceae > Pseudoxanthomonas_A. The sequence continues at coordinate 894,388 of JASGKE010000002.1, read as the reverse complement.
CCGGCACCACGTCGCGCGGGTTCAGCAGGTGCACGCGGTGCCAGTCGTCGGAGTAGCGACCGCCGACGCGGGCGAGGTCCGGTCCGGTGCGCTTGCTGCCCCACTGGAACGGGCGGTCGTAAACCGATTCGCCGGCCAGCGAGTAGTGGCCGTAGCGCTCGGATTCGAAACGCAATGTGCGGACCATCTGCGAGTGGCAGTTGTAGCAGCCCTCGCGGATGTAGATGTCGCGGCCGGCCAGTTGCAGCGCCGGGTAGGGCTTCACGCCTTCCAGCGGTTTGATCGCCTCGGCCTGGAACATCAGGGGGACGATCTCGGCCAGGCCGCCGAACGACACCGCCACCGCGATCAGCACCGCCATCAGGCCGACGTTCTTCTCGACTTTCTCGTGCGAATTTCCGTTGCTCATGTCGTCAGTTCCTCAGGCGCGCGCTTGGCTGGCATCGGGCTGCAGGATCGGCTGCGGCGCGACGGACTTGGCTGCCTGGAAGGTCTTCCAGGTGTTCCAGGCCATCAGCAACATCCCGCAGAAGACCAGCAGGCCGCCGCCCAGGCGGACCAGGTAGTAGGGGTAGGTGGCGTTCAACGCCTCGACGAAGCTGTAGGTCAGCGTGCCGTCGGCGTTGGTGGCACGCCACATCAGGCCCTGCATGACGCCGGCGATCCACATCGAGGCGATGTAGAACACCACGCCCAGCGTGTGCAGCCAGAAGTGCGTGTCGATGGCCTTGACCGAATGCATCTGCTCGCGGCCCAGCAGCTTGGGCAGCATCGCGTAGACCGAGCCGATGGTGATCATCGCCACCCAGCCCAGGGCGCCGGCGTGCACGTGCCCGATGGTCCAGTCGGTGTAATGGCTCAGCGAGTTGACCGTCTTGATCGACATCATCGGACCTTCGAAGGTCGACATCATGTAGAACGACAGCGAGACGATCAGGAACTTCAGGATCGGATCGGTGCGCAGCTTGTGCCACACGCCCGAGAGGGTCAGCACGCCGTTGATGGCGCCGCCCCAGCTGGGGGCCAGCAGGATCAGCGAGAAGACCATGCCCAGGCTCTGCGCCCAGTCCGGCAGCGCCGTGTAGTGCAGGTGGTGCGGGCCGGCCCACATGTAGATGGCGATCAGCGCCCAGAAGTGCACGATCGACAGGCGGTAGGAGTAAACCGGGCGTCCGGCCTGCTTCGGCACGAAGTAGTACATCATCCCGAGGAAGCCCGCGGTCAGGAAGAAGCCCACCGCGTTGTGGCCGTACCACCACTGCACCATCGCGTCGACGGCGCCGCTGTAGATCGGGTAGGAGTGCAGCAGGCCGCTGGGCAGGGCCAGGCTGTTGACGATGTGCAGCAGCGCCACGGCGATGATGTAGGCGCCGAAGAACCAGTTCGCCACGTAGATGTGCTTCACCGCGCGTTTGGCGATGGTGCCGAAGAACAGCACGGCATAGGACACCCAGACCACCGCGATCAGCACGTCGATCGGCCAGATCAGCTCGGCGTATTCCTTGCCCTGGGTCAGGCCCAGCGGCAGCGACACCGCCGCGGCCACGATGACCAGCTGCCAGCCCCAGAACACGAACGCCGCCAGCTTGTCCGAGATCAGCCGCACGTGGCTGGTCCGCTGCACCACGTGCAGGCTGGTGGCGAACAGGGCGCAGCCGCCGAACGCGAAGATCACCGCGTTGGTGTGCAGCGGGCGCAGCCGGCCATAGCTCAGCCACGGCAGGTCGAAATTCAGCGCCGGCCAGTACAGCTGCGCGGCGATCAGCACCCCCACCAGCATCCCCACGATGCCCCAGACCACGGTCATCACCGTGAACTGGCGCACCACCTTGTCGTTGTAAGTCCCCTGGACGCCTTGCATGCGGCCTCTCCTATTCTGGTACGGTGGATTTTCGGGTCCGGCCAGCCGGGCCGCATTGATCAGGATCAACCCCCACCCGCCGGCCGGTGGCCGCGGGGCGCGCAGGATGCCGCAGGGCAGGGCGAAGGGGGGTGCGACAGATGGTCGCCCCCGTCCATGACAGGGGGAGGGCTAGAATCCCCACCAGACAACCGGGAGCCGCATCCCCATGCCGGACATGACCGTCGTCGAACTGTCCCGTCTGCAATTCGCGCTGACGGCAATGTATCACTTCCTTTTCGTGCCCCTGACCCTGGGGCTGTCCTTCATGATCGCGATCATGGAGAGCGTCTATGTCATGACAGGGCGCGACATCTGGCGGCGCATGACCTTGTTCTGGGGCACGCTGTTCGGCATCAATTTCGCGATGGGCGTGGCCACCGGCATCGTGATGGAGTTCCAGTTCGGCATGAACTGGTCGTACTACAGCCATTACGTCGGCGACATCTTCGGTGCGCCGCTGGCCATCGAAGGCCTGATGGCGTTCTTCCTCGAAGCGACCTTCATCGGCCTGTTCTTCTTCGGCTGGGACAGGCTGAGCAAGGTGCAGCACCTGGTGGTCACCTGGCTGGTCGCGCTGGGGTCGAACTTCTCGGCGCTGTGGATCCTGGTCGCCAACGGCTGGATGCAGAACCCGGTGGGCGCGGTCTTCAACCCCGAGACCATGCGCATGGAGATCACCGATTTCATGGCGGTGATCTTCAACCCGGTGGCGCAGGCCAAGTTCGTCCACACCGTGTCGGCCGGCTATGTCACCGGCGCGATGTTCGTCATGGCGATCAGTGCGTTCTACCTGCTTCGCGGCCGCAACGCCGACTTCGCCAAGCGTTCGATGGCGGTGGCCGCGAGCTTCGGCCTGGCCGCGGCCCTGTCGGTGGTGGTGCTGGGCGATGAGAGCGGTTACGCCACCAGCGAGCACCAGAAGATGAAGCTGGCCGCGATCGAGGCCATGTGGGAGACCGAGCCCGCACCGGCCGGCTTCAACGCCTTCGCCATCCCCGACCAGAAGAACCAGACCAACCACTACGCGCTGCACATCCCGTACGTGATGGGCCTGATCGGCACGCGCTCGTTCAATACCGAGATGCCGGGCATCCTGGAACTGGTGGAGCGCGCCGAAGGCCGCATCCGCAACGGCCTGATGGGCTACGAGGCGCTGCAGAAGCTGCGCGCGAACCGCAACGACGGCACCGCGCGCTACATCTTCGAGGCGCACTGGCGCGACATCGGCCATGCGCTGCTGCTCAAGCGCTACCGCGAGGACATCGGCAACGCGACCGAAGAGGAGATCGCCCAGGCCGCGCACGACACCATTCCGCACGTGGCGCCGCTGTTCTGGAGCTTCCGCCTGATGGCGGGGCTGGGTTTTTACTTCATCGCCTTCTTCGCCGTCGCGTTCTATCTCGCCAGCCGGCAGCGGCTGGACCGCTACCGATGGTTCCTGAAGGTGGCGTTCTGGAGCCTGCCGCTTGCCATGGCTGGCGATCGAGGCGGGTTGGCTGATCGCCGAGTACGGGCGCCAGCCGTGGATCATCGACGGCGTGCTGCCGACGTTCCTGGCGGCCTCCGGGCTGAAGCTGCACCAGATCATCATCACCCTCAGCGGCTTCGTGCTGGTCTACACGGTGCTGGCCGTCATCGAGGTCTGGCTGATGCGCAAGCTGATCCTGAAAGGCCCCGAACACCTGTCCGAACCGGCACCCGACGCGATCGGCGCGCCACAACCGGCCCCGGCGGGCTGACGGGAGACGCGCATGGACACGATTCCCCTCGACTACGCCACGCTGCGCCTGATCTGGTGGCTGCTGCTGGGCATCCTGTTGATCGGCTTCGCGATCATGGACGGCTTCGACCTGGGCGTGGCGACGCTGCTGCCCGCGGTGGCGCGCACCGACGAAGAACGCCGCATCGTGCTGAACGTCATCGGCCCGGTATGGGAAGGCAATCAGGTGTGGCTGATCCTCGGTGGCGGCGCGATCTTCGCGGCGTTCCCGCCGCTGTACGCCGTCAGCTTCTCCGGGTTCTACATCGCGATGTTCCTGATCCTGTTCGCGCTGATCCTGCGGCCGGTCGGGTTCAAGTTCCGCAGCAAGGTGCCCGATCCGCGCTGGCGCGCCGCGTGGGACTGGGCGTTGTTCGTCAGCGGGCTGGTGCCGGCGCTGGTGTTCGGCGTGGCGATGGGCAACGTGCTGCTCGGGGTGCCGTTCCATTTCGACGAGACCTTGCGGATCTTCTACGAAGGCGGGCTGTTCGGCCTGCTCACGCCCTTCGCGCTGCTGTGCGGGCTGGTCAGCGTGGCGATGCTGGTCATGCATGGCGCCGGCATGCTGGCGATGAAGACGTCCGGTGCCATCGCCGAACGCGCGCGCCGCTACGGCAGCATCGCGGCGCTGGCCACGGCCGTGCTGTTCGTGATCGGCGGCTTCTGGGTCGCGCGCATCGACGGCTACGCGCTGCAGGTGGCGATGGATCCTGCCGGCCCGTCCAATCCGCTGGCCAAGGTCGCCGTGGCCCAGGCCGGCGCGTGGATGGACAACTACGCGCGCTGGCCGCTCACCTGGTTGCTGCCGGCGCTGGGCGTGGCGGGAGCATTGCTGAGTGCGGTGCTGTTGCGCGCCGGCCGGGCGGGGCTGGCGTTCCTGGCGTCCTCGGTCAGCATCGCCGGCATCATCCTGACCGAGGGACTGGCCACGTTTCCGTTCCTGCTGCCGTCGTCCACGCAGGCGGGCTCCAGCCTGACCCTGTGGGACGCATCGTCCAGCCACATGACGCTGTTCATCATGCTGCTGGCCACGGCGTTCTTCCTGCCCATCATCCTGCTCTATACCGCCTGGGTCTTCCGCGTGTTGCGCGGCAAAGTCGACCAGGCGGGCATGGGGCGCAACCCCAACGCGTACTGAGGAGGCCTTCGCATGTGGTACTTCAGCTGGATCCTGGGCGCCGGCCTGGCGGCGAGCTTCGCCATCCTCAATGGCATGTGGTACGAGATGCGCTAGAACGACCGCGAGGCGACTTCGCGCGATCCCTGACCGCCCCGGCTTCTGGAAAAAAGCCCCGGTTCGCACCGGGGCTTTTCGTTGCCGCATTCCGGCGCGTACTGCGTCAGAACTCCTGCGAGAATCGCAGGCCGATCGTGCGGGGCTGCGAGACGACCGTGTAGACCTGGCCGTTCGGATACTCCGGCACCACGCCCGCGGCACCGCAGACGGCCTCGGCGCACTGGGTGAAGCGGCTCAGCTCGCCACGCTCGTCGAACAGGTTGTTGACGTACACGTCCACCTTCCAGTTGTTGCGACGGTAGCCGGCCGACACATCGACCGTGGTGTACGCATCCAGGTCGCCGAGGATCTCGCGTTCGGCCAGGCGCAGGTCGGACTTGCGATCACCGACATGTACCACCGCACCCTGCAGGAAGGCTTCGCCACCCGCCATGTCGAACGTGTAGCGCGCGGTCAGGTTGCCCTTGACCTTCGGCGTGACCGGCAGCTGCGTGCCCTCCGGCGCCTCGGGGTCCGCGCACTCCGTGACCGGGTTGCCGTCGTCGTCGGTGAAGCCGCAGTAGTTCTCGGTCAGCTCCGCGTCGTAGAACGCGGCGCCGGCCGTCAGCTGCAGGTTGTAGGTCGCCGCGAACGCCAGCGAGAACTCGGCGCCGTTGATGCGCGCCTGGTTGGCGTTCTTGATCTCGGTCAGGCCGTTGGCGCCGAGGATGGAGAACTGGAAGTCCTCCCAGTCCTGGCGGAACACCGAGCCGTTGAACGAGAGGCGGTTTTCCAGCCAGGTGGTCTTCCAGCCGAACTCGTAGTTGGTCAGGTAGTCCGACAGGTAGGGCGGCAGCGTGCCGCGGCGGTTGATGCCGCCGGGGCGGAAGCCTTCCGACCAGGTGCCGTAGATCATCTTGGTGTCGTCGATCCGCCAGGTCAGGTTGAAGCGGCCGATGTGGCCGTTCTCCTTCACCCGCTTGTCGAAGAAGCTGCAGGGTGCGCCGTTGAAGGTCGGCGCGCCGTCCGGGCAAGCCGCCTCGCCGTAGCTCGACACCCAGCCCCAGTCGGCGAAGCCGAAGAACCCCTTCAGGCTGTTGTCGACCTCGAACCAGCGCGCGCCGGCGGTGGCGGTCAGGTCTTCGGTGATGTCGAAGCTCAGCTCGCCGAACACCGCCTTGTCCTTGTCCTGGCGTAGCTGCTTGGTCAGCCAGATGGTGTCCGGCCAGCCCGTGACCGACTGCACCGGCGACAGGCCATCGATCTTGTAGCGCTGCTCGATGTCGTGTTCCTGGTCCTGCATGAACACGCCGGCGACGAACCGGAAACGGTTCTCGGTCGGCGACGCGATGCGCAGCTCGTGGCTGGTCTTCTTGTAGCCGTCCACGCCCTGGATGTACTGCGACGGATTGACCAGCGAGCCGGGCGCGCAGGTGAACGTATCGGGATCGAAATCCGAACAGGTGTACGCGCCGTACGCCGCCAGGGTGTCGTACCAGAACGCGTAGTCGTTGTAGTCCTGCTCGACGTCGACGTCGCGATCCAGGCGTGCGAACGCGTAGGTCAGGTCGAAGTTGCCGATCTTGCCTTCCACCGTCAGCGCGGCCTGCCACCAGCGGTCGTCGGAACTCTCCGGGTAGAAGTGGGTCAGCGCCAGTTCGCCCACCTGCGGGTCGACCGCGAAGCCGCCCTTGGACTTCTGCTGCTGGCCCATGATCGTCGGGGTGATCGACCAGGTGTCGTTGAGGTCCACCTTCAACGCCAGGCGCGCGCCGGTGGTGTCGACTTCGTTGTAGTCCTTCTTCGCGCGGTCGGCGTTGTCGATGGTGCCGTTGCCGCCGGAGTCGGCGTCCCACGAGGGGAACGTGCGCGTGCCATACACGTTGTCGATGTAGCCGGCGTCGTGCTTGTTCCAGGCGACCAGGCGGATCGCCGCGCGATCGCTCATCGGCAGGTTGAGGAAGCCCTCCGCGACGTGGCCGATGCCGCCATGGCTGACGCTGTTCACTTCCAGCCCGTAACCGGCGGCGAAGCCGGTGGGGTCGGGCTTGTTGGTGATGATGCGCAGCGTGCCCGCCTGCGAACTGGCGCCGTACAGCGTGCCCTGCGGGCCGGCCAGCGATTCGACGCGGTCGATGTCGTAGATGTGGATGTCCAGCGGGCCCTGGATGGTGGTGACCGGCTGTTCGTCCAGGTACACGCCCACGCTGGGCAGCGAACCGGAGTGGTTGCCATCGCCACCGCTGGCGACGCCGCGCATGTAGATCTGCGCGAAGCCCGGGCCTGCCGACTGGTACGACACGCTGGGCAGGTACTTCACGTAGTCATCGAAATCGGTGACGTTGAGGTTCTTTAACTGCTCCGTGCCCAGCACCTGGATGCTGATCGGCACTTCCTGCAGGTTCTCCACGCGCTTCTGCGCCGTCACCGTGACGGTGTCCAGCGTGGCGGCGGCGCGCTCGCCCTCGGAGGGTGGCGTGGCGGGTGCGTCCTGGGCCATTGCGGTGGCACCGAACGCGAGGTAGATCGCGGCGGTCAACGGGAACCTCGCCAGGGTCGACGGATCGCGCCGCCCCGGTTTTCTTCTGCTACGGGTACTCATCCAGCTCACCTCTCTCCAGTGATGATGGTCAATCGGGGATGGAACTGCCCTCCGTGGAATCCGGAACCGCCGGATAGGCGCCCAACACAGGCCCCAAGGCGTTCTTCAGCGGCTCTAGCCACGGTTCGTAATGCCGCCAGTGATCCACGCCTTCGCGATAGATCGGCTGGCGGACCTGTTCGGAACTGGCGGTCCTGACGGGCCGCGCGTTCTCGAAGAAGCGCAAGCAGCCGTCCTCGAACGGCAGCCCGCAATACTCCAGCAGGCGGCGCACCTCGACTTCGGTGTCGTCCACCAGCTGCTCGTAGATCACCCGGTGCACGCGCCCGGGCAGCACCGCGTCGTAGTGCGCCATCAGCGCCACGTAGTCGCGGTAATAGCGCCCGATGTCCTCCAGCCCGTAGCTGAAGCCCTGGCCGCGGGCGAAGTGCTGCTTGAAGCCGGAGAAGCCGCAGGCCAGCGGATGGCGGCGCGCGTCGATGATCTTCGCGTTCGGCAGCATCAGATGGATCAGGCCGGTGTGGGCGAAGTTGTTCGGCATCTTGTCGATGAAGAACGGGCGGCCCGACTTGCGGTGGATGCGCGTCGTCTCGAGGTAACGCTCGCCGAGCATGCGCAGCGCATCGCCGTCCAGGTCCGCCAGCAGGTCGTGGTAGGTCTCCGCGCCGTCCGCCCGCGCCTGTGCGCGAAGGTCGCGCGTGATCGAGGTGATCTCGGGCAGTTCCATCGTGCCTTCCACCGCCGAGTGGCTGGCCAGGATCTGCTCCAGCAGCGTGGAGCCTGCGCGCGGCATGCCGACGATGAAGATCGGGTCCGCCACATCGCAGCCTCGGCCTGCGCGCGCAGCGAAGAACGCGGCGGTATGCGTAGCCTTCAACCGTTCGACGCGCGCTTGCGTGTCGTCGGCGCTGTAGGCGAGCTGCGTGCGGCGCAACGCATTTCCGTCGCGGTAATGCGCGAACGAGGTGGCGTACTCGGCCGCGTCTTCCAGTGCCTTGCCGAGCGCGAAGTCCAGGTGCAGGCGATGGTCGTCGGCCAGGTCGTCGCGTGCACGCTGTGCGCGCATGGTCGCGACGTCATCGTCGCTGAAGCGGAAGGTCTTCAGGTTGGCCAGGCTCCACCAGACTTCGCCGAAGCCTGGCTCCCGTGCGAGCGCACGACGGTACGCCTCGATCGCGCGCGCGGCGTGGCCGGCCGTCTTCAGCGCGTGGCCGTAGCTCATCCAGATCCTGGCCTGGTCCGGGTAGGACGCCAGCACGCGCTCGTACAGCGCGAGTGCGGGTTCGTAGTCGCCCACGCGGCACAGGACCACCGCCTTGAGATTGAGGTGCGCGGGGTTGTCGGGGTCGTGCGCCAGCAGCGCATCGATGGCCCGCAGGGCCTCCTGCGGACGGTTGGCACGATGCAGCACCAGCGCATGGTTCTGCCGGGCGGCATGGAAGTCCGGTGCGAGTTCCAGGCAACGCGCGAGCAAGGCATCCGCATCGTCGATGCGGCCGACGCGCGCGGCGACTTCGGCCAGCATGCGGATCGCGGCGACGTCGGTAGGCGTGCGCTTCAGGCGGGCGCGCAACAGCGCCTCGGCCTCGGGAATGCGGTTGTCGGCGAGCGCGCCGGCGGCCTGCATCAGTTCAGGGTCACGCGTCGAATAGCGTGTGTGTTGCAGGTAGGCGGCGGCGGCACCGTCGGTGTCGTCCATCGCAGCGAGGTGGTCACCCAGTTCGCGCCAGGCCTGCGGAAGGTCGATCTTCAGGGCGAGGGCGCGACGCAGGGCGGGCACGGCGTCATCGCCGCGGCCGGCTCGGCCCAGCGCCAGCCCGTGTTCGAGATGGGCCAGTGCCCACTGCGGGTGTTCGCGCACCAGCGGTTCCAGCACGTCGAGCGCATGGGTCGCCTGGCCGCGGACGCGGTGCGAGGCGGCCAGGATCAGCAGCGCCATCGGGTGGCGGCCGACCACGCGGATGATCTCGCTGGCCTGCTGGGCGGCCATTGCCGGATCGTTCGCCAGCAGGTGGCGGGCATGATCCAGGGCGGTGTCGAGGGTGCCGGTGGGCGAAGCGGCGGCGGTCATGCACCGTCCCTGTGCAACAGGTCGGTGATGCGTCCACGATCGTCCATCGGTCGTTCCAATCCGATTCCCCGCGGTGGTGGCCCCTCGCTTTCAATCTATAGGCGAACCGGGGCGATTGGATAGGTCAGGAATACGCCTGATGCGAAAAAAACGAACCGGCAAAAAGTAATCCAACTTTCGTCACGCCTGCGCGCACCAAGCCGGTGCATCCGAAGCCGGCGCACGTCGCGTTCCGGTGCGGGGGACTGTGCCGCACCCCCCGCCTCCGCGTAGGCTTGGGCGGCGCCGTTCGCCGGCATCGGGTACGGCGAACCGCCATCGACGGGATCGCCATGCCAAGCACCGCCAGCCCCCTTCCCCTGGAGCACGCCCGCGCGCTGCCCGCCCGGTTCTACGCCGGCGAGGCGATGCTGGCGATGGAGCAGGCCGCCGTCTTCCAACGCAGCTGGCAGCTGGTCGCCCACCAAGGGCAGCTCGCCGAGCCGGGCGACCATGTGGTCGAACGGGTCGGCGGCGTCCCGGTGCTGGTGGTGCGCGGCCAGGACGGCGTGCTGCGCGCCTTCCCGAACGTATGCCGCCACCGGGCCGGCCCGCTGGCGCTGTGCAACGGCAAGGGCGCACGGGCGCTGCACTGTAAATACCACGGCTGGACCTACACGCTGGACGGGCAGCTGCGCAGCGCCCCGGAAATGCAGGGCGCGGCCGACTTCGACATGGCCGAGATCCGCCTGCCGCCGCTGCGCGTGCACGCCTGGCAGGGCCTGGTGTTCGTCGCCCTGCACGAGGACGTGCCGCCATTCGACGAGGTCTACGGCGGCATCGCCGACCGCATCGCGCCGATCGATCTGGCCGCGATGCGCTTCCATCGTCGTGACAGCTACGACATCGCGTGCAACTGGAAGGTCTACGTGGACAACTTCCTCGAGGGCTACCACCTGCCGCACGTGCACCCGGGGCTGTCGAAGGTGCTCGATTACCGCGCCTACGACACCGAGCTGTTTCCGTGGCATTCGCTGCAGCATTCGCCGCTGCGCAACAGCGGCGACATCTACGGTGATGGCGACGCGTTCTACTACTTCGTCTATCCCAACGTGATGCTCAACATCATGCCGGGACGGCTGCAGACCAACCGGATCCTGCCGCTGGGGCCGGACCGCTGCCGCGTCGAGTTCGACTACTACTACGCGCAGGACGAAGCCGCGCTGGCCCGCATCGCCAACGACCAGGCCTTCAGTAATGAAGTGCAGGACGAGGACATCCACATCTGCGAGGCGGTGCAGCAGGGCCTGGCGTCCGGCTTCTACGAGGCGGGCCGGTTGTGCCCGAAGCGCGAGAGCGGCGTGTGGCATTTCCACAATCTGTTGAGGGCGGCGTATGGCGATGCGTGACCGGTGGCAGGCGGCGCTGCTGCTGGCCGCCATCGTCTCGCCCGCCAGCGCGCAGGACCTGATGATCCAGGCAGGTCGCGTGCTCGAGGTCGAAACGGGGCGGATCCTTACCGATCGCGACATCCTGATCCGCGACGGCCGCATCGTGTCGATCGCGCCGCCCAAGAAAGGCATCGATCCGGATGTCCGCGTCCTGGACTGGTCCACCCTGACGGTGGTGCCCGGCCTGATGGACATGCACACGCACCTGGCCGACGAAGGGCCCTATGGCGATCCTGCGACGCCGCTGAGGAGCAATGCCGCGCGCGACGCCTTCATCGGCGCGCGCAATGCGCGGGCCACCCTGCAGGCCGGCTTCACCACGGTGCGCGATGTCGGGGTCTATCGCGGCTTCGCCGACGTGCAATTGCGCGATGCGATCAACACCGGCCTCGTGCCCGGGCCGCGCATGTTCGTTGCCGGCACCTACGTCACTGTCACCGGGGGTGGGGGCGAGATCACCGGATTGCCTGCGGGGACGGCGCTGCCGGCGATCTTCCGCCGTGGCGTCGCGGACAACGAAGCGGAGGTGCGCCAACGGGTGAACGAGATCCTCGACGCGGGCGCCGACTTCATCAAGTTGATCGCCACGGGCGCGGTGCTGGCCGATGGCACCGAGCCCGGGCAGTCCGAGTACACCGAAGCCGAGATCCGGGCGGCGGTGGAGGAAGCCGAACGCCGTGGCAGTTTCGTCGCCGCCCACGCGCACGGTGCGGAAGGCATCAAGCGTGCCGTGCGTGCAGGCGTGCGCTCGATCGAACACGGCTCGCTGATGGACGACGAAGCCATCGCATTGATAAAGCAGCACGGCACCTTCCTGGTCGCCGACATCTACAACGGCGACTACATCGATACGGTGGGCCGGCGCGACGGCTGGTCCGCCGAGATCCTGCGCAAGAACCTGGACACGACCGAGGCGCAGCGCGAGGGCTTTCGCAGGGCCGTCGCCGCGGGCGTCAACATCGCCTACGGCACGGACAGCGGCGTCTACCCGCACGGCGACAATGCGCGGCAATTCGCCTACATGGTCCGCTACGGCATGACCCCGCTGCAGGCCATCCGCGCGGCGACGCTGGAGTCGGCGCGTCTGCTGCGCAAGGAAAAGGAGCTGGGCTCGATCACCCCGGGCAAGTTCGCTGATCTCGTCGCCCTGGCCTGCGATCCGCTGGCCGACATCGCCTGCCTGCAGCAGGTGCGCGGCGTGGTGAAGGCGGGCGTGCCGGTGGCGCGGGACTGACGCGCATGCAACGCGACGCGCGCAAGATCGGCTTCTGGACCTGCACCGCGCTGGTGGTGGGCAACACCATCGGCATGGGCATCTTCGTGCTGCCGGCCTCGCTGGCACCGTTCGGCTACAACGCGCTGCTGGGCTGGGGCATCACGGTGCTGGGCTGCCTCGCCCTGGCCCGCGTGCTCGCCCGGCTGGCGCGCCTGCAGCCGGGCGCGGACGGGCCCTACGGCTATGTGAAGCACACGCTGGGCGACCTGCCGGCGTATGCGGTGCTGTGGTCGTACTGGGTGTCGAACTGGATCACCCTCGCCGCACTGGCCACCGGCGTGGCCGGCTACGCCGCGGCGATCTTCCCGCCGCTGGCGCGCGTGCAACCGGCCGTGTTGGGCCTGGGCGTGCTGTGGCTGTTCGTGGGCGTCAACCTGCTGGGCGTGCGCGCGGGCGGCCGCGTGCAGGTGGTGACCACGGTGATGAAGCTGCTGCCGATGCTGGCCGTGGCCGTGCTCGGCGCGTGGATGCTGCTCGATGCGCCCGCCTCGTTCGGCGCGCACCCGCCAGCGAAGCCGATCAGCCTGGGCGATGCGATGGCGGCCTCCACGCTGGCGTTGTTCGCGATGCTGGGCATCGAATCGGCGACGATCCCCGCCGCGAAAGTGCAGGACCCCGGCCGTACCATTCCGCGCGCCACGATGACCGGCACCGGCATCACCGCGGCCATCTACCTCGTCGTCTCCGCCGTGCCCTTGCTGTTGCTGCCGCATGCCGAGCTCGCCCAGTCCAGCGCCCCCTTCGCGCTGGTGATGGATCGCTTCGCCGGCGAGGGCACCGGCCGCTGGATCGCGTTGTTCGTCGTCGTCAGCGGTCTCGGTGCCTTGAACGGCTGGACGCTGTTGAGCGGCGAGATGATGCGCACGATGGCCGAGAACGGCACGATGCCCAAGTTCCTAGCACGCACCAACACGCATGGCGCGCCCACGGCAGCGCTGGTGCTGACCGCCTCGTTGGCCAGTGCGATGGTGCTGATGAACTACAGCGAATCCGCGGTGGCGGGTTTCACCTTCCTCAGCACCGTGGTTACCGCGGCCAACCTGCCGCTTTACCTGGGCTGTTCGCTGGCGCTCGGCGTGCTCTGGTGGCGCGGCCATCGCGACGCCGGGCGCGACCTGCTCGTCGCCGCGGTGCTCGGCACGGCCTATACGGTATTCGCCTTCATCGGCATGGGCGCACAGCCCTTCTGGCTGGCGCTGGCGTTGATGGTCGCCGGACTGCCGATTTACTTCTTCTTGCGCCGTCGCCCAGGCAACGCGGTGCCACATGCGTGATCCGCGCTACGACATCCTGTTCGAGCCGGTGCGCATCGGTCCGGTGACGACGAAGAACCGCTTCTTCCAGGTGCCGCACTGCAACGGCATGGGCCATGCGATGCCGCTGGCCCACGTGGCCATGCGCGAGGTGAAGGCCGAAGGCGGCTGGGGCGTGGTGTCGACCGAAGAGTGCGAGATCCACCCCAGCAGTGACCTGACGCCGTATGTCGAGGCGCGCCTGTGGGACGACCGCGACATCCCGGCGCTGGCACTGATGTGCGACAAGGTGCACGCGCACGGCGCGCTCGCAGCCGTGGAGCTGTCGCATAACGGACCGACCGCGTCCAACCTGTACTCGCGCGAGGTACTGCTGGCGCCGTCGCACCAGCCATCGAAATACGGCTATCCGGCGCAGGCGCGCGCGATGGACCTGCGCGATATCGCCGCGTACCGGCGATGGCACCGCGCCGCGGCCGTGCGCGGCATGAAGGCCGGCATGGACATCGTCTATGTCTACGCTGCGCACGACCTGTCGTTGCCGATGCACTTCCTGCAGCGCCGCCGCAATCAGCGCAGCGACGCCTATGGTGGCTCGCTGGAGAACCGCGTTCGCCTGTTGCGCGAAGTGCTGCAGGACACGCGCGAAGCGGTCGGCCATCGCTGCGCCGTCGCGCTGCGCTTCGCCACCGAAGAGCTGCTGGGCCCGGGCGGCGTCGAGCTGGCCGAGGCGCAGGACATCGTCGGCCTGCTGGCCGAGCTGCCGGACCTGTGGGACGTCAATCTCGCGGCCTGGTACAACGACTCGGTGCCGTCGCGCTTCGCCCGCGAAGGTGCGCAGGAGCCCTTCATCGATTTCGTCCGCAAGGCGACCACGAAGCCGGTGGTCGGCGTGGGCCGCTTCACCTCGCCCGACACGATGGTGTCGCAGATCCGGCGCGGCGTGATCGACCTGATCGGCGCAGCACGCCCTTCCATCGCCGACCCCTACCTGCCGCGCAAGATCGAGGAAGGGCGCGTCGACGACATCCGCGAATGCATCGGCTGCAACATCTGCGTGTCCGGCGACATGACGATCTCGCCGATCCGCTGCACCCAGAACCCCAGCATGGGCGAGGAGTGGCGCAAGGGATGGCATCCGGAACGCATCGCCACGAAAGCGAGCGAGGCCCGCGTGTTGGTGGTCGGCGGCGGTCCGGCCGGACTGGAAGCGGCGCGCGCGCTGGGCCAGCGTGGGTACGAAGTGCATCTCGCCGAGGCGCGGCGCGAACTGGGCGGGCGCGTCACGCGCGAAGCCCGGCTGCCGGGCCTGGCCGAATGGGCGCGCGTGCGCGACTGGCGGCTGGGGCAGATCGGCAAGCTGGCGAACGTCAGCACCTATCTCGATTCCGCGCTGACGGATCAGGATGTCATCGACTTCGGTGCAGACCACGTCGTCATCGCCACGGGGTGCCGCTGGCGGCGTGACGGGTTCGGCCGCACGCATGGCTTGGGCGTCGCGGACTTCGTCGACAACCCGCGCGTCTTCACGCCCGACGACCTGATGGACGGGCGCTGGCCCGAAGGTCGCGTGGTGGTCTACGACGACGATTACTTCTACACCGCCAGCGTCGTCGCCGAAGCCCTGCGCCTGCGCGGGTGCGAGGTCACGTACCTCACCCCGGACGACACCGTTGCCTCGTGGAGCGCGAACACGCTGGACTACCGCCACATCCAGTGGCGCATGGCCGAGCTTGGCGTGGCGCAATGCGTCTCGCACATGGTCACGGGCTACGCCGACACCGGGCTGGCGCTGGAGTACGTGTGGAGCGGTGCCGCTGCCTCGCTCGCGTGCGATGCCGTGGTGGTCGTGACCGCGCGCGTGCCGGACGATGCGCTGTACCAGGCGCTGCAGCAGCGCGAGAGCGAGTGGGAGGCGGCGGGGATCCGCACCGTGTCCTGCATCGGCGACGCGCTGGCGCCGGGCCTGATCGCCCATGCGGTGTACGCCGGCCATCGCTATGCGCAGGAACTGGACGCGCCGAAGCGCGACGACGTGCCGTTCAAGCGGCACTTCCATCACGACTCGCCGATGGCGTGATGCTCAGGCGAGGGCGCGGTAGCGGAAGTCGCTGAACTCGACTGCACCCGCGCCCGCGCTGTACAGCGCCACCCGCAGGCTCAGAAAGCCACCAAACACGTTGTGGTGCAGGCCGGACACTTCCATCCGGGTGTCCAGGCGCTTCCAGGTGCGGCCTTCATCATGCGAGTGATGCCAGGTCACGACGTGGTGGTCGTAGGTCAGGCGGAGGCGCACGCGCCGCGTCGGCATCGCTTGCCGTGCCCAGGTCTGTTCCTCCGCGTACTGGAAGACGCGCAAGCCTTCGGGCGTAAAGCCCAGGCCGACGAAGGCCTTCGGGCTATAGAACAGCAACAGGCCGCCTTCGCCGCCGTCGATCAGCGTCAGCGTGACCTCGGCCTGATAGGCACGGTCGCCGACGATGCACGCCAGCGCGCTGCCGTCCGCAGGCGAGGTGCCCGCGCCGGCCAGGCGAAGCGACGCCGCGCCATACCGCACGCGGCGCATCTCGTCCGGTCGCGGTGCGTGGAAGGCCCACTGCGTGCCGAGCCGGTCGCGCAAGAAATCATCCGACAGCGCGACACCAGCGATGCCTGCTTTGCCACCGCGCGGCACCGGCAGCGGACGCGAGAGGTCGCCGCCGCGCGCGCGGAACCAGCCGTCGTCCGTCCATTCGATCGGCTCCAGCAGCGTCTGCCGGCCGAGCGTGCGATAGCCGTTCTCGTAGCCGTGATAGACCATCCACCAACCGCCCGCGGGGCCTTCGACCAGCGTCGCGTGCCCGCGCGACCACCAGGGCTCGGCCTCGTTCTGCGTACGCACCAGCGGGTTGTGCGGGCAGTGCTCCCACGGGCCGTGGATCGAGCGCGAACGCGCAGCGATCACCATGTGGCCGGTCACGGGACCGGCCGTGCCACCGACCGCGGTGACCAGGTAGAACCAGTCGCCCCGCCGCGTCAGCTTGGGGCCTTCCGGGGCGAAGTTCTCGGTGATCCAGTCGTCCGGGTAGCGCCACGGTTGGTAAGCGGGTTCGAGCGCGCCGTCCGTGGCCAATCCGTCATCGGTGAGGCGCACCTTGCGGATGCCGTTGACGAACAGATAGCGCCGGCCGTCTTCGCCCACGGCATGGCCGGGATCGATGCAGCCGTCGATGTGCAGGTCGACCGGTGCGCTCCATGGGCCGCGGATATCGTCGGCCCAGATGACGTGGATCTTCCACGCGCCGCCCTGCGCCAATGCCGGCAGATAGATGAAATAGCGATCGCCGTGCTTGCACAGGTCGACCGCCCACACCGTGCCCACCGGCGTGTGCAGCGCGGGTCCGAGCGGTGTCCAGTTGACGAGGTCGGTCGAGTGCCAGATCACCAGGCCGGGATAAGCGTCGAACGACGAGAACGTCATGTAGTAGTCGTTGCCGTCCTTGAGGATCGTGGGGTCGGGACGATCGCCGGCGACGATGGGATTGAGATAGGTGCCGTCGCCGAGGTCGGCCTTGCGTTGGCCCTCCACGCCGGTGGCCTGCGGCGCGCGTGGCGGCGCGCAGGTGACGGCCGCTGCGCGCGACGACAGCGGCCATGCCGCCAGGCCGGCGAGGCCGGCCTTGAACAATCCGCGACGCGATGTGCCTGGCATGCCGACTCCCGTAGTCGCGCGATCAGCGACGCAGTGCGTAAGGTCCGAACGTGTTGCCGATGAAGCCGCCCGCCGTCTCCACGCTCAGCAGGCTCGCATCCTGGTCGCGCGCGACCGTCCTCCACACGCCGTCGGCGAGGGCGTACTCCGCATCGAGGCGGGGACCTGCGACGCGCAGGCGCAGCGATACGGCTCCGTGCTTTGGGTCGAGCGGGACACGCGCCAGACGGTCGCCCGCCGTCGCACCGTCGCGCCCGCTGCGGCGGTACAACGACACCGCCGGTCCGCGTTCGTCGCGCTCGACAGCGAGCACGTAGTGCCCGACCTCGTTCTGCACCAAGGCGAGGCCGGCCAGTTCGCCGGGCGACGGATCGAACGCGGCGAGCGTGGTTTCCAGCGTGGCGTGATGGTGCTGCAGACGATGCGCGACGTAGGACGGCTGGCCGGGCGTGGCACCGAAGCCGCCGAGCGGCATCGCGCCGGGCGTGAGCGTCAGGCCGTCTTTGCCGGTGCGATACCACGCACTCAGCGGGGGATGCAGGGTCATCCACGCCAGCGGCAGCGTGGGTGCGTCGAAGCGCTCCGACCATGTCATGGGTCCGCTGGTCGGCAGCGACTGCGGGTTACGCGGCAGGTCCGGGCGCTTCGCAACCATCGGCACGCGTTCGCCGCGCGGCAGGACCACCGGCCAGCCGTCCTTCCACGTCACCGGCAGCAGGAAGGTTTCGCGGCCGAGGTTGTACTGGTTGCCGCGGTACGGACGGGTGGCGAGGAACACTGCCCACCACGTGCCGTCCTTGAGTTTCACGAACTGCGCGTGGCCGGTGGACGTCACCGGATCGGCGCGCTTCGGGTCGAGGTCGCGCTGGGTCAGCGAGGGATTGGACGGCGCGGGTTGGTACGGGCCCGCGAGCGCGTGGCTGCGCCAGACCATCTGCGCGTGCTGCTCGCCGGTGCCGCCTTCCGCGGCCGTCAGGTAGTACCAGCCGTCGTGCTTGAAGATGTGCGGGCCTTCCACATGCTCCGGGTTCGTCGCCGGATCGGCGCCGCCGTCTACCAGCAGCAGGCGCTTGCCGACGCGTTCGCGCTTCGCGAAATCGAAGCGCTGCAGCCAGATCGCGCGGTGGCCGTCGTAGCGGAGCTTCCCGTCGGGCACGTCGTTGTGCACGACCCACGCGCTGCCGTCGTCGTCGAAGAACAGCGAAGGGTCGATGCCGCTGACGCCGAGCCAGATCGGATCCGACCACGGCCCGTCCGGATCCTTCGCCGTCACCACGAAGTTGCCGCGGTCGCAGTAGAAGCAGGTGTTGGCGATGTAGAAGGTGCCGTCGTGGTGGGCGAGGGTGGCGGCGAACAAACCGCGCGTCAGTTCTTCCTTCTCGCCGTAGTTGATCTGGCTGGGACGATGGATCGCGTTGCCGACCTGCGTCCACGACACCAGGTCGGTGCTGTGGAAGATCGGGAGGCCGGGGAAATAACCGAACGTCGATGTCACCAGGTAGAAGTCGTCGCCCACCCGGATCGCGGACGGATCCGGATAGAAGCCGGCGACCACGGGATTCCGGTATTCGTTGGCGGTAACCGGCGGGCCGCCATCGTCGCCCTGGTAGCGCACCTCGCGGAACACCGCATCGCCCGCCCACGCCGTCCCGGCGGCCAGCCACATCGCCAGTGCCCATGCACCGTGTTTCAGCATCGCAGGTTCCTCTCAGGAGACAGCGGCGGCGCGTCGCGCCCACAGTGCGTGCAGGCCACGCGCGGACAGGTCTTCGGGATGGCGCTGCACGCCCACGCCCAGCGTGGTGAGCGCGTGCGCATAGGACGCCAACAGGCGGTCGTTGCCGATCAGGTGCACCTGCGCCGGACGCGGTGCATGCGACAGCAACCCGGAGGCACGCAGTTCGTGGCCGATCAGCAGGCCGGACAGATAAGACGGGAGTGCGGCTTCGGCCAGTTGCTGGAACAGGCCGGTGGTGCGCACGCCGAACAGGTGATGGAGCAGGCCACCGCCTTCTGCGCTGCGCTTGAGTCCGGCATCGAAGGCATAGCCATCGAAGCGCACCTCGCCGGCCGGCATCAGCCGGCCGAGGATGCTGTGCTGGCGCAACAGCGCGAAGAGTTCGCCGGTCATCGCGGTGGCGATGCGGTGCACCTGGCCATCGCGCACGGTGACCCATTTGCTGTGGGTGCCCGGCAGGCAGACGAGGTGGGTGCCGCCGGGCAGGGCGTCGAGCAACGCCGCGAGCTGGGTTTCCTCGCCGCGCATCACGTCCGGCACGCTGTCCGAGTCGCTGTCGCGCAGGCCGGGTACCAGCCACAGCGCGCGATCGTCGAAGCCCGGCGGATGGAAGCGCTGCATGCCCATCGCTAGCGCATGGTTGCCGGCCGGGCACGGCAGGTACGGCATCTCGTGCCAGCCGCCACGTCCGCCGACCATGCCGCACAGCAGGATGTCGGTGTCGTCCCAGCCGGCGATTTCCTGCGCGAGCACGTCGCCGAAACGGCCCGCGCACGCCAGTACGCCCTGGTCGCTGCGGCGGCGTTCGCGCACCTGGCCGTCGTCGGCCATCCGGTACAGGCGCAGGCTGCTGGTACCCCAGTCGACGGCGATCATGGCAGCCGCACCCGATCGGTTTCGCGCGCCAACGCGCGCGGGAGGCGATGGGCGAACACGCCGCCCGACAGTGGCGACGTGGCGAGCGCCGCGGCGTCGAGGCCGACGCGTGCGCTGGTCACGTACAGCGTGTCGTCGCGCAACACGCAGCACGACGGCTGCGGGGCCGGCACCGTGACGACGCGGTCGATGCGGCCGTCCGCCAAGTAGCGCACCACGCGTCCGGCGCCCCACTGCGCATTCCACAGCGCGTCCTCGGCATCGACGATCGAGCCATCGGGTTCGGCGCCGGGCAGGTCGAGGTCGACGAACACGTCGATGTGGGACACGGTCGCCGTCGCGGCGTCGTAGCGGCACTGCAGGATCCGCGGCGTCACCGAATCGCAGAAGTACATCCGCGTGCCGGTGGCGTCGAAGCAGATCGAATTCGGAATGGCGGCGCGCGGCAGCGCGAGTTCGCGCAGGCCATGCGCCGCGGTGTACTGGTGGAAGCGGCCCGTCGGCCGCAGGTCGGCGTGCTCGCTCTTGGTGCCGAACACGAAGCCGCCGTGCCGGTCAGCGCGGCCGTCGTTGACGCGGGTCATCGGGTCGTCGGCGTCGACGTCGGCCAGTTTCTCCAGGGCGAGTTCGCGGGTGGCGAGCTGCGCTTCGACATCGCTCGCGTAGAGGCCCTTGGCCAAGCCCAGCAGCAGGCGCCCGTCTTCCGCGAGCGCGAGGCAGCCCAGTGGGGCGGGCAATGACCACGTGTGCGTGTGGCCGCTGTCGGGATCGTGCCGCCACAACTCGGCGGCGAGGATGTCGGTCCAGTACAGGACGCGCCGGCGATCGCACCACAGGATGCCTTCGCCCAGCGTGCAGCGGCTGTCGACGGCCAGGGTCGCCAGCGCCGTGGTCACCGCATCACCACTCGGCCACGCTGCCATCGGCGTGCCGCCACAACGGGTTGCGCCAGCGCGGCGGATGCCGGTGCGCGTCGACCAGGCGTTCTTCGTCGATCTCCACGCCCAGCCCGGGCTTGGGCAGCGCGGCGATGCTGCCGGTGTCGTCGCAGCGGAAATCTTCCTTGTTGAGCACGTAATCCAGCAGGTCGGCCCCCGTGTTGTAGTGGATGCCGATGCTCTGCTCCTGGAGCATCGCGTTGTGGGCGACGAAGTCCACCTGCAGGCAGGCCGCCAGCGCGACCGGGCCCAGCGGGCAATGCGGCGCCAGCGCCACGTCGTGCGCTTCGGCCATCGCGGCGATCTTCACGCACTCGGTGATGCCGCCGGCGTGCGACAGGTCGGGTTGCAGGATGGCCAGGCCGCCCGCTGCGAGCACCGGCTTGAACTCGGCGCGCGAGTACATGCGCTCACCGGCGGCAAGCGGGATCGAGGTCGCATCGGACAGCGGACGGTAGTACTCCCACTGTTCGGGCAGGACCGGCTCTTCGACGAACAGCGGCTTGAACGGCGCCAGTTCGCGCAGCAGCACGCGTGCCATCGGCGCGCTGACGCGGCCATGGAAATCGATGCCGAAGTCCACGCGGTCGCCCATCGCGTCGCGGATCGCCGCGACTTTCGCCACCGCCGCATCGATCGCGCGCGGGCTGTCGATCAGCTTCAGTTCCTCGGTGCCGTTGAACTTGAACGTGTCGAAGCCCTGTGCCTGGTAGCGCTGCATCTGCGCGACGATGTCGGCCGGGCGGTCCCCGCCGACCCAGCGATACGTCTTCATGCGGTCGCGCACGCGGCCACCGAGCAGCTGGTACACCGGCACGCCCAGCGCCTTGCCCTTGATGTCCCACAGCGCCTGGTCGATGCCGGCGATAGCGCTCATCAGGATCGCGCCGCCGCGGTAGAAGCCGCCGCGATACAACACCTGCCACAGGTCGTTGATGCGCGCCGGATCCTGGCCGACAAGGTAGTCGGCGAGTTCGTGAACCGCCGCTTCCACCGTGCTCGCACGTCCTTCGATGACGGGCTCGCCCCAGCCGGTCACGCCCTCGTCGGTCTCCACCTTGAGGAAGAGCCAGCGCGGGGCGGCGTGGAAGGTACTGACGCGGACGATCTTCATGCGGCGTGGTCCAGGTAGGCCTGGCGGAAGCGTCGCGCGTGATCGCGCGTGCGCTCGACCGATTGGCCGGGCTTGTAAAGTTCGCCGCCGATGCCGGCGCCCTGACAGCCGGCTGAGAGGTAGCCGGAGAGGGTGTCGGGCGTGACGCCACCGACGGCGAATAGGGGAACCGGCGGCAGCACGCTGCGCAGGGCACGCACCATGGCCGGTCCGTAGACGGAAGCGGGGAACAGCTTGAGCATCTGCGCACCGGCGTCGAGCGCATCGAAGGCTTCGCTCGCGGTGGCGACGCCGGCGGCGACCTGCAGGCCGCGTTCGACCGCATGCCGGATCACCGGTGGGCGCGTGTTCGGCGTGACCGCCAGGCGGCCACCCGCGGCCACCAGCGCATCGACGTCCGCGGTCGTCAGCACGGTACCGGCGCCGATCAGCGCGCGGCTGCCGAACGCATCGGCGGCGACGCGCACGCTGCGCGTCCAGTCTGGCGAATTGGTCGGGATTTCGATCGCGTCGTAGCCTTCCTCCACGAGCGCGCCGACGTGCGCGGGCACGTCGTCCGGCGTGATGCCGCGCAGGATCGCGATCAGCGGCAGGGCGAAGGGAAGGGGGGGCGCGTCCATGCGGGTCAGTCGTGGTAGACCTGCGAACGGCCGCCATCGATGGTGATGTCGGTGGCGTTGATGAAGCGTGCTTCATCGCTGGCGAGGAACAGCGCGGTGTAGGCGACTTCCTCCGGCGTGCCTATACGCTTGGGCGGCAGCAGCTCGGCCTGGCGCTCGCGCGCACCGGGTTCGCGCGCGAACCAGGCCTCGATGCGGGGCACCAGGATCAGGCCCGGCGAGATCGAGTTCACCCGGATGCCGCGCGCGGCGTACTCGATGCCGAGCGCGCGCGTCAGGCCCACCAGCCCATGCTTGGCCACCGGATACGGGAAGCAGCCGGCGATGATCTTGTGCCCGTGCACCGAGGCGATGTTGACGATGCTGCCGGCGCCCTGCGCCTGCATCGACGGCAGCACCGCGCGGCACACGTTCCACGCACCCTTGAGGTTGAGCGACAGGCAGCGCTCCCAGTCTTCGTCGGACAGCGTGAGCGGATCCGAGAACACATCGGCGCCGGCGTTGTTGACCAGCACGTCGATGCGTCCGTGCGCGGCCAGCACCGCCTGCACAGCCGCGTCGACGGCGCCGGCATCGGTGATGTCGGCGATGCGGTGCTGCACGCCGTCATCGGCGGCGGCGGGCTGCTTGTCCAGGCCCACGACCGTGGCGCCCTCGCGGGTGAACAGCTGCGCCGTAGCCTGGCCGATGCCGCTGGCGGCGCCGGTGACGAGCGCGACCTTGCCGGACAGACGGCCGCTCATGGACGTGCGGCTCCACATGGCGTGGACGCGACGATGGCGGCGGCACGCGACGTGCCGTCGGACTGCGATGTCGCCATGGGGCCCTCCTCCCGGCGGTGATCGGATGCGGGGATATCCCGTGGCGGACCTGTGCCGGCCGTCCCCGGGGCCTCCCCTCGCGGGCGGTCAGACATGGCGGCCGACCCGCGTTTGAAGCGTGGCATAGCCTCGCGTGGGCATCTATGTACGACAAATGAAATTTTTGTCATAGGCTATTCCGCACACGAATAGCTTGTGCCCCGGAGGCGACCATGGTCCACCCCACCACCGGCTGGTTCGGCGCCACGCGCCTGAAGACCCGCCACCTGTCCCTGTTGCTGCACCTCTACGAACAGCGCTCGGTCCTGCGCGCGGCGGAGGCCGCCAACATGACCCAGCCGGCCGCGTCCAAGCTGCTGGCGGAGATGGAAAGCCTGCTGGGCGTGCCCCTGTTCGAGCGCCACGCACGTGGCGTCGAGCCGACCTGGTACGGGCAGGTGCTGATCCGCCGCGCCCGTTCCGCGTTGTCGGAAATCGGCCGTGCCCACGACGAGATCGCCGCGCTGCGCAGCGGGCGCATGGGCCAGGCCGCGATCGGCACCGTGGTGAACCCGGGCACCACCCTCGTGCCGCAGGCGATCGCGGCGGTGAAGCGCGATTTCCCCGACATCCTGATCAAGGTGGAGATGGACTACAGCCGGCCGCTGGTGGCCAAGCTGCTGGATGGCCAGCTCGACATCGTGGTCGGCCGCATCATGGGCCCGGAAGGCGCCGGCGAACTGGATTTCGAGCCGCTGGCCGACGAGCCGCACGCGGTCATCGTGCGCGCCGGCCATCCGTTGACCCGCCGCGCGAACATCACCCACGCCGACCTGGCCGACTACGGCTGGATCATGCCGCCGGCCGCCAGCGTGCTGCGTTCGCGCCTGGACGCCGTGTTCCTCGAACACGGCCAGCCGCCGCCGCAGAACATCGTGGAAACCGCCTCGCTGCCGGTGATCATCCATCTGCTGCGGCACAGCGACCTGCTGACCGCGCTGCCGGCCGAATCGGTCGGCCCCTACCTGCAGACCGGGCAGATGTGCGTGCTGCCGATCGACCTGGGCGTGCGCATGGAGTTCTTCGGCATCGTCCGCCGTCGCGACCAGCTGCTGTCGCCGGGCGCCGAGCGGGTGCTGGAGGCGCTGCGGGCCACCGCCCGCCGCCTGTATGCCGATGTGGAACCCTCCTCGACGGGCACGGTGCCGCCCCCTCGCGACGACGCAGCCGACTGAGCGGGAAGACGTATTCGGGTTTGGTATAGCTGGCGATCAATATTTCATTGGTACGGCATGTCAGCGCCGCCTATGCTCCCGCCGCAGTCACAGGAAGGCGGTCCCACGGCCGCCAGGTGAGCGCCAGGCACGGGCCGACAGGCCCCGGTCGCCGCGGCGCCCCACGGGAAGGATCGCGACACCGATGGCCGCTGCCTGCGTGGCGGGCGTCACCGCTTCATCCGGCCACAGGGCGCGAAGACGCCCGGGCAGGACCACAACTCAATCGTTTGCCATGTGTCCTGGGAGGGAACATCCATGTCAACGCGTCAGCGCCGCATCGCGGCTGGCCCCCGTGCGGGCCGTTCCGCCGGCCGCCCCCTGCAACCCACTGTCCTTGCCCTGGGCATCGCCCTGCTGCTGTCGGCGCCTGCGTTCGCGCAAGAGGCCACGACCGCGGAGAAGGAAGGCGACAAGACCACCGAGCTCGACGCCGTCGTCGTCACCGGCATCCGCGGTTCCGTCTACAAGGCGCAGGACATCAAGCGCGACGCCGACACGTTCGTCGATTCGGTCACCGCGCTGGACATCGGCGCCCTGCCTGACCGCAGCATCACCGAGACGCTGTCGCGCATTCCCGGCGTGACCATCGATCGCTTCCTGTCGGTCGGCGATCCCGAGCACTTCTCGGCCGAAGGCAACGGTGTGGCCGTGCGCGGCCTGACCCAGGTCCGCTCCGAGCTCAACGGCCGCGACAGCTTCTCCGCGTCCGGCGGCCGTAGCCTCAGCTTCCAGGACGTGCCGTCCGAGCTGATGGCCGGCGTCGACGTGTACAAGAACCAGAAGGCCGACATGATCGAGGGCGGCCTCGGTGGTTCGGTCGACCTGCGCACCTTCATGCCGTTCGACTTCGAAGGGAGCAAGTTCGGCATGTCGTTCAGCGCCAACCGCGGCGACTTCGCCGACAACGTGCAGCCCTCCGGTTCCATCCTCTACAGCAACCGCTGGGAAACCGATCACGGCGACTTCGGCATCCTGGTCGACGTGGCGCATTCGGGCCTGGCCACGCGCACCGACGGCCTGTTCGTGCGGCCATTCTTCCAGACCGCCAACACCGACCTCAACAACGACGGCACCAATGAACGCCTGTGGCTGCCGCGCGGCGCCGATTGGCGCACGCTGGAGTACGAGCGCGAGCGCCAGGGTGCCTACATCGCCCTGCAGTGGCGCCCCAGCGACACGCTGGAATTGCACGCCACGGCCTTCCAGAGCAAGTACGACGAACTATGGTACGAGGACGCGATCTTCGTCTCCAACGATCCGCTGCAGGTCCGCGTGGACGCCAGCCAGCCGTACGAGATGGATGGCGATGTGTTCGTCTCTGGGCGCCTGCTGTCCAACGGTGACATCCCGATGGGCACCGACATCCGCGCCTCGCACCGCAAGTCGAAGACCACCGACTACGCGTTCGGCCTGAAGTGGGTCTTCAGCGACCGCACCGAGCTGTCGACCGACCTGCAGTACATCAAGGCCGACACGCGCGCACTGGATTCCACGGTGTCGCTGGGCCTCAACGTGCCGTACATCGACATCGACTTGAGCAACGGCATCCCGCGCATCGGCGTCGACGAGACGTTCACCACGAACCCCGCGAACTACTACTGGGGTTTCACGATGGACCACCAGGACGACAACGAGGCGGATGAAATCGCCTGGCGTGCCGATATCAAGCACAGCTTCGACAATGCATTCTTCGATTCAGTGAAGTTCGGTGTGCGCGTCACCGATCGCGACGCCCACAGCATCGACACCAGCTACGACTGGCAGCCGGTTTTCCAGACATGGATGCAGGGGTGGGCGCTGCCAGGCGGCGCGCTGCCCGGGTTGGATCTCAACGGCACGGTCAATTCCAGCCTGACCAACCTGATGACGTTCGACAACTTCTATCGCGGCGGGGCGGCCACGCCTGGCTCGTTCTATTCGCCCATTCTGGCGACCGCGCTCGGTTTCCCGAACAGCTACCTCGACATCCATGGCGCCGCGATTCCGTACTACACCTGCTGCTACGGGCAGATCACGCCGCGCAACCTGGCAGACCCGCAATGGGGCAACGTACAGAATGAGCGTACGTATGCCGCCTATGCGATGGTGAACTTCGCGGTCGACGACAAGCGGCTGGACGGCAATTTCGGCGTGCGCGTGGTGCGCACGGAGAACAGCGCCGACGGCTATCTGGTCTACCCCAACACGCCTCTCGCGCCGTACCTCGGCACGGGCCAGATCGAGCCGATCACGGCAGAGAACTCGTACACCGACGTGTTGCCCAGCGCGAACGTGAAGTGGGAGCCGGCCGACAACTGGATCGTGCGCTTCGCTGCTTCGAAGGCCATCGCACGGCCGAACTTCAGTGACATGCAGGCTTACCAGCAGCTCAATGCGGCCGCCAAGCCCGGTGTGACACCGACGCCGCCCGCGACCACGCTGCAGCCGGACCAGATGGACCTGACGGGCAGCTCCTACGACAACCCGTACCTGGAGCCGATGAAGGCCAACCAGTTCGACCTTTCGCTGGAGTGGTATTTCGCGCCCGACCGCGGCGGCATGGCCTGGATCAACTTCTTCTACAAGGACGTCAAGGACTATTTCCGGCGGCAGGCCGAGGTCGTCTCCTATCCGGGCGCCGACGGCAACCAGTACGACTACCTGATCACTCGGCCGGTGAACATCGGCACGGCGAAGATCCAGGGCGCGGAGATAGGCTGGAACCAGTTCTTCGACTTCCTGCCGGCGCCGTTCGATGGCCTGGGCATGTCGGCGAACTACACCTACATCGACAGCAGTACCCGCGTGCCGAACAACCTGGACGTGGTGCCGCGCGATACCGATGGTTCGTTGTTCGACGACCTGCCGGCCGACGGCCTGTCGAAGGACTCCTACAACGTCGCCGCGTTCTATGAGAAGGGACCGTGGCAGATCCGCCTGGCCTACAACTGGCGCAGCGAGTACCTGCTGTCGGTTGGCCCGAATGGCTACAACGGCACCAACAACAATCTGGCGAATGAGTCCGTGGCGTGGAAGCTGCCGGTGTACAGCGACGACTTCGGCCAGCTCGACGGCTCGATTTTCTACAGGTTCTCGGACCACGTGCAGTTCGGCCTGGAGATGAACAACCTCAACAACGCCGAGCAGCGCACGATCATGGACCAGAACGGCGCCGGCAAGCGCGTCACCTCCTGGTACGTCAACGACCGCCGCTACGCCGCGACGATCCGCTTCACGTTCTGACGCTGCACCCACGGAACGGCCGGCACCGCCGGCCGTTCCTTCGATGGACGTGCGCCCGCCTTGCGCGGCGCATGAGGTGTGCTTCCTGCCGGCGCACCGTGGTTCCCCGACAGGAGACGCCGTGCTTACGTTTCGCCTGACCCTCGCGCTCTTCGTTTTCCTGCTGGTGCCCGGCGCGGCGGCGAAGGACGACGTCACCGGCTACCGCTGGCGCAATGTCGCCATCGGCGGTGGCGGTTTCGTCAGCGGCCTGGTCTTCCATCCGCACGAGAAAGGCTCTGCTGTACGCGCGCACCGACATCGGCGGCGCCTACCGCTGGCAGCCGCGCGAACAGCGCTGGCAACCGCTGATGGATTGGATGGGCCATGAGGACAGCGGGCGCTTCGGCGTCGAAAGCCTCGCCCTGGATCCGTCCGATCCCGACCGCCTCTACCTGGCCGTCGGCACCTATCTGCATGAGCGTGGACAGGACGGCGTGATCCTGCGCTCGTCCGATCGCGGGGCGACGTTCCAGCGGACCGCGCTGCCCTTCAAGCTCGGCGGCAACGAACAAGGGCGCGGCAACGGGGAACGCCTCGCGGTCGATCCGAGCGACGGTCGCGTGCTGCTGTTCGGTACGCGCGCCAACGGTCTGTGGCGCAGCGAGGATGCCGGCGCCAGCTGGCGCGACGTGCCGGGCTTTCCCGCCATCGCGAAGGACCGTTCGGCCTGGGCGATGGGTTGGCGCGAATTGCGGCCGGTCGGGATCGCCTTCGTGGTGTTCGATCCGGTCGACGGCGCGGCGGGCACGCCGACGAAGACGATCTACGCGGGCGTGTCGACGAACCAGACCAGCCTTTATCGCTCGCGCGATGGTGGCACGACGTGGCAGGCCGTACCTGGTCAGCCGGTCGGGTTGCGTCCCAGTCACATGGTGCGCGACGCGCGCGGTCGCTGGCTGCTGAGCTATGGCGACGAGCCGGGTCCCAACAACATGGCCGATGGCGCGGTGTGGCGCTTCGATCCCGTCGGCGATCGTTGGGACGACATCACTCCGGTACGCCGCTCGAAGGCCGATGCCGGCTTCGGCTGGGGCGCGGTGGCCGTGGATGCGTCGAACCCCGACATCCTCATCGCCAGCACGTTCCGTCGCTACCAGCCGCATGACGACATCTATCGCAGCATCGATGGCGGACGCAGCTGGACCGCGCTGTTTCCGCGTTCGTCGTTCGACCACGCCTCCGCGCCGTGGACCCAGGACGCCAAGCCGCACTGGATGGCCGACATCGAGATCGATCCGTTCGATCCGAACCGCCTCCTGTTCGTCACCGGCTACGGCGTCTGGGCCTCGACCAATGCAAAGGCCTTCGACGCCGGCGCCGGGATGACGTGGCGTTTCGAACAGGCCGGCTTCGAGGAAACGGTACCGCTCGCGCTCGCCAGTCCGCCGCAGGGCGCGCATCTGGTGAGCGGCTTGGGCGATGTGGACGGCTTCGTCCACGACGATCTCGACATTTCGCAGCAGCGTTTCGCCGGCGTGCGTTTCTCCAACACCGAAAGTCTGGCCTTCGCCGGCCGCGCGCCGCAGGTGATGGTGCGCACGGGCTACTTCCACAACCGGCCGGAAGGCGCGGTGCGCGGCGCGTGGTCGAACGACGGCGGGCGTACCTGGACCGCTTTCGCGAGCGAGCCGCCGATGGCGAAGGCGCCGGGACGGATCACGCTCGCCGCCGACGGCAAACGTGCGATCTGGCATCCGCGCAACGGCGAACACCATTGGATCACCGCCGACATGGGCGGGCGCTGGCAGCCGGTGAAAGGCCTGCCGAAGACCGCGGTGGTGGAAGCCGACCGGGTCGATGAAGGGGTCTACTACGCCTTCGATGCGATCAGCGGAAAGCTTTACGTCAGCGGCAACGGCGGCGTCGCCTTCGAGGAAGTACGTGCGCCGGTCGGCGAGATCGGTACCTGGTACCGCGCCGAGATCCAGCCGCATCCCGAGAAGGTGGGCGAAGCGTGGATCGCGGCCTCGTGGCGCGGCTTGCTGCGCCTTTCGCCGGGCAAGCTGCAGCGCGTGCCCGGCGTGGACAACGTCATGTCGGTGGGACTGGGCAAGGCGGCGAAGGCGGGCGACCCGCCGGTGCTGTTCGTGTTCGGCGAGGTGCGCGGACAGCGCGGCCTGTTCCGTTCCGACGATGGCGGTCGGCAGTGGCGCCGCATCGACGATGACGCACTGCGATTCGGCGGCATCATCCGCCATGTGACAGGCGATCCCCGCCTGCATGGCCGCGTCTACTTCGGCACCGAAGGGCGCGGCATCTGGTACGGAGATCCGCAATGATTCGAGCTGTCCCGCTGTTGTTGGGCCTGTTGGCCGCCCCTGCCGCGCACGCGGTCGAGATGCCACTCATCTTCGCCGACGGCATGGTCGTGCAGCGCGACCAGCCGGTACGCGTGTGGGGCGAGGCCGCGCCGGGCGCGCGCGTGCACGTGAGCTTCGCCGGGCGCGACGCCACCGCGCAGGCCGGGGCGGATGGCCGCTGGTCGTTGGCGCTGCCTGCGCAGACCGCCGGTGGCCCGCACGTGATGCGCATCGACGATGGCACCCAGCCGCGCGAGCTGCGCGACGTGCTGGTCGGTGACGTGTGGCTGGCCAGCGGCCAGTCGAACATGGAGTGGCCCATCGCGCAGTCGGCCGATCCGGAGGTCGAAGCCGCGCGCGCGACCGATCCGCAGATCCGCCATTTCAAGATCCCGAAATCCTGGGCCGGCGCACCGCAGGTGCAGCTGGAAGGCGGCGAGTGGGTGGCGTCGTCGCCGCAGGCGGCGCCCAAGTTCTCCGCCGCCGCGCATTTCTTCGCGCGCGAACTGCGCAAGGTGACCGGGGTGCCGATCGGCATCATCGACAGCACCTGGGGCGGCAGCCGGATCGAGGCCTGGACCGATGCCGCTACCCAGGGCCTGAATGCCGCTGCGCTGAAGGCACAGGCCGAGCGCCTGCGCGACAGCGACGAGCGTGCGCTGGTGCAGACGCGCGCGAACCTGGCGCATTGGAACCCCGGGCCGGCGGACGACGCGGGCTGGCAGGCCACCGATCTCGATGCCCGCGACTGGCTGCCGATCACGGTGCCGTCGCTGTGGGAGAAGGCAGGCTGGACGGGCATGGACGGCGTGGCGTGGTACCGCGCCACCTTCACCCTGAGTGCCGCGGAGGCGAAGGCGGGCATCACCCTCGGCGTGGGCCGCATCGACGACACCGACACCACCTGGGTCAACGGTACGCAGGTCGGCCAGACGCGCATGCAGTACAACCTGCCGCGCCGCTACACCGTGCCCGCGTCCGCGTTGCGCGCGGGCGTCAACCAGGTCGCCGTGCGCGTTTCCGATACCGGTGGTGGTGGTGGCATCCACGGGCAGGACGATGAAGTGTTCGTGCAGCCGATCGGCGCGGCCGCGCGTGCGTTGTCCGGATGGACCTTCCGTCCGGCCAACGTCAGCGTGGCCCTGATCGACGACAAGAACCAGCATCCCGCGCTGCTCTACAACCGGATGATCCATCCGCTGCAGCCGTACGCCGTGCGCGGCGTGATCTGGTACCAGGGCGAATCGAACGCGAACACCGTGGCCGACGCGCTGGCGTACCGCACCCAGTTCCCGGCGATGATCGAGCAATGGCGCCGCCAGTGGCAGTCGCCCGCGTTGCCGTTCCTGTGGGTGCAGCTGGCCAACTTCTCGTCCGGTGTCGACCAGGGCGACCAGAGTCCGTGGGCGGTGCTGCGCGAATCGCAATCGGCGACGCTGTCGCTGCCGGCCACCGCGCAGGTGGTGACCATCGACATCGGCAACCCGGCCGACATCCATCCGCTCAACAAGCAGGACGTCGGCAAGCGCCTCGCGCTGGCCGCACGCCACGTGGCCTACGGCGAATCGCTGGTGTATCGCGGTCCGGTTCATACGCAGGCGCAGTTCTCCGGATGGCCGCGCCACGCCTGGCCTTCGACGACGGCGGCAGCGCCCTTGCGGTGCGTGGCGGCGGTGCGCGCGTGCACGGTTTCGCCCTGGCCGGCGCCGATCGCGTCTTCCACGCGGCCGACGCCGAACTTCGTCGAAGGGCGCGTCGTCGTGCGCAGCGCGATGGTGAAGACGCCGGTGGCGGTGCGCTACGGCTGGTCCGACAACCCAGCCGATGCCGACCTGATCAACGCCGCGGGCCTGCCGGCCTCGCCCTTCCGCACCGATGCGTGGTGAACCCCGGATGCCTTCGATGATGCCCCTGCGTTCCTTGATCCTCTCGCTCGCTCGCGCTGTGCGCGCTCGCCGCGTGCCAGCCCACCGGAAAGGAAGGCGCACCCGCCACCGCGCAGGACGGCGCCGCGACGGACGCGGCCGGCGCGAAGCCGATCCCGCAGATCGTCAGCAAGGACGGCCGCCATGCGCTGATGGTGGACGGCGCGCCGTTCCTCATCCTCGGCGCGCAGGTCAACAACTCCAGCAACTGGCCGCAGGCGCTGGACGACGTGTGGCCGGCGATCGACGTGGTCAAGCCGAACACGGTGATGGTGCCGGTGGCCTGGGAGCAGGTCGAAGCGAAGGAGGGGACGTTCGACTTCTCCTTCGTCGACGTGCTGCTGAAGCAGGCGCGCGAGAAGGACGTGCGGCTGATCCTGCTGTGGTTCGCCACCTGGAAGAACAACGGCCCGAACTACGCGCCGGCGTGGGTGAAGCTGGACAACACGCGCTTCCCGCGCGTGATCACCGCCGACGGCCGTACGCTGAACTCGCTGTCGCCGCATGCGCAGGCCACGCTGGACGCCGACCGCAAGGCCTTCGTCGCCCTGATGACGCACCTGAAGGCCGCCGATCCGCAGCGCACCGTGATCATGGTGCAGCCGCAGAACGAGCCGGGCACCTACGGCAGCGTGCGCGACTTCTCGCCGCTGGCGCAGAAGGTGTTCGAGGGCCCGGTGCCCGACGCGTTGCTGAAGAGGCTCGGCAAGACGCCCGGTACGTGGCGCAATGTGTTCGGCACCGACGCGGACGAGTACTTTCACGCCTGGCATATCGCGCACTACATCGACCAGGTCGCCGAGGCCGGCAAGGCGGTCTATCCGCTGCCGATGCTCGTCAACGCCGCGCTGCGCGGGCCCTTCAATCCGGGCCAGCCCGGGCAGTACGCCAGCGGTGGGCCCACCGACAACGTACTGGACGTATACAAGGCCGCTGCGCCGCACATCGACCTGCTGGCGCCGGACATCTACATGCCGGAGTACACGCACTACACCACGGTGCTGGACCGCTACTCGCGCCCGGACAACCCGCTGTTCGTCGCCGAGACCGGCAACCGCGAAGAATATCCGCGCTACTTCTTCTCCGCGCTGGGCGAGCAGGCCATCGGCTGGTCGCCGTTCGGCATCGACTACTCGCGCTACTCCAATTGGCCGTTGGGCGCGAAGCACCTGGACGAGAAAGCGCTGGAATCGTTCGCGCTGAACTACGCCATCGTGCGGCCGGCGGCGCGCGTCATCGCCCAGGCCAGCTTCGAGGGCAAGGTGCGCGGTACCGCCGAGCAGCCGGGGCAGGCGGTGCAAACCGTGAAGATCGACGACCGCTGGAACATGGTCGTGACCTACGGCGTGCCGCAGTTCTGGTTCCAGGGCGAACCGCCGGGCAATCCGGAGCCGATCGGCCGCGCGCTGGTCGTGCAACTGGGGCCGGACGAATTCCTGGTCGCCGGCGCGCATGCGCGCATCAACATCAACGCCGCCGATCCTGCGGTCGCCGCGCGACAGATCTACGACGTCGTCGACGAGGGCACCTACGTCGACGGCAAGTGGGTCTTCCGTCGTCGCTGGAACGGTGACCAGACCGACTACGGACTCAACTTCTCCAGCGTCCCGCAGCTGCTGCGGGTGAAGCTGGCGACCTACTGAACGACCAATGCGACGGGATGCCTGCGCGCATCCCCATGAGGAGCAAGCGATGGGTTACTTGAAGACGTTGACGGTGCCGCTGCTGACCCTGGCCGCCGCGGGCGCCAACGCCGCGGGGCAGAACGCCGTCGAGAAGATCGACCACGGCGTGATCGTGCGCCCCGCCGATGCCGCAGCCGCCGACGTGAAGGTCGAAGCGGTGGCGCCGGGCATCCTGCGTGTGATGGCCGATCCAGATGGCGACTTCGCGCGCACGCCCAGCCTGATGCGGGCGAAGACGGGCGCGCCGCCGGCGGTGAAGGTGGGCGAGGCCGGTGGGCAGGTGACGGTCGAAACGCAGGGCATCTCGGCGAAGGTCGATGCGCGCACCGGTCGCGTCAGCTTCTTCGATGCGGCCGGCAAGCCGCTGCTCGCCGAGCGCGCACGCACGTTCGCGCCGACCAAGGTCGAAGGCAAGGACTACTACAGCATCCGTCAGCGCTTCGAGTCGTCGGACGACGAAGCCTTCTACGGCACCGGCCTGCACCAGCAAGGCTGGATGAACCTCAAGGGCCGCGATGTCGAGCTGCTCCAGCACAACATCGACAAAGCGATTCCCTACCTCGTCTCCACGCGCCACTACGGCATCCTGTGGGACAGCAACGCGATCACCCGGTACGGCGATCCGCGCGGCCTGCAGCCGCTGGGCGCGTCGCTGGACCTGTTCGACGCCCAGGGCAAGCCGGGTGCGCTGACCGCGCGCTACACCGTCAACGGCAAGCAGGTGGTCGAGCGTCGCGAGAGCGAAGTGAACTACCAGTACATCAAGGATCTCGCGAACTTCCCCGCTGCCGGC
The DNA here is from genome assembly GCA_047600885.1 of Pseudoxanthomonas sp. Classification (GTDB taxonomy): domain Bacteria; phylum Pseudomonadota; class Gammaproteobacteria; order Xanthomonadales; family Xanthomonadaceae; genus Pseudoxanthomonas_A. Next base: position 859,857 of record JASGKE010000002.1, on the reverse strand, counting down.
AAGAACATGGCGCAGGGCGGGCGCAGCGACGTGGTGTGGGAAGGCGAGATCGCCGCGCGCAGCGACGGACGGCATACGTTCTCGCTGTACAACAGCGAATACGCCAAGCTCTACGTCGACGGCACGCTCGTGCTCGACCGCTGGCGCCAGAACTGGAACCCGTGGCACCACGAGTTCGCCCTGGACATGAAGGCCGGCCAGCGCCACAAGGTGAAGCTGGTGTGGGACCGCATCGAACCGGCCTACATCGCCCTCCTGCATCGCGATCCGCTGCCCGCCGATGAAGCGAAGGACCTGTCGATCTGGTCCGAAGCCGCGCAGGCCATCGACTACTACGTGGTCGCCGGCGACGACGCCGACCAGGTACTGGCCGGCTACCGCACGCTGACGGGCAAGGCGGTGCTGCTGCCGAAGTGGTCGTACGGGTTCTGGCAGAGCCGCGAGCGCTACAAGACGCAGGCCGAACTGACCGGCGCGCTGGACGAGTACCGTAAGCGCAAGCTGCCGATCGACGCCATCGTGCTCGACTGGTCGTACTGGCCGGAGGACGCCTGGGGCTCGCACGACTTCGACACGAAGAATTTCCCGGATCCGGACGGCATGGTCGAACACGTCCACGACCAGCACGCCCAGATCATGATCTCGGTGTGGCCAAAGTTCTATCCGACCACCGCGAACTACAAGGAACTCGATGCCGCCGGCCACATGTACCACCGCAATGTCGAGGTGGGCGAGCTTGACTGGATCGGCAAGGGGTACCTGAACTCCTTCTACGATCCTTATTCGAAGGAAGCGCAGGACATCTTCTGGCGTCAGGTCAACGGCAAGCTCAACCGCAAGGGCTTCGACGCCTGGTGGCTGGATGCCAGCGAGCCCGACCTGCACAGCAACATCGACATCGGCGAGCGCAAGGCACGCACCACGCCGACCGCCCTGGGTCCGTCGGTTGAATTCTTCAACTCGTACCCGCTGGTGCACTCCGAAGGCGTCTACCACGGCTCGCGTGAGCAGGATCCGGACAAGCGCGTCTTCATCCTGTCGCGTGCGTTCTTCGCGGGCCAGCAACGCGCCGGCGCGGCGTTCTGGAGCGGCGACATCGTGCCGCGCTGGGACGACCTGCGCGAGCAGATCTCCGGCCTGGTCAATGCCTCGATGGCTGGTGCGCCGAACGTCAGTTTCGATATCGGTGGTTTCTCGCCAGAGAAGCGCTACGAGACGAAGGACCCGGCGCACCTGGCCGAGTGGCGCGAGCTGAGCTTGCGCTGGTTCCAGCATGGCGCGTTCGTGCCGATCTTCCGCCTGCACGGCCAGTTCCCGTACCGCGAGATCTGGGAAATCGCGCCGGAAGGCTCGCCGCACTACGACAGCTTCGTCCACTATCTCAAGCTGCGCTACACGCTGCTGCCCTACATCTACACGCTGGCCGGCGACACCTATCACCAGGACGGCACCTTGCTGCGCACGCTGGCGATGGACTTTCCGTCCGACCCCAAGGTGCGCGACATCGCCGACCAGTACCTGTTCGGCCCGGCGTTCCTGGTCGCACCGGTCACCATCTTCAAGGCGACCACGCGCCCGGTCTACCTGCCCGCGGGCACGAGCTGGATCGACTTCGAGACCGGCAAGCGCTACGACGGCGGCCAGACCATCCAGGCCGCCGCGCCGCTGCAGCGCATGCCGTTGTTCGTCCGCGCCGGCGCCATCGTGCCGCGCACGGTGGTTCAGCAGTACGTGGACGAGAAGCCCGACGCACCGCTGACGATCGAGGTCTACACCGGCGCCGATGGCACGTTCTCGCTGTACGAGGACAACGGCCGCAGCTACGGCTACGAGCGCGGCGAATCCAGTCGCATTCCGCTGGCGTGGAACGAGAAGGCCGGCGAGCTGCGCATCGGTGCGCGCGAAGGTCGCTATCCCGGCATGGTCGCGTCGCGCGAGGTGCGGGTGCGCTTCATCGACGGTCCGCGCGCCGATGCCGGCACGCTGGAACCGGCGGCCGACGTCACCGTGCGCTACGACGGCAAGGCGCAGGTGGTGCGGTTTCCCCGCACTGCACGATGACAGGCGGGCGGTCGGGCGGCACCATGGTAACCGGTAGACAGAGCCTGTCCGGGAGGGCCGGATGATGCAGTCCCCGCGCCCGGGCACGTTGCCGGTCGCCGTCGACGCCGGGCCGCGTGATCCGGGCCGCCGCACCCTGTTCAAGGGCGTGGCGGGCGGTGCGCTGGTGGCGGGATTGCCGTGGGACGCAGGCGCGGCGCCGGGCGCGACCACGGCGCAGGACCTGCGCCTGTGGTATCGCCAACCGGCGCGGGTCTGGGTGGAGGCCTTGCCGGTCGGCAATGGCCGGCTCGGTGCGATGGTGTTCGGCGGCGTGGCGCATGAGCGCCTGCAGCTCAACGAGGACACGCTGTACGCGGGCGGGCCGTATTCGGCGGTGAACCCACGCGCGCGCGAGGGCTTGCCGCGGGTGCGCGCGCTGATCTTCGCCGGCCGCTACGCGGAAGCTGCCGCCCTGGCCGACGAGACGCTGATCTCGCGGCCGGTGAAACAGATGGCCTACCAGCCGCTGGGCAACCTGTGGCTGCAGTTCGACCGCCTGGATGGTGTGGCGGATTACCGGCGCGAACTCGACCTCGACGCCGCCACCGCGCGCACGACGTTCCGCGTCGGCGCCGGCGTGCACCGGCGCGAGGTGTTCGTGTCGCCGATCGACCAGTGCATTGTCGTGCGCTACACCGTCGACGGCGGCGACGCGATGATCGGTCGTATCCGCACCGGCAACGAACATGCGACGACCACGCGCGTCGTCGACGGCGGCTGGCACGTCAGCGGCCACAACGTCGGCAAGCACGGGATCGACGGCCGCCTGCGCTTCGCCTTCCGCGTACACGTCACGCACCGCGAAGGCCAGCTGCGGGTGGAACAGGACCAGATCGCCTTCGATGGCGTGCGCGAGCTGGAGCTGCGCATCGTCGCGGCGACCAGCCATGTCGCCTACGACGACGCCAGCGGCGATCCCGACGCGATCACCGCCGCGCAACTGGGGCGGGTGAAGGCCAAGCGCTTCGATGCGGTGCAGGCCGACCATCTGGCCGAGCATCGCCGGCTCTTCCATCGCGTGCGGCTGGACCTGGGACGTACCGCGGCGGCCGACCTCCCCACGGACGAGCGCATCGCCGCCTTCGCGCAAGGCGACGATCCCGCGCTGGTGCCGCTGTACCACGCCTACGGACGCTACCTGCTGGTGTGCAGCTCCCGACCAGGCAGCCAGCCCGCCAACCTGCAGGGGATCTGGAACGACCTGATGGATCCGCCGTGGGAGAGCAAGTACACGGTCAACATCAACACCGAAATGAACTACTGGCCCGCCGAAGCGAACGGCCTGGGCGAGTGCGTCGAACCGCTGAAGCGCATGCTGGAGGAACTGGCGAAGACCGGTGCCGACGTCGCCCGCGACATGTACGGCGCCGGCGGCTGGATGCTCCACAACAACACCGACCTGTGGCGCGCGGCCACGCCGCCGGACGGCGCGCGCTGGGCGCTGTGGCCGACCGGGGGCGCGTGGCTGCTGCAGGCGCTGTGGGACCGCTGGGACTACGGGCGCGATGCGGCTTACCTGGCGCAGGTGTGGCCGCTGTTCAAGGGCGCGGCGCAGTTCTTCATCGATACCCTGCAGGATGACCCGCAGACCGGGCACAAGGTCACCGTGCCCTCGCTGTCGCCGGAGAACGAGCACCCGTTCGGTGCGGCGATCTGCGCCGGCCCCACGATGGATGCGCAGATCCTGCGCGACCTGTTCGGCCAGTGCATCGAAGCCGCGCGCGTGCTCGGCGTGGACGCGGACTTCGCCACGCGGCTCACCGCGTTGCGCGATCAACTGCCGCCCAACCGGATCGGCGAGGCCGGACAGCTGCAGGAATGGCAGCAGGACTGGGACATGCAGGCGCCCGAGATCCACCACCGCCATATCTCGCATCTCTACGGCCTGCACCCGAGTGCGCAGATCAATCGGCGCGACACGCCCGAGCTCGCGCGCGCTGCGCAGCGCACGCTGGAGATCCGCGGCGACGAGGCCACCGGTTGGGGCATCGCATGGCGGCTGAACTTCTGGGCGCGCCTGTGGGATGGCGAGCACAGCCTGAAGATCCTGCGCATGCTGCTGTCGCCGCAGCGCAGCTACCCGAACCTGTTCGATGCGCATCCGCCGTTCCAGATCGACGGCAACTTCGGCGGCGCCGCCGGCATCGTCGAGATGCTGGTGCAGAGCTGGGGCGGATCGATCTTCCTGCTGCCCGCGCTGCCGTCGTCATGGCGCGACGGCGAACTCGAAGGCGTGCGCGTGCGCAATGCCGCACGGCTGGACCTCCACTGGAAAGCAGGACGGCTGGCGCACGCGACGCTGCACTCGGACAAGGGCGGCCGTTACCAGCTGGTCCATGCGGGCCAGGCACTCGATCTCGAACTCGCCGCCGGGGCATCGGCCACGGTGCGACTGCGCAAGGGCGCGCTGGTGAAAGCATGAAGAAGGCAATCCGATGAGTCTGGTCGCCGGCATCGACGCAGGTACGCAGAGCTTGAAGGTGGTGGTCTACGACCCCGCCACGCGCGCCCTCGTGGCCACGGCCAGCGCGCCGCTCGACCTGATGAGCGGCGACGACGGTCGCCGCGAGCAACACGCCGCCGACTGGGTCGCCGCGATGCAGGCCTGTTTCGACCGCATCGATCCGGCCGTGCGCTCGCGCATCGCGGCGCTGGCGGTGTCCGGGCAGCAGCACGGTTTCGTGCCGGTCGATGCCGCCGGCGAGGTGTTGGCCCCGGCCAAGCTGTGGTGCGACACCAGCACGACCGCCGAGTGCGGGCAGATCATGGACGCAGTGGGCGGCACGGCACGCACCATCGCACTGGCCGGCAATCCCATCCTCGCCGGCTACACCGCCTCGAAGCTGCCGTGGACGAAGACGCATCGGCCCGAGGCCTACGCGCAGCTGGCGACGATCCTGCTGCCGCACGACTACCTCAACTTCGTGCTGACCGGCCAGCGCTTCTGCGAGTGGGGCGATGCCTCCGGCACCGGCTGGCTCGACGTGCGCACTCGGACCTGGTCGGCCGAGCTGTTGCGTGCGACCGATGCGGAGCGCGACCTGGCCGCGTGCCTGCCGCCGATCGCCGCGCCCGATGCGCTGTTCGACATCGATCCGGCCGCGGCCGCGCGCCTCGGCCTGCCTGTCACGGCGAAGGTCGCCGTCGGCGGCGGCGACAACATGATGGCGGCCATCGGCACCGGCTGCGTGGAAGAAGGGCCGTCTGGCGATGAGCCTGGGCACGTCCGGCACGCTGTTCGCGTATTCCGATACGCCGGTGGTCGATCCGGACGGTGCCTGGGCGGCGTTCTGCTCCTCCACCGGCGGCTGGCTGCCGCTGATCTGCACGATGAACTGCACGGTGGCGACTGAGCAGGTGGCGAAGGCCTTCGGCTTCAGCACGCGCGATGGCGATGCGCACCTGCAGGCGACGCCGCCCGGCGCGGACGGTCTGGTGATGCTGCCCTTCCTCAACGGCGAGCGCACGCCGGACCTGCCGCTGGGCAAGGGCGTGCTGGCCGGGCTGGACGCGACGAACTTCTCGCCGGCGCATCTGTATCGCGCGGCGATGGAAGGCGCGACCTACAGTCTGAAGTACGGCTTCGATGCCTTCGTCCGCGCCGGCATGCGTTTCGAACGCATCGTGCTGACCGGTGGCGGCAGCAACAGCGCGGCGTGGCGGCAATTGGTCGCCGATGTGTTCGGCCTGCCGGTCGATGTGCCGGCGCAGTCCGAGGGCGCGGCCTTCGGCGCGGCGCTGCAGGCGCTGTGGGCGTGGGACAAGGCACGCGGTGGCGACGCGTCCATCGCCGAGGTCGCGCGCACGCACGTGGCGGTAGATCCCGCCCTGTCCACCACGCCCGATGCGTCCCGCGCACCGGCCTACGCGGCGGCCTATCGCCGCTTCCTCCAGTACCTCGATGCCGTCACCCCGCTGCAACGCGGCTGACGTCCCCCACGCGACACCTCGCACAACCACAGGAACACCGCACCATGAGCACGCAGCCCTTCATCGGCGCCAAGGAATACTTCCCCGGCATCGGCCGCATCCCGTTCGAGGGCCGCGGCTCGGACAACCCGCTGGCGTTCAAGGTCTACGACGCGCAGAAGACGATCGGCGGCAAGACCATGCAGGAACACCTGCGCTTCGCCGTCTGCTACTGGCACACCTTCTGCAACGCCGGCCACGATCCGTTCGGTCCGGGCACCCGCCACTTCCCGTGGGAGGCGGGCGCGCCGATGGCCACGGCCGAGGCCAAGGTCGATGCGGCGTTCGAGTTCTTCACCAAGCTCGGCGTGCCGTACTGGTGCTTCCACGACATCGACCTGGCGCCGGACGCCGACGACATCGGCCAGTACGAGAAGAACCTCAAGCATATGACCGCCCTGGCGAAGGCGCGCCAGGACGCCACCGGCATCAAGCTGCTGTGGGGCACGGCCAACCTGTTCTCGCATCCGCGCTACATGAATGGCGCATCGACCAATCCCGATTTCGCCGTCGTCGCCCGCGCGGCCGTGCAGGTGAAGGCCGCGCTGGATGCCACCGTCGAACTGGGCGGCGAGCACTACGTTTTCTGGGGCGGCCGCGAAGGCTACGCCTCGCTGGTCAACACCGATATGAAGCGCGAGGTCGCGCATTTCGCCCGCTTCCTGACGATGGCGCGCGACTACGGCCGCAGCATCGGGCTGACCGGCAACTTCCTGATCGAACCCAAGCCGATGGAGCCGATGAAGCACCAATACGACTTCGACAGCGCCACCGTGGCCGGCTTCCTGAAGGAGCACGGGCTGGAGAAGGACTTCAAGCTCAACATCGAAGCCAACCACGCCACGCTCTCCGGCCACACGTTCGAACACGACCTGCAGGTCGCGTCCGATCACGGCCTGCTCGGCAGCATCGACGCCAATCGCGGCAACGCGCAGAACGGCTGGGATACCGACCAGTTCCCCACCGACCTGTACGACACCGTCGGCGCCATGCTGGTGGTGCTGCGCCAGGGCGGGCTGGAAGGTGGGCTGAACTTCGATGCCAAGGTGCGCCGTGAGTCGACCGACCTGGAAGACCTGTTCATCGCCCACATCGGCGGTATGGACGCATTCGCACGCGGCCTGGAAGTCGCACACGCGCTGCTGACCGAGTCGCCGTGGGAACAGTGGCGCAAGGAACGCTACGCGAGCTTCGACAGCGGCGCAGGGCAAGGCCTTCGAGACCGGCACGCTGGGGCTGGCCGGAACTTGCCGGCGCTGGCGGCTCAAGGAGGGCGAGCCGAAACAGATCAGCGGCAAGCAGGAGCGTTACGAGAACCTGCTCAACCAGTACCTGCTGCGCTGAGCGCGGCGATCACCATTCCTGGGAGGGAACAGCATGTCCAGCGTGCCAGCAACACCATCTGCCGGGGGCCACAACACCGGTCTGATCATCCTGATCAGCTGCGTCGCCACCATCGGTGGACTGCTTTTCGGTTACGACAGCGGTGCTGTGAACGGCACCCAGCCCGGTCTCAAGAGTGCGTTCGCCCTTGACGACGCCGGCCTGGGCTTCACCGTCGGCTCGTTGTTGATCGGCTGTTTCGTCGGCGCCTTCTTTGCCGGCACCTTGGCCGATCGCATGGGGCGTCGCAACGTGATGCGACTGGCGGCCATCCTGTTCCTGGTCGGCGCGCTGATCCAGGGGTTTGCACAGAGCCAGGGTATTTTCGTGATGGCGCGCATCCTGGGCGGCATGGCCGTCGGTGCCGCCTCGGTGCTCTCGCCCGCCTACATTTCCGAAGTCGTGCCGGCCAGCATCCGCGGCCGCATGACTACGGCGCAGCAGATCATGATCATCACCGGCCTGACGCTGGCCTTCCTGGTCAACTACTACCTCGCTGCGGCAGCAGGCAGCTCCACGGAGGCGTTCTGGGGCGGGATCGAGGCGTGGCGCTGGATGTACCTGATGCAGGCGGTCCCGGCCGCGGTTTTCCTCGTCACCCTGTTCTTCATTCCGGAAAGCCCACGCTACCTGGTGTCCAAGGGTCGCCTCGCGGAAGCCAACGCGGTGCTCACCCGCTTGTTGGGACCTGCCGAAGCGTCCACCAAGATGGCCGAGATCCAAGCCAGCTTTTCCGTCGACCATCGGCCGCGCTTGAGCGATGTCCTCACACCGAAAGGTGGCCGCGGCTTCCTCGGCATCCGCGCCATCGTCTGGGCCGGCCTGCTGCTGGCGGTGTTCCAGCAACTGGTCGGCATCAACGTGATCTTCTACTACGGAGCGACGCTCTGGCAGCTGGCTGGCTTCACCGAGAGCGACGCGCTGCTGATCAATATCGGCTCGGGTGCGGTGTCGATCGCGGCCTGTTTCGTCACCATCGCGCTGATCGACAAGATCGGTCGCAAGCCCCTGCTGCTGATCGGTTCCGCAGGCATGGCCGTCACCCTGTTCGTGATGGTCTACGCCTTCAGTCAGGGCACGCTGGATGCGGCAGGCACGCTGGTGCTGTCCCAGCGGTTGGGCGTGGTCGCGGTGGTGGCCGCCAATCTCTACGTGATTTTCTTCAACGTGTCCTGGGGCCCGGTGATGTGGGTGATGCTGGGCGAGATGTTCCCCAACCAGATCCGTGGTTCGGCACTGGCTGTGTGCGGATTCGCCCAGTGGTTCGCCAACTACCTCATCGCGCAGAGTTTTCCGCTGATGGCATCGGGCCTAGGCCTGGCCGCCAGCTACACTTTCTACGGGGTCTGCGCCGTGATCAGCTTCTTCCTGGTCCGGCGGTTCATCCACGAGACCAAGGGCAAAGAACTGGAGCAGATGGAAGGATGAAGATGATGACGAACAGGAATCCGGTGCGCATGCGGCACGGTGCGCTGTTGGCCGCACTGGTGCTGGCGCTCGGCGCCTGCAAGGGCGACGAGAAGGCGGCGGCGCCCGCGGCGTCGGATACCAATCCCTGGCCGCAGGTCGCCTGGCCGCTGGCCGAGGACGCCGCGCTTGAGAAGCGCATCACCGATCTGATCGCCACGATGACGGTGGAAGAGAAGGTCGGCCAGCTGGTGCAGGGCGACATCGCCAGCATCACCCCGGAGGACGTGCGCAAGTACCGGCTCGGCTCGATCCTCGCTGGCGGCAATTCCGATCCCGGTGGGCGCTACGACGCCTCGCCGGCCGAATGGCTGGCGCTGGCCGATGCCTTCTACGAGGCGTCGATGGATACCTCGCAGGGCGGCAAGGCGATCCCGATCATCTTCGGCATCGACGCCGTGCACGGGCAGAGCAACATCGTCGGTGCGACGCTGTTCCCGCACAACATCGGCCTGGGCGCGACGCGCAATCCTGATTTGCTGCGTCGTATCGGCGAGGTCACCGCGCTGGAGACGCGCACCACCGGCATGGAATGGGCCTTCGCGCCGACCGTGGCGGTGCCGCAGGACGACCGCTGGGGCCGTTCGTACGAAGGCTATTCGGAATCGCCGGAGATCGTCGCCAGCTACGCCGGTGCGATGGTCGAAGGCCTGCAGGGCAAGGTGGGTACGCCGGGCTTCCTCGACGGGCGCCACGTCATCGCCTCGGTGAAGCACTTCCTCGGCGATGGCGGCACCACGAACGGCAAGGACCAGGGCGATACGAAGATCAGCGAAGCGGAGCTGGTGCGGATCCACGGCGCGGGCTATCCGCCGGCGATCGCGGCCGGCGCGCAGACGGTGATGGCGTCGTTCAACAGCGTCAACGGCGAGAAGATGCATGGCAACAAGCCGTACCTGACCGATGCGCTGAAGGGCCGCATGCATTTCGGCGGCTTCGTCGTCGGCGATTGGAACGGCCACGGCCAGGTGAAGGGCTGCACGAACACCGATTGCCCGGCCACGATCAACGCCGGCCTCGACATGGCGATGGCATCGGACAGCTGGAAGGGGTTCTACGAGACCACGCTGGCGGCGGTGAAGGCCGGCACGATCAGCCAGGAACGACTCGACGATGCGGTGCGCCGGATCCTGCGGGTGAAGATCCGCTTGGGCCTGTTCGAGGCGGGCAAGCCGTCGTCGCGCGCGGTGGGTGGGCAGTTCGCGCTGCTGGGTTCGGCGGAGCATCGCGACGTCGCGCGCCAGGCCGTGCGCGAATCGTTGGTGCTGTTGAAGAACGCGGGCGGCGTGCTGCCGCTGGCGCCAAAGCAGCGCATCCTGGTGGCCGGTGACGGCGCGAACGATGTCGGCAAGCAGGCCGGCGGCTGGACGCTCAACTGGCAGGGCACCGGCACGACGCGCAAGGATTTCCCGAACGCGGATTCCATCTACGAAGGCATCGCGCGACAGGCCAAGGCCGCGGGCGGTGAAGCGATCCTCTCTGTGGAAGGCAAGTACACGCAGAAGCCGGACGTCGCGGTGGTCGTATTCGGCGAGAACCCGTACGCGGAATTCCAGGGCGACCTGCAGACGCTGCTGTACAAGCCGGGCGATGACACCGACCTGGCGCTGCTCAAGCGGCTGAAGGCCGAGGGCATTCCGGTGGTGGCGGTGTTCCTGAGTGGCCGTCCGCTGTGGATGAACCGCGAGATCAACGCCGCCGATGCGTTCGTGGCGGCGTGGCTGCCGGGCTCGGAGGGCGCGGGCATCGCGGACGTGCTGCTGCGCAAGGCCGACGGCAGCGTGCAGCACGACTTCAAGGGCAAGCTCAGCTTCAGCTGGCCGCGCACCGCGACGCAGTACGCCAACAACGTGGGACAGGACGGCTACGACCCGCTGTTCGCGTTCGGCTTCGGCCTGACCTACGCCGACAAGGGCGACCTCGCTGCATTGCCGGAAGACTCCGGCGTGACCGGCGACGAGGGCGCCAGCGGCGTGTACTTCGCGCGCGGCGATGCCGGCTCGGGGCTGGCACTGCGGCTCGAAGCGACCAATGGCCAGGGCGTGACCGTCACCAAGGTGCCCGAGTCGCTCGATGGCGATCTGGTGAAGGTCACCGGCGTGGATCATCTGGCGCAGGAAGATGCGCGCCGGCTGGCCTGGTCGGGCAAGGGCGAGGCGGTCGTGGCGCTGCAGTCGCATACGGCGCTCGACGTGCAGCGTGAAAGCAACGGCGACGTGATGCTGCTGACCACGCTGCGCGTGGAGGCCGCGCCGAGTGGCGAGGCATGGCTGTCGGTCGGCTGCGGCACGGGATGCACGGCGCGCGTGGCACTGGCGCCGACGTTGGCCAAGCTGCCGGTGGGCCAGTGGACGCGCGTCGGCGTGCCGCTGAAATGCCTGGCCAAGGCCGGCGCCGATGTCAGCAAGCTGGATCGGCCGTGGTCCATCGGCACCGCCGGTACGATGACGGTCTCGGTGTCGCGCGTGGCGCTGGGCGCGCTGGACCAGGCCGAGCAGACCGTGGATTGCGCACGCTGACCACGAAGGGTGATCCGGGCGCATTAGCGTCCGGATCGCCCGCGATGGCATACGAACGGGGAAGGGGAGCGGGATGACACTGTCGGGACTGGATATCGCCATCGTGCTGGCCTACCTGGCCGGCATCTTCGTGCTTGCGCAATGGGTGTCGCGCGAGAAGGCCGGGCATACGAAGGATGCGAAGGACTACTTCCTCGCCAGCAAGTCGTTGCCGTGGTGGGCCATCGGCGCGTCGCTGATCGCCGCCAACATCTCGGCCGAGCAGATCATCGGCATGTCCGGCTCCGGTTACGCCATCGGCCTGGCCATCGCGTCGTACGAATGGATGGCGGCGGCCACGCTGCTGATCGTCGGCAAGTGGTTCCTGCCGGTATTCCTGCGCAACGGCATCTACACGATGCCGCAGTTCCTCGAGCAGCGGTACGGCACGCGCATCCGCACGCTGATGGCCGTGTTCTGGCTGGGCCTGTACGTGTTCGTCAACGTCACCTCGATCCTGTGGCTGGGCGCCATCGCGGTGTCGCAGGTCACCGGCATGGACCAGATGCTGGCGGTGGTGCTGATCGGCGTGTTCGCGCTGTTGTACCAGCTGTACGGCGGTTTGAAGGCGGTCGCGCTGACCGACATCGTGCAGGTCTCGCTGCTCGTGCTGGGCGGCCTGCTCGTCGCGGGTCTGACGCTCAACCAACTCGGTGAGGGCGCTGGCGTGGTCGCCGGCTTCCACAAGCTCTGGGCGGCGCAGCCGGGCCACTTCGAGATGATCCTCGACAAGGACAACCCGTTCTACAAGGATCTGCCGGGTCTCAGTGTGCTGCTCGGCGGCATGTGGATCATGAACATCAGTTACTGGGGCTTCAACCAGTACATCATCCAGCGCGCGCTCGCCGCGAAGGACATCGGCGAGGCGCAGAAGGGTGTGCTGTTCGCTGCGTTCCTGAAGCTGCTGATGCCGGTGATCGTGGTGCTGCCGGGCATCGCCGCGGTGATGCTGGCGCCGGGCCTGGACAAGCCCGACCAGGCCTACCCGACGATGATGCGGCTGCTGCCCACCGGCATCCTGGGCCTGGTGTTCGCCGCATTGGTGGCGGCGATCGTCGCGTCGCTCGCGTCGAAGATCAATTCGGTGGCGACCATCTTCACCCTCGACTTCTACGCCAAGGGCAAGCGCCAGCACAGCGAGGCGACGCTGGTGCGCGTGGGCCGCATCGCCGCGGTGGTCACCGTGGTGCTCGGCATCCTGGCGGCGAAGCCGCTGCTGGGCAGCTTCGACCAGGCGTTCCAGTACATCCAGGAATACACCGGCTTCTTCACCCCGGGCATCGTGGTGATCTTCGTGCTGGGCCTGTTCTGGAAGCGTGCCAACGAAGCCGGTGCGCTGGCCGCGGCGATCGGGTCGTTCGCACTTTCGATCGTGCTGAAGCTGGCCTGGCCGTCGCTGCCCTTCATCGACCGCGTCGGCCTGGTGTTCCTGCTGGCGCTGGCATTGGCCGTCGGCGTGTCGCTGGCCACGGCGCCGGCCCCGGAGAAGGACATCATCCAGACCCGCGACGTGGATTACCGCACCGGCACCTCGTTCAACATCGGCGCCGTCGCGGTGCTGGCGATCCTCACCGCGCTGTACGCCGTCTTCTGGTGATGGTCGCGCGGCGCCGACCCCGTGTCGGCGCCCTCGGTGGCGGAGTGCGCGTGGCCCAAGTACGCTTTCCCGATGCGAACCAAGCCGAATGCGCAGCCCAACCAGAGCCTGATCGATGGCATCGCCACCCTGCAGGCGCTGGCGTCCTCGCCCGAACCCATCGGCTGCCGTGAGCTGGCGCGCCAGCTGGGCGCCAATCCCACGCGGGTGAACCGCTTGCTGAAGACGCTGGCCTATCTCGGCATCGCCCGGCAGACCGCCAACCGCAAGTACACGCCGGGACCGGGCATGCACGTGCTGGCCGCGCAGAGCCTGTTCGCGTCGGGCCTGATCCGCCGCGCCATGCCGGTGCTGGAGGACCTGCGCCGCTTCGGCCACACGGTGGCGATGGGCGTGCTGTGGAACGACAGCGTCAGCTACCTCTTCCATGCACCGCCGGGCATCGAGGCCGCGCGCGGGTTGGGCCGCATCGGCCTGCTGCCGGCGAGCACCAGCGGCATCGGCATCGTGCTGCTGTCGCAGATGACCGACGACGACGTCCGCGAGCTCTACCGCGACAAGGCCATCCCGATGTTTCCCGAGGGCATCGAACAGCTGCTCGCCACGCTGGCCACGACGCGCGAGCAGGGTTATGCGCGCGTGCATGTGGCCGACGAGCGCGACCACCACATCGTCGCCATCGCGATGGGCGAACCGGTGCACGCGGGTATCGCCATGTCCGGCTGGATCCCGGAATCGGCGACCGCGGAGCTGGTGACTGCCCTGCAGGCGGCGGCGACCGAAATCGGCTGACGCTTTGCCGCAGTGCGGTTTGACATGTTGCTACAATAGCAATACGTTGCCTCCTCCTCTGGGGAGCACGGCCATGGGCAAGCGAGACGACGCATGAGTGGGGAAGGCCGCACGAAGTGGGTGCTGCTGGGGCTCCTGTTCTTCTCGACGATCATCAACTACCTCGACCGCCAGGCCCTGTCGATCCTCGCGACGACGATCCAGGCCGACCTGGGGATGAGCGACCTGGAGTACGCGCGGGTCGTGCAGGTGTTCCTGCTGGCCTACGCCGGCGCCTACGTGTTGGCGGGGCGCGTCACCGACTGGCTGGGTGCGCGCGCCGCGCTGATCCTGTTCGTCGGCTGGTGGTCGCTCGCCAACATCGCCACCGGTTTCGTCCGCAACGCCGGTGAGCTGGGCGCGGCGCGGTTCGCGCTCGGCCTGGGCGAACCGGGCAACTACACCGTGGGCACGAAAGTGGTGTCCGAGCAGTTCCCCGCCCGCCAGCGCGGCCTGGCCCTGGGTCTGTACACCTCCGGCGCGATGATCGGCGCCACCCTGGCGCCGCCGCTGATCGGCGGCATCGCGATCGCCTACGGATGGCGGTCCGCGTTCTGGATCACCGGCGTCGCCGGCCTGCTGTGGATGATCGCGTGGTGGTGGGCGTATCCGAAGCAGAAGGCGCAGGCCGCCGCGCAGCCGCAGCCCTCGATCAAGGGCGTGTGGGGCAAGCTGGTGCGCGACCGCACGGTGTGGGCGCTGGTGGCCTCGCGCGCGGTGGCCGATCCGGTCTGGTACTTCTACCTGTTCTGGTTCCCCAAGTACCTGGGCGACGTGCGCGGCATGAGCCTGGCCACGCTCGCCTCGCTGGCGTGGATCGTCTACGTGGCCGCAGACATCGGCAGCATCGGTGGCGGCGCGATGTCCGGCGCGCTGGTGCGGCGCGGCTGGCATCCGCCGCGCAGCCGCCTGGCGGTGATGACCGGCGCGGCGATGCTCGCACCGATCGGCATCTTCATCACCCTGCACCCGACGGTGCCGGTGCTGATGGCGCTCGCGTGCGTGGTGACGTTCGCCCACCTCGTGTACCAGATCAACATCACCTCGATGGTGGTCGACCTGTTCCCGTCGCGCTACATCGCCTCGGTGGCCGGCCTGATCGGCTGCGGCAGCGCGCTGGGCGGCATGCTGTCCGCGCAGGTCGTCGGCGTGCTGGTATCGGATGGTGCGTTCGACCGCACCTTCGTGCTGATGGCCGCGCTGCATCCCATCGCAGTGGTGCTGGCGTGGACCGCTTTCCGCCTGGCGCGGCGTTCGCCGCTGACCCAGGAATACCAGGGAACGCCTCAGGCCACCGCGTCGGCGTGATCCCAGAAGCGGGCGCCCGGCACGGCGCCCAGGCCCGGACCGTCGGGCAGCACGTAGTCGCCGTCGCGGTACGCCATCGTCGTGTCCAGCATCTCCACCGAGCGCGAGAAGATCGAGTGCTGCCATTCGTGCCGCCACAGGCCCGGCAGCACGGCAGCGGCATGCAGGCTGGCCGCCATGAATAGTCCGCCGCCGATCGTCGCGTGCGGCGCGATCCGCACGCGGTGCTGCGCCGCTTCGCGGGCGATGCGCAGGAACTGGGTCACGCCGGTGTGGCCCATCTCGGGCTGGATATAAGCCAGCGTGCCGCCGGCCAGGCGCAAGCGCGCCTCGTATTCGGTATGCCATTCCTCGCCAGCGGCGACGGGGATCGGGCTCGTGCGTCCAAGTTCGATGAGGCCTGCGACATCCTCCGGCTTCAGCGGCGCCTCGATGAAGGTCACGGCATGCGGCTGCAGTTGCTGCGCCATCGCTTGCGCCTGCGCCAGGTCGAACTTCCAGTGCAGGTCCACCATCAGCTGGGCGGTCGGGCCTAGCGCGGCGCGGAGGGCGGCGATCTCTTCGACGATGCCCTCGTGGCTGACCACCGCATGGATCTTGAAGGCGTCATGGCCTTGCGCGGCGAAGGTGCGCGCCATCGCCACGCGTTCGTCCAGCGTGGCGGCCGGCAGCCCCGACACGTAGCCGGGAATGGTCTCGCGCTGGCGTTCGCCCAGCAGCGCCCACAAGGGTTTGGCGTGCGCGCGTGCGCGCAGGTCCCACAGGGCGATGTCGAGCGCGGCGATCGCATCCACATGGAAGCCGCCGAAGCAGCCGCGCACGCGCATCAGGCCGTACAGGTCGTCCCAGATCCGCTCGACGTCGTCGGGCTCGCGGCCCAGCAGTTCCGGCGCGAGCAGGTCGTTGATGATTTCGCAGACCGCGCGCGGCGCGCAGATCCCATACGTCTCGCCCCAGCCCACCGCACCGTCGGCCGTGGTGACGCGCACGACGACCGAGCGGTCGACGGTCGGATAGATCGTGCCGTTGCCCATGCGCACCAGGTAACCGCGGCTGTTGACGCGTTCGCCCGGCCCCAGCGGCCCAAGGTACGGCGTGGTCCTGGGGACGGTGAGGATGAAGGTTTCGATCTGGACGACCTGGCTCACGATGGAATCCTCTGCACGTCGCCCGGCACCGAGTCCATCGGCACTAGGTCGTGGATGCGGGCCAGCAGGATATCCAGTTCGCGCTGGTCGAAGGCATCCAGCGCCGGGCCGGGCGCGCGCACCTTGTCGCTGCCGATCAATCCGCGACGCAGCAGCACGGCCTTGGTCAACCGCCAGCGGAACACCGCCTGCATGCTCAGCAGCGGCAGCGTGCGCTCGAACAACTCACGCGCGCGCGCGGTGTCGCCGGCCGCCCAGGCGGCCAGCATCGCCACGTGCGCTTCGGTGATCTCGCAGGCCGGCATGGTACCGATCGCGCCACGACCGAGCTCGTCCAGGACATAGCGCGCGCCTGCGCCGCCGAACACCGCGCGCACCGACGCCGTGCGCTCGCCGAGCGCGGTGATGCGGTGGCCGGACGGCATCGTTTCTTCCTTCACGTAAGCGATCGCCGGCGCGCGTTCGACCAACGCGACCACGTCATCCACGCCCAGCCCCACGCCCATCGGTGCGGGCGCGTTCTGCAGCATCAACGGAATGCCGGACGCCTCACCCAGTGCCTGGAAGAAACCGGCCATCGCGACCGGATCGCCTGCATGCGCATGCGGCGTGAGCACCATCGCGGCGCACGCGCCGGCTTCGGCGCCGGCACGCGCGTAAGCGGTGGCATCTTCCAGCGTCTTCGCGCTGGCGCCGACGATGAAGGGCACGCGGCCGCGATTCCAGCGGCCGATGCAGGCCGTCAGGTGCAGGCGCTCCTCCTTCGAGAGCATGTCGTACTCGCTGGCCAGTCCGGGGAAGACCACGCCCGCCGCGCCCGCGCCGAGGAGGTACTCGAACACGTTGGCGGTGCCGGCATCGTCGAGCGAGCCGTCGGCCCGGAAGATCGTCGGGAGGATGGGGAAAACCCCCTGCAGTTCGGCCATGCGCCTTGTCCTTTGTGAATCTTTGTTCCTGTGAGAGCAACATATATTGCGCGCGAATCCGGCCTGGCTGCCCATCAGGCCTATTTCTTCGCTGCACTGCAGCGTGCGCGTCAAGATCATATTGCTATATTAGCTACACGTTGCCAAGTCGCAGCGCAGCAGTACCGACGTAAAAGCGCTGGACCATGGGCAGGGCGTTTGAGGTGGCCGTAGGCGGTGGTACGTTGCTGCCTTAGCCACAAGCGGACGTCCGATGCCGGTGGTCCCAATTTCTGGGGGAGGGCCCACTCATGCACAGCTTTCGACGTTCGACCTTGTTCACCGCCATGGGCGCCTGCCTATTGGCACCTGCGGTTGCGTTCGCGCAGGCCGCCGCGGAACCCGCGACCACCGCTGCATCCGCATCCGCATCCACGTCCGACGAGCAGGCGCAGACGCTCGACACCGTCACCGTGAAAGGCATCCGCGGCAGCCTTGAGGCGTCGCGCGACATCAAGCGTGACTCGGCGCAGATCGTCGATGCCATCGTCGCGGACGACATCGGCAAGCTGCCGGATACCAACGTGGCCGAATCGCTCGCCCGCGTGGCCGGCGTGCAGCTCGAGCGCGGGATGGGCGAGGGCAGTGACGTGCTCGTGCGCGGCATGAAGCAGAACGTCACCCTGTACAACGGGCGCGAGATCTTCGATGCGACCGGTCGCGGCGGCAACGGCCTGGACCAGCTGGCCACGTCGACCTACGGCCTGCTGTCGCTGGTGCCGTCCGAACTCATTTCCCGCCTCAGCGTGACCAAGCTCGCCGGTGCCGATCAGTTCGCCGGCGGCCTGGGCGGCATCATCGACATCCAGACGCGGCATCCGCTGGAAGGCGACAGTGAGCAGAACGTCGTCAGCTTCGCCGGTACCCACGACGAACTCGCATCGTCCACGGGCGCCAACGCGTTCGGCCTGTTTTCCCTGCGCAACAGTGACCGCACGCTCGGCGCGCTAGTGACCGCCACCTATGGCAAGCGCAACGTGGTCCAGCAGGGCCTGGACACCTTCTCCGGCTACGTGCGCTACGCCGATCCGGCGGATCCGACCGTCACGCGCTTCGGCAGCACCGACATGCGCGCGCAGAACATCGACGATGACCGCGAGAAGCTGGGCGTCAGCGCCGTGCTGCAGTGGCGCCCGGCCGACGGCGTGGAAATCACCGCCGATACCTTCTACGCGCGCCAGGACGCGGAGCGCGATCGCTACTGGATCGCGTTCAATCCTGCGGCGGGCCTGAGCAACGCGGTGTACTCGGACCACAACATCCTGCTGGCGGGCCGGTCCACCGGCACCGTGCTGCTGAATACCGAAGTGGCCGACATCGATTCGGAAACCTGGTCGTCCGCGATCCGCGCGAAGTTCCGCGTGGGCGAGCGGCTGGACGGCTCCGCTGAAGTCGACTGGGGTAGCTCCACGACTCGCTACCACCAGCGCTACATGCGCCTGGCGCCAATGGCCGGCCTGACCTCGGTGACGAACTTCGACCTGCGCTCCGGCAACTTCGGCAGCTTCGACATCAGCGGCGTCGACGTCACCGACCTGGCGCAGTGGCGAATGACGATCATGTTCGACAACGACTGGCGGGCGGAAACCGACAGTCGCGCGCTGCGCACCGACTGGAGCCTGAATTTCGATGACGGTGCGTTCACCTCGCTGGATTTCGGCGCGCGCGCGAGCCGTCTGGAAAGCCTGCAGGATCCACGGCGCGCGGACATCCGCCCCGCTGGCGGCATTCCTGCCACGGTGCTGGCCGACTACCTGCGCGTGTGGAGCAACGCGGACTTCATGCGTGGCGAGTTCTCGGGCCTGCCACGTTCGTACCTGGGCGCCTACCGCGACCAGTTCGGCGGCTGCGGCAGCTTCACCACGGTCGCGTTGATATCGCAGAACGCGCAGTGCCTGGATCCGCGCAACAACGCGCTGGCCTACGCGGCGACCTTCAGCGTGGACGAGGACTTCCTGGAGGCCTACAGCAAGCTCAACTGGGACACCACGCTCGGCGGCCTGGGCTTCAGCGGCAACGTCGGCGTGCGCTGGCTGGAGCGCGATCTGGATTCGCGCGGCAACCTGATCAGCGGTACCGGTGGCGTCACCCCCGCACGGTTCGAACGCGATGATCGGGAAGTGCTGCCCTCGGCCGTGGCCAAGCTGACGATCAGTGACGACCTGATCCTGCGCGGTGGCGTGGCCAAGGTGGTGGCGTTCCCCAATACCGAAGACCTCAACAACGGCGTCACACTCAACAACAACGCGGTGTTCGATACCAACGGCGTACAGATCTCGCCCGGTACCGGCAGCGGCGGCGCGCCGGACCTGGATCCGTACAAGGCGACCCAGTACGACCTGTCGCTGGAGTGGTACTTCGGCGGCCAGGGCTTGCTCTCGGCCGGCGTGTTCTACAAGGATGTGTCCACCTTCATCGTCCAGCGCCAGAGCGCGGAGGTCTACAACAACACCAACTACCTGGTGCTGCGGAAGATCAACGGCGACAGCGCCACCGTGCGCGGCGTGGAACTGCTGGCGCAGGTACCGTTCTCGGGCGCGCTGGACGGCTTCGGCATGGTGGCCACGTACACCTACATCGATTCGGAAACGCCGATCCAGGACGTCAACGGCAATGCGCTGACATTCCCGGGCCTGTCCAAGAACAACGTCAACCTGATCGGTTACTACGAGCGCGGTCCGTTCGGCGTGCGCCTGGCTTACAACTGGCGCGACGAGTACCTGGTCGGCCTGTCGAGTGCGGCCACGGGCATCTACAACGACACCTACAAGGACCTGTCGGCGACGTTGAGCTATGCCTTCGGCGAGCGGATGTCGCTGAAGTTCGAGGCCAACAACCTGCTGGACAGCGAGCAGCGCACCTACGACGGGTACGATGAGGGCCTGCGGACGAACGTGGTGTTCGGCCGTGCGTACAAGGCGAGCTTCACCTACCGGTTCTGAGGACGGGGATCCGACGGATGTGCACGGCATGAGCGAAGGTGGACTGCACGGCAAGGTGGCGCTGGTGACCGGCGTCGCCAGCGGGATCGGTGCGGCGGTGGCTGCGCGGTTGCGGCACGAGGGCGCGCGGGTGGCGGGACTGGATCTGGCGCCGACCACGGACGTCGATGCCTTCGAGCGTGCGGACCTCCGGTTGGTCGATGACACGGCGACAGCGCTGCGGCGGCTGGACGATGCCGTGGGCGCGTTCGATGCCGTGGTGCATTGCGCGGGCGCCAGTCCGCCGGGCGGGATGCTCGAGCATGACGATGCCTTCTGGCTGGAGCTCTATTCGTTGAACGTGCTCGGCGCCGTGCGCGTGATGCGCGAGGTCGTGCCGGGCATGCGCGGTCGCGGCGGCAGTATCGTGCTGGTTTCGTCGATCAACGCCCGCTTCGCCACGCCGACGCTGGCGGCCTACGCGGCGTCCAAGGCGGCACTCGAGTCCGTAGCGCGCACGGCCGCGCTCGAGTTCGCGGCCGACGGCATCCGCGTCAACGCCATTGCGCCGGCCTCGATCGATACGCCGATGCTGCAGAGCTCGTTCGATCGTGACGCCGATCCTGCAGCCGCACGCGCACGCAACGTGGGCCGGCATCCGTTGGGGCGTCTCGGCACGTCGGAGGATGCGGCCGAGCTCGCGCTGTTCCTTGCTTCGCCGCGCAGCGGCTGGATCACCGGCGGCGTATTCCCGCTCGACGGCGGCGCCGGCGTGACGAGGCGATGATGGGGACGCGCAACATCGTCGGCATCAACTGGGGCAGCAGCAATTTCCGCGCCTATCGCCTGGACGAAAGCGCCGAGGTGATCGACGCGATCGAATCCGGCCCCGGCATCGCCGGCCTGGATCGCGATGGCATGGTGCGGCAGATGACGGAGGTCGCGAAGCGCTGGCCGGACGCGGGCCCTGTTTACGCTTGCGGCATGGTCGGCTCGAACATCGGCTGGCTGGATGCCGGCTACGTCGCCTGTCCGGTGGCGCTGGACGGCCTGGCGGGTGCGCTGCGACCGACGTCCATCGCGGGGATCGAACTCCACATCGTGCCGGGGCTCGCCTGCGCGCGAGATGCCGACGGCGCGCCGGACATCATGCGGGGCGAGGAGACCGAACTGTTCGGCCTGCTGGCCTCCTCGCGCCTGCCCGCGACGGGTGTCGTCGCGCTGCCGGGCACGCATACCAAATGGGTGCGCATACAGGACGGCGGCGTGTCGGAGTTCCTGACTTCGATGTCCGGCGAGATCTTCGATCGCCTGACGGCAGCGGGCCTGCTCGCGTCGGTCGTCGACGGTCCCGCCACCGCATCGCCCGCGTTCTTCGAAGGCGTGCACGCCGGCGCGCGGCGCGCGCTGGGCCTGGGGGCGCTGCTGTTCGGTGCGCGCGCACGCGTGATCCGCGGGGAACTGCCGCGTGCGGAGGGCGCCTCCTACCTGCGCGGCGTGCTGATCGGCTCCGATATCGCCGATGCGCGCGCGTTGTTTCCGCGACTCGGCGAAGCGAGCGTGCCGCTCGTCGGCGCGGCGCCGGTGGTCGAACTGTATGGCGCGGCGATGGCGGTGCTCGGCTTGGCCAGCCATGGCGTCGAGTCGCGCAACGCGATCCGGCACGGCTTCGTCGCCCTCGACCGGCTTCGCCAGTCATGTCCGGCATGACCCAGGACGTGGCGCACGCCTTCGATGCGCGCATGGCCGCGATGCCGGTCATCGCGATCCTGCGCGGACTGACATCCGACGACGCGATTCCCGTCTGCGATGCGCTGCTGTCGGCGGGCATCACCGTCGCAGAGGTGCCGCTCAACTCGCCTGCGCCGTTCGACACGATCGCGCTGCTGGCGACGCACTTCGGCGACCGTCTTCTGGTCGGGGCCGGCACCGTGTTGACGGTCGATGACGTCGCGCGTGTTGCCGAGGCCGGCGGCCGTTTCTGCGTGGCGCCGAACATGGACCCGGCCGTGATCGGCGCTTGCGTGCAGCACCGGCTGCTGCCGCTGCCCGGATTCCTCACCGCGACCGAAGCGTTCGCGGCCGTGGCCGCCGGCGCGCGGCACCTGAAATGCTATCCCGCACAGGCGTCGTTGTTGTCCGCGTTGCGCGCGGTGTTGCCGAAGGACGTGCAGGTGTTTGCGGTCGGCGGCGCGACGCCGGCCGACGCGCGCGCCTTGCTTGCCGCCGGCGCATCCGGCTTCGGCGTCGGTAGCGATCTCTACCGACCGGGATGCAGCGCGGCCGACGTCGGCGTGCGCGCGCGCCACTGGGCGCATGCGCTCGAGCGCGCACGTGCCCTGCGCGTCACGCTGGCCTGTCAGCCCGAGGCCGGAGTGGGCGAAGGACCGGTCGAGCACGACGGCCATATTCTCTGGGTCGATCCGACGGCACCCCGCCTGATCGATTTCGATACGGCTGCGGGCACGTGGCGCGACACCGCGCTTCCCGAGCCGGTCTGGTCGCTCGGCATCGGCGCGGACGGGCGCCTGGTCGGCAACGGCGAAACGCACTTCGTCGCGTTCGATGATGATCGTGCGATGCCGGTGGCCGGTCCGGAGATCGAAGTCGGCGCGGGCTGTCGGCTCAACGATCTTGCCGTGGACAGCCGCGGCGGCCTGTGGGCGGGCAGCATGCACCGCGGCGTGCTGGCCGGCCGGGGTGGGCTGTTCCATGCACCCGCGCCGGAAGCGCCGGTGCGGCAGGTCGCGACCGGGCTTGGCGTCGCCAATGGCATGGCCTTCAGCCACGACGAGAAGACGCTGTTCGTCATCGATACGCTGTCCCGCACGCTGCTGGCGTATCCCTGCGACATCCAGGCCGGCACGCTGGGCGAACCGGTGATCGTGACCGATTTCCTTGGCCTGCCCGGCAAGCCCGACGGCATGGCGCTGGATGCGGACGGCACGTTCTGGGTGGCGATGTGGGGCGCGGGCGAAGTCGATGCGCATCACACGGAACGGCGCGGTCCTTGAGCGCGTCGAGGTGCCCGCGCCGCATGTGGGCAGCGTGTGCATCAGCGCGGACGGTTCCGTTTACGTCAGCACGGCGCGCGTACGCATGAGCGAACAGGCGCTGGCCCGCGCACCGGGCGCGGGCGGGCTGTTCCGGATCACGCTGCCACGAAAACCCTAGAGCCGCGCCGCGTCCGCGCGCGCGCGGATCTCGGCGAAGGTCCAGTCGCGCAGCAGTCGGCCGTCTTCCCACACCGTGACCATGGCGTCGTCGTAGCCGGCGGGCTTTTCCACCTCGTCCAGCGACAGGGCCGTCGTCGGCACCGGGACCGTGCGGAAGCCGCCGTACTCGCGGTGCCGCAGCAGCGTCATGCGGCCGCGCTTGCTCTGCTTGCCCTTATCGGTAACCGGGTCCTTGTAGACGTCGATCCACTCGCCGCGTACACGCGCGGCGGAGCACTTGAGGGCGAACTTCTGGGTATCGCGGTCCAACCGCTGGAGCAGCGCGCCGCCCATGCCGAAGGCGAGGTTGTCGGTGGCGTAGCCGGCACTGGTGATGCGCTCCAGGATGGCGCGGATGCTGGTGGGGTTGATGCCGTCGCCCTGGATCACGCGCACCTGCTTGAGCACCTTGTAGCCCTTGCCGTTGACCTCGTGGCCGAAGGCTTCATCCAGCAGTTCCAGGCACTGGTGGACGACGGCGACCGGATCGCCCGAATCGGGGCGGATCACCACCGTCGCGCCGGAATCGATCACCGCCTGTTTCAGCGTGGTGCCCCAGTGCTCGCGGATGGCGTGGAAGATGTCGTAGCTGTCCGACACCACCGCGACGATCGATCCCGGTTTCGCGAACTGCCGCAGCATGTTGCGGTAGGCCTCGGCTTCGTTCTCGCGGCCCCAGCTGGTGATCGTGCTGTGTTCGGCGGCGGGGATCGAATAGCCCGCCATGGGTTCGTGATAGTACGCCTTTGCCAGCATCAGGCCCGACACGGTATCGGTGCCGAGGAAGTTGACCAGGTGCGCGGCGCCACCGATCGCGGCCGATTCCAGGCTGGATACGCCGCGTGCGCCGAAGTCGTGCAACTTGAAGGGCAGCTGGCCGTCCGGATCGTCGCTGGTGCGTTCGAGGAACTGGCGGATCGTCTGCTTCGCGTGCCAGCTGATGGTCGCCACGGTGATCGGGTACCAGATGCGCAGCAGCATCGTTTCCAGGTAGGACGGCACCCAGAACGCGCGCGGATCGGTCGACTCGATGGTCATCAGCGCTTCGTGCGTCGGCACCACGGTGCCCTCCGGCACTGCGCGGATACGGATCGGCAGGTAACCGCCATGGCGATCGACGATGTCGCGCCAGCCTGCTTCGTTGAACGGCTCGCCGTGCGCGGCGAAGACGTCGCGCGCCTCGTCCACGTCGGCGTGGGTGATCGGCGTGGCCAGGTATTCCTTCAGGATCGCCTGCAGGCCGAAGAACAGCGTGCGGTCATGGATGCCACCACGCGATTCCACGTAAAAGAACGTGGCGTCCGTATCCGGTGGGTACTGCAGCCAATGGCTGGCCTTGTAGCTGTCGGTGTTGAGCAGGAGATTGCTCAGGCATCGCATGGTGGGCGTCCGCGACGTGGGGGGTACAGTGTCGCAGTTCCCCGCCGTGCCCCGGTGCAGCGCTAAGGTTGCCCGCCCTGCGCCGCTTCTTCCTTCGCGCCATCGCGTGCATCTGCCACGGCGCGCAAGCGTTGCACCCGGATGCGGGTGCCGCCGGGGTAGGTGACGTGGAAGTAGGTGCCATCGTGGCGATGCGATTCGACCGGGATCGGATCCGCATACTCCGGCAGTTCGAGGCGCTTGCCCGCATAGGCGGCCAATGTCCCGGTCGGCACCAGCGTCAGCGGCGGGCTCTCGTACTTGAACGATGAGTACTGGGTGCTGCAACCGAAACAGGGTGGCGAAAAGAAGCCCGGCAGCTTCTTGAGCCAGAGGAAATACTTGTTCTCGTGCTGGATCCGCACCTGGTCTTCCTTCCCGCCGTGCGACGTCGAGCCCAGCGGACTCCAGACGCGCACGACGCGCGCCACACTGCAATCGGGCGCGGCGCATTCCTGCAAGACGAGGTAGGCGTCGTCGCCGAGATGGATCGGCTGCACCTTCAGAATGTCGCCGGCGACCAGCGGTTGCGCGGCGAACACGACGTACGGCATCCGCGGATCCACCTTGAAGTCGCCCGACACCTCGTAGCCGCCCCGCACGACGCTATGCGGCGGCGCCTTGACGACGATGCCCGGCAGCTCCGTCTGCGCCATCGCAGGAGTGGCCGACAGAGCCAGCCCAAGCGCGAGGAGAAGGGTTCCGTATCCGTGAGCCCGCTGGGGAGCGCCGGGGGTGCGGCGGGCATTCCATTGCGGCATGGCGCGATCCTTGGCCGGGGCGGTGGTGGGCCAAGTCTGGGCGTCTACGGGTCGTTGGGGCAAGCAGGGGCCCCAACGAAAAAGCCCCGCGGCAGGCGGGGCTTTTGGGATCACGCGATGGTGGTATGGGTGCTCCCACAAAGATCAGTCAAGATGCTGAAATATAAGAATTCAGAGGATCCGAAATTTCTTAGTTACCGTCCATGTTACCGTCAGGAAATTGGTGCTTGAGAATGGACCTGGTGAGGGAGCAATCCTTCCCAAACGTCCGCTGAGCGCTGACGATCGAGCTCCAACTACACGTCTCACTGGAGAGGGGTAGGGCCGGTTATCCCGAGCGCCTTTCGCATCTGCGCGACGCTCAGCCAGCTCTCCGAGTACCTAAGCGCAAGGTCGGCCAACTTCTTGATCTCCTCCGGAGTCGCCACAAAGCCGAAGGCATTGGCGGGCTGTCGCTTCCCGAAAACAATCCTTGTGCCGCGGTACTCCCCGGATGTGACGACCTTGGAGGGCCAGATCCTCGGCCTCTTGGCCACGATACAACTCACATCCAGGAATAGACCATCAAACACCTTGCCTTCTGGGCTATAGGTGGTCAGTAACCCTGTGCCACGGCCGAGTGATTTCTCCGCTCGGATCTCCTTTGCGGCAGTCTTGTCTTCCGGATCGAGGTCCCTCGTATAGGCGAAAGCCCAAAGCGGCGTCGCTTCGTCCGATATCAGCCATTGCGAGAGAGTTACATTGTTGGTGCTGCCCCTCTTGAAGGGGTTGGTGTTCGCTCCAGCAATCCGCTTCTGGTGCTCGATGTCGCCCACGGCCAGGGCTTTCTTCCTGTAATGCCTTACGGCGGCATCGAAGCCACTCGCACCCGCGGCCAGTACGCCAACCTGTCTCCTAATTCGTTTCAGATCAGATGTCACGGACGCAAACATGTCCGCGTCCGCGAACGTCCCCATAAGGTCCGTTTGTCCGCCGAGACCTCTCTTCGTGAAGTTGGAGCTTCCTAGGATCACGGTGTCGGGCGAGATTAACGTCAGCTTGTGGTGAATGCTGTCGGGCACCCGAAAGTCGACCACGAACTCGAAGTTCTTGAGTTCTGCCGCGAGCTCCGCGCCAGCCTCGATGAACTCGGGGCTAGTGAAGCAGTTCTGCGTGCCAACAATGAAGGTAAGCCTGCGGTTCTGTTCGGCCAGTGTCCTAAGAAGGAAAATCTCATCCGTAGACTTTCCGAAGGCCGATACGATCGTCAGCTGATGACCGCGCATCGAGAGGAGCGCATCCCGGTAGGTGGTGCCAGAGTAGGCAGTGAGGATCCTGTGTTTCGTGGTCATAAACCTGGAGGGTAGGGCTTGAGTCGTTGTCAGGGTACGGCTGATCTGTGTGCCCGATCATCGCCTGTTCCGGCGAACCATAGGGCGGCAGGCGCGTTGCATTTGGTGGACCGCTCTCGACACCTCGGGCGGAGCTGTCACTGAGTTTGCAATCGTGACCAGGGTCAGTGGGGGGGAATTCTTCTCTGCTTGCACCATCAGGCTGCCGAGGAATTGTGAAATCTTCTCGTTTCTGGAGAATCCAGCGCGCAAGCAACGGCGGAGTCCGGATGCGAGAAGGTCCAGAGCTGGCAATTCGGCGCGGCTACGCGCGCGGCGCGTCCGTCCTCAGCCAGTCCAGAACCTCGGCAGGTCCCACAGCCATCAGGTGCACCCGCGCTCGCGACAGCGCCACATACGCCAGCTCAGGCACGTCAGACAGATCGCGCGTGGCGAGCAAGATCACGAAGCGGCGTTCAAGGCCCTTGAAGTTGACGATGGTCGAGAGTGTGAGGCCGGCATAGACTTGGTCGCGCAGGGGCGTAGCGAGCGCCGTCAGAGATGTACTTCCCGGGCTCAGCACGGCAATGTCCTCTGGCAACACGCTTTCGGCATTGATCAGGCGGCGGACCTCGCCAAGCGCGGTCCGCTCGATCTGACCGTCCTCGCAGGGCAGCCACTGCACCTCGGCACCCACGGGGCCGTCTGCGATCAGCCCCGGACCGCGATAGAAGCGCTGCGTGGCATCGTGAATGTTCTGGGTGTTGCGGAGGTTCCGGCTCAGGCGGATCGGAAGGAGTGTGTAGGCGTCGAAGTGGCTGCGCAGCTCGCCGTAGAGCCGCTGATTGCTATCGAAGTAGGCGTGCAGGGTGGCCCCGTCGCTCCGGCTCGCCAGTGCATCGATGGACACCCAGGTGCTCGGAGTGAAGTCCTGCGCCTCGTCGACCACCACTGCGTCGTAGGCGAGATCGGGCCGCGCGGCAATGCTATCGAACACGACCTCAGGAAGCTGCTCGGAGCGCGGCGTGGTCCTGCCCGTCAGGATCCTAGCCTCGGTGCCAAGGTGCTTGGCCAGTTCCGAAAAGGTCGATACCTCGACGCCGCTATCGCGCAGCACTAGCCTGATGTGCTCGGCGAGCTGCGCTGAGCCGCAGGTGAGGAGGGTGCGTTGCCCGGCTGCGGCGAGACGGCGGGCGTCCTCGCAGGCGAGCACGGTCTTGCCAGTGCCGGCGCCGCCCGAGATGGCGACGCGCCGCAGGTCCTCGAACGCGTTGAGGATATGGAACTGCTGCGGCGTGAGGTTCTCGATAGCCTCGTCATCATCCGCACTGGAATAGGCGAGGGGCGAATGGAGCTGGATGGGGCGGGCTAGGAGCTGTTCGAGCACGCGCGTGCCGTGCGGTCCGAGCGCGTCATCATTGCCGCCCGAGAGGCGCTGGGCGACCCAGTCGGCGAGGTGGTCGAGTTCGGGGCGGGTTGCGAAGAGCTCACGCGGCTTGTCGGGGCCCATGTGCTGCGGCACAGCCTGGACATCCGGAAAGATCACGCCGTGGCGGAAACGGAAGTGGCCGCGTGGCCACCCGCGTTCGGCCTGCGCCTTTCTTAGTAGCGTGTGCTTGCTTTTCGACGCCTGCTCGACAGGGTTCTTGATGGTGTGGTTGATGCCGTGGCGATCGCGGCTGGTCCAGCGATCCGTAGCGGGGTCGTAGCTGATCGCTCCACCCTTTACCTCGATGAAGAGCACGCCATGATCGGGGTGTGCGACGACGAAGTCAGACTCCCCATCGATCTCGGCGCCCGAAGCAGTCTCGCCGAGCCAGGGGCGCGAGTAGAACACTGTCCAGCCAGGCCCGAGCTGCGCCGCCAGCGCATCGAACACGCGGATCTCAGCCGCCCGGCGCGACTCGGCGCGGATTGCGGCAGGGAGCAGCCGTGGCCACATCGTTGCCATTAATGGTGTCCTTCCACAAGCGTATGAAAGAGGCCGAGCGAGGGATCGGCAGGGGAGCCGACCAGAAGCGCGCGGTCGAGGAACTGGTTGAAGTCCTCGCACGAGGTTTCAGGCGACAGGACACAGGCATGGCAGGCAGCGAGGGACATACCGGTCTCGCCAGCGAGAAGATCCTCGATACAGAGAGGATCGGACGAGCACCACGCTTGGGCATGGATGGCCGCCTGGATCGTGCGCTCCATCCGCTCGGGCGTCCCTTCGCGCTGCAAACCGCCGAGCGTGCCGTCGTCATCGGTGGTCGCCGTATAGATAAGCAGGCCAGCCATTGGCGCGTCGCCGTGATCGACATAGAGCCGTTCGCGGAGCGCGGTCGATGAATAGCCGCAGTCGAGCGTGAGCTGGCGCATCAGTGCGTGGGCGAGGGTATGCACCAGAACGCGCCTCGGGGTGATCGGGCGAGGTGGCTTCTCGTCCCCAAAGCGCTGCTTCCAGTCTGCCTGATAGCGCTCATTCAGCGAACGAATGCGCTCGACGACGCCAGCCTGCGTTTCCCAGCGCGTCAAGGCGTCAGCTTTGAGTTCCAGGTAGATGCCTTCACCGCGCACTTCGATGGCGGGTAGCCATCCAAGGCCACGCACCGAAAGCTGCGCGTAGTTGGGCGAGTCAGGGTCGCCCGGCGGGTGGATGCGGGTGAAACCCTTCAAGGCGCTCACTTCACGAAGGCGCACGACGCGCACCAGGTGGGAAAACCAATGCGAGAGCGCAGCCGGCACGGCGTGGGGCCGCATCTCAAACTCACGATCCGGACCGTGGTCCGCAACGCCACTGGTGAACTGGCGGTGCTCCTCGCCCCGAAGATTCTCGACGTCAATCTGCTCATGCGACGACATACGGCGATTGAGGAGATCAGCGAACTCCTCGGGCGTCAGTCCGAGCTCCGCCAGCACCGGTTTGAGCTCGTTTTTTGCGAGGATCTTCACCAGCAGGGCGCGCTCGTCGGGGTCCTCGACGTGCATGAACTGGTCCCACATCACACCCATTGCTTCCTGAATCTGATCGGACCATGGCGGGATGCTCAGTGCAGACTCAACCACAGGAAAGTAAAGATTGGATGCGCCGCGCTGGACAGCGCGCGCCTTGTGATCACAGGTCTCGTCCCCGCCCGCGAGCCAAGGCCTTCGACCACGGCAGTTGGGGAAGGTCTCCCAAGTCTCCTCGGAAAACACCCGATCCATTGAGCGGCGGGCATGGCAACTGGGGCAGCTGAGGATCAGGCCGGCAAGGCCGGCACGCTCGGAAACGAGACTTAGGAAGGTGCGCTTCTGACAGCCTTCCTTGTGGCGCACCCAGGAGTGCCAAGGGAATTCATCAAGATGGCCTGCCTCGCAGGCCATCACGAAGCGAACCGGCACCACCCACACCTTGCGCCGCCCGGGCATACGCTGCGTGCACTGCGCGCAGTAGAGGCCAGGCTGGCCCGCTTCATCCGACCACGCGCGCGACTCGGCAAGGCGGCTGCACTGCGGGCATTGCAGCCAGTTTGGGAAGCGCACGGCCACAAGTGCCTTGCTATCGGGCCGATTGAACTCCTCGGCCGACACCGGAGGGAGACGAAAGCCCTGCACACCGAGCTTCTTTTGGAGCCGTGCTTCGAGCACGGTCTGCTCGTTTCGCATCCCGGCAGGCGGGAAGTTCCGGTCCCATTCTTCAAGGCCAGCCGCGACGGCCGAGATCGGTGCATCCCCCGCGCGGAAATCGATCACGGCGCCGGGTCCGAAGAGAGCCGCTGCCGCGCTGCGGCGCAGATCGCCAAGTTTATTGCGCGACATCGTTGTTCCTCAGGCCGGGCACGAGACGATAGGGCGTAGCGGGTTCCACTCCGCGCATGGAGTTCGGGGTCGGCCACGCTTGGCCTACGACCCGGCCAGTGGCCCGGCGCGCCGCCGCCTCTTCGGCGCTCTGCATCAGCGGCGCGGCGCGCGAGCCCTTCTTCTTCCAGTAGATCTCGGGCGCCCGGCGGATCCATGCATCGAGGCGGCGGTGCAGCTCATCGCGCACGCCCACTTCGTCGGCGTCGATCCTGCCCGCGCGTGCCACGACCAGATCAATCAGCTGGCGGGCGCGGGCAATGCTTTTGTCCGACCACGCAGGCTCTTCGAGCATCTCGGGGATCAGGTGGCGCACGAGTGCAACGAGGACGGCATGGAGCGCCCGGTCGCGCGCACGCGAGGCAAAGGGCGTTGCGCTCGTGGCCTCAACGAAGCGATACAGCATCGAGTGCCAGGTGCTAAATGTCTCGTAATGCGAGCGGTCGCGGGGCTTGGCATTGTTGAGGAGTGCAACTACGAGTCCCTCGACCTTGCCGCGGCCTACGCGACTCGTGGCCTGGATGTATTCAGCCATCGTCTTCGGCTGGCCGTTCACCAGCATTAGGCCGAGACGCGGGATGTCGACGCCCACGCTCACCATGTTGGTGGCGAGCACGACATCCACGGCGCCGGGCTGATCCACGCGCACGGCGAGCTTGTCGAGCATGTCGCGGATCTCTGCCTGCGTGCGGCGAGAGGTGAGCTCCTCGATCTCCGACAGCTGACGCGGCCGCGTGCCTGCGCGCGTCGCGAGAAGGGCGATGGTGTCTGAAACGTCGTCTTGCATCAGCACGAGCGCGCCGCCCAGCTCGCGAAGCGAGTTGAAGTAGGCGAGGAGCGTCCAGTAAGGGTCGCGCTCCTCAGGGTTCAGTGCGTGCAGCGCGCCATGCATGAGCGAGGCAGAGACGGCTTGTAGCGTGAACTTGGCAGACCGGCCAGCCGTGGTAAGGCCGATGTAGCGCCTGCCCGCGAGCTCAGTGTCTTGCACGGCGAAGCCCGAATCCTGGGCATCTAGGCCCGGCGGCGGGAACTGGCAGGTATCGCGATCGAAGAGGGCGCGCACCTGCTCGCCCGCGCGGCGGATCGTGGCCGTCGAGCCCACGATCTTGGGCGGGCTGCCGTTGTCGGAGAGGATGATGTCGACGGCTGTCTCGTAAAGACCGGTGAGCGTGCCCAGCGGGCCTGCGATCAGGTGGAGCTCGTCTTGGAGGATGAGCTGCGGCTGCATGGGCGTGCCAACACCAAAGAGCGCACGCGACGCCGGATTTCGGACGATCTGCGCGAACTTGTCGACGGTTCCCAGCAGCATCGTCGGCCGCTGCTGATAGATGTCCTCGTCTACCGTGAACACCGGAAGCGGCGCCTTGGATAGCGCGCATGCAGCAGTGCGGCATTCGACGACGACCGGGTCAGTATCGCGCCGCTGGACATAGTCGAGGTCGGCGTTGCAGCACGGGCATTTGGTGAGCTGGCGGGCCTGGGGCTTGAATGCATCACCTTTGTTATCAAACGCGATCTTTCGCGAATTCGGTGTTGCGTCCCCTCCGACCCAGAGGCCGAGCGAGAAGGGCGCTTTTCCAAGCACCAGCTTCCGTCCAGAGTTGACTGTGCCCCTCCGGATCGCCTCGCATGCGCAGATCGTGGCCGCGGCGCGGATGAACTGCTGCGTGGTGAGGAGGCGCAGCGTGTAGCGCATGATGCAGGCGACGCCATCGCCGTCCTCGGGCCGCGCGCCAACAAGGCGGCGATGGAAAGCCACCATGGCCACGAGGCCCAGATAGGCCTCGGTCTTGCCGCCGCCGGTTGGGAACCAGAGGAGATCCATCACGCCCCGATCGGTGTGCTGGGGATCGAGGGTGGACTCCATCGAAAGCAGCAGGAATCCAAGCTGGAAGGGGCGCCAGACGAGCGACGAGCCGCCCCAGACCCGCTGCGTCTCCATCGCGAGGTTGGCAAGCCGAAACGCTTCCGCCATCGCGCCATCTGACACCAGCCGATCGACGCCGCGGCGCATCCGCCCAAGCACATGCGCGATCTCATCAAGATGCGCGTTGGCGGTTTCCACAAGAGGCGCTGGAATGTCTTTAAGAGTCGCGCGCTGATCGTCCAGCCACGTGGCGTAGGCGTCGCAGAGCGCGCCAAGATGGCCAACCAGTTCGCCATCCGTGCTCTGCGCAAGAGTGGCTGCTGCCAGCGAGCCGGACTTTGCTAGGCCTGCGAAGTGGCGCGAGCCATCGGGGCTGACAGCGGGGGAAGTGGCCTCGGGGATCCAAGCCGTCCGCACGGCGTCGATCTCGCGCCCTTCGGTGCCCGCGTCCCACTGCGCCGAGCAGGTGTGGCCGGTGGCGTATTCACGAGAGCGTCGGAAGAGGAGCGCGTTTGAGCGGTCATCGGCGTCGATGGCGGCCTTGCGGCTCGGGCGCGTGATAAGGCGGGAGCCACTCGTAGCGCGGATCGCGAGACTTGTCTGGAAGAGCGTTGAGGTCTCGATCGCCTCGCGGCTGCGATCAGGCGTCGAGCCGTTGACCAGCGTGATGGTGGCCAGTACGCCGGCCTCGAAAGGCAGAACCCGCACATTTAGGCGAACGCCTGCGACGTCGACCTCCGCCAAGAGAATGTCGTGATTGCCCGGGGTGAGTTCGATCTCGATCGGCGGGAGCGCGATGTCCACCCGGTTCCACTTGTCTTTCTCTTCCGGATGCGGCTGGTAGCGCCCGCAAGCGATCTCCACGAGCACGCGCGGCGCGGCGTCTTCGCCGGATGCGCAGGCGAAGGAAATTCCGGCGGTTGAAGGGCGTCGCATCTGCGCCGCGGGCGGCTGGGATGACTCGTCGCTCTCTTCGTTGCTATCGCCGTCCCCGCCTGCCACCGCAAGGCGCTCGTCCTGCTCGGGCGGGAGCGCGAGGTTCTGCGGCCACAGGATGCCGGTGAGGTAGATGTCGGATGGCTTGGCGTCAACAGTTTCGTCAGGCGTAAACGGGCCAATCAGGTCAATGGCAAGGCGTTCAATGAGTGCGTCGCGGGCGGACATCAGCGGGACTTCGGTTTGGTGGGAGAGAACGAGGTCAGAAGCGGCGCATAGAGAAAGCCGCTCGACTTCCACGGTTCGAGCATGGTTTCGAGGTGAGGGCTGTCGGGGGCAACGACCATCGTGCGAAGACCGATCGAGCGGCCGTAGGCGAGCCAACTGATCGACTTGTTGAGATGCCAGGCAATCTTTCCGACGTCGGCGCGAAAGCGCTCGCTTAGCCCGCCCAGCCGCTGCTCTCCATCGTTGATGGTGAACTGCCAGCCCACGGTCGACTCCGCGCGCAACATTAAGCGAGGGCGGCGGGGCTGATTCGCCCATGCCGCCTGCGCGGTGAGGGCGTCTTCCTGCCGGGCAAAGAACGGGCGCCCCACAAGACCTGGCGGCTCGATATCGTGCGGACGCCCCACCTCGACCTGGATCGAGGTGCCAGTGCGGCGCCACACGCGGCCATTGACCTTTGTTCCGCTTGGCGCGCCTGTGGTGCCCACCACCAAGCGCTCGCGCGGGCGGGTAGCACCAACGAACATAACGCGCGACTCTTCGCCAGTCTCGTCAGCGTTCGCGGTTTCCTGCAAATAGAGATAGACAATGGGCGCTTCGCGACCCTTGCTGGCA
This sequence comes from Pseudoxanthomonas sp., assembly GCA_047600885.1. Taxonomy (GTDB): domain Bacteria; phylum Pseudomonadota; class Gammaproteobacteria; order Xanthomonadales; family Xanthomonadaceae; genus Pseudoxanthomonas_A. Next base: position 825,437 of record JASGKE010000002.1, on the reverse strand, counting down.
TGGATGGTGCCAAGGATCGGTCCAGCGGTGCCGAACTCGGGGGTGCAGAACTGCATCGGCGGGTTAGTGCGCGCCAGCACTCTTCTCAGCGCATGGAGATCAACGACATGAACGGAGTCTCCGGCCACTTCCACGCAGCGGCTCCACGCCTCAGCACTGTCGAACGGTGCCTGGATGTCGCGCTCGTGCCAGCGCTTCTCAAAATCGTCGCGGGTGATCCGCCGCTGGGTGTGGTCCCAGAACATCTGTGCGACCCAAGACCGCACGCAGATGGGCATTCCGGACAGCCGCAGGCGGTGCGGCAGAAGCCCGGCATGGCTCGACGCGATTAGGACGTCCAGACGGTTGCGCATGAGAACGAGCGCATCATCTGGCAGCGTATCGAGTTTCAGATTTGCCACTTCGCCGGCATCCGCATGGGCCAGTCGCCGAATCTCGCTCTTGACGTGCTTTTCGATGTTGGCTTTGCGGCCAGACAGGAGGTCGCGGCGCAGCACAGTGAAGATAGCGAGGAGGTTGGGGTCCGCCGTGCGATGCACTTCGGTCAACTGCATCTGGCGAAAGCCACGCGCCGCCAGCGCGTCGAGCAAGTTCGTGCCCTTGGAGTCATCTTCGCCTTCGGCAAAAGCGTAGATCGCCTGGGCGCGGTCGGCGAAGACCGTGATCCCGCTGTCGGCGTTGAGACCGTCCACCATCGCCAAGACGAGATCGGCGCGGGGACCGACGATGTCCTGCGCCTCATCAACGATCAGGTGCTCGATGCGCGCCAGATCGTCGCGCACATCCTCATCCTCTCGTAGCAGTTTCAATGCGGCGTTGATGTTGTCTTCGTAGCTGCCGGTGAGGCGCGCTTCTTTCATGAAGCCCGAGTGGACGGCCCACGCGAATGCGTCGAGCGTGATGATGCGAACGCTCGCGGCGTCGCCTGGCTCTTCCAGTGCACGCGCAATGCGGTTTCGGATCTCGACGACGGCAGTGCGGGTGAAGCTCACCAGGCAGATGCGGGAGGCGGGGATGCCGCTACCGACCATCGCCGCTACGCGCGCGCAGGCCGCATGCGTCTTGCCGGTGCCAGGGCCGGCGTCAACGATGAGACGAGCATCCGGCGGCTCGGCGACCGGGTCATCCTGCCAGGTCGGGGCGTTCGCGCCAAGGTTCTCGGTCTCCGGTGGCAGCGGGGGCGGGGGCGGGGCGCGCACCCGAACCTCCCGCTCGAACACCTCCTCGGCCTCGGCAGGCGGCTGTGGCGGGGCTGGCGGCGGGACAGGCGTTGCAGCGGTCCCACCGATCTCGATGGAGTTGCCGTTCAGCAGCCAAAGCCGCTTGCGGAAGGTGATCGCCGGCTTCCCGTCGAGTTCCCGCAGTGGCCGCTGGATGGTGGCTATGACCCTGCCGTTCTCGCGAACGCGAACCTCTACTTCTTCCCCTGACACGCATCCCCTCCCTAGTCGCGCCAGTCGAGCGTAGCTGGTCGGAGACGATCCTCCCAGCACCCAATCTCAAGTCTGGCGACGAGTGGCTGTCATGGTCGCACTCCTTCATGAGACGCCGAATTGACCGGCGGGAATCCAGTCAGCCAAAATGTCCGAAATTCTTCCCAGAGACCTCGATACTATGGAATGCCGCGAGACGCTTGAAGTGGCGATCGGCCGGTTTGGGATACGGGGACTCTCCCAGCAACTTGGGCGCAGCGAGCGTCAGATCGGACGCTGGCGCAGCGGCGAGACGCCGTTCCCGCCCATGCTCGACGCCCGCTTGCGCGAGCTGCTGGCGCCCAGGGTCTCTGATCCTGGGGCCGGAGATTTCACCTTCATCGATCTCTTCGCTGGGATTGGCGGTATCCGGCTGGGTTTCGAAAGGGCCGGCGGGCGCTGTGTGTTCACGAGCGAGTGGAACGAGTTCTCCCAGCAGACCTACCAGAACCACTTCCGCGACGAGCATGCCATCACGGGAGATATCACCAAGGTCGACCCGGCCTCAGTTCCGGACCACGATGTCCTGCTTGCCGGGTTTCCCTGCCAGCCGTTTTCTATTGCCGGAGTGAGCAAAAAGAACGCATTAGGGCGACCTCACGGATTTGAGTGCACAACGCAAGGCACGCTGTTTTTCGACATCCAGCAGATCATTGCTGCCAAGAGGCCGAAGGCTTTTTTGCTCGAAAACGTGAAGAACTTGGTGGGCCATGATGGCGGGAACACGTTCCGCGTGATCAAGCATGTTCTCGAAGTTGAACTCGGCTACAAGATCTTTCATCAAGTCATCGACGGTAAGCGCTTCGTGCCACAGCATCGCGAGCGCATCATCATCGTGGGCTTCCGCGAGGACACTGATTTCACGTTCAAGGATCTGCGTCTACCGGAAGTCGGTCCTGACATTGCCAGCATCCTTCACCCGGAGGATGGCAGTGAGGAGTGTGAGCGGCACTACACTACTGGCGAGAAGGCACAGGTGAGTAAGAAATACACGCTCACACCCAAGCTCTGGGAGTATTTGCAAGCTTATGCGGCCAAGCACCAGGCTGCCGGGAATGGCTTTGGATTTGGACTGGTTCGGCCAGGCATTGACCACTCCACGCGCACCCTGTCTGCGCGCTATTACAAGGATGGGAGCGAAATCCTCATTCATCGGGGCAAGGGTAAGCGACCGCGCCGCCTGACGCCTCGCGAATGCGCCAGGCTGATGGGCTTTCCGGATGATTTTGAGATTCCCGTGAGCGACACGCAGGCTTACCGCCAGTTTGGCAACTCCGTTGTGGTTCCTGTGATCGAGGCAGTGGCCAAGATCATGGCGCCACGGATCATGGAGCTTAAAGAGCGGGAAGCGGGAGGCGTGATCCAGCCGAGATTGGGGATCGCGGCCTAAGCGACGTGGCGGACATCGTCTCCCCAGATGTCCGCAGTCGCATGATGTCCGGTATTCGTGCGCGCAATACCAAGCCAGAAATGCTCCTTCGCCGCGCACTGCATGCGCGAGGCTTACGCTTTCGCCTGCACCGCAAAGACCTGCCTGGCAAGCCTGATCTCGTCTTTCCAAAATGGCGCGCGGTGGTGTTTGTTCATGGATGCTTCTGGCATGGCCATGACTGCCCTCTTTATCGGGAGCCCGGCACGCGGACCGAATTCTGGCGTGCCAAGATTGAGACGAACCGACGTAATGACGCCCGTGCCGAAGCACTTTTGCGAGAAGTGGGCTGGCGCGTAGCGACAGTTTGGGAGTGCGCCATGCGTGGCAAGCCCGAAGCCCCTGAGCATATCGCCGCTCGCGTGGGGGATTGGTTGGACAGTCAGCAGGACGCTATGGAGGTCAGGGGATGAAACGGGGCTATCTCAGCGAATACTTCGATGGCGTGGCAATCAAGCGACTGTCAGCAGTCGAAGCCAACGACACGCGCTCCAACCAGCATGAATACAACGCGATACGCGCAATGCTGGATTTCATGGGCAAGCCATCGGAACGCACCCGCCTGGACACTCGTTTCATCTACCTGTGTGATGACGATCCCGAGCCGGTTCTTGAAGACGCTTTCCTGACCCTCTACAACGCGCGCGTCAATCAAACGCATCGTGCCGCCGAGTATCGGTTCTATTTCCCAACGACGGCGGTGTCGCAGCTGGCAAGCGAAGGCGATCTTCTCGTGGTTGCCCGGCAGCGAAATGGCTCTTTGCTCGTGATCATTGCCGAGAACGGTTCAAGCGCTGCGAGCCAGGTTGAATGGCTATTTGGCTTTTCTGGCGAGGATCACCCGCGATTCTCTGTTCGCGCCGAGCTCGAGAATGAGCAGGACAGGATCGGATTTGCGGCCACTTACATTCTGGAAAGCATCGGTATCGAAGTTGCTCCGCCAAGCGACAGCTTCCTCGACATGATGATTGGGCGCTTCGGTCGCGTTTTCCCGAAGACGGCAGAATTCTCTGCATTCGCTCGTGGAACTCTCGATGACATCGATTGCCGGGAGGCTCCCGACGTGGCGCTTCTTGCATGGATGGAGCGCGAGGAAATTCTGTTTCGGACGCTCGAACGTCATCTGATTGGCGATCGACTCGCGGAAGGATTCGAGCGCGACGATATCGACAGCTTTATTCAGTTCTCGCTGTCTGTGCAAAATCGAAGGAAGAGCCGGGTTGGTCAGGCGTTCGAACATCATGTGCAAGAAATTTTCGTTGCCCATGAAATTCGCTTTGCACGTGCTGCTATTACAGAAAACCGTGCCAAGCCGGATTTCCTCTTTCCAGGCGACAGCGAGTATCACAACCCCGCATTCAGTTCACTCGATCTGACAATGCTGGGTGTGAAGAGCACCTGTAAGGACCGTTGGAGGCAGGTGCTATCAGAGGCCGATCGCATCGAAGAAAAGCACCTGCTTACCCTTGAAACAGCGATCAGCCCAAATCAAACGCGCGAGATGCAACAGAAGCGACTGCAACTGGTGCTGCCGAGGGGCTTACACGAAACATACGGCATGGACCAGAAGAATTGGTTAATGGACGTCAGCGGCTTTATCGGGCTGGTAAAGAGGCGGCAGAAGCGTGTAGTGAGCTCGCTTTTCTAAGTATCTGCAACTCGGCAAAGCTAGTGGGCCGTACTAAAGCTGAAGTGTCGCCTCCCTGAAATCCTACAGGGAGCCTCCATTGCTGGTGGCCCAATCCTCAATCAGGTCGACGCCGGGCGTCCGGTGAAGGATCTGTGTCGCCAAGCCGGCATCTCGCGTCGCCACGTACTACCAGTAACAGCCTGGTCATAGCCCATGCCGCTCGACGAGAGCGGCCTCCAATCTTGTACGCATTCCAGCATCTCGCAAGTCTCGCTCGCAATGCACGAGCTGCGGCCGCATAGCTGTCGGCCAACCCGAATCATCGTCATCAAGGGCTAGCCAGCGGAGGCTTGCCCACCCGATAGACACCCGATAAGTAGAAATTTCTGGCATGTTTTCCCAGCCAGGAGGTTCCATGAAGAAGTCGCGTTTCACCGAGACCCAGATCTTCTCGATCCTCAAGCAAGCCGATGCCGGTGTCCGGGTGAAGGACATCTGCCGGCAAGCCGGCATCAGCGTGGCCACGTATTACCAGTGGAAGTTGAAGTACGGCGGCCCCATCGGAGTTGCGTCTGGTAAAGGAGATCGAGGCGGAGAACGCCACGCTCAAGCGCATCTATGCGGAGATGGCGCTGGATAACGCAGCGATGAAGGATTTGATCGCAAAAAAACTGTAGGGCCGGCCCAGAAGCGCGAGGCAGCGCGGTACCTGATGCAGGTGCACGCACGACCCCTGCGCCGGTCCTGTGATTGCGTCGGGCTGTCACGTGCCGCCTGTTATGCGCCGCCCTTGGAACGGATGGTGCGCGATGCCGATCTGATCGCTGCATTGGCAAGGCTGGTCGAGGACCGGCCCAGCCGTGGCTTCTGGAAGTGCAGCGCGATGCTGCGCAGGCAGCGGCCGGACTGGAACCACAAGCGGATCTATGTGCGGCGTGCGGCAAAGCGGCGCCTGCCCAAAAGCGAGCGCGTGGCGCTCTACGTGCCACGTCTTCCCGATACGATTTGGTCGGTCGATTTCATGTCCGATGCGCTGGCCTGCGGTCGGCGGTTCCGCACCTTCAAAGTGGTTGACGACTTCAACCGCGAGGCGCTGCACATCGAGGTGGACACCTCACTCACCTCGACGCGTCTGGTTCGCACCTTAGCAGCTCAAGCGCGATCACGGACTGCCGCAGGTCCTGCGCTCGGCCAATGGCCCGGAGTTCCTCGGCGAGCCGTTCACGCAATGGACCAAAGCAAATGGCGTGGCCATCCAGTACATCCAGCACGGCAAGCCGAACCAGAACGCCTACATCGAACGCTTCAACCGCACCTTCCGAGAGGAAGTGCTGGACCAACACCTGTTCGCACGCCTTGAAGACGTTCGCGAGACCGCGCACTGGTGAATGATCGACTACAACGGGGCCAGACCCCATGACTCGCTCGGTGGCCTTACGTCCGCCGAGTACCGAATCACTCGCGCCGCAAGTCTACTTTTGCAGTGTCTGCTTGACGGGGGCGCTTATGGTAGAGCGGCGCATTCGTAATGCTTGGGGCGAAGATCCTAAATTGCTGTCACAGGCGGAGCCATATCAGTCGCGAATCTTTCCTCAGAAGTATCAAGTGGAGTTCGCTGTTCATGCGCGAGATTTCTCGCATGCTTCACCAGGATGCGGCCGAACAACTCGTTCAGATCGCCTCACGTCGGCTCTACCCGCGCCAAGCATTGCCGAACCGGGAGCAGATGGCATCCGCTTCGACCGCAGTGAAAAACTTCTCAAACCCATACTACCTCCGTGATTCCAGGACCGGCTGGTTTTGCGTTCGGCGCTCCGCTGTGCAGCGTCCATCGAGGTATGGGTAATGATGAAAAACAAGGTCGAGTTGGTCTACTGCATCATGATGGTCGCCACGGCCGTTCTGGCTGGCATCGTCAAATGCACGGCTACAGCTGCCTGCAGCAACTGCGGTGACTTCTTCGATCCCTGATCTACCTCCCACTACTGGCATCACCCACAAGGCCCGGCTCGTCCGGGCCTTGTGCGTTTATGCCGTCCACTTACAAGGAAACGACAATGCACCTAGTTGAAACCATGGCCTACGTGGGCCAGAAGCCCTGGCATGGCCTGGGCAACAAGCTGGCCCGACAACAATCCATCGAAGTCTGGAAACAGCAGGCCGGCATGGACTGGAAGATCGAGGAGTCCGAGGTCCGGTACCTCATCGGCAGCCACAACATCGGGGTCATCAATGCCTTCCCCGAAAACAAGGTCCTCTACCGCTCTGATACCAAGAAGCCGCTGGCTGTGGTGTCTAAACGGTTCCGGGTCGTCCAGCCGGGCGAGATACTCGAGTTCTACCGGGATCTTACGGCTGACAACGGCTTTGAGCTGGAGACGGCCGGGGTCTTGCGGGAAGGGCGCAAGTTCTGGGCGTTGGCCCGGACCGGGCAGAGCACGCTGCTACGGGGGCGGGACAGGGTTGATGGCTACCTGCTACTAGCCACGGCTTGTGATGGAACATCGGCCACCACCGCCCAGTTCACCTCAGTCCGGGTGGTCTGCAACAACACCCTGGCTGTGGCGTTGGGCGAGGGGGAGGGTGCCATCAAGGTCCCGCACCGGAGCCAGTTCGATCCACAGGCTGTCAAGCGCCAACTCGGAATGACGGTGCCCGCTTGGGAGGGCTTTGTCGATCGGATGAAACGGCTGTGTGAGCTCCCGGTGGACCCAGATGCCGCCGAGGCCCTGCTGCGTCGAGTGCTGACCTATGCCGTGCCTAATGCCGCCCCCGTGGTCAACGAGCATGCCGTTACCAGCGTGCGCGCGCTGTACGAGGGTGGTGGTCGTGGATCGGAGCTGGCATCCAGCCGGGGAACAGCTTGGGGGCTGCTCAACGGCATCACGGAGTACGTGGACCATCACCGGCGGGCAAGGAGCCAGGACCATCGCAGGGACGCGGCCTGGTTCGGGCAAGGTGCGCGGATCAAGCAGCGCGCGCTGGATGAAGTCCTAGGGCTGGTGAGCTGATGCGGCGCCGATCAGGTGTATCGATGTTGGCCGATGCCCGCGTGACTCTGCCGGAAGAGGTCTGTCGGGTACGGGAGGACCGTGCCATCTCGCGCGCTCTTCGAGTGCTGGAGCGCCGAGCCTCCACGCCGGGACGGTCAATGTCCGATGTGCCTACCTGCGAGGCTTTCTTCCGGCTCCGGTTGGGTGGAGAGCTACGAGAGCACTTCGAGGTGGCATTCCTAGACAGCCAGCATCGGTTGATCGCGGTGGAGCGGCTCTTCTCGGGATCGGTCGACGGGGCGGAGGTTCGTCCCCGCATTGTCGTCCAGCGCGCGCTGGCCCTGAACGCAGTGTCTGTCCTGTTGGCCCACAACCACCCCAGCGGCCATGCCGAGCCCTCAGCAGCCGACCGTGCGGTCACGATCCAGCTGAAGGCCGCGCTACGCATTGTCGAGGTCCAACTGCTGGATCACTTCGTAGTGACGGCCAGTCAGGCGGTTTCGATGGCGGCCCGAGGGTGGGTCTAAGGTACCGAGTGTTGGCGTGAGATCGACGGCACAGCACCCGGCCCAAAGTGGCCGGGTGCTGGGGCTAGCGCTCTTCGCTGGAAGCGGAGTCCAGGATCTCTTTCGACAAAGCCTTGCGTTGGTCTGCGGGCAACTTGGTCAGGGCGTCCAAGATGGATGCAAGAGACCCTTGCTGCGCTTCGCTCTGTCGGCCGAGCGCGAGGATGGCGTCAGCCATGGCGGGGGTACTCGCAAGTAGGTAAGCCGCCGGCACTTCCAAGGCATGGGCCAGCTCGAAGAGTGATTCCAAGCTGATGGCCATGGACTGACTCTCATATCGGCTGATGCGGGCCGATGCCGTGTCTTTGTCCAACCCCATGCGTACTCCAACTTCCCGTTGGCTCAGGCCCCGCAGCCGCCGGGCCTGACGTAGGCGCGCAGCCACGACGCCGCGAGGCGTGGAGAGGGCGGTGGTCATGGGCTGCAGGGAAGCGAGGCGCGCATGCCAACAGGATGACCTGAGGGCTACGTCCCGGGTAGACTCTACGTGATACGTAAGCTTGATGCAACGAAGTGCAGGGCCGGGTGGACGACCCGGGGACTCCGCATACCTCAACCGAAACAGGGGAAAAACCGATGAAACAAGTAGCTACAGCCATTGCCTGGCTGGCGGCAGTGCTTCTGGCTGGCTGTGCCGGAGGCACGCCGGCCTGCGCCGATGACGGGGCGCTCGAACTATTAGACCGGGCGATCGAAGGAGAGGTCGAGAAGTACGCCGCGCAGACCCAACGAGGAACACCCGAGGAGTTCATGGCAATCCTGGACACCTACGAGATCACCAACATCCGGACGCTGAGCCATGACGAAGACATCGATAGCTACCGCTGCGATGCCCGCGTGACTTTCCGCTACCACGAGCGCGAGCGATCTGTGGACTTCGCCTACCGGGTCGACACCGATCAAGCCAGTGGGCAAACCCTGATCGAGTACCAGAACAAGATGCTCGACCCGATCCTTGGCTACGCCATGGGCTTCTGAAAAACCAAACCGCAGCAACCACACGCGAGGAGCACCACCCACATGGGCGCAATTCTCTACAACCTGACCCTAGTTCTGTTCATCATCCCCGTCACCCTCAGGGCGTATCTAAGCCTGAAGAACGGGCGACTGCCACTTCCTCACTTCCAGAACAACCTGGTGGTCAGCCGTATCAAGCTGCGCAAGGCCGTCGGAGTGCTTTCGCCGATCCTGTTCTGGACCTTCCACGCACTATGGTTGTTCTGGATGCTCATCTTGGAGGCATGGCTGGGTGTGCTGGCCACCGTCATCTACATGGTGGTCAGCCCATTGCTGGCGGGCCAGATCAGGGCCAGGCAGGTCGTCGTCCTTCAGGAGAAGGCCGTGTCGGCAGGCGAGGGAAGCGATTAGGCTTGATGGCTTCAGTTGTTTGTGCATAAAGCGGGAGAGGAGCCATCGGCTCCTCTCCCGCTGCATAAGCTGATGTTCTTTTTGCTTCCGAGCGCCCGGCTCAGCGTGGTCGCCGCCGACCAGCCTTTGCTGCTGGGCTAGCTGGGGAGGAGAAGTCTGCCCGACTGAAACGAGTCCGTCGGGTTCCGTCGAATGAGCTCCGTGCGCCCGACCTTGCAGGTCTGGACGAGGTTCTCCAGCTTGAGCCACGCCAAGGCGGCCGTGAACCGTTTGCTCGGCAGGCCGGCAATCATGCGCACGTCATTCAAGGACATCTCCTGCATGAACAGCTTGGCCTTGAGCGAGTCCAGGCAGTAGAGAAGCCATTGCGCGTCCTGCAGAGGTCGCGGCAGTTTCACAGACTTGGGGACATTGCCCATCGGTGATCGCGCGCCTGTGGGCTGCACAGCGCGCGGAGACACCGCGTCCACGAAGATCAGGCGGGCTTGCGACAGCGACCATTCCACGATGCGCCAGGCACAGTCCACCATGTCCACCGACACCTTGCCCGAGCCCCCACAGAACACGTGCAGCGCGACAGCCAGGCGCAGGGTGTTCTCCCAGGCACGGCCAGCGGCCTCGTGGATGTCCTTGTAGCAGCCGTCCTTCCAGTCCTTCATTCGATAGCCCAGCTCACGCAGATAGGCCTCGGCCAGCACGTCCAGCCTCACCCCCGTCCTCTCGGGCGGGGAATCAACGTGCCGTCGATCGTTGATCTGCTTGGCCAGCGTCTGCATACGGGCCTGAAAGGCCTCATCGGTGTACTTCCCGCCCGGCGCCTTGTAGTTGTCGTTGTCCGGGAACAACTCCGGATCGTGGCAGCCTGCCAGGGCGCGCGGCCAGAAGCCCAGTTTCCAGGCCAGGCGTCCGGGCCCGCGGATGTAGTCGTACATCAGGAACGGCTGGATCCGGAAGCCAATGCTCACTCGGGCATCGTCCGCGGAAAGATCGACGTCCCGGACCGCGTAGTCCAAGGGCGGGTCGCCACTCCACAGCTGGGTAAGCGCATCCGGGTGATGCTTGAACAGGCCCGACTGCAGGAAGCTGTAGCCCTCCTCGCGCTGGATGGTCAGGCTCATGCCGATGCCATCGATCTGCTCCATCAGCTCGCGAAAACTGATGCTGCTGATCATGGCTTCCACGCGCGGGCGGTTCGGGGGATCCGTTGGGCCGCCATCCCGTGATCGCCGCTTCCTGTGCGCAGCGAGAAACAGCTTGTAGAACACCTTGATCGAGCGACCCTTGCCCGCCGCGCTGGGGCACACGACGCAGCTATTGAGGGTGACGGGCAGGCGATCTTCATCCGGTGCCACACAGTCAAAGCCGCAATGGACCACGGCGGCAACGGCGGTTACCGCGTCCAGGAGAGCAACGGCGGCCGGAACACTCTTCTCCTTGATGGCATACAGGACGGCATCCCGGAGGAGGTCGGGCAGATGATCGACGGGACAGACGGGACGTAGGTTGGGGAAAACGGGAGGGGACTTGAACACCTGTGGCTCCGATTGTTGAGGGAGCCAGCCTTATAAGTGTCCTTCTCCAGATCAATGAAACCATGCCGGGACAGTTTCCGGAACAGTTGGTTAGGCGAACGAGTGCCTCTGTATGGGGCACCGGTTCGGACGTAGCTGGACGTGTCGAGTTAACCACGTAAGGCGTGCATCAGTTGCCCAGAGCGGGGGGCTAAACCTGCTTTGACGGGCCGCGAGGGGAACTGTTCCCGCCACTGTTCCGGCACAGATCCCGGAAGGGAATGCGTGATCTGCGCACCGGTGTGAGGCTTTACGCCAATCCAAACGCAAGGTGCACGCCATCGATATCACCCCATACTCCAACGACACCGTCCTGAGGCTGAAGTCGGTGATCGAGATCACAGGCCTGTCCAGGTCTACGATTTATCTGTACATCAAGCTGGGCATGTTCCCGAAACCCATTCAGCTGGGTCCGCGAGCCGTGGGCTGGAAGGCGAGTGAGATTTTTCTCTGGATTGCCTCCCGTAACCGAGCGGCGTGAGCCAACGCTAACTCGACACGCGGATGCCCCTGCACAAACGGGTAGATCTCCGGCATCGCCAGACTCGAGAGGTGCAGAAAAGCCCACTCTTCCATCGCAGTCAATTACGGATTTATAGATTTTCTAGTCTTTCTAGTCTCTCAAGTCCTTCTAGTCCTTCTAATCCCCTCACATCTCCAATTACAGCCATCACTTCGCATCTCTACAGCTACCCCCTCGCCCGTCTCCATCCACGTGCCGGAACCCTGCACGCACGTCTTTAGATCTGGCGGAGGAAGAAGGAACGGCGACGCTGCGGAGCATCGATGACAAGGTATGACCATGGCAAAAGACAATCTAACATCAGAAAACAAGGAGCGGTCACGGCAGCCCCACAGTCACCCGCCCTCCCCGCTACTGGCAACGAAGATCAAGAAGATTATTCGGGCTGAGCAGCATCGCGAGCGTCTCTCAGAGGCGCTGGTTCGGGTCCACAGCAACAACGGCCAAGTAAGGATTCCGCGGAGCGAGCAATACCTTTCCACTGAACGAGATATGGTGTGGATCGCCGGGACCGACGACCACCTGTTCAAGGACTTCACCGAAGGCACGTTGTCCGCGCTCTTTGGGGCGCTGACACAGCGCGATGCCCCGCCTTGCATTCGCTTCCGAGCGGGGCATCGCAATGCAGATCCCCGTGGATACGAGTTGACCGCCGTTGGCCGTCAGGTCGTCCAGTGCTGCAACCAGTATCGCCAAGAGTGGAGCGTGGCCTACATCAGCCATGTCTTCCACCCCATCATCACCGTGATGCTGCGAGCGATGAAGCGCTATGCGGTACGTATCGGAATTGAGATGACAGGAAATCGCGCCACGGAGGAGGCAGTTCGTCTGCTCCTGCAGCTGGTTCGTTTTGTTCGTCGGGTGGCGCGTACGTGGGCCTTCGTCAATGCGCTCAACGACCATGAGCGGCAGGCCCAGGACAACTTCGACAGTGCCCGTGAGCTCATCTATCACCTTGCCGGTAAGTGCTCCAAGCTGCTGATCATGCGCATCGATCTTTACTACGCTCCGTACTACGATGCGGATAACGCGAATAAGGCCATCCTGGGATTTCTGCGCTGGCTGCGAGGCAAAGCTTGCAAGCGCAATCTCCTGCCTGGCTATCTGGGCTTCATCATCAAGCGCGAGAACGGTTTGGTGCGCGGAATGCATTGGCATGCCATGGTGATCTGCTCCGGAAATGTGCAGTGCAATGGCCGATACCTTACCTGGCAGCTCGGCGAACAATGGGCAAAGCGCACGGGACAAGGTCCGGGTAGTTATCATAACTGCGACCCAGACCGCGAAAAATACGAGCACGATGGATTGGGCGTGCTTACGTTGGACGATTGGGAGAAGATGCTTGGACTTCGTGCTGCTCTGGACTACATGACCAAGCAGTCCTGTGTGCTCAAGGTGTCCAACGATAAGGTAAAGAATTTTTGGAGAACGCCTGTACGGGACGGTAAAGGGAGGAAGCGAGGCAGGCACCGCCGCAACGATGATGGTCTGCAGCTCTTGCGCCGCATGCTGGGCGGAAAGCGTAGTAAGTACCCGCCGGGTTTCGATCCACGGCCCGCACAATCTCCCGACGGGACCAGGCAGGCTGACATGAGGCCGGCAGGTATCATGACGCCAACAACAACGGGCGCTTACAAGCCTTCAGCTATCGAAACGCTCAGGGACGATCGCAATGAATGACGTAGACGCTACATCGGGAACTCAGGTCGAAAGGTATGCCGAAGTCCCATGGGGGAAGATCCAGGACATACAGGGTCATCCGCTGGAGTTCTTGATTGGTCGTGGGATACCGGTCTACTACAAGCTCCATCGTGGTTGTTACTTCGTGTGCACCTATGGGCTCACCCCTGTCGCGCGCCCACTAGGGACTGAAATGGTGTTTGGGCCACCCTTGGAGGCATTCACTTTTCAGAAGCGCTACGACTTGATCCTACTCCGCCTGGATGACGAGGATCTGCTGGAAATTCTGAAGACGGGAAACCGCGGGTTGCTTGAGTTCTCGCTTGGTGGACTTGCTCTTCCCGAGCAAGAGGAAGGGCAAGCCGGCGCAGATACTCCACTCGTTGCGGTGGACTTCAATCGCGCCTGCCTAGTCAGGAAGGGATGGCAGAAGCAATCGCTGCTAAGTAGCAACCCAACTCAGTCCTTCCGAATGGAAGATAACGCGGAGCCAATCTGGGCGGGATTTGAGGACATCTACCTTGAAGCTTGTGATGTAGCCGAAATAAGGAAGGGAGGTTTTGGAAAGGAGTACGAGCCGTATCCACTGGCTGCGCGTGATAGGACGTTGCCTGCCCCCATGTATTGGTTGTACCAAGCTGCGTTCGCACTCAATCGTGACGGTGAGGTAGTGCCGGCCGCTGACGAGGAGGATGAGGCCTCGAGGCGTCGAATCGAGTCTTGGCTGCGAGTGCATCCGACTGAGAAAGAACTGTTTCATAAGCGATGGATCCGCACTGCCGTGAACTTGGTAGCCTTGGGTTACAAGTTCCGCTCTCGATTTACAGCCGACAAATTGGATAGGCCTGAGCTGACAAAAGGAAAAGCGCTGGTAAGCGGGCATGTCAGCATGATGCTGACGCTAGCGCTCGCGGCCACCGAGTGGTGGCTGGATCAAAATAGGGCTGACTTCGAGGCCAAGCAGATAGAGCTTGCGGGAATGCTGGAGGAACTTGGGTTTGAAGTGACGGCAGTCCTCGATCTAACAGGCATGATTACCGGGGCAGCGATCACGGACAGCAAACTCGGTGAGTTCAGAGATAAGCTGGACGCCTTTCGGAGCAAGAAGGCTATGGAAGCGGCAAAGCGTGCGAGTAAAGCCGGCAACATGGGCGCAGTCACCTATGAAAGAAAGGATTCGTGGTAGCGGTTATGGACTTGCACGCTCCCTCGACTAGCTAATTGGATCATCACCGGTGGGGGAGATGACTGCTTCCGACCCGAAGCGGACATCCGGAACTGCTATTGCTGGCCTAACGCGCCTCAGGTGTGGTGGGGGCGACCATTTACGGAGACTGGGTGGAACTGGCCTACTTTCAGTGCGACGGCAAGGTCGTTCGCGAGGAAGCTAACTGGAGAAGTGATGCATGGGAAAGACGCATCAGCCGTTCGGGTGCCCGCTCGGAAAGAATGATGCTGCTTGGGTAAAAAGAGGGCCCTGCCTTTGACTCTCGCGCATGTCTGTTCCTGGCACCAGACGGCCGCCCCAAGCTAGGGGTCGGCTACTGATCACGAGATATCAGCGGCGAAGTGGCCGGATTACAGTCCCTCAGTAGGTCTGGCGCTCCGACGAATCAGAACTTCGCCTTCTTTCCAACAGTCACGTCGCTCGTTCCATACAGTAGCGGCCAAGATTTCAACATGTGACCTTGCTCGAAATCGTATACAACTCTTCCATTAACGAGGACAGCGTAGCTTGGGAATCCGTCGTGTGTTCCGGAAACCTCAATGCTTCGGTCAGCCAGATCAATAGCAAACTCCAGGTCATAGTCGATCGATGGAACAATGCCAACGCCGCTTGCAGTAGTTCCGCGCGCGCGGATTCTGTACCGATCGTCGTTCTCGTACGCACTTGTGGCAGTGAACTTACTTCTAATCGCCTCCTTCTTGAATACGATCAGGTCAGTGGTTCCCAACAAAACTCGCTCCGATACTAGGCCGCTCGACGGATTCAACGTTATGACGTGGCGCGATTTCTCGCCTAATTCGAAGGCGCATTTGACATCGCGAATTGTAGTAACCACCTCAATGGTCAGCGGCCGCTGGTCCTGCGTGCCGCGCCCTCTGAAGTACTCAGGCCGATGCGCAGTCGCCTTACGTCGTCCGGAAAACAGTCTCGCAAGTAGCCCCGAGCCTCGCTGGCGACTTGCAACGTCAGCCGAGCCTATATCGACTCGCTCTGCACCGTGTGACAACGAGAGCGAACTGCCATTCTCGGCGCCGCTGCGGATAGCTTCACGCACCACTGGATTGTCATGAAGCGTGGTGGATCGTTCTTGAGTGAGTGAACTCACCTGATCGCTATTCAACCGCGACAGCAGATTCTTACCCTCCTCCGGACTGATACGGCCTTCGTTAACATCATCTACGATGTTCTTTCGAACCGATGAGGAGTCACTTCCCGAGGAGCCCGGCGGCAACGGAATGCCTGTGTACGCCGAGAAGATCATCTTTGCAGCTTCTATGCTCGCATCGATTTTCTTCTTGGAGAGCTCGGCGCCAAGTTCGCCGAATCGCTGTGTGACTGCGTACGATCGCGCCAGTGCATCGCGCGCGTTGTCTTGGGTCCCCTGGGTTCCCATAGCGTCGCGGAAAGCTGAGCCGTTGGAACTGGCTGCGATCGCTGCTGCAAGTCCCAATGGATCTGGTGCGGGACTCGCTGACATCTGATTGATAATGGTTGCCGCCGGCAATTGTGCTGGCACTGCCGGCGGCGTCTCCTTGGCATGGCCCGTGAGCGCCACTGGCTCTATAGCAGTTGGCTCATCGGGGAGCGGGTGTAACCAGTGTTGCCAATTGCGTCTGTCATCAATCTTTTCGCAGGAGTTGCAAGATCCCATGACAGACTCGGCAAACACTCCCTTGGTGGGAATCGAGATGCGCGTCGACGGCGGCGGCGTGCTTGGCCTATACAGGTCAATCAGGTTACGCGCATCTGACTTCGACGCGCCATCTCTAAAGTCGTCGAACAGATCGAGTCTCACGCCAGCAGCCACCGGAAGAACCAAGTTGTTTCCGATAATCGCAGCTAGGTGATTCTCGACTACTGAGGCAACACTTCGTCCGCCAGAATTCGGTGCGATAAAGCCATCAAGCAGCGCAAAGCGCCTGTCTGGGTCCATTTGCCACCATAGGACCTTGTGATAGTACTCGACATTCTCATTCAAGTGCCTCAAAAGTTCACTTCCACTACGCTTGTCAGTTTCGGCTCGTTCTCGCAGTTCCGACGAGACTAGCGGTGTCCTGACAGCGACCTCATCGTGTCGCCCTAATTCGACGCCATTCCCGCAGAACATAGTCACTTGTAGGTTGGACCGCTCAGTAGCGATGTTCACATGGCCAGACTTGATCACTACGCTGCCGCTCGCAGGGATACGCAGCGTTGATACAAGCGTTAACTGCTCTCCAAGACTGCGTCTTGTTCGCTCGGCATTAAGAATTCCAGTCTCGGTAAGATGCACGCGATGCAAGCCGCCCTGGCGAAAGTCAGAGGCCAGTGTTGCTTTCAGTCCTAGGTCGCCTGTGCCGAAGCCGCGCAGGGAAAGACTATCGAGAAACTTCTGCACCATTACTGGCGCAATCTCACTATTGAAGAAGTTCAACCTATCTTCTTCCTTCAGCATCCCCAGTCGTTGACACAAGCTTGGTAAAGGTTCAGGGACGGCTGGCTTGAAGCCGTCTACAACCGTAACCCAAGTGGGCGCACCTTGCAGCGCCGCCGCGGGGAGAGTGAAGCTGATCGCCAAGTCAAGGTTGCCTGATAGCCCAACGATAGGCTCATCGGCCATAGTTCGCGGTCCTTCTTCGCCCGGACTCTCCAGGCGCTCTGTTGCTTTCAGGCCCTCGATAAGATGGGGCGGTAGCGCCGTTGCCAAGCTGTCCCGCCAGCGAACCACTTTGCGCGCAGTGAAGGGTGTGATGGTCAACGGTACGAACAGGCACTCCCTGACCGCGCTGATGTCATGGTCGAGCTTCAGATGTCGCAGTACTTCGTAGTACTGGACGGTGATGGCATGACAGGAATTTCGATTCGCTACGGTTTCCGTCACAACTTTGGAGGACTCGGATTGTGTCACCTGCTGCACGATGGAGGTCCGTTGGGAACGCAACGAACTGGCAGATTGAATCGTTCTGTCCCTCAACTGGTTGATGAGTGAGGCTGTCAGGTCGCGACTGGAGTTCTGCTTGGACGTTGTCCACGCTCCAGATGATCCTCCTGAGGCACCACCGAAGAAGCTTGAGCCTATCGATATTCCGAATCCCCCACTCTTGGACTTCGAGCCCGATTGAGACTCCGCTCTGATACGCTCTCGCAATGCGCTGTTAACAATCTCATTGATATCGCGTTCTCGGCCCAGGTAGTTATCCAGTTCCTCCCGATAATCGATGTTGGACTCTGCGGCGAGTGCGTCAGATCTGTCCCAGTCGATCACCGCGATGTTCTTCTTCTGTAAGGGTGCCAACGGCAATGAGTAGCGCAGGTCGCCGAGCGAGTACCCATCAGAGGCCCAGGTTTGTCGAATGGTGATAATTCGGCCGTGCGAGATCGTCACCGCCTCCGTCGGACCGTTCTCCGACTCCCAATCAATGCGTTCTTCACGAGAGACAATCCCGCGGAAAAGTTGGTTGACGGCAATAGCTGATCCGTCCAAGTCACAGAATGGGGTCGAGGAGGCACTCTTCCTAGACACGCTCGGGTCTGTCGTCCGGACGATGATGTCGAACTTGAACTCTTCCAGTACATTTCCCTCTGCCTTGATGGCCTTCTCGTCGCAACTGCAGTTCTCTGACGTAGCCAGGGTCGAATCTGATTCGTCGACCATGTTTCCAAACATCAATTCACTGTCGACCTGCAAGAGTATGGGCTCAGGGAACAAGTAGCCCGCAGGCTGGTCGGCCTCAATCTCGACCTTCCGCAACTTCACGACCAACGGCGCTGCGACGCCGCCAATCTGTAGGAGAACATGGTCAGTTTCCATGCCGAGAGAGCCGCGCTCTGGCGAGTAGCTGAACTCAAAGTATCCGCCGCTATCGGTAGCCGTGACCGCAAGTGCCTGCGGGACGCTGAGATAGATGACCTCCTTCTCGACGAGTGGCAAACAGGTGACGTCGTCGCGCAATCCTTCGGGCAAGCAGCAGTCACCCACAAGCCTTGACACAGCAGGTCCCGCGTACACAGCGATGTTCCGGACGCCGAACGGTCGACCATCCGAGAACCAAAGGCGCCCACCAGCGGTCGGTAGGCTCTTTCTTGGGGTTGAAGTATTTGACAGTGCCACGCGCAGTTCACGCGCACGTGTTGCTGGCAAGGGGAACTCGTTCTCGAACTCCCAAGCCATCCAATCAGAGAGCAGAGCGCCGTCAACATGAACGCTAAGAAGCTGGCTTCCATCGGGACCCAGAACATCCAGCCGGGCATGTTGTCCAAACACAACGGCATTATCCGGTTGCTTGGTAAAGCCACTGACCTGAAAGGCATACTCCGCGCTGTTCTGGGTCTCGTACAACCATCCCATTAGCTGCGTGGTTTCGAAGGGGCCGGGTTGGTCGGGTGACGGAGGTGGCTGGGGCAATGAATCTAGTGGCGGTACATCGTCGCCAGCGGGACTTGCTACAGGGGTCTCGGTCTTAGGGTCCTTGCCCAAGAGGATGTCAAGAACGCTGCGCCAATCTTCCTTCGTGGCATCTTCATGACCGGCCAGTGGCTGCTGGTTCTTCGCTCTCTCGAGCTTCGGAGATATCTTCTTCCAGTTGGCATCGCTGACCTTGCTACCGAGTAGAGGCCGGATGCTATCTAGCGCTGTCAGTTCGCCGCGGGAGGCCAGTAGTTCTGTAGCGGAGGTCAATGTCATCGCGGCGCCGGCCGGAGCTGGCAACAGAACGGGGAGGAGCGCAGCGAGCTGTCTCAGCAGTGCTTCAAGGGCCTTCTCCACTCTACCCATGAAGTTCTCGCCGGCGCGCTCCTGGTAGGAGAGCACCACGGCAAAAGGCGGCGATTCATCGTGGGCATTGGCGCTCGCTCGTGACGCGTCCGGATATGCGGACCTCAATGCCGCCAACAACGAACTGAAAAGTTCTCCCGCCTCCGCTGCGCCGACATCGTCGGTATCGACGAAGCGAAAGCTTCCCCTGAGCTGCTTCATGCTGGGCATAAGCGTTCCTTATCGCGTGGCGTCTCTATCCAGAGACGGTCGGTGTAGTCCGGTGAACGTGAACTCAAAGTAGGCATAGCGCATCGGCGCTAGGCAGCTTGTCAGCTCTCGGAATCTCTCAGCGCGCAACGGGTAGCCTGAAGCTACCCTCGTGCCTGGCTTGGGAAGGCCTAAACGAGAACATGCCGGATAGCCGTCTCCGGTGGCAACGCCTTCCGAACAAACTGGCCTCCCGTGTCGCTTGCCAAGAGCTAGGTCGTCAAGCGGGAGCAGACCATCGCTGCGTTTGGCACTGACGTAGAACTTATCGTAGCAAGCGTCCCAGATGACCTTGTCCTTCCGTGCAGGGCCAGAGGACACGCTAAGCTCAGGCAGATCTGTGGTTGCAAACTGTTCTGGATGGCTCGGTGTTGCCATAACCTGTTCGAGCATGGCGTGCAGGAAGCCGGCGCGCCGTGTTGCCAAGTCTCTGTTGGCCGTGTCGCCACCGATAGGGTCGGTGTGAGCATGGATCGCCAAGATCTTGACTCCATCGAAGGCGCTCAAGAAGTTTGTTAGGTGCTCCTTGCTCTTCTTGAAATGTTCGTTCGTCATCGACTCGTGTGTGTTGAAGTCGAACAACGTGTCTGTCTGCAGTTTGTAAGTGACGGGCTTGATTGGGCCGATGACGACGCAGGTTGGACATTGGGCGATGGGATCCACCGCGTCAGGAACCCTATCCTGGCAGGCTCCTGCGAGTCTCGGAATCAGCCACACCAGTAATGTCAGTACCGCAAGCGCGAGCGCGCAAAGTAGCTGCCATCTCGGGATCTGTTCTCCGCCCGGGGTCGCCGACTGTTCGACAGTGGCGGGTTCATCCGGTCCGAAGCTTTTAACGAGCCTCTTCTGATAGTCGCGCAAGCCCTCCAAGTCCCCGGCGAACCATAGGTTTGCCTGGATTGGCCACGTTGAGTACTTGTCCTGACTAGGTCGCGAGAACTTGTCGTGGAACGGAGAACGACTGAGTAAGTCGCCGATGCACTCGGGCGTCATCCTGCGAAGCCGCTCCAACTTGGCACGGGAGCCAAGCGCTGCGAACGATCGCGGATCTAGATACAGAATCCGAAGCGGCCCTTGAATGTCGGCAGTGGGCGGGCGTTGCTCATGTCGGGAGAAGAGCCAGGCTGCGAGCGACATTAGCGCCGCGCCTAGCGGGATCATCCAGATCACACAGAGAACAGAGTGCATAAGACTCCCTTGCAGAGAGTTGCATCCATGGGCTTTCTTGCTTCAGCGTTGGTCGAACGCGGCGCGCCTCCGTCTGCGGACAACCGTTCGTCGGCACACCAGCGAATGCGTAGCCAAGACACCATTGAAGTGGGCGATAACGCCGATTTCACTCGGGGGGTCGATATGTCGCGGGGCCGACCGGCTGATGACCCCTACCCAGTTAATGGCGTCGGAGCTCGCGATCTCGTCTTCACTTGAGGGTTGCTGAGCAAAGAGTTCGTCGAATCGGGGTTCATTTCGTCGACAGGGTCAGCCGCAGCACGGATGTCACCTTCTGGCTGGCAGTGGAAGCGAACGGTGTGACCATCTTGCGATGAAGCACGCTTGGTCAAGCCGTTAAAAAGCCCTGAGCGAACAGGCCGAGTTTTCGGCTGTAAATCGAAGCGATGGGGCATAGAAAGACGGGCGCGACAATGTACTGGGGATCGCGATGGAAGCGTCCTCACGCATGTAAATGCATTTACCGACAGATCTGACTTCCAGTGTAGAAACTTGGGGAAGTGATTTGGCCGGCGGGGGCGTCTCACCGGGGGAGCCCGATACTAAAGACGTGGGCGGCCGCGTTGATCGTCACCAACATCGCCGGCCCCTAGGGTGTCCGGCCTGGCCACTCGCTGAAGCATCGCTGGTGCCGAAGGCAATGTATCCTCCGCTCTATTCGCAGCAGGGGGTGGACTGGGTGTTTCGTTCCAGGACGGTCATGATTATTGGCGCGGGTGCCAGTGTCGACCTGAGGCTGCCGCTGGGCGAGCAGTTGGCAGAAGAAATCGCCAACTTGCTCAACTTTGAGGCGGATGAGTTTGGCCATCGAACTAGGAGCAGCAGGAATATCGAGAAGGCCCTGCAGAGATTGAGGTGCGAAGGCAGGATCAATGACGTTACGCCTTACCTCCCATATGAGTTTGAAACTTCCTCGCTCGGTGAAACCGAGGTCATGTACACATATGCTTTCTTCGCGGCTGCCAAAGGAAACCGCTGCTCGCACCCGCACGATTAAGTGCTTTCGCGTTCAGAATCTTGGAAATGGTAGATATCATGGCCTCTATAAAATTTATCAAGAAAGAGCCCGCTGGAACCCCCGGCAACTTTAAGTACACGTACGAATGCACTTGCGGTAGTGGCAGGAAGCATATCCTTCTTGTGCAGAGTGCAAATGACAATCAGGCAAGGCAGCTTGCTCAACTTGAGTGCGATGAGAAGTGCGGGGAACAGTAGGCGATGCCGTTCAGCGGCCGCCAGCCAAGGCGACCGCTGAATTCTTGGACGATGCACCTAACAATTCATTCAAGCCGACGCCGCTTCGCGACGCGGCTTAACTCAGGTGTTGGGCGGCCATGTCTGCTTCTGGCCGATAGCGGTCGTTATCCCATGCCAGTCTGCAATCACGTGGCCACCTCTCATCTTTTTGCCATGCGATATAGTGATCCGTGACCTTAAGCGGGACTTACGTATGAACTTGCCCGGCAACGAGTTATTTGCATGCTTGCCAGTGCTAACGGACGAAGAGAAGCATCAGCGTACATTGGCTGGACTTGCCGATGTGGATGCTGGCCGGACGATTCCTCACGAGGAGATGAGGGCGTGGGCGCAGTCCCTGTTAAGCTAGGCGAACAGCGCGAAGTGATGCGCGGCTCCTGAGCCATGCTGCTGCAGCGCCCTAAGCCGATTTGTGGGCCTGCGGCGCCCGCCTTAAGATTCAACGGCATAGCAGGTAGCCCCACGGTGTGCCCGGCGCATGGTGCGACCGGGCGCAGGGATCCTGCACTAAAGTGGAAAGGTGTCGACGATGGTTCCATATGGATTGAACCAGGATCAGTTCGCCGCGATGTACCAGCGCAAGCTGGATCAGCTTTCAGAGCAGGCCATCAGCAGGCTGCAGAACCTGCTGGCCGTGCCAATCGTGCATGGCGTAGACGAGGCGCACCTTGAGGTATTCTTGGACGAGTGCGGTGCACCGAGTGTCTGGGTGTACTGGCGCGGCAAGAACAACAAGGTGGACAACATCGACCCGCATCTCTTCCCGGGCCGCTCGCTCGAGCTTGAGCTCGGCCTCGGCGATCTAGCGGATATCGACGAGCAATACTTTGTCGCATCCGACGCGTTCCCCGGTCTTCGACTGGCGGCTTCGCTGCTTTCACGATGGCTTGCGGAGTCGTGGTGGAAGGCCGGTGGCTGGGCCTATCCCGTACCGACCACGCTTGCCGTCCACGATGCCGGTGCGTCTGGGCGAGTACAGCTATCCAAGGGCATTACGTAGGGGAACCGGGAGGATCCTGACATGGACGTTCGGCTTGCCGCTGACTGCAACTGGGAAGCGAAGCTAGACCATGCGATGCGGACGCTCGCGCTGGCACCAGTGTTCGAATCAAAAGACTACGGCTCGGATTTGGATTCGCTTTGCATCGTCGTCATGTGCAGGTGCGAGGATCTGAATTTCACGCAGCGCATCCGATACGCGCGGAAAGAGCGGGCCCTCTATGTCGACGTCATGCTTAGGCTCTCGGACTTCGTTGTCGCGTCTCATGCGGAGCGAAGGCACATGCTTGCGTACGCACTGAAACACGATGTCGTGGAGGTTCTTCAGAAGCGGAGATTCCGGCAGTTCGATGTATCCGCATTTGCGTCGGATTTCACCGCCGCGATCGACCGGCAACTTCTCGCGCCCGAGGCGGCCCGCTTCGATGCCTTCGTGCTGGAGCGGGCTACGGGGTTCTGATCGCCCGAGCGATGACAGGGCGTACGGCGCGAGAGGGCTCTCGCGTGATGGTTAGCTCCATGAAGCTCTATGACGCTCGCTCTTGGCCGGGGCAGACGTGCTCGTTCGAATGGCCGTTATCGACCCAAAGCAGACGTTCAATCATCAATGCCTTGCATCATGGCTAGAGAATGTGATGGTGTACACGGTGACCGAGCGTCATTGACCTGAATAACAAGAAGTCATTGAAGTCGCTCATTTCGAAGAAACTTATTCTCCTTAAGAATGCGGCTAATCCATCCTATGAACACCAGCACGTTGCTTGATGGTTTGATGTCTCGTGCGTGAAGAAAGCTCAAGGGCGCTGGCGCTCGACGAAAACGTGGCATGAACTCCACCAGAAAACCCTTGTCGATGAGGGGCTGAACATCTGTACGGGGGGCCTGGATCAGACCAAGCCCCTCTACGGCGCACTTGATGTAGTTTCCCAAGCTGTTGACTACCAGGCTAGATGGAACGTCAACAACCACCGGACGCCCGACAGGATCCACGTACTGCCAAACTTCAATCGGCAACGATCGAGATGACAGTCCAACTGCTCGGTGATTCTTCCTGAGATCTTCTGGGTGCTCTGGAACACCTCGTTCCAGAAGATACTTTGGGCTGGCGCAGTTCAGGACATCTAGGCTGCCTGCACGCACAACCTCAAGACTTGTCTGTGGCACATGTCCAATAAGGATTGCGCAATCGAACTGCCGGTTTGAAACGCCACCCCACCGCCCCGAACTCCGAATGGACAGGTCAAGCTTCGGGTTAGATGCGAGAAGTCGGTGAATATTTGGGATGATGATCTTGCTAGCGACTGTGTTGGGTGCCGCCACAATGAGCTGACCGGCCGCCCTTGCACTGAAGCTTGGAGGATGGCCCTCAAGCGGGTCGTAGTGTGTACTTGTCGGCCTGAGATCGGCAAAGAGCCGGGCCCCTGCTGTAGTCAATCTGAGCTTTCTCGAGGAGCCAGTGAACAGCTGCGTTCCCAACTGTCTCTCTAGTCGTTCGACTGCCTCTAGTAGATCCGAGCTTGAGGTGCCCATAGCTTCTGCTGCGTCTGCAAAGCTGCCCGTCTCGGCGATCAGAACAAACATTCTGTACAGCGATAGTCTGTCCATGCCGATCTCACATGGGGGGCTCATGGCCAGTAAGCTATGACGAAAGGTACGGGATCATCCAGTTCGCGATTCACTGAGAAATGGGCGACTAGCGGTTGAGGTAGATCTCCGACCCATCTGATTCACGGCGGCCGATCCAGTTTCCATTGTTCGTTGGCCAGAAGCGTCCGATGACGTGATCGTTCGTGTCGGTCAACTGAAGTTGGTCGCCTAGAAGAACCCAGCGATTGACGCTGAAGAATTCTTTTGGACAACCGGCGTGGGTATAAGCACTGAATCCCCCGAACCAGGTGTTGGTACGGAGCTCGATGTTGCAGATGCTGTCGCTACCATCGATGAGTCTCCAGCGGCCCGCGATGTTGTCGCGAGCCTGAAGAACAATTGCCGCCTGGCGATCGTTCTTAGCTGGACCGAAAGTTACAGATGAGGTGCTAGAGCGAGTCTCAATTTCAGTGTGCGAGCTGGAATGGCCAGACGAACTGCCATCGGACAGGCCTCCATTCTCAGCTTCTTGCGTCTCCGAGAATCTCTTGCCTATGTCATCCTCTGTAGCCTGAAAGGCTGACGAAACCCTCTGCTCCGCGTCTTCAAAACTGCTTGTCGCGGCTTGCTCAGCATCACTGATCTCGCTAGTAGCGTCCTGACTCTTGGTGTCGTCTTGGCCGAGAGGATCTTGGGCGCACAGATCACTTGAAAGAAGAATTATTGCTGCTAGAAGCAGCTGGTAAATCCTGTTCTGGCTCTTCATGTAGGTCTCCAGGACCAAACAGTTGATTGGTCGCCCAACTTCACTAAGAAATGTGTGCCAAGCCCGCCGGCCCGCCGGGCCTGGCTTGGCTTGGCTTGGCAGCGTCGGCAGCTTGGCCGCGGATACGGCTGCAAGGTAGCTGGAGGGACCTGAGGATGCTTCCAGAAATCGGTAGGACTATTAAATTCCTCTGGAAGCATCTAGGCTGTGTTCTACTGAAGTTATGAAATCGTAATTACGCTTGTCCCTGGAGCGAATTATGAAAGTGGATTTCCGAAGCGAAGATCCATCTGAGATACAGCACTTTCTGGAAAGTGTTTACACAGGAAACCGATTTCGATTCCATGACTCAGACCTAGGGGCATCGTCGACCATTGTTGGCGATCAGTACGCCGGGCTGGCCGTCTATGATGTGCTGTACTCAAGCCCGTTCGAGTTTCTGTCCGAGGGCGACAGAGAATCGTTTCTTATCGTCACTGGGACTGAGGGTGAAGGCCTCTTTCGACGCGGGCGACAGCAGTTCCGCTGCGAGAAGGGTGCTGGCGGCATTGTGTCTTCTGCAGGCGAGTCCAGAGTTACTGGAGGACAATGTCTCGGGCACATCTCAGTACACATTGATACGGCGCAGCTGCAGGAGCATTGTCAACGCTGGCTTGGTACTACTCTTGATGAGTCCCTGGTGTTTGAACAGTCTCCAATGTCAGGAGACCTGCTGAAGCACTGGAACCAAGCTATCGGGGGCATGCAGATGCTGTCGCGAATGGAGTGGTGCCCTGACATCGCCCTGCAAGCATTGAACGAGCACATCATGTCACTGCTCCTCACAATGCATCCTCACAACTTCACCAGCTACCTTCATCGTGGTACCCGCTTCTCCAAGAAGAAGGTCCAGGAAGCAAAGTGGCTGCTTGAGCACTCGGATTCTGCTCTCACGGAAGGCCTGCTTGCTCAGAGAATGGGCTACTCGATACCGGAAGTGGTGATGGGCTTTGCTCTTCATGAACTTCCTGGAACGCTGGATCGTTTGCTTCGCGCAACTTGGACACAACGCGAACAAGAGCAAGCGGATAAACAACCTCTCTCTATGCGGGCCCATACGGCAGGGCCGATGAATGGTTGCCTATCTTCTTCCCAGTGCGCCGAGGTGGAGAACTACATTGCTCGGCACCTAGCTGACTGCATCAGCGTCGGTGATCTTGCTTCAATAGCGAAGATAAGCGCCCATCATTTCATCCTTCTGTTTAGAAGGACTTACGGAACCACGCCTGGCCAGTATCTGATTCGTCTTCGGATCGAGCGCGCTAAGCGCCTCCTCGAGGAGACCAGCTTGAGCATCGCCTCCATTGCAGCAGAGGTCGGCTTCTCAAGCCATAGCCATCTTAGTGACCAGTTTGCTCGCAGAACCGGGCTCAGCCCAAGTGAGTACCGTCGACGGCGCTCGTCCTGACCCTGCTTTTTGATGGCTGGACAACGCCCCCGTAGGCGTTCCGCGGAAATCTAGATTACGTCCCTCGCACCGAAAGCGGACTTTTCCGAAAGTCCGTGAGTTTTGCTGTGGCAGCGTTTCCGACTGATACGGAAAACTGTTCTTGCGCCATGCCCTGGCTGCGCCACCGCGACGCAGCTCGGAACCTCAGTCAAGCCGCGCGAACTAGGATCTCTAGCCCGCGGACTCAACCTAGCCCACCAGGCCGGAGTTCACATGAAGAAGTCGATCAAGACCCTGATCCTGCTTGCCACACTGTCCGCGCCAATGATCGCGTATGCGCAGTCAACGGTGGAGTGCCATTCTGTCAACTACAAGTACAACGAGTGCCAAGCGCCATTGCGCAAACCGCAGCTGATCCACCAGATATCTTCCAGCTCTTGCATTCTCAACAGAACATGGGGATTCAATCCGACTACACGGCGTGTCTGGGTTGCCCAAGGATGCTCTGGCGTCTTTGCAGACGTTAGCGGCTACCACTACGGTCGTGGAGACAACTACGACAGAAGTGCGCGCTACTACGATGATCGCGGCCACGATGCTGGCGCTGTTACAGCGGGGGTTGTACTTGGGGCAGTCCTGGAGGCAGCCGCGTCTGATTCTCACAGGTCGCATTCGTATACGACATCCAACAACTACTACATACGGTCTGGCGCTGACAGTTCGTCGGGCTACACAGGATGTCATGGCGTCGGTTGCCTCGTTGATGACCCCGACAAGAGAGACACAAGCCAAGACATCGACCCGCGCCCTAGCTTCGACAAGCAGGGAAACCCCAACTTCGACACACAGGGCAACTGGCAGGGCTGCCACGGCGTAGGCTGCGACGTTGATCCGCCAGAAAGTGACTCGAAGACAGACGACGAATCTTCCGACAACAACTGAGCCACTGAGGTATTTCTATGAACAGCAAATCGATCTCGGTCGCGATCGCCGCAGTCGGCCTGCTTCTAAGTGCTGGGGCGGGTGCGGTCGAGCCGGTCGACAAGTTCCAGGTATCGCTCGGTAGCTACCTGGTCAATCACGATGTGGATCTGCAATGGAACTCTCCTGAGCTCGGCGCCGGGAGCAGGATAAACTTCAAGCGTGATCTTGGATTCGACGACTCCGAGTCAGACTACATCTGGAGTCTTGGCGGAACCATCGGTCAGCATCACAAACTGTCGGCATTTGGATATCGGTACGACAGCGATGGCGAACGGCTGCTGGCGGAAGATTTCGTGATCGATGATGCTGAGTTCCCCTCCGAGGCAGCCTTTGCTGGGCACCTGGACGTCAAGGTTACTGGTATCGCATACACATGGCTGTTTCATCATGGAGAGCGCAGTGCTGCTGGCGTAGGCATTGGTGCCGTGCGTTACGATGTCTCAGCTGACCTGGCGGCTGCTTCGTTGACCGGTGAGGGCACAGTCACGATCGAGAAGAAGCTGGCTGAAGACGCTTGGGCACCCATGCTTCGAGCGGAGTACAACCGTTCCCTGGCCGAACATTGGCGGATGGGCGGGCAGATCTCCTACGTGAAGAAGTCTGGTGGTGATACGTCGGGCGATGCGATCGATGCCAACGTCCGACTTGAATACTTCCCTTGGGAGAATTTTGGCTTTGGGCTTCACTACAACTATAACGATGTCGACCTGGACTTTGATCGTAGCCGCTTCAATGGTTCGGTGAATCTGAAGAACCGAGGTCCCCAGCTGGTTGCCACGCTGCGGTTCTGACGGATTCTCCAATGGGCCTGTTCATGATCAGGAGGGCACACCGGAACTTAGCTCGCTGCTGCGTCGCGGCGTTCGTGTTATCGGTACTTCTGCCTATTTGCGAGCGGGCCTATGGATCGCCATCGCGGGCTCCAAATGACCTCAAGCTATCAGGAGATGTCCCAGCATCTATCGCGCAAGCGAGCACAGATAGAGGTGCGGTGACGAGCGCGTCGCCTGTGTGGCGCGCTTTCGAAGACTTCGTAGTGGGCTGTGACAACATGCGGGAATGCGTTGCCGTGGGAGTGCCTGCCGACAGAGAGGAGGGGATTGCCCTAGTAGTTCACCGCGATGCCGATGGTGCTTCTGTTTCTCTTGTAGCCATTGACAGCCTTGCGACCGTGGCACCGACTCTAGATGGACGTCCACTGAGAACCGAGGGTCGATGGGCTGAGCGCGAAGGGCAGTCTGGCCTGCGCTTTGAAGGGGACGTAGGCGAATTGATTGAGGAGCTGTCGAACGGTCAATCGCTATCACAGGGAAGACGATCATCTCATCGCGTTTCGCTGCATGGGCTGAAGGCAACACTTCTCTTCATCGACGAGCGTCAAGGCAGGATCGATACCACTAGTGCTTGGGTTGCCAAGGGGTCCAAGACAATGGCAGAGCCGGTAGCGCCATCTGCTCCGATGCTTCCATCTGTTGCTACGCCCGAACTTCAAGAGGGCGTGGCCGATACCTTGAGTGCTTATGCGAGAAAGATGGGAACCGGATTGCTCAATAGGGCGGCCAGCGAGGCAGGCCTCGATACCTGCGATCAGCCAACCGGGGACTCTGGTGGAGACCTGGTGTTTCCTTTAGATGGCAAATCGGCTTTAGTCGCTTTGCAATGTATTGGTGGTGCCTATCAAACCAGTTTTGTGACCGTCAAGATCGACCGCGCGATGAAGATGCCGCCCGAGCTAGTTGAACTGCCGGGTCCTCCCGGTATCGATTGGCCACAGGGCGCTGCCAGATCCGTCATTACTGATCCTGATCTCAAGAACGGAGTCCTGACCAGTATGACGAAAGGTCGAGGGCTAGGAGACTGCGGTGAGCTAAGTCAGTGGCGGTATGACGGCATGAACTTCCAACTTGCCTGGCATGCTCGACTCGACCGGTGTGGAGGTGTTCTGCCGGATGACTGGCCGGTACTTTGGAAAGCTGGGAATCCGGACATCAAAGCTTTAGAGGAATTCTTATGAGCACACGAATACTCATTGCGGGCCTGCTTATGCTTACCGGATGTGAGTCTCAGGACGTGACACCTCCCGCCGCGCCGAGCAACACACCCCGCGTGGAGCTACCGGCGGTCGCCGGTCCGTCCAGCTCAACACAGGTCGGTGATCAGCCGTTATCCACCAGTGTGAACAAAGACGATGCTTCTGAAATGGACAAGGCCATTGACGATGCGTTGGGAGATCATGCTGCGTATCGAAAGTTGCTTGAGGACTTGCAGGTCGCGGTGAAGAACAACGACAAGGCCGGTGTCGCAGCATTGGTTGACTTCCCGCTCGAAGTCACAGTGGCTGGCAAGAAGACTCGCGTCAGGAATGCGAGCGAGTTCGCGGCTAACTACGATGGAATCATGGCGGATGAGATTAAGAAGGCAATTACCGAACAGCGATACGAAGAGCTAACGGTCAATTGGCAAGGCGTGATGATCGGAAATGGTCAAGTTTGGCTGAACGGCATCTGCGTAGATAAGGCGTGCAAGCAATCAAGCCCCCGCGTAGTGACCTTGCAGCTTGGTCCTAAGTGACGCGCTCAACCTTACATGAGGAACTCTCTGTGAACAGAATGCTCGTGATTCTTCTCGCACTTTCCGCTCTCACTCTGGCACTCCCTTCTTCAAGCTCGGCGCAAGCATCTGCAGCCGCTCCTGGCTCCGCAACATGCGCTGTGTTTAACGCCAGTCCGAGCGATCCGGCATTGCAGGCCTATGTGGCGGGCTACATTGATGCAGCTACTTATGATCCGCACTACGTACTGGCCCCAGAAGCTAGGGAGGCCCAGGTCCGAAGCGTATCGAGCTGGTGTGCGGCGCATCCTGGGGATGCGTTCGTGTCCGCCGTACGCTCTTCTATCCAATCTCCGGGGGTTGCGTCGGGCCCAGTCCTGCTGCCGGTCTCGGAGCCCACATCGTGTCGCGTGGGTCCGACGAATGCTTGCTCAGGGTGTTCGATTAGTTGTCGGTCGGGCACACAAGCAACCTGCAAGCAGGGTAGTGACTTCGCCGGTGGTGGCAGCTGTGCTTGGCAGGCGCAGTGCACCTGTAAGTGAGCGTGGATCGAGGTCTCTATGCCGCACACCGAGGGCATGAGTAAGACCTGCTCCTGGACGTATGGGTCGAATAGAGACTTGCGCAATTGATCAACGAAGACGCTGTACTACATGCACTGTGGCTGGTTGCAATCATAGTTGAGGCGATGACCGCGGCTCTTGTCGCGGGGCGGCGTGAAATGGACTGGTTTGGCGTCTGCGCACTGGCATCCATCACGGCATTGGGAGGCGGCACCTTGCGGGATCTGCTTCTGGGTCGACACCCGCTAACGTGGATCGAGCATCCCGTATACCTCGGCGTCACGATAGTTGCTGCATTGGCTATGGCATTCGCTGCGCCATACATGCAACGCCTTCGCCGGTTGTTCTTGGGATTGGATGCCGTCGGGCTGGTGGTCTTCACCGTTCTCGGCTGCAACGTCGCGGCGGCCATGCAGATGCCGGTAGCTGTTGTCATTGTCGCGGGCATGATTACCGGCTGCGGTGGGGGCGTGCTACGTGATCTTCTTTGCGGAGAGTCCCCGCTGCTGTTCCGGAAAGAGTTATATGCGAGCGTGTCGCTACTTACCGGGGGTCTCTATCTCGGCTTACAAGCACTCTCCTTGCCACACGTAGTCGCTGTGTCCATCGCCATGATGATTGGGCTTGCGCTGCGGCTACTGGCAATCCGCCACGGCTGGAACATGCCGCGCTTCATCTATAAGGACGAGTGGGACTGAATTGATGGAAATCGTGCAACAAGGCGGTGAGTGGTACTTCGGCAAGCGCGCTGCGGTCTGCAGTTGGATGCTGGCTTTTCTCTGCCTCTTCTTTATGGTTCCGTGGTGCGTGGCGCAAACCCACGCAGCAGCCGTCGAGTCCGTTCCGCGCACTTGCTTGGTACTAGGTGGTGGTGGTGCGCGCGGTGCCGCCCACATCGGAGTTCTGAAGGTTCTTGAACGCGAGCGAGTGCAGATCGACTGCATCGTCGGCACATCGATGGGTGCAATCGTGGGTGGCTTGTATGCTTCCGGCTACAACGCTGACGAGATCCAAGCGGTGCTCGATGGGATCGACTGGGCTGACGTACTTCGTGACAAGCCGCCCCGTAACGAGCGTAGCATGCGTCGAAAGGAGGATGATTTACGCCTGCTTGGCGGCGTGGAGGTCGGCGTTAGCAGAGGTAAGATCGCTTTTCCGCGCGGCCTTATCCAGGGTCAGAAGCTGGAAATGCTGTTGCGTCGGCTGTTGTTGCCCACATCGCGAGTTGAGAATTACGACGACCTCCCTATTCCGTTTCGTGCCATCGCCACCGACATTGTTAATGGAGACAAGGTGGTGTTTGGGAGCGGCGACTTGGCTCTGGCGATACGTGCCAGCATGTCGGTGCCGGGTGTGTTTGCACCGGTGCGGGCAGATGGGCGGCTACTGGTGGACGGCGGCGTGGTTGACAACGTTCCGATCGATGAGGCACGCAAGCTCGGCGCTCAGAGACTGATTGTCTCGCGAGTAGGGTCACCACTGCTCAGCGAGGCCCAGTTGGATTCACCGCTGGCGATCAGCCACCAAATGGCCAATGTGCTAATGGCACGCGAGGTCGAGGAGCAGATCGCCACCCTGGGTCCGGAGGATTTGCTCATCGTCCCAGACTTGGGCGACATGGGCAGTCAAGACTTCAACCATGCATCACAGGCGGTTGACGTGGGCGAACGAGCAGGCGAGCAGGCGCTGGCTAAGATTCGCCGTTACCAGGTCGAACCGGCGACGTATGCCGCCTTCCGGGCCCGCCATCGACCGCCGACGTACGAAGCGCCAGTCATATCTTTCATTCAGGTCCTCGAAGACGGAACCCGCACTGCAAAATTCATCGAACAGCGGCTGCAAGCCGAACTCGACAGGCCGCTTGATCCCGACCGTGTGGAGCGTGAGGTCGCCAACATTTACGGTGAAGGGCGCTATGAGCAGGTGGAGTGGCGGGTTGGCGAGCGCGAGGCCCGCCACGGGCTCATAGTCACACCCCAGGACAAGCGTTGGGGACCAGATTTCTTGCACTTCGCCTTGCGCGTTTCAGACGACTTCGATGGCGACAGCGACTACCAGCTGATCACGGAGTACACCCGCACCGGCCTCAGCGCCCAAGGTGCGGAACTGAAGTTTCGCGCGGGCCTGGGCGAAGTGCAGGAGCTATTCGGGGAATACTATGCCCCGTTGGGCAGCCGCAGTAGGCATGCTATATCGACCTACGCCCGTTACCGGGCGACCGAACAGGATGTAGACCTGTTCGCTGGCGACGCGTTTGCTCGGTTCCGCTACAGTCAGTGGCTGGGTGGCCTGCGCTGGGCATACTCGCCACACGCGGATTGGGAAGGTGCGATGTCCGTGGAGCGCGGACGCGAGCGGCTCCGCTTGGACGTCGGAGATCCCTCAGAGCTTGATAACTATAGTGCGGGGCTAGGAAGCATCTCGCTTCAACTTCGGCACGATTCGATCGACAGCTCGGCGTTCCCAAAGCGGGGCCAACGGTTCTCCCTGACCCGACAGCACTATCTGGATGCGCTCGGCAGTGACACCTCGGCGGCCGTGACGCGCCTTCATTGGGACGGTGCATGGTCCACCGGTGAGAACCGTTGGTTGGCCGGCATCCGTGCATCGTCCGCGCACGGTGATGAACTGCTTGCGGCCTACGGCTTCTTGGGTGGGCTAGGCAATCTATCCGGCTATGGCGAGGAAGCGATTTTCGCCCCGAACACGGCACTGGCCCGCATCCTCTATTACCGTCGGGTCGCTCACGCAGACTCGCTTCTAACGATCCCGCTGTACGTGGGCGGTAGTCTGGAATGGGGCGGATTCTGGAGAGACCGTGCGGACATCGGCATCGATGGAATGCAGACTGCGGGAAGCCTATTCGTTGGCGCTGACACCTTCCTCGGTCCCATATTCCTGGGATACGGTCGGGCGCAAGGCGGACACGACGCGTTCTACCTAACTTTCGGTTCGTTGCTACGAACCCTGGACGGATTCTGACAGTGGCCACACGCGATTCCGACGTAGGAGAGAAGCATGGGATTGGGCACATTCTGTAGGATCGCCACGTTCATTGTCATCGTCCTCTCACTGCCGGGATGTGGGCAGAAGAGAGGCGACCCGACGAAGACCGAGAGCGCGTTAGCGACATCGCCAGTACTCGAAGCTCCTGTGGTGAGAGTTGTCCTTAGCCAACGAGCTCAAGCTGAGCTTGAACAACGCAAGGAGAAGATCATCGTAGCCGCCTACTGGTACGGTAATCCGTCGCCATCGGCCAAGGTCCAAGTGGACGAGATTGGGCGGGTGGCCCCCGGAAGGCGTGAATGGCAGTTGCCTGCGCAGGGAGGGGAGGTGCAGATCGCGCCCCATGAAAGTACGCGTCGTGCTTTTGCGAACATTGCAGACCCTATAGGAATAAACGTCAACGTCTACTCCTCGCGACTTAGTAGTGCCGACAATCTATTGTCTTGCGACTTCATCGATGGAGACGTCGAGACTGTCGCAAAAGTGCCTCGAACACTGTCCTGTGGGCTGATTGAAGAGTCACCAGTGACGCACGCCCTCCCTTAGTCAAATCTGGTCCGTTTGAATGGACATCTACTCGAGTTGGTTCACCGGTCTGATGTTCCTCCTGGCGGCAGTCGCGCTTGGTCTCATGCCAGCGCGTCTGTTCCGGCGCGGATGGCGTGCTCGGTTGCCGTCGGAATCCAAGCTAGTGGCATCGGACGTAATGTCGCGAGTAGGCGCACTGCATGGCTTGATTCTCGCTTTGGTCTTTGCTAACGCCCACGGAGGCAACGAGCAACTGCGGGCAGTTATCACCCAGGAAGCCACTGCAGCCGACCATGTCTATTACAACGCAAGAAGGTTCGGTGATCCGCAATTGATGGCGGCAACAGTGGCCTATATCCGTACGGTGATTGAACAAGACTGGCCCAGCATGAGAGACCGTCACGCGCTCAGCGACGCTGGATGGCGCGCTTGGGGGGACATGCTTGAGGGTGGCTTGGGGCTTACGCCCAAGAATCCTCGTCAGTCTGCGTTGGCAACGCAGATTCAAGCGGACATTTGGCGAATCGAGAACTTACGCCAAGCGCGTGGCTACCAGGCGGATAACCGTATTGCCCCATTCTTCTGGCTTGTTGCCGTAACAGGCATCATCCTGATCGGTGCCTTGTTGTTTGTACATGATCCTACGCCAGTTCATCAGTTGATGATGTCAGCCTATTCTGTGTACACGGGATTAGTTCTGTTCCTCATCTACGATCTGACGCGTCCATTCGATGGGGCGCTGCAACTACTTCCCACGGCCTTTCATGGCACGTTGGAGGCCATCGCATCAGGTTCGTTCTAGATTTCGCTAGCGAGGAGCTTCTTAATGCGATTCATGTTGATTTCCGTGCTGCTTGCCGTATCAGTTTCTTTGAATGCGACGCCTATATGGGGAACACTGAAATCCAGCCCGGCTGATACGCCGATAAGCGCTCTCAGTCCTGGCGAGTGGATATGGGGTGGTGACAGGCAGAAGATGGGACCGATGGCGCTGATCATAAGCATTACTGAGCAGCGCGCTTACGCGTATCGAAACGATGTTCTCATTGGTGTGACTACAATCAGCTCAGGGAAGCCAGGTTATGAAACGCCAACTGGCGTATTCACAATCTTGCAGAAGGATAAGGACCACCATTCAAGCACTTACAACAACGCCGCAATGCCCTACCAAGAGCGCCTAACCTGGAGCGGGATTGCGCTGCATGCTGGTGGCTTGCCAGGCTACCCGGAGTCACATGGCTGCGTACATTTGCCGACAGAGTTTGCGCGTCGTCTGTTCGATAGCACTAATATGGGCATGGTTGTGGTTATTGCGAAGGCTGGTAAATCATCCAACGCTTTGGTGCACCCTACGTTCATTAGTCCAATCAACCCCATGAATGGAAGAGAGGACGACGAGGTCTTGCTCAATGCTGGTGAGGCATACCGATGGCAGCCGGAAAAAGCCCCTCAAGGCATGATTTCGCTCGTGCTCGGTACCGCTGACCGGCGAATCTTCGTTTTTCGCGATGGCACTGAAATAGGTCGCGCTCGCGTGGACTTTAGAAATGGTACGCCAACTGGCGTTCACGCGTACCAGGTGTCTTCCCTCACCGACCAGGGAGGACTACCTAAGTGGAGTCGGATCGGCATCCCTGGACAAGAAGCTCTGGAGGCAGTTCCTGTTGATCAGCAGATGGTGTCGGACCTGATACTTCCCCGCGAGTTCTTGGAGAAAGTTCTCCCGCTCCTTACCCCTGGGGTTGTGTTACTACAGACCGACGCCCATGTGTTGCCTGAAACTACGGGTGTGCGACTTCAGGTGCTCAGCTCAAGCGCCCCGCAGCTCTAGCTGTGATGGCTAACGCACCTCCAATCTCTTGGCGATTCCCTCCTGGGTTCTGAAGTAACTGAGCTATATCGGTAGCAAAGCATGGATCATGAGCAGCTATCACGGGCGGACAAGGCTTGTCGGTAGGGTCTGCTAGTCAATCGCGATTTGTGTCGCGCACTGGAGTAGGCCATCAGATGTCCCGACATTCGTGTTCCGCTTATGGCCGGAAGCAGACATTTCGCGCCGCAGTCTGGTGATTCAGACTCTGCGACCCATGTCCGGAATCCTCGCCGGGGGCCATCGTTCGCCTCGCGCCTCGTAGATCCGCTTTTGCTCTTTCCATTCGGCGAGAAGATGATCCTCGAGGGCGTTGGAAACTTTACTCAGCGCCACACGCTGGCGGTTAAGCTCTGACTCCAAAAAGGCTTCCGCATGTCGAATCGGGTAAGCCCTGCCCATTCGCTCAAATCGCCAAAGCACGACGCCATGCCACGAACTGGCGTCAGCTGAATCCCGAGCCTCGAACAAGTAGCCGGTGTAGATTACGGTCCGATGCTTTGAACGATTGACAACAGCGTCCAAGTACTCGAACTCTGGATCCTCTACCAATGATCGAAGCGCATCCGAAACACGACCATTTGCAATCCGGGCTAGAACTGTGCGCGCGCCAACTAGATTCTCCTTGATTGGCCTTGGGTCAAGATTTGCTCCCAGGCCGAAGTAGACGACGTGCGCGCAAATGTCCGCGCACGAGTGAAGACTCTGAAGGCAAGCCAAGACGTGAGCCCCGGTCTGAGTCATGGCTCTATTGAAAGGCTGGTGGTCTTCGCCCGGTTTTGGTCCGTCGGCTGCTGTATAGGGAAGCATCAGCCGCTTTGCTTCATTTAGGTGGAACTCGGCGTACTCAATCCGATCGCGTAAAGACGTAAGACTGAAACGAAACAAATCGACTTGATCATCACCCCGAACGTCCCGGAGATACTTCTTCAGCTGCTGGTAGCGGAGATCCATTCAACGAGGATGCCAGCGGTCAACCAAACTGTCGATTCATCTGAGCGTGGGGAGTCAACTTCCGACCCAAAGTGGACTTCGACAACTGAAGCACTACGCCGCTGTTTCAGAGTATGCGCTGGCGTTGCTCGCGTCCGGACGCGGTCCCAGACGCGCTTTCCATTTCACTACTGGCTATTGCTCTGCGCGCGGATCCGGGTGGATGTGCATGCTAGTTACTTGAGCCAGTCCACGTGTGACGCACGCCTAAGACTGCGCGGCCAGGGCCACGTGCTGAGAAGTACAGTCCGGTCATGGCCAGCAGCGCGGCGGGGAACGCCCCCCTAACACCGAACTTGTAGTCCACCATCACGACCGCCACCGTGAAGTTGAATGCGCAAACCGCGCCGGCCAGCCGGAAACCGAAGCCGCTAAGGAACGACAGGCCGCACAGGAACTGGGCCCACACCGATACACGGGCACTGAGTGCCGGCCAGGGAAATCCGTGGGTCGCGAGGAACGCTTCAAAAGTATCCATATGCGCCGGACGGAGGATGTTGTCGGTCACGCCCCATATGAGGAAGCTTCCGACAAGGATGCGGAGACCCAGCAACGCCAGCGTCTCCCAGCGTGAAGTAGTGCCTTCATCCCCGACCGACTGCCCTGGTTGAGACGCTTGCATCATCAACTCCTGCCTTTCTGAAGCGGAGATACTCACGCCAGGCGGGGCGTGGCGTTGTGCATGGACTGGCGAGAACCGCGAGCAAATCCCTTGGCGCGGTGAGTTGACGGATCGTGCCAAACGGGCAGGCGGCGGGTGCGTAAATCGGATGGTTAAGAATTTGTAGGTTCGCGGGGCCGGTATCGCCGCGCATCTCATCCATCCGGAGTCATCATGCAGACCCAACCACTCGCATCGGCCATTCGCTACGCTCTCGCCACTGGCGCAGGCATGTCTGGCTTGTTCGCAGCCTCACCGGTCACGGCCCAGGAGCAGGCCGATACCACCACGCTGGACCGTATCGAAGTCACCGGCTCGCGCATCCGCCAGGTCGACGTCGAGAACGCCGCTCCCGTGCTGACCATTAGCCGCGCGGACATCGAAAAGCAGGGCTTCCAGTCGGTCGCCGACATCCTGCAGAACATCTCCGCCGTCGGTGCACCCGCCATCAGCCGCGCCCAGCCGCTGTCGGCCGGCGAGAACGTCGGTGGCCAGTTCATCGACATGCGTAACCTGGGCCCCACACGCACCCTGATCCTGGTCAACGGCAAACGACTCGGAATCGCAACGAATGGCCTGCAGGACATTTCGCTGATCCCGACCGCCGCGGTCGAGCGCATCGAAGTGCTGAAGGACGGCGCCTCGTCGATCTACGGTTCCGACGCCATCGCCGGCGTAATCAATATCATCACGCGTTCCAATTTCGAAGGCGCCACCGCTCAGACCTACTACGGTCAGTACAGCGAAGGTGACGGCGCAACCACCCGTGCCGACTTCGTCATGGGCTTCACCGGTGACCGTGGCTCGCTGACCGCTGCCGTGGAGTACCGCAAGGAAGAAGAGGTGATGGCGGCCGATCGGCCGTTCTCGCAGTATCCGCAAGGTCAGTGGCACCCGACTCGCGGCTGGACCACGGTCAGCCAGTGGGGCGTGATCAACCTGCCCGCCGGTTTGGGCGGCAACCGCGTCCTGAATCAGGGTGCGGACTGGCGCAACATCAACAACTTCCACGCGCTGAACACCAACACGGGTACCGGCGCCGCTGATCCGAACGGTTCGACGGTCGACAAGAGCAACACCAACCAGCAGACCCACCTACGTACGCCGCTGGAGAGCCGCTCACTGTTCGTCGATGGCGTCTTCGACATCAATGACGCAGTGCGCTTCCGCGGCAACATGATGTACAGCCAGCGCGACGCCGAGCGCCAGGTTGCCGGCTATCCGTTCCAGAGCGGCGTGTTCGCCGGCACCACCATGGCGATCAACAGCTACTACAACCCGGTCGGCACGCACCACGGCTACGCCACGCCGCAGGCCGTCAACTACTGGCGCCGTACGTGGGAGATCCCGCGCGTGGATCGTCCCACGTCCACCACATGGCGGTTCTCTGCCGCGCTGGAAGGCAGCTTCGACGTGGGAGAGCGCATCTTCGATTGGGACGTGGCCTACCTGTACAACAACAACAAGGTCACCCAGGAGAACTACGGCAACCTGAACGTCGCGCGCGTCGGCCAGGCCGTCGGCCCGTCGTTCCTCAACGCCCAGGGCGTCGTGCAGTGCGGTACCGCCGCTGCCCCGATCCCGCTGGCCAGCTGCGTGCCGTGGAATCCGTTCATCCCGTACGGTCGCGTGGGCGATGGCGGCCTGACCGGCAACCAGGCGCTGATCGACTTCCTGTTCCAGATGCTGAACTCCTCGGGCGAGACCGAAACCGAAGTCTTCACCGCCAACCTGGCCGGCTCGCTGTTCGCCCTGCCGGGCGGCGACCTGGGCTTCGCGGTCGGCGTGGAAAGCCGCAAGGAATCGGGCGAGTTCATCCCCGACGCCATGGCCGTCACCGGCAACTCGACCACCCTGTCCGCCGGCCCGACCGATGGCAGCTACAAGGTCGATGAAATCTACGCCGAGTTGGCGATTCCGCTGCTGGCCGACCTGCCGGGTGCGCAGGAGCTGAGCATCAGCATCGCCACGCGCTATTCGGACTACGACACCTTCGGCGACACGCTGAACAGCAAGTTCGGCTTCAAGTGGAAGCCGATCGACTCGCTGCTGTTCCGCGGCACCTACGCCGAGGGCTTCCGCGCGCCGACGATCGCCGACCTGTACGGCGGCGGCTCGCAGACGTTCGCGTTCTTCACCGATCCCTGTGACACCAACTTCGGTAGCTCGGCTTCCAGCGCGACGACGCGCGCCAACTGCGTCGCCGCGATGGGCGCTATCGCCAACAGCTACCGTCAGCTTGGCCAGGGCCTGACCCCGGTG
This sequence comes from Pseudoxanthomonas sp., assembly GCA_047600885.1. Taxonomy (GTDB): domain Bacteria; phylum Pseudomonadota; class Gammaproteobacteria; order Xanthomonadales; family Xanthomonadaceae; genus Pseudoxanthomonas_A. Next base: position 785,290 of record JASGKE010000002.1, on the reverse strand, counting down.
GGTTCGGGCAATGCGCAGACGCCGGTCGCGTTCTTCTCCGGCGCCAATCCGAACCTGATTCCGGAAACCTCGGAGTCGAAGACCTTCGGCGTGGTGTGGAGCCCGGGCTTCGCAGAAGGCCTGAACATCAGCCTGGACTGGTGGAACATCCGCATCGAAGACACGATCGTGGCGGACAGCCCCACCCAGATGCTCAACGACTGCTACATCCTGGGCGTGGCCTCGCGCTGCACGGACTTTACGCGTGACGCGACGCTGGGCTTCGTCAACAGCCTGCGTTTCACCGGCATCAACGCCGGCTTCCGTGAGACCGAAGGCTTCGATCTGGACCTGAGCTACCGTCTGGCGACGGAAGGTTTCGGTACCTTCAACCTGAGCTGGCAGACCACCTACACCAGCAAGGATGAAATCAAGACCGACACCAGCCCGACCACGCTGCCGCAGCAGCTCGTCGGCTACGCCACCTCGCCGGGCTTCCTGGGGACGCACCGTATCCGCTCCAACGCGAATGTGACCTGGAACATGGGCAGCTTCGGTGCTACATGGGGGGCGCGTTACTACTCGTCGCAGAAGGAGAGCTGCCTGTCGGCCGCGCTGTTCCCGGATGAGTGCACGGATCCGACGTTCCGCGCTGCCAACCCGGCACAGACGCGCGCGATCAACGAGATGGGCTCGATCACGTTCAACGACCTGGAGCTCCGTTGGAGCGCCCCGTGGAATGCGACCATCGCCGTCGGTGCGAACAATGTGTTAGACCGCCAGGGCCCGCAGTTCTACAGCCAGCCCAGCGCCAACGTGTCCTACCACGGTCAGTACGACATCGGTCGCTTCGTGTACATGAAGTACCAGCAGAAGTTCTGACTGGGTGCTCGCCTTGGGTGCTCACGCACCCAAGGCACTGACCGACTACGCGAGGCCGAACGCGGAGCGTACGGCCTCGCGGTAGCTCCTCCCACTCAGCACCATGTATCCGCCGCGCATGTGCAGTTTGTATCTCGCGCTGCCGTCCGATTCGAGGCTCTCGACCGCCGCGATGCGGATGAGGCTGGAGCGGTGCACGCGCATGAACTCGCTGGGGTCCAGACGGAGGGCGAGGTCGCCGATCGTGCTCCGGATCAGGTATTCGCGGCCATCGACATGGACTTCCACGTAGTTAGCCTGCGCACGTGCGTGGTCGATCTGGTCAACGGCGATGATCCTGACCCGGCGCCCAACCGTGGCGGAGACCCGGGACAGGTACTCGCGTGAGCCACCGTCCGCTTTCTCCAGGGACGCAACACCTTCGAGGCGCTGGCGCACCCGCTCCATGGCTGTCGCCAGCCGTTCTGCCGTGTAGGGTTTGACCAGGTAATCGACAGCATATTCATCAAAGGCCGTCGTGGCGTACTCGGCGTGCGCCGTCACGAACACGAACAGTGTGTCGTGGGCGCGCACCGCCGACAGCACGTCGAAGCCTGTGGCATCGGGCATGCGGATGTCGAGGAAGGCGACGTCCGGTGCATGCGCTCCGATGGCATCGGTGGCCGCACGAGCATTGCTGCACACGGCCACGACCTCTGCACCCGCCATGTGTCCGATGAGGCGTTCCAGTCGCAGGCGTGCCATCGGCTCGTCGTCCGCGATCAGGACTCTGAGCGGCTTCATCGCGACATTCCTCTATCCCTGATCGGCAGCACCACGCGGGCCATCGTGCCGATACCCCCGGGTGCCGGCAGTAGTGCGAGCACGCAATCGGCGCCATAGAGTGCCTCCAGCCGTTCCCGGGTGTTACCCAGCCCGATGCCTTCGACGCTGTCGGTGCGTAGCCCGGCGCCGTCATCGCGGATCTCCACGAGCATCCGGCGGTCGATGCGCCGGATCGACACGGTGACGTTGCCCGGCTCGATGCGCTGGCCGATCGCATGGTGCACCGCGTTCTCGACCAAGGGTTGCAGGAGCAGCCTGGGTACCGGCTCGGACAGCAGCGACGGGTCCACGTCCCATCGGAGCCGGAGCCTGTCCTCGAGGCGAAGCCGTTCCAGGCTGACGTACTGCTCCAGCAGGGACAATTCCTCGCGCAGCGGTACCTCCTGCTTACCCGAGCCATCCAGGCTTTCCCGCAACAGCTTGCCGAGCGCGACCAGCATCCGGTCGGCTGCATCCGGGTTGTGGTGTACCAGCTCCGCTACGGAGTTGAGCGCATTGAAGAGGAAGTGCGGATTCAACTGGTTCGATAGCACCTGTAGGCGCGCGGTAGCCAGCCGTGCTTCCAAGGCGATCGCCTGCCGCTCCCGTTCCCTGGACCGCCTGTGGAACAGCAGGGAGTGCGCAACGCCCACAATGAGCCAGGCGGTCAGGAAATTGTTCACCAGGCTGGCGACGAGCACGGTACCTAGCCGCGGCTGCTGCGGGTACCAGTCGATGATGGGATTGAGTACGTAGACCGCGATTGCCCGGAAAATGATGACGCAGGCCACCGCGACGAAGTGCGCCAGCAACGGACGGTGCAGGGGGCGCTGCTCGAGCGGCATCCGCTCGGACAGCGCGACGAGGCCGGCGGTAAGCGGTATCCACAGCCAAGCGCTCACGAGGCCGGCGGCGAGTGCGTGCATGAAACCGCGCAGCGGCTCGCCCGCGGCACTGCGCATGGTCATCCCCTCGATGGCCAGGATGAGGCCGTGGAGGGTCCACCATGCCGTCACGGCGAGCCAGAAGCGTGGGTTGCGTACGACCATGGCGAAAGAGTAACAGCCCATTCCGCCGCTTCGAGACTGCCGTCCGGTCGTTCATCCCGGAGTGCTGTCAGTTCGTCCCCAAGCTCCTTGTGGCGGTTTCCAAGACTGGCCACGATCCGGTGAATCCTCTGTCAGGACGAATGATGGATCTCCAGTCGACAGGTCTGCAGCCCTTCCCGGCTTACCCTCGCTCAGTGCGGCATGGTGTAGGCCGGGGCAGCTTCATCCCACCGCATTTCGCACGATTGAAGTTCAATGCGGCTTATCGCGTCAGCCAGCAGGATCTTCCCGGCCTGCAGATGGTGCGTGGGTGTGCCAATGGCGCGATCCTGGAGGTACCCAACGGATGGGTCTCGGTCACGCTGGCGCTCGATGGCTGGCTGCATGCATCGTCGCAAGCGGTGGAGTGGAGCATTCCGCGGGGGCGCGTGCTGGTGTGGGACAGTCCCCTGCAACTGCGTTCATTCAAGGACGCGAGTTGGCTGACGCTGTGCGGCCCCCCGGAGGCGTGGGTGAATGCGGGTGCATGCGGCCGCAAGCTGGCGACGCTGTTTCCGGACGAGGCCGTGGCATCCCGGCACGTGGCGCGCCATCTTATCCATCTTGCGCGCGCGTCGCGTGGAGGCCGCGCCATGCCGGAAACCGGAGTAGGTGATCTCATCGATCGCATCACCGGGGACCAGGATGCACTCCGGCTGCTGATGCAACGCTGCACCGGAAGAACACAGCAGAACCGGCGCAGGATGCTGCTGCGCCTGCTCAAGCTGCGCCACATCATCCTCGCCCATCCGGACCGGTCGCTGGACATGGCGATGATGTCGCGGCTCGCCAACTACTCGGTCTGGCATCTCGCCAGATCGTTCCGGACGGTGTTCGGCATGACGCTGTCTGAATTCAGCATCCACCGTAGGCTCGAGCACGCCCTTGAACTCGTCCGCCATACATCCGTGCCGTTCGCGGACATCGCGGAAGCTACCGGGTTCGAGTGCCAGAGTTCCTTCAGTCGGGCGTTCCGCCGCTGCTATGGAACGACCCCGACGCTGGCGCGCAACGGCGCCACCCCGACTCACGTTCGGCACAGTGTGCCGGGCCCGACTGGCGCGGGTCTTACTCCATCCATTCAAGTACCCCAGAGGAGGGCGGTATGACATTCCTGAAGATCATTCTGTTGGCGGGCGGCCTGCTGGTCGCAGATGTGCATGCAGAGGTATGCCAAGCCTCCGCAGCTGCGACAGCCGGTGTAGCCAAGGTCAACGACATCGACATGTCTTATGCGATCGAGGGCTCGGGCGAGAACACTCCCGTGCTGTTGCTTCCCGGCATCGGTATGCAGCGCATCGACTGGCCGCGTGAACTGGTGGACGGCTTCGTCGACCGCGGTCATCGCGTGGTCATGCTTGACTTGCGTGACTCGGGCGAGTCGACGCATTTCGCAGACGCGGGAGCACCGGACTTCGTCAAGCTCTTCGCTGCGATGGCGGAGGGGCGCGAGCCGCCGTTGCCTTATACCGCCGGGCAGATGGCAGCGGACGTCATCGCCTTGCTCGAGTGCCTGCAGATGGACCGGGTGGCCATCGTCGGCTTCTCCGGAGGCGCCACGATCGGCGCGCTGGTCGCACTCGAGCGACCCGAACTCGTCGCGACGTTGACCCTGATCGCTGCCAACAGCGGAACCCCCGGCGTGGCGATCCCGGCAAAACCCGATCTGTTCGCGCGTCTGCCGCAACCGGCGCCTGGGGAATCGCACGAGGCGATGCTCGAACGGCGAATGGCCTATGCGCGTGCATTCGCAGCGCCGGATGCGCCGTGGGATGAGCCACGTGCGCGCCGCGAGATGGAACGATCGCTCAGCAGGGATCGCGATGCCGATGCCCCGCAGCGGCAGGGTGCCGCGCTGCTGGCTCTCGGCGACCTGCGCGGGCGCTTGTCCGCGATCCGCTCGCCCACGCTGGTCCTGCATGGGGCGCATGATCCCTTGCTTCCCCGCCAGCTTGGCCAGGATGTCGCCAAGGTGGTCCCCGGCGCGCGCTTTGTCGTCATGGACGGCATGGGCCACGATCTGCCGGCCGTGCTGATGGACAAGATCGTGACGATGACGGCGGAACTTCAGCAGGCCGGGACCCGTAAGTAGTGCAAGCCGTTCTCTCCTGGGGATGGACGAGTACGACTCCCTACCACCAGCCGAGCCAGGCTGCCTCAAGACAAGCGGAATCAGATGATTACCTGGGCATTTATCTTCGAAGCGCCAGAGACCGATCCCAAAACAGATCGGATGGTGATTGAGCGTGGCGGGATGCGAAGCATGGTGGTGGCCGTTCCAGAGCAAGCGGCCGTCGTGCGGGTTGCCGTCGATCTTGTTGCAGAAGGTGCACAATTCATTGAGCTATGCGGAGGCTTCGAGCCTCTTTGGGCTGGCCGGGTCATCGAGGCGACCAACGGCAAGATTCCGATTGGCACTGTCGGATATGCGGGAGGGCATTCGATTCCCGCTATGGCAAAGATTTTTTCCTAACCACTTTGGGCCGCGGTCTGACATGGCCGACGCTGCTCTGCGGAGCGGGTCAGGCCTAGGGAAATGTCCGATGCAGGCAAGTAGGAAACGGCTCCACACAGTGGCGCACCCAAACAGGATGGACAAACGACACCTTGCGACCATGCTAAGAAGACTTATCGTGGCCTGTCTGGCCATGCTGTGGCCTATCGCGCATAGCGCACCTCAAGGCGATTTGCCGTCCACCAGCGGGACCGTTGCGTTCGTTCGTGTGAACGTCGTACCGATGGACCGCGAGCGTGTCCTGGGCAACACGACGGTCCTCGTACGGAACGGACGCATCGAGGCCATCGGCCGCTCGGTGTCAGTCCCGACCGGGGCGCGAATCATTGATGGACTGGGTAAAGCGTATCTGTCACCGGGGCTGACTGACCTTCACGTGCATTCGGATACGCGCGGAGATCTGACCAACTATCTCGTCAACGGCGTTACGCGCATTGTCAATATGGGCGATGCGCGCCCAGGCTTTGTCGCGCGCGTGCGACCGCGTGCCAATCGCGGCGAGATCCCCGGCCCACAAGTCGATGCCGCCTTCATCGTCGATGGTTCGCCGCGCTATGCGCATCTGTTCGTGGAGACGCCGGAACAGGCACGTGCGGCGGTTGGAATCGCGAAGACCAACGGCTACCGCTTCATCAAGGTGTACAACGATCTGAGTGCGGAAGCCTTTGCCGCGCTAGTCCGGGAGGCGCGCGGGCAGGGCTTGCCGGTAGTCGGGCATGGCGTCACGTCCGTGGGGCTGGAGCGACAGATCGAAGCCGGCCAATCACTCGTCGCGCACGCTGAAGAGTTCCTCTACACGGTCCTCCACGAAGCCAGTTCGGACGTATTGCCATCGGATGCAAAGGTACAGCGCACCGCGGCCTGGCTCCGGCAGCAGGGCACTTACGTCACCGCCGACCTCAATACCTACGCCACCATCGCGGCGCAATGGGGTAGGCCCGATGTCCTCGCCTCCTATCTGGAGGCCCCGGAGGCCCGCATGCTTGCGCCGGAGCAACGCGTCGCATGGGAGAACTCTGGCTATGCCAAACGCGCCGGCCCCGGCATCGACGACACCCGACGGTTCCTTGCTGATTTCATCAAGACGCTCAATGACTCAGGCGTGCCGCTCGTGATGGGGACCGACGCGCCCTCGATACCCGGATTGGTACCCGGCTTCGCCGTGCACGACAACCTGCGTGCGTTGCATGACGCGGGACTGACGCGTTACCAATCGCTGTCGACCGCCACGCGCCAGCCCGGTGCATTCTTCAGGCAACACGTTCCGGACATCGAGCCGTTCGGCACAGTGGAAGTAGGAAGTAGGGCCGATCTTGTCCTGAGCGCCGGCAATCCGCTGGAACACCTGTCGCACCTTCGCGAGCCGCAAGGGGTCATGGTATCCGGACACTGGTACCCGGCCGAAGAGCTGCGCGCCATGCATAAGGAGTTGGTGGACGAGTACGCGCGCTCCGTATCACGCTAGGCGACTATGTGATTGGCGTAAGCTGCGTCAGCAGGGTGCGGTGCAAGTATTCGTTTTCAACCTGAGCCAGACATTCGCAGAAGCGCATGCTCCACGCTCTGTTGGGCACGGTTGTACATCGGCTTTTTTTGCCAGACCCACCAGCCCTTAGATCGAGTCGTATCAAAAGGATAGTCAACCATACGGTAGGCTACGGATGAGTCGTGTAACCGGACGCAGGGATCCCGCTATTAGGAAGTTAGGCCACATGTACAGAATTCTGCTTGCCTGCTATGGAATTCCTGTTTCTGAGGGGGCTGAGGCGGCGATTGAGATCACCTCAGAATTTGTAGATCACCGCACCTGGTGGAGCAACGTCAGTTGCACTTGGGACGGGGCTCGCCTCATCCTTCAAGCTGACAGTGACTTTGACTCTAATGGCTTAGCTCTTTCGGACGAGTTTTCGGATTGCACGGCCGCCTACATCAGAGAGCTTTTTGACGGCGAGATCCGCGTAGTGTCAGTCACGCAGGCCTTGTCTGGGACCTAAAAATTCATTCAAGCCGGACTCGCTTAGCGGGGCGGCTAAACTCCGGTACTGGTTGATGTCCGCTTCTGGCCGATAGCGGACATCGGCTTCGAGCAATCGCCGGTAGCGGCTCAGTAGGGCTCGCCATTCTTGCGCGTGAAATGCCAGCTTCCCCCATGAGAACGCGCTTCAAGGTCGTCATCCGGGTACAGCACGTGGTCATTTTTAGATCGGTCCCCGATTTCGAGATAGACGACAGGACGATTGGTGCGATTCACTAAATGATGCGCATCGCTATGACCAGCCTTGAAGCCTGCAAACATGCCGGGCTCCAACAGGTGATTCCCTCGATCGTTGACGAGCGTGGGCGTCCCCTCCAGTACATAGACGAACTCATCTTGCGTGGTATGGGCGTGTCTCAGTGCCGATATCGCGCCTGGTTCCAGACGAGTCAAGTTCACGCCGAAGTTGCTTAGCCCGAAGGCGTCGCCAAGCCTGCGCTTGCTCCTTCCTGCTACGCGGCCCGAATAGGCTTCCGGGTAGTTCGTTCCTGAGCTCGGCGCTACATCGTCCGAATGAAGGGCGGTTGGCCATATTTCTCTTGGCATCTCACACTCCCATGGCTCCTTGTCAGCGCGAATCGCGATCGAGCGGCAGCTTGAGGCGGATCCGCTCCTGACACACAGCACCCTTCGACTCGTAGAAACCGAGAGCGCTCGAGTTCCAGGTGGGCGTAAGCCACTCCATTCGCGTGCACTGCTTGGAGCAAGCGAACTCACGCATTGCGCCTAGCAGGTCAGAACCAAGACCGATACCGCGATACGCTTCTTGGATGAAAAGGGCATCCATCAAGAAGTAGGTCGAAGCGCTCCACGTGCAATAAGTTAGTGATCCAGAGCCATATCCGACCATCTCGTCGTTGACGAACGCTATCCACGCATAAAGTCGGGGGAAGGGTCCCCATAACGCCGCCTGCAGCGCATCTGGGGGCGGTGGCCCCGGAAGCGTGGCGCCCTCGTAGGCTGCGTGCGCAACGCACAGCGGAACCATCGCTGCCGCGTCGGCGGGAAGGGCGCGGCGAACGTGCACCTTACACGCTCGCAGAAACTGTGGTCGCCAGATCGAATCCCTCGTCCTGCCAGCCCGTAATGCCGCCGACCATGACTTTGACCGGCCGTCCCAACTCGGCAAGACGACGGGCCGCTCTGTCCGCGCCATTGCAGTGTGGCCCTGCGCAGTAGGTCACGAACAGCGTGCCATCCGGATAGTGGCGCATCGAGGCTTCGGTGATCTTCCGATGGGGAAGGCTTGTCGCACCTGGAACATGACCTGCGCCATAGAGCTCGTGCGAACGCGCGTCCAGCAGCACGAAGCCTGGATTTCCACGTTCGATAGCCTCGTGCACGTCCCAACAATCGGTTTCAAACTGGAATTTACGCGCGAAGTGCAACTGCGCCTCATCGGACGTCGCTGCGGCCACTTGCGTTACGGCATTCTTGGGCATACAAATTTCCTCGTTATCTGGCACAGCATGAGGTTCAACATGCGATCACTCGGCAAGGACGAAGCGCGACAGTTCGCGTTGTCCTGGCTCCCTGCGTGGACCGGCAACGATCCTGAGCGTCTGGTGAGCTTCTACGCGGACGATGCGTACTATCTGGACCCCGGCGTGCCTGATGGCATCAACGGAAAGCCTGCGCTGCTCGCCTACTTTTCCCGGCTGCTGACTTACAACCCGCACTGGGTCTGGACGCAGGTAGAGGGTATCCCCATGGAAGACGGGTTCTTGAACAAATGGCACGCCACAATTCCTGTCGGAGACAAGATCTTGTCGATCACCGGCGTCTGTCTCGTGCAGCTGGATGCGCAAGGGAAGATCCGGCGCAACGAGGTCTACTTCGACCGGTCGAACCTGCTGGCGGAGATCGCCAGTCAGCGCAAGCGCTGAAGCTATAGTCCTCCTGCGACATTGAGCACGCAGCCGGTGGCGTAGGAAGCGTCTGCGGAGACGAGCCAAGCGACAGCACCGGCGATCTCCTCCGGCCTCCCTGGACGCTTCATGGGTATCCTCTCAGCCACGCGCTGCGCACGATCCGGCTGGCCGGCGCGCGCGTGGATCGTGGTGTCGATGGTCCCCGGCGATACGGCGCTGACGTGGATGTTGCGTGGCGCGAGTTCTTTGGCCAAGCCGATCGTGAGTGTTTCCACCGCCGCCTTCGTCGCTGCGTAGCCGACGTACTCGTTCGGCGAGCCCGTGCGCGCGGCCACGGAGGAGATATTCACGATGGACGAGCGCTCTGTCCTGGCAGACCAGCGACGGGCTGCCTCCCGGCAGAGCCGGATCGTGGCTGTCAGATTGACGGCGATCACGCGGTCCAAGTCGTCGTCGCTCAGGTCCACCAAGGGTCCGAGCTTTCCCGTGACCCCGGCATTGTTCACCAAGCCGATAACATGGCCGAGCGCCACCGCGGCGTCGAAGATGCGCTGGGCAGCATCCGGCTCGGCGATATCGATCCGGACGCCACGGCAGGGCCTTTCGGGCGCGTGCAGCCCCCGTTCCAGCGATGCCGCATCCTGGACCGAGGAGGAGTGCGTGAACAGGATGCCGTAGCCATCCATGTGGAGGCGCTCCACGATGCACCTGCCTATGCCGCGCGTGCCGCCGGTAACGATGATGATGGAGCTTGATGGAGATGGTGTTGTCATTCGGTCCTCAGCGTGTTGCCCATTCAAGGGCGTCTTCCAGGCGATCATCGCCCCAGAACATTTCTTGTCCGACGAAGATCATGGGCGCTCCGAACACCCCTCGCACCATGGCCTGCTCCGTGCGCCGTCGCAGCAGCGCCTTGTTCGTCTCAGACTCGGCGTCCGCCATCAGTCCCGCGCTCGGGAGTGCCAGGTGATCAAGAATGCCTCGCATGGCCTCGTAAGTGTCTATGTCGCGATTGGCGCCGAAATGGGCCAGCATCGACAGCCTGCAGAATTCGCCGATCCAGGATGACTCGCTGGCCAGTTTGGCGATCCTCATCGGCAGCAAGGTTCGCCGAGGAAAGACGCTGGGCTGCACGAAGGGCAGGCCGAAGCGCTCTGCGCGCCGGCACATGTCCCGCCATACATAACGGGATTTCGCTTCATGCAGGAAAAGCGGCGACGACGACCAACCGATTGCCTTGAAGATGGGGCCGAGCAGGAAGGGTCTCCATTGCACGGCAACGCCGTGCAATGCCGCCAGCGATTCGACCCGCATGATGGTGGGATAACAATAGTTGCTGCTGAAGTCGAACCAGAGTTCGATCGTCCGATGTGGCTTCATGACCTGGTGATCCTTGTCATGTGCACAAGCCCGTCAGCCAGGCGCCGAGCCACAGACTGGGATCGGCCGGCTCAAGCCAAGCCCTGAGTACGCACGCGGCCAAGCCGAAGCCCAGTAAACCGAGTGCTGTCCGTGACAGCAGCCTGGGCACGCTCATGGCGCCGCCCCCGCCACCAGTGGCCGGTGCCGTTGTCGGTCATCGATCGGCCAGTGAAGTGCGGCGGCGATCAGCCCCAGGGCCATCGCGACGAGCCAGATCGGTTGATAAGAACCCATCTCGTCGAAGATATAACCGCCCAGCCAGACGCCGAGGAATGACCCCAACTGGTGGCCGAAGAAGACGAAGCCGAACAGGGTGGCCAGATAGCGCACGCCGAACACACGCGTCAGCACACCGTTGGTGAGCGGGACGGTGCCCAGCCAGAGGAATCCCATGACCGCCGCGAACCCATAGACCGTCCACAGGCTCAGCGGCAGCAGGATGAATAGCCCGATGGCGACGGTGCGCGCCAGATATAGGATGGCCAACAGGTTCTTCTGCCGCCATTTGCCGCCCAGCATGCCGCATACGTAGATGCCGACAATGTTGGTCAGCGCGATCGTCGCCAAAGCGCCGACGCCGGCCATCGGTCCCAGGCCCTGATCGATCAGATAGGCAGGTAGGTGGGTGGCGATGAAAGCCAACTGGAACCCGCATGCCAGAAAGCCCAGGTTGAGGAGCCAGAAGCCGCTGTGCGAGATCGCTTCCCGGACCGCATGGACAACGCCCCGGTCGCCATCCTCATGTTCGTTGATGGCATACGCAGTGCGATCCTTCAGGGGCAGCGCCAGCGGCGCCAACGTCGCCATGGCAATGGCCAGGATCCACAAGCTCGCTTTCCAGTCGAGGGACGCAATGAGCTCCTGCACGAGCGGCACCATGACGAACTGGCCCAGTCCACCTATTGCCCCGGTCACCGCAATGGCCCAGGGACGCTGGCCAGGCGCCACGAGTCGGCTAACTGCGGCGTAGATGACGCCGAATGCGGTACACGACAGCGCCACGCCCAACGCCACGCCGCAGGCCGCCACGAACATCGCCGGACTGCTTGCTTGCGTCATGGCCGCCAGTCCCAATGCATACAGCACGACACCGAAGACGACCACGCGTCTTGCTCCATAGCGATCCGCCATCATGCCGGTGAACGGCTGTGCGATGCCCCAGGTCAGGTTCTGCACCGCCAGAGCGAAGCCGAACAGCTCGCGCGACCAACCCTGTTCACCCGTGACGGGAAGCAGGAACAAGCCCTGGACATGGCGCACGCCCAAGGCTAGGCCCATCACCAGACCGGCCGCGATCACCACGCCCCAAAGGCGACGCCGGCCGTGGTCGATCGTCCGAATGCATGCATCCTTGGAATTCGTTTCCTGCGGGTGCGACATGCTGGCGCTCGCTGCGACAGTGGGATAGTGTCGCAATTAGGGGCGATGCGCTTTGCCGCTTCAACCTACTTTTCGGAACGTTCGCATTCCCCGGGCGCATGTCAATGGATTTCGCAAGAATGCCCTCGTTGGACCTAGTTCGCGGCTTCGTCGCGGTGGGGCGGCGCATGAGCATCACGCTCGCGGCGAGGGATCTGCACCTGACCCAGTCGGCCGTCAGTCGCCAGATCCACGCGCTGGAAGAACAGTTGGGGGTGAAGCTTCTGGTCCGCGGTCATCGCACCATCGAATTTACCCCGGAAGGTGAGCGGCTATATCGAAGCGCGGACGGGGCGCTCCAGCAATTACAGGACGTGTTGGGTGAGTTGCAGGCCCGCACTAGGAACAGGCCCGTGACCATCAGCGCGACGATCGGCTTTACCGGACTGTGGTTGCTCCCGCGCTTGGGAAAACTGCAAGCCCTGTATCCCGACATCGATGTCCGCGTGGCGGCGCACAATCGACTGGTCGACCTGCGCAACGATGGCATCGACATGGCCATCCGCTATACGTCTGCCGATCGTGCCCCATCAGGTGCGAAGCTGCTTTTTGCAGAAACCGTCGTGCCCGTGGCCAGCCCGTCGTTTGGTGCCGCGAGCTTGCGCTCGGCGGGAGCTGTATCCGCGTTGACTCTTCTGGAGTTCGATGACGAGCGCTACCCATGGCTGCAATGGCGCCCTTGGCTGGATGCCCACGTGGGCGAAAAGGTCAAGCCACGGACGCTTCTGCACTTCAACCAATACGACCTGGTGATCCAGGCGGCATTGGCGGGACAGGGCGTCGCGCTGGGGCGCTACGAACTGATTCGACCCATGATTGAAGAAGGTCGGCTTGTAGTCATCGAGTCTGCCAAGGTGACGCCTACTAGCCGCCATGGGTTCTGGCTCATAGAGGCCGAGCCTCGGCCACGACAGCAGGTGCAACAGGTTGCGGATTGGATTAAGAGCGAGGCGATCGGACTGTCGGCACCGACGCCAAGTGAACCCGAGGGAGAGGTCCATGTTGACCGATAAGGTCCGAACGTCGATGGAAGCCAGCGTACTCTGCTGGCTGGCCACGGCGGACGCGAATGGTCAGCCCAACGTGTCCCCCAAGGAGGTTTTCCGAGCCTTCGATGATCGACATATGGTCATCGCGAACATAGCGTCTCCTGTCAGTGCGAAGAACATCGAAGCGAATCCGCGCGTATGCGTGAGCCTGGTGGACATTCTCGTACAGAAGGGCCACAAGATCATGGGCTCAGCCATCAACGTCAGGCGGCATACGGAAGACTATCGAAAATGGGTGGCGCCTCTGCTTCCGATCGTAGGAGATCGGTTCCCGGTCCGGAGTGTCTTTGTGATCCAGGTGGAAAGGACGGTCGAGATTGTAGCGCCCAGCTACCTGCTTTTCGGCGAGAGCACATCGGAGTCATCGCAGATCGAGGCGGCGGAAGCGACTTATGGGGTTAGGCGACTGCCGGGCGCTTAGCTGGCGCTCTGGAGAATGTCTGCTTCCGACCCAATACGGACGCAAATGATCCATCGGTGGTAGCCCGGCCAAGCTGGAGCGGACGGCTCAGGACACTGAGCGCTGAAGGTGCGCTCGCCGGATATGAAGCTACTTTTTACGGATGTCGTTTCGCAGTGCGGCCATGCGCTGCCGCTCGCCCGCATTGAAAGCTTTACGCCGTGTCTCACACTTCTTCATGACATCTTCCATCTCGCTGAGATCCTTCTCGAAGTGCAAGGGGCTTGGCATTTCATACTGCCCGGCACTCGGGCTGTCATGGCCCACGATCACCTCGCTGGCCTTGCCGTACACGGAGACGATGGCCCGCCAGTCCTCTATCTCGAAGCCGGCGATCGCGCCAACCTGAATGACCCGAACCTCGTCACTGAACGGGTGGACGGTGTCGTTCAAGACGACCTCACGAATGGCGCGCTCGATCATGCCGCGCATGTGCGCATAACCATCGCGCATAGCCCTTTTCTCGTCGTTGTTCGGGTAAGGGTTGTAGTTCGCCTTCATGTGCGCGGCCGTGGCCTTCAGCTCTTTCATCTGTTCGCCGTATGGCTTGTTCTCCCAAGCTAGTCCGTCTAGGAGAGCGCCCGGGCTTCCCCCGTGCCATTGCACTGTTTGGGTCTTTGCTGTGGCTTGCTGCTCGGCGACTTCGCCCAAAATGGTCGTTAGAAAGACGGCGTCGTGGGTGAAGATGACGACGGGGCGGGTTTTGGAAAGATGGACCAAGTGGTGGGCCATCGCCCGTCGGTGAAGGTGATCAAGTGAGGTCGACGGATCGTCGAATACGATGGTGGATTGATCCCCGCGAAGCTTGGCTTCGGCAAGAAAGAATGCGAGCGCTACCGCTCGCTGTTCACCCTCAGAAAGCACTTCGTGCGTACTGTGATTGCTGCCGTCCAGGGCCAAGCCATGTACATTCCGACCACCCTTGGTCTGGTTGGTAAGCGTGGGCTTGACCCTGTGGCGGTAGCCTAGAGCTTCGAGCTCCTCATTGAGCGCTTTCGCCAACATGTCAGTTGTATGGATCTTCGACAGGCTAGTTATCTTCGCGGAGACGGACTTGGTGTTCAGTGCGTCGCGTGCCTTCTCTAGTGCGCTTCGGCGCCTAGCCTCACTAATGTAGGTCCGGATAGCCGGCAAATGCGCGGCCAAGTCACGCCGGGAATTCAACTCGGCCAGCTGTGTCAGAAGCTTGTCGTGTTCTTTCTGATCCTTAGCCTGGCGGATTTTGGCCGCGAGCTGGCGAAGCGCTTTGGCCTTTGCGAATAGCCTAGTGGACAACGCATCGCCATCAGGGAGAGGGGGGCGTGGATCGGTCCAGTGGCACAGCATGTAGGAGGTGGAGATCCAGTCGCGGCGTGCAGCCCAGGCCTTCTGATGAGTGATGATCGCCTCGGCGAGATCTTCGTCCGCTTGCTTGATATCGGCCAGGGTGGGCTCATCCGCTGGGGTAAGGTTTGCGGCATCGATCTTCTGGCGGGCCTCGGTGACGGCCTTGGTAGCGCGCTCCAAGTTCTGTGCGGCATCGGCAGCCACGAACTGCTGAAAGCGGATCATGCGCGCTTGTGCGTCTTCGCCGAGGGGTTGCTGGCATAAGACGCAATGATCATCCGGACCGCTGGGCGGGTGATGCGGGTGGTCGGGGTAGGCTTTGAGCGAAAAGGCTTGCGCCGCGTGAAACAAAGCCTTCCATTGGGCCCCACCAGTTTCGGGGAGCAGCGCGCTTACGGGACCGTCGAGCGCGCCGTCACCACGAAGAAGGCCTTGGGCTAGACGGTCGGCGCCAATGGCCTCGGCTTCGGACTTGGCGAGACCAGTGAACTTGTCCAATGCCGCGTTGGTGACAAACCGCTCGGCATTGGTCGCGAGGTTCGCCAAGTTGTCGAGTCGCTGGGCTAGGCGCTCGTGCTTGCTGGCTTCCGGTTCGACGTCCAGACCCTTGATGGCCACCGACAGCCCCTTAATCGACTCGGCTTCTTGAGGGGTCAGAGTGGCAAGAGCCTCCAGAGCACCAATGTCGGTGTTCGGACCCAGTTTGCCCATGATCTTTCCAACCGAGTGGGCGCCTTGCAGGGCGGTGAACTGATCGGTCCGGAGATAGATGGCACCAATCTCGCGATTGAGCTCCTCTTGAATGGCTTGTTGTGCAGCCGCTAGCGCAGACAAGGCGTGGAACCCGTAGGGCACAAAGGTCGACGGGCCGTCCTTGCTTATGTAGTCCTGAGCGCACTGGCTGTCGTAAACCGACACCATGGCCAGATCGGCATTGCTAGCGCCACCTTCGGTCCAAAGGGCTTGTTGGCTCTTACCGCCGGACTCGTAGGCGAAAGTCGCTTCGGGCGTGGCGGGCCTCCCTTTGGTAAAGGCGTTTGCCAGAACTGGGGTGGAGTGCCTGGCCCGGCAGGCCCGTTTCATTACCCGGGCGAAACCAGACTTGCCTGTACCGTTCTCTCCGAAGATCACGGTGATCCCCGTGTTGGCGATATCGAGCTGACGGCCGTCAGGGAAACCGTTAACGTTCTTAAGTTGCGAGAGGCCTAGCAGAACCGTGGGGGTGCCGGAGCCCATCGTGGGGATATGGGACCTAGTCAGCGACACCGGCTTGGGGGCGCCATTGGCCCCTTCGACCATATCCCGGATCTCGGCCAAGTCTTTCGCGGTTAGCTGGTCATTGGCCTGAAAAATGCGCCGAATGGCGTCACGCTGCCAATCAGGAAGGTCGTTGGACCAACTGAGGATGTCGTCGAGAAGAGCCATGGCACTGAGCGTGAAGGCGACGCTTTACGGTAACGCGGTCCACACCTTTCCGCACCTCATTGAATGCTCTCCATCCTTGCCCGAAGGCGCCATGGCGCACTGTTGTCCCCGGCCGGTGTCGCCCAGTTCTGAGTGGATCGCCGCCAGACATACAGCAATCGCGCTGCCGATATGAGTGATGGTCCGCTACTGGCCGCTAGCGGCCTTGCCAATCCATGCAATCAGGCCGCTTTGGAAGCGAGTTGCCCGTCAGTTCCCATTGCCTTGCATTCATCCAGGTAGTCCGCCCAAGCCTGCATCATCTTCCTGCGCTCGGGGAGATGCTTTGCAAGGTTGTAGATCGCTCGTACGCCCTGGCCCTTGTGGGCGAGTTGGCGCTCGATCGCGTCTGGGTTAAATCCGAGCTCATTGAGTAGCGTGGAGGCCATGTGGCGGAAGCCGTGGCCCACAATGGTGTCGCCGTCGTAGCCAAGGTTTCTCAAGGCCGCGTTCACAGTGTTTTCTGACATACAGCGCTTGGGATCACGGACGCCGGGAAAGACGTACTCCCTATGGCCGGTTAGCGGCTGTAAGTCTCGGAGGATGGCTACAGCCTGCTCCGCAAGCGGTACCACGTGCGGCTCGGCACTCGGATTCTCCTTTTCAGCCTTGGGCAGCTTCCTGCGGCCGGGAGGGATGACCCAGCGCGCGCCATCGGGATGGTTCAGGTCGAACTCAGCCCAGCGGGCACCGCGCAGCTCGCCCGGACGCACAAAGGTCATCGGTGCCAGCTTCAGTGCTGCCGCCGTTACGGCCTCACCGCGATATCCGTCCATGGCTCGCAGAAGTCCCCCACGAGCTTCGGATCGGTGATGGTTGGAAAGCTGCGCTTCCTGCGTGACGGTAGGGCGGCGCCCAAGTCCGCGGCCGGATTGCGTTCGGCGCGCTCGGTAGCCACCGCGTATCTGAATACACTGCTTATGGCCGCCATGACCCGGTGAGCTTGCTCATGATGACTGCGCTCAACCATACGGCCGAGTAGGGGGCGAAGATCGGACACGCCTACTTCCGCGATCGGCTTCTTGCCGATCCAGGGAAAGACATGGCCTTCAAGGCGCATCTGCTGCTTGGCATGGTGGCTGTTGGTCCAGCCATGGGCCTTTATGGCCAGCCATTCGCGTGCGATGACCTCAAAGCTGTTTGCCGCTCGCTCGATCCCCGCCGACTGCTCAGCCTTCCGGTGCTCCCCTGGATCGATCCCCTTGGCCAGTTGCTTGCGAGCAAGATCCCGCTCAGTGCGCGCCTCCGCGAGGCTTGTATCGGGATAGGTCCCCAAGCTGAGCGTATTTCGCTTCCCGGAGACCGGACGGCGGTAGTCCAGCCGCCACCAGCGCGCGCCATCGGGCCTGAGAATCAGGTAGAGACCGCCGCCATCGCGCAATTTAAGCGGCTTCTGTTCAGGTTTTGTTTTGCGAATCGCGGTGTCGGTCAGAGGCATGCGAAAACGGCCTTGGCGGTAACAGTTTTGGCGGTAGGTCGCTTACCGTCAAAGTTACCGCCCCTTACCGCCGGCTTGCAATGGATTCCCTCGGACTACATCGGGCACAAAAAAAGGCCGGAAGCCTTGGTTTTGCTGGGCTTTCCGGCCTTAGTTGGACTTGCTTGTACTACCGCGTGGTGGCTATGGGTGGACTCGAACCACCGACCCCAGCATTATGAGTGCTGTGCTCTAACCGGCTGAGCTACATAGCCGCGTGAACCGCGTATTCTTCATTTCCACCCCCTGTCTGTCAACCGGGCGGCGCGTGCTTGTCGCTCGCAGCGGGGCGTGGCAGAGTCGGTGGCAGTAGATTTCAGGAGTCCGCATCGTGATCGATCCGGACGGCTACCGACCCAATGTCGGTATCGTGTTGATGCGGCCGGATGGCCGGGTGTTCTGGGCGCGACGGGTGCGCCGGGATGGCTGGCAGTTCCCGCAAGGCGGCATGAACACGGACGAGACGCCGGTCGAGGCCATGTATCGCGAGTTGCGCGAAGAAACCGGCCTGTTGCCCGAACATGTCGAAGTGCTGGGCGTCACGCCCGGCTGGCTGCGTTATCGGCTGCCGCCCCGGGCGGTGCGCCGGAACGAGCGCCAGGTCTGCATCGGCCAGAAGCAGGTGTGGTTCCTGCTGCGCTTGGTTGGTGACGAGGCCCACCTACGCCTGGACCTGACCGAGAGCCCCGAGTTCGATCACTGGCGCTGGGTGGATTTCTGGTACCCGGTCGAGCACGTGGTCCTGTTCAAACGCCGGGTTTATGCCAGTGCGCTGGGTCATCTGGCTGAGTTCGCGCGTCTGGTGGCGGGCGCGCAGGCCATCCCGCCCCCTCTGCCGTCGGCACGGCCACCGGATGCGATGCGTCGGCGGGGGCGTAACCGGCCCGGACGTAAACGGGGCGGTGGCAGCGAACCCGTTCAGAATTGACAATCATTCTCATTCCGGGTGGAATAGCCACGGGCCGCTCCGTGCCCGCTGCGCCTGCTCTCCATCGTGTACGTCTGCATCTGCAACGGCGTGACCGAACGCCAGATCCGTGAAGCCGCCACCGCCGGCTGCACGACCGTGGCCGAACTGACGATGCGGACCGGCGCCGGTGCCAACTGCGGCAGCTGCCTCGACATGGCGATGGATGTCTTGCAGGCCGCGCAGCCCGCATCGCGCGAGCCGCTGTTCCCGATCCTGACGCTGTCGCACGCGGCCTGACACGTCCGCGACCGCCTGTCGGCGGCGCCCAACTCTCCGAATGATCACGATTCGCGTTCCGTCATGGTGCGCGTGCACGGGCTAACCTGTGCCGTCCTTCCGCCCACGGAGCATGGCCATGAAAGGCGACGCCAAGGTCATCGAGTACCTCAACAAGGCGCTCTACAACGAGCTCACTGCGATCAATCAGTACTTTCTGCACGCCAAGATGCTGAAGAACTGGGGCTTCAAGGAGCTGGCCGAGCACGAGTACAAGGAATCCATCGACGAGATGAAGCATGCCGACAAGCTGTCGGAGCGCATCCTGTTCCTCGATGGGCTGCCGAACTTCCAGGCCCTGGGCAAGCTGCGTATCGGCGAGACGCCGCGCGAGATCCTCGAATGCGACCTGGCGCTTGAGCAGGAAGCCCTGCCGCTGCTTCGAGACGCGATCAAATACTGCGAATCCGTGGCGGACTACGTCAGTCGCAAACTGTTCGCCGACATTCTGGATTCCGAGGAAGAGCACATCGACTGGCTGGAGACCCAGCTGTCGGTGATCGATCGCATCGGCGAGCCGAATTACCTGCTGACCAAGCTCGAAGGCGACGACTGAGGCGTCGCGGCAGGCTGCGGGATCAGCGGCCTACCGAGCTGTTGCGCGGCGTAGCCCTGCAGCGCCATTCGCGCGCGCGCATATTCGGCGATGACCAGGGCCACGGCCACGGCCGGACGCTCCAGCTTGCGCGCGCGTGCGCCGAGCTCCACGCGCTTCGCAGCGGCGGACAACGCCATCGCGCCGACGTTGGCACTGGATGACTTCAACGTATGCGCGGCATCGCGCATGGCGTCCAGATCAGGGGTCGCGGCGGCCTTCTCAAGCGTGGCGATCAGGCGCGGCGCGTCCTCGAGGAACACGGTGATGATGCGGGCGGTTTCGTCGCCGGCGATCTCGCGCAATTCTTCCAGCATCGTCTGATCCAGCACCGGGAAACTCGGTGCCGGCGCGCGCGCCGTCGCCACCGCGGGCGCGGCAGGCGCTGGCTCCACGGGAGCCGCGAGCGCGGCGTTGCGCAACACGAAGTTCATCCGGTCGGGCAGCCAGCGGTTGAGGCAGCCTTCGAGCTGCTCGCGCGAGACCGGTTTGGCGAGGTAGTCGTCCATGCCGGCGTCGAGGCAGCGCTGCCGGTCGCCGGCCATGGCATTGGCCGTCATCGCCACGATCGGCAGGCGTCCGCCCGTCGCGCGCTGCGTTTCGATTTCGCGCCAGCGGCGGGTCGCCGCGTAGCCGTCCAGCACCGGCATCTGGCAGTCCATCAGCACCAGGTCGAAGTGCTCCACCTGCATGCGCTTCAGCGCGATGTCGCCATTGGCGGCGGTTTCGCACTCGAAGCCGAGCGCGGACAGCAGCTTCTGTGCCACCAGCAGGTTGACGGGATTGTCTTCCACCAACAGCAGTCGGGGTTCGATGCGCATGGCGCTGACGACGGCAGGTTCGGGTTCGGAAGGAAGCTCGGGAGCGGCCTCGGCCGCCACCGACGTGGGAGCGAACGCCGCCGTGGCAGCCTCGGCCACCTCGGGTCCGGTGGTGATGGGGAAGATTTCCTCCACGATCGGTGCTTCCACATCCGGATCGCGTTCGGGCGCGGCGCCGGTCAGCGCCGCGCGCAGGTCGGCATCGGGCGACTGGCGCGACAGCAGGGTCGCGCGGGGGTGCAGTTCGGTCGGCACGGTCTCGTCGCCGTACAGCCACACCAGGCGCAGTGCGTCCGGCATCGGGCGGCGTGTGATCGCACGGTGCAACGCGAGCGCCGTGCTGCGGATGCCGCTGATGTCGGCGAGCACGGCCAGGTAGTCCTGCTGCGCCTGTTCGGACACCAGGCGCAGGCGATCGAGTGCTTCCTGCGTGGTCTCGACGGCGACCGGCTGCATACCCCAGTTGGTGACCAGCAGGGTAAGGCGCTGCCGCAACCGCGGATCGGGCGAGACGATCAGGACACGCCCATGGTCCAGTACGCCGTTGTCGCGCTGACGCAGATCGCCGATGACCTTCATCAGCGGCACTTCGAACCAGAACGTCGAGCCACGGCCGACCTCCGACACGACGTCGATGCGGCCACCCATCAGGTCGACGATGCGCCGGCAGATCGCCAGGCCCAGGCCGGTGCCGCCGTACAGACGTGTGGTCGACGCATCGGCCTGGCTGAAGGAATGGAACAGGCGCCCACGCGCGTCCTCATCGATACCGATGCCGGTGTCGCGAACCTCGAAGCGCAGCAGGTGCTGCGCGGCCGTCTCGCCGAGGCGACGCACGACCAGCGTGACGGAACCGCGGTCGGTGAACTTGATGGCGTTGCCGACGAGGTTGGTCAGTACCTGCCGCAGCCGCACCGGGTCGCCACGCACGGGCAGGCGGACGGCCGGGTCGAGCTGCAGGCTGAGCTTCAGGCCCTTGTTCTCGGCCGGGCGGTACATCAGCTGGAGCACGCTATCCAGCAGTTCGCGCAAGTTGAAGCCGGTGATCTCGAGATCGAGCTTGTTCGCTTCGAGCTTGGAGTAGTCGAGGATGTCGTCGACGATGCGCAGCAACTGGTGCGAGGACGCGGTGGCGGTCGCCAGCATCTCGCGCTGGTCGGGCGCCAGCGGCGCGCGCGACAGCATCTCCAGCATCGGCACGATGCCGTTGAGCGGGGTGCGGATCTCGTGACTCATCGTGGCGAGGAATTCGCCCTTGGCCATCGCCGCGGATTCGGCGGCCTGCTTGGCGCGCACCAGCTCCTGTTCCAGCTGGTCGTGCCGCTGCAGGTCACGGCGCAGGCCATCGCGTTCTGATTCGGCCATCGCTGCGCGCGCCTGCACGCCGGTGTGCTGGTGCGCCTGCGCGCGGGCGCGCAGCGCTTCGGCCAGGGCGATCGCGAGCGTGGCGCCGCCGGCACCGAGCGCCACTGGCAACCAGGGACCTTCGATAGCTGCCGCATGCAGGCCGACCGCCGTGATGGCGGCGGCGGCGAGCGCCGTCGTCAGCCAGGGCATCACCGGTGTACGCCCCGCGGCGGGCATGCTTACAGCACCGCGTTGTGGAAGTCGAAGCCGAGTTCGCTGCCGACGGCCTGCACCAGGTTGCCCTGGATGAAGTCGACACCGCCCATCCACATGGCCGCGGCGGCCTGCGGATCCTCGATCTGCTGGCCGATCACCTGCAGCCCCTGGCGATGGGCGGCATCGATGACACCGCGCAGCTGGTCGCGCAGCGCCGGGTCGGCGTGCGCGCTGGCGTACTTGCTGGACACGCGCACGAAACCGAGCGGCAGCTGCGTCAGCAGCGCGTCGGCCTCGGTGCCGGGCTCGAACTGGCTCAGGCAGAACTGCACGCCTGCCGGCATCAGCTGCTGGCAGAACTGGCGCAGCGTGACGGTGTGGATCAGCGCATCGGCCAAGCGAAGGTCAATGACCAGCGAGGTGCCCTCGATGCCGCGCGCGCGCAACGCATCGAGCAGCCATTGCGCGTGCGACTCGCGTGCCAGCGAGCGCGGTGACTGCGAGACGAACAGGCGCAGCGACGGGCCTTCGGCCTGGCGTTCGGCCAGCACGTAGAGCGCGTGTTCAAGCACCCAATGGTCGATCTGGGCGATGCCGCCGGCGGATTCCGCAGCGGGAATGACCTGCGAGGCCGATATCAGCGACCCGTCGGCCTGGCGCATGCGCAACAGCACCTGGTACTGCGCTTGGTCGCTGCCGGCGACAGCGACGATCGGTTGGTAGGCGAGTTCGAACTGGCCGTCCTCGAGCGAGATGCTCGGCGCATCCTCGTCGATCTGCGCGGGCTCGTAGGCGGCCAGGCTTTCCGGCTTCAGGCGTGCCTGCAGCACGGCGCGTTCTGTGGCTTCCAGCGCGCTGCCGGCGTCGGCGAAGCCGAGCGAGAGCGCGGTATACCCGACCGAGCCGCGCAACTTCAGCGATTCGTTGGCGCGGGCCTGGAAGTCATGCGCCGTCAGGCCGTCGCGCAGCTGCTGCGCCAGCGCGGCCAGCGTGCCTTCGTCGACGGTGTCGGCCAGCATCAGGAAGCTGTTGTCGTTCAGTCGCGCCACCGGATGCGGCGACGCGGCGGCGGCGAGCTGGCGGCCCGCCTGGTTCATCAGGTGCTCGAACACCGCGTAGCCGTAGCGTTCGCGCAGACTCAATGCGCTGCTGACTTCGACGAAGAACAGGCCGCCGTCGGCATTGCGCTGCAGGCTGTCGGTCAGGTGCTGCAGGACAAACGTACGCGTGGGCAGGCCGGTCTCGGTGTTGACCGTTGCGCGTGGCTGCGCGGCCTGTTGGCGTTGGCGCGAGCGCAGGATGCGGTTGGAGACGGCCGCGATCAGGTGACGGGGCCGGATCGGCTTGTTGAGGAAATCGTCCGCACCGCTTTCGAGCACTTCGAACTGGCGCTCCGGGTCCGGATCGCCGGTGAGGAAGACGATCGGCAGGTGCAGGTATTCGGGCTGCTGCCGGATCAACATCGTCAGCGACATGCCGTCCTTGCCGGGCATGTGCAGGTCCATCAGGACCAGATCGGGATGGAAGCGGCGTATCGCATCGAGCACGCCGTCCGACTGCATCTGTACCTCGGCCTGCATGCCGGCGCCGTGCAGCACGCTCTGGGCGAACAGGGCCTGCCCGCGGTCGTCCTCCACGATCATCACGCGGTACGGCGATTCCGGATCGACGGGCGGCGGCGGGGTGCCGGTGTCGCTCGCCGCCGGGGCAACCGGTGCGGCAGGCGTCTTCGGGGTGGCGGACACGGGCGTGGGGGTCGGTGGGGTCATCTCGACGGGCTCTCCGGCGACAGGCAGGTCCTCGTCCTCCGGGGCGGCATCGCCCGCCCAACGGCGCCAGTAGTGCGCCGGTGGGGTTTCGGCACGCAGGCGCGAGCGCGGCGGCTCATCCTGCATGCGGGACGTGGCATCGATGGCGGACATCAGGCTTCCCCAAGCTGAGCCCCATTATGCGATGAAGTTCACAGGTGAGGCAGACCCATGATCCCCGATGCGCTGGCGCCTGTCACGGGCCAGAGGTCGGGGGTGTCGCCTGCGTCGCGGGCAGCGGTTCCAGGAGCCGCTTCAATCCGCGCGACAGCGTGCGCCAGACCCACCACACCGCGATCGCGACCAGCAGCGACATCCCGACTACCAGGAACAACGCAATCCAGGGGTGCGCAAAGGCCAGCGACAGGCCGCCGACCACCACCGCGTCTTCGGCGACGGACGCGGTCCAGTTGCTGACCGGTTCGGGCGAGGTATTCATCAGGGCGCGCGAGCCGCTCTTCAGCAGATGGCTGGTCAGGGCCACACCGGCGCCAGCGGCGAGGGCGCCACCACTGAGTTGGCCGTCCGGGGACAGGGTCGCGGCGGCGAGAAAGGCGCCGGCAGGCACGCGGGCCAGGGTCTGCAGCAGGTCCCAGCCGGAGTCGACCCCCGGGATCTTGTCGGCGAAGAACTCGGTCAGCGCCAAGGCGCCGGACGTACCGAGCACCCACCAGGATTCGGTCACCTGCAGGGCCGGAGGCAGGTCCAGCCAACCGAGCGCGCCCGCCAGTCCGAGACCGAACACGGTCAGATAGACACGGATGCCCGCCATCCATGCCAACAGGATCCCAATTACGAAAAGATGCGCTTCGGACATGTCAGCCACTCCCGGTAAACTCGAGGACTCGCGCCACTGCGGCGAGTATAGGGGTCCCATCTGGCTGCCGGCTGAGTGCCGCGCGCCGTTTGTCCGTCATGTCAGAGCGTCTTCCGTCCCGCTTCCGCATCGTCCCGCGCGATGCGGCCGTGCGCCGCCGAGGCACCACGCTGCTGTTCGGCGTTGCCTGGGCCGCCAGCCTGGCGGCCGCCTGGTTCGTGGCGAGTCATACCGCTGCGCCACGCTTGGCGCAGGCCGATGCGGCGCGTGCGCGCGCCGAGCGCGACATCGCGACGGTGCGCAGCGAGCTGAGCTCGCTGCAACAGCGCGAGTCCACCCTGGCCCGTTCCGACCAGATCAGCCGGGCGGCCAATGCCGAAGTCCAGGACGCGCTGGCCGAGCGTGATGAAGAAATCGCCGCATTGCGCGCCGACGTCGCCTTCTACGAGCGCCTGGTCGGCGCCACCAGCCAGCGCAAAGGCCTGGGCGTGCACGTGGCCGAGTTCGAACCGGTGTCGGGCGGAACGTGGCGTTACCAGATCATGCTGACCCAGACCCTCAACCGGGGTGCGATCAGCCAGGGCCAGATGCGCTTCATCGTGGAGGGCGTGCGCGAGGGCAAGCTCGCCGCGGTGGCCTGGGACGAGCTGCACCAGCAGCGTGCCGCGCCCGGACAGGCCTATTCATTCCGATATTTCCAACAGTTGGATGGCAGCGTGATGCTGCCGCCGGGCTTCACGCCGCAACGCGTCAAGGTGACGCTGCACGGCGACGACGCGGCGGTGGAGCAGGCCTTCGACTGGAAGACCGCTACTGCCGCAGGAGGCAAGTGAGATGTTCAAGAACAAGCCCATCCGTCCGGACGCCGGTGCCATCGACACCCTGATCGGCCCCCAGGTGACCATCCGTGGCGACGTGGTATTCAGTGGCGGCCTGTACGTCGAAGGGCATATCCAGGGCAAGGTGATCGCCGAACCCGGCGAGCGCGCCGTGCTGACGCTGGCCGAGCAGGGCAGCATCGAAGGCGAAGTGCAGGCGCCGGTGGTGGTGATCAACGGCCGGATGGTCGGTGACGTATACGCCCACGAGCGCATCGAACTGGCCCCCAAGGCCCGCGTCCACGGCAACCTGCACTACAAGGTGGTCGAGATGAATGCCGGTGCGCAGCTGACCGGCCACCTCGTGCACGCCGAAGCGGTCGCCGCCGGCCAGCCCCGGGAAGGCGCCGCCCTGCCCGAAGCCTGGGCCGCCGACGCCTGAGGCCGCCATTCAGAGCCTGATGTGAGAGGCCGCGCTATCCTGCGGCTATGAGCACCAGGCCCGTCCCGCCGACCGTTCCCCCGCCCCGCGCGGTGGGTTGGCCGGTGCTGGTCGCCGTGCTGGCGCTCGCGTTGGGTTTCGGTGTCTGGGGCGCCTGGCAGGTCTTCGCCGGCCACGCCGGCGAGGCGCCCACTCCCGGACAGCTCCGGGCCCAGCAGCAGCGCATCGAAACCCTCGAGCAACGGGCTGCGACGCTGGCGCGTTCGGACCAGATCAGCCGCGACGCCAACCGCGACCTGCAGGCCACGCTGGCCGAGCGCGACGAGGAGATCTCCGGCCTGCGCGCCGACGTGGCGTTCTACGAGCGTTTCGTCGGCGCCACCGCGCAACGCCGCGGCCTGTCGGTGCACGAGCTCATCCTGGTGCCACAGGACGCGCAGGCTTGGCACTTCACCGCCACACTTACCCAGAACCTCAACCGCGGCGCCGTGAATGCCGGTCGCCTGCTGGTGTCGGTGGAAGGCACCGAAGGCGGCAAGCTGCGGCGGTTGAGTTGGTCCGATCTGCGCCAGCAGGCCAACGCGCCGGGCGTGCCGTACTCGTTCAAGTATTTCCAGCAGGTCGAAGGCGACCTGTTGCTGCCGCAGGGCTTCAAGCCGGTGCGGGTGATCGCGCGCGTGGTGCCGCAGGGCGGTACGGCGGTCGAGCAGTCGTTCCCGTGGGCGCAGGCCGCCGCGAAGGACGGGGCCGGCGAAGGCGCGGGCACGCGCTGAACTTGAACTGCCTTCCGCCAGCCCCCATCCTTTCGCCATGACCACCGTCGTCTCCCTGCCCACTGCGACCACAGCGCCGGACTACCAGTCCATCGACCGGCCGCTCAACTTCACCCCGGCCGCGGCCGCGAAGGTGCGCGAGCTGATCCAGGACGAAGGCAACGACGCCTTGGCGCTGCGCGTCTACATCCAGGGCGGTGGCTGTTCCGGATTCCAGTACGGCTTCGAGTTCGACGAGAACCGCGCCGAGGACGATGTGGCCGTGGACACCGATGGTGTCTCGCTGCTGGTCGATCCGCTGAGCCTGCAGTACCTGATGGGGGCGGAAGTCGACTACAGCGAAAGCCTGCAGGGCGCGCAGTTCGTCATCCGCAACCCGAACGCCAAGACCACCTGCGGCTGCGGCAGCAGTTTCAGCATGTGATGCACGGCCTGCCGCGTTCCGTGTCAGGTCTTCCTTCGCCTACCGCCCCACTCGCCGGCTTTGCCTTCGCCGGTGACACGCTGGACCGTGCCGACGCGCTGCGCGATGACGCCGCTGCGCTCGCACGCCTGTGGGCAGACGCGCGCGTGCTGCTGCTCGACGACGACGGTCGCGCGCTGGCCGAAGAGACGGGTGAGCCGTTCCCGGTCACGGGCGCCTCGCTCGGAGGCGGGCCGGGCGCCAGTCTGTTCCTCGGCCTGAAAGACGGCACGGCCTGGTTCGCTGCGCATGCCCGCCACCACGCCATGCAGGCACCTTCGCAGATCGACCTTCGCCGCGCGGCGTCCGCGTGGCCGCCGTTCGAGTCCGGCGTCTTCGCGATGGCGCGCGCGCTGCTGCACTGGCAGGCCTCCACGTCGTTCTGCAGCGCATGCGGCGGTGCGATCACGTTCAAACGTGCCGGCTACATCGCGCACTGCACGCAGTGCGGCAAGGACCACTACCCGCGCGTCGATCCTGCCGTCATCGTGGCGGTCAGCGATGGCGAGCGGCTGTTGCTGGGCCGCCAGGCCGCATGGCCACCGCAAGCGCTACTCGGTCCTCGCCGGGTTCGTGGAGCCGGGCGAAACACTCGAGCAGACGGTTGCGCGCGAAGTGCTCGAAGAGGCGCAGGTGCGCGTGCGCGCATGCCGCTACCTTGGCGCACAGCCTTGGCCGTTCCCAGGCGCGCTGATGCTGGGCTTCAGCGCGGAAGGCGAGCCCGATCCACCGCAGGTGGATGGCGAACTCGAGGACGCGCGCTGGTTCACTTTCGAAGAAGTCGATGCGGCGCTGCACGGGGAAGGTGGCGACGATGCTCCGCTGCTGCTTTCTCCTTCCATCTCCATTGCACGCGCGCTCATCGAGCACTGGCATGCTGCCATGCTGGCGCGGCGCCCATAGGCATGCCTCCCGCGCAGACCGGCCATTAACGTCCGGGCGCGCTAGAATCCGGGCCCGGAGGACGTCATGTCGATCACCCTCGTCGCGGTCGTGATTGCACTGGTGCTGGGCCATGTCGCGCCCACGCTGGTCATTTCGCTGCGCCAGTACGCCTGGTATCGCGCATGGCTGGAGTGGCTGACCCGCAATACGGGGCAGGGCGCGTTCTGGCAGGGCCGCTACGGCATCGCGCTGGCGATCGTGCCGGTGCTGCTCGTGGTGGGCATACTGCAATGGCTGCTCGATGGCCCGGTCTATGGCTTGGTGGGCTTGCTGTTCGATATCGCCGTGCTCGTGTACGCATGGGGCCCGCGTGACCTGGATGTGGATGTCGAAGCCGTCATCGACGCGCACGACCCGCCGACGCGGCGTGCCGCGATCGCCCGGCTCGGCCTGACCGGCGAAGCCGCCGCGCTGGACGGTCCCGCATTGGTGGAGGCCGTGTTCCGCAATGCACTCGAGCGCTGGTTCGGCGTGCTGTTCTGGTTCCTGTTGCTCGGGCCTGTCGGTGCCATGCTCTATCGCTTGACGGTGCTCGCTGCGCAGGACGCATGGGCGGACCTGCCGGCCGTGAACCGCGACGGCGCGCGCAAGCTCAAGGCCGCACTGGAATGGCCGGTCGCGCAACTGATGACGCTGGCGATGGCCCTGGTCGGCAACTTCGATACGGTGTTCTCCACCTGGCGTGAAGCCGGCGGCACGCGCTTCGGCCTGGATGCGGGATTCCTCGGCAGCGCGGCGCGCGCCAGCGTGCGCTGCGAGCTGGCGGAAGAGGCCGAGGAGTACGCCGAGGAAGGCATGGTGCAGGCGATGCGCGAACTGCCCGAGCTGCGCGATGCGATGAGCCTGGTCTGGCGCATCCTGCTGTTGTGGTTGGCGGTGCTCGCCGTGTTCGTGATCGGCGGCTGGGTCAGCTGACGCGGATCAGCCCGGTGCGAGCCAGGTGAACGGCACCCACGGCAGGTTGCGCGCGATCCAGTAGGCCGGCAGCAGCACCAGCCAGAACTTCGGTGCCGTCAGCACGCGCATGACCGGTTCAAGCCTGTGAGGTCGCCAGCCCTGGCCGTGCGCGATCAGCATCGGGATGACGGGAATCAGCAGCACGCCCAGCGGGTTCATGGCGAATGCGCGAAGCACGTCGCCATGGACCAGCGCGTGCATTGCGCGGGTCAGGCCGCATCCCACGCAGTAGTAGCCGGTCAGCGCGCGGAAGATGCAGCCCGGGAACGGACTGTCCGCGGCGTTGGGATCGAATTTCAGCAACAGCAAGACGCCAGCGGCGGCCACCAGGGCCGCCGCCGCGATACCGATCCAGTGCGGGAGGCGCAGCGCGGTCACTGCACCTGCTGCATCTGCTGCATCATCTCCATGTATTGCTCCATGCCGCCCGTGGCCAGCATGACGATATTGAGCAGCAGGCCGATGATGGCGAAGGCGGTGGCGACCCAGCACCAGGTCTTGGCGTTGGCGGACGCGCGACGGGCGCCTTCCAAGTCACCCTGGTTGAGCTTGCCGTTGACCTGCGAGGAGAACACGATGGCAACGATACCAATCAGGCCCAGCGGGCAGCACAGGCAGGTCGCGAGCACCGTGGACACGATGGCCCACGCGAGATGGTTGGGCACGCTTTCCGGCGCAGTCGTGGGGGGCATCGGGGGTACGGCGCTCATGCGGGCATTCCTTGTACGGGATGGAGGGTGGTAGGAGCCGGCGCGCGCCGACTCGGACGGCCCCATAGTGCCAGACCCTCGCGTAATTAAGAATCGCCGCGCCGACGGACGCGATGTCCGAACTGCCTACGCCGCATCCCCGCGCAGTGCGCGCACGCGGGCTTCCAGCAGTTCCGCCGTGGCGGTGGCGCCGTCCATCGGCTCGCCGGCCACGACCTCCACGTGGGCGCGGAAGCGACGCGGCACGCGCATGCGACCCAGTCGGCCATCGCGCCGGCTCCACATGCTCGCCCACATGCCCTTCAGCGCCATCGGCACCACCGGTACCGGGCGCCGCTCCAGGATCTTTTCCACGCCGGACTTGAACGCGGCGATATCGCCGTCCTTCGTCAATGCGCCTTCCGGGAAGATCCCCACGATCTCGCCCTCGGCCAGCGCCGCGTCGATCTCCTCGAACGCGCGCTGCATCAGGTCGGGATCCTCCCTGGCCCCGGCGATCGGGATCGCTTTGGCGGTGCGGAAGATCCAGCTCATCACCGGGATGTTGAAGATCTTGTAGTACATGACGAAGCGCACCGGGCGCGGGATCGTCGCCGCCAGGATCAGCGCGTCCATGTAGCTGACGTGGTTGCACACGATCAGCGCCGGACCCTCGTCCGGCACGTGCTTCTCGATACCGTGCAGGCGCAGCCGGTACAGCGCGCGCACCAGCACCCAGCTGAGGAACCGCATCAGGAACTCGGGCACGATCGTGAAAATCCAGATCGCGACCACGGCATTGGCGATCGCCAGTGCGAGGAAGATCTGCGGGCCGCTCCAGCCCAGCGCATGCAGGCCCAGGCCGACCAGCGCGGCCAGCACGATGAAGCCGGAGTTCTGGATGTTGAGGGCGGCGAACACGCGCGCCATCTGCGTGCGGTCGGTGCGGCTCTGGATCAGCGCGAACAACGGCACCACGAAGATGCCGGCGAACATGCCGATGCCGACCAGGTCGATCATGATGCGCAGGCTGCCGCCCTGGCGCACGAATTCCGCGATGCCCAGACCGGCGGCCGGCGCGGCGCCAGGCCGTGCGAAGTACAAATCCAACAAGAAGGCGGTCATGCCGAAGGCGCCCACCGGCACCAAGCCGATCTCGACGGTGCGACCGGACAGCCTTTCGCACAGCAGCGAGCCGATGCCGGTGCCCACCGAGAACAGCGCCAGCGCGAACACATACAACGTGGACGAACCGTCGGCGGCGCCGAGGTGCAACTTCGCGTAGGCGGGCAGTTGCGACGTCAGCAGCGTGCCGAAGAACCAGAACCACGACACGCCGAGGATGGCGTTGCGTACGGCCAACTGCTGCCTGGCCATGCGCAGGACCGCCAGCGATTCGGGAATCGGGTTCCAGCGGATCTTCAGGTCCGGCGCGCCCGCGTCCATGCGCGGGATCATCCGCGAGACGACGTTGCCCAACACCGCAAGCAGCACGATGGCGACGGCGGCAGCCTGCGGCCCGTGCGCGCCGGCGACCTGGAAGATCATGCCGCCGGCGATCATGCCGCACAGGATCGAGATCGACGTCCCCATCTCGACCAGGCCATTGCCGCCGGTCAGTTCCTCCGGTTTGAGGATCGATGGCAGCACGGAGTACTTCACCGGACCGAACAGGGTCGATTGCACGCCGGTGCAGAACAGCGCCACCAGCAGCAACGGCATGTTCTGCAACAAGAAGCCGACCGCCGCCAGCGACATGATCACGATCTCCATCGTCGTGGTGATCACGATCAGCCGGTGCTTCTCGAGCTTCTCGGCGAACTGCCCGGCGATGGCGGAAAACAGGAAGTACGGCAGGATGAAGATCGCCGGCGCCAGTGTCGCGTAGAGCGAGAGTTGGTCATCGCTCGCGCCGAGGAAGAACAGCAGGGCGATGATCGCCTGGCGGTAGACGTTGTCGTTGAAAGCGCCCAGCGCCTGGACGGTGAAGTACGGCAGGAACCGCCGTTGTGTCAGCAGCGAGAACTGGCTGTAGCTGGACATGCGCCCTCCGTGGGTTGCGCGCAGCCTAGCAAATCGACGCGGCCGCGCCAGCCTGTCGGCCTGACAGCGTTCCATTGCTGGCGTTGATGGGGTGGGCGCGCGGGCGGATAGTGGCGGCCCCACGTCGTTCCCCCTATGCCATGAGCCGTCTGTTCTCGCCCCTCGATCTGGGGCCGCTGCGCCTGTCCAACCGCATCGTCATCGCACCGATGTGCCAGTACTCCGCCGAAGAGGGTCGTGCCACCGACTGGCACGCGTTCCATTGGCCGAACCTGGCCCAGTCGGGTGCGGGATTGGCGATCATCGAAGCAACGGCGGTGGAGCCGCGCGGCCGCATCAGCTGGGCCGACCTCGGTCTCTGGGATGACACCACCGAAGCGGCCTTCGCGTCCGCGCTCGCCGCCACGCGCCGGCATTCATCGATGCCGATCGGCGCGCAGCTCGCGCACGCAGGACGCAAGGCGTCCACGCATCGCCCCTGGGAACACCATGGCGCCGCGATTCCGCCGGATGCCGTGCATGGCTGGCAGACGGTCTCCGCATCTGCCGTGCCGTATGCCGAGACGAGCGTGCCGCCGACAGCGCTCGATGGCGCGGGCATCGACGGTATCGTTGCCGCGTTCGCAGACAGCGCGCGCCGGGCCGTTCGGCTCGGCCTGGACCTGATCGAGATCCACGCGGCGCACGGTTACCTCTTGCACCAATTCCTTTCGCCGCTCAGCAACCAGCGCGACGATGCGTACGGCGGCTCGCTGGAGAACCGCCTGCGCCTGCTGTTGCGCGTGTTCGATGCGGTCAAGGCGGTGGTACCGGACACGATGGCGCTCGGCGTGCGGATCTCCGCGACCGACTGGGTGGAGGGCGGTTGGGATCTCGCGCAGAGCATCGCGCTGGCGAAAGCGCTGGATGCCCGGGGCTGCCACTTCATCCACGTGTCCAGCGGCGGCCTGCACCCGGCGCAGCGGATCACGCTTGGCCCGGGCTACCAGGTGCCCTTCGCCGAGGCGATCAAGCGCGATGTCGTGATGCCGGTGATCGCGGTGGGCCTGATCACCGAGCCGCAGCAAGCGGAAAACATCCTGCAGCAGGGCCAGGCCGATGCCATCGGCCTGGCGCGCGGCATTCTTTACGATCCCCGCTGGCCGTGGCATGCCGCCGCGGCTCTGGGCGAAGAGATCGCGATCGCGCCGCAGTACCTGCGCAGTGCGCCGCGTGAGCACGCCGCGCGCTTCGTGCAGGCCGCCTGATTCAGGCGGTGCCCTGCTCGCGCGCGATCGCGCGCCAGCCGATGTCGGTGCGATGGAATTCGTTCGTCCAGCGCACCTTCTCGACGCCGGCATACGCTTGGCGCTGCGCGTCGGAGACGGAATTGCCCAGTGCGGCCACGCACAGCACACGGCCGCCGGCACTCACCACGCGGCCGTCGGCATCCAGCGCAGTGCCGGCATGGAAGACCTTGGCGGTCGCCGGCACCTCGTCCAGCCCGGCGATGACATCGCCGGTCACCGGCGTTTCCGGGTAGGGCGCCGCCGCCATCACCACGCCCAGCGACGGGCGCGGGTCCCACTGCGCCTCCGTGACGTCGAGTCGGCCGTCGATGGCCGCTTCCACCAGATCCACGAGATCGGACTGCAGGCGCAGCATCACCGGCTGCGTTTCCGGGTCGCCGAAGCGCACATTGAACTCGATGACCTTCGGCGCGCCGGTGTCGTCGATCATCAGGCCCGCGTAAAGGAAGCCGGTGAACGGCATGCCGTCGGCGATCATGCCCTGCACGGTGGGATTGACCACCTCGCGCATCACCCGGGCATGCACCTCGGGCGTGACCACCGGTGCCGGCGAATAGGCGCCCATGCCGCCGGTGTTGGGGCCGGTGTCGCCGTCGCCGACGCGCTTGTGGTCCTGGCTGGTGGCCATCGGCAGCGCCGTGGCGCCATCGACCATGCTGATGAAGCTCGCTTCCTCGCCTTCGAGGAACTCCTCGATCACAACGCGCGCGCCGGCATCGCCGAAGGCGTTGCCCGACAGCATGTCGCGCACCGCGGCCTCGGCTTCGTCCAGCGTCATCGCCACGATCACGCCCTTGCCCGCGGCCAGGCCATCCGCCTTCACGACGATGGGGGCGCCCTTCTCGTGCAGGTAAGCAAGCGCTGCGTCGAGATCGGTATGCACGGCATAGAACGCGGTAGGAATGCCATGACGCGCCAGGAAGTCCTTCGCGAAGGCCTTGCTGCCTTCCAGCTGCGCCGCGGCCGCGGTGGGGCCGAAGATGCGCAGGCCGGCCAGGCGGAAGCGGTCGACCACGCCGGCCACCAGCGGCACTTCCGGGCCGACCACGGTCAGGCCCACGCCTTCGTCCTGGGCGAGCGCCAGCAGGCCATCGATGTCGGTGACCTTGACCGGCACGTTGCGGCAGCCGGCTTCCGTCGCGGTGCCGGCGTTGCCGGGGGCGACGATCACTTCCTCCACGCGCGGCGACTGCGCCAGTTTCCACGCCAGCGCGTGTTCGCGACCGCCGGAACCGATGACCAGGACTTTCACGGGAATTTCCTCAAGCAGAACCGGCGATCACGCCGGTGGGGCGGGGCACGCGCGTGCCGGGAGGGTCAATTCGAAGATGAGTACGTTGTGGCGATCCACGAACCGTCGAACCAGGACCGCATCCGTCTCGATGAGCGGCTGCAATGCCGGCTGCAGGCACAAGCTCGGCATTTCGCGCTGCTCACTTTCGCGCAATGCATTGAACTTGGGATGGGCCTGCAGGCTGCCTGCATCGCCTTCCGGGGTGCGCACGACGAATACCAGGTGCTCACCCTCCACGGCGACCGATTCGGTCACCAAGCCGTCCAGGTACGGCGCGGGCAGCGTGGCGGCGAGGGCGGCGCGCGCCGTTTCCAGGCGCGCCTGCGTGCCTTGGCACCCGGCGAGCGCCATCACGCCGGCGAGCGGCGCGATGCGGGCGAGCTTCGTCCAGCCGATGCGGCGCACGGGGCTCAGTGCCGGAAGTGGCGCACGCCGGTGAACACCATCGCGATGCCGTGTTCGTCGGCCGCGGCGATCACTTCGTTGTCGCGCATCGAGCCGCCGGGCTGGATCACCGCCTTGATGCCGGCCGCCGCCGCCGCGTCGATGCCGTCGCGGAACGGGAAGAACGCATCGCTGGCCATCACCGAGCCCTCGACGACCAGGTTCGCATCGGCCGCCTTGATGCCGGCGATGCGCGCCGAGTAGACGCGGCTCATCTGGCCGGCGCCGACGCCGATCGTGCGATGGTCCTTTGCGTAGACAATGGCATTCGACTTCACGAACTTGGCCACTTTCCACGCGAACAGCAGGTCGATGAACTGCGCGTCGGTCGGCGCGAGTTTCGTCACCACCTTCAACTCGTCGCGCGTCACCACGCGGTCGTCGGCGGTCTGCATCAGCATGCCGGAGCCGACGCGCTTGGTGTCGATGAAGCCGTTCGAAGCGGGGGCGAGGGGGATGCGCAGCACGCGTACGTTGGCCTTCTTGGCCGCGTAGTCGAGCGCGCCCGGTTCGTAGTCCGGTGCGATCAGCACTTCGACGAACTGGCGATCCAGGATGACCTTGGCCGTGGCGGCGTCCAGCGTACGGTTGAAGGCGATGATGCCGCCGAAGGCGCTGGTCGGGTCGGTGGCGTAGGCCAGCTCGTAGGCATCGCCGCAGGCCACGCCGACGGCTACGCCGCAGGGGTTGGCGTGCTTGACGATCACGCAGGCGGGCGCATCGAACTGGCGCACGCATTCCCACGCCGCATCGCTGTCGGCGATGTTGTTGTAGCTCAGCTCCTTGCCCTGCAACTGGGTGAAGGTCGCCAGCGAACCGGGCGCCGGGTACAGGTCGCGGTAGAACGCCGCCTGCTGGTGCGGGTTTTCGCCGTAGCGCAGGTCCATCACCTTGACGAAATTGCCATTGGCCTGCGCGGCGAACGCCGCGCGGGCGGGCACCTCGGCGGCCGTGTCGGTCACCGAAGACAGGTAGGTGCTGATGGCGGCGTCGTACTGGGCGACGCGGTTGAACGCGGCCACCGACAGTGCGAAGCGCGTGGTCGCCGGCAGCGCGCCGTCGTTCGCATCCAGTTCGGCGATGAGGCCAGCGTACTGCGACGGATCGGTGGCCACGGCGACGCGCGCGAAGTTCTTCGCGGCCGAACGCAGCATCGCCGGTCCGCCGATATCGATGTTCTCCACCGCGTCGGCCAGCGTGCAACCGGCCTTGGCCGTGACCGCTTCGAACGGATACAGGTTGAGCACGAGCAGGTCGATCGCGCCGATGCCGTGTTCGGCCATCACGGCGTCGTCCAGGCCGGCGCGGCCGAGCAGGCCGCCATGCACCGTCGGGTGCAGCGTCTTGACGCGGCCGTCCATCATTTCCGGGAATCCGGTGACCTCGGCGACATCGCGCACGGTCAGGCCGGCGTCACGCAATGTCTTCGCCGTGCCGCCCGTGGACAACAGTTCCACGCCATGGCGCGCCAGTGCATGGGCCAGGTCGAGCAAGCCGGACTTGTCGGAAACGGACAGCAGCGCCCGTCGCACGGGCTGGAGATCGAGGGTCATGGGGAGGGCGGTACGGAGCGGGGCGCGAATTATAACGCGCCGCAGCAACCCGCCCGGAGGCCGCTCAGGCCAGCCCGTAGTCCTTGAGCTTCTTGCGCAGCGTGGCGCGGTGGATGCCCAGCATGGCCGCGGCGCGACTCTGGTTGCCGTCGCAGTGGTTCAATACTTCCACGAACAGCGGGATTTCCATCTCACGCAGCACGATCTCGTAGACGTCGTCCGCCTCGCTGCCATCCAGGTCGCGCAGATAGCGGCGCACGGACTGCGCCACATGCTCGCGCAGCGGTGGGCGTTGCGCACCGCGCGTATGGTCCTGTCGGGTGGAGGCAGCGTTCAATCGGATCCCCTGGTGCCACGGATGCTGAGGCCCGCCTTGTGCTTGTCGGTATTCGGCGGGGGGACGAGTCTAGCGCCTGATCGGGGCGCGCGCATCCGCTTTTTTGATGAATCGGGGCGATTAACGGAAGTCGAAGGAAAACGCGACGACGTTCGCGCTCGGCTCCTTCACCCGCACCGCCATCTGCGCGCTCTGTCCCGGACCGATCGAGGGCGATGCCTCGCCTTGGGGCAGGTAGTCGTCGGGCTGCAATGCGCGCGCACCGAGCGTACGGCCGTCGGCATCCTTCAGCGTCAGCAGGATGACCGGCCACGCCTGCGCCCAGCGTGCTTCGTTGCGGAACGTGGCCTGCGCCTGCAGCGCGCCGGGGCTGCCGATGATGGGCCTGACGTCGCGGCTCAACATGGTGAAGGCCGCCGGCTCGCGCCAGGTCGGTACGTCGCAACGGAACACGCCGCACAGCGCCACCACGATGGGTCGCCAGCCCGCTTGCGTCGCAAGACGCGCGCGATCGGCCAGCACCACTTGTGCACAGAGCAGCAGCGACAGCGCGATCAAAGCGAACCACTGAATCCTTGCCTGCTTCGCATGCCCCGGCGTGGTGCGCGCGCGCTGCAGAAAGCGCGGACCCGTCGGACCGCGGGCCTTCGGTTTGGCATCGACGACAGCGACAACCTGAGACGCGTCGATGGGGACCTCGCTGTGCGGTGCGTCATCCGCCTGCGCAGACGGCGCGGCGTCCGGCTCCGCGCCCGGGGATGCCTCTACGTCATCCGTCGTTGTCGTCGCTTCGACGGCGTCGCCCATGCCGTCCGGTTCGGCGGACGCGTGGGCCTCGATGACCTCAACGGTCTCGATGGTCTCGGACACAGGTTCGGCTGCGGACGTATCGAGATCCACCTCGTCCGCGGCGGCGGCGTTGGCGCTGTCTTCGCGCGTGTCCACCGGCGTCGCTTCTGCCGGTGTCGCGTCGGTGGCGGCTTCATCCCCCGGCGACGGCGCAGGATGCAGAAAGGTCGCCAGGCTGGGCGAGGGCGTCGGGGCCACGGCATCCTCGATCGGCAGCGGCTTGCCGCAACGCGTGCAATTAGCGGGCAGCGCGTGCGCCTGCGGATCGCGGGCGACCAGGAACTGGCAATGAGGGCAGGCGACGAACATGCCCCCTATTCAACCACGCACGCCCGCGCGCGTGTTGTGACCGGGGTGGCCTCAGCGGCGGACGCCGTCGATACGCATCCAGTCACCGTCCTGGGTGGCCTGGAGCGCATCGAACCACGCGGCATAGCGGACCAGCAGATCGTCTTCCTGCCCCTTGAGGATGCCCGACAACGCAATGCGGCCACCGGGCGCCACGCGCGCGGCGAGCGTTTCGGCCAGCGCGTCCAGCGCGGAGGCGAGGATATTGGCCACGACCACCGGATACGTGGTGACCGGTTCGTCTTCGGGCAGGTACACCTGGAGGTGTTCTTCGATCCCGTTGCGTTGCGCGTTGTCCGCGGTGGCCAACAGGGCCTGCGGATCGTTGTCCACGCCGATCGCGCCCGCAGCGCCCAGCTTGAGTGCGGCGAGCGCGAGGATGCCCGAGCCGCAACCGAAATCGAGGACGTGGCGGCCCTGCAGTTCGCCATCGCCCGCCAGTCCGTCCAGCCAGCGCAGGCACAAGGCGGTGGTGGGATGCGTGCCCGAACCGAAGGCCAGGCCGGGGTCCAGCCGCACGACGGCGGATCCGGACGCCTGCGCCTCTTCGGGCACCTCATGGTTCCAGGGCACGATGAAGGTGCGCGCGCCGAAGCGCATCGGCTTGAACTGGTCCAGCCACGCACGTTCCCAGTCTTCGTCCGCCACGGTGCGGAAGCCGACCTGGGTCCAGTCCAGGCCGGGATCGAAGGCTTCCAGTGCGGCAAGCACGGTCAGGGCGTCGGTGTCGGCGTCGAACAGCGCGGTGAGCACCAGCGATTTCCATAACGGCGTCTCGCCCACGCCCGGCTCCAGGATGGCGCGCTCGTTGCCGGTGTCGGCATCGGCGTCCAGCAGGGTGACCGACAGCGCGCCGACGTCCTCCAAGGCGTTCTCGTAGCGCGGCTGCTCGGCTTCGGTGCAGCGCAGGGAGAGTTCCAGGTAGGGCATGGGGCAGGACAACCGCAGGGACGGTCGCATAGTGTCTCACGTGGGCCCGGGACCGATCCCCGGCGACGGAAGGCCGGCCCGGCCCGCTCAACGCGGCCGCCCTTCGTTGAAAGCCCGGGAAACGGCCGGGATAATGGCCCCGTGCCCCGGAAGCTGCTACTGCCGATCCTGCTGGTGGGCCTGCTGGGCGCGCTGGCGTGGATGCCGCTGCGCCAGGCGGGCTGGACCGGCGTTGCCTTCGGTGACGAAGGCGCGGATGTCGCTCCATCGCCGATTGAGGTGATGGCTGAGCCCGCGTTGCGCCTTCAACCGGCGACCTTGCGCCCGCCGCCGGCCCTGTCATCGCTGCGACGTGGCTTCGAAGAGAGCACGGATCTGTTCGCATATTCGCGCGAACTGATGATGTGGGCCTCCGCTGGGGACGCCGATGCGATGTGGCTGCTCAGCCTGGTGCAGGACTACTGCGCCGGTTTCGCGGCGGACCCCTCAGGCTACGCACAAGACACGCGCGTGATCGCGAAGCTGGGCCTGTCCGGTGGTGGCGCCATGCTGTCGGCGCGCCAGCGTGTGCAGCAGCGGTGCGCGCGCTTCGTCCCCCAGGATGGATTCTCGCTGCCGATGATCGTCAACCAGCGCACGCAGGCGGCGCGCGCAGGCAGCCTGGCCGCAGAGGCCGCCTTGCTCGCGATGGATCGTCCTTTGCAGGCGGGCGACGACTACCGGCGTGAGCTGGTCCAGCGTGTGCTGGATTCCGGCGACCCTTACGCCTTCGTGGCCATCGCACCGGTGATGGGCAGCGTGGGCAGTGGCCGTGGCGAGACCCTCGGCGACGTGTCCGGTAGCGAATTGAGCGAGATCGCGTGGCGTATCGCCTCGTGCCGGCTCGGCATGGACTGCAGCCCAGGCGGTTCGATGATGACCAATTACTGCGTCAACGGCGGCATCTGCTCGCAGGACGAAACGCAGGATTTCAGCACCTTCGCACGGGACGCCGGCGTCCCGCGGCAGGGTGAGGACAACGTGGAAGAGATGGTGGGCACCTTGCTGTCCCACACGGGAGTTGACGGATGAAGTACAAACGCACGCGGCCCGGGGTGAATCTCCTGGTCTGGGGCCTGGTGGTGGTGGCGTATGCAGCGGCCGCCGCGACGATCGTCATCGAGACGCGTAGCCCGGAATACCGCGACCTGTCGCGCGTAGGCCATATGACGGTGCATGCGCCGGATGAGGCGCGCCGGCTCGGTGCGGCCCAGGTCGCTGCGTTGTATCG
Source organism: Pseudoxanthomonas sp. (assembly GCA_047600885.1). Classification (GTDB taxonomy): domain Bacteria; phylum Pseudomonadota; class Gammaproteobacteria; order Xanthomonadales; family Xanthomonadaceae; genus Pseudoxanthomonas_A. The sequence continues at coordinate 745,205 of JASGKE010000002.1, read as the reverse complement.
CGCGCGCAGCGGCACACCGTTTTCCACGCTCGCGCCGGGCAGCACGATCAAGGTCGTGTGGGCCGACGGCTCGGCGGAGACGGTACGCATCACCGACCCGGCCTCGCCGCTGGGCGCCGAGCCGGTGCCGGGCACGCAGCAGGCGCCGGAATAACGCGACAGCGTCGCCACGAGGTAAATGAAGAAGGGCCGGGAAGCGATCTCCCGGCCCTTCTTTCTTTCATGCCGGCTGCGTCGGTCAGCCGCCGATGAGGCCTTTCAACAAGCTGCGCAGCGGCTTCTTCTCTTCCAGCGGTTTCTCGGGATCCTGCGCGTCGCTGTCCTGCATCTGCGACAGGTCCATGCCGAGCATCGCGCTGCCCGTGGACTTGGTGCGCACGCGCACGTTCCATTCCGGATTCCACGGCTGCTTCGGATCGGACGGCTTGGGCGGCCAGGCGATGTGGCTCTCGGGGCCGTAGGCGATGATGCTGAGCAAGCCGCCGCCGCCATCGCGGCCGCCTTCGCCGGCGGCGGCGAAGATGCCCTTCGGTATCGCGCATTGCGTGGTGGCGGGCGGCAGCAGGACCTTCTCCTTCGTCCAGCGGTCGATCAGCGAACCGGTCAGGTAGTCGAAGATGCCGTGTCCGGCATCGGGCACCTCGGCGCTGCTCCACAGCACCACGTCCTTGCCCTGGGTGCCGACGGCATGGAGGAAGTACGCTTGCGCGCGATCGACCGGCGCCCAGCGCCACGTCTGTCCTTCCGCCAGTGAACCGGTGCTCTGCAGGTCGATCTTCGGCATGAAGTCGGCGACCTGCTTGAGTTCGAACTTCAGCGATTCCGGCACGCCCTGGCCGATGATCTGGTGCGTACCCTGCAGCGATGCACCATCGGGCACGCGCTTGCCGGATTTCGGATTCGGCCACAGCGCGTAGGCGGGATCGGATTCGATGTCGCGATCCGGGGCATAGCGGCCCTGCATCGAGCCGCTGACTTCCACCTTGCCGCCGCTGGCGCTGATGCTGATGATCTTCGGCTGGCCCTTGCGCACGGCGGTGCCGCAACCCCAGTAGATCAGCAGTCGCTGCTGGCCTTCCGGCGGCTTGTACTCACCGCTGCGATCGGAGGGCGCGGCGGTGCGCACGGGTGGCACCAGCGGCAAGGCCTTGCCCAGGCGCAGGCCGGCGGGAATGCGCTGTTCGGCTTCCTTGCCCGGATTGGGGCGGTTGTACAGGGCGATGTCGAGGTACTGCCCCGTCATCATCGGCATCCGGGTCTGCCCGTAATGCGTTTGTTGGCCGCCGCCGCCCATCATGCGCGAGGCCATGCCGCCCAGTGGGCCGAGATCCGGCATGCCGGCCATCGAATGGGTCGCGACGTCGATCCAGACCTGCGTGGGCGGGCCGGAGGTGGGTGCGCTGGCAGCGGGAGCGGCCGCGATGACCGCGGCAAGAGCCAGGAACAGGGGGCGGGGCAGGGGACGCATCGTGCGTTCTCGTCGGGGATCCTTTCCCTCCAACGCCGGAGCGGCGCCCCGCCGGACACGCGCCCTACCCAGCTTTCGCCATAGGAGGCCCCGCGACGAACGCGGGGCCTGGATGCATCAGACCAGCGAGATCGCCTTGTTCTTGCGTTCGGCCAGGCGCTTTTCCAGATAGTGGATGTTCTGGCCGCCGGCCTGGAAGCCCTGGTCGCGCATGATGCGCTGCTGCAGCGGGATGTTGGTCTTGATCCCGTCGATGACCATTTCGCTCAGCGCCACGCGCATGCGCGCGATCGCGGTGTCGCGGTCCGGGCCGTGCACGATGAGCTTGGCGATCATCGAATCGTAGTTCGGCGGCACGCGATAGCCTTCGTAGATGTGCGTGTCCACGCGCACGCCCGGGCCACCCGGCGGATGGAAGTGCTGGATCAGGCCGGGATGCGGCATGAACGTGTCCGGGTCCTCGGCGTTGATGCGGCACTCGATGGCGTGGCCGCGCAGCACGATGTCGGACTGCTTGATGGTCAGCTTCTGCCCGGCGGCGATGCGCAGCTGTTCGCAGACCAGGTCGATGCCGGTGATGCGTTCGGTCACCGGATGCTCCACCTGGATGCGGGTGTTCATCTCGATGAAGTAGAAGCGGCCGTCCTCGAACAGGAATTCGAACGTGCCCGCGCCGCGGTAGCCGATGCGGATGCACGCTTCCACGCAGACCTTGCCGATCTCGTTGCGAAGTTCCTCGGTGATGCCGGGTGCAGGCGCTTCCTCGACCACCTTCTGGTGGCGGCGCTGCATCGAGCAGTCGCGTTCGCCGAGGTGGATCGCGTTGCCCTGGCCATCGGCGAGGACCTGGATTTCCACGTGGCGCGGATTCTCCAGGAACTTCTCCATGTAGACCTCGCCGTTGCCGAAGGCCGCCTTGGCTTCCGACTTGGTGGTCTCGATGGCCGCCTTCAGCGCGCCTTCGACATGCACCACGCGCATGCCGCGGCCGCCGCCGCCGCCCGCGGCCTTGATGATGACCGGGTAGCCGATCTCGCGCGCGATCTTGGTGTTGGCGACGATGTCGTCGCCCAGCGGACCGCCGCTGCCGGGCACGCACGGCACGCCGGCGGCCTGCATCGCGCGGATCGCCTCGACCTTGTCGCCCATCATGCGGATGGTGTCGGCCTTGGGGCCGATGAAGATGAAGCCGGACTGCTCCACGCGCTCGGCGAAGTCGGCGTTCTCCGACAGGAAGCCGTAGCCGGGATGGATGGCCTGCGCGTCGGTCACTTCGGCCGCGGCGATGATCGCCGGGATGTTGAGGTAGCTGTCCTTCGAGGCGGCCGGGCCGATGCAGACGGATTCGTCGGCCATGGCCACGTGCTTGAGGTTGCGGTCGACGGTGGAGTGCACCGCGACCGTGCGGATGCCCAGGGTGTGGCAGGCGCGCAGGATGCGCAGCGCGATCTCACCCCGGTTGGCGATGACGACTTTGTCCAGCATGGCGCGGGCCTCAGCCGATCACGAACAGCGGCTGGTCGAATTCGATCGGCTGGCCGCTCTCGGCCAGGATCGACAGCACCGTGCCCGACACGTCGGCCTCGATGGGGTTGAACATCTTCATGGCTTCGATGATCGCCAGCGTCTCGCCGGCCTTCACGGTCTGGCCGACCGCGACGAACGCCGGCTTGTCCGGCGACGGCGAGGCGTAGAACGTGCCGACCATCGGCGCACGCACGACATGGCCGTCGGGCAGCGCATTGCCCGCCTTGGCGGTTCCACCGGTGGAGGCTTCGGTGGGCGAGCTCATCGGCATCGGCGCGGCCGGGCGTGCTTCCACCGGGGCGGCCATCATCGGCGCGGCGGCCTGCAGGGCATAGCCGCCCTTCGGCGCGCGCGCCAGGCGCACGGATTCTTCGCCTTCCTTGATCTCGATTTCGGCCAGGTTCGACTCTTCCAGCAGGTCGATGAGTTTCTTGATTTTGCGGAGATCCATGGGAGCCTCGTGGTTGAACGCTGTTCCCCGTGGGGAACAAAAAAAGGAAAGTCAGGCCGGCAGTCGCCGCAGGGCGGCGTCCAGCGCGTAGCGGTAGCTGTCGGCGCCGAACCCGCACACCACGCCCACCGCCTTGTCGCTGACATAGCTGGTATGGCGGAAGGGTTCGCGGCTATGCGGGTTGGACAGGTGGATTTCGATGAAGGGCAGCGCCACCCCGGCCAGGGCGTCGCGGATCGCGACGGAGGTGTGGGTGAACGCGGCCGGGTTGATCAGGATGAAGGCGGTGCCGTCGGTGCGGGCGGCCTGGATGCGGTCGACCAGGGCGTGCTCGGCATTGGATTGGAACGCCTCCAACTGGTGGCCGGCGGCCTGCGCCTGCGCCGCGAGCGCCAGGTCGATGTCTGCCAGCGTCGTGTGGCCATAGACCTCCGGCTCGCGTGTGCCGAGCAGGTTGAGGTTGGGGCCATGCAGGACCAGCAGTTTCGCCATTCGCGCCTCCAGCGGAAGGGCGGCAGTCTGCGCGATGCGGGGGATGCTGTCCAGTTCGCCGAAGTTTATGTCGTTTTAAGCGATTGTTTGAATCGTGCAGGTGGTCACGCGGCCTCGTGCCCCTATATGAATGTATCCCGTCGGCTCACACAACGTTTGCGCGGCACGGCCGGGGCCTGGCCTAGGCTGGCGCTCCAGTGGGACCGAGGATCCGCGCGATTGTTCACCTTGCACGTCGTCTGCATGGGCAACCTCTGCCGCAGCCCGATCGCCGCGGCGCTGTTCCAGGCCCGGGTGCCGGCGGGGCGCTGCGCCGTGGTCTCGTCGGGGCTGGCGGCCCAGGCCGGGCGCCCGGTCGACGCGGGGGCGATCGCGGTCCTGCAGGCGCACGGCCTGCAGGCGCCGGCGCTGACGGCGCGCCCGTTCGATCCGGCCGCCATCGGTCCGGAGGACCTGGTGCTCGCCATGCAGCGGCGGCATCTGCAGGCATTGCGCGCGCTGGTGCCCGACGCGCGTGCACGCATGCATCTGCTGGGGCGCTGGACGCGGCCGCGCGAGATCGACGATCCGATCGGTGGCACGCACGACGACTTCGAGCAGGCCTTCGCCGCGATCGCGCGCAGCGTGGACGCGTGGTGCGTGCACGATCCTCGATTGTCTACATGAACGCGCACATGCATCGCTGTCCAGCTTCCTGACTGGACCGTTACGCGCCGACATTCATTTCATGCGCTCATCAAATTCCTGTCCGTAGCCTCGGGATGGCATCAATCACGCCCCCCGTTTGACGCGCAGGATCCCGGATGGACCAGGGTTTCCGTGGGGCTTTTCGTCCACAGCAACCCCGGGTGACAGATGGAGAATGCACGGATCGTCGCAGCCAGCGCGATCGCTCTGGCCGCAACGTTGTTCGCCATATTCTCGATGCGGCCATGGGCGCGTCGGGTCGGTCTGGTGGATCGTCCCAGCGGGCGCAAGCAGCATGTCGGCCGCGTGCCGGTGATCGGCGGGATCTGCTTCTTCGTCGGCACGCTCGTCGGCCTCGGCTACCTGGGCTACGTCGATCGCTTCGTCATGAGCCTGATGATGGGCAGCGCGCTGATCGTCGCGATCGGTGTCGCCGACGACATCAGCCACCTCAGTGTGCGCACGCGCCTGCTGGTGGAAGCGGCCATCGTCGGCCTCGTCATACTCAGCACCGGCTACTACCTCGACCACGTCGGCGGCCTCGTGCCGATCTTCGACCTGCGCCTGGGCCTGCTCGGCATCCCGGTGACGATCGTCGCGGTGATCGGGCTGATGAATGCGTTCAACATGATGGACGGCATCGACGGCCTCGCCGCCTCCACGGCGATGGTGTCGATCGCTGCCATCCTGCTGTTCGCGCACGACGGCGCGCCCGATGTCGGCGCGACGATGATGCTGCAGATCCTGTTCGCGTCGCTGATTCCGTACGTGTTCGTCAATCTCGGTTGGCCGGACGGGCGCAAGATCTTCATGGGCGATGCCGGCAGCACGGTGATCGGCTTCCTGGTCGGCTGGAGCCTGATCTACCTGAGCCATCCGCGCGTGGGCAGGCTGGTGCCCGTCGAAGTGCTGTGGTGCGTGGCGCTGCCGCTGATGGACACCGCGGCGGTGATGTACCGGCGCATGCGCCAGGGCCGCTCGCCGTTCACCGCCGATCGCCAGCACCTGCATCACCTGCTGGTGGACCGCGGCCTGTCGGCGCAGGCATCGCTGTGGACCATCGTGTCGATGGGCGCCGCGCTGGCGCTGTTGGGCTACGCCCTGCGCAACGTGCCGCAGCCGTTGAGCTTCCTGATGTTCATCGCCACCACGGTGGGTTACGTGGTCGGCTTCCCGCGTTTGCTGGACGTGGCGGAACGCCGGCTCGTTTCCGGTCGTGCGTCCCGGCCGGCCCCGCGCGGCGCACGTCGCGCGTTCCAGGACGATGGCGACCTGAACCATGCACCGGTCTCCGCGCGTCCGCTGGGTCCGCGTCCGGTGGAGGCCTTCGCCGGCTTGGGCGCGCTGGCCGAAGGTGAAGAACGCGACGGGCCGCTGCACGCCCTGTGCCTGGTCAACGCCTCCTGCGAGGGTGCCGGCGTCGCGCCGATCGCGCGGCGCCTGGCGGATGACGCACGCTTCCACGCCACGGTCTGTGTCGCCGAGGGCCAGGGCGGCGATACCGACCACCTGCTGCAGCTGTTCGGCCTGGAAGCGCAAGCCAGTCTCTCCAGCGAAGGCATCGGCGCGGACGCGCGCGCCGATATGCAGGCCGAAGTGCAGCAGTTGCTTGGCGACACGAAACCCGACGTCGTCGTCGTGCCCGGCGATGCGCCGCTGACGTTCGCGATGAGCCTGGCCGCGCATGCGCGCGACGTGCCGCTGGTCTGCGTGGATGCCGACGCGCCCGCCAGCGGCACCCAGCATTGGCCCAGCGAAGCCAGCCGGCGCATCGTGCAGTCGCTGGCGGCGCTGCATGTCGCGCCGAGCGAAGTGACCGGCCGACGCCTCAGTGGCGAAGGCGTGCCGCGCGAGACCATCCTCGTGCAGGCGGACGTGGCGGACGACGCGTTGCGCACGGCGTTGCGTCAGATCCGGCGCGATGCGGACCTCGCGCGTGCCCTGGCCGAAGGCTTCGCCTTCCTGCGCGGCAATGCGCCGCTGCTGCTCGCCGTCAGTGCGCGCGGCGATACGCCCGGGCAGGGTGCGTTCTCCGATGCCCTGGCGATGGTCGCGCGCCGTCGCCCCGACGTGGACATCGTCTGGGTCGGTGGCGTGGGCGTGGCCCCGGGCGAGGGCGGCGATCCGTTGCACACGTTCGCGAACGTCCATCCGATGGATGTCGACGATTTCCTGGCCTGGGCGTACCTGCTCGAACGCGCGCACCTGGTGCTCGTGGGCAGCGGCGCGCCGCCGCCGCGTCGCCTGCTCGGCAAGCCGGTGCTGGTGGCGCAGGAAGAATTCGCGGGGACGGAGGCCGGCGCCGTCGCGATCGGCACCACGCCGGTGGCGATCGCCGGCCGTGTGCTGACACTGCTGGGCGACGATGCGGTCTACATGTCGCTGTGCGCCGCGCCGGACCTCGACATTCCACGCGAGGACGGCTGCGCGCCGGTGCTCGAAGCGCTGGCCGGCCTGCGCGCGCCGCCTCCGCTGCGTGCCGCGCCGCACGAACTCGGCGAACCCCTCAATGCGCGGGCGGCGTCATGACGACGGCCCGACTCTCCCTGTGCGCGACACGAAGGACGGTGCGCCCACGACACGACATGCCAGCGAGGTGAACCATGGCGACCCAACTGATCACGCGCCGCAGTGCGGACCGTCCGTCCGTGGCGACGGCGTCCCTGCGCAACGATGACGTCGACATTCCCGCCCTGGTCTCGACGCTGGGCGCGAAGAAGAAGCTCATCCTGTTCGGCACCGCGGCCTTCGTCCTCGCCAGCGTCGCCTACCTCGCGGTGGTCACGCCGAAGTACGAAGCCAATGCGGTGGTGCAGGTGGAAAGCCGCCCGGCCATTCCTCCAGGCCTGAACCAGAACGCCGCGATGCAGGCGCCGTCGGCGATCCCGACGCCCGGCACGACCGAAGTGCAACTGCTGACCTCGCGCCGGGTGATCGGCGAAGCGATCACCCGCATGGACCTGGATGTCGACGTGAAGCCGATGCACCTGCCGGTGATCGGCGACTTCATCGCGCGTCGCTACCAGCAGTCCAACCCCGGCCAGCTCGCGTCGCCGTGGTTCGGCTTGTCCACGTTCGGCTGGGGTGGCGAGGTGCTCGATATCGCGCGGCTCGAGGTGCCCGACCACTTGAAGGGCGTGCCGATGGAGCTGACCGCGGGTACCCAGGGGCGTTATGTCCTGTCCGCGCAGGGCCAGGTGCTCGCACGCGGTCTCGTGGGCACGCCGGTGAACGCGGGCGGCGTGGCGCTGCAGGTGCGCCGCTTGTCGGCGAACCCGGGCATGCGCTTCCAGGTGACGCGCTACGATCCTTCCGCGGTGATGGCGGCGCTGAAGGAGAACATCAGCGCCACCGAGATGGGCCGCAACTCCGGCGTGATCAGCCTGGTGTATGCGCACGCCGACCCCGAGCGCGCGCGCCGGGTGCTGGACGAAGTCACCGGCGCCTATGTGCGCCAGAACGTCGCCCGCACCTCCGCCGAAGCCGCCAGCCGGCTGAAGTTCGTTACCGAGCAATTGCCGAAGGTGCGCGAGGAACTCGCCACGGCGCAGGCGGCGCTGACCGCGTACCAGACGCGGACCCAGACGCTGGACGTGGAGACGCAGAACCGCGCGCTGCTCGACCAGACCATCGCACTGGATGCCAGCATCCAGCAACTGCGCATCAAGATGACCGAGGTCGAGAACCGCTACACGGCGGCGCATCCGACCTACCGCGCGCTACAGGAACAGATCAACCGGTTCCAGGGCGAGCGCAACGGGCTGCAGGGCAGGATCCACGACCTGCCGGACACGCAGCAGGTGCTGTTCCGCCTGAATCGCGACGTCGAAGTCACCAACCAGACCTACGCCAACCTGCTGGACCAGGCGCAGCAGCTGCAGATCGCCAAAGCCAGTGCGGTGGGCAATGCACGCGTGATCGATCCGGCCGCGGTGAACCTCAATAGCCCGGCCTGGCCGAAACCGCTTCCGGTGCTGGCCGCCGGCACGCTGCTGGGCTTGATGGTGATGGTGGTGCTCGTACTGCTGAAGCAGATGTTCCGCCGCGGCGTGGAAGACCCGGTCGATATCGAACTGCTGGGCCTGCCGGTGTATGCCTCGATCCCGCTGAGCAAGAAGGGTCAGGCGCTGACTTACCGCATGAGCCACCGGCGCCGCGATGGGAAGTCGCGCCTGCTGGCCCTGAACGCACCGGCCGACCTGGCGATGGAGGCGCTGCGCTCGCTGCGCACCAGCCTGCACTTCGCTCGTATGCGTATGCGCAACAACCTGCTGATGATCTCCGCGCCCAGCCCGGGCGTGGGCAAGACCTTTATCTGCGCCAATCTCGCGGTGACCATCGCCCAGACCGGCCAGCGCGTGCTGCTGATCGACGCCGACATGCGCCGTGGCACGCTGCACGATGCGGTCGGCGTGCGCTGGGAGAACGGCCTGTCGGACGTCATCGCCGGTCGCATCCCGTTGGACGACGCCATCCGCCGCGTCGCCGGTGCGGAGCACCTGTCCTTCCTTCCGCGCGGCGCGATTCCGTCCAATCCGTCGGAACTGCTGATGCACGAGCACTTCAGCGATCTGCTGAAGCGCGTCTCCGGCGAGTACGACATCGTGCTGATCGATACGCCGCCGGTGCTCGCGGTCACCGACGCGGCGGTCATCGGCCACCACGCAGGCACCTGCCTGATGGTCGTGCGCTGGGGCCTCAACCAGCAGCGCGAGATCGCGCTGGCCAAGCAACGGCTGGAACAGAACGGCGTGGAAGTGAAGGGCGCGATCTTCAACGGCGTCGAGAAGCGGGGGGCGGGCGAGTACGCCTACACCTACTACGAGTACCTGCCCGCGCCGCGCGCCGGCCGGGCGCGCTGAGGAGGCGCCGTCGATGCAGATCACGATGTCGCCGTACTACGGCACGCCCGACTTCACCGTGCTGGACCGCCACCCGGAATACCACCGGATCGATCCTGTCTCGGTGGCGGACCTGCTGCGCAATGCCTTCGTCTATCCGCCGCATTCGATCTATGAAGGCGTCAAGCTGGTGACGTTCGGCTTTTCGGCACACCAGGACATGCGCGGCGAGCCGGACTTCCACTTCAAGTTCCGCAACGCGGGTGAGATGCCCGAGGAAGCCGAACGCCCGCAGGACTGGATCGCCGTCTACCACCGCATGCTGTGCGATGCGATCAGTCGCAGCTGCGCCGACATGCGCGCGCCGTGGCTGCTGCAGAGCGGCGGCAAGGATTCCACCACGCTGGCGATCGCGCTCGCCGACGCGCGGCCCGACGCCACCTGCATCACCTACCTTGGCGGTCGCGAGGAGAACGAACTCGCGTCCGCCCGCCATGTCGCCGGCCGGCTCGGCTTGCGGCACGAGGCGCTGGTCTGCGATCCGGGCCGCGCCTACGACCGCTACCTGGCGCTGGCCGCACGCATGCCACTGCTGACCGCCGACTTCGCCTTACTGTCGTACGCGGACCTGGCCACCGAAGTCGCCGCCCGAGGCGGCGACGGCGTCATCGACGGGCTCGGTGCGGACAGCTACTTCGGCACGCCGGTCGACCTGCAGCAGCAGTTGACGGTGCGCCTGGCGCGCGGGTTGCGCCTGCCGTTCGACGCGACCGGCCTGCCCGGCGTGTCGGCCAGTTTCCCGCTGTGCTTCGCGTTGGGCACGCTGCAGATGACCCCGATCGAGCGCGTCTTTCCGGGGTCTCGCTTCAGCGACGCGGAAGTGGATGGCCTGTTCGGTCACGCCATGGCCCGGCGCTCGCGCGAACGGCTGTCGCTGTTCAAGGCGGAGATCGCCTCCGCCACCAGCGCGTGGGAATGGCGCGACATGTCGATGTCGATCGCCGGTTCGGCCGGCGCTTTCGCGAAGGGCCTGTACACCGCGCACGCGGCCGGGCTGGGGGCGGCTTATCCGTTCTGCGATCGCGCGCTGCGCGAATGGATCCACCATGAAGTGCCGCGCCGGCAGAAAGTGGATCCGGAGAGCGGGCTCAACAAGGTGCTCATTCGCCGGCACATCGCGGCGCACTTCGGTGAGCTCCCGTACGTGCAGCGCAAGGGCAGCTTCCGCTTCGATGTCTGCGGACTGGCCGCGCAGCGGTTCGACCAGGTCCACGCGTTCGCCGCCCAGGCCCGCGAGCTGCTGCCAGGGGCGCCAGCGTGGCTGGAGCGCAACCGTGATCGCCTGGACAACAAGTACCACGCTTCGAAGTTCTACCTGCTGGCGGTGGTGTTGCCGTGGCTGGCCGCGCATGCGCAAGAACAGGCCATCGTCGCGTCGCCGCCGCGACAGGACGCGGTCGCCGCCTGATGCAGCCTGCCCGGCGGCGACTGCTGGGGGCGGCGGGCGGACTGCTGCTGGGGACGGTCTTGCCGGCCTCGCGCGCGGCAGTGGTGGATGCGCGTACGTTCGGCGCGCGCGGAGATGGCGTCCACGACGATACGCGCGCGCTGCAGGCCGCGATCGATGCCTTGCCGGCGGGCGGCACGCTGGCATTGGGGCCAGGCCGCTATGTCATCGATCCCGAACGCAGCGTGCGCCTGCGTTCGCGCACACGCTTGTCGATGGCGCCCGAAACGCGGCTGGTGGCGCGCGCGAATGCGGCGCCGCGCGCTTACGTGCTGCTGATCGAGGGTGTGCATGACGTGGAGGTCCGGGGCGGCCGCATCGTCGGCGATCGCGACCATCACCTCTCGACCGCCGGCGAGTGGGGGCACGGCATCATGGTGCGAGGCGCAGAGGGCGTGCGCCTGCGCGACCTGCACATCACCAAGTGCTGGGGGGACGGCATCTCGGTCGGCGGCATCAGCGGCGAACGCGTCGTGCCGAGCCAGGACGTCCTCATCGAGAACGTTGTCTGCACGGAGAATCGTCGCCAGGGCCTGACCATCGGCCGATCGCGGAACGTCCGTGTCGTCCGATCGCATTTCCTTTCCACGCGCGGCACCTTGCCGGGCTGCGGCATCGATATCGAGCCCGATCCAGGCGGCAGTGCGCAGGACATCACGATCGAAGCCTGCACGCTGCGCGGCAACCATGGCGCGGGCCTGCAGGTGTACGAGCGCGGGCGTCGCATCGTGGTGCGTCGTTGCACGATCCGCGACAACCGCGGCGATGGCGTGCTCATCCGCGGCGGCGAGCACTGCCTCCTCGAGGACAACGACATCATCGGCAATGGCTTGCGCGGGATCGCCGTGCGCGGAGGCGGACGCGACATCATCGTGACCGGCAACCGGTTCACCGGGAACGCGGCCCAGCTTCTCCGCCAGCGTCCGCAGGAGAGCAAGGGCTGGATGCATGTTGATGTAGCGAAGGCGGCCAAGAATGTGCGCGTGGCGCGCGATAATCGCTTCGACTGATATCCATGACGTAACGCAAGCGGACTCATCCGGACGTACAAGCGGACGCATCCGCGTCGATGAAGCGAGCTCATCCGAACGCAGGAAGCGGACTCATCCGCGCTGGTTTTTCATCACGTAGATGAAGCGTCGAAGGTGAACAGGCGCGAGGGCATCGAAGTCTTTGAAAGCGCTCACAAATATGCGCGATGTTTAGCGACGGTTGCGATCGCGTCGCTATAGTCCCCCCGTCGCGAATTTCACGCGACGCTCACGCGATTATTTCTGACGGGCACTTGCCCGCAAGGGGTTACTTTTGTGAAGAAGAACGTTCTCGTGCACGACGTGCGCGAGGCTGGGATGCCTCGGCGCGATTTCATGCGCACGTCGATGTTGATGGCGCTGCCTGCCATCGGATTGGCCAGCGGCATTCCGCGCGCGCTCGCGGCGGTGATGTCCGGCAACATGCCGGCGATCTCGATGTCGGCGGCGGCCGTCTACGAGCCACCCCTCCGCGCACGCGGCACTACGACGCTCAACGTGCGCAATTGGGGTGCGGCGGGCGACGGTGCGCGCGACGACACGACCTCGTTCCAGTCCGCCATCGATGCGCTGCCGTCCAGCGGCGGCACGGTGTACGTGCCCGATGGCGATTACGTGATCGACCCGGTGCGCAACGTGCGCTTGCGCAGCAACATGCACCTGGAACTGGCGCCCGGCGCCGTCCTGCGCGCCAAGCGCAACGACCAGGAGCGCGCCTACGTGCTGATGGCCTATAAGGTCAGCAACGTGGAGATCTCCGGCGGCCGCATCATCGGCGATCGCGACAACCACCTGGGCACGACCGGCGAGTGGGGCCACGGCATCATGATCCGCGGCTCCTCGCAGGTGACCGTGCGCGACATCCATGTGTCCAGGTGCTGGGGCGACGGCGTCTCGATCGGCGGCGCCATGGTCACCAATGCGCCGACGATCCCGTGCAACGACGTGGTGATCGCGAACATCGTGAGCACCGGCAACCGCCGCCAGGGCCTGACCATCGGCTGCGCGACCAACGTCAAGGTGTACGACAGCGAGTTCAGCGACACCCGCGGCATCGCGCCGCAATGCGGCATCGACGTCGAGCCGGACTCCAACGACGAGCGCATCACCTCTACCGTGCACATCGAGAACTGCGTCATGCGCGGCAATGCCGGTAACGGCCTGCTGCTCTACAAGCGGGTCAAGGGCGTGACGGTCAAGCGCTGCACGCTGGAATACAACGGCGGCCACGGCCTGCTGACCATCGGGCCGGAAGGCGGCTACATCGCCCAGAACACGATCCGCCACAACTATCTGGTCGGCCTGATGCTGGGCTCCAACACCTACAACTACCAGGTGAGTGGCAACGTGTTCCGCAACAACAATACCCGGTTGCACGGGGTGAACACCGTCATCGATCCGCTGGTCGCCATGACCGGCATCGTGGACGGCAACAAGGGCAACGGCGCGCATGTTGCTAAGGTCTCCACGGCGACCGAGATCCGGGTGACGACGAACTACTTCGCCAAGTGATCCGGGCAGGGTGAAGAGTGCGTCAAGAGGCGGCCGAAGGGCCGCCTCTTTCGTTTCGTACGTTCATGCCGGCCTGCGGCTTGTGGTGAGTGCGTCAATGGATTCGCGGAGGTCGTTTCCTAGAATCCGGACGTTGCCTCGCATGGAGCCCGCCTTGAAGTTCATCCTGTTCGCCAACACCGACTGGTACCTCTACAACTTCCGCCTCTCCACCGCGCGGGCCTTGCAGGCACGCGGCGTGGACGTGGTGATGGTGTCGCCTCCCGGCGAATTCGGTCCGCGGTTCGCCGCGCATGGCGTGAGGTGGGTGCCGTTGCGCATGCAGCGTGCGAGCCTCAATCCGCTGCGCGAGGCGGGGACGCTCGCGAGCCTGGTGGCGTTGCTGCGCGAAGAACGGCCCGACCTGCTGCACAGCTTCACCCTCAAGTGCGCCGTGTACGGTGCGCTGGCGGCCCGTGCGGCGCAGGTGCCTGCCTACGTGAACGCGGTGACCGGGCTAGGCTACGTGTTCGCCAGCGACCGCATGAAGGCGCGCGTCCTGCGTCCGCTGGTCTCGGCGCTGATGCGCGTGGCGCTGGGTAGCACGCGCTCGCGGGTGATCCTGCAGAACCCGGACGATGCGGAAGCCTTCCATGCGCTACGACTGGCGCCACCGCACCACATCCGCCTGATCCGCAGTTCGGGCGTGGACATCGCGCGCTTCAATGCGGACGGGCGTGCGGATCGCGGCCAGGGTGCGCTTCGCGTGCTGCTGGCCGCGCGCCTGCTGAAAGAGAAGGGCGTGCGCGAGTTCGCCGAAGCCTCGGCACAGCTCCGCGCCGACGGTCGCGATGTCCGCTTCCTGCTCGCCGGCATGCCGGACGAAGGCAATCCGAGTTCGGTGACGCGGGAAGAGGTGGAAGGCTGGCAGGCGCAAGGCCTCATCCGCTGGCTGGGCCACGTGGACGACATGCCGGCGTTACTGCGGGAGGTCGACGTGATGGCGCTGCCGAGCTACTACCGCGAAGGCGTGCCCAAGAGCCTGATCGAGGCCGGGGCGTGCAGCATCGCGTTGGTGACCACGAACTTGCCGGGCTGCCGCGAGGTGGTGACGCGCGACGGCCACGATGGCTTGCACGTGGTGCCGCGCAGCGCCGACTCCCTGGCGCAGGTGCTGGCGCGGCTCGACGACGATCGCGCCCTGCTGCGGCAGCTCGGCGCGCGCGCACGTGAGAAGGCGCTGGCGGATTTCGACGAGCGCGTCGTGATCCGCCGCACCTGCGAGGTCTACGACGAGCTGCTGCCGCAGCCGCTTGCGGCGGCCGCATGAGCCACGCGCTGCCCATGCCGTGGCGTCCGGCCCTGGCCGCACTCTCCGTCCTCTCGCTGGCGACGGCGGCGGGCGCGGCGATGGTGTTCCTGACCCAGGTGCTGCTGGCGCGCCACTTCGGCCCGGCGCAATACGGCTTGTTCGCGTCGTCGCTCGCCACGGTCAGCCTGGTGGCGCCGTTGGCGGGATTCGGGTTGTCCCAGTTCCGTCTGAAGGCGCACGGCGCGGAAGGCTGGGCCGCCGAACGGTGGCAGCCGGCGTCGGCACGCTTCATCGCGTTCACCAGCGCGGTGGCCGTGGGTGGCGTGGTGGCGTGGGCGCTCGCGGGTCCGCCGGTGGATGCGTCGACGCGTCATATGTTGTTGGTGCTGGCGCCCTTCATCCTCGGCCTGCTCGCCGTCGAGCAGATCGGCAGCAAGCTGCGGCTGGAAGAGCGGCACGCCGCGCTCGCGGGTTGGCAGCTGCTGATGCCCGCGGGCCGCTTGGCGATCGCGCTGTTGGCGGTGGCAGGCCTGTCGCTCTCGATCGACGCCGTGGCCTGGGGTCACGCGCTGCTGGCAGTGATCGCCTTGCCGCTCGCCTGGCCGCAGTGGCAAGCGATGCGTCGCGGTGCGTGGACCTTGAAGGGTCATGGCGTGCGCGACGCGACGCTAGCCCGGGACATCGTGACGCCGGATGCCCGCATGCTGGTCCGGCACGCATGGCCGTATGGTGTGGCCGCGGTGCTGTATCCGGTGTTCTTCCAGATCGGCACGGTATTGCTGAAGTACCTGCGCGGCGACGCCGAGGCCGGTGTCTTCGGCATCGCGCTCGCGGTGATGACCGCGATCTATCTGTTCCCGACCACCGTGTACCAGAAGTTCCTGCTCGCCCGCCTGCATCGCTGGGCCGTGCACGATCGTGCGCGCTTCCGACAGGTGTATCGCCTCGGTTGCATCGGGATGCTGGCCAGCGGCGTGGTGATCGGCCTGGTGCTGGCGGCCGTGTCCGGCCACGCGGTGCGGCTGTTCGGCGAACGCTACGCAGGGCTGGCGCCGTTGCTGATGGTACTGGCGGCCTGCGTGCCGATCCGCTTCCTGTCGACCGCCGTTGGTGCGGTGCTGCTGACGGAAGGCCAGATGCTGTTCCGCGTGGGCGCGATGCTGGCCGCCGCCGTCGCCGCCACGTTGCTCAACCTGCTGCTGATTCCCGCGCACGGCGCGATGGGCGCCGCCGTCGCTACGCTGGCGGCAGAAGGCCTGCTGTTGCTGGCGATGTATTTGGGCGCACGGCGTGCGGCTGCGCTGCGGGGTGCGCCATGACGGCCCTGCGCACGGCGTTCACCGGGTACTACGGGATGCGCAACTTCGGCGACGACCTGTTCGGCGTGCTCTGCGCGCGCGCGGCGCAGACCTACTGGCGCGCCGCACCGCGCGTGGTGGGTCCGCCCCTGGCCTCGGCGCCCGCCCGCAGCACGATGCCGCGCCGGTACCCGACCCGCTGGTACGGCGGCACCGGCGTGGTCGGCAAGGCCAGCCGATGGCTGAGCTTTGCGCGCGGCCTCCGCGATTGCGATGTGCTGGTGATGGGCGGCGGCTCGGTGATCACGGCGCGCGAATCGTTCCGCAAGCCGATGATGCTGGCCGCCGTCGAGCGCGGTGTGCAGCTGGCCGCGGTGGGCGTGTCGATCGGTCCCTTCGACACCACGCGCGACGAGGATGCGGTCGCCGCATTCCTGCAGCGGTTCCGCTACCTGTCCGTGCGTGACGCGCGCTCGCACCGGCTGGCGCAGGCGATGGGCCTGGAGGCGATCACGCATGGCGGTTGCGACCTGGCCGCCCTGCTGCCCGCGCTGGGGCCGGTGGTCGCCGGCCCGGTGAAGATGCCGAACGCGCCCGTGCGCATCGGCGTGGCGCCATGCCGCTACCGCGAGGACGGCGACTACGCCGCGCCGTCGCGCCGGCGCTGGGAGGAACACCTGATCACGACGCTGGCGGCGTTGCAACGCTCGCGCGACGTGTCCGTCGAGGTATTCAGTCTCAACGAACATCCGCAGCACGGCGATCGCGCGTTGGCGCAGGCGCTGGTGGACCGGTTGCGCACCGAGGGCGTGACCGCGGAATGGCGGGGATACGCCAGCCAGGATCCCCTGCGCACCGTGGATGCGCTCGCGGCCTGCGACGTGGTGATCAGTGCGCGCCTGCATGGCGCCATCGTCGCCTATCTGCAGGACGTGCCCTTCATGATCATCGACTACCACCCCAAGTGCCGCGACTTCGCCGACGACATCGGCCTGGACGACACCTTGCGGGTCACCGCGGCGGGCACGGGCAACCCGTTCAGCGAGGCATTGCCTGCCTTGCTGTCGGGCGAACGGCGGCCGCGGGTTTCACGCGATGCCTACACCGCCCGGGCGCCGGACATCTTCCAATACGCACCATGGGCACACACATGAATCCGTCTCTGCCACCGTCCACACCACGCGGCGGCGATGCGCCGGCACCGGTCAGCGTCGTCGTGCCGTGCTATCGCTGCAGCGACACCATCGGCGATGCCGTGGCCTCGATCGCCGCGCAGCGCCGGCGACCGGCCGAGGTGCTGCTGGTCGACGATGCGAGCGGCGACGGCACGTTGGACGCGCTGCATCGCGTGGCGGCGGCGTATCGGCCGGGGTGGGTCAAGGTGATCGCATCGACGCCGAACGGTGGACCGTCGCGCGCGCGCAATCTCGGCTGGCAGCAGGCGACCCAGCCGTACATCGCCTTCCTCGACGCCGACGACACCTGGGTGCCCGACAAGCTTGCCCTGCAGATGGTGGAACTCGAACGCGACCCGGGCATCGCCCTGATCGCGCACGGGATGAAGGTTGCGCCACGAGGCGTCACGCCGGCACCGATACGCGGCCACGTACGGGCGCGGGTGATCGGGCGCCGGCGCCTGCTGCTCAACAATCCGTTTCCCACCGCGTCGGTCATCCTGCGCCGCGACCTGCCGTTCCGCTTCAACGAGCGGTTCCGCCGGGTGGAAGACTTCCTGCTGTGGGCGCAGATTGGCTTCTCCGGCTATCGCTGCGTCAAGCTCAACCAGGTGCTGGCGCACTGGCACAAGCCGACCTTCGGTGCCGCCGGTCTCAGCGGCGATCTCGATGCCATGCACCGTGCGGGCAAGGACGTGCGGCGCGAGCTGCTTGCCGCCGGCCTGGTCACGCGGGGGGAGCATTGGTTTGCGCGCAGCGTCGGCCTGGTGCGGCGCGGACGTCGGCGCATGCTGCTGCTGATGCGGCCGGCGGCGACGCGGTGACCGCATGAAGGGGCCAGGCACCACCTTGCCGTACCTGTCTTCCGTCGCGACGCCGCAGGCGAGCGCCGCGCGTGGCTTGGGCGTGGTGTGGCTCCTGCTCGTGGCGCTGTTCGGCTGCTGGCTGGTCGGCGGCCGGTCGCTGGAGATCGGGTCCGACACGGAGACGTACGCCGGCTTCTTCGAGAGCCTCGACCATGGCGTGCCGGACACGCGCCTGGAACCGGGCTTCGCCTACCTGAGTTACGGCCTGCGCCTGCTCGGCCTCGGCGTGCCCGGCTACCAGGCCGCGCTGTTCGCGCTGCTGCTGCTGGGCGTGGCCATCGCGGTAAGGATCAACCATCGTGCGTTCCCGCCGACGCAGGCGTACGCGACGCTGCTGTGCGCCTCGCTGCTGTGGCTGTTCGTCTCGCCGATGTTCGTCAACGCCTCGATCAATGCGATTCGCCAGGGGCTGGCGGCACCGCTCGTGTTCGCCGCCCTGCTGTGCTTCCAGCAGCGTCGCTGGTGGGGCTTCGCGTTGCTGGGCGCGATCGCGGCGAGCCTGCATGTCTCTTCGCTGCTATACCTGCTGTGCGCGCCCGCGTTGTTGCTGCGGCCCACTGCGCTGCGTGCGGTGGCGGCGCTGGCCTTCCTGGCCTACATCAGCGGCGTGTCGATGAAGGTCGTGGGCATGGTGTCGCCGACGCTGTACACCACCGTCATGGAGTACACCGCCAACGACAACTATCGCGCCGGCGTGCGCATCGATTTCGCGGTGTTCACGATCTTCTGGTACCTGCTGGTGCTGGCGGTGTCGCCCTGGGTGCAACCGGCGGCACGCAAGCCGCTGCAGGATGCCGCGTCGGCCTATCTGGTGATGGTGCTGCCGTTCTTCATGATCGGCTGGGGCTACTTCTCCAACCGCTATCTGCTGCCCGGATGGCTGGCGGTGTCGCTGATCCTCGGCGCGGCCTGCTGCTACAGCCGGATCGCGCCGCTGCGCCAGCCCTTGCTGCTCGGCGCGGGCCTGGCGGTCGCGTGCGGCGTGCTGTTCTTCTATGTCAGCCGCGGCATCGTCATCTGAGGCGGACCGATGAAGACGTTGGCCGACCTCGTGGTGTCGTTGAGTTATCCCCCGGCGTTCTCGCTGTGCCTGTTGGGCATCGCGTTGCTGGCATGGATGCTGCGGCGCACGTGGATCGCCGGTGGCGTGGCCGGCCTGGCGCTGGCCTGGTCGGCGCTGTGGTCGATCCCGTTCGCCTCGGAAACCCTGCGGGGCGTGCTCGAACACCGCTATGCGATCCGCGATGCGTCGGCGTTGCCGCCGGCGGATGCGATCGTCGTGTTGGGCGGCGGCAGCAACTATGCCTGGCTCGATCGGCCCGACGTGGATCCGGCGAAGCTGCGCAGCAGCCGGCTCGCCGCTGGCGCGCGCGCGTGGCATGCCGGCAAGGCATCGAAGGTCATCCTCAGTGGCGGTGGCGTCGGCAACACCACCGAAGCCCGCCGCATGGCCGATGCGATCCAGCGTCTCGGTGTGCCGCAGAACGCGCTGTTGCTCGAGGAACGCAGCCACGACACGCGCGACAACGCACGCTTCAGCACGGCCCTGCTCGAGGCGGGTCACGGCGGTCGCCATGTGCTGCTCGTGACCTCGGCGTTGCATATGCCGCGCGCCACGCTGCTCTTCACCCAGGCCGGCGCCGAGGTGACACCGGTCCCGGTGCCGGAAGGGCGGCCTGCGATCGGCTTGCGTGAACGCTGGCTGCCGTCGCGGCGTGCGCTGTGGCGCAGTGGCCGCGCGTTCAAGGAGTTCGCGGCGTTGACCGCCGCATGGATCGGCGCGCCCGCGCATTAATCCGCGGTTGGGGTGCTGCCGCCGTTCTCTTCACGCTGCCGTTGCCACGATCCGGTGCACGACCGCGAGCGCATGCATTGCATGGCTCGCCGCCATCCGATTCCACGAGGTGCCCGCTGGTGAATATCCAACGTCCTGTCCAAGTCCTGCTCGCCACGGCGATCATCGCGTCGTTGTCCGCGTGTTCGCTGGGTCCCGGCCAGCGCATGATGCGCAACGCCAGCGTGCCCAGCGGCGATGGCGAAGCGCAGAGCGACGTGCGCATGGTCCCGATCACGCAGTCGCTGGTCGCCGCGCCGCGCAAGGCCGTCGCGCTGCCGCCGGCGCTGGCCCAGTACCAGCCCGAGGCCTACCGTATCCAGCCCGGCGACACCTTGATCGTCACTGTGTGGGATCACCCCGAGCTCACCACGCCTGCCGGCAATCAGCAGCAGGCGGCCACCAACGGCCGCCTGGTGCAGCCGGATGGCAGCTTCTTCTTCCCGTACGCGGGCAAGCTCAACGTCACCGACATGACGATCGAGCAGGTGCGCAGCACGCTCGCGAGCCGGTTGAGCCAGTACCTGAAGTCGCCGCAGGTCGATGTCAACGTGGTCGGCCATGGCGCGAAGGTCACCCTGCAAGGCGCGTTCGAGGACACCACGCCGCAGGAATTCACCACCGTGCCGCTGACGCTGGCGCAGGCAGTGGGTCGTGCGCGCATCAATGTGCAGGAAGCCGACCTGTCCGGCTTCGTGCTGACGCGCGACGGCACCGACTATCCGCTCGACCTCGATGCCTTGAACCGCGGCGGCACCGTCGCGGCCGATGTGTACCTCAAGCCGGGGGATCGCCTGCACATGCCGTTCAACGACCGCAAGCAGGTCTACGTGATCGGCGAGGTGCTGCGCCCGCAGGCGCTCACCTTCAAGACCACCGACATGAGCCTGACCCAGGCGCTGGGCCAGACCGGCGGTCTGAATCCGGTGACCGCCAAAGGCGGCGCGGTCTACGTGATCCGCGGCATGGAAGACAACTCGCACGAGCAGGCCACCGTGTACCACCTCGATGCGACCTCGCCGGTGGCGTTCACGCTGGCGGACCGCTTCTCGCTGCGGCCCGGCGACGTGGTCTGGGTGGGTCCGGCGGGCGTGACGCGCTGGAATCGCTTCCTGACCCAGCTGCTGCCGTTGTCCGGCATCATCAGCAATGCGGCCGCGGCGCAGTACAACTTCGACCGCGGCAACTGATCGTGGCCCGATGCGCGTCAGGCATCCAGTGTTTCTTCCTCGCGCGCATAGGGCAGCGGCCGCGCGGCCAGCGACAGCGCGGGTGACGGGCGCGCCGTGCCCGGCGACGGGCGTGGCGCATTCATGCGCGCGGCCAGCACGCGCAGGCGATCAGTACGCGCCAGCGCCCAACGCGCCGACCAGCGCATGCCGGCAGGCACCGAGCGCACGGCGACGTTGGCCTGCGGCTGGCGGGGATCGTCCAACAGCACCACCACGAGCCAGCCGCCGCGGCATGCGCTCACTTCCAGTATGGGATGGCCATCCAAGTCCAGGCGGGCACCACTCCAGTCGTCATCGGGCGTTGCTTCGATCCACTGGAAATCGTCGGGGAGTTTCATCGGGACAGCCTTGGTCATGGGAACAGCCTTCTCGCTTGCACGGGGGGAGTGGTGATCGCAGGACGCGATCCGGTCCGTCATCGACGGACACAACGTGGTTCTTCGAGGAGAAACACAAAGGTGTTTTCTTGTGTGCCCCGATCATAAGGATTGCGAAGGCATCGCGACGATTTCTGCTGAGTCCGCTTCAGCAACAAGCCAGTGATGTGGGCATGCGTGCACTGCATCACATCGAGTCATGTGAATGAACGGCGTTCACGCGCTCATCGCATCGCATCGCAGGTGTCGCACGGTTGCGTTCGCTTGCGTGGATGACCGCGATGGCTGAGAAGAAGCGCAAGTGGGGTTTCGCGCTGCTCACGCCGGAGCAACGCAAGGAGATCGCGAGCAAAGGCGGTCGCGCGGCGCAGAAGCGTGGCCGTGCGCATCAGTTCGACAGCGAGGACGCGCGCGAAGCCGGCAAGAAGGGCGGCGCGAAAGTCAGCCAGGATCGCGCGCACATGGCGCGCATCGGTGCGAAAGGCGGGCGCGTGCGACCGGGTGATCGGCAGGCCGCGGGTGACGGAGAAGAGGAATGAACGGCGCGCAATGCGCCGGCCGGGTCAGTCGACCCAGCCGCTGATCTCGCTGTGGGCGAAGGGGCCGATCTTTTGCCGCGCGATGCGGCCGTCGGCATCCACCAGCACGGTGTACGGCAGCACGCCCTTCGCATTGCCCAGCCACACGCTGGCATCGGCCGGGCCTGGCGTATCCAGTACGATCGGGTAACGCACGGGCACCTGGGCGGTGAAGTCGCGCACGCCTTCGGGCGTGTCGAGCGCGAGGCCGATCACCTGTACGCCGTCCGCGCCCTGCGTGGCGGCGAAGCGATCGAGCTCCGGCATCTCTTCGATGCATGGCCCGCACCAGCTCGCCCACACGTTGATCAGCAGTCGCTTGCCCGCATAGCGCGTGCGCAGGTCGACGATGGCGCCATTCAGTCCCGGCAACGCAATGGCCGGCATGGGGTCGCCGATGCCCGCAGGCGTGACACCTGCCGGCGGCGCGGGTGCGGTGGCATTGGTGGCCGCGTGCAGGGCGCGTTCGCCCACCTGCGTGCGCCAGAAGGGATTGCCGTTGAACCACAGGCTGGCCAGCAGGCCCAGGCCGCCGGCGGCCACCGCCACCAGCAGCACACGCGTGGTGGTCGCTTTCATCGTGCGGCGCGCTCGAACGCCTGGCGCATGCCATCCTGCGTGAGCACGGTCGGCAGCACTTCGCCGGCACCGCCACCACGCGGATACATCACGTACAAAGGCACGCCGACGGCACCATGTTCTTCGAGGAAGGCGGTGATGGCCGGGTCCACGTTCGTCCAGTCGCCCGTCATCATCACCGCGTCATGGCGGCTGAGCAGCTCGCGGAACGCAGGCGTGTTGAGCACCGCCTTCTCGTTGGCCTTGCAGGTGACGCACCAGTCCGCCGTCATGTCGACGAAGACGATGCGGCCCTCGGCGCGCAGCGTGCCCAGCGCTTCGGCGGAGTAGGCGACATGATCCTCGCCCCGCGTCGTGATCGTGGACGCCTTCGGCAGACGGTGCGCGACCACCAACGGCACCACCGATGCCGCGACCAGCAGCACGGCCAGCACGCGCTGCAGCGGGGCCGCGCGCAAGCGCAGGCGCTGCCACCACCACAGGCCCAGCGCCAGCAGGACCAGGCCGGCGAGCGCGAGGCCGATCGCATCGACGCCGCGCTGGTTGCCCAGTACCCACAGCAGCCACGCCGCGGTGAGGTACATCGGGAACGCGAGGACCTGTTTGAGCGTGTCCATCCACGCGCCCGGCCGCGGCAAGCGGTTGGCCAGCGCCGGCACAAAGCCGATCAGCAGGAAGGGCAGCGCCAGGCCCAGACCGAGCACCGCGAACACCAACAACCCCAGCACGCCCGGCGCCGTGAACGCGTAGGCCAGCGCGACGCCCATGAACGGTGCAGTGCACGGACTGGCCACGACGACGGCGAGCACGCCGGTGAAGAAGTCGCCGGCCGGACCGCTGCGCGTCGCCAATCCGTGGCCGGCGCCTGCAAGGCGATGGCCGACGCTGAACACGCCCGACAGGCTCAGGCCCACGGCGAACATGACGTAGGCGAGCACGCCGACCACCCACGGTTGCTGCAACTGGAAGCCCCAGCCCAGCGCCTGGCCCGCGTAGCGCAGCGCGATCGCGATCGCGCCTACCGCGATGAAGCTGACCAGTACGCCAGCCGTGTACCAGAGCGCACGCCGGCGAGCATCGTGGCCACCGCGGCCACTTTCGGCGAGGGACAGCGCCTTCAACGACAGGATCGGCAACACGCACGGCATCAGGTTGAGCACCAGGCCGCCCAGCAGCGCGAACGCGAAGGCGGTCAGCAGCGAGATGGACCCGTAGCCCTTGGTGTTCGCAAGCACGTTCTTGGGCGGACGCGTGCGCTCGACATCGGCGGTCGTGTCAGGGATCTTCGCGGCCGTCGTCGTCTCTGCCGGCGCATCGACAGGCGTGGCCACGGGTGCCACGACGGCGGGCGCTTCGCTCACTACCGCATCAGAAGGCGTCACCGTGCCGGCGGGGATCGCGAGCTTCACCCGGCGCGTCATCGGCGGATAGCAGATGCCATCGGTCTGGCAGCCCTGGAACGTCACCCGCAACGTCGCCGTCACGGCCTTGGCGGTGTCGCGCTTCAGCGGCACCGGCACTTCGGCCTGGTCGAAGTAGACGGTGACGTCGCCGAAATGCTCGTCGCGGTGCGCCTTGCCCTTCGGCCAGCGCGGCGCTTGCAGCGATACGCCCTGCGCGCCTTCCAGCGCCATCGACGTGCGGTCGCGGTAGACGTAGTAACCGCGTGCCGGGGTGAAGCGCAGCAGCAGCTGGTCGCCGTCGAAGGCGATGGCTTCGAAGGCGAACGCCTGTTCGGCCGGCAACGGCAACGCGTCGATGCCGGGCTGCGCCTTCTGCCCCAGCAGGCCGCCCCCGGTCGCCCCCGCGCCCAGCGGGACGAAGGCCTCGTCCGCAGCGGGCGGCAGCGCGACTTTCAGCGTGCGCGTCTGCGGCGGGTAACAGATGCCGGCATCCGCGCAGCCCTGATACTTGATCTTCAGGCTGACACTGTCGGTGCCCGGCGCCGGCCGGCCGGGCAGGGTGGCGACCAGTTCGCCGCGATAGGTCTCGACATCGCCGAAGAACTCGTCGCGGTAGGCCTTGCCCTTCGGCAGCTGCAGCGGCTGTGCGGCGAAGCCGGGATCGGCCTCCACGCCGGTCCGGTGCCGGTACAGGTAGTAGCCCTCGGTGATCTTCCAGCGCACCTCGATGCGGTCGCGCGTCGGCGCACTGGCCGTCAGCACGAAGGCGTCGTCCACCGGCAGCAGGTCGTCCTGGGTGATCGCGGCGGAGGCGGCGGGCGCCACCAGCACGGCGAGGGGCAGGAGCAGGCGGGCGAACAGGGTACGGATTGGCGTCATCGGGTCACTCGGGTCAGGCGTCGGCACGGGTTTCCGCAGCGACCCAGTCCAGGTAGGCGGGCAGGCCGGCGGCG
This sequence comes from Pseudoxanthomonas sp., assembly GCA_047600885.1. GTDB lineage: Bacteria > Pseudomonadota > Gammaproteobacteria > Xanthomonadales > Xanthomonadaceae > Pseudoxanthomonas_A. Next base: position 720,103 of record JASGKE010000002.1, on the reverse strand, counting down.
GTTTCGACCGCCAGGATCTCCGGCAGTTCATACGGATGCAGCTCGGCCAGCCGGGTCATCAGGGCCTCGCGCCGGTCGGTGGTGGTCTTGGCCAGCAGCTGGACCTCGGCCGCCTGTTCCACCTGGCCCTGCCAGCGGTAGGTCGACACCAGGCCCGGCAGGACGCTGGCGCAGGCGGCCAGGCGTTCCTCCACCAGGGTCCGCGCCAGCCGCTGGGCGGTGTCGGCGTCCGGGCAGGTCGACAGGATCAGGAAGACAGGCATGGGCCGTCGATTATTGCAGACCCGCCCGGCGGGCCCCTGCGACAAAGATGCGCACCCGCCCTTGAACGCCGACCGGCGCCCCCCCATATCCCCTGCATCCCGGCCTGGCCGGGTTTTTGTACCCGTGGCGTTGGCACTCCCCTGAGGCGAGTGCTAAAATCCCCGACCCTTTCCTAGTCCAATCAATCACTTAAGAGGATTGACATGAGCAACATCAAGCCGCTGTACGACCGTCTGGTGGTCAAGCCGATCGAAGCCGAAGAAACCTCGCTGGGCGGCATCATCATTCCCGACGCCGCCAAGGAAAAGCCCACCAAGGGTGAAGTCATCGCCGTCGGCGAAGGCAAGTTCGTCGAAGCCACCGGCGGCGTGCGCGCCCCGAAGGTCAAGGTCGGCGACAAGGTGATCTACGGCCAGTACTCCGGTTCCGCCTACAAGCAGGACGGCATCGAGTACAAGATCATCAAGGAAGACGACGTCCTCGCGATCCTCGGCTGATCGCGCGCGGCGGCCCTGCGCCGCCGCCCACGTCACCGCAATCCTCTTTGATGGCGGGCCCCGCGCCCGCCGTACGAACCACTCTCAATATTCCTGGAGTTGCACATGGCAGCCAAAGATATCCGTTTCGGTGAAGACGCCCGTTCGCGCATGGTGCGCGGCGTGAACATCCTCGCCAATGCCGTCAAGGCCACCCTCGGCCCGAAGGGCCGCAACGTCGTGCTCGAGAAGAGCTTCGGCGCCCCGACGATCACCAAGGACGGCGTCTCCGTCGCCAAGGAAATCGAACTGGCCGACAAGTTCGAGAACATGGGCGCGCAGATGGTCAAGGAAGTCGCTTCCAAGACCTCCGACAACGCCGGTGACGGCACCACCACCGCCACCGTGCTGGCGCAGGCGTTCATCCGCGAAGGCTCCAAGGCCGTCGCCGCCGGCATGAACCCGATGGACCTGAAGCGCGGCATCGACCAGGCCGTGAAGGCCGCCGTCGAAGAGCTGAAGAAGCTCTCCAAGCCGACCGCCGACGACAAGGCGATCGCCCAGGTCGGCACGATCTCGGCCAACTCCGACAGCAACATCGGCGACATCATCGCCGAAGCGATGAAGAAGGTCGGCAAGGAAGGCGTGATCACGGTTGAAGAAGGCTCGGGCCTGGAGAACGAACTCGACGTCGTCGAGGGCATGCAGTTCGACCGCGGCTACCTGTCGCCGTACTTCATCAACAACCAGCAGTCGCAGCAGGTCGAATTCGACGACCCCTTCATCCTGATCCACGACAAGAAGGTCTCCAACGTCCGCGAACTGCTGCCGGTGCTGGAAGGCGTCGCCAAGGCCGGCAAGCCGCTGCTGATCGTGGCCGAGGAAGTGGAAGGCGAAGCGCTGGCCACCCTCGTGGTCAACACCATCCGCGGCATCGTCAAGGTCGCCGCCGTCAAGGCGCCGGGCTTCGGTGACCGCCGCAAGGCCATCCTGGAAGACATCGCCACGCTGACCAACGGCACGGTGATCTCCGAGGAAGTCGGCCTGCAGCTCGAGAAGGCCACCATCAACGACCTGGGTCGTGCGAAGAAGGTCGTGATCTCGAAGGAGAACACCACCATCATCGACGGCGCCGGCGATGCCGAGCGCATCCAGTCGCGCATCAAGCAGATCAAGGCGCAGATCGAAGAGACCTCGTCGGACTACGACCGCGAGAAGCTGCAGGAACGCGTGGCCAAGCTGGCCGGCGGCGTGGCCGTGATCAAGGTCGGTGCCTCGACCGAAATCGAAATGAAGGAAAAGAAGGCCCGCGTCGAAGACGCCCTGCACGCCACGCGTGCGGCGGTGGAAGAAGGCGTGGTCCCGGGCGGTGGCGTGGCGCTGATCCGCGCGCTGCAGACCATCGGCAACCTGAAGGGCGCCAACGAAGACCAGAACCACGGCATCCAGATCGCCCTGCGCGCGATGGAAGCCCCGCTGCGCGAGATCGTCACCAACGCCGGTGAAGAGCCGTCGGTGATCGTCAACCGCGTCAAGGACGGTTCGGGCAACTTCGGCTACAACGCCGCCAACGGCGAGTTCGGCGACATGATCGAGTTCGGCATCCTGGACCCGACCAAGGTCACCCGTTCGGCCCTGCAGAACGCGGCATCCATCGCCGGCCTGATGATCACCACCGAAGCGATGGTGGCCGAAGCGCCGAAGAAGGAAGAGCCGGCCGCTCCGGGCGGCGGCATGGGCGGCATGGGCGGCATGGACTTCTAAGTCCCTGCATCCCGCGTCACCGTTCCACGAAGAGCCCCGCAGCGATGCGGGGCTTTTTGTTTTCCGCGATATGCGCATCGCGACACCGCAACAAGCGCTCCCCTAAAGGCGCGCGCGGGACACCTCTCCGCCGGACCCGCTCCGTAGCGTACGAACTTCGGTGCTTAACGCAGTTTTCACCGAGCACGTCCGCAGGACATCCATCGGGAGAGAGAAGTCAGATGAAACGACATGCATTGCGCGACGCGATCCGCGTCGCCCTGGTCGCGTGCGCGGCCACCGCGGCGGCCGCCCACGCGCAGACGCCATCCGCGCCGGAAGGCGCGCCACCCACCACGTTGGACCGCATCGAAGTCACCGGGTCGCGCATCCGCCAGGTCGACGTGGAGACTGCGGCGCCGGTCCTGGTGATCTCGCGCGAGGACATCCAGAAGCAGGGCTTCAATTCGGTCGCCGACATCCTGCAGAACATCACCAGCGCCGGCAGCCCTGCGGTCAGCCGCACGGCGCCCCTGGCCGCGGGCGAGGCGGTGGGCGGCGCGTACATCGACCTGCGCAATCTCGGCCCCAACCGCACCCTGATACTGGTCAACGGCAAGCGGTTGGGCATCACCACCGGTGGCCTGCAGGACATCTCGCAGATTCCGGCGGCGATGATCGAGCGCATCGAGGTGCTGAAGGACGGCGCGTCGACGTTGTACGGGTCCGATGCGATCGCCGGCGTCATCAACCTGATCACCCGGCGCAACGTCGACGGCCTGCAGGCGAGCGTCTATGGCGGCCAGTACTCGCAGGGCGACGGCCAGCGCACCGTGGTCGACCTCGTCGCGGGCTTCGGTACGGATCGGGGGTCGGTCACGGTGGGCGCGGAGTACACGGAAGAGGACCCCGTGTGGGCGATCGACCGCTGGTTCTCGGCGAACCGCTTCCCGATGGGCGAGGGCAGGGCGCCGCGGCCAGGCGGCGAGAGCGCGACCACCCAGTACGGTCGGCTGATCGTTCCCGGGCGCGGCAACTTCACCCTGCGACGCGAGACGCCCGGCCTCGATCCGCGCGACCTGGACAGCTATCGCGCGCTGAACGATACGGATTTTTCGCTGCCGGTCCAGCAGTCCACGCTGCTGGCGGGCATCGAGCGCAAGTCGGTGTTCGTCAATATCGACTACGCGCTGAGCGATCGCATCCGCTTCAGCGGCGACATGCTGTACACCGATCGCGCGTCGTTCTCCCGCAATGCGGGCTATCCGTATTCGTCGCAGGCGTTCGACACGCCGATGTCGATCGACAGCTACTACAACCCGGTCGGCAACCAGAGCGGCGATGCGGATCCCACCGAGGTGCACTTCACCCGCCGCGGCTGGGAAGCGCCGCGTGAGAACCGGCTGTCGCTGAGCACCTATCGCTTCAGTGGCGGCTTGTCGGGTTACTTCGACCTGGGCGGCCGCAGTTGGGATTGGGATGTCGGCTACCTGTACAACCAGAACAAGGGCGTGCAGGTCGGTACCGGCAACCTCAACCTGGCCGCGGTACGGATGGCGGTGGGGCCCTCGTTCCTCAACAGCCAGGGCGTGGTCCAATGCGGCACCCCGGACAATCCGATTCCGCTGGGCACCAGCCAGGGCGAATGCACACCGTGGAATCCGCTGTTGCCGTTCGGCTATGGCGGCCCGGGTGATGGCTCGGCGATGGACCCGGCGGTGAGGCAGTTCATCTTCCCGGTGGGCCAGGCGATCTCGATGACGAAGACGCAGGACTACTTCGCCAACCTCACCGGCACGCTGATGACCCTGCCGGCCGGCGACCTGGCGATCGCGGTGGGCGTGGAGCATCGCAAGGAGTACGGCGAGTTCTCTCCCGACGCGCTCGCGCAATCCGGCGGCTCGACCGATCTCGCCGCGGGGCCGACGTCGGGCGGTTACAGCCTCGATGAGGTGTATGCCGAAGTGCAGGTGCCATTGCTCGCCGATGTGCCGTTCGCCCAGGAACTGACGCTCAGCGCGGCGACGCGATACTCGGACTACGACACCTTCGGCGACACCACCAACAGCAAGCTGGGCCTGAAGTGGAGGCCGGTGGATTCGCTGCTGGTCCGCAGTACCTGGGCCGAAGGCTTCCGCGCACCGGACGTCAGCAACCTGTACGGCGGCGCATCGCAGACGTTCTCGTTCTACACCGATCCCTGCGACACGGCGTTCGGCGCGGCGCGGGGCAATGCGCGTTGCCTGCAGGACGTCCCCGTCGATTTCCGGCAGCCCGCCAACGACGCCGACGGCATCGCCAACGGCCCCGGCACGCAGACGCCGATCCCGTTCGTCGCCGGCGCCAATCCGGACCTGACGCCGGAGACGTCCGAATCGGTGACGCTCGGCGTGGTGTTCAGCCCCTCGTTCGCGCCGGGCCTCAACCTGTCGCTGGACTGGTGGACGATCCGCATCGAGAACACGATCGTCCCCGATACCGAAACGCAGGTGCTGGACGACTGCTACCTGCGCGGGATCGAAGCGCGCTGCAACGCGTCGACCGGCTCGCGGTTCGTGCGCGACGCCGATGGCCAGATCACGTCGTTCATCACGACGCCGATCAACGTCGGCCATGTCGAGACCGAGGGCTTCGACTTCGACGTCAACTACCGCCGGACGACGGCCTGGGGCACCTTCAGTGCCAGCTGGCTCAGCACGTACATCAGCAAGCTCGAACTCAAGACCGACGACCTGGAGGACAACCCGCCACAACCGTTGAATGGCATGTCGGTGGGCACCGGTGCCAACTTCCGCGTGCGCTCCAACCTCAACCTGGGCTGGGAGCGCGGAAGCTGGGGCATTTCCTGGGGCATGCGGTATTACTCCGGCCTGAAGGAGCGCTGCAACTTCGACGACATCTGCAGCCTGCCCGACTACAGCGCGCCGTGGACGGGCGGGCAGCGCCTGCGGTTGAACGAGCGCCCCTCGACGACGTTCCATGACGTGCAGGTGCGCTACCAGGCGCCGTGGAACGCAAGCATCTCGCTCGGCGCGAACAACGTGTTCGAACGCTATGGGCCGCCGATGTTCTCGCAGCCGAACTCCGGCTACTCGTACTACGGCGGCTACGACATCGGGCGTTTCCTTTACCTGAAGTACCAGCAGAAGTTCTGACCCGACGGGTGCAGGGCATGGGGCCGCGTCCGCAAGGGCGCGGCCTTTTTTGTCGCGCACAAAAAAAGACGCACCGGGGAGAGAGTGCCCCGATGCGCAGTGGGATGGGATGGATGTTGTGCCGTCAGTGTCGTGTGCCGCGGTCGGAGGGAGGCACCCGCGATCGCGGCGATGGGGTGCCATCGTCGCGCTTTGGCGAAGGTCGCCGACGGTTCAACGGTTCGAGGTGCGGAAACGGGTCGCGGTGATGCCGGTGGCCCGCTTGAACGAGCGGGAGAACGCGTGCCGACTCTCGTAGCCCACACTGGCGGCGATCTCGCAGATCGCCAGCTTGCCGTCCTGGATCAGCGCACAGGCGCGCAGCAGGCGGGTGTGGGTGAGCAAGTCATGCGGCGTCATCCCGAAAACGTCGCGGAACGAGCGCAGGAAATGCGAAGGCGAGTAGCGCGCGGCGTCCGCCAGTGCACGCAGGTCGTGCGTATCGAAGGGTGCGTTGAGGATGCGATTGCGGGCCGTCAGCAGGCGGGCGACGACGGTGCGCCGATGGCGCTCGCTGCGTCCGTAGGCACGTTCCACCCAATCCACCGCATGCGTCTGCGCCTCGCGTGCGGCCAGCACCAGGCCTGCCAGTTCCCGGCCGGCCTCGCCGTCGCACGGGTGCGGCGCAAGGCGCAGCAGGGACGACACACGATGCAGCATGCCGCGATCCATCGGCAGCGCCGCGGGCAACAACAGCGGCGACGCCAGGCCACGCCGATCCGTGGGCGCGGTCAGCGCCTGCACCCAGCGCGAAGGCGCGTGCACGAGGATCCAGTCGGCACCGGGGCCGGCGAGGATCCGGCGCGGTACGTCGCCGGCAAGCGCGAGGAAGCGGCGCCCACCGAGGCGGAACACGCCGTCGTCGGTCTCGACGTCGACGGCGCCCCGCAGCGCGATGACCAGCGTGCAGCCGCCGCGCGCCGCGGGCGCGTGCATGCCGCGGCCGCCACGCAGGCAGAGGCCGCTGGCGTCGTCGCCGTCGTGGCCCGGGTTGCGTCGTGCGTGGCGGAAGCGGACGACGCACGCGGGTGCGGCGCCGTCCCGGTGGCGCGCCGACACCGGCTCAGGTGACGCCATACGGCAGGTTGGGCGAGGACACGACCTTGTCGCCGATCGCTTCGCCCTTCAGGAAGCGCAGACAGTCGCGGAGCACCGTCGGATCGTTCAGGACGCCGTGGTGGCCGAGGTCCAGCGTGGTCAGCAGGCGCGCGGCGGTCAGATGACGGGCGAAGCGCTCGCCTTCGTCCCACGGCACTTCGTCGTCCAGCAAGTCGTGGACGACCAGCACGGGGATGCCGATGGCCGGCGCGATGCGGTGCGCCTGCAGCGCGTCCAGGCCCTGGCCGATGCGCGACTCGAGCAGCGCCAGCATGCGTGCGCCCACGCGCGGCCCCATCCCGGCGCGATCGACGAAGCGGTGCAGCGCAGCGCGCGGATCGGCCTGCGCGGAGACCAGGATCGCCTGCTTGGCCCGCAGGCCCTGGTGCAGCGCGAGCACGACCGACATGGCGCCGAGCGAGTGCCCGATCACCGCCGCCGCTTCGCCGCAGCGACGGCCGACTTCGAGCATGTCGCCCGTGGTCTCCAGCAGCGTCGAGGTCTGCGTGGCCACCGTGCGGCCTTCGCGGGCGAAGGCGACCACGGCGAATCCTTGCGCCGTCAGTGCGCGTACCCAGGCCGCCATCGCATCGCGACCAGTCGCGTCCAGCGGCGGCAACAGCACGTAGGGCTGCCGGCGCGGATCGCCCCAGGACACCATCTGCACGCGTCGGCCGCGCAGCGACAGCGTTTCCCGATGTTCGGGGCAGCCTTCGATGCCGCGAGGGCAACCGGCGAACGCGGACGCTTCATCGAGTTGCAGCAGTCCCTGGCGGGCGGCGTGGCGTGGCGCGAACACACAGGCCAGGCGTTGCGCCAGGCGCGTCCACAGACGCGGTGGCGCGGCATGCAGCGGGGTTTCGGCATCGTCGCCCTGTGCAGTGGAAACAGGGGGCGTGGAAGCATCGGTCAGCGAATCGGGGGCGGGTGTAGCGTGGCGGGAGAGCAACATGGAAGTCCGGTCTCTGCGTGTGGGTCCATAGAGACAAGCGCTTTCCGGTGATGCTCACTGACACGCGCCAACCCGCGGTGGTTCAGGGGGCGTTGGCCATCGTGACGGTTGCGGGCGCTACCAATGCGCGGCGCGCGGGATGCGTCTTGGGGACCTCGAGGCGGTCGGCGAAGGCGAGGCCTTCGCGGCGCGTGCGTGCGGCGGCCGCCGGGTCGCCGGTACGTTCGTATAAGTGCGCCAGCGTGGCATACCACGCGATCAGGTCGTGCGGGAATGAGCGCGGGCGTGCGCTGATCTGCAGCGCCTGCCGGATCATCGCGATGGCGCGGGCATCTTCGCCCTGCCGCGCATGCGCCAGCGCGCGTACGTACAGCGCGGTCGCCGACAGATACGGTTCCTTCAGCGCATCAGCCCGCCGCTGCAGATCGATGGCGTCCTCGCGCAGGTCGCGATGCAAGCCGGCCACCAGCTGCAGGCGCATGACACGTAACTCGGCATCGAGCCGCTGTTCGTGGGTGGGCGGCAGCACCTTATCCAGTTGCGCGCGGGCCGCGTCGGCCAGCGTACGTGCGCCCGCCAGGTCGCCGCGCAGTTCCTGGATGCGCGACAGCTTCGCCAACGAAAAGCCGATGCCGGGCGCGCGCGCGCGGCCGATCGCATGCTCGATGTCGAGCGCTTCGCGCAACAGCCGCTCGGCCTCGTCCAAGCGGCCGAGCGCGAGGTAGACGCTGCCGAGGTTGTGCACGCGCGGGGCGACGTCCGCATTCGGCCCGCGATAGATGCGGCGGGCGATGGCGACCGCTTCCTGCAGCGGCGCTTCGGCGGCGGACATCCGACCCGCGGCCATCAAGGCGATGCCGTAGTTGCTGAGCCGCCGCGACGTCTCGGGGTGTTCGTCGCCGTACGCCGCGCGCGTCAACGTCAGGGCATGCCGTTGCCAACGCACGGCCTGGCCGGGCTGGTGCGCGCGCGTGTAGGCGGTACCGAGCGCGCCGTAGCTGCGGACCAGGCGCGGATCGCGGGGTGTCAGCCGTGCCTGCTGGATGCGGATCGCGGTCAGGTGGTCGGCGATGGCGGCCTGGTGCTCGTCGACTTCGCTGTGGACGATCGCGCGGCGATGGTAGGTCAGCGCCGCGGCGAGCCCCTGCGGATCGACGCCACGCTGGACCGTGAGCGCTTCGTTCAACAGCGTGAGTGCCGCCGGATAGTCCTTCTCGCTGGAGGCGAGCTGTCCCTGTTGGCTAAGCGCCATCCCCAGCGCGGCATGGTCGCGCGCGGGCAGGGTGCGCGCCGTGGCGACGGCGCTCGCCAGCAGCGGACGCGCATCGTCGTAGCGGGACATCTCGTCGTAGATGCGCGCGATCACCACCAGCATCTCCACCTGCAGGGCCGGCGTCGCGACAAGGTCGGTGCGTGCGCGCTCGGCACCGCGCTGCAGCAGCGTGGCGGTATCCGGCAGCGTGCTGCGCGGCCCCTTCGGCACTTCGTTCTCGAACAGTTGCACCAACAGGTCGCGCACGGCATTCGCACGTTGCGCTTCGTGGCGCGCGCGCCAGGCCTGGTCTTGCGCCTCGGCGGCGGCGAGGCGTGCCGTATGCGCCTGCCACAGCGCCGCCGACAGGCTGGCGAGGACGGCGACCATCAGCACGGCGGCCACGGCCACACCGCCGCGGTGACGGCGGGCGAACAGGCGCATGCGATGCAGCGGCGAAGGCGCGCGTGCGCGCACGGGTTCGTGGCGCAGGTGATGTTCGAGATCGTCGGCCAGGTCGCCGGCCGATGCATAGCGTCGTGCGGGATCGACGTCGGTCGCTTTCGCGAGGATCGCCCCCAGGTCGCCCTTCAGCGTGGACGACGCAGGCGCGGCGTCGCCGGGGCGTTCGCCGCTGAGCAACTCCTGCATCAACACGCCCAGCGCGTACACATCCGTAGCGGTGGTCACGGCGGCGCCGGTGTACTGCTCGGGCGCCGCATACCCCGGGGTAAGCCCGATGGCGGCCGCGCCTTCGTTGTCGCCGGCGGCGTCGAGCAGGCGGGCGACGCCGAAGTCCAGCAACCGGGGCGCGCCTTCAGCCGTGACCAGGATGTTGGAGGGTTTGAGATCGCAGTGGACCACCAGCTGCCGATGCGCCGCCTCCACCGCGCGGCAGACTTCGCACAGCAGCCGCAGGCGCGCGGTGGTGTCCAGGGCGCGCACGTCCGCATGGCGCGTGATCGGCAGCCCGTCCACGTGGTCCATGACGAGATAGGGCACGCCGGCGTCGGTCACGCCGCCGTCGATCAGGCGCGCGATGGCCGGGTGCGCGAGCGCGGCCAGCGTCTGCCGTTCGCGCCGGAACAGCTGCTGCTGCAGTTCCGAATACGGGCCGCGCCGCAACAGCTTCACGGCCACGCGTTGATGGAAATCGACGTCCTCGCGTTCACCGAGGAACACGCTCGCCATGCCGCCCTGGCCGAGAGGTGCGATCAGCCGGAACGCGCCGATGCGCTCGCCGATCCATGCCTGCGTAGGGCGGGCGTCCTCCCCCTTCATCGCATCGATCACGGCCGCGACCGGCGTATCCAGCAGCAGCGGCTCGGTGCGAGCGTGCGCGGCGAGCAAAGCCTCCAGGTGATGGCGGTCGGTCGGGTCGGGGCAGTGCCGGTCCATCCAGTCGCGCCGTGCCTCGGGGGGCAGGTCCACGACCGTATCGAACGACTGGCGCAGGGAAGGCATGGTGGGTCTTTGCGGGAAAGGGTCTGCCATCAAGCGCTTTTCGGGGCCGGACCCTGACATGGGGCCGCGTTTACGCGGCCAGCTGGGCCCCGAGGAAGGCGCGGGCGTATTGCCAGTCGCGGTGGACGGTGCGCACGCTCAGCTCGCAGAGCTCGGCGATGCGCTCCAGCGGCAGTCCGGCGAAGTAGTGCAGTTCCACCACCTCGGCGGCGCGCGCATCGTCCACCGCCAGGCGTCGCAGGGCCTGGTCGAGTTCGAGCGCGTGGTGCGGATCGATCGTCACCTGGCCGGCGAGCGTGTCGCGGTAGTCGGTGCGCCGCAGGTCGCCGCCGTGCTTGATGCGCGCCCGCTCGCGCGCACGGTCGACCAGCATGTGCCGCATGGCGCGCGCCGCATACGCGTAGAACTGCCGCGTGTGGGTGAACTGCGGCTGTTGGTGGCTCATTTGCAGGTACAGCTCATGCACCAGCGCGGTGGTGTCGAGGGTGGCGCCATCGCGGGGAAGGCGTTGCTTGTGCGCCAGCCGGCGCAGTTCCTGATAGACCTCGCCGAACATGTCGTCCAGCGGGCGGGGAGAAGCGTCGTTCGGGGGCATGACGATCCGGTCGGGGCGAAGGAAACGGCGGGTCGCCTTGCAACGACCGGCATGGGGAACCAACGCGCATTGCCCGGGCCATGGGCCACCGCTTGGCGGATGCGGTGGCGCCGGCGTGTTCAGGTGGCGAGTGCACGCACCGCGCGCAGGGCCTCGTCGACCTCGGCGGGCGTGTTCACCAGGCTCGGCGCCAGCCGGGCATAGCTGACGGCATACGGACTGGTGCTGGCGACGATGCGGCGCGCGAGCAGCTGCTTCACGATGTCGGTGGGTCCCACGCCCTCGATCTCGAAGGCGACCAGTCCCGCCGACAACGCCGCCGCGCGGGGCGTATGCATCTTCACCTTCGGCAGGGTGGCCAAGCCTTGCTTGAGCTGGTCGTTCATTGCGGTGATGCGGGCGGCGACGCGCGGACGCTGCATCTGCTTGTGCATGCGGAAGGCGGCCCCCATCGCCCATTGGTGTTCGAAGGCGTGGAAACCGCCGGGCATCATCCGCGCCGCGTTCGCGGGGCCGGCCGGCGGGCGGTCTTCGGTCCAGGCGTTGTAGCTCTCGATCTCGGTGAAGTTGGGCACCAGCGGTTGCAGGCGGCCCCAGTTCGCCGCGTTCGCCCACACCAATCCGGTGCCGCGCGGCGCGAACATCCACTTGTGCGTGCCGGCGCAGAAATAGTCCGCGCCCATCGTGGCAACGGTGTCGTCGGCGGCGCCGAGCCCGTGCACGCCATCGACGACCAGCAGCGGCGGGTTGGGAAGGCCGCGCAGCATCGCGGCGATCTCGCGGATCGGCAGGCGGATGCCGGTGCTGGAGTGCACCCAGGTGATGCCGACCACGCGCGTGGCCGGCCGTATCGCCGCTCTCAGGTTGCCGACGATCTCGTCGACGCTGGCGTCCGCGGACGAGGCGAACAGCGCGATCTTGCGCATCGTGGCGCCGGCGCGCGCGGTGGCCAGCCGGATCGATTCATGGTGCGAGTAGTGGTCGTGGACGGTGGTCAGCACTTCATCGCCGGCCTTCAGCGGCAGGCCGTGATAGACCAGCGCGAGGCCTTCGGTGGTGCTGCGGGTCAGGCAGACTTCGTTGGCGCGTCCACCCAGGTAGTCGGCGGCCTCGGTGCAGACCTGCAGGGGCAGGTTGTGCGCATCGTCCTCGAACATCGCGCGTTCGACCACCAGGAACGGATTGGCGTCCATCGCGCGCCGATAGCCTTCCAGCGCTTCGCGCACCGGCGTCGGATGGCTGGCGATGAAGAACGAGGCGAAATGCAGGTAGGCCGGGTCCAGCGCGAACTGCGCGCGCACGGCCTCCCAGTCGGACAGGTCGGGGAGGGTGGGCGTCTGCGCCGCGACTGCGGCCAGCACGGGGCCGGGCAGCAAGGCGGTGGCGGCGAGCGCGGCGGGGGCCGCGAGCAGGTGTCGGCGGGACAGGGCCATGGTGTACCGGAGCCGGTGGCGTCGCCGGGGTGCGACAGAGGGGCCAACGCGAGGGTGCGCGCCGTGCGGTCACCGTTCGGCGGTCGCTTGTGGCGATGCGTGCCTGGGGATGTTCCATGCGTGCGTACGCCGCACCCTGAATCCGACGTTCCAGGTTGCAGATGAAACATTCGCCAGCTCGCGGAAGCCGTGTTATCACTACGCCCCGATGAATCCGACCCGCGCCCGCTTTTGGTTTTGGTATTACCGCGATCCCACGGCGGTGGCGAGGCTGCGTTCATTCTAGGTAGACACCAGAAAGAATCCCCTTGAAGCCGCCAGCGAACCTGGCGGCTTTTTTATTGACTCCGGAGACACCCCATGGCCCCCCATACCGACGATCTGCGCATCAGGAAACTCGATGAGCTGGTCACACCCGCCGCGATCATCGGCGAACTGCCCTGCGACGACGCGGTGTCGCAGACGGTGTCCGAAGCGCGCGACGCGCTGCACGGCATCCTGCACGGTCACGACGACCGCCTCGTGGTGGTGATCGGCCCATGTTCGATCCACGATCCGACCTCTGCGATGGAGTACGCCGCGCGCCTGAAGCCGCTGCGCGATGCGCTGGCGGGTGAGCTGGAAGTCGTCATGCGCGTCTACTTCGAGAAGCCGCGCACGACGGTGGGTTGGAAGGGCCTGATCAACGACCCCGCGCTGGACGGCAGTTTCGACATCAACCGCGGCCTGCGCCTGGCCCGCGGCCTGCTGCGCGACATCAACGCGCTGGGCTTGCCCGCCGGCTGCGAATACCTGGACACGATCTCGCCGCAGTACATCAGCGACCTGGTCGCCTGGGGTGCGATCGGCGCGCGCACCACCGAAAGCCAGGTGCACCGTGAAATGGCCAGCGGCTTGTCGTGCCCGGTGGGCTTCAAGAACGGCACCGACGGCAACGTGAAGATCGCGGTGGACGCGGTGGGCGCGGCATCGCATCCGCACCATTTCCTGGCCGTGACGAAAGAAGGCCGCTCGGCGATCGCCGCCACCGCCGGCAATCCGGATTGCCACGTGATCCTGCGCGGCGGCAAGGCGCCCAACTACGACGCAGCGAGCATCGAGGCGGCGAGCCAGGTCCTGGCCAAGGCGGGATTGCCGGCACGGCTGATGGTCGATGCCAGCCACGCCAACAGCGGCAAGAATCCCGACAACCAGCCGGCGGTGGTGGACGACATCGCGCGCCAGCTGGAAGCCGGCGAACGCCGCATCGTCGGGGTGATGGTGGAAAGCCACCTGGTCGGCGGCCGGCAGGACCTCGTCGAAGGCAAACCGCTGCGCTACGGCCAGAGCATCACCGATGGCTGCCTGGATTGGGAGGCCTCGGTGCAGGTGCTGCAGCGGCTGGCCGACGCGGTCCGGATCCGGCGCTTGGCCCGGGCGGCGTAAACCCGGTCAGGGACATGTCCGCTCCGGCGCGAGCGTACCGAAGGGGAGGGTGTCGATCACGCGCGCCGTGGTGATGCCCGTCCACCGGCGTCCACCGGCGGGGATTGCCGGCCAAGGGGATGCCGATGCCGTGGAAGGAGCTACGCACATGCTGGGCCCTGCCGCACGCCGATGCGGCCACGCGCGCGGTGTTGCTGGACCGCCAGCTGCGCAATCTTTTCCGGGTCATCCCCTGGTACGTCGCCTCGAACCTGTTCACCGGTTTCGGCGTCTTCCAGGTCATGGCGCCGTTCCTGCAAGGGCACCGATGGCAGCCTTGGGCCCTGGCTTTCGTCATCGTGCACGTGGGATGGGCCGTGCATGCGGTCGGCCGTTGGCGGTATGCCCGCCGGTCGGAGACGCAGGGATTGCAGTTGCTGGACCTGTGGGTCTCCGCCGCGTGGTGCAGCCTGGCGGCGCTGGCGTGTGGGGTTGGGCTCTATCTGGGCGCGCCCCTCGCCGGCAGCGATGGCAGTCGGCTGCTGTTGGCCGCGTACACCCCCGGACTGATCGCCACGGGCGTGCTGGTGGGCATCACCGCGCCATTGGTGTCGTTCCTGTGGCTGGTCATCCTGACCGTGGCGTCGTGCCTGATGGTGGCGCGCCTGGACTTCCTCGCGCAGGGCATGACGGTCGTGCAGCTGTGTTGCTATGCGGTGATGCTGACGATCGCCTTGTTGTTCGTCTCGCGCATGCTGGTGAAACGGATCGAGGCGGAGACATCGGCTGCACGGCAGAAGCACATCGTGGGCCTGTTGCTGCGGGAGTTCGAGAGCAATGCCAACGACTGGCTGTGGGAGAGCGACCGCGACGGCGTCCTGAGCCGGGTGGGGCCCGGCCTGGCGCGGATGCTGGGGCGGGATGACGCGACCCTGTTGGGGAAGCGGCTGGAAACGCTGTTCGCACGGCAGCGCCTGATCACCGTGGCCAGCGACCGGGAGGTCGGCACGGAAGCATTGCGGCGGCGCCTGGATACCCCCTTGCCGTTCGCTGGCGTGGTGGTGGAAGCGGCGACCGCCGAGACCTGCAGCTGGAAGATCAGTGCGCGGCCGCTGCATGCGCCTTCCGGTGCGTGGACCGGCTGGCGCGGGGTGGGCTGCGATGTATCCGACGCGCGCCTGCGCGAAGCGGATGCATGGCAGCGCGAGCGCCACCTGCATCATCTCGCCCATCACGATGCGCTGACCGGGTTGCCGAACCGGCGCGATTTCCTCCAGCAACCACACGGGGGGACGACGCCGGGAGCGAGGGGCGCGATGGCGCTGATCGACCTGGACCATTTCAAGAACGTCAACGACAGCCTCGGTCACCCGGTCGGGGACACGGTGCTGTGCCTGGTTGCACGACGGT
The DNA here is from genome assembly GCA_047600885.1 of Pseudoxanthomonas sp. Taxonomy (GTDB): domain Bacteria; phylum Pseudomonadota; class Gammaproteobacteria; order Xanthomonadales; family Xanthomonadaceae; genus Pseudoxanthomonas_A. The sequence continues at coordinate 704,818 of JASGKE010000002.1, read as the reverse complement.
TGCAGCGCGTCTGTCGTGCCGGCGATGCACTCGCGCGCCTCGGTGGCGACGAGTTCGCCCTGTTGCTGCGTGATGTGCGTGCAGATGCACCGGAAGACGATATCCGGCGCCGCCTGCACGATGTGTTGCTGGCGCTGCGCCAGCCGGAGTGGGTCAACGGGTTCCGGGTGGATGTGCGGGCCAGCATCGGCGTGGCGCTGATCCCGGACCCGCCCGTGACGCAGGACGAACTGCTGAGGCGAGCCGACACCGCACTGTACGCCGCGAAGAACGAAGGGCGCGATACCGTGTGCCTCTACGACCCCGCGATGAGCGCGCATCTGCGCGAACGGTTGGCGTTGGTCAGCGATCTTGCCGTTGCGGTGGACAGCGACCAACTGGAGATCGACTACATGGCGCTGCACGCGGCCAACACGTTGGAAGTGCGCGGGTACGAGGCGCTGTTGCGGTGGCGGCATCCGTTGCATGGGCGCATCAGTCCGGCGGACTTCATCCCGGCGGCGGAGGAGTCGGGGCTGATCCTGCCCGTCGGCCTGTGGGTGCTGGAACACGCCTGCCGCGATGCGTTGCGCTGGCCATCGTCCACGGTGCTGGCGGTCAACGTGTCGGTGGTGCAACTGGCGTGGCCGCCGTTCGTCGATGCCGTGCGGGATGTCCTCCATCGCGTCGGCCTGCCACCGTCGCGGCTCGAGCTCGAAGTCACCGAATCGGCCCTGGCTCGCGAACCGGCGGCCGCACGTGAGGTGCTGGCGCGCTTGCGGGGCAGCGGCATCCGCATCGCGATCGACGATTTCGGCGTCGGTTATTCATCGATGGCGCAGTTGCGCGAACTTCCCTTCGACCACATCAAGCTCGACCAGTCGTTCGCCGCGGGCCTCTTGCAGGACGCGCGCGCCACGACCGTGGCGATCATCGCCGCCATCCTCCAGCTCGCCCGCACCCTGCAGGTACCGGTGACCGCGGAGGGCGTGGAGCAGCAGGCACAACTGGATGCGCTCCGCGCACTGGGTTGCGCCTCGGTGCAGGGTTTCCTGCTGGGCCGACCGGCCCCGGCGGACCGGCTGAACCCGGCGGCCACCTTCACGAAGTGACTTCCGGCAGGTCGAACCGATGACCGTTGGCAACTGACCCGGTGCGGTGCGCGGACGAGACTGGCTCCACGTTCCCGCCACCTACCGGAGTCCGCCATGAACCGCTTCGCTCGCCATGCCCTGATCCTCTCCGCCCTGTTCGCCGCCAGCGCCACCGCACAGGCCGCCGAGCTGACCGTGGTGCTGCACGACGTCCGTGCACAGACCGGCCTGATCAAGGTCGCGCTGGTCGACTCCCAGGCGGGCTGGGACGGCCAGGCCGCGCCGGTGCAGGCGACGGGTGCACCGCCCAGCGGCGGGCAGGCCACGTTCGTGTTCAAGGACCTCAAGCCCGGTGCGTATGCCGTGCTGATCACCCACGACGAAAACGGCAACGGCCAGCTCGACACCAATGCGATGGGCATGCCGCTGGAGGGTTACGGCTTCAGCAACAACCCGCGCGTGATGCGCAAGCCGACGTGGGACGAAGCGCGCTTCGATCTGGCCGGCGCCGCCGCCAACATCGACGTCAGCCTGCGCTGAGGCCGCCGCCATGGACCGTCGCCGCTTCCTGCGCAACCTGTTGTCCGGTGCCACCGCCTTGGCCATCGCGCCCGCGCTGCTGCGCGGCGAGCACGCCTTCGCCGGCGATCCCGCGCGCTTCGCCGAAGGCCTACGCGAACACCCATGGCTGGCCGGCTGGAAGTCCGTCCAGTCCGAAACGCTCGGACCCGCGACGGTGTCGCTGGAAGGCCGTCTGCCGGCCGGTTTCGCCGGCACGCTGTACCGCAACGGCCCGGCCTGGACCGAGCGCGCCGGGTTCCGCTACGAGCACTGGTTCGATGGCGACGGCATGGTCCATGGCTGGCGTTTCAACGGCGACGGCACGCTGACCCATCACGCACGCATGGTGGCCACGCCGAAGTTCACCCGCGAACAGAAAGCCGGCAAGTTCCAGTATCCGGTCGCGGGCACGTCGATCCCCGACATGCAGCCGATCCGCAACAACGACGATGCGAACACGGCCAACACCTCGGTGACGATGATCGACGGCCGCCTGTTCGCATTGTGCGAGGCGGGTTCGGCCTTCGAGCTCGATCCCGACCAGCTCACCACGCTCGGCCCGGTGACGTGGCGCCCGGACCTGGCCGCGATCCCGTTCTCGGCGCATCCGCTGGTCGACCGCGATGGGTCGTCGTGGAACTTCGGTTCGATCTCGATGCTGGGCGGCAACGGCTTGATGGTCTGGCACATCGGGCGTGACGGCAGGCTCGCGTCCGCCGACGTGCTGGAGACGCCGGTGCCCGGCTACCTGCACAGCTTCGCGATGACCGATCGCCACCTGGTGTTCGTGCTGATTCCGTTCCGCTACGCCGAGGGCTCCGGCGCGTTCTTCGAGCGCCTGCGCTTCCAGCAGGACCAGCCGCTGCGCATCGCCGTGGTCGACAAGACGTCGCCGTCGGTGGCGCGCTGGTTCGAGGCCGACTTCGCGGCGATCTACCATTTCGGCGACGCCTTCGAGCGCGATGGCCGCATCGTCGTGCGCGCGGTCCACCATCCGGACGTGGAGGACGCGCGTTCGCCGATGAAGGCCGCGATGAGCGGGCAGGCCGATGCAGGAGGCGGCCAGGGCCCGGTGCGCGAGCTGATGCTGGACCTGCGCACCGGTCGCGCGCATTGGGAAGAGACCGGCGTGGCCGGCATTGAGTTTCCCGTGTTCGACGCACGCACGCCGTCCAGCGGCCCCGCGCGCCTGTACGCGCCGGTGCACGCCAGCGCATCGACGGCGCCGTACTTCAATGGTGTGGGCGCCTTCGACCTCGCCCGCGGGCGCCGGCAGATCCACGACTTCGGGCCGGACGTGCTCGTCGAAGAGCACCTGTTCGTACCGCGCCCGGGCAGCCGGCGGCCGGACGAGGGCTGGCTGGTCGGCACGCTGCTGGATGGTCGTCGCGGGCGCAGCGGCATCGCGGTGTTCGATGCGCGACGCGTCGACGCCGGCCCGCTCGCCCAAGGCTGGCTGCCCTACACGGTGCCGCTGGGTTTCCACGGGCACTTCGCCGCGCGCTGACCGCGACGGCCGCGCCTTGTACGCGGCCGAAGATGCGGCATGCTGTGCGGATGGAACGGACATCCTTTCGCACCGTCGTGCGGCGCCGGTGGTGGTGGCTCCCGATCGGCCTGCTGGCGCTCTACGTGGCCTACGTGCTGGCCGCGGCCGTCTTCCTCAATACCTCGCTGGGACCGTCGGTCATCAACCGGCAGCCCGAGCGCTTCCAGATGCAGTGGGCGTCCGGCCACAGCTGGTGGCCGGGCCGGGTGACGCTCCAAGGCGTGCAGCTGCAGGGCCAGGCGCGTCGCATCGCGTGGCAGGCGCAGGCCTCGCGCGTGCAGGGGCGGATTGCCTTGGACGCGCTGTGGCACCGGCGCCTGCATGTGCCGGAATTACGCGCCGACGAAGTGGAAGGCGGCGTACGCCGCACGGCGAAGGAACTGCCGCCGAAGCCACCGCGCGCTGGCGGCTGGGAACTGCAGTTCGATGCGATCGTCAGCGACAGCGTGCGCCGCGCGTTCTTCGACAGCCTGGAACTCACCGGACACGGCAAGGCGCAGGTGGGCTTCTATAAGCAGCTGCGTGGCGGGACGATGGAATTGCTGCCGTCGACGGCGGACTTCGCTCAGGCACGGCTTACCCGCGATGGGGCCGAAGTGCTGCGCGATGCGACGCTGCGCACCGAATTCGCGATCGACCGGCATCGGCGTGAGGACGCCGTCGGCATCGACAAGCTGCGCAAGACGCGTATCGATCTGGCGTTGGGCGGCCGCACCGCGGGTCTCAACGTCGCAGTCAGCCCGCGCGGCGAGGTCGCCCTGGCTCTCGCTCCCGGCGAAGGCCGCGCCGATATCGACCTGGGCTTCGACCATGGCCGGCTGAAGCCCGGCGGGCGCTTGCAATGGACGATGGCCGTGGCGGGCCACGACATCACCGGCGCCGCGCGCCACGACATTCTCGGCATCGACGTGGAGGTGGATGAGGACATCGTGGTGAAAGCGACGGTTCCGCCACAGGCCGATGGTCGGCTGGCGGTGGAGGCGGACCTGCGCCTGCGCGGCCGCGACGTGCCGTTGGGCCATCTCATGAGCGTGCTGCCGCGCGCCTCAGGCCATGTGGTCGGCGCCTGGCATTTCGATTCGTTGCGCTGGCTGTCGGATCTCTTCCCGCAGGCGCCCTGGCTGACGCTGGATGGCGCCGGCGCGGTCAGCGCGGACGTTCAGGTGGTGGATGGCCGGCTGGCGGCCGGCAGCCGCATCGCGGTGCCAGGCGTGGATGCGGTAGCGGACGTGATGGGCAACCGGATCCGTGGACGCGCACGCGCCGACATCCGCCTGGAAGCGGGGCCCCAGGGCGAGCTGGTGCCGCGGCTGGCCGCGGTGATGGAGCATTTCGATGTCGCCTCGGTGAAGGCGCCTGCGCGCGCTTATGTGCGTGGACGCAACCTGCGCCTGTGGGTGAATGCGGACGGGCCCGTGGCGCAGCTGCGCGACACGCTCAAGGCACGCGTCGCATTCGAAGGCGCGTCGGTGCCCGACCTGCGCGTGTACAACCCGTTCCTGCCGCGCCGGCACATGCGCTTCGATGGCGGCGCCGGCGTGCTGAGCGGCGACCTCTCGCTGGATGCGGCAGGCGACGTGGGCCACGGCACGCTGCGGATCGCCGGCCGTGGTACGCGCATGTATCTGGCCGGCCTGCAGCTGCGCGGCGACGTCGACCTGGGCGTGCGCCTGCGCCGCGCGGACCTGAAGCGCCGTGCGTTCGTCGCCGACGGCAGCACGCTGCAGGTGCGCAACGTCAGCTTTACCGAGCCCGGTGGCGAAGCGCGCACGGGCTGGTGGGCCAAGGCCCGCTTCGGCCGCGCCCGGCTGGACATCGACGCGCCCCTCGACGCCGGTGGCCAGGCGGAGGTCACGATGAAGGACGTCGGCTTCCTGCTGGCGCTGTTCTCGCGGAAGAAGGAATACCCCGGCTGGGTCTACAAGCTGCTCGATGCCGGCCAGGCCCATGTGCAGGGCCGTGTGCAGTGGCGCGACGACGTGCTCGTGCTGGACCGCCTGCAGGCCCGCAACGACCGCTACGAAGTGCTCGCGCGCCTGCGGCTGCAGGGCCCCCGTCGGCAGGGCGACCTGTATGCGAAGTGGCGGGCGCTCAGCGTGGGCGTGGAGATGCAGGGCACGCAGCGCACCTTCCACCCGGTGCGCGCGAAGGCCTGGTACGACGGGCGTCCGCACTACCTGAAATAGGGAGCTTCCGAGCGGTCTTTGCGCGCGGCGCTTGGGATACCCCTATTCAGGTAAACGGAGTGAGGAACGTAACCAACATTCTCGAAATCATCTAATCAATTGGTCTGATATCGGTAACACCCTTTCCTGGCTTGGGTTTTGCTCGCATTCATTTTCGTGACGTGACATCCCGGGGTGCTGAACTGCCCGGTTTTGTTTTGCAGTGCAGCGTGCATGACCTGTAACGCACCCTTCACGATGGCCCCGCATCCCGACGTGGGGGAGGGAGCAAGCCCGCAATTGGCCTAGCCTTTGCGGGCTTTTTTATGCCTGCTCCCCGGTGAGCCTCCCGGCGGAATGCTGGATCCCGGCCGTGGCGCTGTCCCTTACGTCCGGTGGGGCGCGTGCGGAGGAGTAGAATCAGCACATGACTGATTCCGCACGCCCGGCCAGCGCCCGGGAAATCCCCCTGCAGATCGTGTCCACCGCCGCGACGGCCCCGCTCGAAGCGGGCGCCAAGCAGCTCGGCGGCGACAAGATCGGGCGTTCGCCCGTCCAGTTTGCCGATGCGCCGGTGCTGCGCAAGCCGTCCTGGATCCGCGTGCGGATCCCGTCCGATGGCTCGGTGGCCAAGCTCAAGGCCAAGCTGCGCGAAAACCGCCTCGTCACGGTGTGCGAAGAGGCCAGCTGCCCGAACATCCACGAGTGCTTCGGCCACGGCACCGCCACCTTCATGATCCTCGGCGAGGTGTGCACGCGCCGGTGCTCGTTCTGCGACGTCGCCCACGGGCGGCCCAAGCCGCCGGATCCGTCCGAGCCGCTGAGCCTGGCGAACACCGTGGCCGACATGGGCCTGAAGTACGTCGTGGTGACCAGCGTGGACCGCGACGACCTGCGCGACGGCGGCGCCCAGCATTTCGTCGACTGCATCGCGGCCATCCGCGAGCACTCGCCGGCCACCCGCATCGAGATCCTCACCCCGGACTTCCGCGGCAAGGGCCGCATGGACCGCGCGCTGGAGATCCTGGCGGTCAATCCGCCGGACGTGTTCAACCACAACATCGAGACCGTGCCGGACCTGTACCCGAACGTCCGCCCCGGCGCCGACTACCAGTGGTCGCTCACCCTGCTGCAGCGCTTCAAGCAGCAGCATCCGCACCTGCCGACCAAGTCCGGGATCATGCTCGGCCTGGGCGAGACCATGGAGCAGGTGCAGGGCACGCTGCGCGACCTGCGTGCGCACGACGTGGACATGGTCACCATCGGCCAGTACCTGCAGCCCACGGCGCACCACCACCCGGTGCTGCGCTACTGGACGCCCGAGGAGTTCAAGGCGCTGGAGGAGTACGGCATGGCGCTGGGCTTCAGCCACGTCGCCTCCGGCCCGCTGGTCCGTTCGTCCTACCACGCCGACCAGCAGGCGGCGCAGGCCGCCCACGCCGCCCGCCAGGCGGTCTGACGTTTCCTTCCTCGACGCCGGCCCCGTCGGGCCGGCATCGTCGTGCGCGCCTTCCGGCCACGGCACGGGCGCGGTTCACCTTTCCCTACGCCAGGGCCTTTAGGCTGCCGAAAGGCAGATGACAAGGCACGCAACTTTGTGCACTGTCATCGTGTCGAATCCGCCACCTGTTCCAGCCTGACGGCCCCCCGGGGCCACGAGTACCCATGAAACTGAAGAAAGCTCCCCTGCTGCTGCTGGCCCTGGCCCTGTCGACCCCGCTGGCGCTGCTCGCGCGCGGCGATGGCGACGCGATCACCGTGGCGCCCACGGCGGACCAGGCCAACACCTCCAAGCTGGTCTACGGGCTGCTGTCCGACAGCCGTTACGCCTACCGTCCGCGCCCGCTGGACGATGCGCTTTCGCAGGACGTGTTCAAGCGCTATCTGGAAGCGCTGGATGGCGGCAAGCAATTCTTCACGGCGGCCGACGTGGCGCGCTTCGCCCCGTACAAGACGAAGATGGATGACGCGATCCGCAGCGGCGACCTCGCGCCCGCGTACGACATCTTCACCGTCTACAAGCAGCGCGTGGGCCAGCGCGTGTCATATGCACGCGCGCTGCTGAAGCAGGACTTCGACTTCACCGGCAGCCAGCGTTGGGACTACGACCGCGAAGACGCGCCGTGGCCGGCCGACGGCAAGGAACTGGACGCGATCTGGAAGAAGTCGGTGATGAACGACTGGCTGCGCCTCAAGCTGGCCGGCAAGAAGCCCGACGACATCCGCAAGACGCTGGACAAGCGCTACTCCAACCTCCAGCGCAGCATCAACGAACTCAAGACCGAGGACGTCTTCCAGACGTTCCTCAACGCCTATACCAGCGCGATCGATCCGCACACCGACTACTTCACCCCGCGCACCGCCGAGAACTTCAACCAGTCGATGTCGCTGTCGCTGGAAGGCATCGGTGCGGTGCTGCAGCGGCAGGACGATCTGGTCGCGATCCGCGAGATCGTGCCCGGCGGCCCGGCCGACCTGAGCGGCAAGCTGACGGTGGGCGACCGTATCGTCGCGGTAGGCCAGGGCAAGTCCGGCGCGATGACCGACGTGATCGGCTGGCGCATCGACGATGTCGTCGCCCAGATTCGCGGCAAGAAGGACACCCAGGTGCGCATCGAGTACATCCCGGTGGAAGCCGGCATCGATGGCAAGCACCAGACCGTGACGATCACCCGGCAGAAGGTGAAGCTGGAGGAGCAGGCCGCCAAGGCCGAGACCATCACGCTGCCCGCCGACGCCAGCGGACCCGCGCGCCGCATCGGCGTGATCAAGCTGCCGGCGTTCTACCAGGATTTCGAAGGCCGTCGCCGCAATCCGAACGACTTCAACTCGGCCACCCGCGACATCGCCAAGCTGCTCGCGCAGTTCAAGACGCAGGGCGTGGACGGCGTGGTGATGGACCTGCGCAACAACGGCGGCGGTTCGCTGGATGAGGCGGTGGAACTCACCGGCCTGTTCATCGACAAGGGCCCGGTCGTGCAGGTGCGCGAGTCCGGCGGCCGCGTGACCGTCAACAGCGACCGCAAGACGGGCGTCTCGTGGGACGGCCCGCTGGCGGTGCTGATCAACCGCGCATCGGCGTCGGCGTCGGAGATTTTCGCCGGTGCGATCCAGGACTACGGCCGCGGCCTGGTGATCGGTGAGACCAGCTTCGGCAAGGGCACCGTGCAGAACATGGTGGACCTGGACCGTTGGCCCGCCAACGAAGCACCGCGCTTCGGCTCGGTGAAGCTGACCATCGCGCAGTTCTTCCGCGTCGCCGGCGGCAGCACCCAGCACAAGGGCGTGGTGCCGGACATCGCGTTCCCGGTGAGCGTGGACGCCAGCGAGTACGGCGAAAGCACCTACGACAACGCGCTGCCGTGGACACGCATCGCCGCGCTGCCGCACACCACGTACGGCAACTTCGCGCCGCTGCTGCCGCGGCTGCAGGCCCTGCATGCGGCGCGTTCGGCCAAGGACAAGGAATTCCAGTGGTGGTCGGAAGACGTCGCCCAGTTCCGTGCCGAAGCCGCGAAGAAGTACGTCTCGCTCAATGAAACGGAGCGCCGCGCCGAGCGCGATCGCCAGGATACGCAGCGCAAGCAGCGCCAGGCCGAACGCAAGGCGCTGGGCCTGGCCCTGGACCCGCTGGCCGACGACCTGGCCGACGATGGCCTGGGCGCGTCCGAGCGCGACATCGTCCGCGATGCCCAGCGCGAGAAGCTGGCCGACAAGCGCCCCGATCCGCTGCTGCGCGAATCCGCCGCGATCCTCGGCGATGCGATCGAGATCCTGGGCCAGGACCGCAAGCTGTCCGCGCAGGTCCTGCCGGATTCGCCCGGCCCCGGCCGCTGGGCCGAGTGAGTTTCCTGCGCGGGGTGCCCGGCACCCCGCGCAAGATCCGGATAGCGCGCCTGCACCGCCCGGCCTAGTCTGGGCGCATGGACACCATGACGCGCCGCCCTTCCGCTTCCCCTGCGCCTTCATCCGATCCGCTCGAGGTCGCGCGCCGGCTGCTCGATGACGGCGAGCCTTCGCTGTCGGACCTGGCCGCACGCACCGGCCTCAGCGCCTCGCACCTGCAGCGGCGCTTCCGCGCGCGCTACGGACTGAGTCCCGCCGAATACCTCGCCCGGAAGAAGCTCGGCACGCTCAAGTCGGCCCTGCGTGAAGGGCACGACGTCACCACCGCCCTGTACGACGCCGGCTACGGTTCGCCGTCGCGGCTCTACGAAGCGGGCGCCACACGACTGGGCATGACGCCGGCCACCTACCGCGCCGGCGGACGCGGCGTGGCGATCCGCTGGACGCTGGTGGATACCGTGCTCGGCCGCGCGCTGGTGGCGGCCACCGAGCGCGGCATCTGCGCGATCGAACTGGGCGATGACGATGGCGCGCTGGAGCAGCGTCTGCGCGAGGAATTTCCGCAGGCGCAGCTCGAACGCGTGGAGGCCGGCCGCGACGATTTCCTTGCGCCGCGCCTGCAGGCGGTGGCCGAGCGGCTGGCCGGGCGTGAGGCGCACGTGCCGGTGGACCTGCTGGGCACGGGCTTCCAGCAGCGCGTGTGGGATGCGTTGATGAAAGTGCCCGAGGGCGAGACGGTGAGCTATGCCGGCCTTGCGCGTCAGCTCGGTGCGCCGCGCGCTGCGCGCGCGGTGGCCAGTGCGTGCGCGCACAACCGCATCGCGGTCGTGGTGCCGTGCCATCGGGTGATCCGCGGCGATGGTTCGCTGGGTGGCTACCGCTGGGGCCTGCCGCGCAAGCAGCAGCTGCTCGCACGCGAACAGGGCTGATCCTGTCCGCAACCGGCTTGAGCGGAATTCAAGCCGCGCCGGAAAGGTTTCAACCGGCCGACCGCGGTTCCGTCATGCCGCCGGTCCCCGCCTGGCCTAGAATTACCGCATACCGCACACCCCACGGTTCCCCATGACCTCGTCCGTTTCCGCCGCCGCGCCTGCGCGTGGCGGTCTTGCCGTCGCTGCCGCCCTGGCCATCGTCTACGTGGTCTGGGGATCGACCTATCTCGGCATCCGCTTCGCACTCGAAGGCGGCTTCCCGCCGTTGCTGATGGTGTCGGGCAGCCGTTTCGTCGCGGCGGGCCTGGTGCTGTACCTGTTCCTGCGCTGGCGCGGTGTCGCCGCGCCGACGCGCGCGCAGTGGAAGAACCTGCTGGTGATGGGCGCGTTGCTGCTGCTGATGGGCAACGGCATGGTGGTGCTGGCCGAACAGACGGTGTCGTCCGGTCTCGCGGCGGTCGCCGTGGCATCGATGCCGTTGTGGATGGGCCTGTTCGGCGCGATGCGCGGGCAGCATCCGACCCGTGGCGAATGGCTGGGCATCATCGTCGGCTTCGCAGGCGTGGTCTGGCTCAATGCGGGCAGTTCGCTGACCGGCTCGCCGGTGGGATTGGTGCTGCTGCTGATCGCGCCGATCGCCTGGGCCTGCGGCTCGGTGTGGTCGCGTGGCCGTGACCTGCCGTCGCCGTTCATGACGGCGGCCGCGCAGATGCTGGCCGCGGGCGTGATGCTGGTGACCGCGGGGCTGCTGCATGGCGAACGCTTCAACGTGGCCGATTGGACGGTCAATGGCGCGCTCGCCGTCGCCTACTTGGCGGTGTTCGGTTCGATCATCGCGTTCACCGCCTACGTGTGGCTGTTGCACCATGCGCGTCCCGTGCTGGTCGGCAGCTATGCCTACGTCAATCCGGTCATCGCGGTGGCGTTGGGCGCCTTCATCGCCGGCGAGACCTTCACGGCGCACGATCTCGGCGCGATGGCGGTGATCCTGGCCGGCGTCGTGGTCATCACGCTGGCGCGTGCACGGCAGTCGAAATGACCCCGCAACCGCTCGACCGCAAAGGGCTGGCGATCACCGTCGGCACCTTCCTGATCTGGGGCGTGGTGCCGCTGTATTGGCATCTGCTCAAGGCGGTGCCGTCCTTCCAGATCATCGCCCATCGCATCGTGTGGAGCGCGGTGCTCGTACTGGGCTGGCTGCTGTTGAAGAACGGCCTGGGCTGGTGGCGGCAGATCCGCGCGCAGCCGCGCGCCGTGCCGCTGCTGGGCATCAGCAGCCTGCTGATCGCGTTCAACTGGGGCCTCTACATCTGGGCGGTGAATGCCGGCCATGTGGTGGAAACCAGCCTGGGCTACTTCATCAATCCGTTGATCAACGTGGTGCTCGGCGTGCTGGTGCTGCGCGAGCGCCTCTCGCCCGCGCAGTGGATCGCGGTGGCGTTCGCCCTGGTCGGCGTGGCGTGGCTGACGCTGCAGGCGGGCTCGCCGCCGTGGATCGCGTTGGGCCTGGCGTTCTCGTTCGGCCTGTACGGCCTGGTCCGCAAGCTGGTCGCGGTGGATGCGGTCGCGGGACTGGGCGTGGAAAGCCTGTATCTGTTCCTGCCGGCGCTGGCTTACGTGGTGTGGGGCGAGTTCGGCCACGGTGGCGGCTTCATCGACGGCTTCGGCTGGAAGAACAACCTGCTGCTCATCCTCGGTGGCGTGGTCACCGCGGTGCCGCTGATCGGCTTCGCCTACGGCGTGCGCCGCATCCCGCTGTCGATGGTGGGGCTGCTGCAGTACATCGCGCCCAGCCTGCAGTTCCTGATCGGCGTGCTGGTGTTCAAGGAAGCCTTCGACGCCACGCGCGCGATCGGCTTCGCCGCGATCTGGGCGGGCCTGGTGATCTTCGCCAGCGACGGCCTGTGGCGTGCGCGACGCCGCGATGCGCTGGTCGCGGCGCCGTCGAACAAGTAAGCAGCGCTCAGTGCGCCGCGCCACCCGCCGCAGTGGCGCCGGGTGCGGGGCAGGGCCCGCCAGCATCCACCCAGGTCTTGAACGCGGCGACGAATTGGTCGTGCGGCACCGGCACCGGTGCGCGCTCGCCGCCCGGGTTCCAGCCCCACAGCACCAGCTTGTCTTCGGCCACGTGCTTGAGCAGGGCGTCGAAGTCGCGGTCGCCGTTGCGCTTCTTGTCCTGGATCATCGCGCACAGCTGGTCGGCCGGCAGGCCGATCCACGCCATCTTGTGGTCCGGCGGCGGCAGCTGCCAATGCGGCGCGCCCGGCGGCGCGTGCGGGCCGTAGCTCGCCGGCGAGTTCTGTTCGTTGTGGCAGGTCGCGCACGGCAGGCCCGGCGCGCCCTTGCCATCGGGGCCGCGCACCACGTTCATCGCGTGCGGCGTCTGCGCATCGAACTGCAGCGGGGCATCGCCCGGGATGTGGCAGTTGCTGCAGCGCGGATGCTGGAACACCTTCTCCACCGTCGCGAACGCGGTCAGCGCCTGGGCTTTCTGTTCCTCGCTGATGCGTGGCTTGCAGGCCACGAGCAGGAGGACGGTCAACGACATCATCAGGATGCGCATGGCGGGCCTCAGGCAGCGGGGGTGGAGGAAGCGGGTGTCGGCAAGCGCAGCGGCAGTTCGCGCAGGCGCTGGCCGGTAAGGGCGAACACCGCGTTGGCCACCGCGGGCGCGATCGGCGGCGTGCCGGGTTCGCCGACGCCGCCCATCTTCTCGGTGCTCGGCACGATGTGCACTTCCACCTTCGGCATCTCGTTCATCCGCAACACCTGGTAGTCGTGGAAGTTGGATTCCTGCACCTGGCCTTCGCGGAGCGTCAGCGCCGAATGCAGCGCCGCGCCCAGGCCGAACGCAATGCCGGACTCCATCTGCGCCTGCACGCCACCGGGATTGACGGCCACGCCACAGTCGATCGCGCACACCACGCGGTGCACGCGGATCTTGCCGTCCTCGATCGACACCTCCGCGGCCTGCGCCACGTAGCTGCCGAACGATTCGTGCACGGCGATGCCGTGGCCACGGCCTTGCGCGGGCGGCGTGCCCCAGCCGAATTTCTCGGCCGCCAGGTTCAGCGCCGCGAGGTGGCGCGGATGGTCCTTCAGCAGCGTGCGCCGGTATGCGACCGGGTCCTGGCCGGCGGCGTGCGCGAGTTCGTCGATGAAGCTCTCCATCACGAACCCGTTGACGCTGTGGCCGACCGAACGCCACCACAGCACCGGGATGCCCGTGACCGGCGAATGCAGGTCCACGCGATGCGCCGGCGTGCCGAGCACGTAGGCCGAATCGGCGACGCCTTCCACCGACGTCGCATCGATGCCGTTCTTGACCATCATCGCTTCCATGAAGGTCCCGGCCATGATCGACTGGCCGACCATCACGTGGTGCCACGCGGACGGGTTGCCGTCCTTGTCCAGGCCCGCCTTGATCTTCTCGACGAAGGCCGAGCGGTAGTAGCCGCCGCGGGTGTCGTCCTCGCGCGTCCACACCGTCTTGACCGGCACCTTCGCGGCCTTGGCGACTTCGACGGCCTCGGACACCACGTCCGCGGTCGGCGTCGCGCGCCGGCCGAAACCGCCGCCCAGGAACGGCGTGTGGATGCGGATCTTCTCCGGCGGGATGCCGAGAATGCGCGCGGCGCTGTTCTGGTCCAGCGTCGGGAACTGGGTGCCGCACCAGATGTCGCACTCGCCGTCGCCGATCTTCACCGTGCAGTTCAGCGGCTCCATCGCCGCGTGCGCCAGGTAGGGCACGGCGTACTCGGCTTCCAGCGTCTTGTCGGCCTTCGCCAGCGCGCCTGCGACATCTCCGGCGCGGGCGGCGACGGCGCCCTCGGTGCGTGCCAGCTGCGAGAACTGCTCGCGCAGCGCGGTGCTGTCGAGCTTGGCGTTCGCATCGCCCTCCCACACCACCTGCAGCGCATCGCGGCCCAGCTTGGCGGCCCAGTAGTGGTCGGCGATCACGGCCACGCCGCTCGGCACCTGCACCACGTTGCGCACGCCGGCCACGGCGCGCGTCTTGGTCGCATCGAAGGACTTCACCGTGCCGCCGAACACCGGCGAGCGCAGCACGACCGCGGTCATCAGGCCTTCGAACTGCACGTCCATGCCGAACTTGGCCTTGCCGGTGATCTTCTCCGGCGTGTCCAGCCGCTTGGTCGGCTTGCCGATCAGCTTCCAATCCTTGGGATCGCGCAGCTTCAGGGCATCGAGTGCGGGTGGCGTCTGCTTGCCGGCGTCGTCGGCCAACTCGCCGTAGCGAAGGCGCGTGCTGCCGGACACCACCGCGCCGTTCTCGGTGCGCAGCTGGTCAACGGGAACATTGAGGCGCGCGGCCGCAGCCTGCAGCAGCATCGCGCGCGCGGTCGCACCGGCCTGCCGGTAGCGGTCGAACTCGGACCAGGTGGTGGTCGAACCGCCGGTGCCCTGCATGCCGAATACCGGGCTGGTGTAGGCCTTGTCCGCCGGGCCGTGTTCGACGCGGATCTTCGACCAGTCCGCGTCGAGTTCCTCGGCGATCAGCATCGGCAGCGTGGTCCAGATGCCCTGGCCCATTTCGGCGTGCGCGAGCTGCACGGTGATGGTGTCGTCGGCGGCGATGCTCAGGAACGCATTCGGGACGAAGGCGGTGGGGGCGGCCGCGGCGCTTTCCTGGGCCATAGCATAGCGCCGTGCGCCGGGCACGAGGAAGCCGATGACCAGGCCGCCACCGGCCAGTGCGGTGGCGCGCAGGAAGTCGCGGCGCGAGGACGAGGTTTCGAGGTTCACGGAACAGCCTCCGTCGAACGTGGGAAGACAGGCGGCGACGGGCGTCGCCGCACCGGATCAGGCCTTGCCGATCTCGGCGGCGCGATGCACGGCCGCGCGGATGCGCTGGTACGTGCCGCAGCGGCAGAGGTTGCCGGACAGCGCCTGGTCGATGTCGATGTCGGTGGGCGACGGCACCTTGGCCAGCAACGCGACCGCCGACATGATCTGGCCGGACTGGCAGTAGCCGCACTGCACGACATCCAGCTCGGCCCAGGCCTTCTGCACCGGATGCGAGCCATCGGCCGACAGGCCTTCGATGGTGGTGATCTTCTTGCCGGCGACGGCGGAGGCCGGCGTGACGCAGGCGCGTAACGGTGCGCCGTCGACATGCACGGTGCAGGCGCCGCACTGGGCGATGCCACATCCAAACTTGGTGCCGGTGAGGCCCATCAGGTCGCGCAGGACCCAGAGCAGCGGCATGTCATCCGGCGCGTCGACTTCGCGCTCGGCCCCGTTGACGTTCAACTTCATGGCGTCTCCTGGCGGCGGCGTGGGACCGGACGACGATACTCCCCGCCCACGTGGCATGCCAGTGAAGATGCCGGCGGATGCTTGCACGATCCTGCGGCATCGTTGCCCGATGCCCTGCACGTGTCGTGGACCGTTGCCTTCGCCCGTCGGCTTGCGCCATCGTGGTGCCATGACGGCGTCCCCTCCCGTGTTGCTCGCGTCCGCCGCTGCCGGCGAGGCGCCCGATGGCCGTGCGCTGGCCGTGGTCGTGGCGACCGAAGGCTCGACCTACGTGCGGGCCGGCGCGATGGCGCTATTCGGTCCGGGCGAGGCGCAGGTGGGTTGGCTCAGTGGCGGCTGCCTGGAACCGGAGATCGCGCGGCGCGCGCGCCACGTCGCCGACACCGGTGCGCAGGACGCGATGGAGATCGACACCCGCGACGACGAGGACCTGTTCGCCGGCTCCGCCGTCGGCTGCCGCGGGCGCTTGCGCATCGCCTTGCTGCCGCTGGATCGCATGCCCGGCTGGGCGCAGGCCGTGCAGGCGTGGTGGGCAGGTCAGGGCGCGCTGACGCTGGCGCTGTCCGACGACGGTGACGTGCGCGTGCGGGTGGGCGAGGTGAGCCTGCATTGGTCGCTGGCGCGGCATGCGCAGGATGCGATGGTCGGCCTGGCGGGCGATGTCAGCGTACCGCCGCCGGCGCGCGTGGCGATCTTCGGGGCGGGACCGGAAACCCCGACGCTGGTGCGCGGGCTCGGCGCGCTGGGCTGGCATGTCACCGTGGTGGAGCGGCGCGCGCGCTGGATTCCAGACACCGACATCGCCGACGCGTGGCTGATGCAGGCGCCGGACGACGCGCTGCACGCGCTTCACCCCGCGCCCGACGCGGCGTTGGTCATGCACCACCATTTCGAACACGATCGCGAGGCGCTGGACGCGCTCGCACATACCGCCATTCCCTTTATTGGACTGCTGGGTCCGGTGCGTCGTCGCGAAGACCTGCTGCGCGTGCTGCCGACGTCCGCGCACGCGCTGCTGTTGCCGCGCCTGCGCTCTCCGGTCGGGTTGAAGCTGGGCGGACAGGGGCCGGAAGCGATCGCGCTGAGCATCATTGCGCAGCTGCAGGCCTGGCGGCATGGCGAGGCGTCATGACATCGCCGCTGGTCGCGGTGGTGTTGGCGGCAGGCGGCAGCACGCGGTTGGGCTGGCCGAAGCAACTGCTGACGCGCGGCGGCGAGACCCTGGTGCATCGCGCGGCACGACTGGCGTTGGCATCCGGTGCTTCACGCGTGCTGGTGATCGTCGGTGCGCACGCGGACGATGTCGTTGCCGCGGTGCGCGACCTGCCGGTGGAATGCGTGGTCAACGCGAGATGGAGTGACGGCTTGGCAGGAAGCGTACGCATCGCGGTCGATGCGCTTGCTCCGCATGATCACGCGACGCTGCTGCTTACCTGCGATCAGCCGGCGCTGGACGTCACCCACCTTCAGGCGTTGCAGGAGGGCTCCCGTCGAGCACCATCGGGTTCCGCCGCGACGCGTTTCGGCGACCGCGTGGGTGTGCCTGCCGTCGTGGCGCCTACGATGTTGCGCGCCGCACTCGCCGTGCAAGGGGACCGCGGCCTGCGCGATGCGCTGAATGCCGCGGGTGCCGGTGTCATCGCGTGCGATGCGCCGGATCTCGAGGTCGACATCGATACGCGGGAGGATGTTGCGAAGGCAGTGGCGCGTGGTTGGCTCGATCCCCTAAGCCTGACCGGAGCCCGTGCGGAGGGCCCCGGTCGAGACGGGTGATCAGGCCGCGCGCAGCGCGTCGGTCACCGGCAGCGTGGAGGCGCGCAGCGCGGGGAACAGGCCGCCGATGAAGCCGATGGCGAGTGCCCACTTGAGGCCTTCCCACAACAGCGCGGGCGTGACCTTGAACTCGAAGCTCAATTGCGCAACGCCGCCCGCCAGCGTGGACGCGGTGTAGCCGTTGAACACCAGCCACGCGAGCAGGCCGCCGAGGGCGCCGCCGAGGGCGGCCAGCAGCATCGTTTCCAGCATCACCGCCACGACGACCGGCATGCCGCGGAAGCCGATCGCGCGCAACGTGGCGATCTCGCGGGCGCGTGCCGCCACGGTCGCGAACATGGTGTTCAACGCGCCGAAGATCGCGCCGATGGCCATGATCGAACCGACGATGATGCCGATGATGCGGAGTACCTTGGTGATCGGTTCGGATTGCTTGCCGAAATAACCGCGGGTGGTGTCGGCCTCGACCTGCAGGCGCGGGTCGGCCTTCAGCGTGGCCTTGAAACCATTGAACGCCTTCGCATTGGCCAGTTTCGCGTAGACCGACGCGCG
Organism: Pseudoxanthomonas sp.; assembly: GCA_047600885.1. Taxonomy (GTDB): domain Bacteria; phylum Pseudomonadota; class Gammaproteobacteria; order Xanthomonadales; family Xanthomonadaceae; genus Pseudoxanthomonas_A. The sequence goes on along the minus strand of JASGKE010000002.1, from coordinate 687,090 downwards.
GCTGCTGCCACGCCGGTACGTCGAGGAGACCACTTCGGCGTCGGCCCACATTTCCGATTCCATGCCGTCGCCGGACTCGAACACGCCGACCACGGCCCAGGTCTCGTTGCCGAGCCGCACCTGCTTGCCGACTTCCAGGCCCTTGAACTGCTTCTGTGCGCCCTTGCCGACGACGAGTTCGCGGCGGCCGGTTTCGAAAATGCGGCCCTGCACCACCTTCAGGTTCGGACGCACGACCCAGGCGCGATCGCCGACACCGCGCAGGGTGACGCTGCCATCGTCCTTGCCGTTGCTGCGCGGCAGGTTGGCGGCGACGACCAGCTCGGCCGACGCGAGCGGACGGCCGTCCTTGTCTCGGGCGATTTCCGGGGCGCGTTCGATCGCGTTGATCTGGTCGCGCGACAGCACCGACATCAGCTCGGCGGCGGAACCGCCGCGCAGCACGATCGCGGTCTCGTCGTTGCCCGCCGCGCTGACCGTCTGCCGATAACCCTCGGCCATCGCCAGCAGGGCCACCAAGACACCGACCACGCCGGCGATGCCGACGATGACGACCGAGGACGCGCCAAGGCGCTGGCCCAGCGTACTGATGCCGACCTGGGTCACCGAGGCGGCCTGGCGGCCGCTACGGGTAAAGGCCATCCACAGCGCGAACAGCACGGCGATGCCGAGCAGGAAGGGCCAGGGCAGGGCGATCCAGGCCGTCAGGAACACGGCCAGCACGAGGATCAGGAGCAGGCCGCGCAACAGGGGTTTCAACAGGCTCATGGGTCTCTCCTCAGCGTCCGGCCAGTGCATCGACGATGTTCAGACGCATCGCCCGCAGCGCAGGCAGCGCACCCACCAACAGGCCGATGGCGACCATCAGGCCCAGGCCCAGCATCCAGCTTTGCAGCCCGATCGGCGGCAGGCTGATCACGCCACCGCTGACCGCACTGACGATCGGCCCGATCACCGCCGCCAGGCCGAGGCCGAGTACGCCGCCCAGCAGCACCAGCAGGATCGATTCGGCCAGCACCATGCCCAGCACCGAGGTGCTGGTGAAGCCGATCGTCTTCAGCACGGCCAGTTCCGACGTGCGCTCGCGCACTGCCTGGGCCATGGTGTTGCCGGTCAACAGCAGCAGGGTGAAGAACACCGCGCCCATGATCGAGCCGACGATCAGGCCGATGTCGGCCATCTGCTTGAGCTGCGAGGCCATCGCGGCCTGTTCGCTCATCGTCTTGGTCTCGTGCGGCGAGTTCATCGACAGCGCATCGATGGCCTTGGCCGCGGCGTCGCTGCGTCGCACGTCCGAGACGCGGCTGACGTACCAGCCCACGTCGCCGTCGACGTAGGGCGTGGACTCCTCGAAGTACTTGTAGTGCATCAACAGCATGCCTTCGGTGAAGCCGGCGCTCTTCCTGTCCTTCGCCTTCAGCGTGCCGACGATGTCGAACGACCAATTCAGCGTGCCGTCGCTGTTCGGGAAGATCGTCGACTGCAGCGGGATCTTCTGCCCGACCTTCCAGCCGAAGCGCTTCATCAGCGCATCGCCGACCAGCACGCCGGTGCGGGTGCGTGCCCAGGCGTCGCGTTCGGACTGGGCGACGTCGATCTCCGGATACAGGTCCAGGTAGTTAGGCGCCACCGCGAAGGTGAAAAGCTGGTTGCGCGGATTCTGGTAGGCGCCGCCGAACCAGTTGGCGTAGGTCACCGCCTGGATGTTGTCGATCTGCTTGATCCGCGGTTCCAGCGAGATCGGCAGCGTCTCGATGAAGGACAGCCGCGACGCGGTCTGCAGCCGCTGCGCGCCGTTGGAGTTCTGCCCCAACTGCGCGAACGAGGTGCGGATGCCATCGAGCAGGCCGAACAACAGGAACGCCGCCAGGATCGAGGCCAGGGTCAGGAAGGTGCGGGTCTTGCGCCGGAACAGCGCCGCCCAGATCAGATGGAAGTATTTCATCGCAGGCCCTCCGCCCGGTCAGGCCGCGTGCGCGGGTTGTTCGACCAGGGTGCCCTTGTCCAGATGCAGGGTGTGGGTGGCGTACTCGGCGGCCTTCGGATCGTGGGTCACCATCACGATGGTCTTGCCGTGCTCGCGGTTGAGCATCTGCAGCAGGCCCAGGATCGCCTCGGCGGACGCGCGGTCCAGGTCGCCGGTCGGTTCGTCGCAGATCAGCAGGGTCGGATCGGACACGATGGCGCGCGCGATCGCCACGCGTTGCTGCTGGCCGCCGGACAACTCAGTCGGCTTGTGCGACGTGCGATCGGCCAGGCCGACCAGCTGCAATGCGATCTCGGCATTGCGCTTGCGCTGCGCGCCACCGAGCTTGGTCAGCAGCAGCGGCAGTTCGACGTTCTTCTGCGCGGTCAGTGCCGGCATCAGGTTGTAGAACTGGAACACGTAGCCGACATTCTGGCTGCGCCAGTGCGAGAGCTGACCGCCGTTGAGCTGGTCGATGCGCTGGCCGGCCACCTCGATGCTGCCGGTGGTGGGCGAATCCAGGCCGCCGATCAGGTTCAGCAGCGTGGTCTTGCCCGAACCCGAGGGGCCCATCAGGGCGACGAAGTCGCCTTCCTCGATATCCAGATCGATGCCGTGCAGCACTTCGACCTTCTCGGGGCCGCGCTGGTAGGTCTTGGTCAGATTGCGGATCGATACCAGGTTTGCCATGGCGAGCCTCGTCGGTAGTGGAGACGGATGTCTAGGAAAGGGAACGACAGTTACGGTGATTCGCCGCCAGCGGCGAATCGTCACGCGGTTTCATTGCGGGGCTTCGGCGACCGTCTTGCCGTCGGCGAGTTCGGCTGGCGGATCGATGACGACGGTTTCGCCGGGAGCCAGGCCCGACTCGACGGCACGGTCGTCGCCCAGCACGCCGCCCAGCTTGACCTGGCGCAGTTCAACGACGTTCTCGGCGCCTACGACGAAGACCACGTCGGCGCCTTCGCGCTGGGTGATGGCCGTCGACGGCACGCGCACGCCGCGCGGCTGCTCGACGCTGCCCTCGGCGGCCTTCTCGAGGAAGCTGACGGTGACGCCCATGTCCGGGACGATGCGGGGATCCTTCGTCTTCAGTGCGACGCGCACCTTGACGGTCGCCTTGCCGCGATCGGCGGTCGGGATGATGGCGATGACCTCGGCGGGGATCTTCCAGTCCGGGTACGAATTGAGCGTGGCCTCGACCGGCATCTTGGCCTTGACCCGACCGATATAGGCTTCGCCGACATCGACCTCGATCTCCAGCGAGTCCATGTCGACGATCGTGCCGATGCCGGTGCGGGTGAAGCCGCCGCCGGCCGAGAGCGGCGACACGATCTCGCCGGGCTGCGCGGCCTTGGCGATGACGACGCCGGCGAACGGCGCGCGCACGACGGTGTTGTCGACGCCGATGTCGGCGATGCGCAGGCGATCGGACGCGGACGTGGCGTTGCGCTGCGCGGTCGCCAGTTGCGCGCGCAGCAGGTCGCGCTGGGCGACGGCCTGGTCGTACTGGGCCTTGGACACGAGCTGCTGTGCCACCAGGGCGGACAGGCGCCGCGCGTTGGCCTCGGCTTCGACCAGCTGCGCCTGCACGCCGGCGCTCTGGCTACGCGCGGCCTGCAGTTGGCTCTGCGCCAGTGCGCGATCGGCATCGGCGTCGATCGGCTCGAGCCGCGCCAGCACCTGGCCGGCTTCGACGCGCATGCCTTCTTCGATCAGCACTTCCTGCACCTTGCCGGTGACCTTGGCGGACACCGTGGCCATGCGCCGTGCGACGACGTAGCCGGATGCGTCCAGGACCGAGGCCGCACCGCCGCCGCCACCCAGGGCGACCGTGGGGGCCGTTTCGACCTCGATCGGCTTCTCGCGACCGAACACGAACCAGCCCACCGCGGCCAGCACCGCCAGGACGGCCACGACCGCCAACGCAATCCATAGGCCACGCCGCGAAGGTGCCGGCGGCGGCGCCTTGCGGTCGATGCGGAGTTCCTTCAGCAGGTCGGCAGACGTATTCATGCGTATCCAGACGGTGAATGCGGGAAAGTGTGACCAGCAAGGGTAACGGAAGCCTAGTTGCCGGAAGTCACTTCATGCAGGAACCGGTCGGCCGGGGAACGGGCCGATCGGGACGGTGCGCATCATGGGCGTGGGCGGTGGCGCAGCCCAGTGACAACTGTCACCTGATTCGCCTGAGGAGCGCCACTGATCACGCGCGGGGCGGCGCGGCACGCTGTGTCCACCTTCCGACTAGGCCCCTGGCATGGACATGGCGACCCTTCCTTCCCCTGCGCTCGCCCGGCTGCGTGGCGTGCGCCACCAGTACGGCCGCACGCTGGCGCTCGACGGCCTGGACCTGGCGCTGCCGGCCGGCCAGGTGTTGGCCCTGCTGGGCCCCAACGGCGCGGGCAAGACCACCGCGATCAGCCTGCTGCTGGGCCTGCAGCGTCCGCACGCCGGCGAGGCAGCCCTGTTCGACCTGCCGCCGCAGGACCTCACCGCGCGCCGTCGCGTCGGCGTGATGCTGCAGACCGCGGCCGTGCCGGACACGCTGAAGGTGCGCGAGCTGCTGGAGCTGACGCGCAGCTACTACCCGCGCCCGCGCAGCGTGGCCGACTGCATGGCCCTGGCCGGGTTGGACGGCCTGATGGAGCGTCGCTACGGCCAGTTGTCCGGCGGCCAGCAACGGCGCGTGCAGTTCGCGCTGGCCGTCTGCGGCCGGCCCGAGCTATTGTTCCTCGACGAACCGACGACCGGCCTCGACATCGACGCCCGGCAGACATTGTGGAAGGCGATCCGCGAACTGAGCGCACAAGGCTGCGCGGTGCTGCTGACCACGCACTACCTGGAAGAAGCCGAAGCGCTGGCCGACCGCGTCGTGGTGGTCAACCACGGCCGCGTGGTCGCCGAAGGCACGGTGGCGCAGGTGCGCGCGCACGTGGCGCAGCGCCGGATCCGGTGCAGCACCTCGCTGCCGGCGGCGCTGGTGCAGGGCTGGCCGGGCGTGCAGCTCGCGCAGCACGACGGCGACCGGCTGGACATCGTCGCCGACGCCGCCGAGCCGATCGTCCGCCGCCTGCTGGCCGAAGATCCCGCGCTCAGCGAACTGGAAGTGCAACGTGCGGGCCTGGCCGAAGCCTTCCTCGCGCTGACCCGCGACACCGCCACCCCCGACCTGCAGAAGGAAGCCGCCTGATGGACGCCATCGCCCCGCTGCCGTTCTCTCCCGCGCGCGCCTACCTGCTGGAAGCGCGCTACGAATTCCTCCGCCTGCTGCGCACGCCGTCGTTCTCGCTGCCGTGCCTGCTGTTCCCGCCGGTGTTCTACCTGCTGTTCGGCGTGCTGCTGGGCGGCAAGGGCGGGCCGGTAGCCGCGCAGTACATGCTGGCCGGGTACGGCGTGTTCGGCGTGATCGGCGTGGCGCTGTTCGGTTTCGGCGTGACCGTGGCGCTGGACCGCGAACAGGGCCTGCTGACGCTCAAGCGCGCGCAGCCGATGCCGCCGGGCGCGTACCTGGTCGCGAAGATGGTGATGGCGCTGTTGTTCGCCGCGATCATCCTGATGCTGCTGGCTGCCCTCGCTGCCGGCGTGGCCCACGTGCAGTTGTCGGCCGCGCAATGGATCGCGTGGGCGACGACGTGCCTGCTCGGCGTGCTGCCCTTCAGTGCGCTGGGCCTGTGGCTGGGCACGCTGGTCAGCGGCCGCGGCGCGCCGGCCCTGATCAACCTGGTCTACCTGCCGATGGCGTTCCTGTCGGGGCTGTGGGTGCCGCTGACGATGCTGCCGAAGCTGCTGCAGACGCTGGCGCCGATGTGGCCGGCGTATCATCTGGCGCAGGTCGCGCAGCAGGCCGTGGGCGTGGGCGCGGGTCGCCCGCTGGGATGGCACCTCGTCGTGCTGGCGGCCATCACCGGCGTGTTCTTCGTGCTGGCCCGTCGCCGCCTGGTGCAGTGAGCCGGATCGCCGGCGCAAGGAGTCGTCCATGCAGCAACCATCGTCTTCATTGCTGGGCTGGCTGACGCGCCAGCGCGACCGCCTGGTGCCGGAAGCACTCGGCCTCGGCTGGATGCCCATCTTCCTGCTGGGCTACCTGGTGTTCCTGTTCGTGCCGATGCTAGTGCCGTCCAATGCCGACTGGGGCGAAGGCGTGCGCTGGTACCTGTGGCCGACGCTGGTATCGATCGCGGTATTCCTGCCGATGTACTTCCTGGCCTACCGCGGCAGCGCGCTGGCGCGGGTGCTGTGCACGCTGGGCATCGCCGCGCTCGGTTACGGGCTGATGCCGTTCAATGCGTTCTCCAACACCTACGTCATCTACGCAGCGGCCTTCGTGGCCCTGCTGCCGGCATCGATGTGGATACGGTTGGAAGTCTTCGCCGTCTTGATCATCGCCTACTGCGGCATGGCGGCCTGGCTAGGCTTCCCGGTATTCGTGCCGGTGGTGACGGCGATCGTGTCGGTGGCGGTGTTCACCGGCAACTACTTCCAGTCCGAAACGGTACGCAAGCGCGCCGAACTGAAACTCTCGCACGAGGAAGTCCGCCGCCTGGCCGCGCTGGCCGAACGCGAGCGCATCGGCCGCGACCTGCACGACCTGCTCGGCCACACGCTGTCGCTGGTGGCGCTGAAGTCCGACCTGGCCGGGCGCCTGATCGATCGCGATCCGCAGGCCGCGCGTAACGAGATCAACGACGTCAGCCGCGTCGCCCGCGATGCGCTGGCGCAGGTGCGTCGTGCGGTGACCGGCATCCGTGCGGCCGGGCTGGCGGCCGAACTCGCCTCCGCGCGCCTGTTGCTGGAGTCCGATGGCGTCACCCTGCGGTATGAAGCGCAGGAAGTGGCCTTGCCCGCCGACCTGGAGACGGTGCTCGCGCTGAGCCTGCGCGAGGCGGTGACCAACATCCAGCGCCACGCGCGCGCCAGCCTCGCCGAGGTGGTGCTGGCCGCCACGCCGGAGCACGTCACCCTGCGTGTCCGAGACAACGGTGTCGGCAGCGCCGCGGTGCCCGGCAATGGCTTGAGCGGCATGCGCGAGCGCGTGGAGTCGCGCGGCGGCCGCCTGCGCGTGGATTCCACGCTGCGCCAGGGCACCAGCGTGGAGATCACGCTGCCGCTGCCGTCGGGGGATGACGCGGTGCCCACCGCGGAGAAGACCCCTGTAGGAGCGACGTAAGTCGCGACCGCAAGACCGAAACATCCGTTGACGTCGGCACACGGGACCCGTTCCACGTCGCCACGTTTTTCCCAGTGGTACACACGCCGTGCGGTCGCGACTTACGTCGCTCCTACAACCAGCGGTCCACTTCTTCGAGATGATTTGCTAGCGTGTCGCCCGACCTTTCCGTTCCGGCCTTCCGATGATCCGCGTGCTGCTTGCCGAAGACCAGGCCATGGTGCGGGGCGCCCTTACCGCGCTGCTGGGCATGGAGAGCGACATCGAAGTCGTCGGCAGCGCGGCCGATGGCGAGACCGCGTGGCGCGAACTGCAGCGGCTCACGCCCGACCTGCTGGTGACCGACATCGAGATGCCCGGCCTGACCGGCCTGGAGCTCGCGCAGCGCATCCAGCGGCATGAGCTGGCGTGCAAGGTGGTCATCGTCACCACGTTCGCACGCAGCGGCTTCCTGCGCCGCGCGCTCGAGGCCGGCGTGTCCGGCTATCTGTTGAAGGACGCACCGGCGGAAGACCTGGCCGAAGCGCTGCGCAAGGTGCATCGCGGCGGCCGCGCGATCGATCCGCAGCTCGCGGTGGAAGCGTGGTCTGAGGCCGATCCGCTCAACGACCGCGAACGCCAGGTGCTGCGGCTGGCCGGCGAAGGGCAGTCCGCCGGCGATATCGCCAAGCAGCTGAACCTCTCGCAAGGCACGGTGCGCAATTACTTGTCCGAGGCGATCGGCAAGCTCGGCGTCGCCAACCGCATCGAAGCCTACCGCCTCGCGCGTCAGCGGGGCTGGCTGTAGCGGCGCCAAGATGTGCCGTGGTTGGCAGTTCCGGTGTGCGCCGGGTTGTCCTGGTGGACACGGGCCCCTAGGCTCCCGCTGATCCCCCGCGCTCCGGACCGGCATGCCCCTCCGCCGCCCCCACGCCAACCGTATCGGCCTGCTCGTCGCCGCCGCGATCTTCGTGGTCATCGGCGTGGGTGTGGTGCTGGGCGCGCAGCGCTTCATCGGCGACGCCAACCGGGTCTCGCATACCAACGAAGTCATCGCCCTGGTCGGCGCCATCGAAGCCCACCTGCGCGATGGCGAGTCCGCCCAGCGCGGCTACCTGCTGACCGCCGACGTCGACTACCTGGCCGACTACCGCCGTACCCGTGGCGAACTGCCCGAGTTGATCGCCCAGCTGCAGCAGCTGGTCCGCGACAACCCAGGGCAGACCCGCCTGGCGCTGGCGTGGAGGCTGGAGATCGAACGCCGGCTCGGCCAGATGGACGCCACGCTGGGCAATTACGCCAGCGGCGGGCTGCCGTCGGCGCAGCGCTCCATCGGCCAGGAAGTCCGGCGGACGTCAGGCGCGCTGCGCGCGCAGGCGCGGCAACTGGTTGCCAACGAGCGGCAGCTGCTGGTGCAGCGTGCGGACTCCAGCCGCAACAGCGCCACCCTGCTGCGCGCACTGGCCCTGCTCGGCATCCCGCTCGGCCTGGCGATCATCGGCGTGGTCTATACGCTGCTGGTCGGCGAGATCCGCCGCCGTGCCCGTGCCGAAGATGCCGGCGATGAAGCGCGCGCCCAGTTGCTGGACAACATCGATGCGCTGGAGCGGCAGGGCGCCGATCTCAACGAACTCAGCCGCTACGGCGGCATGCTGCAGAGCTGCGTCAGCGTGGAGGAGGCCGTCGGCGTGGCCACGCAGTACTTCTCGCGCCTGCTGCCGGAGGCCGGCGGCACGCTGTACCGCGTGCGCGCCTCGCAGGATTACGCCGAAGAAGTCGCGCACTGGGGCGAACACGCGCTCAGCGGCCCGGCGATGTTCCCGCTGCAGGACTGCTGGGCGCTGCGTCGCGGCCAGCCGCACGTGCATCGTGCGCACCACGAGCTGCTGCCGTGCGCGCACGTGACCACGCCGTCGTTCAATGCCACGCCGACTTACGTGTGCGTACCGCTGATCGCCCAGGGTAGCCAGCTGGGCCTGCTGTACCTGTCCGGGCACGACGACGCCTTCCTCGCCCGCATGGACCTGGTGAAGACCGCGGCCGAGCAGCTGTCGATGGCGCTGTCGAGCCTGGAACTGCAATCGCGCCTGCGCGTGCAGTCCATCCGCGAGCCGCTGACCGGCCTGTTCAACCGGCGCTATCTGGAAGAATCGCTGGCGCGCGAACTCGCGCGCTGCGAGCGCCGGCACATGCCGCTGGGCCTGATGATGCTGGACCTGGACCACTTCAAGCGCTTCAACGACGTGCACGGGCACGCCGGCGGCGACGCGCTGCTGGCCGAGTTCGGCCGCCTGCTGCAGGCGCTTTCGCGCGACGAGGACATCGCCTGCCGTTACGGCGGCGAGGAATTCACCCTGATCCTGCCCGAAGCCGATCCGATCACCGTGCAGGCGCGCGCCGAAGCGATCCGCGCCGGCGTGGAGGGCATGCGCGTGCTCCACCTGGGCCAGGAGCTGCCGCACGTGACCGTGTCGATTGGCGTGGCGATGTTCCCGCAACACGGCGGGCTGGGCGAAACGCTGCTGCGGCAGGCGGATGTGGCGCTGTACCGCGCCAAGCACGCCGGCCGCAATCGGGTCGAGATCGCGGCGACCGACGTCGCCGTGGTTCAGGCCGTGGCGCCGTAACGCGCCTTCAGCATCGCGTACGCGCTGCGCAGCGCGAGGGCTTCGCCCCCAGCGGGACGACCGGCGCGGTCGCTGTCGTTCCACGCATACACGTCCAGGTGCGCCCACGGCAGGCCGTCCGGCACGAAGCGCTCCAGGTACAGCGCCGCGGTGACCGCACCGGCCATGCGCGAACCCGCGTTGGCGAGGTCAGCGATGCCGCTGGTCAGGTAGCGCAGGTAGGGGCGCCACAGCGGCATGCGCCACACCGGGTCGCGCATGCGCTCGCCGGCGGCGATCCAGTCGTTGGCCACGCGGTCGTTGTTGGCGAACAGCGCCGGCAGGTCCGGGCCCAGCGCGATGCGTGCGGCGCCGGTGAGCGTGGCGAAATCCAGCAGCAGTTCCGGCGACTGCTCGCCGGCATAGGTCAGCGCGTCGCACAGGATCACGCGGCCTTCGGCATCGGTGTTGTCGATCTCCACGCTGACGCCCTTGCGGGTGGCGATCACTTCGCCGGGGCGGAACGCGTTCGGGCCGATGCTGTTCTCCACCGCCGGCACCAGCAGCGTCAGCCGCACCGGCAGCTGGCGCGCCATCACCAGACGGGCCAGCGCGATCGCGTGCGCGGCGCCGCCCATGTCCTTCTTCATGTTGCGCATGCCGTCGGCCGGCTTGATGTCCAGGCCGCCGGTGTCGAAGCACACGCCCTTGCCGACCAGCGCCACGTGCGGCGCCGAGGCGTCGCCCCAGCGCAGCGCGATCAGGCGCGGCGCGCGGTGCGAGGCGCGGCCCACGGCGTGGATGGCGGGGAAGTTCTGGGTCAGTAGCGCGTCGCCGGCGATCACCTCGATCTCCGCGCCGTGGGTGGTGGCGAGGTCGCGCACCGCGGCTTCCAGCTCATCCGGGCCCATGTGCTCGGTGGGCGTGTTGACCAGGTCGCGCACCTGCAGGCTGGCGGCCAGCAGATCCAGCGCTTCGGCATCGGCCTGCGCCAGCACCAGGCGCGCAGGCTTGCGCGCGGGCTGCTTGTAGCGGTCGAACTTGTAGCTGCCCAGGCCCCAGCCCAACTGCAGCGCGAGTGCGCGCCTCGGCGGCAAGGTCGGTGGCCAGCTGCCAGTCGCCGGCCGGCAGGCCGAACGGCGCATGCGCATAGGCGTACGGGTCCAGCGCGTCGCCGATGCCGATGACCGCGCCGGCCAGGCCGTCCTCGCCCGGCAGCAACAGCAGCGAACCGGCCCCGGCGGCGAAGCCCTGCGCGTCGATCCACGCATTCACCGCGGGCGATTGCGTGGCGCGCCAGGCGGCCAGCTGCGTGCGTTCCAGCACATGCAGCGGGCGGGCGGTGGCGGAGGCGTCGGTGTAGGCGAGGGCAGCGCTCATGCGGCGGCGTGTTCCGTGGCGAAAGAGGGATGCGCATCCAGCCAGTCGGCCAGTGCGGTGAGGGTGGCGAATTCCAGGTCCGGGCGCAGCGTGGCGTCGGTCCACACTTGCGGGTGGCCGTCGTGGTCTTCAGGCCGGTTGATCCAGCAGCTGCGCAGCCCGGCGCGCGCGGCGCCGATCACGTCCATCTCGATGTGGTCGCCGACGTGCAGCACCTCAGCCGGCGGCACGCCCAGGCGCTCGCAGGCGGCGTGGAAGATGCTGGCTTCGGGCTTGGCGGCGCCGTGTTCGCGCGAGTGGATCTGGTGGGCGAACAGGTGGCTCAGGCCGATCCGCTGCAGGTCGGCGTTGCCATTCGTCACCGCAGCCACCGGCAGGCGGGCGGCGATCCGTTCCAGCGCAGGCAGGGCGTCGGGGTAGTACTCCACCTGGTTGCGGGCGGCGTAGAAGGTCTCGTACGCGGGCTCCAGCAGGGCCAGGTCGGCGCCGCTCTCGCGCAGGGCGTGTTCGAGGGTCATGCGGCGCAGCAGGCTGAGGTCGTGCTTGTGCTGGGGGTGGGCGGCGAACACGGCGTCGCGGACGGCGCGCATGCGTTCGACGGGGAACTGTTCGGCGGTGGCGGGGCTGTGTTCGCGCAGCCAGTCGTCGAGCACGCGTTCGATCCGGACGCCGATGGGGGCGAACGGCCACAGGGTGTCGTCGAGGTCGAGGGTGATGGCGCGGACGGGAAAGCTCATCGGGGCGATTTTACACGCGGTGCCGGGGGCGCCTTCACTGGGCTGGGCAGGGGGGCGCGGGGGCGCCGTGAGCGCGATACGTACATTTGGCGATGAGCGCATCGGGTTCATGGGTTTGCTGAGGCATGGCGGTGGGTTTGGGATGGTGCCGCTCGCCGCGGGGGCCTCCTTTCTTTGCTTGTGCAAAGAAAGGAGCAAAGAAACACACCCCAGGCGGCACGCCCTCCGCGCTTCGCGCTCCGGGTCCGCGAGCGGGCCGGGAATTTTCGTAAGGCACATCCATGTGCCATACGAAAACGCCGCCCATCCGGGGCGGCGCCCTCCGGGTTTTGCCCGGCCCGCTCGCCGTGCCTCATGGGGGCCCGAAGGCGGAGCGAAGCAAAGCAGGAGCGAAGCCGTGGCGGCCGTCGATCTGTCCGGCGCGGCTTTTGGGGCCCCTTAGGTCCGGCAGTCACGGCGGGTAAAACCCGCAGGGCGGCGCACAAGGATGTGCGCCGTTTTCGGCCGGGGCAGGAGGCCCTGTCCGAAAATTCCCGGCGGGACTGCGCACCCGCCGCGCAGCGGCGGGCGGACCGCCGGGGGGTGTTTCTTTTGCCTACTTTTCTTTGCACAAGCAAAGAAAAGTAGGGCCCCCGCGGCGAGCGGCACCATGCCTCAACAAAAGAAGGCCCATCCCGACAGGCGATGAAACCCATCCATCGCGGGCGTCGTACCAGGGCGAGTGCGCGGTGAATACGGACTTCGTTGCCCCTCACCCCAACCCCTCTCCCGATGGGAGAGGGGCTCAACAGCGCAGGAGCAAAGGGCAGGCTCAAACGGGCGGTGATCACTCCAACAACCGCGCCCATCCCTCCATCCCTTCCACCCGCGCCAGCACCAGCTTCACGCACACCAGCAGCGGCACCGCCAACAACAACCCGATGATCCCCCACAACCACCCGAACAACATCAACGCCAGGATCAACACCAACGGCGACAGCGCCATCCGCTTGCCCAGGATGATCGGCGTGATGATCTGCCCCTCGATCGTGTGCAGCACCAGATAAGCGACCGCCGGCAGCATCGACTGGAACGGCTCCTCGAAACTGATGAAACCCACCAGCAGCATCGCCACCATCCCGATCAGCGGCCCCACGTAGGGCGCGAAATTCAGCAGCGCCGCCATCGTGCCCCACAACAGCGCCTCGGCCAGCGGCAAGCCCAGCAGGTAGAGGATGCAGGAGAACACCAGGCCGACCACCGTGTTGATCACGCTGATCGTCAGCACGTAGCGCGATACCTCGCGCTCGATGGAATGCAGGATGTCCACGGTGAACTTCTTCTGCTGCCTCCCTGGCAGCAGCGCGATCGCGTTGCGCTGCAGGTTCTCGCCATAGACCATGAAGAAGAACGTCAGCAGCACCACCGCCAGCAGCGAGGCCAGTACGCGCGGCGTGGCCAGCAGCTTGCGGTAGGGATCGTCCGGCGCGGCCTGCACCACCTGCGGTGCCTTGCCGGTCTGGGTGCCGGCAGCGGCACGGGCGAAACTCTCGGCGGCCTTGTTCGCGTCCTGCACCGGCTTGGTCAGCTCGCGCAGCTTGGGCGCCAGCTGGCGCATCTCGCGCGGCGCCTGCTGCGCCCAGTCCATCGCCGACGGCAGCATCTTGTGGGCGAGCAAGCCGGCCACGGTCATGCCGCCCAGCAGCACCAGCAGCGCCCCGAGGAAGCGCGGCACGTACAGCCGGCGCAGCACCCGGATGATCGGGTTGCCGACCAGGGCGAAGAACATCGCCAGCAGCACCGGCAGCAGCACCTCCTGCGCCGCCCACAGCGTGTAGCCCACGGCCAGCGTGGCCAGGACCAGCAAGGGCACGGAGGCGCGCGGGCGCGTCGGCGTGGGCGGCGCGGCGGGCGTGGGGGAAGCGTCGGGTGGCTGGCTCATGGCGGCGCCGGTGCGAAGGTGCCGCGATTATGGGCGGGCGCTTCGTCAGCGTCGCGTCATCGTGCCGCGCCCGCTTTCAGCGTTCGGACAGCTCGGTCGCCGCTTCGGCGGGGCGGGGCGCGGTGACGACGATCTCGTCCTCGTCGAAGGCCTGGTCCACCCGCGGCTCTTCGTCCGTCGCGCCGTCCACCATTTCTTCCGCCTGGTCCTGCACGTCCTGGGCGGTGTCGGCCGCCTGTTCGGCCTGCTCGGCCGCGGCGGCGGCCTGCGCGGTGGCCAGGAAGCTGGAGACCGCGGTGAACATCTGCATCCAGCGCGCGCCGGTCAGCGCGCGCAGCGGTTCGGCGCGACCGACCAGGAAGCCGCTGACCACGCCGGCGATGACGATGCGTCCGGGCGTCCAGCCTTCGCGCCACGCCTGCTTCAGGGTGGCCCACTGCGTCTGCGTGTGGGTCGCCCGCAACTCCACCCGCTGTTCCGCGCGCTGCACGTGCTGCAGGAGTTTCTCGAACCGCATCACGCGCCTCCGTGGTCGGCCGCGCGCGGATCATGCGCGGTGCCGGCGGCGGGCGGATCGTCGTCGATCGCCTCGTCCTCGTCGAACAGGCCCAGCTTGGACAACTGGCGCCGGGTGGCGTGCAAGCCGGTGTAGTCGAAGTAGCGCCCCACCTTCCAGGCCGCGAAGACGGTGACCGCCAGGCTGATGAAGGCCGCCAGCGACAGCGACTGCAGCCACGAGAACCCGAAGCGCTGCATCAGCGCGATCAGCGCGCCGGTCACCAGCAACCAGGCCGAGGCGCCGAACACGATCGCCACGCCGGCCCAGGCCAGCGCGCGGCCGAAGGCGCTGCGCGCCAGGGCGAAGTCGGCCGAGATCAGCCCGCGCAACGCGCGACCGGTGTCTTTCGCCGAGCCGTACGCGGCACGGCCCGCCGCGCCGACCTGCTTCAGGCTGTCGGCGAAATCGGGCGGTGCGGGGGCGTCGGTGTCGCGGGGCGCGTCGGACACGCGGCAGGCTTACTTGTCGCCGCCGCTGCGTGCCAGCTTGGCGATGATCCAGCCGGCCGCGAAGGCCACGCCGAACGAGGCCAGCGGACGTTCGCGGATCAGGTCCGCCGCGCTGTCGATCAGGTCGCGGCCCTTGTCCATCAGCGCGTCCACTTGCTCGCGCGCGGCGCCGCCACCGACTTCCGCCGCGGCGATGCCGGACAGCGCGCTGTCGGCCAGTTCGGCCTTGACGTTAGCCTTGCCCAAGCGCAGTTCGTCGCCGGCGGCGCTGGCGGCGCCCTTGATCGCTTCGCCAGCAGCCGCGGCGGCCGAGGCGAGGTGGGATCCGGCTTCACCCAGGTTGGACTTCAGCGCATCGGTATTCGTAGGCATCGTCATCATGTGCTCCTGCGGGCGGGGGTGTGTCCCACTCTAATGCACGGCGGTGAACGGGCTGTTATCCCGTCCACCACGCGCGGATCACTGCATCAGCACGCGGCCGGTGCCACGGCCGCGCAGGATCTGCAGCACCAGTTGCTCGGGCTTGCGCTCGAACGTGGCACGGAAGCCGGGCAGGTCGCCGAACTCGCCGCTGCTGCTGGCCACGATCACGTCGCCCGGACGCAGGCCGCTCTTCCATGCGCGGCTGTCGCGCGCCACGTTGCTGACCTGCACGCCGCCGTTGGCGCCCTGGCTACGCAGCACCTGCCGCGCGGACTCGTCCAGTTCCTTCAGCGTCGCGCCGGTCAGGCGTGCGTCGATCGTCGTGCCGTCGGCCGAGCGCGCGCCTTCCTTCAGCGCCACGTTGAGCTGCACCGGCTTGCCGTCGCGGCGCACGTCCAGCGCCACGCGCGTGCCGACCGGCTGCAGGCCTTCGAAGTTGTGCAGGGCGGCGCGGTTATCGATGCGCTGGCCATTGGCGGCGGTGACCACGTCGCCGGGCTGCAGGCCCGCGGTGGCGGCCGCCGAGCCCGGGTACACGCGGGTGACCAGCGCGCCGCGCGGCGCGTCCAGGCCCAGGCCGCGCGCGGTGCGCTCGTCCACGTCCTGCGATTCCACGCCGAAGGTGCCGCGCTTGACCACGCCGCCGTTGGCGATCAGCTGGTCCATGATCCCGCGCGCCATGTTGATCGGGATCGCGAAGCCCAGGCCGATGTTGCCGGCCATGCTGCCGCGCGGGTTGAAGCTGGCGGTGTTGATGCCGACCAGCCGGCCCTGCAGGTCGACCAGCGCGCCGCCCGAGTTGCCCGGGTTGATCGACGCATCGGTCTGGATGAAGTTCTGGTAGCCCGCCACCGGGATGCCGCTGCGGCCCACCGCCGAGACGATGCCCGAGGTGACCGTCTGGCCCAGGCCGTAAGGGTTGCCCATCGCCACCACGAAGTCGCCCACCTGCAGCTGGTCGCTGTTGGCCATCGGTACGGCGGTCAGGCCCTGGCTGGGGATGCGGATCAGGGCGATGTCGGTGTCCGGGTCCGAGCCGATGAACTCGGCCTCCACCTGGCGGCCGTCGCTGAGGGTGACCGACACGCCGTCGGCGTTCTCCACCACGTGGTGGTTGGTCAGCACGTAGCCGCGCGCGGCATCGACGATCACGCCCGAGCCCAGCGCGCGTTCGACGCGCTCACGCGGCATGTCCGGGATGCCGAAGATCCGGCGGAACACCGGGTCGTCGCCGAACGGCCCCAGCGGGCTGGCCACGCGCACGGTCTGCCGGCTGTACACGCTGACCACCGCCGGGGTGACCCGCTTGAGCATCGGTGCCAGCGAGGGCAGCACCTGGCCGTCGACGGCGGAGGGCAGGGCGGCGGCGGCCGGCACCGCGGCGGCGGCGCTGGAGGCGGCCTCGGCCGGCTGCTGGAGCAACTCGTTCAAGCCGGTGGCGGCGAAACCGCCGAACGCGGCGGCGGCGGTCAGGGCGAGCAGGGTCTTGGAGGCGTTCTTCATCGGGCGGTCGGCGGGTCGTCGCATCAGATAAGGAAGGAAGGGCCGGGTCCCGCGCGGGGCGGGGGGCGAACCTGAATGAGTCTGCTGAGAGACCCCTAAACCGGCAATGAAGTTCAGCCGGGGCGGGCCTGCGACGGGCCGACAGCGGGCCCGCAGGGGGCCGGCGCGCGTGATGACGAACGGTGGCGCGGCGTCATGCAATCTTCATGTCAATCCGGTTGACAGGGGTCACACCCAGGGGTAGTTTGCATCCCTCGTGCGGACACAATATGTTGCGGTCCAGCACGGAGCGGACCCAAGCGATGGTGTTTTCAGGCGGTATGGCTTGGGAATTCGGGCGCCTTTGGGGATTGGCGCATGAGGGCGAGGGAAGCAGTGGGCGACACGGCGATTTCAAGGTCGGTGGTACGGCCCACTTCCACAATCCGGCAACCTGGGCGGCGCCTCCTGAGCAGCTGCCCGCGTCGCCGTCCCCGTCGTCCGGGTCCGCGTTGAATTACCGGGGGTGGGCCAGGCGCCCGCCCGCCACAGCCATTACGGGTTCCAGTCGTTTTTAGGAGAAGAACACAACCATGAGTACGGTGCGCCTCGAGGCGGTCAAGACGGAACAGCCCACCCTGATCCCCATGCAACCGGCGTCCCAGGACATCTGGGACAAGAAGTACCGGCTGAAGACCAAGCAGGGCGAGGCCCTCGACGCCGACATCGACGGCACCTACCAGCGCGTGGCCCGCGCCCTGGCCGATGCCGAAGCCACCCCGGAGAAGCGTGCCTACTGGTACGAGCGCTTCGTGTGGGCGCTGCGCCGTGGCGCCATCCCGGCCGGCCGCATCACCTCCAACGCCGGCGCCCAGCAGCACAAGCCGGCCACCAGCACGATCAACTGCACCGTGTCCGGCACCATCGAGGACTCGATGGACGGCATCCTGGACAAGGTCCACGAAGCGGGCCTGACCCTGAAGGCCGGCTGCGGCATCGGCTATGAGTTCAGCACCCTGCGTCCGAAGGGCGCCTTCGTCGCCGGCGCCGGTGCCTACACCTCCGGCCCGATGTCCTTCATGGATATCTACGACAAGATGTGCTTCACCGTGTCCTCCGCCGGCGGCCGCCGTGGCGCGCAGATGGGCACGTTCGAAATCTCCCACCCGGACGTCAAGGACTTCATCCGCGCCAAGCGCGAAGACGGCCGCCTGCGCCAGTTCAACCTGTCGCTGCTGATCACCGACGGCTTCATGGAAGCCGTGGACACCGACGCCGACTGGCCGCTGGTGTTCCCGGTGAACATCAAGGAGAAGGGCGACATCGACGTCGAGGACGCCGCCCAGGTCGTCTGGCGCGAGTGGCCCACCCACAAGAACTACATCGTCCGCGACGACGGCCTGGTGGCCTGCAAGATCTACGGCCACATCCGCGCCCGCCACCTGTGGGACATGATCATGGTCTCGACGTACGACTACGCCGAGCCGGGCTTCATCCTGATCGACCGCGTCAACGAGATGAACAACAACTGGTGGTGCGAGACCATCCGCGCGACCAACCCGTGCGGCGAGCAGCCGCTGCCGCCGTACGGCGCCTGCCTGCTGGGTTCGGTCAACCTGACCACCTTCGTGCGTGACCCCTTCACCGACCAGGCGCGTTTCGACTGGGAGGAATACAAGGAAGTCGTGCGCGTGTTCACCCGCATGCTCGACAACGTGGTCGAAGTGAACGGCCTGCCGCTGCCGCAGCAGCAGGCGGAAATCCTGCGCAAGCGTCGCCACGGCATGGGCTTCCTGGGCCTGGGCAGCACGCTGACCATGCTCAAGCACAAGTACGGCAGCCCGGCCTCCTGCGAGTTCACCGAAGCCATCGCCCGCGAAATGGCCGTGGCCGGTTGGGAAATGGGCCTGGCCCTGGCGAAGGAAAAGGGCGCCGCCCCGATCATGGACGAGCTGTTCACCGTCACCGCCGCCATGCTGCGCCAGCGTCCGGAAATGGCGAAGGACGGCTGGAAGGCCGGCCAGGAAATCCCCGGCAAGGTGCTGCACGCCAAGTACAGCCGCTACATGCAGCGCGTGGCCGAAGTGGCGCCGGACCTGGTGGACGAGCTGGCCGAAGTCGGCAGCCGCTTCACCCACCACAGCTCCATCGCGCCCACCGGCACCATCAGCCTGTCGCTGGCCAACAACGCCTCCAACGGCATCGAGCCCTCGTTCGCGCACCACTACAGCCGCAACGTGATCCGCGAAGGCAAGAAGTCCAAGGAGAAGGTGGACGTCTACTCCTACGAGCTGCTGGCCTACCGCGAGCTGGTCAACGCCAAGGCCATGCCGTTCTCGGACGACGCCGAGGCCAAGCTGCCGGAGTACTTCATCGCCGCCGACGACATCAGCCCGAAGGAGCACGTCGACGTGCAGGCCGCCGCGCAGAAGCTGGGTGGACAGCTCCATCTCCAAGACCGCCAACGTGCCCACGGACTACCCGTACGAGCAGTTCAAGGACATCTACCGCTACGCCCACCAGCAGGGCCTGAAGGGCTGCACCACGTTCCGCTTCAACCCAGCCGCCTTCCAGGGCGTGCTGGTGAAGGAAGCCGACCTGGAGAACACCACCTACCGCTTCGAGCTGGAAGACGGCAACGTCATCGAAGTGAAGGGCAACGAGCAGATCGAATACGACGGCGAGATGCACACCGCCGCCAACCTGTTCGACGCGTTGAAGGAAGGCTACTACGGCAAGTTCTAAGGAACGGCCCGGCGTTACCCCTCTCCCCCGTTCGCGTGGAGAAGGATGCAACACCGCTTTACCCCTCTCCCCCGCCCGCGGGGGAGAGGATGCCCGAAGGGCAGGTGAGGGGAACGAGCGCAGGAGTGCTCTTCCGCCTCCCAACTTGAACCATCAGTTCATCCGCTTCACCGCTCCACCCCGCGCCATCGGGTATAGCATCGGCAGCGTCAACCAACCTCGCCCACAGGAGGGCAACATGAGCAACGGTAATGGTGTCACCGCGACGCTTTCCGGCGCCGCCGAAAGCGTGAAGGACAAGGCCGTCGAAATCGGCGAGGCCGTGGCGGCTACCGCCAGCTCGACCGTCGCCAAGGCCAAGAAGGCGGCCAAGAAGGCGAAGAAGACGGTGACCGCCGACATCGCCAAGGCCAAGAAGGCCGTGGCCAAGCGCACCGACAAGGCCGCCAAGGCCGTGAAGAAGACCGTGGCCAAGGCGAAGAAGAAGCTGGCCGCCGCCAGCACCGCCGCCAAGGCCGAAGCCGCCAGCCTGCAGAAGAAGGTGACCGGCAAGAAGAAGCCCGCCAAGAAGGCGGCGAAGAAGGCCACCAAGAAGACCGCCGCCAAGAAGGCCGTGAAGAAGGTCGCCAAGAAGGCCGCGGCCAAGAAGGCGGGCAAGAAGCGCCAAGAAAGCAGTGAAGAAGGTCGCCCGCAAGGCGCCCGTGAAGAAGGCGGCGAAGAAGGCCGCTCCCAAGAAAGCGGCCAAAAAGGCCGTCAAGAAAGCCCCGAAGAAAGCTGCAAAGAAAGCAGCCCGTAAGTAAGTGCTCCGCCCCCTCCCCCGCTCGCGGGGGAGGGGTTAGGGGAGGGGGCGCTCTTAACGCTTCCATCCCATCACCACCAACACCAAGAACACGAACAGGATTCCACCGTCATGGCCGTCAAGATCGACAAGAAAATCAAGGGCTACAGCGTGCTCACCCCGGAAGACAAGGCGCGCGAAGCCGCGGCCGCGGTCCCGGTGGCGTCGGTGCCGCGCGCGACGGTGGAACAGGAAACCCCGCAGGACAACATCATCCAGATGCACGAGCGCATCGAGCGCCCGGAAGTCCTGATCGGCAGCACCTACAAGATCAAGTCGCCGCTGGTGGAGCACGCCATGTACGTGACCATCAACGACATCGTGTTGAACGCCGGCACCGAGCACGAGCTGCGCCGTCCGTTCGAGATCTTCGTCAACAGCAAGTCCATGGAGCACTTCCAGTGGATCGTCGCGCTGACGCGCATCATGTCGGCGGTGTTCCGCAAGGGCGGCGACGTGACGTTCCTGGTGGACGAGATGAAGGCCGTGTTCGATCCGCGCGGCGGTTACTTCAAGGCCGGTGGCGTGTACATGCCGTCGCTGGTCGCCGAGCTGGGCGCCATCGTGGAAGAGCACATGAAGTCCATCGGCCTGATCCACGACCCGGAAATGAGCGCGCACCAGCGCGCCATCCTGGCCGAGAAGCGCAAGCAGTACGAAGACCGCGCAAAAAAAAACTTTGACGTAACGGAAACTGTGACCGTTGCACCGGCCGCGCCCGCCCAGGGCGCCGCCGAAGACATCGCCGTCACCGGCGATGGCGCCAGCTTCCCGCCCTCCGCCACCCTGTGCCACAAGTGCAGCACCAAGGCCCTCGTCATCATGGACGGGTGCGCGACGTGCTTGAACTGTGGTTATTCGAAGTGCGGGTGAGCAAGTGAGTCACGATGGCCGTGCAGTGGCGAACTTCGTTCTCGATGTTTGTGAGCGAGATGGCCGCGAAGTTACGAATTTGTCGCTTCAGAAGATCGTGTACTTCTGCCACGCATGGTCGCTCGCAGTACGCCAAGCGCCTTTGGTTAAGCACGAGTTTGAAGCTTGGCAATTTGGCCCTGTCTTGCAGTACTTGTATCGAGAGTTCAAGGTTGCTGAGCGGGAGCCTATACGTGAACGCGCGTCGCGTCTCAACCCAAGCAGTGGGCGCCGCGAAGTTGTCTCGTACTTCTTCGACACCGAGACGACGGAGTTTCTAACCAAAGTCGTCCGCTTCTACTCACGGCTAAGTGCGGGCACTTTGGTGGAGCTAAGTCACGTGGAGGGCGGGCCGTGGCACGCTGCTTGGAACCATGAGGGTGGCGTCAATCCCGGTATGAGGATTGCGGATCCAGAGATTGCGAGCTTCTACTCGGCTGCTCGCACTCCGTTTTGAACTGAGCGCATGTAGGGTGGTGTATGGGAAAGCTGAAAGTTCCGTCACTTCAACACCTTGCCAGAATCTGGCATCCAGAGCCCGCTGCTGTGTGTCGCGAGCTTCTCAACTTGGTGGACAACGGGCAATCTTTAGCTACGAGCCATTGCACCAGATGGTTCGAGACATGCTCCTGTTTGGCGTGCCTTACGAACAGATTGAAGAAGGTATCAGCGAGGCGTTCGCGTTGACCAAGTCCGCGAGAACTATCTGTCACTTCTTCCTCTGATCTATGAGCATTTCGCGAGCGTACGGCCTCAGTTTGTGCAGGCAGTTGCTCCTCGTTATTACCCGGTGGGGCGCGAACTACTAGTTCCATTTCGGCCGCCGCTGATCTACGGGTTAGGTGGGAGGATTGAGCTGCCTTGGCTGAGTTTCTGGAGGGCGCAGCCTCTATCCGGAAAGCGTTTATCGCTTTTCGTAACGATCGCGGATGATTTGCTACGTCAAGATCCTGATTTGGAGGAGGCTGGCTTCTCTGTTCTAGATTTCAGCTCGCCTGCTCCTCGGGAGCCTCGGGAGCTGACTGTCATCGACGCGCTCGACGTCCGGCGGCTTCCGAGTGAAGAAAAGTTGGAAATGCTAGAGTGTTTGCTGAGGGATTCGCCGCTGCGAGGAGTGCACTTCAATCGCGTGAGACGAAGAATCAGAGCGAGGCAGACAAAGTTGATCGCCAAGATGATGGTCAATTTCCGCTATTTCCTTGATGCCCAAGGCGTGTGGTGGTTGGGCAGGTCAAACAACCTCGTTCTCGAGATGGAACTAACTTTGGTCCGCTTGCTAGTTGATGGCGGCAGGCGATAGGCCCACAAGGACTTGCACGGACTTTTGCGTGGATCATTCTGCGCAGGAGGACGGGGCGCACAGGGGTGCGGCAAATGGAACAGATCGACTTTGAACTCGGAATCGAGAAGGCGCTTGATTCGCTGATTGCCGAACGACTCACTCTACTGGCAGGTGCCGGGCTGTCGATGGCGGCACCGAGTAGCTTGCCGAGCGCCCATGCCATTGCAGTTGAGGCAAAACGTAGATACGACGCTATGCATGGTGCGGGTCGGGCGCCACTACCCCTAGCAATCGAAGATCAGGCTGAGTTCTTCTTTCAGCGCGACGAGCTGGCGTCGGTCACTTTCGATCCCTCATAGATCAGGACGTTTTCGCCGGCACCTCCCAATGAAGGGCACTATGCGATAGCAGATCTGTTGCTCGTCCAAGGCATCGAAACGGCGGTAACAACCAACGTTGATATCCTGGTCGAAACTGCGGGTCAGATTCTGTATGGGCAAATCGGAACCGGACTGGATCAAGAGCAGGTGGCAGCACTTCCACCTCGCACGTCTCCATTACTGAAAGTGCATGGTTGCCGTCTCAAAGATCACGACAACATGGTATGGGCGCCTGGGCAAGTGAACGCACCGCCTGTCGCGGCTCGCATCGCATCCAGCGCTCAATGGTTGTCCAATCGCTTATTAGATCGGGATCTGCTTATCGTCGGCTACTGGACTGATTGGGATTACCTCAACCAAGTTCTGGAAACTGTCTTGGATCAGGTTCGTCCATCGAAAGTGATCGTGGTTGATCTGGCTGACAGCGCGACGTTTCAGCTAAGGCGCCGGGACTAAATGCAATAGGTGAGGCCGTTCCAGAACGGCTTCTGGCATGTTCAGGCCTCCGGAGATGCATTCTTGGCGGCACTCCGAAACCTTCTCAAAACGTCTGCGACAAGTCATGAGCTGCACCCACTCAGCACCTGACTGGAGTGCGCCACCCCTATGACCGAGCCTCCAGATATCGATAATGATGCGATGTGGCGCATGCGTCGCGACTTGGAGGGATGCGCGCCAAAGCAGGCAGCGACTATGCGTAGACCGCCATTGGAGTGCCGTCGGCCTGACGCTACTCCAGCTAGGGCGTCCGGTGCAGAAGTCGATGGTCACTACTGGGTGCTGAATCAGAAGAGGATCAGAGCGCTGCGAACACCTAATCAGTTGCTCCACAGGGTAGAGGCGGCTTATGCAAGGGAAACAGCTCCTGCGGTTTCACCCGACATCGTCATTGCAATGGGTGCCGAAGCCGACTCTCTACCCTCTGACATCGTTAGGGCTGGCACTACGCCTACCATTACGAGAGGTGTTGCGGGCCGTTGGCTGACTCGCCAGCAAGCAATTCAGGAGCTTGGTCTATGAACGAGATTCTCAACTCATGTGGTGAAGTTCTTAGGGGTGCAGGGTATACGGTGACCGAGTCAGCATAGGTCAGCGAGAGGCGCTCGTCTTCGAGGGAAACACTGCGCTCGGATTTCTATTCGCCTATGACGGTCTCACGGACCTAATGCAGGGCTGGGTATCGGACTCCGACAATGCCATTACCAAGTATCAGTTCGGGCTCAGGAAGTCCGGTATTAAGGCGTGGAACACTTACCTCGTACTGCTGACGCCGGAGCTTCCTGACTACGCTCGGTTGGTGTCGCTGGGCGCAATCGAGGAAGACCTTGGCGGAACGAGAAAGATCGCCAGAGCCGGCGTGCGGGACTTATCCGATATTGGCGCCGCACTTCTTCCTCTTCGTCCATTGCAGACTGCGCCACGTCTCGAGGCTGTGGATATGAAGGAGGAGATCCGCGAGCGCACTACCGAGTTGCCCCCGCGGGCCGTGGAGGCGTTTCTTTCGGGTGCCGAAGAGTCTGTCGTACTCCAGGTGCTGGAGGAGCTGCCATGAAACTTGCTTACGTCGACCTTTGTGGCTTCCGCGGCTATCGAAAAAGACTTCGAATCGACTTCGCTGATGACTTCACCATCATTGATGGCCGAAATGGCGTGGGTAAGAGCACCATCTTTGATGCTGTCGAGTACGCGCTGACTGGACATTTGAGAAGTACAAGGACGAAGGTGACGGTGAAACCGTGCCGACTCATCTGGTGGACGGGAAGGGTCCCGCCCCCGCCGATCGATACGTCGAGGCAGGCTTCAGGGATGGCGACGGTATCATTTCTGTTCGTCGCACTGAATTTGATTCGCCAGACGAATCTTGTCTAATGAGGCTGGCATCTAGAATGTGCGACCCGGAGCTGGCGCCTCGAGATCCTCTGTCCCACTCTGTTACACGTCCATAATTCGTGATGAGCATATTGCTGGCCTGAGCCTAGATCTAAAGGAGACAGAGAGGTACGCACTACTTCGTGATGGCCTTGGTGCCAACGACTCCGAAAGTGGGTCAGCAGAGGCGCGGAGTTGCTCGCTTCTACTAAGAAGCGGCGCAAATGATCCAGCAGGAGGTAGCCTCGCTCAATACTGAGCTGACTGCCTCATTGCGACGTATTGATGAAGTTGGCGCGAATCTTGTTGGTGACAGCGTCATTGCCGAGTCCGCAGCGAGACTGCGCACACTCACGCGCTCCGAAGCTTCGCCGGACCAGCTCGTGGGTCCCGTGCGCGAATGGCTTGCGCGTACCGGTGAGGAAGTTGCGTCGCTGCAAAAGCTTTCCTCAGAATGGGAAGGTGTAGAGAAGGAGCGTCACCGACTATCCGAGCTATCGAGAAGCCGTGAAGATGCCTCGGCTGAAGTCGTGGCCGCATCCGCCGCTCTGGATGCGTTGCGAAGGAGTGATGAGGTTTCCTCCTCGACCGAGCTTTCGAAGCAAGCAAGGGATCTGATCGCGTTGGCTAACCTCGGTCGCAACTTGGGTCTGCAAGACGGACATTGCCCACTGTGTCGTTCCGATCAGGACCACGAACATTACTTGCAAGGAATCGCCACGGCGGAAGACTTCGCAAGGAGACTAGACCAGAAGGCTGCTGAAGAGGCGCAACGCGAGCAGATCGTCCGCACCGCAGAAGAACGTCTCGCCGCGGCGCGTCGGGTGCTGACGACGGCCGAGGCTGCTTCAGCAGCTATCCAAGAGGTGGTCAATAGGTTCGACGATCTGAGAAGAGTTCGAGACTCCGGAGATCTACAAACTCTAGATCAGATCGTATGCGTTGGCTAACCTTCGCCAGGGAATGGAAACTGCACAGCGTGATATGCGAATCCTCGAAACAATTCAATTGAATGCCGATCTCGAGCACGTAAGACAAGAAGAGTCTCGAGCTAAAGAGCGACTTTTTAGCGCAACAACGTGCCGGCCGCGCCAGAAAAGCTAAGTTGGCCCAAGCGCTGCACGATGCGGCGCGACGTGCCGCTGGAGAAACGCTAGATCGTCGCCTTGATCGTGTGTTGCCACTTATGTCGGAGCTCTATCGTCGTCTGCGCCCGCATCCAGTATGGCGGGATATCGAATCTCAATTCGAGGGGACGTTCGATTCATGAAGCTAGGTGGGCGACGAGCTGAATCCTCAGTTTCTTTTCTCAAGTGGTCAAAGACGTGCAACGGGATTGGCGTTCTTGATTTCAGTAATCTTTCGCTTGCGTGGAGCAGGTGGCGGACCGTGATGCTGGACGACCCAGTGCAGCACGTCGACGACTTTAGGACCGTCCATCTTGCGGAACTTGCTGCTCAGCTTGTCGATGAAGGCCGTCAGATTATCTGTGCGGTCGAGGATGCCGCCTTGGCCGAATTGCTGTGTCGCCGACTCCCTGTGAACGGTCAAGATTCTGCAAAGCGCGTAACGTTGGGTCCCGATGAGGATGGCGATCTGACGGTTAGCGTCGAACGGCAGCTTCCTATGCTTGCGAAGAATTCTTTCCTTGCCGGTCTTTCCGGTCTGTCTACGGCTAGCGCGTAGTTGTTAGGTGTCATTTTTTGCTGGGGTTGCCGGGTGGCGGCAGCGATGCGAGCAACAAATGTAAATAGACACCCCGCCATCCCCGACGCAAACTTGCCTCAAGGAGCGTCGAATCTCCTCTCATAGCGGTAGCCCACCACCGAGATCAGTGGGTTTTGTGCCCATTCATCGGGCACGTCCGACGCAGTTGTTCCGCGTCGGGAGGGCGGCTAATACAACCCCCTCGGGGAAATCGCCCGCCGTCTATGAGCGGTTTCGAACCTCCCGACACCCTGCGGGCGCATGCCGCGCCCGCAGGCACGCCTTGCACCACGCACGCGGAAGGACACCGCCATGAAGCACGGAACGCTCGCCGACCCCGGCTACCACCTGCCCACCGAGGCCCACGCCGAACTGCAGGCCCTGCGCGATCACCTGCACCTGCTGGCCCAGCTCAGCATCCCCGAACACCAACACCCCGACAGCCTCGTCATCCCCCGCACCGGCCTGGCCCACTGCTTCACCCACCTGGCCGACACCGCCGACCGCATCGTCGCGGCGGTGACGGCCTGATGGCATAGTCCCTGGCAGGGGACAACCACCAGGAGCGTAGGGATGAACATGCTGGGCGGCGTTTGGGCCAAGGTGCTTCAGTTGATTGATCTGGCGGCGAAACTCATCGTCGTGGGCGTGCCAGTGCTGTACTTCATGGGCTGGAGCTACTTGGAGAAGTATTGGGAGAAGCTGGGTGTTAGCGACACCCTGTTGGGGCTATCGACGCCCGACTATCTACGCTCTGGTGCGATGGTGCTCATGGTTTCCTTCATTGAGCTATCTCCATGGGTGCTGTGCTTCTCCATCCTCAGCGTTGTTGATCTTCGCGCTCGTCATAACGAGGATGTTCTTTGCCTAAGGTTTCTCTGCCCATCGAAGTGTTAGAGCCGCTAGATGGCACAAAAGGAAGATGCTGGGAAGCGGCTTTTGCCAAAGTACCGTCGTCTAGCGCGAACCATGGATGGACTGGTGACACGGTTTCCGCGGGGTCTGTTTCCTTCCTGATGTTGTTTCTCTTCCTGTTGGGACTGATCGTGGCAGGCATAAAGCCATCGCAAGCTATGGCGGAGGAAAATGCGGCTGAGAGGTTGGCGTCTTTGTCCAACGCTGCAGTAGAAGACGCGAATTGGTTGATCGCGCATTCTGACGTAGCTCCCGGCCGGCCTTCGTTGATCGTGCAGTGTGGGGGTGATACCTGTGTGGTGCTTACGAGCGACCGCATGGAGGTCTGGCCGCGTCCGGCCATAGCGCGCATGGAAACCTGCCGACGCGTAGGCAAGGCAGACGACGGCACGTTCCACTGCATCACCCGAGCGCCAAAGCGCTGAGTCAGTGAGCGGTGGGCCAAGGCCCGCCCCGCGCCCGAGATGGCTCTCCAAGCCCCATCGCTCTCACATTGAGCTCCATCGATCGAGCTCCAAGCCCCATCTCTCTCACATTGAGCTCCATCGATCGAGCTCTGAGCCCCATCGATCGAGCTCGGAATCCCAAACGTCGAGCACTTGCGCTCCATCGATGGCCTTCAGAGCTCCATCGATCACAGTCCGAATCCCATCGATGGCACATTGAGCGCGATCTCTCTCACATTGAGAGCCATCGATCGCTTTCCGAGCTCCATCGATCGCGCTCGGAGAGCCATACCCTGGCTCTCGGAATGTCATTCGCAAAGCTCGGAGCCTCGCACCTCACATTCCGAGCTCCATCGATCGAGCTCCGAGCGCGATCGTTGGCATTCCGAATGCCATCTCGCGCTGTCACCGCCCTGCATTTGTGAGAGGTAATGCCCGCGCACGCACGCTAGGCTGCGGGCGTCGGCGATGAACGCCGACGTTTCTTCTCACCATGATCAAGGAAGTGACCATGACCCAGAACCGCATCTCGCTGCATCTCAGCGCAGACGACCTGACCGCCATCGAAGGCGCCATCGAGACCCTGGAACACCGCCTCAACGGCCTGATCGGCCTGACCCCCGACGAACGTCGCGAACTGACCAAGATGGGCGACAAGTCCGAAGCCTTCTGCCGGCAGGCCGTCGTCACCCTGGGCAAACACCCGGACGTGCTGCCGCGCAACTTCAACGTGGACGAGTACCGCGCCGACCTGATCGCCCTCGACGCCCTGCGCCCCGTCATGGCCCGCCTGCAGCGCGTCTACGACCGCCTGATCGACAGCGAAATGGCCCTGGGCAGCGACCTGATGGTGGCCTCGCTGGAAGGCTATGCCCACCTGAAGGTGGCCGGCAAAGGCGACGGCCTGGACACCCTGCGCCAGGCCCTGGGCACGCGCTTCGACCGCAGGCGACGAACGGACACGGCCGACACGCCGGCGTAACGCCGCGCCATGCAGCAGAACGAAGCGGGCCATCGGCCCGCTTCTTTCATGTGGGGACCGCGAGAGGAATAGCCACCCGTGCGCCAGGCAGGCCCAACCCCACCTCCCAGGGGTACACTCACCCCGGGCAGCGCGCTGTCGGCCGAGGCCCATTCTTCGCCCACTCAAGGAAAGGGGACTTCCATGCGCAAGACCGCACTCGTGATCGCCCTGCTGCTGGCCAGCAGCGCCGCACTGGCAGACAGCTACACCTTCGGCAACCGCGTCGTCACCGATGGCGACAGCATCGGCAAGCTGGTCGAAGTGGCCGGCAAGCCGGACCTGGTGACGCCGATCCAGAACGACTACGGCGGCCAGATCGGCGAGAAGTGGACCTACTTCCGCGACGGCAAGACGCTCGTGTTCACGATCAACCCCAGCGGCAAGATCCTCAGCATCACCGAATCGCGCTGATACCGATTGCGTAGGGTGGGCTTCAGCCCACCTTTCGTTCGTCGCTTGGCGATCCAGACGGTGGGCCAAGGCCCACCCTAAGTGCTGGACAGGTGGATTCACGGCTGTCGGGTGCGGTATTGGCGTTGCAGATACTTGGCGGACGGCTAACGGCGTGGGCGATGACGACTACGCCTGCCACAATGACGACGAGTCAGATTATCCGGGCCCCAATCGATGGTGAGCATAATGTTCGAAGAATATTGGGGCTGGGCCGCGTTTCTGATGCTGGGTGTGTCAAACGTGTACGCGATCTCTAAGATCACCCAGCCTGTACCGAAGCGAAGGGTGGGCGTTTTCTTTTCGGCCGTCATGGCGTTGCTGTTTGGCGCGCTATTGATTCGTTCCTTCTTGCATTAGTTGTCAGAAGCTGCGCCCGCGACGCGTCACGCGCGAAGGCCGGCGATGGCCCGACGCTGATGGGCGCGTGCTTTCTGCCCCGGGCCCGCACGCGCGATAAACTACGTGCCACGACCTTCCCTATCGCGACAAGGACACCTCATGGCCTTCACCACCACCGCCTCCGGCCTGCAGTTCGAAGACACCGTCGTCGGCAGCGGCGCCGAAGCCAAGCCCGGCCGCAACGTCGTCGTGCACTACACCGGCTGGCTGTACGAGAACGGCCAGCAGGGCGCCAAGTTCGACGCCAGCCACGATCACGGCGAACCCTTCATCTTCGCCCTCGGCGAAGGCATGGTCATCCCGGGCTGGGACGAAGGCGTGCAGGGCATGAAGGTCGGCGGCCAGCGCACCCTCATCATCCCGGCGAACCTGGGCTACGGCGCACGCGGCGCCGGCGGCGTCATTCCGCCGCATGCCACCCTGAAGTTCGACGTCGAACTGCTGGGCGCCTGAGCCGCGCAGGACCTGCTACCGCGTTCGCCGCGCCTCGGCCAACTGCGCTTCCAGTTCCGCGATGCGCTGGTCGCGCTCGGCCAGCACGCGCTGCACGTCTTCGGCCTCGAAGCGGACCGGGATGTACTTCGGGCAATTCCAGTCGAAGGCTTCGATGTGGATCCGCATCTCACGCTCGGTGCGTCCGGTGCCCGGCGACTCCTCCACCGCCAGCCGGCCCAGCAGCTTCAACCGGTGCCGGTGCGCGTAGTCCACCAGGATCAGCGCCACCCGATCATCCTTGGCCAGGTTGCCCACGCTGATGAACTGCCGGTTGCCCGGTAGATCGGTGAACGACAGCGTCTTCGGATCCACGACGCGCAGGAATCCCGGTTCACCGCCGCGATGCTGCACGTACGGCCAGCCGGTTTCCGACACGGTGGCCATGTAGAAACTGCGCTGCGCGTCGATGAAGTCGGCCTCATCCGGCCCGAGTTCCGCATTGCGGACCCCGTCGCCGGACTCGAAGGCCCGCGCGTACTGCGCACGGCTGCCGTCGCGCGCCTGCACGTCGCGGACGCCGGGCGTGAAAGCGATGTTCGCGAAGGCGTGGATCATCTCGTTCTCCGGCGCGCATAGAGGGGCCGTCCCATCGTCGCACGGTAACTGCCCCCACCGGACGAGGGCAGGGACCTGCGTGCGGACTTACTGCGCGGGCAATTCCTGCGCCGGTCCGCCGGTCAGCTTGCCGCGGGTCTTCGCGGTCTCGCCGAGGTAGGCCAGGGCGAACTGGGCGAACTTGACGCTGTGCTGCGCCGATTCGCCCATCGTCGCCAGCGTGTCCTGGGTAGTGTGGATGTAGGGGAAGCTGCCGCTCGGGCCGCCGGCCTCGAACATCATCGCCGCCGGATAGCCGGCGTTCGTCCACGACGCATGGTCGGAGCAGGCGTAGCCGCAGGCGGTGTTGCTGCGGGTCAGGCCCCTCGGCGCCAGATAGGTGTCGAACAAGGTGACGAAGAAATTTTTTAGCGCGGTGTTGGAGTAATCGGAGATCAACTTCATGTCGGTGACCGCGCCGGCCTTGTAGTTGGTCATGTCCACCTGCAGCACGCTGACCACGTTGACGCCGCTGGCGCGGAACGACTGCGCGATGGCATTCGAGCCGCGCAGGCCGACTTCCTCGGCGGCATAGCCCATGAACTTCACCGTGCGCCGCGGCTGCCAGCCGTCGGCCAGGGCGATGCGCAGCGTTTCGGTGAGCGTGGCGATGCCCGAGGCGTCGTCGTCGGCGCCCGGCGCCAGCTGGTTGGGGTCGTTGGGCGTGTTGCCGTTGATCGAATCCAGGTGCGCGCCCAGCACCACCACCTCATCGGGCAGGTCCCAGCCGCGGATGGTGAGGATGACCGACGGCTGGGTGGAGCAGTTGCTGCAGGCGGTGAACAGCTCGGTGGTGACGTCGTCGCGACCGGCCGCCAGCGACTGCCAGTGGGAGCGGATCCACTCGGCCGAGGTGCGCCCGTAAGTGCTGGCGAAGTAGCGGTTGCGGTAGCTGGAGAGGTGGTTGATGGTGTCGTAGATCCGCTGCTCCTGCACCTGCGGCAGCCAGCGGTTCACCGTGTCCTGGTTGTCGAGCGTGTAGGCGGCGAGCAGCGTCTTCGTCATCGCCTCCTTCGCCTTGCCCTCGCTGACGAACGCCTCGGCCTGCGCGCGCGTCGGGAACGCGAAATAGCCGCCGCAGCGGTGTTCGTTGACGTGCACGTAGCGGCTGATCTCGCCCAGGCGATCGGCGCGCGTTTCCGCGATCAGCACCGGCATGCCGGCGCTGTCGCGCCGCGCCACCGCGTTGCGGGCCATGCCGCGGATGCCCTGGTAGGTCTCGCGCGAGGTCACGATGAAGACCGGCGCGTACGGGTCGGTCTGGGCCGGCGCCGCCGTCGCGGCCGTGGTGCCGCGAACGGGCGCGGCACTATCCGCCAACGACGCAACGCGCGGCGCGTTCCAGCGGACCGCGGCAGCGGTGGCCTGCACGCGCGGGCTGGCCGTCTGCGCGGCCGGCGCCGCATCCGAGCGCAATAGCGCCACGCTGGCGAACAGGAGGAACAGCGTCGTCGTCGGGCCCTGCCAGAACGGTTTCATCGTCGCATCCCCCCGGATGACGGCCTGCAGCGTTACGGTCGCCACGCTACCACTTTCGCCCTCGATCCTCGCGTGCCGCGGGGGGGGTGGGTGATGACTTCCAGCACGCTCCGACACGCGGCGATGCGCGCAGAGTCCATCGCGAATCCGGGAGGTGCGCGACGATGAAACACGGGGGGTTCCTGTTGGCCTGTCTGCTGGCGCTATCGGGCGCGGCGCGGGCCGGGGATGCGCATACGGTGGTCTCGCCGGCGGTGCCGGAGGCGACGTTCCACGTCGACCGCGCCCTGACGCCGCTGCCGGCCCTCGCGTTCCCGATCCGGGACCAGACCGATGCCGAGCGCCGGCTGTTCGTGGAGAGCGCCGACGGCGTGGTCACACGGATGCTGGTGCTGCAGTTCGAGACGGTGCAGCCGGGGTCCGACTTCCGGTTCGTGTTCCCGCCCAAGCCGCCGCGCACGCTCGGTCCGCATGTGTACCGCTTCGGCAGCTACGCCTACGACGACGCCACCGCCGCCGCGCGCGAGCCCGCGCTGGAAGCCGCACGCACCCGCGCCGCGCTGCAGGCGAACGGCCTGCAGCCGCCGCGCTACTGGCACGTCGTTCGCCTGGCCCGCGTGGCCGACGCGGAAGGCCGC
The DNA here is from genome assembly GCA_047600885.1 of Pseudoxanthomonas sp. Classification (GTDB taxonomy): domain Bacteria; phylum Pseudomonadota; class Gammaproteobacteria; order Xanthomonadales; family Xanthomonadaceae; genus Pseudoxanthomonas_A. Next base: position 654,242 of record JASGKE010000002.1, on the reverse strand, counting down.
CACGAAGCGATCGTCTTCTACTTGGAGAACGCCGACGCGCGCTATCCGAACGGCCTCACCAACGTGGACGAAGACGGCGACGGCCGCCTGCAGGCCGATGAGACCGACCGCCTGTGGCAGGCGTTGACGGATGCGCTCGAGGTGCGTCCGATGGCGAAGCCCTAGGGCGCCGCGTCCGCTATCGGCTTCACACGGGCGAGGGTAGGCTGGAAGCCTTCCCCACGAGCATTCCCCATGGAACCGACCGTCCATCCCTTCTCCGAGTTGTTCGCCCAGCTGGGCCTGGCCAACGACCACGCCAGCATCCAGCAGTTCATCGCTACCCACTCGCCCTTGCCCGACGCGATGCGCCTGGAAGAAGCGCCGTTCTGGTCGCCCGCGCAAGCGCAACTGCTGCGCGAAGAGCGCCTGGACGATGCGGACTGGGCGATGGTGGTGGATCGCTTGAACGTGGCGCTGCATGCGGGGCCTGGCTGAAGCCTGCCTGGTCCGCCGCGTCGCGCGGCTCTGACGTGCACTCAGCCCGGTTTCGCGCCGTACGCGCGCGCGGCCGCGAGCAGGGTATCCAGCACCTGGTCGCCGAAGACCTCCCGCACGTGGTCATGCCACTTCGTACTGCGCAGGAAGCGTGGGTAGGGCATGTCGTTGCCGCCGAAGGATTCGCGCGTGCCGGTATCCCGGGTGAAGCGGATGCGGGTCTCGGCGAGTTCGACGCTGAAGTTCTCTTCGCCGCGTGACGCGTGCCAACGCTGCATGGGGTCTGCGCCCTTCTGGTCAGATACCAGCGTTCTCTCGGGTGGCCCGATACTAGGCGTGCCTGCCTCGCCCAACAAGCACGCGGCGCGGCTCACCTGACGGAGGCGCGCCTGCATGGCATAGTCGCCCGCACCGGCCCTGGGGAGTGCCATGACCATCCGCGATCACTTGCGCAGGAAGAAGGCGCGCTATCTCGTCATCGGTGCGCTGTGCCTGGTCGCGGCGTTCCTGTTGATCGCCACCCACGAGGTCACCGGACATGCCGACTACAGCTACGTTGGCATGGTGTTCGTGCTGGGCTATGTGGCCTGCGTGGTCCTCTCGCGAAGCATCGCTTGCCCGCGTTGCACGGGCATGGTGGGTGGCCATACCAGCTGGCTAAATCTGCGCCTGGGCCGCAAACACCAGCGCATGAACTTCTGCGCGCATTGCGGGGTGAGTTTCGATGCGCCTGCCGCGCCCTGACGCGTCGCGATGACCGTCTAAGGCGGGGATGCCACGCCCGCATACCACCCCGCATACGGCGTGTTCTTCACCAGGTAACGGTTGAAGTCCTTCGCCCCGTCGGTCCACCACACCGGACCACGCTCGCCGAGCGCGATCTTGGCGGCGTTGACCGCCTCGCGCGCCGTCCGAAGCGCATGGGCATCCCCGGCGCGGAGTGCCACCTTCACCGCGCGCCGCGCGTGCATCAACTGCTGCACGAGCGCGTCGCGCTCCGCTGCGGGCAAGTGCGGATTGGCGGCGCGCCACAGGCGGCCGCGCACGATGAGATAGCGGCCGTCCGGCGTGAGTCGGGGCGCCACGGCACTACTTCGCGGCAACGCCACCGACCTTGAGGACAACGCGGTAGTCGCCGGCCGACACCGTGCCGTTGCTGCGCGGTCGAGGTTCCAGCGTCTCCAGCCACAGCGTGTAGGTACCGACGCGGGCCGCGTCCTGCGGACGCTGCGCGCCACCGCCGTTCCACGGCAGCGAGACCACGTGCGGTTCCATGCCCGGGCCGGACACCCACACGAACGCATGCGCGTCGCCCGCCCACACGCAAGTGACGTCCGCCGGGCAACGGTTGTCGCGGTAGCCGACGAACTGCACGGACAGGCCGTCGACGTCCGCCGCCTGCTGCCACGCCAGGGCGACCGTCTGTTCCGGCGACGCCGGATCGTTGCGCGTCGCCGCTGAGGGCGTGCAGGCGGTGAGTGCCACGAGGACCGTGGCCAGGCACAGCGAGAATCGGGTCATGGAGCCTCCGGGAAGATGGATCGCCGGGTCGTATTGGAGACCCGGCGAAGTGAGCGGAGTGTAGGCGGGTCGTGGGTCTATTCTCGGCTCGGGCGTACAGGTTGAGCACCTGGATACCCCTCGCTAGTATCGCTGTGGGTCGGATGGGAGGGGGGCAAGGATGACCAGGACAGTTCGTCGACGCATGACGCCTCGTACTCCATTGGCGGGCAGCGCGATGCTGGTTTTGCTGATCGCCGCCTGCGCCCACCTGGATGAGCCCGTCGGCTTGAAGGCAGCACGTAGGCTGTCCAGCAGCGCATGGCTTGAACGCATCACCGAGCCGGGGCACGAGGTCGCCACGCTGGCGTCCCTGTCCATGCCTGCGCGGATGCCCGCATCAGGCGGCAAACCCTGGGATTTTCACGGTGCGCCGTTCATGACCACCGATGGCATGTCGGTGTACGAGACGTACGCGCAGCGGGATGCTTTAGGACAGGCGTATCGCGCGTACGCGAAGCTGCAAGGCGGGCCATGCATCGACGCGCGTGCGCTCGCGCGCGAGGTGGGCGCAGTCCCTCAAGGGTCCGCTCATCCGCCAGCGGCCTCACAGGACCTGGAGTATCGCCGTGACTCCGGCAGCACGCTGCTCTACCTGTACGCACGCCGAGAGGATCGCTGTCTGAACCAGGTGTCGGCCCGACGTAAGGACTGATACGGCAAGCCACTTCAAGGGATGCGACGGGATGAGGGAATCCCACGCCGGAGCGATCCGGCGCCCCGCGGTCGCGTGGTTACGATGACCGTTCCCCGGCTCGACCCTGCACGCTCATGACGACGCATATACGCCAGCGCCTCCTCGCCGGCGTGGCCTGTTCCGTGTTGGCGCTCGCCGCGCACGCGCAGGCCCTGCAGGAATCCTTCGATCTCAGCGTGCCGGTGCCGCCGACGCCGGTGGTCATCGAGCGAAAGACGCGGCTGTTCTACGAGCTGCACCTGGGCAACTTCGCGCGGCGTCCGCTGGACCCGGTGCGGGTCGAGGTGCGCGATGCTACGACGGGCGCAGCCATCGCTGTGTTCGAAGGCGATGCGTTGGAGCGGCAGATGGACCGCTCTGGCCTGCAGTGGAAGGCGGAGGCGGGCGCGCCGATCGCACCGGGGCGGCGGGGCATCGTCTTCTTCGAACTGGCGGTGCCTGCAGGCATGCCGACGCCAGTGGCGCTGACGCATCGTGTCGCGTACCGCGCGAACGAAGGCGAAAGCGTCTTCCACGTTGACGGCCCGGCGGTGCCGGTCGCGCGTGTGCCGGCCGTGACGCTGGGTCCGCCGTTGCGTGGCGGGCCCTGGATCGCGATCTACGATCCGGCCTGGGAGCGTGGTCACCGCCGAGTCGTCTACGCGCTCGACGGCCAGGCGCGCACGCCCGGGCGTTTCGCCATCGACTGGGTGAAGCTGGACGCGCAGGGCCGCAAGTCAGCGCGCGACGGCGGCCGGGTGGCCGATGCCTACAGCCATGGCGAAGCGGTGCTCGCGGTCGCCGACGGCATCGTGGCGAGCGTGCGCAACGATCTTCCGGAACGTCAGCGGTTGAACGAACCTTCGGACCATGCGTTGGAGACTGACGGCGGCAACCGCATCGTGCTCGACCTGGGCGATGGCCGCTTCGCCCACTACGGCCATCTGCGCACCGGCAGCGTGCGCGTCGTGCCCGGCCAGCGTGTGCGCCGCGGCGAGACGATCGCCGAGGTAGGCTTCACCGGCAGCGCTTCGGATCCACAGCTGCACTTCAATCTCTCCGACGGTGCCGGCACGCTCGCCAGCGAAGGCCTGCCCTTCGCCCTGGACCGCTTCCGCGCGCTCGGCGGCTACGCGCGCATCGATGATGTCGGTCGCGTGCCGTGGACGCCGCGCAACGAGGGCGAAGAAGCGCGTCGCAACGAACTGCCGGCGGGGAACAGCGTGGTGATATTCGGCGAGTAACGCGGGGCCGGGTGCCGCTGTCTGACGACCGTCGAGGGTCGTGGCATAGTGGGCGCCGTCGGGAAGAGGTAGCGCGCGATCTCATGGCTCGCCGCGGGGGCCGCAAAGAGGGGCGGGATGGACGACATTCGCAACGCCAGCTTGAGCTGGAGGCGCTTCGCCTTCCTGGTAGTGGTCCTCTCATTGCCGTTCGCGGGATTGATGGCCCTGATGCGGGACAGCGACGAAGGCAGCGTGCTGTTGGGCCTCGCGTTCGGATGGCTCTGGATGTTGGTGTATGCCTTTCATCGTTGGCGCACATTGCGAAAGCGTTTCGCTGCGGACGGTGAAGCGATGGTCGAGGCGATCAAGCACGACCCCATGGACTACGCGACGAACGCGCTGCGTGATGGCGCGCGATGGGTGCTGGCTGCCGCCGCCGTGATGGTGGTGTTTGCGGTCATGATGGGTTTGCGCAGCCGGTAGTGCACAGGAAGTAGTGGTAGAAGACACGATCAAGGAGCGAGCACGGATGAAAACCGATTTCGACGCCGATGCCGTCAGGCAGCGCTATCGCGATCTCGATGCCGACCAACTGATGCGCATCGCGCTGGCCGGTACCGACCACTACAGCGAGGACGCGATCCAGTTGGCACGGCAGGAACTGGTGCAACGCGGTCTGCGCGACGCGCGCTTCGACGCGCCACCCGGCCGTTCGCCGCCGCCCCTGCCGAACGCCAAGCCGCGCGACCACCTGCCCTGGCCGATGAAACTGCTGTGCGTGGTGGTGACCGGCGTGGCCATCTTCGTGGCCGCTGGCTACATGCTGGCCGGCAAGAAGAACGCCGGCGGCGAAGCGTTGTTCTTGATGGTGGTGGGATGGTTCGGTTGGTTCCTGCTGTTCAAGCTGGTCCATCACGTGTGAGTTGACGCATCCGTAGGGTCAACGTGAGACGAGAATCGGAAGGGCGGACGGAGATCCGCCCTTCTTTCTTTCCGGGCGAAGCTGTTTTTTTGCGGTGTTTCCGCGCACTCGTTCAGGTTGAACGCCTTCGCTCACCTTTCATCCGATCAATGTGACACTCTCTCACGTGAGAATGTGTCAGGTGTCGCGGATACGGGGTGCGGATGAAAGACGTGTCAGGGGGGACGGGTCTTCGTGCCTGGTCAAGCAGGTCGTCGGTAGGAGCGGGACGTCATGGCTCGCACACTGCGCTTCGGTGGCTCTGCGTGCTCGCGTTGCTGGCGCTCACGCAGGCTGCATCGGCCCAGGTGTATCGCGCATTCGACCAGCGCTACACCACCACGCTCAATGGCGACCTGGTCTTCCTCGCCAACACCAATCTGACCTGCACCGGCAGCAGCGGCAGTTGCGGCGCCACCATCAACGATGGGCTGACGATGGTGGCGACCAAGCTGTCGGCCGATGCCACCGACACCAGCATCACCAACTCGAGCAGCGCGACGCTGGCCGCCGCCGACCTGCCGGCCGGTGCGCAGATCGTGCGCGCGCAGCTGTACTGGGGCGGCCTGGTGGCCAGCGATGCCAGCAGCCAACCCAGCCCCTCGCCGACCGCCACGTCGATCCGCTTCGGCCGCCCGGGCCTGGGGTACCAGACCCTCGCGCCGGGCGGCTGCGACGTGTCGCCGCGCTCGACCATCTGGGGCGCGGGCCAGCCGCACCACGTGTACACCTGCCGCGCCGACGTCACCACGGCCGTGCGCGCGAGCGGCGTGGGCACCTATCGCGTGGCGAACCTGCCGCTGCAGACCGGCGTGGTGAACCGCTTCGGCGGCTGGACGCTGGTGCTGGTGATCCAGAACCCGTCGCGGCCGCTGCGCAACTTCACCATCAACGACGGCCTGGCGGTGATCGCCACCACCGGCACCGCGCCGGTGAACCAGGTGTCGCTGACGGTCTCCGGCTTCCGCACGCCGTTCAGTGGCGCGGTGTCCGCGCAGCTGGGTTGGATGGCGATGGACGGTGACCGCGGCGCGGCCGATGGCTTCACCTTCCAGGGCCAGGGCTCGTCGCTGGTGAACGTGTCCGACGCCTGCAACACCGCCGGCGATGTCTTCAATTCCACCATCTGCCGCCTGGGCAGCGTGGTCAGCACCCGCAGCGTGGCCAACAACAACCTGGCCAACACGCTGGGCTTCGACGCCGACATCGTGCAACTGGGGAACACGGGCAACACCGCCCTGGCCAATGGCGCCACCTCGGCCACGCTCACCGCGCGCACCAGCAGCGAGGGCTATGCGATCTCGGTGCTGACCACCGCCATCGACGTGTTCCAGCCGACCGTCGATGCCGCCACCGCGAAGACGCAGGCCAACCTGACCAATCCGGGCCTGCCGGCCGGGCAGGCGCGCGCGGGCGATCGCATCCGCTACACCATCTCCCTGCAGAACACCGGGCAGGACAATGCGGTCGATGTGTCGATCCGCGATGCGATTCCCGCCAACACCGATTACGAAGCCGGCAGCCTGCAGGTGACCGCCGGCGCGAACACCGGCGCGAAGACCGACAACGCCGGCGACGATGCAGGCGAGGTTTCCGCCGGTACGGCCGTATTCCGCGTGGGCACCGGCGCGGATGGCAGCCAGGGCGGGCTGCTGCGCTGCCTGACCTGCATCGGCACGCAGCCGACGTCGACGACGGTGAGCTTCGTGGTGCGCGTGCGCGCCGATGCGGCCGATGGCACGGTGGTGCGCAACGTGGCGCAGGTGCGCTACACCGGCGCCTCCAGCGGCGAGGTGTTCAACGACACCACCAACACCACCGAGCTGCGCGTGCAGGCGCCGCCCCGGTTGACGCTGGTGAAGACGATCGCCGGCCGTGCAGTGGCGACGGACCAGTTCACCGTGGCCATCGACAACGGCGGACCCAACGCGACCAGCAGCGGCACCGCGACCAGCGTGTCGACCACCGCTTTCGTCGGCACCGCCGGCACCACATACACGTTGTCGGAAAGCGGCGCGGGTACGCCGGCCGCCAACCTGACGCAGTACGACACGCAGTACAGCTGCGTGAACAGCATCACCGGCACGACCGACGTGCCGCCGGGGCAGGGACGTAGTTTCCAGGTCACGCCGGTGGCCGGCGACGACCTGACCTGCACCTTCGTCAACACGCCGCGCACCGTGGACCTGGCCATCACCAAGACCACGCCGGTGACGGAGGTCGTGCAGGGCAGCGCGATCGACTACGCGGTAACGGTGACGCACGCGACGGGCACCGTGGCGGCCGACGGCGCGGTGGTGCGCGACACCCCGGGTGCCGGCCTCAGCGCCTGCACGGTGACCAGCTGTACGCCCAGCAGCGGTGCGACCTGTCCGGCGGCACCGGCCTCCCTGCTGTCGGCCGGTGGCGCGACGATTCCGCTGATGCCGCCCGGTGGGCGCGTGGTGTTCGCGGTGCGCTGCAACGCGGAGTGAGGGACGGGCAAGGGCGTCGGAGTCAGCTGTCCAGCAGTTCCTGCAGGTACTCGTCGGACTGGTCGATGCGGAACTCGCACCACATCGGCAGGTGGTCCGACATCTGGTAGGTGCGCCAGTCGCGGAAGGTTTTCGCGCTCGTCGCCTCGAATGGCGCGGCGTACAGGCCCTCGTCCTGTTCCAGCCGATAGACATACTCGAAGAAGTCGAATACGCCGGCTTTGCCCGTCGCCGTCATGCGGTTGAGGTCTATCAGGTAGGCGATCTGGTCGTAGTGCTTGTCGTGCTTGACGTTAGAGCCGGGGATTTCCTGCAGCCCGTCCGGAATCCTGAAACCGGCCGATGTCAGCGCTTCGAACGTCACGTCGTTGCGGTTGAAGATGTTGAAGTCGCCCAGTGCGATCAGGTTCTCGCGGAACTCATCGTCCCCATCCGGTGAATGGACCGGGCCGCTCTGCATGTCGACGGCATGCTTCTTCAGCGTGTTGGCGAGGTTCTTGATCTCCGCCAGGCGTTGCGGATCGACCGCCACACCCTTGCCGTAGTAGATGTGCACCGTGCACAGGTTGATCTGAGACCAGCCCGCCTTGAAGCCGCACAAGTAGGGGCTACGCGCGAACTGCACGACCGGCGTGGCCTTCTTCGATGACGGCAGCACGACCTCTGCGGCGAGGCCGGAGAACGTCACCTTGCGCGTGTCGTACAGGAACGCCATGCGTTCGGCATTGCCGGAGGTCCCCAGCGACACGTCGGTGACCACGTAGTCCCATGAGCTGCCGAGCAGGCGACGCACCATCTGCAGGCCGTACAGGCTGGTCTTGATCTCCTGCAGGGCGATCAGGTCGAAGCGCTGCAGGATCTCGGCGATGAAGTAGTACGCGTCCGCGCTGCGCGGCCCGTACTTGCCGCTGTCGAACTCGCGGATGTTCCAGGTGGCGAGCAACAAGGTGTCTGTCGCGCTACGCCCAGGGATGCCTTGTTCGTCGAAGCCGCCCCGCAAGCGCTGGAGGCCCTGCACGATGCGCTTGCGGTCGGCGACCTTGTACCTGTCGTCCTTCAACCCGGCGTAGTAAGGCATGCGGCGCTCCTGGCGTGAGGTGTCGTTGCGATGCAGTGTCCGTACCGACAACGCCGCGACACGTACGCGTCGGACAGGCCTACGCGGGGTAATGCATGTATCTGACGGACGGTCGCCGTCGCGACCACCGTCCCTGGCGGTCGCGAAGCGAACGGTGGCGACTCATGCCTTCGTGGCGCTGCCCGGAAGATCGCGGTCCGAGGTGATGGTCAGGCCGTCCGGCAGTTCGATGGCGTCGAACTGCGCCTGCACCGTCTGCAGCAGCGCCTTTTGCCGGCCTTCGGACAGGGTCTGCGCGAGCGCGTCGATGGTGGCCAGGATCTGCAGGTCGCGCGCGAGTTCCGGACGGATCCCTTCGCCGCCGAACCACGGCGGTTCGCGACGCGGCGGGAACTCGAAGAAGGGCTCCAACCACACGATGATCGGGATGCGGATCCACTTCAGACAGATCTTGGTGACGGGGTGGCGAAAGATGCAGATGTAGCGCCATGCGATGATCATGGTGACCTCCGATGTCGGGCGGGATGTGCCCATCCGGAATGACGCGCCGTGCATCGCGGAACGGCTAATAAGGAGCGCCGCCTGTCGGCAGCGAGACGGCGCACGATGTCCAGCGACGCTCGCTTCTGCTCGATGCGAGGGGTTGGATTCCACGGAGACGGGCGCGGCGACGGACGGTAAGCCGTGCTTTGCAAGATTGGATTAGCTTGGCTTGCAGGCCAGCGTCACTGGCACGGGCGTCGAACAGGGAGGTGAGCGATGGTGACCTTGCCCTTGCGGATCCGCCGCGCGCGCGCCGTCGCGCACATCACCCAATCCGAGCTTGCGCGGCGCCTGGACGTGAAGCGCAGCGCGGTCAGCCAATGGGAGGGCACGCACGGCACCACGCCGAACGTGGCCCACCTGATCCGGATCGCGGTGGAAACCGGCGTCGCCTTCGAATGGCTGGCGACCGGTCGCGGCCCGCTGCGGCCGGACCACGATGCCTCGGCCGAGGCCGTGGTCCTGAAGGATTTCGCCCAGGACGCGCTGGAGAGTCGCGGCCTGCACGCGCTGAGCCGTCTGTCGCGGCCGAAGAAGCAGGTCGCCGTGACGATCATCGAACTGCTGAGCGGCGTCGTTGCGCCTGCGGGCGAGGATGCGCGTGGCCGTAGGGGTGTTGGCCCTGACACGACGCACACATGCCCGTGGTTAGGCTGGTCTCCCCTGCACCTGGAGTACCCGCATGTCCCAAAGCACCCGCGAAGAGGTCATCCTGCAGCTGGACCGCGTGGATACCGCACTGGAGGCGCCCGAAGCCGACAAGGCCGCGATCCTGCGCGAGGCGGTGGACTGGCTGGCGGACCATCCGCCGAAGAAGGCCGCCGATGCGCTGTACTACCGCGACCGCCTGGACGTGATCCGCGAGCGCCACGGCGCGGTGTGAGCGCGCGCCGCCTCAGGCCTGGTACTGCTTCTCTTCGATGAAGCGGGAGCCGGCCAGGCGGTTGATCGTGTTCTTCACCTGGATGCGGTCCCCGTTGTGGCGGGCGACCGAGCGCGCCAGTTCGATGAACGCCGCGTCGAACGCCTGTGCGGCTTCCTTCGCGCGCAACGCATCCTGCACGTCCCACATGCGCTCGTTGATCGCGCGCAGCTCGGCCATCAGCGCCGATAGCTCGACCTGTTGCGCCACGAGAGGCGCCCACAGGGTCTCGAGGCCTTCCTTCTCCACCTGCACGTGCGCCCGCTTGCCGGCGTCTTCGATGCGTTCGGCCTTGATCGCGAGGATGGACAGCTTGTCGGCGAGTTCGCCGATGGAAACGGGGATCTGGATGGTGTTCATGCCGGCATTCTAGCGCCGCGCCTCATGTGCGCGTAGCGCGTGGCATGATGCGGGCCATCGCGCACCGGCCGGAGGGGCTCTCGCATGCGTTTCCCGATGATGTTGCTGCTGCTTGTCCTGTCGCCGTGGGCGGTCGCCGCGCCGGCCGACGTCCGCATCACCCAGGAAGAAGGCCGCTACGTCCTGCGGGTGGATGGCGCGCCGTTCCGGGTGAAGGGCGCCGGCATGGGCGGGGAAGGCCAGGAGGCGCTGGCCGCGCGTGGCGGCAATTCGTTCCGCACCTGGGGCACCGGGACCGACGTGGCGAAGGTGCGCGCGATGCTGGATCGCGCGCAGCGCAACGGGCTCAAGGTCGCGATGGGCATCGAGGTGGGCAACGAGCGTCACGGTTTCGACTACGACGACGGTGCCGCGGTAGCGGCCCAGCTCGCGCGTATCCGTGACGAGGTGAATCTCTACAAGGACCATCCCGCCGTGCTGATGTGGGTGGTGGGCAACGAACTGAACCTGCACTACAGCAACCCCAAGGTCTGGAGCGCCGTCGGTGCGATCGCCGACATGATCCATCGCGAAGATCCGCATCATCCTGTGATGACGACGCTGGCCGGTTTCGACAAGCCGCTCATCGATCTGCTGAAGGCGCGCGCGCCGTCGCTGGACCTGATCGGCATCCAGCTGTACGGCGACATCGGCGCGTTGCCGGAAAAGCTGAAGACCAGCGGTTGGACCGGTCCGTACGTCGTCACCGAGTGGGGGCCGACGGGCCATTGGGAAAGTCCGCTGACCACGTGGAAGGCGCCGATCGAGGATGATGCCTCGCGCAAGGCGCAGCTGCTGCAGCAACGCTACGAGCAGGTGATTGCGGCGGATACCACGCAGGGCTTGGGCTCGTACGTCTTCCTGTGGGGCAACAAGCAGGAGCGCACGCCCACCTGGTACGGCCTATTCCTGCCGACGGGCGAGAGCACGCCGGCGGTGGATGCGATGCAGTACGTGTGGACCGGCGCCTGGCCGAAGAACCGCGCGCCTTCGATCGCACCGCTGCGCCTGGACGGGGGCGTGGCGACGGACAGCGTGACCTTGCGCGCGGGCGCCGAAGCCTTAGCCAAGATCGAGGCGCGCGATGTGGACGGCGATGCGCTGCAGTACCGCTGGACCGTGCTGTACGAAAGCACCGCCACCAGCATCGGCGGCGATCGCGAGGATGTGCCCGAAAAAGTGGATGTAGCCCCGAAGGACGACGGTCAGGGTGGTATGCGCTTCACCGCACCGAAGAAGCCCGGCACCTACCGATTGTTCGTGGAGGTGCTGGACGGGCAGGGGCATGCGGCATACGCCAACCTGCCGTTCCGGGTGGAGGGTCGTTGACTCCGCATTGCGCGCGGTGCCGGAGTACGGTGGAATAGGGCCAGCGCGCCCGGGGGGGCGCCTCCAGGGGATCACATGCGGAAGTGGATGATGGGCCTGCTGTTGCAGGCGGGTCTGGTCGTGGCTGTGTCGGCGCAGGAACAGGCGGCGCAGGCCGTTGCGGCGGTGGAAACCGGAACACTGGTCGTGGACGTCAAAACGTTCACGAGCGAGCAGGAGCTGCCGGCCAAGGCGGTAGAGCAGCTGAAGAGCGGCGGACTGGAATGGGGCGTCCGCGATGGGAAGGTGGTGTTCACGATGGTCGGCAAGCAATTCATCGACTTTCCGATCAACCATATGACGCGCTATGGCCAGCAGGAAAGCCTGTCGCTTCCCGCCGGCGAGTATCGCGTGACCGGCATCGGTCTGGAGATGCATACGAGTTTCAGCGTGAAGAAGGTGCTGGAGCGTGGTGCTTTCTTCAACGAGGACGTGATCGTGTTCCGGATCGAGCCAGGCAAGACCACCACCTTGTCGATCAACCCCGTCATTCGCAAGGATGCGATCTTCGGCAGCACGTTCTACGTGCCCACGTTGATGGCCAGCCTGCGTGATGAGGCGAGCGAGACGACCGCGGTGGCATTGAACACGCGCGGCCCTGGCTCGATCGCATGGCCGCAGTACACCGGGCCGCTGAAGTTCATCGCCAAATGACGGCGCGCGAAGGTTCGAACCGATGAATGTTCTGAAAGTCGGCTTCTTCGTCGCCGTGGCCGCGCTGGCCGTGTTGGCGGCACGCGAATACGTTCCTAAGGACGCCCTGCAGGCGGTGACCGCTCGCGTCTCCGGCGCGCCGCCGGCCGGAGCCGATGGACCCAGCCAGCATGGGTTCATCGATATCCCGCTGCCCGATGGCCAGTCAGGGCATCACGTGGTGATCTTCGCACCGGCGAATTGCCCCTCGGACGCGGCACAGCGCGCCGAGGCACTGGCGCGCCGGCTGGACGACGCTGGCATTCCGTATACCCGTTCGCAGAACGCCAGCTTCAGCACCCTGTCCTCGCAGGACGAGGCGAACCGGGTGACATCGGTGATGAACGGTCCCATCCCCGTCGTGTTCGTGCGCAAGCGCGCCCGTGCCAATCCGGAGGCCGACGCGGTGGTGGCGGAGTATCGCGACGGCTGACGCCGCAGCGTTCCATCGACAGGGTCGACCGTCACTGCTGCGGTGCAGCATAATAGTGACATGGATGTCGCACCGCCCCCTGCTGCCTTTCCGTCCGTCGCCGACGCGCTGACGCCCCGCCAGATCGGCCTGATCCTGTTCGCGCTGACGCTCGGCGGCTTCGCCATCGGCACCAGCGAGTTCGCCAGCATGGGGCTGATGCCCAACATGGTGGCCTCGCTGGGCGTGACCGAACCGCAAGTCGGCCACCTGATCAGCGCCTACGCGCTGGGCGTCGTCGTCGGCGCGCCGTTGCTAGCGATCCTGGGCGCGGGCTGGAAGCGCAAGACGCTGCTGCTCGCGCTGATGGGTTTCTATGTGCTGGGCAACCTGGCCAGCGCGCTCGGGCCCACCTACGAAAGCCTGCTCGTATTCCGCTTCATCGCCGGCCTGCCGCACGGCGCGTATTTCGGCGTGGCGGCATTGACGGCGGTGGCGATCAGCCCGCCGAACAAGCGCGGGCGCGCGATCAGCCTGGTGATGCTGGGCCTGACGCTGGCGATCCTGATCGGCAACCCGGTGGCGACGTGGCTGGGCCAGGTGATCGACTGGCGCTGGGTGTTCGCGTTCGTCGCGCTGATCGCGCTGACCACCGCCACGCTGCTGGCGATCTGGCTGCCAGCGGGCATCGATGGCCCGAAGGCGCATCCGTTGGACGAACTGCGCGCGTTCAACCGCACCCCGGTGTGGCAGGCGCTGGGCATCGGTGCGATCGGCTTCGCCGGCATGTTCGCCGTCTTCAGCTACCTGGCGCCGACGATGCTGGACGTGACCCGCGTGTCGCCGGCGTGGATTCCGCTGGGCCTGGCCGGCTTCGGCGTGGGCGGGGTGATCGGCAACTTCGTCGGTGGCTGGCTGTTCGACCGCATGCAGCTGCGTGGCGTGTGGATCGTGCTGGTCTGGGCGATGGCGATGCTGCTGTTGTTCCCGCTGATGGCGCAGTCGCTGCCGACCATCCTGCTGGCCACCGTCGGCATCGGTCTGATGGGCGCGCTGGGCCCGATCCTGCAGTCGCACCTGATGGATGTCGCCGGCGATGCACAGACGCTCGCCGCAGCCTCGCACCACGCCGCGTTCAACACCGCCAATGCGCTCGGCCCGTGGCTGGGCGGCATGGCGATCACGGCAGGCTTCGGCTGGACGTCGACCGGTTATGTTGGCGCCGCGATGGCGGTCGCCGGCTTGCTGATCTACGTCTGGGCGCAGCAGACGCTGCGCGCGGGCGCGGACACACAGGTCGCTTGCGAGTCGTCGCGTTGAGAGGAGCGCATCGGCGTTCCTTGCCGATGCTTGATCTATTCCGGCGAAGACGCCGCGGGCGGCGACCCCGAACGCCAGCGGCGCGTGGTGCGCTGGAAGAACTGGCTGTTGGGGATCTGCAGCACGGTGTCGCCGCGCAGCGCGTCTTCTTCCAACAGCGTGGTGTAGAGCAGGTTGATGTCGATCACCCGGCCACGCAGGCCGGGCTTGTCGCCGTTCTCGAGCACTTCGATGTGGTCGTGCACGCGGAACGGGCGTGTGGTCAGGATCAGCACGCTGCAGAAGATGTTGGACAACACGCTCCACGCGGCGAAGAACGCCACGGCTGCGACCGCGGTGAAGCCGGTCAGCGCCGTCCACAGCACGCTGCCCGACACGCCCAGCCGGCCCAGCGCCAGCATGAACGCCGAGACGTAAACCAGCACGCCCAGTAGCCGGCGCGCGCTGACCGCGACCTGCGCGGGCAGATGGTAGCTCTCGCAGACGCGGCGCACGACGATGCGCAGCAGGCGCAGCAGCAGCCACGCACCCAACAGAATGGCCATGGCCTGCGCCACGGGGATGGCGACACTCGCGCCTTCCTGCAGCCAGCTATTGATCTGGGGCCAGGTCATCGGGTTGCCTTCGCGTGGTAGGCCATCGGGCACGATGCAGCGTGCAGGGGGAGTGCGTTCATGCGGAAAGGGTGACCGCCTCGGCGGGGAGGGTCAACCTCATGGCGGGAATCAAGGTTCGAAAGGATGCGCCTTGCCGCAGGCATAGACGTGGTTGTAGTCGCTGGACATGCATTGGTAGAACGCGCGGCGCTCGCCCGTCGCGGCCGCGCAGTCCTCTGTCGTCAGCACCGCCAGCAGGGCTTTCAGCTGTGGTGCGGTGGCATCATGGTCCGCTTGCGAGAGATAGCCGCCGCGCAGGTTCTTTTCAGCCACTTCCAGCATGGTCTCCACCCCCCAGCGCGCATTCTCCACGGCCTTGTCGCAGGCAAGTGCGGGGGACGGATCGCTCACCTGCGAGAGGTGTTCGGCGATGGCGGTGACGTCGGCTTGCACGTCGGCGGGTAGCGTGCGGGGCGCGGGTCCGTCCTCTCGGCCCAAGGCGTGGGTCGCCGCCAGGCACAACGCCGCGAAGGCGACATGGCGCAGCGAACGACGTAACGGGCGCGACCTGGAGGCCATGGCATTTGATGTGCGTTTGCAGTGGGGCCCGCATTGTAATGCGGGACACCGCCGGGCATGGGCGAACGTGTGGCTTGTCGTGCCTGCAATGCCTTGCAAGAATGCAGGGGCGCCGGAGCAGGCGCAGGTGCTGGCAGGAAGCGGCGCCCGTCGTACCGGACCGATCGACACTTTCACTCTGTGAGGACCACATGACTTACAAGCTACTTGCCGCCATGGCGCTCGCCCTTTCGAGCGTGGCGCCCGCCGCGCTCGCGGGCGAATGCGAGGACAACTTCAGCAAGTCCGGCAGCATCTTCTCCGGCACCGATTTCTCCAGCCGCGTGACCATCCCCGACCTTTCCGTCAAGGATGCGATGGGCCAGGTCCGGGGCATCATGATCGGCGAGAAGATGGACGTGATTACCGAAGACGTTGAAACCGGCACGATGCTCGTCGAGCAGCGATCCACGGGCACCACGCGCGCCATTCCCACGTTGATCGCCATCAGCGGCGACGGCGGGGCGGCGACGGTGCAGATGACGGTGAAAACCGAGAAGGGCCAGATCGCGAAGGCGGACGCGATGCGTCCGTACATGTGTCAGCTGCTGGCCAAGGTGAAGGGCGGCAAGGAAGGTCGCGCCGCCGCCGCGCAGGGCGCGAAGACCCAGAACAATGCCGACGTGACGGTGAAGGACGTGTACGTGTTCTCGCGCGAGATCGCCCGCGAGGCCAAGGGCAATGCCGTCGCCGTGACCGCGCGCCACAAGGGTCGTCACTATGCCTTGCGTGGCCGGGTGGACTACGTCCAGGAGGACGGCGAGGATTACAACGTCTCGTTCGAGATTCCGCAGCCGGGCTCGGGACTCCTGCAGGTGCCGGGCGACAATGAGCCCCGCGTCGGCGTGGCCTGCCTGTTCAAGCCCAACCAGCTGGCCAACGTGCTGACCTTCCGCAAGGGCGACAAGGTGACGTTCAAGGGTCAGTTCCTGCGCTATGACGACTTCAAGCGCGTGCTCTGGCTACAGAACTGCGTACAGACGCGCTGACGGCACTATCTTCCAGAACGAGAAAGGCGCTCCTGCGGGCGCCTTTCTTTTTATTGAATCAGTTGGCCTGTCGGCGGTAAACGCCCACGTTGGTGTAGCGCCGCCCATCGCTCAGGTGGCCGTGCATCCGGATGACCAGCGTGTCGTCGTCGACCAGTTCGCGTTCGGACCATTGCACTTCCTGGCCGCCATGCCAGGTGGTCGAATGCAGCTGCGTGGGCGAGATGGATTCAAAACTCAATGCATCGGCATAGGGCATGCTGTGGTACGGATACCGCGCGCCATCGGCACGGCCATCGAAGGCGGCGCGATAGCGCTTGCCGTTGGCGCTGAGCCATTCCGATGCGATCGACAGCTTCCCGTCCTTCGCGCAAGACAGCCGATAACGCGCACTCCGCGGTGGGCGCCCGAGCTGGTAGTCGCACTGCTCCGGCAGCAGGTGCCAAGTGCCGACGAAGGCGGTGGCGGCATGGGTCGTCATCAGCGCTCCTTGCGCGAGCAGCGGTCGAGGTCATCCCCGGGGCCACCATGCTAGCGAGGACCCCCGGGGCGCCGGCTGCCAACGTCGTCGCAATTTCACGCACGAGTGGGGCGCGGGGCGATGTCCCTCGATGCGTCCGTGCCGCAAGTGTGACGAGGAGTGCGACGTACTGCCCAGCATGGAGCGCGCGTGGCCGATAGGCGCGATGCGTTCAACGGGCGCGCGAGCTCAGCGCATCGATCAGGCCATCCGTGGTGAGGATGGCATGGGCATAGGTCGGGGCGTTGATCTCGTGCGCGGCATGCATGGCCGCCGTGCTGGCCGCGGCCGTGGCGTCGCGCACGAGCGTGACGTGGTAGCCGAGTTCGGAGGCGAAGCGGCCGGTCGTCTCGATGCAGGTATTCGCGATCAGTCCCACCAGGATCACATGGGTGATGCGGTGCTGCTTCAGCAGGTAGTCCAGGTCGGTGTTCGCGAAGCCACTGCTGCCCCAGTGCTCCTTGACCATGATGTCGCCAGGTTGCGGCACGAAGTCCGGGTGCCACTCGGCGCCCCAACTGTCCTTGGCGAACGGTTGCACGCGCGCCGCGCCCAGCTGATAGGGCGTCGGATGGTCCCAGCCCTTGAAGTCATCGGGCTCGAAGCGATGATGGGGGACGATGAAGACCGGCAACCCGGCCTGGCGCACGCAGGCCACCACGGCGCGCAGGTGCGCATGCAGGTCGACGCTGCGGGCTACCTCTGCGACCAGCGGCCAGAGCTTGCCGCCTTCCGAGAGGAAGTCGTTGTAAGGATCGACGAACAGGAGTGCGGTGCGCCCGGCTGGATATCCCTGCGTGGACATGACGGCGTCCTTTTGGCGGCGCGGATCATCACCCGCGCCCGGAGCATCGCGCCCCACGCCTGTCCCGCCTTGCACGGGCGTGCGGGACGCGCGTTCATCCGCCGCCGCCCGTCGTCAGGGCGGCAGGTCCGCCCCGGCATCGCCCAAGTGGCTGAACAGGAAGGCGCGCGCCTTGCGCCAATCGCGCCTTACGGTGCGTTCGGTCACCTTCAGGACGCCGGCGATCTCCTGCTCGCTGAGGCCGCCGAAGTAGCGCATCTCAACCACCTGGGCCAAGCGCGGATCCAGCTTGCCGAGGTCGTTCAGCGCCTCGTCCAGGATCAGGAGCTGCTCCAGGCGTGAGCCCTGAACGGGCTCGGTGGTCTCGTCCAGCGGCAGTAGGTCCATGCCTTCGCCGCGCTTCTCGGCCAACGCCCGACGGACCTCGTCCAGCAGGACGAAGCGCATCGCGCGGGCGATCAGCGCGACCAGATGGGCCCGGTTCTCGACGCTGAAGTCCGCGCTGGCCAGCTTCAGCCAGGTCTCGCTGATCAGCGAGGTGGGCGAACGCATGTGCCCGCGCCGCTGCTGGCGGATCTGGGATCGGGCGATCTGGTGCAGGTCGCGGTAGAGCAGCGAGTAGATCCGGTTCCACGCGCCGGCCTGGCCGCTCTCTACGGCTCCCAGCAACTGGGTGACCGACTGCTCGTCCACCGCCGGCAATGGCCCGGTCGAAGGGGGGATTTGCGGCAAGGGAACACCGCCCCCGGGCCTATCTGGATGTCGCTGTCCCGTCATGTCCGGACTGCGCCTGTGATCACGATCTCACTGCATATATGACGCGGCAAAAGCCGGTCATGCAAGCCGTAACCGCCACTTCGTGAATGGGGGCCTCCAGTGAGGGATGAGTGGGGGCAGAGGCGGGCAAATGCGGAC
This sequence comes from Pseudoxanthomonas sp., assembly GCA_047600885.1. Lineage (GTDB taxonomy): Bacteria > Pseudomonadota > Gammaproteobacteria > Xanthomonadales > Xanthomonadaceae > Pseudoxanthomonas_A. The sequence continues at coordinate 635,690 of JASGKE010000002.1, read as the reverse complement.
ATCGAGGGGTCAGCGCGGAATGTCGACAAGAGGGTGCCATGCGTAGTCTGAAGAAAGTCTGTGGTGTGAGTTTTTCGGGTGTCCTGTCGGTGACATCGCGCATTGGTGGTAAGGAGCTGCGGGGTGATCGGCATGCGGTATGAGGCGCCGATGATCGCCGCGCGCGACGAGCGCGAGCTGCATGTGGCCGGCCAGGCGCCCGCCGCGACGGTCGGTACCGCGCCGGTGCTGCCGCAAGGGTTGGGGCCGCGAGCGATCAGCCAGTGGTCGATCATGCAGCGGCTGACCGCGCAGGAATGGCAGGGCTTGATGAATGCGCTGCCCGGCCGCGTGGGCGCGCGAGCGCGTCATGGTGGCAATACGCGACGCTTCATCGAAGCCGTACTGTGGGTAGCGCAGACGGGCGCGTACTGGTCGGACCTGCCGCGTGAGTACGGTTCCTGGCATGGCATCTACGTGCGCTTCATCCGCTGGGCCCAGGACGGCAACTGGACCGACGTGCTGAATCGGCTCGATCCCCAGGACCAGCGGGCCCAGGACCTGATGGCGTTGGTGCAGCGTTACCTGCAGCGCAACAACACCAAGCACCTGAGCCGGGTGATGCGGGCTTCCTGATCGCTGGCACGCCCTGTTTGCAGTAGCGAAACAGGGCGCGATTGATGCGGGAGCGTCTGATGTTGCTGTTCAGGTCGCTCCACCGCCTATCTGCCGGCGAAATCCCCCGTCCGGCAGTTAGCGGACTGGCTTCGTCCCCATGATGCCGGTCCATCGCCTGCCATGCCCGACACATGGCAGGCATCGCGCTTCGGCGCATGAGGGGGAGGTGCAATGCCTCCCCCTCGTTTTTGCGATCAAAGACGCACACGCATCGCTCACACGGCGCTGCTCAGGTCTTAACACGCCCCGTCCTAGGCTGGCGCTCCCGAACCTCAGGAGCCGCTGATGAGCACGCATGTTTTCACTGCGCAGGACGCGGCAGGCCGGCAGTGCCGCATCCAACTCGTGCGCGACGATGCGGCGACGCAGCGATCGCAGGCGGCCACTGACCGTCATCCGGTGTATGTACTTGAAGATGGAAGTCACGTCCGCCGTATCGACAACGACACCTTCCAGGTGATCAGCACCGGTGCCTACGTCACCCGCGTCGCCGACTGATCTTACGAACGTCGGCGTAGGCTTCAGTAGATGGCTGACGCCAGCAGGGGCGCCGCATGCGTCCAGCCTGTGCGGGCCTGCAGGAAGGCCAGCTCGATCAACACCGCGGTGCCGATGACCTGCGCGCCCTGCTGCTCGACCAATTGCACGGCCGCTTTGAGCGTGCCGCCCGTCGCCAGCACATCGTCCACGACGACCACGCGGGCGCCCTCGGGCAGCGCGTCGGCATGGATTTCCAGCCGGTCACGCCCGTATTCGAGACCGTAGTCCAGCGCCAGCGTGTGTCCGGGCAATTTGCCGGGCTTGCGGACGGGAACGAAGCCCACCCCCAGCTCGCGCGCCAGCGCGGCACCGAGGATGAAACCGCGCGCTTCCACGCCAACGATGGCGTCGATCGTCACGCCGCGCCATGGTTCGGCCATCGAGGCGATCGCCTCGGCGAATGCCTCGCCGTCGGCCAGCACCGGCGTGATGTCCTTGAACAGGATGCCGGGCTTGGGGAAGTCGGGGATGTCGCGAAGCAGGTCGGTCCAGGCGGGCATGGCAGGTCAATCGAGCAGGGGGCGCTGATGCTAGCGCAGTCGCCGGACGCGCGCTGGTCCACGGGTGTTCCGGCCGCAGCCTGGGATGCACTCTCCCGCGCAGAGCGGCTAATCATTGTCGCGACCGCCGACTATGCTCACGCCACACACATTCAAGGCATTCCCCATGAGCACAGCCCTGTCGATGCACCAGGCGTCGGTCCCCGTCCTCCTCCGCGCGTTGAAGAATCTTCGTCACGTGTTGGAAAGTGGCGAAGCGCACGCGCGCGAGAAAGGCTATGAGCCGGCCATCCTGCTGCAATCGCGCCTGGCGCCTGACATGCTGCCGCTCGTGCGCCAGGTGCAGATTGCGACGGACACGTCGAAGTTCGCCCTCGCGCGCCTGACCGCGACGGAATCGCCGCGCTTCGAGGATGTCGAAACCACGTTCGAGGAGTTGTACGCGCGGTTGGATGCCGTGTCCGACTACCTGCGCACGTTCGACGAAGCCGCGCTCGCCGGCAGCGAAGACCGCCGCATCACCCTGACCACACGCACGCGCGGCGACTTGGTGTTCGATGGCCGCGGCTATCTGCTGGGCTTCGTGCTGCCCAACCTGTTCTTCCACGTCACCACCGCCTACGCGATCCTGCGCCACAACGGCGTGCCGCTGGGCAAGCGGGACTACCTCGGCCCCGAGGCCTGACGACCCCACCGGGGCGGCGTGTCCGCTCCGGCCGTCCACCGGCGTTGGACAGGGTGAGCCGCGCGATCCCTGCCGCGCGGTGGCTTCCCTGAGGAGCCGGTTGCCCGGCGGCGACGGAGTGCTGCGCGTGTCACGACATGCGACGGGCGGCTCCGATACTGTCGGCCGGGCATCCACGCCACGCGACGCACGTCGCGTGCGCGGACGCCGGGACCACATCAGCGAGGGAAGCAGCGATGGCGACGGCACTACGGATCCTCTGCGTGCATGGCGTGGGCCAGCACCCGCCGGGCGGGGCCTGGCAGCAGACCTGGGAAGATGCGATCCACGACGCGTGCCGGCAGATCGATGCCGAACGCCCGCTCGACATCCAGTACTGTCATTACGACGATATCTTCGCCCAGCACACGATCAGCCTGGGCGACACACTGGAAGCGCTGGCGCGCCTGCTGGCCAACGGCATCACTGCGCCCTTCCGGCGCGCCCGCGGCGACGACTCGCGCTTGCGCCATACCGCGGGCATGGTGGTGAAGTGGGTCGAAAGCGCGACCTTCCGCAAGCAGACGCGCGACCGTCTGGCGCAGCGTATCGAGGCGACGAAGCCGCACGTCGTGCTCGGCCACAGCCTCGGCTCGCTGGTCTGCTACGACACCTTCACCCATCAGGACACGCGGGCCACCGCCAGCGGCCGCTACTTCGTCTCGCTGGGGTCGCAGATCGGCAATCCGTTCGTGCGCGGCGAGTACCAGGCCGGCCGCCTCAGCGCCCTGGAGAAAGCGCGCTTCTGGTACCACCTCTACAACCGCTTCGATTCGGTGTTCACCGCGCGCGTCTCCATCGCGGCCGACAATTTCCGCCAGGTCGACACTCACTTCGACATCGCCGGCAACGCGGACCACGCCGCCGAGGAGTACCTGCGACATCCGCAGGCCGTCAGTACCTTCTGGTACGACGTGCTCAACGACGAGACCACGCGCATCACCCGCGCATTGCGGGAGCAGAAGCCGGTCGCCGCACGCGTGGCCACGCCGCGCAAGCGCGCGCTGCTGGTCGGCATTAATGAGTATCCCGATCCGGACCAGCGTTTGGCGGGCTGCGTCAACGACGTGTTCCTGATGAGCGCCATGTTGCAGGAACAGGGCTTCGACGCCGGCGACATCCGCGTGGTGCTGGACGACCGCGCCACCGCCGATGGCATCCGCGAGCGCGTGGACTGGCTGCTGGACGGCGTACGCCCGGGCGATCAGCGCATCCTCTACTACAGCGGCCATGGCGCGCAGCTGGCCACGTACGGATTGGGCGATCGCGTCGACCGCATGGACGAAACGCTGGTCCCTTACGACTTCGACTGGACCGAGGACACCGCGCTGACCGACGACTGGCTGTTCGAGCGCTACGTGCAGCTGCCGTACGACGTGGACTTCAGCATCATCCTCGACTGCTGCCACTCCGGCGGCATGTCCAAGGGCGGGCCGGCGCGCATGCGCGGCCTCAATCCGCCCGACGACATCCGCCACCGGTCGATGAAATGGAACGCCGCGCGCGAGATGTGGGTGCCGCGCGAGCTGGAAGTCGCCGAGCGCAAGCAGCTCGCGGTCGACCAGAGCACGATGCCGCTGGGCGACATGAGCGGGCGGCTGGGCTACGCGTTGCCGGTGCGCACGCTGCGGCTCGGGCAGGCGCGCCAGCTGCGCAAGCGCCTGGGCCACAAGGGGCCGTACATGCCGCTGCTGGTGTACGCCTGCCAGGAAGGCGAGTTCGCCTACGAGTACGAACACGGCGCCATCCAGCACGGCGCGTTCACCTACGCGCTGGTGAAGAACTGGCGGAAGATGCTGCGCGGCGGCGCCGGCGATCGTCGCCGCCTGAAGGTCAGCGACCTGGTGAAGTACACCTCGCAGGAGCTGCGCGAACTGGAGTACGACCAGACCGCGGCGCTAGCCGGGCCGGAGATCCGCCTGTCGCGCTGGATGTAGCCCGCCTCAGCCGGCGGCCGCGCACTCGCGCGCGCGCGCCAGCAGCAGCGCCTGCTCGCGCGCGTTGCGGGTCATCGCCGCGGCGCGCTCGAACTCGGCACGCGCCTCGTCGTGCCGCGCCAGCTTGAACAGCAGGTCGCCGCGCACGCTGGGCAGCAGGTGGTAGTGCTTCATCGCCGGATCGTCGCGCAGGCGGTCCACCAGCGGCAGCGCACTGGCCGGGCCGGTGGCCATGGACACCGCGACCGCCCGGTTCAACTCCACCACCGGCGAAGGATTCACCTGCGCCAGCGCGGCGTACAGCGTGGCGATGCGGGTCCAGTCGGTCGCGTCCGCCGTCACCGCGCGCGCATGGCAGGCGGCGATCGCGGCCTGCAGCGCGTACGGCCCGAACGCGCCACCCAACTGTTCCGTCCGCGCCAGGGCGTCCAGGCCACGCCGGATCAGCAACTGATCCCAGCGACTGCGGTCCTGGTCCAGCAGCAACACGGCTTCACCGTCCTTGCCCACGCGCGCATGCAGTCGCGAGGCCTGGATTTCCATCAACGCCACCAGGCCGTGCACCTCCGGCTCGCGCGGCGTCAGCGCGGCCAGCATGCGGCCGAGCCGTAGCGCTTCCTCGCACAGCGCCGGACGCACCCAGTCGTCGCCGCTGGTGGCCGAATAACCTTCGTTGAAGACCAGGTAGACCACGCCCAGCACGCTCGCCAGGCGCTCCTGCAAGGCCTCGCCACGCGGCACTTCGAAGGCCACGTCCGCCTCGGCCAGGGTGCGCTTGGCGCGCACGATGCGCTGCGCCACGGTCGGCTCCGCGGCAAGGAACGCCCGTGCGATCTCGTCCGTGGTCAGGCCGCACAACAGGCGCAGCGTCAACGCCACGCGTGCTTCCATCGACAGCACCGGATGGCAGGCCACGAACACCAGCCGCAACAGGTCGTCGTCGATATCGTGGTCCAGCGCGTCCTCGTCGCGATCGCGGCGCTCGTCCTGGATCTCTTCCAGTTCGCGCGCGAGTTCCTCGTGCTTGCGGTCCAGCAACTGCAAGCGGCGCAGGCGGTCGATCGCGCGGCGCTTGGCGGTGGTCATCAGCCACGCCCCCGGGTTGTCGGGTACGCCGTCACGGGGCCAGGTCTCCAGCGCGGCGACCAGCGCGTCCTGCGCCAGCTCTTCGGCCAGGTCCAGGTCGCGCACCATGCGGGCGAGACCGGCGATCACGCGCGCGGATTCGATACGCCAGACGGCGTCGATCGCGCGATGGGTGGGGGAGGTCGACATGGCGCGCATCAGACCACGGCGCCGCGGCCGGTGAAAGCCGCAGCGCAGCGAAGGGGAGCGTCACGGTGGCCACGACGCACCCCCGCCGCCATCACGCATCCTTTTCGCAGTTGATCATCCACGGCACGCCGAACTTGTCGACCAGCATGCCGAAGCGCACCGCCCAGAAGGTCTGCGTCAGCGGCATGGTCACCTGGCCGCCGTCGGACAGCGCGCCGAAGATGCGTTCGGCATCCTTGATGCTGTCCACCGACAGCGAGACCGAGCAGCCCTTCACGCCGTCGTACGGATGCGCCGGATGGTTGTCCGAGCCCATCAGCACGGTCTGCCCGAAGATCACGTGCGTGTGCATGATCTTCTGCTTGTGTTCCGGCGGAAAATCTTCGCAGCCTTCGGTGCCGTCGAAGCGCATCATCGGCCCCAGCTCGCCGCCGGTGGCCTGCGCATAGAAGGTGAAGGCGGCTTCGCAGTCGCCGTTGAGGATCAGGTAGGGATTGACGTTCATGGTGGGCTCCTCGAGGGGTTGGGTGCAGGGCCGGCACGGCCTGCTCGTGTTCTCCGACGAACCGGCAGGGCCGGAATCGACAGCGTCGGAGATGAAGCTGCATTCGGCCTGCGCGCCCGTCAGCGGACGGCGTCGCCGGGATCGGCGGCCGCGCCGGCGATGGCTTCGCGCTGGCGCCGGGTCAACTTGGCCAGGGCATGGCGGTAGGACCACGCCACCAGGTCCTTCAGGTAGGCGGCGGGCACCGACGACACGTCCACCACGGTCACCCAGTGATGCTTCCCCAGCCAGCGCGCCGGCTTGATGCCGGGTTGGTCGGTCAGTTCCAGGAAGCGTTCCGGCGCCACCTTGAAGCTGAAGCGCCACCGCTCCGGTTCGCTGGTCTTGAAGTAGGCGAACCGTTTGCCGCCCACCTCGTACACCAGGATGTTCGACGGGTTCCCCGTACAGCGTTTCCACGCTGCCCGGCAGGGCACGGCAATGGCGTTTGAGCGCGGCGACGTCCATGCAGATGATGCTAGCGCCGCTAACGCGCGCGTGGCGTGCAGGCGAGACGGGTCGAGGGCGGAGGCTGTCCTCGAGATGACGCGATCGAAGACACGCATGCCGGTGCGTCATCCGGTTGTTGGCGCCGGCCGCCAGTCCTAAGATCCCGTCCACGTAGCGGGAATCGCCCCTCGCCGGAGCCCACGTGAGCGTCTATACCCAAGTCGCCCTGTGCATCGTGGGCATGTCCCTGTACTTCAACGCCGGGAAGATCGAAGCGCGCAATGGTGCGCCGGACCACGCCCTTCTGTGGGCCGCCCTTTCACTGGTGACATCGTTGATCGTGTTCTGGGCCGGAGCGGGATGGATCGTCTGGGCGCTGGGCCAGGTCGCCTTGCTTATCGGCGTTACGCTGGTCCGGGTGGCGTTGGACGGACGTGGCGATTGATCCACGCACCCGTGCTGCTCGCGCGTTCTTGAATATCGACATGGAGCTTCCCGATGAGCACACAATCCGCCTTCACCCGCCTTGCCAAGAAAGCCTCCACCTTCACCGGTCGCCCCGCGTGTTTCGCGCTGGCGCTGGGGACGATCGTGGTGTGGGCGGTCACCGGGCCGTTGTTCGGTTTCAGCGATACCTGGCAGCTGGTCATCAACACGGGCACCACCATCATCACCTTCCTGATGGTCTTCCTGATCCAGAACACCCAGAACCGCGATACCGAGGCGATGCAGATCAAACTGGACGAACTGATCCGCGTCTCGCGCAGCGCCAACAACGCGTTGCTAGATCTTGAGGAACTGGAAGAGAAGGAACTCGACGACCTGCGCGCGCATTACGAAGACATGGCGCGGCAGGCGCGCGAGGTGCAGCAGGTCAAGAGGCGTTCCTCTTAAGGCGGCTTCACCACCGCTTCTCCATCCGGTAGTTGTGGATGGCCACGCCGTCCATCACGAAGTCGTTGCGACCGAGCAAGGTGAAGCCGCGGCGTTCGAACAGGGGGCGGGCGAGCTCGCTGGCTTCGACGAAGATCCGGCGCAGGCCGCAGCGCCGGGCGTGCGCTTCGATGGCGGCATACAGCTGCGAACCCACGTGCAGGCCTTCGGCTCCCGGCGCGGCATAGAGCATGTCGAAGTGGCCGTCGGCCTCCAGGTCGGCGAACCCGAGCACCGTACCCGCGTCATCCTGCGCGACCACCACGTAGCGTCCATCGCTGCAGCGCGCCGCGGTGCGCGCGATATCGGCGGTGGCCGCCCACACCGCGACCTGCTCGGACGTGTACGCGCGTGGCCCGTAGTGGCGCACGGAATGTACGTACAGCGCGGTCAGTGCGGCGGCATCGGTGGGGTGGTAGGGGCGGAGGGTGGGCATGACCCGCTCTTCTCTCACTAAGGGTGTCGCGAGGACCCAAAAGGCCCGTTCTTCTCACGCTAAGAGTGTCGCGAGGACCAAAAAGGTCCGTTCTTCTCACACTAAGAGTGTCGCGAGGACCAAAGAGGCCCTTTCTTCTCTCACTAAGGGTGTCGCGAGGACCAAAAAGGCCCGTTCTTCTCTCACTAAGGGTGTCGCGAGGACCAAAAAGGCCCGTTCTTCTCTCACTAACGGTATCGCGAGACCAAAAAAGGTCCTCTCTTCTCTCACTAAGGGTGTCGCGAGGACCGAAAAGATCCACTGGCGTCTGTCTGGGCGAAAGGCCCGGGGTCGATGTCACATGCGCACGAGGTTAGACAGCGCGTCGTCCAAGGTGGGGAAGCGGAAGGTGAATCCTTCCGCCAGCGCATGCGCCGGCAATACGCGCTGGCCGGTCAGCAGCAGCTGGGCCATTTCGCCGAACGCGGCCTTCAGTACGAACGCAGGCGTCGGCAACACGGCGGGGCGGTGCAGGGCGCGGCCCAGGGCCTGGGCGAAATCGCGGTTGGTGACCGGCGTGGGGGCGGTGCCGTTGTAGGCGCCGCCCGCACCGTCGCGTTCCAGCAGCCAGGCGATCAGGCCGACCAGGTCATCGCGGTGGATCCAGCTCATCCACTGGCGGCCATCACCCATCGGCCCGCCCGCACCCAGCCGGAACGGCGGCAGCATCTTCGCCAACGCACCGCCGTCGGCGCCGAGCACGATGCCGGTGCGCACGCGGCAGGTGCGCACGTCCAGGCCTTCGGCCTGCATCGCCTCGGTTTCCCAGTCGCGACACAACTGGGCGGCGAAATCGTCGCCGGGCGCGGCGGACTCGTCCAGCGCCTCGTCGCCGCGCGGGCCGTAGTAGCCGATCGCCGACCCGGAGACCAGCACGCGCGGGCGCGCCGATTGCCGCGCCATCCAGCTGATCAGCGCCTGCGTGGTGTCCAGCCGCGAATCCCGGAACGCCGCCTTGCGCGCGGCGGTCCAGCGCCCGGCCATCAGCGGTTCGCCGGCCAGGTTGACCACCGCTTCCACATCGCGCGCTTCATCCAGGGCACCCAGCACGCGCACCGCCGCGGACAGCTGCGTCCGCGCGCGTACGGGGTCGCGCGTCAGCACGCTGAGGGTGTGGCCGGCCTGCAGCAGGTGGGCGCACAGCGCCTGGCCGATGAAGCCGGTACCGCCGGTGATCAGGACATGCATGGAGGATCTCGCCGGGAACCCGGGCAGCTTACGCACCGGGGCGTGTTGCGGATGTGGAACGGACCGTGGGCCGTGATCGGCGGTCGACCGGCGGGGGCGCGCCTACACTATGCCGATGGCTTCCCTTCCCCTGGTCCTGCTGCCCGGTCTGCTCTGCGACGCACGCCTGTGGCGCGATCCCGCGGCCGCGCTGACCGACCTCGCCCCGGTCCATCACGCCGACCTGACCCTGGACGACAGCGTCGCCGGCATGGCCGCCCGCGTGCTGGCGACGGCCCCGCCGGTGTTCGCGCTGGCCGGCCTGTCGATGGGCGGGTACGTGGCCTTCGAGATCCTGCGCCAGGCGCCGCAGCGCGTGGCCCGACTGGCGCTGCTGGATACCAGCGCGCGCACCGATCCGCCGAAGCGGCTCGCCGTGCGCAAGGCCGGCCTGGCGTTGGCCGAATCCGGCCGCTTCGCCGGCGTCACCCGCAAGCTGCTGCCGCAGCTGGTGCACGAGAGCCGGGTAGAGAGCGCGGTGGGCGAGGAGGTGATGGCGATGGCGCAGCGCGTCGGTCGCGATGCCTTCCTCCGCCAGCAGCGCGCCATCATCGACCGCCCCGATTCGTTGCCGCTGCTGCCCACCATCGCCGTGCCGACCCTGGTCGGCGTGGGCGAAGACGACCGCATGACGCTGCCGGAAGAAGCCCGCCTGCTGCACACCTCCATCCCCGGCGCGCGGTTGCACGTGTTCGCGCGCTGCGGCCACCTGCCGCCGATGGAAGTGCCGCAGGAAACCGCCGCCGTGCTGCGCGACTGGCTGCAGGCGCCATGACATCTCGGCCGCGCACGCGCATGCACGCGGCCGCCACGCGCGCGCCGGACAATGGCGCCCTCTTTTCTTTTTCGTTGAACGCACGGGAGTACACATGGAACTGGCGATGATCGGACTGGGGCGCATGGGCGCCAACATGGCCGAACGGTTGGTGCGCGGCGGCCACGCCGTGCGCGGCTACGACCCGGGCGAGACGGCGCGTCAGCAGGCCGAGGCGCGCGGGATCGTGCCGCACGCGAACCTGCAGAACGCGGTCGCCGCGCTGCCCACGCCGCGCGTGGTCTGGCTGATGGTGCCGGCCGGGCAGGTGGTGGACGACACGATCGCGCAGCTGCGTCCGCTGTTGGCGGCCGGCGACACCGTGATCGACGGCGGCAACTCCAACTACAAGGACACCCAGCGCCGCGCCGCGCAGCTGGCCGACGCGGGCATCCACTACATCGACTGCGGCACCAGCGGCGGCGTATGGGGCCTGGCCGAGGGCTACAGCCTGATGATCGGCGGCGATGCCGAGGCGGTGGCGCGCCTGCAGCCGGTGTTCGCCACGCTCGCGCCCACGCCGCAGACCGGCTGGGGCCGGGTGGGCCCGAGCGGCGCCGGCCACTTCGCCAAGATGGTCCACAACGGCATCGAGTACGGAATGATGCAGGCCTACGCCGAAGGCTTCGCCATCCTCAAGCACAAGCAGCCGATGGACTTCGACCTGGGCGCGCTGGCCGAGATCTGGCGCCACGGCAGCGTGGTGCGCTCGTGGCTGCTGGACCTGACCGCCGATGCGCTGAAGAAGAATCCGGAGATGGCCGGCATCGCGCCATACGTAGCCGATTCGGGCGAAGGCCGCTGGACGGTGGCCGAGGCCATCGACCTCAATGTCTCCGCACCGGTCATCACGATGTCGCTGCTGGAACGCCTGCGCTCGCGCGATGACGATTCCTACGCCGACAAGCTGCTGGCGGCGATGCGCAACGAATTCGGCGGGCATGCGGTGAAGCAGGGCTGAGGCATGGTCAGCGGCGGTTAACGCGCGCGACGCCCGGCTCACCCGGTCTTATCGCGCGCGCCGCTAGGCTGCAGGCATCGACAGGAGGACACGATGAAGATCCTGATGGTGCTGACCTCGCACGACCGCCTCGGCGACACCGGCCAGAAGACCGGGTTCTGGCTGGAGGAGTTCGCCGCGCCGTACTACGTGTTCAAGGACGCCGGCGCGCAGCTGCTGCTGGCCTCGCCCAAGGGCGGCCAGCCGCCGCTGGACCCGAAGAGCGATGCGCCCGATGCGCAGACCGCGGCCACCGTGCGCTTCAACGAGGACGCCGAAGCGTTGTCGGCGCTGGCCAACACGCACCGCTTGAAGGACGTGCTGGACGAGCATTTCGACGCGGTCTTCTATCCTGGCGGCCACGGCCCGCTGTGGGACCTGGCCGAGGATGCGGATTCGATCCGCCTGATCGAACAGGCGTTTTCGGCCGGCAAGCCGGTCGCGGCGGTCTGCCACGGCCCGGCGGTGTTCCGGCATACGCGCGGTGCGCTCGGCGAGCCGCTGGTGAAGGACAAGCGCGTCACCGGTTTCTCCAACGAGGAAGAAGCTGCGGTGGGCCTGGCCGACGTGGTGCCGTTCTCGCTGGAGGACACCCTGAAGAAGAATGGCGCGCGTTACGAGCGCGGTCCGCTGTGGCAGTCGTACGTGGTGGTGGATGGCCGGCTGGTGACGGGGCAGAACCCGGCCTCGTCCGAAGCCGCCGCCGAGGATGTCGTGCGCCTGCTGCGTTGAAACATTCACGACGGCTTACCGCCACGCGCGTAGCGTGGCCCGCGCAAGGAGGTGACCGATGAGCCAGGCGCCCGAGCACCTATATACCCGGCAGGACGACATCGCCCGCATGGAGGCGCTGGTCATGCAGTTGCCCGACGAGGCGGTGGTGGAGCTGCACCTCACCGATGGCGGCTCGATCACCGGCATCGTCACCACGCGGCCCAGCGTGCAGGTCTTCCGCGATGGCGACGGCCACGAAGGCTTCAACGCCGTGGTGCGCATCGACGACCGCAAGCGCCCGCGCGTGACCCACTACCTGTGGCTGGACCGGATCGCCTCGGTCACCGCATTGGGGTCGGCCTGATGCCGCAGCTTCCCACCAGCGACATCGACTGCCCGTACTGCGGCGAGAGCATCACCCTGGTGATCGACGATTCGGCCGGCGACCAGCAGTACGTCGAGGACTGCCACGTTTGCTGCAAACCGATCGAAGTGCGCGTGAGCGTCTTCGAGGACGGCGGCATCGATGTGGTCGCCTGGGGGCAGGACGAGGCTTGAGCCGCCCTCCCGGCGGTAACGCGCGTATCGCCCCGGGTGGGCGTATGCTCGGCCACGGTCCGACAACCCACCCTGGGGAGGGGAGATGAACTCGACCACCACCGTTGCACCCAAACGCTCGCTCGGCTTCTGGCTCACCGGCGTGTTCGCGCTGGTCTGGAATCTGATCGGTGTTGCGTTCTGGTACCTGCAGACGAACATGTCCGCCGAACGTCTTGCGCTGATGTCCGAAGGCGATCGTCAGATCTACGACGCTACGCCTGGCTGGCTCAACATCGCGTTCGCGGTGGCTGTCTTCGGAGGCGTGCTGGGCGCGCTGGGATTGCTGTTGAAGAAGCGCTGGGCCGGCACGATGTTCCTGCTGTCGCTGATCGGCTTGCTCGTGCAGATGATCAGTGCCTACGTGGTGACGCCTGCATGGGCCGTCTATGGACCCGCGGGTCTGGTGATGCCGGCCGTATTCGTGCTCATCGCGCTGTTTCTGCTCTGGTACGCCAACAAGGCGCAGGCCCGAAACTGGCTGTCTTGAGCCGCGTACGATGAGAAAAACGCCGGGGAAACCCGGCGTTTTTCTTTTGCCTTCTCCCCGCCGTGCGGGGAGAGGGACATCAAGGCCCACCCTACGTCCATCGTTATGCTTCCGCGTCTTCCAGATCGACGCCGATGAAACCGCCGGACTGGCGGCGCCACAGCGCGGCATACAGGCCGTCCTGCTGGAGCAGTTCCTCGTGGCTGCCGGTTTCGATCACGCGGCCGCCATCCATCACGATCAAGCGGTCGAGCACCGCGATGGTGGACAGGCGATGGGCGATGGCGATGACGGTCTTGCCCTCCATCAGCGCGTACAGCTGCTCCTGGATCGCGGCTTCGACTTCCGAATCCAGCGCCGAGGTCGCCTCGTCCAACACCAGGATCGGCGCGTCCTTCAGCAGCACGCGGGCGATCGCCACGCGCTGGCGCTGGCCGCCGGAGAGCTTCACGCCGCGCTCGCCCACCTGGGTGTCGTAGCCGCTACGGCCCTTGGCATCGGTCAGTCCGCGGATGAACTCGTCGGCATGCGCGCGCTCGGACGCCTGCAACAGCTCGTCCTCGGTCGCGTCGGGGCGGCCGTAGCGGATGTTGTCGCGGATCGAGCGGTGCAGCAGCGAGGTGTCCTGGGTGACCATGCCGATGTTCCGGCGCAGCGATTCCTGGGTGACGTGCGCCACGTCCTGGCCGTCGATCAGGATGCGGCCGCCTTCCACGTCGTAGAAGCGCAGCAGCAGGTTCACCAGGGTCGACTTGCCGGCGCCGGAGCGGCCGACGATGCCGACCTTCTCGCCCGGCTTGATCACCAGCGACAGGTCGTCGATCACCTTGGCCTTGCGGCCGTAGTGGAACTTCACCTGGTCGAAGCGGATCTCGCCGTGGGTGACGTCCAGGTCCTTCGCGTCCTTCGCATCGGCGATCGCCAACGGCTGGGCCAGCGTGCCCATGCCGTCCTCGACGGTGCCGATGTTCTCGAACAGGCCGGCCACTTCCCACAGGATCCAGTCCGACATCGAGCGGATGCGCATCACCAGCGCGATCGCCACGGCAATCGCACCCATCGAGATCGACGACTGCAGCCACGCCCACACCGCCACGCCGCCCACGCTGGCCAGCAACAGCGCGTTGAGCGAGTGCAGCGACACGGTCAGCTGGGTGACCAGGCGCATCTGCGCGTGCACGGTGACCATGAACTCGTCCATCGCGCCGCGGGCGTAGTCCTGCTCGCGCATGGTGTGGGCGAACAGCTTGATGGTCTGGATGTTGGTATAGCTGTCGACGATGCGGCCGGTCATCTGCGCGCGCGCATCGGACTGCGCCATCGACACCTTCTGCAGGCGCGGGACGAAGTGGAACACCAGGGCCAGGTAGCCCACCAGCCACAGCACCAGCGGCAGCACCAGCCAGACGTCGGCCTGGCCGACCAGCACCACGGTGCCGACGAAGTAGACGATGACGTAGACGAACACGTCCATCAGCTTCATCACCGTCTCGCGGATCGACAGCGCGGTCTGCATGACCTTCTGCGAGATGCGGCCGGCGAACTCGTCCTGGAAGAAGCCCACGCTCTGCCGCAGCAGATAGCGGTGCGACAGCCAGCGCGCGATCATCGGGTAGTTGCCGAAGATCGTCTGGTGGATGATCAGCGACTGCACCAGCACCAGCAGCGGGTAGATCACCACCACCAGCAGCGCCATCGTGAACAGCTTGCTGCCGTGGACCTGCAGGAAGGTGCCGCGGTCGGCCGCGCCCATCCAGTCCACCAGCTGGCCCATGTAGTCGAAGAAGGTGATCTCCAGTGCGGAGATCACGCCGGTCAGCACCGACATCGCCAGCAACCACGGCAGCAGCGGCCGCGAGTAGTGCAGCAGGAACGGCAGCAGCTTGCGCGGCGGCGTGGTGGGCTCGCCCTTCGGGTACGGATTGATGCGGCTTTCGAAGAATCGGAACATCGGTCGGTCCATCGTGGGCGCGCGTGGGGCGCGCCGGGGAAAACGTACCGGCTCAGCCGGCGGGATAGGGCCAGGCCGCGCGCGCCTGGCGGAGCGCGTGGCCGTACCAGGCCAGCTGGTCCAGCATGCGACGCGCGGCGCGTTCGCTAGCATCGCCTTCGCGCGGCCTGCCGGTGGCGTCGAACCGGTCCCAGGCCTGGGTGAAGTACACGCCATCGCGGATGGGCACCGCGTGCAGGCCGGAGAACACCTGCCGCAGCTGTTCCGCCGCACGGATGCCGCCACTGTGGCCCCCATAGGCGACGAACGAGACCGGTTTGGCCTGCCAATGGGCCTGGACCGAATCGATCACGAATTTCAGCGCTGCGGGATAACCGTGATTGTACTCCGGCACCACCAGCACGAAGGCGTCGGCGCGCCAGACGCGTTGTTGCAGATTCACCAGGTCCGCGCTCGGCGCGCTGCCATGGCGATGCGGCAGGTCGAGCAAGGTGGGATCGATGGCGTCGACGGTGTAGTCGCGCCGCAGCGCCAGCTGCGCGCGCACCCAGTCCGCGACGGTGTCGCAGAAGCGGCCTTCGCGCGTGCTGCCGTACAGCAGGGCCAGGTGGAGGGGATCGGGCATGGACGTCGCGGCTTGCCAGGACAGGGACGTGCAGGGTAGAACCTCAACCATTCTTGAGGTCAACGGGCCATGCCGGGAAAACAGCATCCTCCCATCGAAACGGAGCTCACCGTCGGCCAGGTGGCCGCACGCGCCGGCGTGGCGGTGTCCACGCTGCACTTCTACGAGTCCAAGGGCCTGATCCACAGTTGGCGTAATGCCGGCAACCAGCGCCGCTATGCGCGCGAAGTACTGCGCCGGGTGGCGGTGATCAAGGTGGCGCAGCGCACCGGCATTCCGCTGGCGGAGATCCAGTCCGCGCTGTCGTCGCTGCCGGAGAACCGCACGCCCACCGCCGCCGACTGGAAGAAACTCTCCGCGCGCTGGCACGCCGCCCTTGAGGCCCGCATCGCCAGCCTCACCCGCCTGCGCGACCAGCTCGACGGCTGTATCGGCTGCGGCTGCCTGTCGTTGAAGGCCTGCCCGTTGCGTAATCCGTGGGACGAACTGGGCGATAAAGGGCCGGGTGCGCGGTTGCTGGAAAGCGACACCTAGCCCCAAGACGGGATGCCGTATGCTGCGGCAGCGCCAAGGTTGGCGCGGTAAGGGAGTACACATGAAGAAGTGGATGCTGTGCCTGCTGTTGGTCCTGGTGTCGCCGGTGTTCGGTGCGACGGCGGCCCCCGCCAGCGAAGCGTCGGTGCGTGAGCTGCTGGAGGTCACGAAGACGCGGCAAATGCTCGACCAGGTCTACGCCCGGGTGGACACGATGTACGCGAACTCGATGCGGCAGGCCTTCGGCGGCACGCTGACGGCCGACCAGCAGGCGCGCGTGGACCGGCTCAGCACCCGGATGATGGCCCTGATGAAGAAGGAGCTGTCCTGGGAGGTGCTGGCGCCGATGTACATGGACATCTACCAGAAGTCTTTCAGCGAAGAAGAATTGCAGGACATGCTCGCTTTCTACCGCACGCCCGGTGGACAAGCCGTGGTCGACAAGATGCCGGTGGTCATGCAGCACACGATGCAGGCCTTGCAGACGCGCATGAGCACGATGATGCCGGCGATGCAGCAACTGCTGACGGAAGAGCTGAAGGACGCCAACGTCCAGCCCGAGGCGCCCGCACCGCATGGCGGCCACTGAAAACGGAGCCGGGCGCGATCTGGCGCTCTTCGACTTCGACGGCACGCTCACCACGCGGGAGACATTCCCGGATTTCATGCGCTACGCGGTCGCGCGGCCGCGCTTGATCGTGGGGGGCGCGCTGCTGGCGCCGGTGGTGTTCGGCTACCGACGCGGCTGGGTGGCCGGCAATCCCACCCGGGCCAGCATCGTGCAGGTGGGCTTGCGGGGCGTGGATGCCGCACGCCTGCGGGCGCAAGGGGAGGCGTTCGCGCGCGAGGTGCTGCCGGGCGTGCTGCGCCCCGAGGCGATGGCGCGGTTGGCGTGGCATCACGACCGTGGCGATCGCGTCGTCGTGGTCTCCGGCGGGCTCGATGTCTATCTCGCGCCGTGGTGCGCGGCGCAGGGTGTCGAACTGCTGTGTTCGCGGTTGGCCGAACGCAATGGGCGCATCACCGGCTACGCCGGGGCGCAATGCGTCGGTGAGCAGAAGGTGCGCCGCGTGCGCGCGCTGTGCGATCCGCAGGCCTACGCCGCCATCCACGCTTACGGCGATACGCACGAAGACCAGGCGATGCTGGCGATGGCGCACCACCGCACCTATCGCGGGAACGTGGTGGCCTGAGGGTTCAGCTTTTTTGTAGGAGCGACGTGAGTCGCGACCGCAAACCTGGCATGTCGTTGCGTTTTCTCCGTGCGACTCACCTACGCATGCATTCTGATCGTTCCGGAGAGCGGCGGGCGTGCGGTCGCGACTTACGTCGCTCCTACAGATAGGCGATCAGTCCACGGGAAGACTGCGCTGTTCCTCACTACTCCGCACCCCCAGCTCGATCAGCCGCATGACGTCCAGCGCCTGTTGCGGCGTAACCGGCGATGGCGTGCCGTGCAGGATCGCGTCGCGGAAGGCGGCGTAGTAGCGGCGGTAGTCGCCGGTTTCGGCGTGCGCGACGTCAGTAACGAGGCGGCCGTCGCGTTCGTGGACGATCTCGCCGGCGCGCGCGTCCACGCCCCAGCCCGGCGCACCGGGTACCACGCCCGCGCGCAGCTGGTCTTCCTGCTCGTCCAGTCCATGCTTGAGGTAGCTGCCGCGCGTCCCATGCACGGCGAAGCGCAGGCCGTTGCCGGCGACCAGCGTGCCGGCATGCAGGTGCACGCGATGGTGGGGGTAGCGCAGGGTCGCGTGCGCGTAGTCCGGGGCCTGTGCGCCATCGCGCAGCCGCGCGATGTCGACGCTGATGGCCTCCGGCAGGCCGAACAACTGCACGGCCTGATCGAGCAGGTGCGGACCCAGGTCGTACCAGAGCCCACCGCCGGGCGCGTCGCGTTCGCGCCAGCGGTCCTGCACCACGGGTCGGAAACGGTCGAAGTGCGAATGGAATTCCGCCACGCGGCCGAGCGTGCCGTCGCCGACCAGGCGCTGGACGGTGAGGAAATCGGCATCCCAGCGCCGGTTCTGGAACACGCTGACCAAACGATCCGCACGCGTTGCCGCGTCGATCACCTGCTGCGCTTCCTGGACTGTCAGCGTGAACGGCTTGTCGACCACCACGTGCTTGCCCTGCGCGAGCGCGGCGATCGCCAGCGGGGCATGCGAGTCGTTCGGCGAGGCGATGACGACGAGCCGCACGTCGGGATCCGCGAAGGCGGCATGCGCATCGTCGACCACGCGCACGTCCGGCCAATCCGCATGCACCTTGCCGGCGTCGCGCGAGACCACGGTGTGCAGCATCAGTCCGGGCGTGGCCTGGATCAGCGGCGCATGGAACACCTTGCCGACGAAGCCGTAGCCGACCAGGGCGACGCGGAGGGGAACGTTCATGCGTGCGGCGATGCAAGGGAGAGGACACCATCTTAGGCGCATCGTCCGCGTTGATCACGCGTGCACGTGGATGAATCGTGCGCAACCGCTAACTGAACCGTGCGGGATCTTTCACGTGTGCTGTACGGAGGCGCACGGACACTGGCCACGCAACACGAAGGACGATAAGGAGGAATCCCATGAAGCATGCATCCCACCGTTCGATGCTCACCGCCGCGCTGGCGACGGCCTTGTTGTTCTCCGCTGGCCATGCGTTGGCAGAAAACCCGCCGCCGAACGAGCCCGAGGAGAACACGCAGAACGACTCCTCGCAGCCCGTGGGCGATACCTGGATCACCACCAAGGTGAAGGCGGACCTGCTCGCCACCGAGAACGTCTCGGGCCTCGACATCAAGGTCGAGACCGTCGATGGCGTGGTGACGCTGACCGGCGCCGTGGCCAACCAGGCGCAGAAGGACAAGGCCGTCGCGGTCGCCAAGCAGATCAAGGGCGTGACCCGCGTCGATGCCAGCGGCCTGACGCTCGCCTCGAAGTAATTCCCCGACAGGGTGTGGCACGGAGCGGGCGCATCCCAGCGTAGGATGCGCCCGCTCCTCCGTACGGGCGCGGACCATCGCGCAGCAAGGCAGTCCATCCGTTCCAAGGAGCGAACCATGAACCGTCTTACCGTGATGCGCGGCGCGCTCGCCGCGCTACTCGCCTGGAGTGCGGCCGGCGCACAGGCCGCCGAACCGGTCACCTCGGTGCCGCAGCTGGACATCTCCCGCTACGCCGGCCAGTGGTACGAAATCGCGCACCTGCCGATGTCGTTCCAGAAGCAGTGCGTCGGCGACATCACTGCGCGCTACTCGCTGGATGCGCCGGGCAGGATCGGCGTGCTCAACGCGTGCAAGACGAAGGACGGCGGCACCGATCAGGCGCAGGGCACGGCACGTCCGGTGCCCGGTCATCCAGGTCGGCTGGAAGTGCGCTTCGCCCCCGACTGGCTGTCGTGGCTGCCATGGGCGTGGGCCGACTACTGGGTGATCGCGCTGGATCCTGGGTATCAGTGGGCGGTCGTCGGCGAACCCGACCGCGACTACCTGTGGATCCTGTCGCGCGAACCTTCGATGGACCGCGCGCAATTCGAGCAGCTGAAGGCCCGCGCCGAAGCGATGGGCTACGACCTGTCGCCGCTGATCGTGGCGGCGCCGCTGCGCTAGCCGGTATCCGCCGTTGTAGGAGCGACGTAAGTCGCGACCGCACGCCACGGCGGCCTAGACGCCTATCGAATGCGTATCAACGGGTTCTGGGCGCTTCGTTTCCGCGGTCGCGACTTACGTCGCTCCTACAGGGGACCAGTCCGCGCTCAGAACCGCTGCGTATAACGGAACTGCAGGAAGTTCTCGCCCGGGTTGGGCTTCTTGATGCGGGCGTTGGAGAAGTGCTGGAAACGCAGCGACCATTCGTGCTGCTCGTCGGCGCCGAAGCGCTTGCCGATGGCGATGTGGTCGCCGAAGTTGAAGGTGGTGCTGAATGCCTTCTTCCGCGTGTCGTACTTGGGGAAGATGACGTTGAGGCCGATGCCGCCTTCGACGAACCAGCCGTTGTCCCATCCGTTCGGGCGCCAGCGCACGGCCGGCGTTACGCCGACCTGCGTGCTGTTCTGGCTGTCGCTGTGCCAGCGCGCGACTTCGCCCTGCCACTGGCCGCTGATGTGGCCGTAGCGGTACTGCTTCTCCCAGCGCCAGTCGCGGCTCATGCCGACCGTGAGCGATTCGGCATCCTCGGCCACGCCGCCCTGGACGAACCAGGCGCTGCGCGGTTCGGCGGCGAACGCCTGCGCGGCAACCGCAGCCAACAGCAGTCCGAGCGCCAGCCGGAGCGAAGCACGAGGGAGAAAGGGCGAGGGGGGTGAAGCGAGGCGTGCGGCGTTACGGTGTGAAGCGGACACGGATGACACTCGAAGGGGAGAAGGGACCGCGCCCGAAGGCGCGGCATTCAATGCATTGTCGGGAAGGGCCTTGACGGCCGGCTCACGGCTGCGCGGCCAGCGCGGGCGCGACATCCTGTTCGCCCCAGCCACCCAGCGATTTGTAGATCGCGACCACGCCCACGTTCACGCCTGCCTCCGCCTGTGCCAGCGCGTTGTCGGCGGCCAGCTGGGTACGCTGGGCGTCGAGCAGGGTAAGGAAGTCCGACGAGCCGGCACGATACCGGACTTCGGCCAGCTCTGCTGCGCGGCGCGCGGCAACGGATTGTTCCAGCCGGAATTTCAGCTGGGCCTGTTGCTTGGCATAGGACAGCAGTGCGTTTTCCGTATCTTCCAGCGCGCCCAGCACGGTCTTCTCGTACTGCGCGGCCACGCCGTCGGCCTGGGCTTCGCTCGCGCGCAGTCGCGCACGCACGCTGCCCATGTCGAACGCAGCCCAGCTGATCGAAGGCGTCACCTGCCATGCCCGGTTGTCGCCGTTGAACAGGTTGCCCCAGCCGCCGGACAGGAAGCCGACGAAGCCGCGCAGGCTGACCCGCGGGAACAGGTCGGCGGTGGCGACGCCGACGCGTGCGGTGGCCGCCGCCAGGCGACGCTCGGCCGCTCGCACGTCCGGACGCTGGCGTAGCAGCTCGGTGGTATCGCCGATCGGCAGGGCCTTGGCGAACGCCGGGGCTTCGCGCGGAGCGAGCAGCGCATCCAGTTCGCCCGGACGCTTGCCCACCAGCACCGCCAGCCGATGGCGCGCCTGGCCTTCGGCGGTTTCCAGCAGCGGCACCTCGGCTTCGACCGCCTTCACGCGGGCGAGGCTGCTCTGCACTTCCAGCTGGCTGCCGGCACCGAGGTCGAAGCGCGACTCGGTCAGGCGCTGGGTTTCGCCCAGGCTGACCAGGATCCGCCGCGCCACGTCCAGCCGCTTCTGCGTGCCGCGCAACTCGAAATAGTTGCGCGCCACTTCCGCGGCCACGGTCACCTGCGCCGCCTGCAGATCGTTGCGCTGTGCCTGCAGGTCCGCATGCGCGGCCTCGGCACTGCGGCGCACGCGGCCGAACAGGTCCAGTTCCCAGGCCGCGTCGAAGCCGGCCGAGTAGCTGTCGGTCTCCACGCGGCCCTGGCCCTCGACGGGCTGCTTGGTGCGCGTGCCTTCCACGCCGGCGGTCACATGCGGTGCCAGGTCCCAGCGGCGTTCGGAGAACACCGCACGGGCTTCGTCCACGCGGGATACGGCGATGCGGACATCCGGGTTGGCCAGCAGCGATTCGCGCACCAGCTGGTCGAGCACCGGGTCGTCGAACTGGCTCCACCACGCGGCGACCGGATGGTCGGCCACGTACGCGGTGGACGCCGCATGCTGCAGCGTGGCCGGCGCGGTCTGCGGCGCCACGTAATCCGGCCCCACGGTGACGCACCCGGCCAACACCGCCGACGCGATGCCGATGACGAGGGGACGGATCACCATGGCAGCACCTGGTCGAAGTAGTAGTAGCCGCCGGTGGGGCCGTCGTTGCCGATCAAGGCCAGCTGCACGCTGGTGCGCGCGCCTTCCGGCACGGACAGTTCGCCGTTCTGCTGGTCGCCCGACTTGTTCATCTCGGTCTGCACGTAGCCCGGGTGGATCGTGTTGACCTTGATGCCGGTGTCCTTCAGTTCATGGGCCAGGTGCACGGTCCAGGCGTTCACCGCGCTCTTGGACACGTTGTAGGCCGGCACGCCCTTGAACTCGTAGATGAAGGACGCCGGGTTCTGGTGCTCGGAGATCGAGCCCAGCAGGCTGGACACGTTGACGATGCGGCCGGCGTCGGACTTGCGCAGCAGCGGCAGGAACGCCTGCGTGGTTTCGATCAGGCCGAACACGTTGGTGTCGAACGTGGTGCGCCAGGTCTCCAGCGACTGGCCGGATACGCCCTTGGTGCCATCGTCGACGAGGATGCCGGCGTTGTTCACCAGGATGTCGAGCTTGCCGTGGCGCGCTTCGACCTCCTTCACGGCGGCGGCGATGCTGGCCGAATCGGTGACGTCCAGCGCGATGGCTTCCACCGGCAGGCCCTGCGACTGCAGGTCCAGCGCGGCTTCGACGGCCTTGTCGCGATTGCGGCCGGCGAGGAGGGTGTGCACGCCGGCTTCGGCCAGCTGGCGGACGGTTTCACGGCCGATGCCGCGGGTGGCGCCGGTGACCAGCGCGATCTTGGATGACGTGTTCATGGCTTTGCCTCGTGGGAGTGGGGGATTGGATCAGGAATGTGTCGTCGCCGCGTCGGCGACGGGGGCGTGGGACACCAGCGGCTTGTTGGCCAGCTTGCGCAGGGCCACGTAGAACACCGGGGTCAGGAACAGGCCGAACAGGGTGACGCCCAGCATGCCGGCGAACACCGTGATGCCGGTGACCGAGCGTACCTCCGCACCGGCGCCGGACGACAGCACCAGCGGCACCGTGCCGGCGATGAAGGCGACCGAGGTCATGACGATGGGGCGCAGGCGCAGGCGGCAGGCTTCCAGGGCCGATTCCACGATGCCCTTGCCCTGCAGCTCCAGCTCGCGGGCGAACTCAACGATCAGGATCGCGTTCTTGCACGCCAGGCCCATCAGCACCACCAGGCCGACCTGCACGAACACGTTGTTGTCGCCGCCCATCACCCACACGCCGAACAGCGCCGACAGCAGGGTCATCGGGACGATCAGGATCACCGCCAGCGGCAGCGTCCAGCTTTCGTACAGCGCCGCCAGCACCAGGAAGGCGAGCAGCACCGCCAGCGGGAACACCACCAGCGCGGCCTTGCCCTGGGTGGCCTGCTGGTAGCTCAGGTCGCTCCAGTCGATGCCCATGCCGGGCGGCAGCACCTGCTGCGCCAGTTCGGTGACCTTGGCCATCGCTTCGCCGGAGGACAGCACGCGCGGGTCGGCTTCGCCCAGCAGGTCGGCGGCGGGATAACCGTTGAAGCGGATCACCGGGTCGGGGCCGTAGGTCTGCTTGATGTTCACCATGCTGCCCACCGGCACCATTTCGCCGTTGGCGTTGCGGGTGCGCAGGTTGGCGATGTCCTCGACGTTGTCGCGGAAGCCGCCGTCAGCCTGGGCGATGACCTGCCACGTGCGGCCGAACATGTTGAAGTCGTTGACGTACGCCGAACCCAGGTAGGTCTGCAGCGTGTCGAACAACTCGGTCAGCGGCACGCCCTGCGCCTTGGCCTTCACGCGGTCGACCTCGGCGTCCAGCTGCGGCACGTTGGCCTGGTAGCTGCTGATCGGGAAGCCCAGGCCGGGCGTCTGCGACGCCGCGCCCTGGAACGCCTGCACGGCGCTCTGCAGTTCGCCGTAGCCCAGGCGGGTGCGGTCCTCGACGAACAGCGACCAACCCGAACCGTTGCCCAGGCCCTGGATCGGCGGCGGCATGAAGGCGAAGGTGAAGCCTTCCTGGATGCCGGCGAACTTCTGGTTGAGCTCGGCGGTGATCTCCGCCGCGCTGCGCGAGCGCTCACTGAAGGGCTTCAGGGTGAAGAACACCACGCCGTTGTTCGGGGTGTTGGTGAACTGCAGCGGGTTCAGGCCCGGGAACGCGACCTCGTTCGCCACGCCGTCGACCTCCTTGGCGATGGCGGCCATCTTCTTCAGCGTCGCATCGGTGCGTTCGATCGAAGCGCCTTCCGGCATCTTCACGCCGGCGATCAGGTACAGCTTGTCCTGCACCGGAATGAAGCCGGCCGGCACCGTGCGGAACATCAGGCCCGCGCCGATCAGCAGCACCAGGTAGACGACGAACACCGCGCCGCGCTTGCCGAGGGCACGCGACACAGCGCCTTCATAGCGCTCGGAATTGCGCTTGAAGAAACGGTTGAACGGGCGGAACAGCCAGCCGAACAGGCGGTCGATCAGGCGCGACGGCGCATCCTTCGCGGCGTCGTGCGGCTTCAGCAGCTTGGCGGCCAGCGCCGGCGACAGGGTCAGCGAGTTGATCGCCGAGATCACCGTGGAGATCGCGATGGTCACCGCGAATTGCTTGTAGAACTGGCCCGTCACGCCGGTCAGGAACGCCATCGGCACGAACACCGCACACAGCACCAGTGCGATCGCGATGATCGGTCCGGAGACTTCCTTCATCGCCAGGTGCGCGGCTTCCAGCGGGGTCGCGCCATGTTCGATGTGGCGCTCGACGTTCTCGACCACCACGATGGCGTCGTCCACCACGATGCCGATCGCCAGCACCAGGCCGAACAGGGTCAGCGTGTTGATCGAGTAGCCCAGCAGGTACAGCACGGCGAACGTACCGACCACCGAGACCGGCACCGCCAGCAGCGGGATGATCGAAGCGCGCCAGGTCTGCAGAAACAGGATCACCACCAGCACCACCAGCAGCGTGGCTTCCAGCAGCGTGGTGATCACCGATTTGATCGAGTCGCGCACGAAGATCGTGGTGTCGTAGATCGACTGGATCTCCACGCCCGGCGGCAGAGTCGGGCGGATGTCGTCCATCTTGGCCACGACCGCGTCGCGGATCTCCAGCGCATTCGCGCCGGGAGCCTGGAAGATGCCGATCGCCGAGGCGTTCTTGCCGTCCAAGCGCGCGCGCAGCGTGTAGTCGCCGGCGGCCAGTTCGATGCGGGCCACGTCGGCCAAGCGCACGATCTCGCCGTCCACGCCGCTCTTCAGCACGATATTGCCGAACTCTTCGACGGTCTCCAGGCGCCCCTTGGCGTTGATCGGCAGCAGGAAGTCGCTGCCGTTGGGCATCGGCTCGGCGCCGAGCTGGCCGGCCGAGACCTGCACGTTCTGCTCGCGCACGGCGCGCAGCACGTCGCCGGCGGTCATGCCGCGCGCGGCCACCTTGTCCGGGTCCAGCCACAGGCGCATGGCGTAGTCGCCGCCGCCGAACTGCTGGGCATCGCCCACGCCGGGGATGCGCGCCAGTTCGTCCTTGACGTGCAGGCGCATGTAGTTGCGCAGGTAAAGCGAATCGTACTTGCCGTCCTTGGAGGTCAGGTGCACGACCATCAGGAACACCGGCGACTGCTTCTGCGTGGTCACGCCCTGCCGGCGCACGTCCTCGGGCAGGCGCGCCTGCGCCTGGGACACGCGGTTCTGCACGCGCACCGCGGCTTCGTCTGGGTCGGTACCCGGCTTGAAGGTCACGGTGAGCGAGAGCACGCCATCGGAACCGGCGACGGACTTGATGTACATCATGTCCTCGACGCCGTTGATCGCTTCCTCGAGCGGCGTGGCGACGGTTTCGGCGATGACCTTGGGGTTGGCGCCGGGGTACACCGTGCGCACGACCACCGAGGGCGGCACCACTTCGGGGTATTCGCCGATCGGCAGCAGCGGGATCGAGATCAGGCCGGCGGCGAAGATCACGATCGACAACACGGCGGCGAAGATCGGCCTGTCGATGAAGAATCTGGAGAAGTCCATGGGTGGATTTCCTGGAAAGAAGAAAGAGCGTCCCCGCCGCCTGCCGCCGGAGCGGCAGGCGTGGGTTCCATCATTGCGATGTGGGTGGCGTCAGTTCTTAGCGACGGCCTGGGTGGGCGCGGCGGCCTGTGCGCCCATCGCCACGGCCTTGGCGTCCACCGGCATGCCGGGGAAGAACACCTTCTGCACGCCGCTGACGATCACGCGGTCGCCCGCGGCCAGGCCCTTCTCGACGATGCGCAGGCCATCGGCCATGCGGCCCACCTGCACGTCGCGGCGCTGCGCCTTGCCGTCCTTGTCGACCACATAGACGTACTTGCGGTCCTGGTCGGTCAGCACGGCCTTGTCGTCGACCAGCGCGGCCTTGAACTCGCCGCTGCCCAGCAGACGCACGCGGGCGTACAGGCCGGGGGTGAAGACGCGGTCGGCGTTGTCGAGTACGGCGCGGGCGCGGATGGTGCCCGTGCTGCGGTCGACCTGATTGTCGAGGAAGTCGACCACGCCCGCATGCGGGAAGTCGCTTTCATCGGCCAGCGCGACCTGCACCGGCACCTTGCCGTCGCGCTCGCTCGGGCGCTCGCCCTTGCGCGCCATTTCGGCATAGCGCAGGAACGCACGCTCGTCGGCGTCGAAGTGCACGTGCACCTTGTCCAGCGAGACCACCGTGGTCAGCACGCTGGCGGCATCGCCGGCGCTGACCAGGTTGCCGGCGGTGACCAGCGCACGGCCGGCACGGCCGTCGATGGGTGCGCGCACCTGGGTCCATTCCAGGTTGAGGCGTGCGCTTTCCACCGCGGCCTGCGCAGCGGCGACGTTCGCCTGCGCCTGGTCGGCGTTGGCGCGACGCTGCTCGTATTCCTCGGTGGACAGCGCCTGCAGGTCGGCCAGGCGCTTGGCGCGCGAGGCCTCGCTGCGGCCGAGCTCGGCCTGGGTGCGGGCGCGGGCCAGTTCGGCCTGCGCGCGCGCCAGTTCGGCGCGGTAGCTGCGGGCATCGATCGTGAACAGCACCTCGCCCTTCTTCACGTCCTGGCCTTCGGTGTAGTTCACACGGTCGATGTAGCCGGACACGCGCGGACGCAGGTCGACGTGCTCGATCGCTTCGACGCGGCCGCTGAACTCGTCCCACTGGCTGACGGTCTTGACCGGCACGGCGGCGACGCTGACCTGCGGCGGCGGCGGCGCGCCGTTTTCGGCGGCCTGGCCGCTGCAACCGGCGAGCACGGCGATGGCCAGGGCACTGAAGGCCCCCAGCGCCAACAGGCGCCGCGAACCCGCGGAGAAAGAGATGTTCGTGTTCATGGGTGGTGGTCTCGTGGGGGAGAGGTGGGAAGGAGGGTGGCTAGGCTGCGACCTGAAGCGTGCTTGAGGTCAAGCGGTGGCGAATAGGAACGTGATGCGGCGAGGACGGGGCAGGGCGGTGTGGCGTGACAGTCAGGCCGAGGCGCGGCCGTTGCGCTTGGCGCCGGCGACCGCGAACAAGGTCTCTTCGAAATCGCAGGCCACGGTGCGCTCCGGCGGGTGCGCGTCCTTCGCCGACCAGGTGACGATGGACGAGGCTTTGCCAGTCCGCGTCAGCAACGACACCGCGCTGCGGCCGACCGCCAATGCACTCGGCCATTCGGCGCAGGCGTTGACGGCGTTCTCGGGCGTGCACACCGGCTTGTCGACCGAAAGCAGCTGCACGCGCACGCCCAATGCATGCGCTTCCTCGTGCAGCACCTGCGCCAGCATGCGCATCGCCGCGCCGGTCACCGAGGCGTGGCCGTAGCCGGACCAGCCGCGCTCGGCGTACGGACCGCCGATCAGCACGTAGTTGCCGGCATGCTGGCCTTCGGCGAGCAACGGCAGCAGGTGGCGCGCGGCGGCGAGGTGCGGGATCAGGTCCGCTTCCAATTTCTCCAGCAGGAAGCTCGCCGGACGGTCCAGCAGGCGGCCGCTCTGCAGCGGCGTGCCCATGCTGGCGAACACCGCGCGCAACGGCCGGCCGCGCTCGCGGATCTGGTCGGCCAAGCGCGCCGCATCGCGGTCGTCGTGGATGCACGGTGCGTGCAGCAACTCCAGGCCCGGCTCGTCTTCGAAGTGCTCGGCCAGCGCACTCATGCGCGGGCCTTCACGGCCGACGGCAAGCACCGGGCTGCCGGCTTCGAGCAAGGCGCCGACCACGCCGAAGCCGACGTTGCCGCCGGCGCCGAGAACCAGTGCGCCAGGCGTCAGGTTGTCGCGGCTGAGGCTCATGACCGGCTCCGGGTCGACAACGGCACGACGCGCGCGCTGCTGCCGGCGGCCTTCACCCGCAGACGCGAACGTCCGTTCTCGACGAACGCACGCGGCGCGGTGAATTCGCGGAACCCCATCGCTTTGCCGGCGAAGAGGGCGCGCGAAACCGGCCGACCCGTCGCGGGGGAGGGCGACGACGGGGCGGCCGATGCGCGGAACAGGCGGGCGACCACGCGCACACCGGCATCGACCCAGCGCTGCGCGGCACGGAGAAGGGAACGGGGCATGCCGTGCAGTGTGGCGGCGCGCGCCGCACGGCCGATATCCGGATCCTGCGCCGCGCTTGCACGATCCTGCGCGGCCGCGATGAATCCCTGGCAGCGGCCCAGGCGCAGCGGGGCCGCCTCGTCGAGGTCGGCGCCGTTCGTCGGACGGCAGCGGGCCACTGTCCCGTTCATGGGATGAATACTCCCGCGACGGGGATAATCCCATTCGACGAAGCCAACCGGGCCAGACGGCGACCGGCGCTGACCACACCGCCACGCTGCGAACGGGGCGCCATCACCGGGCCGGCAACTTCCTGCCGGATCAGGTGGTTGGAGCGACGGAAAGCTTGGTAGGACGCGGCCTCCTGGGAGGCTGCGGGGTGTTCCAGGGTCTGGAAGAGCCGGGCGAGCAACATGGCGGGGGAACCCAAGCAGGGACGATGGGTGGCACGTTACGCCCCCAATGAGGACTTGATTAGTCCTGATTTAGGGGAATAATCATCCCGTCAGCGGGCCAATGTCCCGCGTTCCCCTGGAGTCGATCGATGAGCCACGATCTCAACGACACCCTGATTTTCGTCAAGGTGGTGGAGCAGGGCAGCTTCGTTGCTGCCGCCAATGCGCTGCGCCTGCCGAAGACCACCGTGAGCAGGAAAGTGCAGGAACTGGAAACGCGCCTCGGCGCGCAACTGCTGCACCGGACCACGCGCAAGCTCGGCCTGACCGAAGCGGGCAACGTCTACTACGAACACTGCCAGCGCATCGCGCGCGAACTCAACGAAGCGGCGAGCGCGGTGAGCCAGCTGCACGCCGGTCCGCGCGGCTGGTTGCGCTTCACCGCACCGTATTCGATCGGCATCGACAAGATCGCGCCGCTGCTCGGCGAATTCCACGCGCAGTATCCCGAGATCCGCGTGGAGATGATCCTGGCCAACGACACGCTCGACCTGATCTCCGGCGAGATCGACGTGGCGCTGCGCATCGGCAACCTGCCCGATTCCAACCTGGTCGCGCGCCGCCTGAGCACGCTGCGCACGCAGGTATACGCCAGCCCGAAGTACCTCGCGCGCTACGGCGAGCCGCTGCATCCGGACGACCTGCAGCACCATCGCGTGCTGGCGATGCAGAAGCACCGTCGCGGCAACGGCTTCGCGCTGACGCTGCGCGATGCCAACGGCGAGCAGGACTATCCGATCAATCCCATCCTGGTCGCCAACGATCCCGCCGCGCTCAAGGGCGCGCTGCTGTGCGGCGAAGGCCTGATGGTCGGCGCCGACGTGATGGTGAAGCCGTACCTGGAGCAGGGCCACCTGCAGCGCGTGCTGGCCGGCTGGACGGGACCGGAGTTCGAGTTCAACGCGGTGTTCCCGCGCGGCCACGTGCAGTCGCCGAAGGTGCGTGCGTTCGTCGACTTCCTCGTCGAGCGGATGAAGTTCGACGTCGACTACATGATGGAGCACTGCCCGGTCTACCTGAAGCAGCAGGCCGAGGCCCGTGCGGCGGCGGAAGCCACGCCGGAAGTCGAGGCCGAAGCCGCGGCGGTGGGACGCAAGGTGCTGGCCGACGTGTTGAGCTGACGGCACCGTCCGGCTAACGATTCCCGAACGCTTGTCCGCGTGCGCCCCGCTACCATGGGGTCGCACCGCGGGAGCTCGGCTGTCGTGCCAGGGACGGACCATCGCACGTCGTTCGCCACCAGAACCAGGAACCGCACGATGAAGAAGCTGATTGCCACCCCGATGGTGCTGTGGCTGGCGGCCTGCGCGCCGTCCGCGCCGGAACCCGCGGCCACGCCTGCCGCCACAGCGCCGCAGGACGCCGCGGCGTCCACGCCCACCCCTGCGCCTGCGGTGCCCGTCGCCGTGGTCGTCGACGATCCCGCGGCGGTGAACCAATCGATCGACGAGGTCCTGGGCGACCACGTCCGCTACGAAACCGTGATCCGCCAATTGCAGCAGTCGGTCGCGGCGCGTGATGCCGCCGCCGTCGCGGCGCTGGTCGACTACCCGTTCACCACGGTGCGCGACGGCGAGCCGCTGAAGGTCGCCGATGCCGACGCGTTCGTGCGCGACTACGACCGCATCGTCACGCCGGCGATCGCCGACGCGATCACGAAGCAGAAGTACTCGCAGCTGATGGTCAACTACAAGGGCGTGATGTTCGGCAATGGCGAGGCGTGGGTGAACGGCATCTGCCGCGACAACGCGTGCAAAGACGTCGACGTCCGCGTGGTGGCGCTGCAACCGGGCACCTGACGCGATAAAGAAAAAAGGCGGCCGAGGCCGCCTTTTTTCATGCGCCATGGAAGTCAGGTCATTCGACCGTGACTTCCACCCGACGCGCTTCGTCCGCGTTGCCGTCGCCGGTGGTCTGCGCCGGTTTGTCCAGCACGATGCGTTCGGCGGCCACGCCGTTCACCACCAGCCACTGCTGGATCGCCTCGGCGCGCTGCTTGGCCAGGGCCTCGTTCGCGGCCAGATCGCCGCTGGCGTCATGGAACCCGGACACGCGCGCGCGGGCGTTCGGGTCGGCATGCAGCGTACCGAGCACGCCTGCCAGGCGCGCGCTGGTGTCGGCAGGAACCACCGCCGAGCTGGTGTCGAAGTACAGCTTGGCCGCGTGACCGTCCACCACTTCGCTGGCGGCCATCGGCGCGGCATGCGACGCCGTGTCCGCCGAGGTCGCACTGCCCAACCAACCGTTCACCGGCAGCACCGGCACCAGCAGCAGGGCGACGATGTTGATGATCTTGATCAGCGGGTTGATCGCCGGGCCGGCCGTGTCCTTGTAGGGATCGCCGACGGTGTCGCCGGTGACCGCGGCCTTGTGCGCTTCGCTGCCCTTGCCGCCGTGATGGCCGTCCTCGATGTACTTCTTGGCGTTGTCCCACGCACCGCCGCCGGTCGTCATCGAGATCGCGACGAAAAGACCCGTCACGATCGTGCCGATCAGCAGGCCGCCCAGCGCCTGCGGGCCCAGCAGCAGGCCGACGATGATCGGCACCACCACCGGCAGCAGCGAGGGCACGATCATTTCCTTGATCGCCGACTTCGTCAGCATGTCCACGGCCTTGCTGTAGTCGGGCTTGGCCTTGCCTTCCATGATGCCGGCGATCTCGCGGAACTGCCGGCGTACTTCCTCCACCACGCTGCCTGCGGCGCGACCGACCGCTTCCATCGCCATCGCACCGAACAGGTAGGGAATCAGGCCGCCGATCAGCAGGCCGACGATCACCAGGTGGTTGGACAGGTCGAAGGTGAACACCGCGCCGGGATTTTCCGTCTGCAGGTTGTGCGTGTAGTCGGCGAACAGCACCAGCGCCGCCAGCGCAGCCGACCCGATCGCATAGCCCTTGGTCACCGCCTTGGTCGTATTGCCCACCGCATCCAGCGGGTCGGTGATGTTGCGGATCTCCGGCGGCAGTTCCGCCATCTCGGCGATGCCGCCGGCGTTGTCGGTGATCGGGCCGTACGCATCCAGCGCCACGATCATGCCGGCCATCGACAGCATCGCGGTGGCGGCGATGGCGATGCCGTACAGCCCGCCCAGCGCGTAAGCCCCCAGGATGGCGACGCACACCGCCACCACGGGCCACGCGGTGGAGCGCATCGACACGCCGAGGCCGGCGATGATGTTGGTGCCGTGGCCTGTCGTCGATGCGGCAGCGACGTGCTTGACCGGCGCGTACTGGGTGCCGGTGTAGTACTCGGTGATCCAGACGATGATGCCGGTGAGCGCCAGGCCGACCAGGGCGCAGAAGTACAGGTTCATCGCCCCGTAGGACGAATCGGCCATCAGCTGCGTGGTGATCGGGTAGAAGGCGATCGCGGCCAGCACCGCCGACACGATGACGCCCTTGTACAGCGCGCCCATGATCGAGCCGCCGCTCTTCACCTTGACGAAGAACGCACCGATGATCGAGGCGATGATCGACACGCCGCCCAGCACCAGCGGATAGAGCACGGCGTGTTCGCCGGCCTGCGCCGCCATCAGGCTGCCGAGCAGCATCGTGGCGATGATGGTGACCGCGTAGGTCTCGAACAGGTCCGCCGCCATGCCGGCGCAGTCGCCCACGTTGTCGCCCACGTTGTCGGCGATCACCGCGGGGTTGCGCGGGTCGTCCTCGGGGATGCCGGCTTCCACCTTGCCCACTAGGTCCGCGCCGACGTCGGCGCCCTTGGTGAAGATGCCGCCGCCCAGGCGCGCGAAGATCGAGATCAGCGAAGAGCCGAAGGCCAGGCCGACGAGCGCATGCAGCGCCTCGGCTTCGGTATAGCCCATGTGCAGGTGGAGCACCGCGAAGTAGCCGACCACGCCCAGCAGGCCCAGGCCGACCACCAGCATGCCGGTGATGGCGCCGCCCTTGAAGGCCACGTCCATCGCCGCGCTCATGCCCTTGCTGGCCGCCTCGGCGGTGCGCACGTTGGCGCGTACCGAAACGTTCATGCCGATATAACCGGCGGCGCCCGACAGCACGGCGCCGATCAGGAAGCCGATGGCGCTGGGCCACGACAGGAAAAAACCAATCAATGCGAACAGCACGATGCCGGCGATGCCGATGGTCGTGTACTGCCGGTTGAGATAAGCGCTGGCGCCTTCCAGCACGGCCGCCGCGATTTCCTGCATGCGGCTGTTGCCGGCGGGTTGTTTCAGGATCCAGCGCGCGGCTACCACGCCATAGATGATCGCCACGCCGGCGCAGATCAGCGCCAGCGTCAAACCGTGTTGTTCCAGCATGACCCCTCCCAAGGTTGATGGATGTCGTCCAGCGAAACGCATGAACTTGCAACCCAATCCCGGTGGAGCCTGTTGAACGATTGAGCGCACTCGACCGCTGCGATGCCCTGCAGCACGAAACCCTTGTTCAGACAATTCCCTGGAGCTGGCCCGAGTATGACCGGATGGCGTGCGCGCCGCCATACGTGACGGACGGGTTCAGGCGGTCCGTGCCAGCCTTGCGACCCATGTCCTTAGTTCTTCCCGGAGTCCGCATGCGTCCGAGCGTCGCAGCCCCGCTGATCGCCACCTGCCTGCTGGCGCTCGCGCCGGCCCGCGCCGCCGAGCCTGCGCCGGAGATCCAGCGCCCGCCCGCGAAGGCCCAGGCGGTCGGCGTGGTCCACAGCCTGCGCCAGATCCCGGAAGCCTGCGCGCGCCTGGAAGGCGCCTTCACCGGCGATGCAGCGCAGCCTTACCGCTACACCCCGGTGCGCACCAGCCCGCAGTGCCAGCCGCGAGCGCGCTTCGTCGATTTCGACAAGGCCCAGCCTTCCGTCGCCGCGGGTTGGAAACTCAATGACGTGATCCGCGTGCCCAACGCGGCATGCCCGTCGCAGCAGGCCGTGGTCCGCGTCTGGCGCAAGCCGGGCAGTGCGACGCCGCCGGCGGCCGACGGCCAGGGCCAATCGCGCATCTATCTGCAGGACGCCAAGCAGCAGGCCGCGGGCGCCGCGCAGGCAGCGTCGCTGACGCTGTTCGCCGCCCGCCTCGATGTCGAGGGCAAGGGCTGCCGTTAGTCGCCGGTGGGCGTGCCCTGGTGGTACTGCAACTGCCAACCCTGGGCGGTGCGGCGCCAGACGGATGCGCGCAAGGCGGCGTGGTATCGCGTGCCGTCGCTATTGCGCGCGTGCGACGCGAAATGCAGCAGGGCCACGTCGTCCGCAAGGCGCTCGATGCGGTGGTCGTAGGCGACGACATCCGGCGGTGAAGCACGATCGGCGAGGAAGTCGATGACGGTCTGCCGCGTGTAGCGCGTGCCCGAGCGACCGACTTCATGGAAGTCCAGGTGCAGCAGGCGTTCCAGCCGTGCGCGCGTGCAGGTCGCGCCCGGGTGGTGGAGTTCGGTTTCGAGGGCCGTCAGTTCGGCGAGCAGCGCGTCCATCGCGGCATGCTAGCGCGATGGGCGCCCGCGATCAGGAGGTCGTGCGCGCGGGCGATGCGGCGTTGTCTTTCATGGCCAGATACTGGCCGAAGCGGTAGCCGGCGCCCGCGATGGCGAGGCCGAGGGCGACGGCCAGAAGGCCGACGAGCACTTTGCGGAACATGGCGGTATCCCGGTGGTGTGGCGACGAGCCCACGCTAGCACCGGCGCATGCGGCGAACCGGTGCTTGAAGTCACCCTGTCCGAAGTACTGCGCCGCGTTCGTCCGGCAGCGTGCTCAGCCCTCCCAGGCCGGCAGCTTCTTCTTCACCGCGACGTTCTTCAGCGCGACGTACTTCGGCAGTCCGTCGGTGCCGTACGGCGGATAGGCTTCGCCGCGGATCAGCGGCTGCAGGTATTTCCGCGCGGCCGGCGTGATGCCGTACCCGTCCTTGCGGATGAAGCCGGGCGGGAACTTCTTCTCGTGGTTGGCGACCTTCGACAGCGGCGCGGCTTCGATCTTCCAGCGGAACGGCGCGTCGGACGTGCGCACGATCACCGGCATCACCGCGTTCTGTCCCTTGAGCGCGAACTGCACGGCGGCCTTGCCCACGGCCTGCGCCTGTTCCCAATCGGTCTTCGAGGCGATATGGCGCGCCGAGCGCTGCAGGTAGTCGGGCAGGGTCCAGTGCACCTTCAGGCCCAACTGGTCCTTCACCCGGCCGGCGAGGTAGGAGGCGACGCCGCCCAGTTGGGTGTGGCCGAACGAATCCTTGCCGCCGCCGGCATCGGCCACGAAGCGGCCGTCGGCATGCTGGATGCCTTCGCTGGCCACCACCACGCACCAGCCCACGCGGTCGACGACCTTCTTCACCTGCGCGAGGAACTGCGCCTCGTCGTAGGCGCGCTCCGGGAACAGGAT
The DNA here is from genome assembly GCA_047600885.1 of Pseudoxanthomonas sp. Taxonomy (GTDB): domain Bacteria; phylum Pseudomonadota; class Gammaproteobacteria; order Xanthomonadales; family Xanthomonadaceae; genus Pseudoxanthomonas_A. The sequence goes on along the minus strand of JASGKE010000002.1, from coordinate 600,676 downwards.
GATGTGCGGCGCCTCGTCCGCCGACTGCCCGGCCAGGCCGGCCGCGGCGGCCAGCCAACCGGCGTGCCGGCCCATGGCTTCGTAGACGAAGACCTTGGTGGAGGTTTCCGCCATCGCGGCCACGTCCAGCGCGGCTTCGCGCACGGAGACGGCCGTGTACTTGGCGGCGGAACCGAAGCCGGGGCAGGTGTCGGTGACCGCCAGGTCGTTGTCGACCGTTTTCGGCACGCCGATGCACGTCAGCGGATAGTCGAAGGCCTGCGCAAGCTGCGAGACCTTCCAGGCGGTGTCGGCGGAGTCGTTGCCGCCGTTGTAGAGGAAGTAGCGCACGTCGTGCGCCTTCAGCACCGCCAGCAGGCGTTCGTACTTGGCCCGGTCGGCCTCCAGCGACTTCAGCTTGACGCGGCAGCTGCCGAAGGCGCCGCCGGGCGTATGGGCCAGGGCGCGGATGGCGGCGGCCGACTCCTTGCTGGTGTCGATCAGCTCCTCGCGCAGGGCGCCCAAGATGCCGTTGCGTGCGGCCAAGACCTTGATTTTCCGGGCCCGCGCTTCGGTGATGACGGCGGACGCGGAGGCGTTGATGACGGCGGTGACGCCGCCGGACTGCGCATAAAGTAGGGTGCCAGACGCCATGTGGGGTTCGTTCCGGGGTGCGGGGATGCGGTAAGCTTCACACAGATGACGCGGTGCAGCGCGGCGCCCGGCGCCCGGCGCGGTCCACCGCCCGCAGGATTCCAGTTTCGGGAGTTACAGCATGCGATTGGTTCTACTGGGCCCACCCGGGTCGGGCAAGGGCACTCAGGCAGCGCGCCTGAAGGACTACCTGCAGGTACCGCACATTTCCACCGGCGACCTGCTGCGCGCCGAAGTCGCCGCCGGCAGTCCGCTGGGCCTGCAGGCCAAGGAAGTCATGGCGCGCGGCGAACTGGTCAGTGACGACATCCTGCTCGGCATGCTGGAAGACCGTTTCTCCCGCGACGACACGAAGGCTGGCTTCATCCTCGACGGCTACCCGCGCAACCTGGTGCAGGCCGCCGCGCTGGGCCAGTTGCTGGCCAAGCTGGGGCAGAAGTTCGACTTCGCCGTGCAGCTGGAAGTGCCCACCGAACTGCTGGTCGAGCGCATCGCCGGCCGCGCCAAGGCCGAAGGCCGCGCAGACGACAATCCGGAGTCGGTACGCAAGCGCCTGCAGATCTATACCGACCAGACCGCACCGGTCATCGACTTCTACCGCCAGCAGGGCGAACTGACCGTCGTGGACGGCGTTGGCTCGCTGGACGAGGTCTTCACCCGCATCACCGAATCGATCGCGCCGGAGAAGGCGGTCGGCTGAGGCCGGCAACGACCTTCGGACAAGAGAACGCCCCGGCTTGCCGGGGCGTTTTCGTTGGTGCGCGTTGACGCTCAGGGCGTGGTGGAGAGCGTCAGTCCGTAGGCCTGCAGTAGCGGATTCAGCGGTTGGAAGTAGCTGGTCGCCAGCTGCGCCTGCTTGCCCTTGCAGCTGTAGTTGCCGCCCGACAGCACGCCCTGGCCCTGGCCGGCGGTCGTGATGAACGAACCGCCCGAATCGCCACCCTCGGCGCACACCTTCACCTGGGTCATGCCATTCACGGTGCCGTCGGCGCCGTAGCTGACCGAGACGTTCTTCGCCTCGATGACGCCGCACTTCCAGCCCGTGGTGCGGCCCGAGCGGCACACGGCCGCGCCGACCGGCGCTTCGGTGCTGCCGCGCACGGCGACATCGCCCGAACCGTAGCCGCTGACCGACGGCAACAGCGTGTGGGCGGCGTCCACCTGCACCCAAGCGCGGTCGGTGTTGGGGAAGTTGGAGGCCTGGAAGGTGCCGATCCGGCTCAGCGAACGCTTCACCAGCACGTTCGCGCCGTCACCGGCGTCGCCGCAGTGGCCGGCGGTGGCGAAGCCCTTCGCGCCGTTGCGCGTGACCGAGAAGCCGACCGAGCAATAGTAGGCGCCGGTCGCCGTCGTGGACAGGTATTCACTACCACCCTGCAGCGTGGCCAGCGGACGCGGCGCATCGGCCATGGCCTGGAAGCGCAGCGTGGACGCATCCGCGCCGCTGGACGCAATGAAGTTCACCGCGGCCTGGTCCGCACCCGGGGCGACGTTGACGGTCACGCTATTGGTCTTCACGTCGACGAACCACCCGTAGACGCCGGCCGGCGCGCGACCGCCCTGCGCGAGGACATCGTCCAGCCGCGCCTTGGCATTGCCCAGCGCGTCGAGGCTGTGGCGCACCTGACGCACGTCGGCACCCGCGACGGAGCGATTGCTGGCCGACGTGGTAGCGACCACCCAGCGGAAATCGCCCGACGGCGAGCGCTCGATCCAGCTGCCGGCGAAATTGCGGCCCTGGGCCTGCGCTGCGGTTTTTTCCTGCTGCGCATTGAGGCGTTCGACCTTCAGGTATTGCCCAAGCTGCTGTTCGGACAGGCCGAGGTCGCGCTTCATCGCAGATTTCAGTGCGGCGTCGACGTCGGCGGCCATCGCCGGGCCGATGGCCAGAGCGAGGGCGGCGGCGAGGGCGAGAGGGGCCGAAGCGGGACGTACCAGGGAAACGATCTGACGCATGCCGGTGCTCCTGAGATGGAAGGGTGGTGCGGTCCGCACCGGTGGCTGCCTGGGGACGTCGCGGGGGGCGCATCCTTGGGGTCGCGGAACCGCCGGCCGAACCTATCACGCCCGCGGTGCTGCAACGGTGAGGGGCGCGCAGACGGTCCGTTTGGCCGGGAGCGATCCTTCACGCCGTCATGCCGCAACGGATGCCGAAGCGCGCCCGCTCGGCTAAAGTCTGTGCAGTCATTCCGGAAGCGCAGTCTTGAAGATCCACATCCTCGGCATCGCTGGCACCTTCATGGGCGGCGTGGCCGCCTTGGCCCGCGAACTCGGCCACAGCGTCGAAGGCAGCGACCAGGCCATTTACCCGCCCATGTCCACCCAGTTAGAGACGCTGGGCATCGCCCTGGCGCAGGGCTACCTGCCGCAGAACATCGCGCCCGACTGCGACGAGATCGTCATCGGCAACGCGCTCTCGCGCGGGAATGCGGCAGTGGAAGCCGTGCTCGATCAGGGCCGCCGCTACATCTCCGGCGCGCAGTGGCTGTCCGAGCGTGTATTGCCCGGCCGCGACACGCTGGCCGTCGCCGGCACTCACGGCAAGACCACCACCACCACCATCCTGACCTACCTGCTGGAAGCGGCGGGTCGCTCGCCCGGCTTTCTGATCGGTGGCGTGGCGGAAGACTTCGGTGTGTCCGCGCGCATCGGCGGCGGTCGCGAGTTCGTCGTCGAGGCCGATGAGTACGACACGGCCTTCTTCGACAAGCGCAGCAAATTCGTCCACTACCGCCCGCTGGTCGCCATCCTCAACAACCTGGAATACGACCACGCCGACATCTTCCCGGACGTCGCCGCGATCCAGCGCCAGTTCCACCACCTGGTGCGCACGGTGCCGCGCCGCGGCCGGCTGATCGTCAATGGCGAGGACGCGCGCCTGGCCGAGGTGTTGGCGATGGGCTGCTGGACGCCGGTGGAGCGCTTCGGCTTCGATGCGGCGCTGGAGTGGAGCGCGCGCCTGATCCGCGAGGATGGCAGCGCCTTCGCGGTGCGCCACAACGGCACCGAGATCGGCGAGGTGCACTGGCCCATGCTGGGCCGGCACAACGTGCTCAACGGGCTGGCGGCGCTGGCCGCGTGCAGCGCGGTCGGCGTGGACGTGGCCACCGTGCTGCCGGCGTTGGCCGCCTTCCGCAGCGTGAAGCGCCGGTTGGAAGTGATCGGCCAGCACGACAACGTCACGATCTACGACGATTTCGCCCACCACCCCACCGCCATCCACACGACGTTGGAAGGTTTGCGTGCACGCGTGGGTGATGCACGCATCGTGGTGGCGATGGAACCGCGCAGCAACTCCATGCGCCTGGGCGCGCATGCCGATGCGCTGGCGCCGTCGCTGGACATCGCCGATGCGGTGGTGTTCCTGCATCGTGCCGAACTGCCATGGGATGCTGCGAAGGTGGTCGGCGCCATTCGCGGCGACGCACGCACGGTGCCGGATGCGGACGCGCTGATCGCAGCGCTCCGCGACATCGTGCGTCCCGGCGACCATGTCGTCTTCATGTCCAACGGCGGCTTCGATGGCGCGCCGCGACGCTTCCTCACAGCGCTGTCCACGCCGCCGGGCTGATCGGCCGCTTCACGCATGTAGCGTAGCCGTCGCCTCACACGGGAAGCGGCGATACGCACGCGCACGGTGGCTGCAAGGCGGCGCGCGTGGCTGGCTTTCCGAAAGCAATGACGGCGCGACAACGCCTGCGCGTGCATGCGCGAGCGTATGGCGTGGGGCGCGCGCGGCATGTCCGGTCGTTCGCGCAACCGACGTGGCGAGCGGCGGATTCTCAGGCGACTAAAGTGGGTCCACGCGCGGCGATGCCGCGTCCTTCGTCCATTCCCAGGAGATTGCTGCATGAACCGACTTGCCCAGGCCCTTGGACTCGCCATCGCCACCCTCGCATGCACCACCACGGCGCAGGCGGCGACCTACGTGGTCACCGCCAACAGCACCAGTTTCGACAACCAGCTCGCCAACCGCATCGAAGCCGCTGGCGGCCGCATCGTGGCGCGCCTGCCGCAGATCGGCGTGGCGATCGTGGAATCCGACAATCCGAGTTTTGGCACGACGGCAGGTCGTATTCCCGCCGTGCGTTCGGCCGTGGCCGATGTCACCCTCCAGTACGACCTGCCGGCCGCGGCGGAAGAAGTCACGGCCGACTACGCCAATCCGCCGGCATCGGGCGACAACGACAGTTTCTTCGACTTCCAGTGGGGCCATGCAGCCATCGATGCTGCCGGGGCATGGAACGCGGGTTACCGCGGGCGCGGCGCAACCGTCGCGGTGTTGGATTCGGGCGTCTACTGCGCGCATGTCGACATCATTCCCAATCTCAACACTGCCAAGTCCGCGTCGTTTGTCGCGGGACAGACCTACTGCAACACCAGCGGCAGCACGCACGGCACGCACGTGATGGGCACGATCGGTGCGGCCGATAACAGCATCGGCACGATCGGCGTCGCACCGGAAGCGGAGCTGATCGCGGTCAAGGTTCTGAATCCGGTGACGGGCAGCGGCTCGTTCGCCGCGATCATCCAAGGCATCGTGCACGCCGCCGACGCCGGCGCGGATGTCATCAACATGAGCCTGGGCGTGAACGGTGGCCTGCAAGTCGGTGGCAGCGAGGTGGCGGAACTGGTCAACGCCACGGCGCGTGCCGTGCGTTACGCCAACAAGCAGAACGCGACGGTGGTCGCATCGGCCGGCAATGATGGCCGCGACCTGGACCACGACAGCGGTCGGGTCTGCGATACCGATGGCACCTGCTCCACGGTGAACCTGCGTTCGTTCCCCGGCCAGCTACCGGGCGTCATCACCGTCAGCGCGCTCGGCCCGCTGGCCTGGCTGAAGAATCCCACCGGCACCGACTTCGATATCCGCGCCAGCTACAGCAACTACGGGCAGTCGGCGATCCACTTCGGTGCGCCGGGTGGCAACTACGACTATCCCGGCACCGAGAACTGCACCTTCAAGGGCATCGTGCGCCCGTGCTGGGTGTGGGACATGGTGTTCAGCACTACGTCCGGCACTGCGAGCTACGGCTGGTCCGCCGGCACCAGCATGGCAGCGCCGCACGTCGCCGGCGTTGCCGCGCTGATCGTCGGCAAGCATGGCGGCGAGCTCTCGCCGGCGGCGGTGGAGCGCATCCTGCGTGCATCCGCGGACGATCTCGGCAAGCCGGGCAACGACGCTACCTTCGGCGCGGGCCGTGTGAACGCGCGGCGCGCGGTTACCCAGTGAATCGTTGACCTCCGTTCCGCCGACACGAGGGCCACGCCGGTGACGGCGTGGCCCTTTCGTTTCCACTTCCCCGTGTCGAACGCCGACCCGTACACTGACCGCATGCCCTCACTGGAATCCCTTCCACTCTTCCCGCTACAGAAGGTGCTGCTGCCTGGCGCCGCGATGGATCTGCGCGTCTTCGAGCGGCGCTATCTGGACTTGGTGCGCGATTGCGGCCGGTCCGGCAGCGGTTTCGGCGTCTGCCTGATCCTGGAGGGCACTGAGGTCGGCGCGCCCGCCACGCCGGCGGCCTACGGTACGGAAGCGCTGATCGAGGACTTCGACATGGGCGCCGACGGCCTGCTGTCCTTGCGCGTGCGTGGCCATCGCCGCTTCCATGTGCACCGCACCCGCGTGCGCGACAACGGCCTGGTGCTGGCCGACGTGGAATGGCTCGCCGCCGACCACGATGAGGCGCTGCGGCCCGAGCATGCCCTGCTGGGCACGCTGCTGCAGACCATGATGGAGAAGACCGGCGCGGATTTGAGCAAGCTGCCGGCGCGCATCTTCGAGCAGGCGGCGTGGGTGGGCTGGCGGCTGGCGCAGATCCTGCCGATCACGCCTGAACAGCGGGTCAAGGTCTTGCAGGAAGACGATCCGCACGTCCGCCTGCAGCATCTGCTGAACTGGATCGACTGAGCGCCACGCTCAGCGCGCCGCGTCCACGTCCACGTCCATGGTGCAGAGGCGTAGCACGGGCAACCCGGAGTCCGGGTGCGGCGCGATCGCGTGGTCGAGGTCTGATGTCGCCTGGCTGACGGCATCCAGCGCCGTGCGCGCTTCGCGCAGTGGTCGCCACAGGCGCACGAGGTTGAACGCGCGCTGCTGCTGGAGCACCTGTGCGCTGCCGATCCACAGCGGCACGTTACCGGGCTGCAGGCGCGTATCCGCCGGCCACAGGCGGAGCACGAAGACTTCGCCCGGCTGGTCGCCCGCACGCACCATCAGCAGGCTTTCCGCGCGTGTATCGAGTGTGGCGGGCAGTACCGGCTGTTCGTTGTCGGGCGAGTCGCTGTCGAGCAGGTTCAGCGCTTCCTCCCAGCCCGCCTGCGACTGCTCGCGCCAACCTTGGCGGGCCAAGGTGGCCTTCAGCGGCGCCAGCGGACCGGCGACCTGCACGTCCAGTGGCCAGCGCTGTTCGTCGTCGAACTCGTTGCGGCGCGCGGGCAGCGTCTGCCAGTCGCCCTGCCACCAGTCCTGCAGCGCCACCGTGCGTTCGATCACCGGCATCTGGAACTGCGCCAGCATGGGCTCGACGTTGCGCGGCGCATGCCACAGGCCGGCGACCGCGGACGCGCCGTAGAACAGCCAGGCGATGGGCTTGATCCAGAACGAGCGCACCATGCGGCGCCGGTAGGCGATGCCCAGCACCAGCAGCCACACCAGACCGAACAGCATCCCGCCGATCACATCGCTGAGCCAATGCGCGCCCAGGTAGATGCGGGCGAAGCCGATCAGCGCGACCACGATGCCGGAGACCAGATAGGGCCACACCCGCGTCCGCCCGGGCAGCTCGCGCGCGATCAGCACCGCGAAAAAGCCGAAGGTGATGGTGGACATCGTCACCGCGATCGACGGGAAGCCGAACCCGCTGCTCACCGACGGCGGCTTGGGGATGTCGACCGATGCGCCGAGCCATGCGGTCAGCGCGAGGCCGAACGCGAGCGCGGCCAGCCAGTGCGCCGCTGCCATCCACCGTTTGCGCCAGCACAGGTAGACCAGCACCAGCAGCGAGGCCGGCGCCAGCACCTGTTCGTCGCCCAGCGAGGCGATCGCCGCCAGTGGATAATCCGCCAACGGGTTACGCAGGGCACGCATCAGGTCGTAGACCATCAGGTCCATCGCCAGCGGCTCGCCATGGCCAATGACGATCACCAGGAACGCGAACCACACCCAGACGATGGCCAGCAGCAGGATCGCCAGCAGCGCCAGCGGGACCGATTCGCGTCGGCCCGGGTCGAAGACCGCCGCCGTATACCGCCCCAGCACCGGGTGCGCGTGCGACCAGGCCAGTGCGCGCGCGAGCAGCGCGTCGGCGTGCGCTGCGAACCAGCGGTAGGTGTACAGCACCAGGGCCCACGCAACGGCCAGCACCACGACCAGCAGGCCCAGCACCAGCGCCAGCCGGCCGGCGACGGCGGCGACCGCGTCGTAGGCGTGGCCCAGCACCCAGCCCGGCAGCAGGAAGGACACCGCCCACGCGAGGCAGGCGGCAGCGCTCGCGGCGCCATAACGGCGCAGCGGCATTTTGGAGATGCCGGCGACGGCCGGCACGAACGGCCGGATCGGTCCGACGAAGCGCGCCACGAAAATGCTCTTCCACGCATTGCGGCGGAACAGCACCTCGCCCCGGTCCAGCAGCTGCGGATAACGGCGGAACGGCCACACCGTCCGCAGCTGCGTGCCCCAGCGGTGGCCCACCCAGTAGCTGGTGGCGTCGCCGACGAGCGCGCCCAGCATGGCGCAGGCCACGGCGTACGGCCCCGAGATCTCGCCCAGCCCGATCAGCACGCCGACGGCGAACAGCAGCGGCAGCGCGGGTACGATGGCGCCCAGGATGATCACCGCGTCGCAGAAGGCGATCGCGAAGATCACCAGCCCCGCGGCCACGGGATGCGCGCTGATCCAGGCCAGCAGGGAATCGAACCAGGTGGAATCCATCGGCGGATTATAGGCGGGGGTCGCTGACCGGCGCCCCCTTGCCCCGGACGGTAGAATGACGAGGTGGACTTGCGCTCGCCTTCCGAAATTGCCGCACTCAAGGCCGATACCTTCGGCCGCATCTCGCTGATGCAGGGTCCGGACGGCCCGTTCGTGCGCCGCGACCTGGCGCACGTGCCGTGGGCGGTTAGGTGGCTGGCCTGGTGGTTGGCGCGCCGAGAGGCACTGGCACTGAAGGCCGTGGCCGGCATGGCCGACGTCCCCCAGCTGCGGGACTGGACCGGGCGCCGGCTGGACCGCAGCTACATGGAAGGCGCGGCGATGTACCAGCGCCCGCCGCGCGGCGACGTCGCCTACTTCCGCGCCGCGCACCGGCTGCTCAAACAGCTGCATCGCCGCGGCATCGCCCACAACGACCTCGCCAAGGAAGCCAACTGGTTGGTCCTGTCCGACGGGCGCCCGGCCATCATCGATTTCCAGCTCGCCACCCGTGGCCGTCCGCGCTCGCGCTGGATGCGGCTGCTGGCGCGCCAGGACCTGCGCCACCTGCTCAAGCACAAGCGCATGTACTGCCGCGCCGCGCTGACCCCCACCGAGCTGCGCGTGCTCAAGCGCACGTCCTGGCTGCGCGATCTCTGGTTCCGCACCGGCAAGCCGGTCTACCGCTTCATCACCCGCAAGGTCTTGAAGTGGGAAGACAACGAAGGGCAGGGGCCGAAGCCGTGAGGTCGCTGCCGCGCGCAACGTCCTGTGCCGTTCCAGCCGACAGCACGCTGTGCCCGGCGGTGGAGGGTGCCTATTTCGCGCATTGCGCCGGGATCGCCCTGCCGCATGCGCCGGCGTCCGCGCTGCAGGCCTACCGCGACATCGCGGCACTGGTGCCCGCCTGGTTCGAGGGCTTGATGGGCGTCCGCAACCGCGCGATGCGGATGCTGGGCATGAAGGATCTGGGGCGCATCGACGCCACCGGCCACGCGGGCGATGTCCACATCGGCGACAAGGTCGGCATTTTCACCGTGTTCGGACACACGGCCGACGAGATCGTGCTGGGCGACGAAGACCGCCATCTGAGGGTGTCGCTGTCGCTGCAGGTGAAGCGGGAGGGTGCCGCCACGCACCTTTACTGCGCGACCGTCGTGGAGCGACCCAACCGGCTTGGCCGGCTCTACATGCTGCCAGTGGATCCCATCCACCGACTGATCGTGCCTTACCTGCTGCAGCGCTATGCGCGCCAGTTGCGCGACGCCCCCGACACCTTCACCAAGGACATGCCATGACTAATCTGGCGGGCAAGACCCTCTTCATCACCGGCGCCTCGCGCGGCATCGGCCTGGCCATCGCGTTGCGCTCCGCGCGCGACGGCGCCAACGTGGCCATCGCCGCCAAGTCGTCCGTGCCCAATCCCAAGCTGCCGGGCACCATCCACACCGCGGCCGAAGCGGTGAACGCCGCCGGCGGACGTGGGTTGGCGCTGAAGTGCGACATCCGTGAAGAGGACGACGTGAGGGCGGCGATGGCCGCCACCGCCGATGCGTTCGGTGGCATCGACATCCTGGTCAACAACGCCAGCGCCATCTGGCTGGCCGGTGCGCTGGACACACCGATGAAGCGCTTCGACCTGATGCAGCAGGTCAACGCACGCGGCAGCTTCCTCTGCGCGCAGGCGTGTCTGCCCTACCTGAAGCAGGCCGCCAATCCGCACATCCTGACCTTGGCGCCACCGCCGTCGCTGGATCCGAAATGGTGGGCGCCGCATACCGGCTACACGCTGGCGAAAATGGGCATGAGCTTCGTCACGCTGGGCCTGGCTGGCGAATTCGGCCCGCAGGGCATCGCGGTCAATGCCTTGTGGCCACGCACCATCATCGCCACCGACGCGCTCAACATGATCCCCGGCGTGGAGATCCCGCGCTGCCGCACGCCGGAGATCGTCGCCGATGCCGCACACGCGGTGCTGGTACGCGAGGCGCGCGGCTTCCATGGCCATTTCCTCATCGACGAGGACGTGCTGCGCGAGGCCGGCACTACTGATTTCTCGGGCTATGCCGTCGATGCGTCGCTGCCGCCGCTGCCCGACCTGTTCCTCGACTGATCCTGCGAGTCCCCCATGAAATACCTGCACGCCATGATCCGCGTCCACGACCTGGACGCCACCCGCCGCTTCCTCACCGAAGGCCTGGGCCTGACCGAAACCCGCCGCATGGAGAATGCGCAGGGTCGCTTCACCCTGGTGTACTTCGGCGCGCCGGCCAACCCGGAAGCGGAAGTGGAACTGACGTACAACTGGCCGCCGGAAGACGGCACGCCGGGCGAGGATTACGGCAGCGCGCGCAACTTCGGCCATCTGGCCTTCGAAGTGGACGACATCTACGCGCTCTGCACGCACCTGCAATCCTTGGGCATTACCATCAACCGCCCGCCGCGCGACGGCCGCATGGCGTTCGTGCGCACGCCGGACCTGATCTCGATCGAACTTCTGCAAAAAGGCGCCGCGCTGCCGCCGCAGGAGCCTTGGCTTTCGATGGCGAATACGGGAAGCTGGTAGGACGTTCCAAGGAGTCCAATACATGAATCTCGCCCTGGTCGTCATCGACGTGCAGCGTGGCCTGTTCGAACCGCAGCCGGCCGACGCCGATGCCGTCATCGCGCGCATCAACGGCTTGTCGGCGAAGGCGCGCGAGGCCGGCGCGCCGGTGATCTTCGTGCAGCACGAGCGCGCCGATGACCTGGTGCCGGATTCCGACGCCTGGGCGCTGCATCCGGCGCTGGTGCTGGAAGCGGGCGACCACCGCATCCGCAAGGCCACGCCGGATTCGTTCCTGCGTACGGGCCTGGACGAGGTGCTGTCGTTCTGCGGTGTCGAGGGCGTGGTGCTGTGCGGTTACGCCACCGAGTTCTGCGTGGATACCACCACGCGCAGCGCCGCCGCGCACGGCTACCACGTGCTGCTGGCCGCCGACGCCCATACCACCCACGACAAGCCGCACGCCGACGCCGCCCGCATCCGCGAGCACCACAACGCCACGCTGCCGGCGATCCGCAGCTTCGGCGTCAGCATACGCGCGCTGCCGGCCGCCGAGATCGCGTTCGCCGCCTGAGGGCCGATGCTGCGCCGCCCGCTGGCGCGGGCCGCGTGATCGGCGACAATACGCGGCCCTTTTCCGCTGCCGAGCCGCCGCCATGAGCGCCACGCCCTCTGCCGACCTGCTGGCCAACGGCCAGCGCTACTACCTGCCCGTATACCGCCCGCGCGAGGTCATCCTCGAGCGCGGCCAGGGCGCTCGGGTCTGGGACAGCGAGGGCCGGGAATACCTGGACCTGTCGGCGGGCATCGCCGTCTGCGGCCTGGGCCATAACGATCCGGACCTGGTCGCGGCACTGACCGAACAGGCCGGCAAGCTCTGGCACACCAGCAACGTCTTCTACAGCGAGCCGCCGCTGCGCCTGGCGGAGGAACTGGTCACGGCGTCGCGCTTCGCCGAACGCGTGTTCCTGTGCAATTCCGGCGCGGAAGCCAACGAGGCGGCCATCAAGCTGGTGCGCAAGTGGGCGGCCTCGCAGGGCCGGCCGTCGGACCAGCGCGTCATCGTGACGTTCCGCGGCAGTTTCCACGGGCGCACGCTGGCCGCCGTCACCGCCACCGCGCAGCCGAAGTACCAGGAAGGCTATGAGCCGCTGCCCGGCGGTTTCCGTTACGTCGACTTCAACGACCTGACCCAGCTCGAGATCGCCATGTCCTGCGGCGACGTGGCCGCGGTGATGCTGGAGCCGGTGCAGGGCGAGGGCGGCGTGATGCCGGCCGCGCCCGGGTTCCTCAACGCGGTGCGCGCGCTGTGCGACCACTACGGCGCGCTGCTGGTGCTGGACGAGATCCAGGCCGGCATGGGCCGCACGGGTACGCTGTTCGCGCATTGGCAGGACGGCGTGGTGCCGGACATCGTCACCCTGGCGAAGGCCTTGGGCGGCGGCTTCCCGATCGGTGCGATGCTGGCCGGGCCGAAGGTCGCGCAGGTGATGCAGTTCGGCGCGCATGGCACCACCTTCGGCGGCAACCCGCTGGCGGCCGCGGTCGCACGCGTGGCCTTGCGCAAACTCGCGTCTTCGCAGATCGCCAACAACGTGGCGCGCCAGTCCGCCGCCCTGCGCAAGAGCCTGGACACGATCAACGCGGAGCTTGGGCTGTTCGCCCAGGTGCGTGGCCGTGGCTTGATGCTGGGCGCCGTGCTCAACGCCAAGTACGCCGGTCGTGCGGGCGAGGTGCTGGACCTGGCCGCCGCGCAGGGCCTGCTGATGCTGCAGGCGGGCCCGGATGTGTTGCGCTTCGTGCCGGCGCTCAACATCACCGACGAGGAAGTCGCCGAAGGCCTGAAGCGCCTGCACGCGGCGCTCCGGGCGTTCGCGGCGCCGCGCTGACGAACGACGCGGGATTCGCCCGCAGCCGCAGGCGGACGGTGGTGCCGTCCGCTTCGTGATCGAAGCGCAGGTCGATGGCGTGCCGTTCGCAGAGGCGCCGCACGATGGACAGGCCCAGGCCGAAACCGCTGCTGTCTTCGCCTTTCGCGAAGGGCATGAAATCGGCATCGCGGATGGCCTGACCGGGGTTGCGGATGCAGAGCGCATCCGCCTCCCGCGTGATCGCGATGCGGCCTTCGTGGGTGTGCGCGAACGCGTTGCCGATCAGGTTGGCCAGCAGGACCTGGATCACCGGTGCAGGCAGATCGGTGGTGGCGTCAGTCGGGACATCGACAGCGACCTGCACCTGTTTGCCGTCCAACAGCGGCGACTGTTCGATCACCACACGTTCCAGCACAGGCAGCACACGGGTCTCGGTGATCGTGGTCGGCGCGGATGTCTGCTCGCGCGCCAGCGCCAGCAGCAGGGCGACGGTCTGTTCGAGGTGCGTCGCCGACAGCCTGATGTGGTCCACGCTGGCGCGCGCGTCGGCGCTCAGGGCGGTGTCCGTCGACAGGCGTTCGCTGGCCGCGCGGATCACGGCCAGCGGTGTTCGCAGCTCGTGGCTGGCATCGCGGGTGAACTCGCGCTCGCGTTCGACGAAGGCGCGCATGCGGGCGATCAGGTCGTCGAGCCGGCGTGCGACCACGCCCACTTCATCGTCCGGAAAACCGGCAGCGAAGCCGGGCGGCAGCCGATCCGGCGTCGCATCGCCTACCGCGTCTGCCAGCCGCGACAGCGGCGCGGTCGTACGCCGGGCCAGCCAGCTGCCCAGCAGCAGCGCCAGTGCCACCATGGCGACTCCGGACCATGAGAGCAGCTGGAGCAGCTGCGCGCGCATCGGCCGGACCACGAGCAATGCACTGACTTCGGCGATGAGCCACGCCGGTGCCTCGTCGGCGCGGGGAGGCTGCAGGACGCGCAGGTGATAGTGGCGGCCATCCCTGCCGGCGAACTCGCGCCGCCTGGGTTCCTCACGCAACACCGCGGCGATGCCGTCCGGCAATGCGGCCGTGGAAGGCACGACGGACATGAAGCCGTCGCGGGGCGCGGTCCAGCGTCCGTGATCGCGATGATGCCGTTGCTGCGCGGCGACCTCACGATCCAGCATCGTTTCGAAGAGCTCGTCCTCGACGGAGTAGACGAACAGCACCACGTACAGCGCGAACAGCGCGGCGACCAGTAGGGTGAAGCTGGCGAAGGCCAGCATCAGGCGGTTGCGCAGACGTCGACGGGGCAGAATGACGGTAGCACTCATGCGTCGGCCTCCAGGCGGAAACCAACGCCATGCACGGTCTTCAGCATCGGCGTCGCGAAGGGTTTGTCGAGCGCCTGGCGCAGCAGGTACAGATGCGTGCGCAGCGGGTCGGATTCCGGTGGCGTATCGCCCCATAGGCGCTGGATCAGCTCGCTGCGTGTCAGCGTGCGCGGCCACGCCTCGGCTAAGGCGAGCAGGATCTGGTACGGCGTGTGGTGCAGCTCGAGCGGCTGATCGCTGCGCATCGCCCGGCCCATGCGGCGATCGATGCTCAGCGTGCCGATGCGCAGCAGGTGCGCTTCGCCGCCACGGTGGCGCAGCGAGAGCGCCTGGCAACGCGCGACCAGCTCCGCGCCGGCGAACGGCTTGACCAAGTAGTCGTCCGCGCCGGCCCGGAACCCCTGCAGCTTGTCCTCGAGTGCATCGCGCGCGGTGAGCATCAGCACCGGTACGTGGCGGTCGGCCTGCGCGCGCAGGCGCTCGCACAGGCGCATGCCGTCCAGGCCCGGCAGGCCGACATCGAGCACGAGGACATCAGGCGGCGCATCGAGCGCCATCTGAAGTCCGCTCAAGCCGTCGGCCGCGAACTCGACCGCCAGGCCGGCATCGGCGAACAGCTGCTGCAACTGCGCCCGCAGCAGCGCGTTGTCTTCGATCACGAGAATGCGGGGCGCACGTGCCACCATCGTTTAGCCGTCGATACGTTGCAGGAGGGCTTTAGCTTCCGCCATGTCTGGCTTGCCTGCCAGCACCTGCTGCACCAGCGAACGCGCCTGCGCGTGTTCGCGCAACCGCAGGTGCGCTTCGGCGGCACCGAGTTTCAGTTGGGGCTGCGCCATGTAGGGCATCGCCAGCTGCATCAGCGCCAGGGCATGGCGCACGTCTTCGTCGCGATCGGCGGCCTGCGCCTGGTAGTAGCCGAGCAATCCCAACAGGTCCACGTGGTAGCGATCCTTGTCGCGAGCGAGCGCATCGGCGGCGCCGCGCACATCGCCCGTGCGGGCCTGCGCGGCCAGCGCCATCGTCAGTTCGTCGCGCCAGGGCGTACGTGCGGCCGGCTGGCGGCCGAGCGCACGCACGATGGCGTCGGCGACGCCGGGGGTGGAATATGGGTTCTGGCCGGTGACGAGCCGGCCGTCCACGACGACCTTCGGTATCATCAGCGGTGCTTCCTGCCACCGCACGCCACGCGCGCGCAGCGCGTCTTCGAGTTGCCAAGGGAATTCCTTCGCCCAGCGCTTGCCGAACAACGTCTCTTCTTCAAGGGTGAAGCCGGTCATGGCTTTCCCGGCCACCAGCGAGCGGCCGTCGGCGAGGGTGACGTCGACCAGCGCCGCCGGGCCATGGCAGACCGCGCCGATCACCGCGCCGCGTGTATAAGCATCGGCCAACAGCGAGGCCAGCGCGGTATCGCGTGGCAGGTCGAACATCGCGCCCTTGCCGCCCACGACATAGATTGCGGCGTAGTCCGCGCTCTTCACGTCGCGCGTCGAACGCGTCGCGGCGAGCGCGCGCATGGCCTGCGCATCGGCCAGCAAGGCCGCGTTGAAGGGTTCCTGCGCGTTGTAGTTGTCGGGCTCCACGGCACCGCCCTGCGGACTGGCGACGTCCACCTCCAAGCCGTTGGCCTTGAAGATCAGCCACGCCTGCGAGAGTTCGTCGAACTCGTAGCCTGGGCGGGTCTTGCCCTGGTCGCGGCCTTCACCGCTGACGACGATCAGGACCTTGTCCGGTGCAGCGGCATGCGCGGCCGGGATGGCGGCAGTGAGAAGCAGCGCGCCCAGCAGGCGCCGTGCGAGGGGGATCAGGGACATGGGACGGTTCTCCGGTGGAAGGCCGCCAGTCTCCTGCGCCCGGATCAAGCAACCATCAAACGCGCTACCAGCCCGTCTGCGGGCCGAATACGTAGCGCTTCAGCGCCTTGCCGAAACTGCGTGCATCGGTGACGGTGTCGGCGTGCAGGCCCGCTTCGCGCGCGCCCTGCACGTTGGTGAACTTGTCGTCGACGAACAGCGTGCTGCCAGCGTCCCAGCCCAGTACCTCGAGTGCGCGGACGAATGTTGCTGGCGCCGGTTTGCGCATCTGCAGGCCGCCACTGGTCAGCACGCGACCTTCGATGCGGGCCGCCATCGGCGCGACGATGTGGGGGATCGCGTGCGTCATCAGCACGCCGTTGTTGGTCAGCACACCCAGGACGAGATCGGGGTGCAGGGCGGCGATGCGCTCCAGCACGCCATCGATGGCGGTACTGCCGGCCATCCGCGAGGCCAGCCAAGCGGCTTCGTCCACCACCGTGCCCAGGCCATCCCCCAGCCGGCCGAGATAGGCCGCGGTGTCCAGCGTGCCGCTGTCGTATTCGGTTTCCAGTCCCGAGACGAACAACACCTCGCGCACGCGTTCGGGCGCGCAGCCGGCATGTGCGGCGAGGTGCGCGATCCGCACCTCGTGCCGGTAGTGGGCCAGGACGCCGTCGAAGTCGAACAGCACCTGGTGGATGCGGGGTTTCATCCCGCGGCGACGACCTTGAAGGCCTCGCGGGCGGCGGCGATGGTCGCGTCGATCACGTCGGGCGTATGCGCGCTGGACATGAAGCCGGCCTCGAACGCCGACGGCGCCAGGTACACGCCGCGCTCCAGCATCGCGTGGAAGAAACGGTTGAACGCCGCGGTGTCGCACGCCACGGCCTGGGCGTAGGTATCGACCTGCTGGTCGGTGAAGAACAGACCGAACATCGCGCCCACGCGGGTCGTGGTCAGCGGCACGCCGGCCTCGCGCGCGGCGGTTTCCAAGCCCTCGCACAGCGCGGCCGTGGCTGCGGCGAGCCCGTCGTGGAAGCCCGGCGCCTGGATCAGTTCCAGCATCGCCAGGCCCGCGGCCATCGCGACCGGATTGCCGCTCAGCGTGCCGGCCTGGTAGATCGGGCCGGCCGGGGCGATCTGCTGCATGAGCTCACGTCGACCGCCATACGCACCCACCGGCATGCCGCCGCCGATGATCTTGCCGAAGGTGGTCAGGTCCGGCGTGATGCCGTAGTGCGCCTGCGCGCCGCCCAGCGCCACGCGGAAGCCGGTCATCACTTCGTCGAAGATCAGCAGCGCGCCGTACTGCGTGCACAACGCCCGCAGGTGCTGCAGGTAGCCTTCGCGCGGCGGCAGGCAGTTGGCGTTGCCGACCACCGGTTCGATGATCAGGCAGGCGATTTCGCTGCCGTACTGTTCGAACAGCGCGGTCGCGCCGTCGACGTCGTTGTAGCTCAGCGTCAGCGTCAGTTCGCTCAGGCCCGCCGGCACGCCGGGCGAGGTCGGCACGCCCAACGTCAGCATGCCGCTACCGGCCTTCACCAGGAACGAGTCGCCATGGCCGTGGTAGCAGCCTTCGAACTTCACGATGCGGTTGCGGCCGGTCGCGCCGCGCGCCAGACGGATCGCCGACAGCGTGGCCTCGGTGCCGGAGTTGACCATGCGCACCATCTCGCACGACGGCACCAGCCGCGTGATCGTTTCCGCCATCGTCACTTCGGCCGGGCAGGGCGCGCCGTACGACAGGCCGTCCTGGATCGCCGCCTGCACCGCGTCGCGCACGGCCGGGTGGTTGTGGCCGACGATCATCGGGCCCCACGAGCCGACGTAGTCGATATAGCGGTTGCCGTCCACGTCCTGCAGGTAGGCGCCGTCGGCGCGCTGCACGAAGAACGGCTCGCCCCCGACCGACTTGAACGCGCGCACCGGCGAATTGACGCCGCCGGGCAGCAGGGCTTGGGCGCGGGTGAAGAGGGCGTGGGACTGGTCGTGGTTCATGGGGATTCCAGGGAGAGCGGAAACAGGAGGCGGGCGTCAGCGCGCGAACGCGGCGGCGTAGGCCTTGGAGGCGGCGACAGGGTCGGCCGCGTCGAACACGCCGCCGATCACGGCCACCAGGTCGGCGCCGGCGGCCACCAGCGGGCCCATATTGTCGGGCGTTACGCCGCCTATCGCCACCCGCGGTACACCCAGCGCAGCGGCGCCGGCCAGTAAGGCGGGCGTGGCACGTCGTGTGGTCACCTTGCTGGTGGTGGGGAAAAACGCACCGAACGCCACGTAGCTGGCGCCTGCCGATACGGCGCGCTCGGCGAGGATCGCGTTGTCGTAGCAGGAGGCGCCGACGATGGCGTCCGCGCCCAGCCGCGCGCGGGCGGCCGCGATGTCGCCATCGTCCTCGCCCAGGTGCACGCCCGCGGCGCCAATCGCGGCCGCCAGGCCAACGTCGTCGTTGACGATCAGCGGCACGCCCACCTGCGCGCAGAGCGCCTGCAGGGCGGCGGCTTGGACGTGACGGCGGCCGGCATCGGCGTCCTTCTGCCGGTACTGCAGCCAAGCCGCCTGCGGCAGTACCGCGGCCACGCGCGCCAGCAGGCGATCGGTGTCCGGTTCCTCCGGGGTGATCAGGTACAGCCCGCGGGCAGTGCGGACGGACGGCGGCAGGGATGTCATCGGCGAACTTCCGGTGCATGGGCGGCGATGGGACAATGGCCGCTCCTCCAAGCCGGCATTATCCCGTGACCGACGCCACCACCACCATCTTCCGCACCTGGATGTGCGTGGTCTGCGGCTTCATCTACCACGAGGCCGACGGCCTGCCGGAAGAAGGCATCGCCCCGGGCACCCGCTGGGAAGACATCCCCGACGACTGGACCTGCCCCGACTGCGGCGTGAGCAAGGAGGATTTCGAGATGGTGGAGCTGGATTGAGCCGCTCTGCGAGATCGCTGTAGGAGCAACCTACGCCGCAGTCGCATGCCTCTGAGTGTCGCGGTCAATGCATCCGCGACGTACGCACCGCGTTGAGTTCCACCAGCTGCTCGCGCAGTTCCGCGGCGTCCTTCGCTTCCGGTGACAGGTGCAGGTAGCGGGCGAGGTCGCGTTGCGCGCCGGCGCGGTAGTCCATCTTCAGATAGGCCTGGCCGCGGTCGCGCAAGGCGTCGGGCTGGTCGGGCGTCAGCTTGAGCACGCGGTCCGCGCAACGTGCGGCGCGATCCCACTCATCGCGTTCGGCGTACACGCCATGCAGGTTGCGCAGCGTGCGCACGAGGATCGCACGGTGCGAAGCCGGGTTGAGGATGTGCAGCAGCGCTGCGTCGTCGGGGATGTCGCCGCCCAGGTGCGGCTTGGCGCGCTCGCGCAGTTCGTCCACGCCCAGCGGACGGCCACCATTGAATGGGTCCATCACCAGCAGGCCGTCGTCGACCGGCAGGCGCACAAGGAAGTGGCCGGGGAAGGACACGCCGTCCAGCGGCACGCCCAACCGGCGCGCGACTTCCATCTGCACCATCGCCAGCGACACCGGGTTGCCCAGGCGGCGCTCGAACACCTCGTTGAGGTAGCTGTTGCGCGGGTCGTAGTACTCGTCGTGATTGCCGGTGTAGCCCAACTCGTCGAACAGGTGACGGTTGATGGCGGCCATCTTCAGCGGCCACGGCTCGATCGTGGCGATCTCGTGGCGGAGATGCTCCGCGTGACTCTGGACCAGCGTGTCGTAGAGGTCGGCGTCCAGGTCGGGGTATTCGTCGCGCGCGATCAGCAGCGCAGTTTCCAGCAGCGGCACCGTTTCATCGGGCTGGCTGGCCAACGCATTCCATTCCGGCAATGTCAGTCGATCCCCCATGCCGACAGACTGGGGCCAATCTCACCGCGAATCAAGCCTCAGCGGACGGGCGGAATGCCCTTGCCGAGGGTGAGCTCCGCACCGTCCTGCAGCTTGAGGCGCTCAGCTTCCCCTGCGTTCAGTTCCAGCACGAAGCGGGCCGGCTGGTCGCTGGGGTAGGACGGGCAGGCGTCGCCGGCGGAACACGGCGGCACGTTCCGCTGCTGGGTGACCAGCTTGCGGCCTTCGTCGAAGTACAGGATGTCCAGCGGGATGCGCGTGTTCTTCATCCAGTAGGCCTGCGGCTCCTCGGCCTCATGGATGAAGAGCATGCCCGTGCCGTCGGCCAGGGCGTCTCGGAACATCAGGCCGCGCGCACGTTCGGTGTCGTCGTCGGCGATCTCGACGGTGTACCGCTTGCCGCCGATCTCCACCCATTCGCCGCCGCTGGCGCAGCCGCTGAGCAGGAGGGCGGAAACGAGCAGGGCGGGGGACATGCGGCGCATGGCGGCTTCCGACGGTCGGGGCCGCCAGTCTACCGGTTCGCACCGCACCGGTGCGTCAGTCGGCGGGCACCTCTGCGGGCGGCTGCACCCGTACCCAGCTGGCGATGCGGTCCGCGACCCGCACGTTGTCGCGGTAGTACGCGGCGTTGTCGGCCAGCGCATGCCAGCGCTGCTGGTCGCGGCACAGCGTGTGCAGCTGGGTGACGAAGCGCTGCATCAGCGCGCCGTCCGGCATCGCCCCGTGGGCCTGCGCGCCGTGCATCAGGTCGAGCAACAGCAGCAGCCCGTCCTGGCAGTGCTCGGCCTGCATGCGCGCGCCCACGTACAGCAGATCCAGCTGCGCCGGCGTGAGCAGGGTGATGCCGGGGTCGGCGAGGCTCTGGCCGGGACCGCCCTGCAAGGCCTGCAGGGCCTGGTCGAGTGCGCTGGGCGCATCGTCGACGCCGTGGATGATCGCCTCGGCCGATGCGGCGTCGGCGTCGGGCAGTTCTTCGTGTGAGTCGGACATCGTGCGTTCCTTGCGTGGCCGGTGACGGCGACGATGCCGACGAAGGTCGTCGGTGCGCCGTTCGTCGCCGAATATATGAACACAAAATGTTCGCGTCAATTAACTTTGATAGTGATGCGTGCCCTTGCCTGTGCGCGTAAGTTTTCGACATGGCCGACGAACGAGAAAAATTCGCGCAACGCCTCGTGCACGCGATGCAGCAGGCTGGCTACGAGCCGCGCCCGATTGTCCTGTTCCATCTTTTCAACGCGAAATACCGCGGCTCTTCTGTCACCTTCCAGACGGTCTCGCGCTGGCTCCGCGGGCGCGCGCTGCCGGAGCAGGACAAGCTGCAGGTGATGGCCGATCTGCTCGGCGTCGAACCGCATGCGCTGCGGTTCGGTGTGTCGCCGCGCTCGCGCGTGGCGGAAGCGCGTCCGCCGTGGCCGGCGGGTGCCGGCAGCCGCGAGCGGCAGGTGGTCGAGGCCTTCCTCCAGCTGCCGCCGAAAAAACGCGAGCTGGTGGGCGAACTGGTGAAGGCCTTGTCGGAAAGCAGCTGAAGACGGTATTGCGGCGCGATCAGTCGCCGACCACGAAGTACTGCACACTCCAGCCACTAGGACCTTCGCTCACCAGCGAAATCCGATAGTCGACGGGGCTACGAAGCAGGTGCGTCGCAATGTACCCCTGCTGACCTGATGCCAGGCGCACGTGTGTCCACCCTTGCGGTGGGGGCGCTGGATCGTTGATTCGTGTCAGTACGACGTGGCTGACGCGGGATAGGACCGGTGCTTGCAGATGGGGTTGCGCCCTCGCGGCTACATCTCCGCCCAGCACCACCAGCGCATCGAACACGTCGATATCGGCCGGGGAGGGGAGGCAGAACACGTAGGGTGCGCAATAAATATCCTTGCCCTCCTCCCGTTGCGCGATGCCGGGCAGCGCAAGCAGTGTGTCGAGCGTCAGCCACAACTCGCGGGTCGTGGCGGCATCACGCACCCAGACGGCATCGAAGCCCTGTAGTCCGCTATCGCCGCCGAAGCTCAAGGTGGTGTTGGCGCGCACATGCGCACGCAGTGCCTGGAGATCGCGTGCTTCGACGATGCGCCGCAGGTCGTCGCGCATCGCCTGCACCGACGGCGGCAAGCTTTCCGTCGGTGGCGCCAGTACGGGGTCGTGACGGCCGAGGCATGGCCGGCGACCATCAGCAGGGCGAACAACACGCTGGGGGCGGGCATTGGTCAACGCCCCCGTCAGGCCAGCACGATCGGCGGTTCGCCGCCAACGATGACGATGTCCGCCGGGCGGCGGGCGAACAGGCCGACGCTGACCACGCCAGGGATCTGGTTGATCTCGCGCTCCATCGCCACCGGATCGGTGATCGACAGGTTGTGGATGTCCAGGATCAGGTTGCCGTTGTCGGTCACGGTGCCGTCGCGCCAGACCGGCTGCCCGCCGGTGAGCGCCAGGATCTCGCGCGCGACCAGGCTGCGCGCCATCGGGATGACTTCCACCGGCAACGGGAACTTGCCCAGCACCGGCACCTGCTTGCTCGGATCGACGATGCAGACGAACTGCTTGCTCGCCTCGGCGATGATTTTTTCGCGCGTCAGCGCGGCGCCACCGCCCTTGATGAGGCGCTTGTGCGGGTCGCACTCGTCGGCGCCGTCCACATACAGCGACAGCGTGCCGGTGTGATTGAGGTCCAGCACCTCGATGCCGTGCTGCTTCAGTCGCGCGGTGCTCTGTTCCGAGCTGGAGACCGCGCCTTTGATGCGGTCCTTGACCCGTCCCAGCGCGTCGATGAAGAAGGCGACGGTGGAGCCGGTGCCCACGCCGACGATCATGCCGTCTTCGACGAACTCGATGGCCTTTTCGCCGGCCAGGCGCTTTGCTTCGCTCATGGGGAGTGCAGTATCAGGAAGGGAAAAAGGGGGTCATTCCAGCGCCAGCAGGAACTTCCATTGCGCGGCGGTGACCGGCAGCACCGACAGGCGATTGCCGCGCTGGGTCAGCGCGAAGCCGTCGCCGAGGGCGTCGGCCTGCTGCTTGATCTCGTCCAGGGTGATCGTGCGCGCGAGCTTGCGCTCGAACTTCACGTCCACCAGCGACCAGCGCGGGTCTTCACGCGTGCTCTTCGGGTCGTAGTAGTCGGACGTGGGGTTGAACTGGGTGTCGTCCGGGTACGCCGCGGTCGCCACAGTGGCGGTGCCGACGATGCCGGGCTCCTTGCAGTTGGAGTGGTAGAACAGCACACCGTCGCCGACCTGCATGCTGCGCATGAAGTTGCGCGCCTGGTAGTTGCGCACGCCATTCCACGGCTCGGTGCCGACCTTCTTCAAGTTATCGATCGAGAAGGTGTCCGGCTCGGACTTCATCAGCCAGTAGCGCTTGCGTGCGGTCATTGCGGGAGTTCCGGCAAAGCGGGGGAAGGAGTCAGGGTGGCGCGCTCGGTACAGATCGCATCCAGCGGCACGTCCCAGGCTTGCGCTCCGACCGACGCCACGCGCTGCGCCTCGAAGCCGACACCCACCAGCCACGGCGGCGCTGGTTGTCGCAGGCGCGCGGCCAGGGTGCGGTCGTACCAGCCGCCGCCCATGCCGAGACGATGGCCGGCGTCGTCGAAGCCCACCAGCGGCACCGCGATCAGGGTCATCTCGCTGGCGCGCAGGCCGCTGCGCGGCTCGATGTCGGGCTCGGGAATGCCGTAGCGGTTGGTCACCAGTTCGTCGCCGGGGCGCCAGGGGGCGAAACGCAGGGTCTCGTCGTCGGCCAACACCGGCAGGCAATAGACCAGGCCTTTCGGCAGCCGCAGCTGCCAGCTGTGCAGGCCGATTTCGCCATCCATCGCCCAGTAACCCGCCACGTAGCCGTGCTCAGGGGCGAACGGCAGCGCCAGCAGTCGGGTGGCGAGCGCGTCGGCCCCGGCGATGCGTTCGGCGGCGGGCAGGGCCCGGCGGCGCGCACGCAGGTCGCGGCGCAGCGCATCGCGCTGTGCCGTCATGGTCGCGGGGAAGAGGGGGTGGGCATGCGCGAATTTTACGGCATGCGCCCCGGCGCTGCCGGGGTGGGACCGCGGGAGCGGCGTCAGTCACGGCCCTGGGCGTCGGGTCCCCGGTGCAATCGGCTTCGTTTCGAAGTCATCCCGCTCAAGGGCGGGTGCAACAGGACCGGCCGGGTCGCGGCTGATGCCGCTGCCGCGGGAAAAATACGTCCTCCGCCATCAACGATGCTCACGAAACGACCTTGAACCCGGGGTTCAAGTGGGAAGGCTGGGGAACCATCGGGCTTTCCGCTGCGAGGCAGACCTGCACTCCCGGTACCGTCGCCATCCCGTGGTCGTCATTAAGGGACAAGGCGAATGTTTGCGTGCGCTGTCGAGGACAGCAGAGGACGCGAAACCAGTATAGCGGCTGAAAAAAACTTGCCTAGCCCGTTCGTCGGCGGATTCAGTGCGCAGTCGGTGTGGTGCGCAGCGTGTTACGGCGCACCGAGCGCTGCATCGAGCTTGCGGTGCAGATCCTGCAGCGTGCGTTCCACTTCGCGATTGCGTGCGTGCTGCTCGTCGCGCAACTGCTGCAATTCGTGTGCCAGATTCAACGCGGCCAGCACGGCCACGCGATCCACCGCTGCCATGCGGTTGCTGCCGCGCACTTCGCGCATGCGGCTGTCGAGCATCTTGGCGGCCGCCATCAGGCCGGAGCGCTCGTCGGGCGAGACGCCGACGGTGTACTCGCGGTCGAGGATATGGACGCTGACGGGCTCGGTGCTCACGTGTGCTGCTCCAGGGATTTCAGGCGGATGATCATCGCTTCGACCCGCGAACGCGCCTGTTCGTTCTTGGCCAGCAGTTGCGCGCGTTCACCGACCAGCTGTTCCTGCTGCTGGCGCAGGCTGCGGTTCTCGTCGGACAGCCGCTGGCAGCGGTCCGCCAGGTCCTGGATGCGCGTGCTGAGCGCGCGTAGCTGGTCGATCAGGTCGGCGTTGTCCATGGCGGCCACGATAGGCGTGCGTTCGGCGGGTGGTCAAGGGCGGCCGGACAGGGCCGCGACGCCGGTCGCGGCGCCGGTTCAGGACGCGACGCGGATGCCGGAGCCTGGGTAGTACTCGCGGATGAACCGCAGGCACTGGTCCGGGCTCAGCGCCTGTGCGACCCAGTGGCCCTGCACCTCGTCGCAGCCGTGGCTACGCAGGAACTCGTACTGGTCCCACGTCTCCACGCCCTCGGCGACCACCTTCAGCGCCAGCGACTGACCCATGGTGATGATGGTGCTGGTGATGGCTTCGTCGTCGCTGTCGTGGGTCAGGTCGCCGATGAACTCGCGGTCGATCTTCAGCGTGGTCAGCGGCAGGCGCTTGAGGTAGGCCAGCGATGAATAGCCGGTGCCGAAGTCGTCGATCGCCAGCGAGATGCCGAGGCGCCGGCACGCGCGCAGCGTGTCCGCGTTCTGCTCGGGATTGGCCATGATGACGCTTTCGGTGAGCTCCAGCTCCAGCCGGCTGGCCGGGATGCCGGTTTCCTGCAGCGTGCGCGCGACCACGGCCTGCAGGTCGCCGCGCTGCAGCTGGGTGGCCGACACGTTCACCGCCACCGACAGGTCCTCCAGGCCGGCGTCGTGCCAGCTGCGCAGCGTCAGGCAGGCTTCGCGCAAGGCCCAGGCGCCGAGTTCCAGGATCATCCCGGACTCTTCGGCCAGCGGGATGAACTGCGCCGGCGAGACCATGCCGAACTCGCGGCTGTCCCAGCGGAGCAGGGCTTCCACGCCGGTGATGCGCTGGCGGGAGATGGACAGGCGCGGCTGGAACACCAGCGAAAGCTCGTTGCGGTCGATCGCCCGCCGCAGCGCGCTGGCGAGGATGGCGCGATGGCGGGTCTTCTCGTCCATCGACTCCGAGTACACCTGGTAGGTGTGCCGGCCCATCGCCTTGGCCTGGTACATCGCGGTGTCGGCGTGCTTCAGCAGTTCGGTCGGCACCTGCGCGTGCTCGGGATACAGGCTGATGCCGATCGACGGCGACACCGCCAGCTCCAGCCGCTCGCCGAAGTTCAGCGGCGCGCGGAAAGCCTGGATGATCCGCTGCGCCACGTCCTCGGCGTCGGGCATGCCGTTGATGTCCTCCAGCACCACCGTGAACTCGTCACCGCTCAGTCGCGCGACGGTGTGCTGGGTGCCCACGGTCTGCTGCACGCGCGCGGCGGCCGCGCGCAGGATGCGGTCGCCGGTGGCGTGCCCCAGCGAGTCGTTGATGTCCTTGAAGCGGTCCAGGTCGATGAACAGCACCGCCACGTGGCCGTGCTCGCGGCGCGCCCGCACGATGGCGCGCGACAGCCGTTCGGATAGCAGCGAGCGGTTGGGCAGGCTGGTCAGGGTGTCGTAGTTGGCCAGGTAGCGCAGTTCCTGCTCGGCGCGTTTCTGCTCGGTGATGTCGGTGAGCACCTGCACGTACAGCGGACGCTCGCCGCTGACATCGGGCACCACGTTGGTCTCGATGCGGCAGAGGATCTCCTCGCCGTCCTTGCGCACCTTCCACACCTCGCCGGACCAGCGACCGGTCAGGCGCAGTTCGCGGTGCATGCGCTCGAAGAAGGCATCCTCATGCTGATCGCTGTCCAGCATGGTCATCGGCTGGCCGATGATCTCGTCTTCAGCGTAGCCGGTGATGCGGGTGAAGGCCGGGTTGATGGTGATGAACTGGTGGGCCCAGT
Organism: Pseudoxanthomonas sp.; assembly: GCA_047600885.1. GTDB lineage: Bacteria > Pseudomonadota > Gammaproteobacteria > Xanthomonadales > Xanthomonadaceae > Pseudoxanthomonas_A. Next base: position 574,076 of record JASGKE010000002.1, on the reverse strand, counting down.
CCAGCACGGCAACGGCCTCGTTCATGCTGCGCATCACTTCGCCGGCGATGCGGTGTTCGTACTCGGCGTTGCGGCTGGCGGTGATGTCGCGCGCGGTGCCGGCGATGCGTACCGGCTGGCCGTCCCCGTCGCGTTCCACCACGCGGCCGCGCGCACGCACCCAGACCCAGGTGCCGTTGCCGAGCATGTCCATGCGGTGCTCGGAGGTGAAGATCGGCGACTTGCCCTGCAGGTGCAGGCGCAGGCGCTCCATCACCAGCGGCAGGTCCTCTTCGTGGATCGTCGGGACTTCGCCCTGACGGGTCAGCACGGTGATGTCGGCGGTCTGCACCGCGGTTTCGTCCGCGCGCATGCGGTACAGCCGGCGCTGCACCAGGTCGTAGTCCCAGAACTGTTCGCCGGAGGCCCACAAGGCCAGCTTCAGGCGTTCGTCGCGGTTGCGCAGCGTCTCGCTGCGCGGCGGTTCCGGCGGCATCTGGCGCGTCGCGAACCAGTCCTGCCACCAGCGCCGCGTCCCGATCACCACCACGCCCACCAGCACGGCGCCGGCCAGCACCATGACCAGGGGCCGGGACGACAGCGGGGACGCCGTTGCGAGGACTGCAGCGACAGAGAGAGGCAGCATGGGGGTGGACGGACCGTCCGGGCCAAGGTGATACCGGAGTGTAGGCATGCGTACACATGCACAACAAGCCGGGACGCGGCTTTTCGTTGGTACAATCGAGGGGTTGTCCGAAACCTGCAGCGGATTGCGTTCTTCTATGCCCGACCTACCCGATATCGCCGCCGTTGACGCGGCTTCCCGCCAGCTGGGACTGGCGATGGACGCCTCGGAACTGCACGGCGCGCTGTGCGGTTGGCTTGCCGGTGGCGGTGCCGCCGACGGTACCTGGCTGGCCCGCGCGCTGGCCGACGACAGCCTGCCGGCACCCGCGCCGGGCAGCGTGCTGGACCAGATGCGCGAAGCCGCCGTTGTCCAGCTCGAGGATCGTGGGTTCTCGTTCGACCTGTTGCTGCCCGCCGCCGACCGTTCCCTGGATGAGCGCGCCGAAGCGCTGTTCGGCTGGTGCCGCGGTTTCCTGGGTTCGTTCGGCCTCGCCGCCGGCGCCACGCCGCCGCTGTCCGAGGAAGGTCAGGAAGCGCTGCAGGACCTGGCCCGCCTCGCCAAGGCGTCGGCCGAAAGCAGCGAGGACGAGGAAGACGAGGACGCGCTGGCCGAACTGGAAGAGTTCGTCCGCGTCGCCGCCCTGCTGCTGCATGGCGACTGCGTGCTCGGGCCCCGGCATCGCCGGAGCCTGAACTGATGAAGGCGCTGACCGGCATCGCCGCGGCGGAATTCGCCCGTCGGCGCCGGCAGCTGATGCGGATGGCCGGCAACGACGCCATCCTCGTGCTGCCGGCCGCGCCCGAGCGCACGCGCAGCCACGACACCCACTATCCGTACCGGCAGGATTCCGATTTCTGGTACCTGTGCGGCTTCCCCGAACCTGACGCGGTGCTGGTCCTGGTGCCGGGACGCAAGCACGGCGAGGCGATCCTGTTCTGCCGCGAGCGCGATCCGGAGCGCGAGGGCTGGGACGGTCCGCGCGCTGGCCAGGACGGCGCCGTCAACGAGTTCGGGATGGACGATGCCTATCCCATCGACGATCTCGACGAGATCCTGCCCGGACTGCTGGAAGGGCGCTCGCGCGTCTACTACCACTTCGGCCGCGATGCCGACTTCGATCTCAAGCTGATCGGCTGGGTGCGCCACGTGCGTGCGCAGGTGCGCCAGGGCGCAGAGCCGCCGCACGAATTCCTCGAGCTGGGCCACCTGCTGCACGACCTGCGCCTGTTCAAGTCGAAAGACGAGATCAAACTGATGCAGCGCGCCGCCGACATCAGCGTGCAGGCGCACCAGGCCGCGATGCGCGCCGCGCGCCCCGGCATCCGCGAGTACGAACTGCAGGCGGACCTGGAGCGCGTGTTCCGCGCGAACGATGCCTGGCCGGCCTACAACAGCATCGTCGGCGCCGGCCATAACGCCTGCGTGCTGCACTACCGCGCCAACACCGCGCAGGCGCGCGATGGCGACCTGGTGCTGATCGACGCGGGTGCCGAATACCGCGGTTACGCGTCGGACATCACCCGCACCTTCCCGGTAAACGGCCGCTTCACGCCGGCACAGCGTGCGCTGCATGACCTTGTCGGCCAGGCGCAGCGCGCCGCGCTGGACTGCGCGCGCGTGGGCGTGCCGTACGAGGCCGGCCACGTGGCCGCGGTCGAGACGTTGACTGAAGGCCTTCTCAAGCTGGGCCTGCTGAAAGGCAAGCTGGAAAAGCACCTCGCCGAAGGCACCTACCGCCGCTTCTATCGGCACAAGACCGGCCACTGGCTCGGCCTGGACGTGCACGATGTGGGCGACTACCGCATCGACGGCGACTCGCGCCTGCTGGAACCGGGCATGGTGTTCACCATCGAGCCCGGCTTGTACGTCTCCCACGACGACACCACGGTGGATGCGAAGTGGCGCGGCATCGGCATCCGCACCGAGGACGACGTGCTGGTTACCGCCGACGGCCCGGTCGTGCTGACCGATGCGCTGGCGCGCAGCGCCGACGAGATCGAAGCGGCGATGGCGACTGGCTGAGCGCGTCGTCGAAGCGGGTGTCTGCGGGTCGGATCAGGCCCATCGCACGTCAGCTATCCACACCTGGCGCCAACGCGCCGTTTTCTCCGTCGGCGCCAATGTCTGTGGCGAGACGGCCACGACCGGTGCGAACGCATCGCGCGCGTCCAGGCAGCGCGCGTTGACGGCCGCGTACGTGCGGTCGTCCTCTTCGAACACCACGGCGACCAACACTCCGCAGTCAACGCACAGCAGGAATTGCGCCGCCAGCGAGCCCTGCCGGTAGCGACGCAGCCGATCCGGCTGATGCGCGTGGAGCGTCAGATGCCCCGCGGCGTCCGAGATCCATGCCGCACCATGCGCACGGCAGAAGCTGCAGTCGCAGGCGCGTGGCGCCGTATCCGCGGGCACCGAAGATGTGGAAAAGGCGAGGCTGATCGCGCCGCAATGGCAGCCGCCTTCCAGCGAGACGTGCGTCGCCATCACCAGCGTGGGTCAGCCGCCGTTGAAACGCCAGGCTGCGGGCGTTTCATTGGTCACCTGCTCGACGCGAGCACGGGCGGCTTCCAGCGGCCGGATTTCCAGCTCCAGGCCGAAAGCCAGGCAGGGGTTCTGCGCGGCGATCCGCGCGGCCTCATCCAGCGACTCCGCCACGATGAACCAGTAGCCGCCCACCAGTTCCTTCGCCTCGGCGAACGGTCCGTCGGTGATGCCGTCTCGCGTGACCCGCCTGCTGCGGTTCTCCAGCCTGCTGCCGGGCTTCAGCACGCCGTCGGCCAGGCCACGCTCGTACCACACGTAGAAACGGTCGATGGCGTCCTGCACGTCCTGCGGCGACGCGTTCTCGTCCCACTGGCCGCGGGAGATCAGCAGATAGTCGTTAGTCGTCATGGGCTGTCCTCGCCTACTGTCCCGCCGGCGGTTCCCACAGCTCGACCTTGTTGCCTTCCGGGTCGAGCACCCAGCCGAACTTGCCCTGCTCGGACACCTGCGGATCGCCGACGACGTTGCAGCCTTCCGCGCGCAATGCCGCGAGCAGCGCGTCCAGGTCATCCACGCGGAAGTTGATCATGAAGCTCGCGGTGCTGGGCGCCATGTAGGTGGTGTCCTGCTTGAACGGGCTCCAGATCGTCATGCCGGCAGGACTGCCTTCGCCGCCCCACGGGAAGATCGCGCCGCCCCAGTCGGAGGTGTCCAGGCCGAGATGGTCGCGATACCACGCGCTGAGCGCTTTGGGGTCCGCCGATTTGAAGAAGATGCCGCCGATGCCGGTGACGCGTTTCATGCTGGACCTCCGGGTGTGGTGACCGAATGCCTGCGCGCCATCGGCGCTGGCACGCTTGGCCGGGGCAAGCGTAGCGCACTCGGGCCGTCGTACGCGCCGCAGGCCGGATCCACCGGTGAGCCCGTTGGCCTTGCCCGGACGATGGCGTTTCGATTCCCTGGACCGGGATCAGTTGTCGTAACCCGTCACGTCGGCATGCACGATGCAGTCGCCATGCGCCACCAGGTGGCCTGCAAACCCCCAAGGGCGCCGGCCCGGTTCATCGAAGAACCTGTGAAACGAATAGAGCGCGTCGCCGGTGCGCAGGCGCGCACGGATATCGGATGAAAGCGGAGTCTCCAGTTGCTCAGGCAACAGCGGTCCGCTCACGTACAACCTGGTTCGTACCTGATCGAGGCTGCCGCCAGGGCATGTCGCCGTGGCGGGCGCGTACCGGACGAAGTCCTCATTCCATCGTTCGCGAGGGGTGAGCAACTCGTGCGGGGTGGCGTCGCCCGGCAATGTGGTGGCCATCAGCACCATCCATGTTCCGATGATGGGCACGCGGGATCTCTATCTCAGCCCTGTTCCGCGAACGCCGGGCGCGTCAGGTTGTCGGCGTCGCCGTCCGTGCACAGCACTTCGTCCTCGATGCGGATGCCGCCGTAGGGGCGGAACGCATCGACGCGCGCCCAGTCCACGCTGGCGGCATGGCCGTTCTTCTTCACCTCGTCCAGCAGCAGGTCGATGAAGTACAGGCCGGGCTCGATGGTGACGACCATGCCCGGTTCCAGCACGCGGGTCATGCGCAGATAAGGATGGCCGGCGGGGCGTTCGATACGGCCGCCGCGGTCGCTGGCGGCGAAGCCGGCGACGTCGTGCACCTGCAGGCCGATGGGATGGCCCAGGCCGTGCGGGAAGAACGCCGCGCTGACGCCGGTGGCAACCGCCGCCTCGGGCGAGACGGTGATCACGCCGAAATCCTTCAGGATCCCCATCAGGGTCAGGTGCGCATCCACGTGCAGTTGCTTGTAGTCCACGCCGTTGCGCACGCCGGCGCACATCGCCTGCTGGGCGGCATCGACGGCGTCGATCATCGCCTGGAACTCGCTGCCGGTGTCGTAGGCGTAGGTGCGGGTGATGTCGCTGGCGTAGCCATGGAAGCTCGCGCCGGCATCGATCAGGAAGCTGCGCAGCGGTGTCGGGGCGACACGCTGCAGCTCCGTGTAGTGGAGGACGGCGGCGTGCTCGTTGAGGCCGATGATGTTGCCGTAGGGCAGGTCGTTGGCGTCCTGGCCCACCGCCGTGCAGTACGCCATATGGATGCCGAACTCGCTCTCGCCCGCACGGAACGCGGCTTCCGCCGCGCGATGGCCGCGCACGGCCAGGCGCTGTGCCTCGCGCATCAGGACGATTTCGTACGGCGTCTTGTAGGAGCGCTGGTATTCGAGGTACTGGATGACCGGCTCGGGATTGTTCGGTGCGTAGTCACCCAGCGAACTCTGCGGCTCGCCGAGGATGGCGCTGCGCGCGACCGGCGGCAGTAGCGCGAGCGCTTCATCGGGCTTGCGGATGATGTGGATGTCGAAGTGGTCCACCCACCAGCCGCTCGGCGCATCCGGCACCACGTGCCAGTAGTCGAATGGCTGGTAGAAGATCACCTTCGGCCGTTCGCCCGGCGTGTACACCAGCCAGCTGTACGGCACGCGCGTCAGCGGCAGCCAGGCCTTGAACTGCGGATTGACCGCGTACGGATAGTCGCGGTCGTCGAACACCTGCCAATGCTGCGTGCCGCTGGGGACGACCAGATGATCGAAGCCGCCCCGCGCGAGCGCCTCGTCGGCGCGGCGCTTCATCGCCGCCAGATGGTCGGCGTAGAGCGGGACGAGGTGGGCGGCGAGATCGGCGGGGGCATTCATGGCGGAGGCTCTTGCGGAAGAACCTCCATTTTGCCGCATCCGGCCGGTGCAGGCCGAGGTGAGACTTACTCGGCTTCGGGCCCGGCGTTGACCCACTGGCGCAGGCGCTCCAGCGGTTCGCGGTCGATGGTCAGGAAACGCAGGCCGGCGAAGGCCTGGCCGGGCGTATTGGCCGGTGCCGACCACAGCAGGTGTGCGCCGACATCGATGGGCGTGTCCTGCCCACGGTCGTCGCGCAGGTGGAAACGCAGTTGGTAGAGCGCGTCGTCGGTCAGCGGTTCGGTGGCCACCAGCAACATCCCCGATTCGGACAGGTTGCCCAGGCGCCCGATGACCTGTTCGGTCATCAGGTCGAACACGGCGACCGGCTTGGGCACGTTGCGCCGGCGGGCGCGGCGGAATTCGCGCATCATGCGGCGCCTCCTGCGGGTTCGGCTTCGCCGCGGCGGCCGGTCAGGCTGCGCAGCGCATTGAGCGTGGCGTTCCAGGCGCGGTCGATCAGGCGACCACGATCTTCGGTGACCACCTGCGCCTGGCCCTTGGCCATCAGGTGCGCGAGGGTATCCAGCGAATGCTCGCCCACGCGCTGGCCGCGCTGGTTGACGAACAGCGCGTTGCCGGTGACCGGGCTGAACCACGACAGTCGCTGGCGCTGCACGTCGCCCTGCTGATTGCGGGTGAACTCGAACCAGGTGCCGAACGGCAGCGTGCGCAGGTAGTCGTAGCACTCCTGTTCCTGCGGCGTGCGCGGCTGCGTCGGTTTCTTCTTGACCTCGTTCTGGCCGCCCAGGCGCGCGCGTGCCTTGAGTCGTGCCGTGAGCTCGGTGCGTGAGGTGGTTTCGTCTTCTTCCGCGCTGGAAAGGCGGCGCGCGATCGCGGCGGCCTCGTCCTCGTGGTAGCCCACCTGGACCAGCGACTTCTCCACCTTGCCGGCCAGCTCGGGGTTGGCGCCCTGCGTGGTGGTGGTGGCGGCAATGATCTCCAGCGTGGTCTGCAGCTGTTCGGCCCACTCGCCGGACGACTCGCCGTTGCGCAGTTGGGTGAGCGTGAGCACGTCGGCCCAGGCCTGGCTGAGCAGGGCCTGCACGAACTTCTGCGGCTTGGCATCGGCCATCGCCGACTCGATGGTCTCGGCGGCTCGCTGCTTGGCGACTTCCAGACGGTCCTTGCCGCGCGCGGCCTCGACCTGTCGGCGCTCGGCCAATTCCGCCTTGCGAACGGCGGCCTGCAAGTGCTGCTGCACGTCGCGATGGGCATCTTCGAAGACGGCTTCGTCGCCTTCGTACTTCTCCACCACGGTTTCGACAGCCTGGTGCAGTTTCCGCACCAGCTGCGGGTCGACGTCGTCTTCGCCCAGCCAGGTGGCGCCGGACTCGGCCACGGTGTTGAGCAGATCGCGCGCGGGATGCTGCGCGCGCAGGAAGAAGTTGCGGTCGCGCAGGGCGGCCTGTACGACGGGCACCTGCAGGCGCACGAGCATGTCGGCGGCGGGCGCGTCGTGCTGCACCTCGCGCTCGATCTCGTTGTAGAGCAGGTCCAGCAGTTCGAAGGTGTCCGAGTCGGCGCTGGCGAGCGTGGCGTTCGGCCCGTGCTGCGCACGTGCGGCGGCCAGCATGGCCTGCTGCAGGTCCTGCACGGTGCGGCGCGGTTGGTCGGGCGTGCGCGCCGGCAGCGGTGCGGCCTGCAGGCTCTGCAGTGTGCTCAGCACATCGGGCGTGGGTAGCAGACGGGGCGTTGCCGCGGGCGCGCTGCCGCCGGTAGCACCACCGTGTCCGGCCGCGGCATGCCCGCCGCTCGCAGCGCTGGTGCTGCCTGCGCCGCCTGTACCGACCGTGCCCGCCGCGGCGGGTACCGTGCCGGCTTGTCCCTGGGCCAGGGTCCCTGGCGTGCCCGGCGCGCCTGTTCCTGCCGCCAAGGCCTGGGCATCGGCCTGCAGTCCGCCGCGGCGGATGGCCAGCAGCTTTTGCAGGACTTCGAACGAGCCCGTCATGTCCTCGGAGGCCGCGCTGCCGCCAGTGTCGGCCGCTGTGGCATCGCGCGGCGGGAGGGGAGGCGGCGTGCTGCCGCTGCCCGTGTCAGGCACGCTGCCGCCCATCAGGGCGCCGGCGACCGCCTGCAACTGTTCGGGCGTGAGGGTGGCCCAGTGCGAGGCGGTGCCCTGGCCGTTCCAGCCCGTCATCGGACGCGCCGCACCGTCGCCCTCATCGCGCGGGTGACGACGGATGGCGTCCTGCGCACGCACGCGCCGCGGCTGGTACACCAGGCCGGGCAGGATGCCTTCGCGCGAGAGGAACTGGTTCACCGTGCCGGCCCATTCGCTGTAGTTCAGCATCACCTTCTGGTCGAAGGTGCGGTACAGCACGAGCTGCGCGTCCAGCGACAGCTGCAGGCACTCCGCGGCTTCCTTCAGCACGTGGCACAGGCGATTCGGACCCACCGGCAGCGTCTCGGCCTCGTAGGCCGGCTGGCCGGCGAGCACGCCGAAGCGCTGGCCCAGCATCAGGATCTGGGCGTTGCCGCGCTGCTCGTGCCGGCGCGCGACTTCGCGCAGCACGATCTCCTGGTCCATCACCGCGTCCTCGACCAGGGTCAGCGTCTGGTAGTCCAGGCGTGCGGCCGTCGGTGCGTCGCCGGCCGCGCGCGGTGCGCGGATCGACGCCAGCTCGGCCTCGAGGCCGAACATGTAATGCGGTGCCAGCTCGGTGCGATGTTTCTGCAGCGCACGCAGATCGACGAAGACCTGCGCTTGCAGGTGATTGCTGCGCGCCTGGTCGGCCTGCTTGAACAGCTGCTGCTCGAACTCCACCAGCATCGCGTTGATCGCGGTGATGAAGTCGGTGGAGACATGGTCGAACAGGTTCTGCAGCACGCGCCGCACGCGCGGAGGCAGCGCGGCCGACGCGATCGTGGTCGGCGCGGCAGCGGGCGAAGGCGGTCGTGGCGCGGTCATCGGTGCGGCGGGCTCCCCTGTGGCGCCATCATTATCACACCCCGTACAGCCTGCGCATCCGTCCATCGCCGGGTGGGCGTGGTGGCGTCACGCGTCGAGGAAGAGTTCGATCACATCGTTGGTGAAGCGGCGACCCAGCGCGGTCGGATGGACATGGGTATCGGACAGGCTCACCCAGCCCTGCTGCAATGCCTGTGCCAAGGCGTCGGCGATGGTCGCGCGGCCCAGGCCGGTAGTGGCCTCGAAATCGGCCAGGGCGAAGCCTTCCTGCAGGCGCAGCGCGTTGAGCATGAACTCGAACGGCCGGCGCTCGGGCGTGATGTCGTCGTCTCCGCCGATGGCCGCCGGGGTACCCGCGGCCGTGAGGTAGGCGGTGGGATGCTTGACCTTCCAGCGGCGCAGGATTTGCTGCGTTGCACCCACGGTGATCTTGCCGTGGGCGCCGGCCCCGATGCCGATGTAATCGCCGTAACGCCAGTAATTGAGGTTGTGCGCGCAGCGACGGCCGGGCCGCGCGTACGCACTGACTTCGTAGTGCTGGTAGCCGGCGTCGGCCAGCAGGGCCTGGCAGTGCTCCTGCATGTCCCAGGCGTGGTCGTCGTCGGGGAGGCCTTTGGGGGGCTTGGCGAAGAAGACCGTGTTCGGCTCCAAGGTGAGCTGGTAGTGCGAGATGTGCGCCGGTTGCAGGGCGAAGGCGCGCTGCAGGTCGTGTTCGGCCATGGACAGGGTCTGGCCGGGCAGGGCGTACATCAGGTCGAGGTTGAGGTTATCCAGGCCCGCGTCCTGCGCGAGCTTCACCGCGTGCTCGGCCTCGCGGCTGTCGTGGATGCGCCCCAGCTTCTGCAGGCTCGCATCGTCGAAACTCTGGATGCCGAAGCTGATCCGGTTCACACCGGCGGCACGGTAGTTTTCGAAGCGCCCATGCTCGGCGGTACCGGGATTGGTTTCCAGGGTCACTTCGAGTCCCGGCGCGAAACGCAGCCGGCTGCTCGCGCCCTGCAGGAAGCGGTCGATCGATTCCGGTGGGAACAGGCTGGGCGTGCCGCCACCGAAGAACACGCTGTGCACCGTGCGGCCCCAGACCAGCGGCAGGTCGTGGTCGAGGTCGCGCAGCAGCGCATCGATATACGTGTCGAACGGCAACTCGCCCTTGCCCTGGTGCGAATTGAAATCGCAGTACGGGCATTTGCGCACGCACCACGGCATGTGCACGTAGAGCGCGAGGGGCGGCGGAATCAGCATGGATCAGACGATATCGAGCAGGCGCTGCTTCAGGCCGGCCAGCGCTTTGCCGCGATGGCTGATCCGGTTCTTCTCGGCCAACGGCATCTCCGCGGCGGACTGGCCGCGCTGCGGGTCGAAGAACACCGGGTCGTAGCCATGCCCGCCAGTGCCGCGGCGCTCGTGCAGGATGCGGCCGCGCCATTCGCCTTCGACGATCAGCGGCTGCGGATCGTGCGCATGCCGCAGCAGCACCAGTACGCAGTAGAAGTGCGCGCCGCGCTGGTCGCCGGGTACGTCGTGCAGCGCGTCCAGCAGCTTGTCGATGTTGCGCTGCGCATCGCCGTGGCCGCCGGCGTAACGCGCCGAGTACAGGCCGGGTGCGCCATTGAGCGCATCCACGCAGATGCCGGAGTCGTCGGCCAGCGCGGGCAGGCCCGTCTGCAGGCTGGCGTGGCGCGCCTTGATCAACGCGTTCTCGACGAAGGTGGTGCCGGTTTCGTCGGCATCCTCCACGCCCAGGTCGGACTGCGCGACCAGTTCGATGCCGGTATCGGCCAGCAGGCCGCGGAGTTCTTCCAGCTTGCCCGCGTTGGAGGAGGCGAGGACGAGTTTCATGCGGTCATCATCCCTTCGGCTGCAGCAGGTCCCAGCGATTGCCGTAAGCATCGCGGAACACGACGACGGTGGCGTAGGACTCCTCGCGCGGCGTTTCCATGAACTCGACGCCGGCCGCCGACATCCGCGCATGGTCGCGCCAGAAGTCGTCCGTCTGCAGGAAGAACCCCACGCGCCCGCCGGTCTGGTCGCCGATGCGCGCGCGCTGCTCGTCGGTGCTGGCCACGGCCAGCAGCAGGTCGGTGGTGCCGTCGCCGGGCGGCGCGACGCGCACCCAGCGCTTGCCGCCGCCGAGGTCGGTGTCTTCGCGCACGTCGAAGCCCAGCGCGTCGCGGTAGTGCGCGATGGCGCGGTCGTAGTCGTCGACCAGCAGGGTGACCAGGCTCAGGCGCGACATGGCGTCAGCCTTCCAGGGCGGCGCGTTGGGCGGCGAACAGCTCGCCGATGCCCTTTTCGCCGAGGGCGAGCAGCGCATCCAGTTCATCGCGGCGGAAGGCGTGGCCCTCGGCGGTGCCCTGCAGCTCGATGAAACCGCCGCCGTCGTTCATCACCAGGTTCATGTCGGTGTCGCAGTCGCTGTCCTCGGCGTAGTCCAGGTCCAACACGGGCACGCCACGGTAGATGCCCACGGACACCGCGGCGACCGCGCCATGGATGGCGTCGCGCTTGATCTCGTTGCGCGACTTCAGCCAGTTCACCGCATCCACCAGCGCGACATAGGCACCGGTGATGGCGGCGGTACGGGTGCCGCCGTCCGCCTGCAGCACGTCGCAGTCCAGGGTGATGGTGCGTTCGCCCAGGGCCACGCGGTCCACGCAGGCACGCAGGGTGCGGCCGATCAGGCGCTGGATCTCCAGCGTGCGGCCGCCCTGTTTGCCGCGCGCGGCCTCGCGGTCGCTGCGGGTGTGGGTCGAACGCGGCAGCATGCCGTACTCGGCGGTCACCCAGCCTTCGCCCTTGCCACGCAGGAAGCCCGGCACCTTGTTGTCCACGCTGGCGGTGCACAGGACCCGGGTGTGGCCGAAGCTGACCAGCACGGAGCCTTCCGCGTGCCGGGTGTAGTTGCGCAGGATGCTGACGTCGCGCATCTGGTCGGGCTGGCGGCCGCTGGGGCGGGAGAAGGACATGGAGGCATCCGCGATGAGGGGGGCGAAGTTTACCAGTCCGCCACCGCCCGGCCGGGACGCCGGCGCCCGGGCTGCTAAGATGCGGCGCTCATTGATCCGATGGGCTTCCCGCATGATCCGCAGCATGACCGCGTTCGCCACCGCCGAACGCGCCACCGAGGGCGGCACGCTCACGGCCGAACTGCGCGCGGTCAACCACCGCTTTCTGGAACTGGGCGTCCGTCTGCCGGACGAATTGCGCGCGCTGGAGCCGGCGCTGCGCGAGCGCGTCGCCGCCCGCGTCTCCCGTGGCAAGCTCGACCTCACCCTGCGCCTGCGCGCGCCCGAAGGCAACGGCGCCCTGCAACTGAATCCGCGCGTGGTCGCGCAGCTGTCGGAACTGGCGCTGGACCTGTCCTCGCGCCTGCCGAACCTGCGCACCGAGCTGACCGACCTGCTGCAGTTCCCCGGCGTGCTGCAGAGCAAGGGCGTGGACATGGACGCGCTGCAGGCCGAAGCGCTGGCGCTGCTGGACGGCGTGCTGGACCAGTTCGTCGCCGCGCGCGAACGCGAAGGCGGCAAGCTGGTGGCGGCGATCCTGGAACGCGTGGACGGCATCGCGGCGCTTTCGGGCGAAGTCGCGCACGTTGATCCCGCAGATCCGGGCCGGCCAGCGGCAGAAGCTGGAGGCGCGCATGGCCGACGTGGCCCAGAACATGGAGCAGGGCCGGCTGGAGCAGGAACTGGTGCTGTGGCTGCAGAAGCTCGATGTGGACGAGGAACTCGACCGCCTCGACAGCCACGTGAAGGAGATCCGTCGCGTGTTCACCCAGAAGGACCCGGTGGGTCGCCGGCTGGACTTCCTGCTGCAGGAGTTCAACCGCGAGGCCAATACCCTGGGTTCGAAGTCCGTGGACATCCGCACCACCAACATCGCGGTCGAGTTGAAGGTGCTCATCGACCAGATCCGCGAACAGGCGCAGAACATCGAATGAAGCGCGGAACCCTCTACATCGTCGCGGCGCCCTCCGGCGCGGGCAAGAGCAGCATCGTCAACGCGGTGCTGGCCCGCGACGACGAGATCGCGCTGTCCATCTCGTTCACCTCGCGCGGCGCGCGGCCGGGCGAACGCCATGCGCAGCACTACCACTTCATCAGCGCCGAGGAATTCGAGGCGATGATCCGTGCCGGCGACTTCTTCGAGTACGCCCGCGTGCACGGCGACTGGAAGGGCACGGCCCGGCAGTCGGTGGAGCCACAACTGGCCGCAGGCAAGGACGTGTTGCTGGAGATCGACTGGCAGGGCGCGCGCCAGGTGCGCGAGAAGGTGCCGGACGCCGTCAGCGTGTTCATCCTGCCGCCCTCCCGGCAGGCGCTGGAGCAGCGCATGCGGGCCCGCGGCCAGGACAGCGAAGAGGTCATCCAGCGACGCCTGGCGGCCGCCCGCGAGGAGATGTCGCACTACGGCGAGTTCGACTACGTGATCGTCAACGACGTCTTTGACGAGGCCGTGGCCCAGATGCACGCCATCTTCACCGCCAGCCGACTGCGCCGGGAGGCGCAGGACGTCCGCCACGCGGGCCTGATCGCCGCGCTGCTGGCCGACTGACCGGGGCATCGCCCCCTGATTCCAGGGGTAACTGGTTGATTTTCAAGGAAAGGCTTGCAATGGCGGGTCCGGCTGCCTACAATCGCCGCCCCTTTCCGTATTCACTGCGCGACCTGACCGGTCGCCGGGAGCCCGCATGGCCCGCATCACCGTCGAAGATTGCCTGGAAGTCGTCAACAACCGTTTCGAGCTGGTCACCATGGCCGCCAAGCGTGCCCGCCAGCTGGCGAACGGCGTCGATGCCCAGATCGACAACACCGAAGCGCAGGACAAGCCCACCGTGCTGGCGCTGCGCGAGATCGCCGCGCGCAAGATCGACAACGAGCTGATCGACCGCGTCGAGAAGGCCGAGCGTGAGCGCGCCGAGCGCGAAGCGCTGGAATGGGCCGCCGCCGAAGTGGTCGCCGACGACGACCTGTCCAAGGGCGACGACTGAGATCGACGCCGTCTGACGTTTCCATCGAAACGGACGATGACCCAGGGCCCGCGAAAGCGGGCCTTGTGCGTTTCAGGGCCTGTTCCACGCGTTGCCGATCCGACCCGTCTGGCATAGGCTGGCAGCATGAATTCCGGCCGTACCGTGAAGGCACTCCGCACGCCCGCGCCGTCGCACGACGACGCGACGCCGGACTACGTGGCGCAGTTCGAAAAATCCGCGGCCTACCTGCCGAAAGACCAGCTGCCGCTGCTGCGGCGCGCATGGGAAGTGGGCGCCGCCGCGCACGCGGGGCAGACCCGCAAGTCGGGCGAGCCCTACATCACCCATCCGGTGGCCGTGGCCGGCGTGCTGGCCGAACTGGGCATGGATGCGGAGACCCTGATCGCGGCCATCCTGCACGACACCATCGAGGACACCCCGCTCACCCGCGAGGAGATCGCCGGCGAGTTCGGCGAGAACGTCGCCGAGCTGGTCGACGGCGTCACCAAGCTGGACAAGCTGAAGTTCCGCGACCGCCAGGAAGCGGCCGCCGAGAGCTTCCGCAAGATGCTGCTGGCGATGTCGCGCGACCTGCGCGTGATCATGATCAAGCTGGCCGATCGCCTGCACAACATGCGCACGCTGGGCGCGCAGAGCGCCGAAGCGCGGTCGCGCATCGCCCGCGAGACGCTGGAGATCTACGCGCCCATCGCCCAGCGCCTGGGCATGAACCTGGTGAAGTCCGAACTGCAGGACCTGGGCTTCCGCGCGCTGCACCCGTGGCGCCATGCGGTGATCGAGAAGCACATCCGCAGCCAGCCGGTGATGCGCCGCGAGTCGATGGCGCAGATCGAGGCGCACCTGTCGCAACGGTTGGCGAAGGAGGGCATCGAGCACCGCCTGGTCAGCCGGATCAAGACGCCGTGGAGCATCTACAACAAGATGCAGGGCGAAGGGAAAAGCTTCGACCAGGTGATGGACGTGTTCGGCTTCCGCGTCGTCGTCGACTCGGTGCCTTCGTGCTACCACGCCCTCGGCGCGGTGCACGCGCAGTACAAGCCGCTGGACGGGCGCTTCCGCGATTTCATCGCGATCCCCAAGGCCAACGGCTACCAGTCGCTGCACACCGTGCTGTTCGGTCCGTACGGCTCGCCGATCGAAGTGCAGATCCGCACGATCGAGATGGACCTGGTGGCCGAGCGCGGCATCGCCGCGCACTGGACCTACAAGTACGGCACCGATTCGCCGAACAGTGCGCAGAACCGCGCGCACGCCTGGATCGTCGAACTGATCGACAACCAGCGGGCGGCGGGTTCCTCGCTGGAATTCCTCGACAACGTGAAGGTCGACCTGTTCCCGGACGAGGTCTACCTGTTCACGCCGAAGGGCAAGATCCTGTCGCTGCCGCGCAACTCCACCGCCCTTGACTTCGCCTACGCCGTGCACACCGACGTGGGCAACCAGGCCGTGGCCTCGCGCGTGGACAAGAAGCTGGTGCCGCTGCGCACCAAGCTCAGCAGTGGCCAGAGCGTGGAGATCATCACCGCCAAGTCGGCCGCGCCGAAGCCGCAGTGGCTCGAGTTCGTGGTCACGAGCAAGGCGCGCACGGCGATCCGCCACCAGCTCAAGCAGCTGGAGCACGAGGACGCGGTGCAGCTGGGCCACCGCATGCTCGACCGCGCACTGGAGGATCTCGACAGCTCGCTGGAGCGGCTGCCGCAGCAGCGGCTGGAAGCCTTCCTCACCGAGCACAAGTACCCGCGCCTGGAAGCCTTCCTCGCCGACGTGGCGTTGGGCAACTGGATGCCGTCGCAGGCAGCGCAGGCGCTCACCGCGTTCGCCGAACTGCGCGGCGGCGGCCACTCCAAGCATTCGCAGGAGAAGATCCTGATCACCGGCGGCGAGCGCGGCGTGGTCAGCTTCGCGCAGTGCTGCCAGCCGATCCCCGGCGACGAGATCATGGGTTACCACACCGCCGGCAAGGGCATCGTGGTGCATCGGCTGGATTGCCCCAACGTGGCCGAGTTCCGCAAGTCGCCGGACCGCTGGGTGCCGATCGCCTGGGACGCCAACGTCACCGGCGACTACGACGCCGCGTTGCTCATCGACGTGGAGAACCGCCCGGGCGTGCTCGCGCAGGTGGCGGCTGCGGTGGCCAAGAGCCAGTCCAACATCGAGCGCGTGGAATACCTGGAGCGCGACATCAACATGGCCGTGCTGCGCTTCTCCATCCAGGTCCGCGACCGCAACCATCTGGCGGAAGTGATGCGCCGGCTGCGCCGCCTCAACGTCGTGCACGGCGTGCGCCGGCAGTAAGCCGCCGCGCCCGCTTACAATGCCGGCTCCCGCCGCCAGGAGCCGACGATGTCCAAAGCAGATCATCCACACCGACCGTGCGCCGGCGGCCATTGGCCCGTATTCGCAGGCCGTGCGCGCCGGCAACACCGTGTACTTCTCCGGGCAGATCCCGCTGGATCCGGCCACCGGCAACCTCGTCGACGGCGATATCGCCGCGCAGGCGCGTCGTGCGTTCGACAACCTCAAGGCGGTAGCAGAAGCCGCGGGCGGTTCGCTGGACCGGATCGTCCGCCTGGGCCTGTACCTGACCGACCTGTCGCAGTTCGCCGCGGTCAATGCGGTGATGCAGGAGTATTTCGCCGCGCCGTATCCCGCGCGCTCGACCATCGAAGTGTCGGGCCTGCCGAAGGGCGCCGCGTTCGAAGTCGACGCGGTGATGGTGCTCGAGTAAGCGCGTCTAACCGATGGGGCCCGGTAGCCGGGCCTCGCTCGGCGTGTGCCCGGTCCAGCGCTTGAAGGCGCGACGGAACTCGCGCACATCGGTGAAGCCGATCTGGCTGCCGACCGCCGCGATGGTCAGGTCCGGGTCCTGCAGCAATTCGAGCGCGCGCTCCGTGCGCACGCGGTCGTGCACCGCGCTGAAGCTCGTGCTCTCTTCGGCCAACTGGCGGCGCAACGTGCGCTCGCTCAGGTGCAGCGCCGCGGCGACATCGGTCATCTGCGGGTTCTCGCGCAGGCGCGGGCGCAGCTGGCGTTCTACCGCCGCGGTGGTTTCGCCGCGCAGCGACATCGCCGCGAGTTGTGCCTGGCACAACGACAGCGCCTGTCGCGAGGTGACCGGGTTGTAGCTGGCGAACGGCAACTCCAGCCAGCGGCGGTCCACGACCATCGCGTGTTGCGCCTGGTCGAAGCGGATCTCGCAGCCGAACAGATCGCCGTAGCGCGCGGCGTAGCGGGGCGCGGGATACCCGAGCTCCAGGCGCAGTGGGCGGAATTCCGGGCCGGCCAGTTCGCGCGCCAGCATCAGCGTGCTGGCGAACATCTCCTCGCAGAGGAAGGGCAGCAGGTCGGCCGCTTCTTCCGGCGCGGTGGCGACTACCGCGAGCGCACCGTCGTCGCGGTCCTGCAGGTCCAGGTCCATCAGCGGGCCGAGGTTACGCTGGTACTCCAGGCCGATCTGCACGGCATCGCCGAACGTGGGCGCGGTCTTCATCGCCAGGCCGAGCAGGCCGAAGTTGCCGCCATTCTGCTTCTCGCCCATGGCCAGGCCGACGCCGTCGATGGGCAGCGTGGGCAGGGCGCGGCGGATGATCTCGCTGGCCTGGCGGTAGGACACGCGCGCCTGCGGATCGTGGATCTCCTGCACGTTAAGGCGCATGCCGGAGAACCAGCTTTCGGCATTCACGCCGAATTCGCCGGCCAGCAGCACCAGGCCGCACAGCATGTTGGTGGGCAGGTTGGCGACCGACAGGCGATTGCCCAGCCCGGTTTTCCAGCGCATCGCAGCCCCTCCAGCTTGTCCGCTTTCCCCCCCTTAGTATGCCGCTCCTGCCCTCCGTGTCACAGATGCAAGCGCACCAGACTGGCCGTCACTACGCAAGCGTATGGGAGGGGAGACTCATGCAGCGCAACATTTCCTGGGTGATGGCCGGCGCACTGGCGCTGGGAGCGACCGCTTGCCAGCCGAAGGCGCCCGAGACGGCCGCCGTGCCGGCCGCGGACGCGAGCTTCGCCACCACCCTGCAGGAGCGCCTGCTGGACGCCAAGCCCGGGGACGTCATCGAGATCCCGGCCGGCCGACACCAGTTCGACCGCAGCCTGACCCTGCGCGCGAGCGGGGTGACGATCCGTGGGGCCGGCATGGACAAGAGCGTGCTGAGCTTCAAGGGGCAGAAGGCCGGCGCCGAGGGGCTGCTGGTCAATGGCGACGATTTCACCATCGAGCACCTGACCATCGAGGATTCCAAGGGCGACGGCCTGAAGATCAGCGAGTCGTCCAACATCACCGTGCGCGGCGTGAAGGTGCAGTGGACCGGCGGGCCGAGCACGAAGAACGGCGCCTACGGCATCTATCCGGTGCTGACGAAGAACGTGCTGATCGAGGACACCGTCTCCATCGGCGCGTCCGACGCCGGCATCTACGTCGGCCAGTCCGACGGCGTGATCGTGCGGCGCAGCCGCGCCGAGCAGAACGTGGCCGGCATCGAGGTGGAGAACACCATCAACGCGGACGTCTACGAGAACGTGGCCACCGGCAATACCGGCGGCATCCTCGTCTTCAACATGCCGGGGCTGTCGCAGCAGGGCGGCAACATCCGCGTCTACAACAACAAGGTCATCGCCAACAACCACGAGAACTTCGGCGCCAAGGGCACGCCGGTGGCCAGCGTGCCGGCCGGTTCGGGCATCGTCATCAACTCCAACGACGACATCGAGGTCTTCGGCAACGAGATCCGCGACAACGCGACGGCGAACATCATCGTCTCCAGCGTGTATTCGACCGGCTACAAGGACAGCAGCGCTTCGCCGAACTTCGATCCGTACCCGGAACGCATCTACATCCACGGCAACACGCTGTCCGGCGGTGGCGACTCGCCCGACGGCTTCGACCTGAAGGCGCTGAAGGTGGCGACCTATGGCCTGCGCGGGAATTTCCCGGACGTGCTGTGGGACGGCTACTTCAACCAGGATCGCGTCGTTGACGGCAGCAAGGTCGGCCCGCAGATCTGCCTGCGCGATATCAGCGGCGTGGTGAATGCCGACGGCCCCGGCGGCTACAAGAACCCCAGCAAGGATGCGAAGGCCCACGACTGCGCGCTGCCCCCGCTGCCCGCGGTCGACCTGAAGCGTGGGTGAGGCATGCGGAAGCCGTACCGGCAGGGACTCCTGCTTGTGATCGCCCTGCTGGGCCTGGCGTTGGCGGCGTGCCGCCCGTCGGCCGGCGTGCACTTCTTCGCCGAAGGCCAACCCAAGACGTTGGGCGAGTGGGGCGTGCTCCGGATCGAAGGCGGCAAGCTCCACCTCAACCACGGCGTGGTGCCGTACGACCTCAACACGCCGTTGTTCAGCGACTACGCGCACAAGCTGCGCACGGTGTGGATGCCCGAGGGCACGTCGGCGACGTATCAAGCTGAGCAGAGTTTCGACTTCCCGGTAGGCACCATCCTCAGCAAGACCTTCTACTACCCGCTGCCCGCTGGCACGGCATGGGACGGGAAATCCGTCGCCCGCACGCCGCCGTCGCAGTCCTCGCTGGAAGGTGAAGCCCTCGACTTGTCCAAGGTGCGCCTGATCGAGACCCGCCTGCTGGTGCATCGCGCGGACGGCTGGGTCGCGCTGCCCTATGTGTGGAACGAGACCCAGACCGAGGCCACGCTCAAGCGCACCGGTGAACTGGTGGCGCTGGAACTCGTCGACGGTGCCGGTGCGCGCGAGACAGCCGACTACCAGGTGCCCGACCAGAACCAGTGCGGCGGCTGCCACATCACCGACAACAAGTCGCGCAAGCTGCTGCCGATCGGTCCGAAGGCGCGCCACCTCAATCGCGACTTCGCCTATGCCGGCGGCCGCGAGAACCAGCTCGCCCATCTGGCGCGTGTGGGCTATCTGACCGGCGTGCCGGCGGGTGCGCCGCGGCTGGCGGACGCGATGGACGCTGCCGCACCGCTGGAGGCGCGCGCGCGCGCCTACCTGGACGTCAATTGTGGCCACTGCCACAGCGCCACGGGTCCGGCGATCACGTCCGGACTCTGGCTGGATGCGCACACGCAGGACCGCCTGAAACTGGGCTTCTGCAAGCAGCCGATCGCGGCGGGTAAGGGCACCGGCAATCGTCTGCACGACATCGAGCCGGGCAACGCCGCCGCCTCGATCTTCGAGTTCCGCATGGACAGCGACGACCCGGCGATCATGATGCCGGAGCTGGGTCGTTCGGTGGTGCACCGCGAGGGCGTGCAGCTGATCCGCGACTGGATCAACGCGCAGCCGGGGAGTTGCGATATCGCGGCAGGGGAATCCGTGAACATGCTGCCGGCGCGGTGAGGCCGGCTTCCGCACAAACGCTTCTTGGGAGGGAGTGATGAAAGTGACGCAACGGAATCTGGTGGTCGGGATGCGGCGCGCGCTGTTCGGCGGCTGCGTGGTGCTGGGGACGGGCGGCACGGCGTGGGCGCAGTCGACCCCGCAGGGCGAGCAGGACGCCACCAACCTGGACACCATCGTCGTCACCGCGCAGAGCCGCCAGCAGGAACTGCAGGACGTGCCGATCGCGCTGCAGGTCGTGGACCAGCAGCTGCTCGATGACGTGGCGGCGGACAACCTGGGCGACATCGACGCCTTCGTGCCCGGCCTCGTGGTCGACGCGGTGCAGCCCACCCAACCGTCGTTCCGCTTGCGTGGCGTGGAGACCAGCGACTTCGGCATCGGCACCGATCCGGCGGTCGGCGTGTTCGTCGATGGCGTGTATGGCGGTCGCGGCGGCGGCGTGCTGCTGCCGTTCGTCGATGTCGAGCGGATCGAAGTGCTGAAGGGGCCGCAGGGCACGCTGTTCGGCCGCAACACGGCCGCCGGCGCGATCTCGCTGGTGACCCGTCGTCCGCAGAACGAGACCGAGGCGCGCCTGCGCCTGCGCCTGGGCAACTACGGCAAGCAGTACGCCGACGCGATGTGGAACATCCCCACCAGCGACAACTCGGCGCTGCGCTTCAATGCGCTGTTCAACCACAGCGACGGTTGGTTCCAGGACGGTGCCACCGGCAAGGACCTGGGCGGCGAGAACGTCTGGGCCACGCGCGCCGCCTGGCAGGTGGGCCTGGGCGAGAACACGACCGCGTTGATCAGCTGGGACCACGAGAGCCTGGACCAGAACGGCCGCGTGACCACGGGCATCGTGCCGTTGCCGGCGTACCCGCAGCGGCCGCCGGTGCCGGTGGACCCGGATGACTTCCTCGATCCGCGCGAGATCCCCACCTACAGCGACGCCACCAACGCCGAGTGGCGCACCTTCGACGGCGTCACCCTGATCCTGGACCACGCATTGAATTGGGGTCACCTGACCTCGACCACGTCCTGGCGCCAGTACGACTCGTTGAACCAGACCGAGGAAGACGGCACCAACCGTGCCGACCTGTACATCGACTCGGTCAACACCGAGAGCAACGAGACCTTCTACCAGGAGTTCAAGTTCGCCGGCAGCAACGCGCGGCTGGACTGGGTCGCCGGCGCCAGCTTCTTCAAGGAAGACGCCGACCAGACCAGCGAGGTGAACACCAACACCGAAGCCGTGGACAACATCGTCCGCAACCTCGGCATCGCGCCCACGCCGGATGGCAGCCTGTTCGGCTTCACCTCGATGCTGGCGCAGATGGCCGGCATCCCGGTCTCGCTGGTCGGCGATCGCTGGAACGAGCGCTTCACCAACACGCTGTCGACGACCGCCTACGCGGCCTTCGGCGACGTGATCTGGCGCGCGACCGACAAGCTCAACCTGACCTTCGGCCTGCGCTACACCCGCGACGAGAAGGACTTCACCTGGCTCAACACGCCCCGCAACGCGCCCGAGCTGGAGGCCAAACTGGCCCTGCTGGAGTCGCTGGGCTTCTTCGACGCACTGGCGCAGATGGGCATCCCGATCACCCGCGAGACGCTGACGTTCGACATGGCGTTCATCGATCCGCCGGCGATGGTCAACAAGGGCGTGCTGGTGCGCGACAAGCGCAGCTGGAGCGACTTCAGCCCGCGCTTCGTCGTCGACTACCACTTCAACGACAAGGCGATGGTGTTCGGTTCGCTGGCCAAGGGCTACAAGGCCGGTGGCTTCAACGCCCTGCAGATCGGCCCGGCGTTCGAGAACGAGGATGTCTGGAACGCGGAGGTCGGCATCAAGCAGTCGTTCGGCCGCTTCTCCTACAACGCGTCGCTGTTCCACTACCGCTACGACAACCGCCAGTCGATCCGCCTGATCGATCCCGATCCGAACAACCCGGTGGACATCCCGCGTTTCGTGTTCGACACCGGCGACCTCGAGGCTACGGGCATCGACTTCGACATGCGCTGGAAGGTGACCGATGCCTTCACCTTGGATGCGCAGGCCGAGTGGATCGATTCCAAGTACAAGGACTACGTGACGCCGGAAGGCGTGGACCTGGACGGCGAACCGACGGGCGAGCCGCGCTTCACCGCTTCGGTCGGCGCGGCCTACCGGGTCAGCCTGGGCGATAGCGGCGACCTGCGCCTGTCCGCGCGCCACGCCTACCGTGGGCGCACGCGCTGCAATGCGGGGTCGGACCTGCAGGGCGACTGCGGCGTCAACGCACTTCTGGACATCGGCGAGCCGCGCGAACGCACCGACGTGCGGATCGGCTGGACTTCGCCCCAGGACCGCTGGAGCTGGGCCGTCTATGGCAACAACGTGTTCGACAACCAGTATGTGAAAGGACTGAACACGTACGGCCGCGGTCCGCTGGGCGTCGTCGGCGCGACCATCAGCGAGCCGCGCACTTACGGCGTGGAAGTGGCCGTGAAGTTCTGATCCGCGCGGCGACGCGTTGGACGTGGGCCCCGGCATCGTGAGATGCCGGGGTTTTTGTTTGCCGCCGTTACCGGCATCCTTGTGCGATGCCAGTGCGTCGCAACGTCCCCGCCGTCGATCTCTCCGCCGAACCCCTGAGCCGCCTGCCCGGTGTCGGCCCGCGCGTGGCCGAGAAGCTCGCCGCACGCGGCCTGGTGACGATGCAGGACCTGTGGCTGCACCTGCCGCTGCGTTACGAGGACCGCACCACGCTGACGCCGATTCGTCTGCTGCAGCCGGGGGTGCCGGCGCAGGTGGAAGGGCGCGTGGAGGCGGTCGAGCGCGGCTTCCGCTACCGTCCCGTGCTGCGTGTCGCGGTCGGCGACGAAGGGCACGGGACGCTGGTCCTGCGGTTCTTCCATTTCCGCGCGGCCCAGGTGGCCCAGTTCGCCGTGGGCACGCGGATCCGCTGCTATGGCACGCCGAAGCCCGGCCAGCATGGGTTGGAGATCATCCATCCCAGCTACCGCGTACTGGGCGACGGCGACGAGGCCGAGCTCGGCGAGGCGTTGGATCCGGTGTATCCCGCCGTCGAAGGCCTCGGGCCGGCGACGATACGCAAGCTCATCGGTCAGGCGCTGGAGCGGTTGCCCGACGCCGATGCGCTGGAAGTGTTGCCGGCAACGCTGCTGGAAGGATTGGGCCTGCCATCCTTGCGCGAGGCCCTGCTGACGATGCATCGCCCGCCGCGCGATGCGGACGTGGCGGCGCTCGCGCTGGGCACGCATCCGGCACAGCGCCGGCTGGCGATCGAAGAACTGCTCGCGCATCACCTGAGCCTGCGGCGCCAGCGGTTGGCGTTGCAACGGCATCGTGCACCTGCATTGAAGGGGAAGGGTGCGTTGGCGAAAGCGCTGGCCAAGGCGCTGCCGTTCGCGCTGACCGGCGCGCAGCAGCGCGTGTTCGCGCAGATACGCGAAGACGTCGCCCGGCCTTCGCCGATGCTGCGGCTGGTCCAGGGCGATGTGGGCAGCGGCAAGACCGTGGTGGCGGCGATGGCCGGCATGCTGGCCGTGGAAGCGGGCAAGCAGGTCGCGTTGGCGGCTCCCACGGAGCTGCTGGCCGAACAGCACCTGGTCAACCTCAGGGCGTGGCTCGAACCGCTCGGCGTGCGCGTGGCATGGCTGGCCGGCAAGGTGACCGGCAAGGCGCGCGCGCAGGTGCTGGCGGAGGTGGCGTCCGGCGAGGCGCAGGTCGTTGTGGGCACGCATGCGCTGATGCAGGAGGCGGTGGTGTTCCATGATCTCGGCCTGGCGATCGTGGACGAACAGCACCGCTTCGGCGTGCACCAGCGCCTCGCGCTGCGCGACAAGGGCGCCGGCCGCGACCGCGTGCCGCACCAACTGGTAATGACGGCCACGCCGATCCCGCGCACGTTGGCGATGGCGGCCTATGCCGACCTGGATGTGTCGGCCATCGACGAATTGCCGCCGGGGCGCACGCCGGTGCAGACCGTCGCACTCAGCGCGGAACGGCGGCCGGAGCTGGTGGAGCGCATTCGCGCCGCCTGTGCCGAGGGGCGGCAGGCCTATTGGGTCTGCACGCTGATCGACGACAGCGACGACGTCGTCGCACAGGCGGCGCAAACCACCTTCGAAGCCTTGTCCGCCTCGCTGCCCGAGCTGCGCGTCGCGCTCGTGCATGGGCGCATGAAGGCCGCCGACAAGCAGGCCACGATGCGCCGGTTCAAGCAGGGCGATGCCGACCTGCTCGTGGCCACCACCGTCATCGAAGTCGGTGTCGACGTGCCCAACGCCTCGCTGATGATCATCGAAAACGCGGAACGACTCGGCCTGGCGCAGTTGCACCAGTTGCGTGGGCGGGTGGGGCGCGGTGCGACGGCGTCTTCGTGCGTGCTGATGTACCAGCCCCCGCTGTCGATGATGGCCAAGCATCGCCTGGCGACCATGCGGCAGACCAATGACGGTTTCGTCATCGCCGAGAAGGACCTCGAGCTGCGCGGCCCCGGCGAGTTGCTGGGCACCCGGCAGACGGGTCTTGCGGCGTTCCGCGTGGCCGACCTCGCGCGCGATGCTGGCTTGTTGCCGCAGGTGCATGTGCTGGCGGAGCGCTTGCTGGCGGAAGACCCGGCGGCCGCGGATCGGGTGATCCACCGCTGGGTCGGCGGTGCGGCGCGCTACGCCTCGGCATGATGCGGCGCGCCTTCCGCTGGTCATCCATCGGTGCGAGACTCGACCCCCGATAGAAGAAGCGAAGAACGATGACGGACAAGATGCCCCTGCTGATCGACACCGACCCCGGCGTCGACGATGCGCTCGCCCTGCTGATGGCGTTCAACGACGCGCGCCACGAGATCGTCGGCCTCACCATCGCCGCCGGCAACGTGGGCCTGCAGCACACCGTGCGCAACGCGCTGAAGCTGTGCGAAGTCGCGGGCCGCGACGACATTCCCGTGTTCGCCGGCGCGCCGGCGCCGTTGCTGCATCCGTCGCCCGACGCCGGTTATGTGCATGGACAGGACGGTTTCGGCGACGTCGGCTTCGCGCCGGCGGCCAAGCAGGCCGAGGCAGAACACGCTGCGCTGGCGATCCTGCGCCTGTCGCACGTGCACGCGGGCCGGCTGGTGCTGGTCGCCCTCGGCCCGCTGACCAACATCGCCCTGGCGCTCAAGCTGGACCCGACCCTGCCGCAGCGCGTGGCGCGCTTCGTCGTGATGGGCGGTGCGGTGACGTGCCACGGCAACATCACCCCGGCGGCGGAGTTCAATTTCTACTTCGACCCCGAGGCCGCGCACCTCACCCTGCAGGCGTTCGAACGCTACGACCTGGCCGATTGGGAAGCGACGATCGCGCATGGCCTGCCGCACGACCAGGTCGACGCCTGGCTGGCGGCCGACAGCGAACGGGCCCGGTTCTATGCCCGGATCTCCGAAAAGACGCGGCTGTGGTCGGCCGACCGCCGCGGCGACCATTGGTTCGCGGCCGATGCCCTGGCCATGGCCTTCGTGCTCGCGCCCGAGGGCGCGTTGGAACTGGCCGAGCGCCCGCTGGCGATCGAGCTTCAGGGCCAGCACGCCCGGGGCGCCTCGGTGGTCGACTGGCGCCGGGAGAGCGGCCGGCCGGACCAGGCCAACATCCTGCTCCGCTACGACCAGGCCCGGTTTCAGGACCTGATCCGGGCCGCGTTGGCGGCGGGCTGACGCCCGGGTTGCGTCGGCGGGGGAGGGCGGGCTACAATGCCGCTCTTCCATTCCCGCTACACGGTGTGCCCGCCATGAAGGCCGACATCCATCCTAATTACCGCGAAGTCGTCTTCCACGACGTGACCTCCGATTTCAAGTTCCTGACGCGCTCCACGCTGGGCACCAAGGAAACGACGAAGTGGGAAGACGGCAACGAATACCCGCTGATCAAGGTCGAAATCTCCTCGGCCTCGCACCCGTTCTACACGGGCAAGCACAAGGTCATCGACACCAGCGGCCGCATCGACAAGTTCCAGAAGCGCTACGCGCGCTGATCGAACTTCGTTCGCTGTCCCCGTTCGGCCGCGCCTCGTGCGCGGCCGTTCGCGTTTGTGCGGCCCGCATCGTGCGTGCGCCCGGAACGGTCGGTTGCACCTGCGATCTCATTCTTTGGTCTGACTTTGGTGCGGTATCGAGCGACGGCTCCAGAGTCGCTGTGCGATAATTTGGGTCATCCAAGGTTCACTCCCTGGACTCCCGTCACGCGCCGTCCGGACCTCTGGCCGGTGTTACCCCACGAAGGAGCGCACACTGTGTCCGAACTTGACCAGGTCACGCTGAATGCGGGCGACAAATCCGTCGTCCTGCCAGTCCTGAAACCCACGCTTGGCAACGACTGCGTCGATATTTCCAAGCTGACCAAGGAAACGGGTCTCTTCACCTACGACTCCGGTTTCACCGCGACGGCGAGCTGCAAGTCGGCCATCACCTACATCGATGGCGACAATGGCGTGCTGCTGTACCGCGGCTACCCGATCGAGCAGCTGGCCCAGCATTCGAACTTCCTGGAAGTCTCGTACCTGCTGATGAATGGCGAACTGCCGACCCCGACCGAATTCGCCAAGTTCGAGCATGAAGTCACGCATCACACGATGATGCATGAGTCGCTGAAGAACTTCCTGCACGGCTTCCATTACGACGCGCACCCGATGGCCATGCTGGCCGGCACGGTCGCCTCGCTCTCGGCGTTCTACCACGACACGCTGGACCTGGAAGATCCGGAACAGCGCCGCCTGGCCGCGATCCGCCTGCTGGCGAAGATGCCGACCCTGGCCGCCGCCGCCTACCGCTACTCGATCGGCTGGCCGATCCGCTACCCGCGCAACAACCTCGACTACGTCGATCGCTTCCTGCACATGATGTTCGAAGTGCCGAGCGAGCCGCTGGAACTGAACCCGGTCGTCGCCAAGGCGCTGGACCTGCTGTTCATCCTGCACGCGGACCACGAGCAGAACGCCTCGACGTCGACGGTGCGCCTGGTCGGTTCGACCGGTGCGAATCCGTACGCCTCGGTCGCCGCCGGCATCACCGCGCTGTGGGGCCCCGCGCACGGTGGTGCCAACGAAGCCGTGCTGAAGATGCTGGAAGAGATCGGCGATGCGAAGAACGTCGCGTCGGCCGTCGCCAAGGCCAAGGACAAGGAATCGGGCTTCCGCCTGATGGGCTTCGGCCACCGCGTCTACAAGAACTTCGACCCGCGCGCCAAGATCATCCGCGAGATGACCCACAAGGTGCTGGGCGAGCTGGGCGTGGACGATCCGCTGCTGGAAGTGGCGATGCGCCTGGAAGAAGCCGCGCTGAAGGACGAGTACTTCATCCAGCGCAAGCTCTACCCGAACGTCGATTTCTACAGCGGCATCATCTACAAGGCGCTGAAGATCCCGACCGAGATGTTCACCGTCATGTTCGCCATCGGCCGCACCGCCGGCTGGGTGTCGCACTGGCTGGAGCAGCAGGTCGATCCGGAAGCGAAGATCGGCCGTCCGCGCCAGATCTACACCGGCTACGCGCCGCGCGACTACGTGCCGACCGGGAAGCGCTGAGCGTCCCCGACGGCAGACGGAAGGCCCCGCAAGGGGCCTTCTGCGTTTCCGGGATCAGGCATCCGGAACCACATCGACGCGCGTGGACAGGGCATGCAGTGCGAAGGCATGGATCGTCGCGTCCACCGTGGTCGTGCAGTCCGACAGTACCGAGACCGCATACGGCGCCGCGCCCGGCGACACCGCCGTGAACGCCACGCAGTTCTGGGTCATCATCCCGGCGATCCGCAGCCGTGCGACTCCGGCCTCGGCCAGCCAGGCCCCGAGCGAGGTCTGGTGGAAACTGTCTGCGAACTGCTTCACCACCACCGGGGCGTCGGGTGCGGCGGCGAGGATGCGAGGATGGGTCGCGGCGCCTGGGCTGCCGGGCGTGAAGAAGCCGGCGTCGGCGGAAGCCGATTCATGCCGTACCAGCACGATGCGTTCGTCACGAGCCCGTGCGCGGTCGATCGCGGCGACGGTGGCGTCGAGCACCGTGTCCGCCTGCCAGAGCGGAAACGCGCCGCCCGGGAAATAGTCGTTCTGCACGTCGATGATGATCAGTGCGGTGTCCATGGCTTACCTTCGGAGATGGGGGTGCGGATAGGCTAGGAAGCCGCGCCACCCCGGTGAATTGCACTCCGCAAGAATTCGCGCCGTTCCGCTTGAGGATTGGAAGACATGCCATTGGACAAGATGAGCCGGACCATCCTGACCCACCTCGGGCGCGACGCGCGTGCCACTTGGCAGGCATTGGGACGCCAGGTGCACCTGACCGGGCAGGCCGTGGCGACCCGCGTGCAGCAGATGGTCGATGACGGCACGATCCGCCGCTTCACCGTCGTGCGCGGCGATCTGCGGCGCTACTTCATCACCGTGTTCATGGACACGCCGCGGTTCGAGGCGTTCGAAGCCTTCCTGCAGGCGCGCGAGGACGTCGAGAGCGCGAGCAAGATCGCGGGCGAGGGCTGCTACCACGTGGTGCTCGCCTGCGAGGACGATGCCGCCTTGGATGCCTTCACCCAGGCGTTGCTGGCGTACGGCCGTTACAAGGTGGCCAGCGAGATGCGGCGAGTGAAGGACTGAGCGGCGTTCAGCGCACGGGCGTGCTTGGCAGGTCCAACTGGGCGTCCTGACCACCGCGCAAGCGCGGGGCCGTTGCGGCGACGATCTCATGCGGGAAGCCGGCCGGGATCGCGCTCGCTTCATCGAGTCGCTGGCGGTGTGCATCGCTCAGCACTGCGTCCGTCGCGGCGAGGTTGTCCTTCAGCTGCTCCGGCGTGCGCGGGCCAATGATGGGCAGCACCTGGCGGCCGAGCACCCAGGCGATGGCGATCTGGCCCGGCGTGAGGCCGGTTTCGTTGGCGATCGCCAGCACCGCATCCACGGTCGCCGTCTTGCGGGCGTCGCTCTCGCCATGGATCACCACGCCCAACCCCTGCGCCCGACCCGTTTCGCCCTTGCGGTACTTGCCGGTCAGCAGGCCGCCGCCCAGCGGCGACCAGCCCACCGTGCCGAGCCCGAAGGCGCGCGCCATCGGCAGCAGTTCGCGCTCCACGGTGCGCTCCACCAGGCTGTATTCCAGTTGCACGGCCGCGATGGGGGCCCAGCCACGCAACTCGGCCAACGTGGCGGCGGTGGCGACCCGCCAGGCGGGGAAGTCCGACAGGCCGGCGTAAAGGATCTTGCCCGCGCGCACGAGCCCGTCCAGCCCGCGCGCGATCTCCTCGATCGGCGTGTGGCCATCGGGCATGTGCACCCAGAGCAGGTCGATGCGGTCGGTCTTCAGGCGCCGCAGGCTGCCTTCGACCGACTGCACCAGCGCCTTGCGGCTGTTGCCGGTGTCCTGCAGGCCCGCATCGGCACGCGCGCCCAGCGAGTACTTGGTCGCCAGGACGATCGCATCGCGCTCGCTGGCGATGAATTCGCCGACCATCTCTTCGGATTGCCCGAACTGGTACTGGTCGGCGGTGTCGATGAAATTGCCGCCTGCCTCGCGGTAGCCCGCGTAGATGCGATGCGCCTCATCCCGGTCGGAACCGTAGCCCCAGCCCTTGCCGAAGTTGCCCGTGCCCAGCGCCAGCGCGGACACGCGCAGGCCGGTGTTGCCGAAGACGCGATAGCGCATGCGTGCTCTCCCGGTGGAGCGTCCCGAGGCTCGGCGCGGCGGGATCGCAGGCGCCAGTGGACGCGTGCGGCCGGGAGGGGTCTTGCATGGGGGTGCGCTTCCGCCGGGCGCATCGCGCCCGGCGCAGGGCCTCAGCGCGGGAAATCGGACTCGTAGCCGGCGATCTCTTCTTCTGCCAGCAGCAGGCTCAGCTGTACGGCGGAGGCACGCCGCATCGGCTTTTCGTCGACCGAGGACAGCGGTGCCTGGCGCAGGGCGTCGTGCGGCAGCACGGTCAGGTCGAAGCTGAGGCCCTCGGCGCTGAACACCCAGACCGGTAGGTCGGCCACGCGCTCGCGGTCCATGCGCAGGCGTCGCGTGCGCGCCTCGGCCGGGACGTGATGGTCTTCGAGGAAGCGGGTCACCGCGTCCGGATCGTCGCTGTGGACATGCAGGTGCACCGGTGAGTTGCCGTCGGCCGTGCCGTCCAGCACCGCCCCGACCAGGCGTGGCGAGAACCTGGCGAGGAATTCCATCGCGCGCTGCGCGGCCTCGCGCCGACGGCGCAGGCCCTCCGCATGCGCCTCGCCGACGAACAGCCGTTGGTAGGTGCGCAGTGCGTCTTCGATCTCGCGGTTGCGTGGCAGCGAGGCATCATCGTGGATGCCGAGCCGGCTGGCGGCCTTGAGCTTGGCCTGGTGGAAATCGCGGATGCCGCCTTCCGCCATCAGGCGGGCGGCTTCATGCGCCAGCCGTTGGCGGCGCTCGCGGGTGCGGGTTTCGGCGTGCTGACGGGCGTGGTGCATGGCAGGCCTCCGCGTCGAAACTGGACCCGACTGTACACCATGACCCTTGCTTGTCCATGACGGCACCGGCGTGCCGTCATGGTGCCTTCACGCGCGACAGGATCAGAAGATGTCGAAGGCCTCTTCGTCCGGCACGGCGTCTTCGGGGCCGTACAGGTCGTAGTCCTGGATGCGTTCCATGTCCTCGACCTTCACCCATTCGGTGACGCCGTTGAGCGTGGCCTGGACCATGCCGTCCGGCGGATCGTTCGAGGCGACCGGCTTGTCCTTCAGCGCCACCCGCATGTAATCGATCCAGATCGGCAGCGCGGCCTTGCCGCCGTATTCGCGGTAACCGAGCGACTGGAAGTTGTCGCGGCCCACCCACACGACGGTGGCGTACTGGCCACCGAAGCCGCCGAACCAGGCATCGCGGTGATCGTTGGTGGAGCCGGTCTTGCCGCCCACGTCCTCGCGGCCCAGCACCTTCGCGGCGGTACCCGTGCCGCGCTGGACCACGTCGCGCATCATCGAGACCAGTTGGTAGGCCGTGCGCTCGTCGATCGCACGCGGCGCGGTGACGGTGTTCGGATCGGCCGGCTTCTGTTCGGTCTTGGGCTTCTCCGCCGTGGCCGGCGTCGCAGGCTTCGCGGCAGCCGCCGGGCCGAAGTTGAAGCCGTCAACCACTTGGTTGGCCGGCGTGCTGCTGCCGTACTGGCCCTGGCCGCATCCCCGGCAGGCGATGGCGGCGTTCTCCTTGAACACCACGTTGCCCTCGCGGTCCTTCACTTCGTCGATGAACCACGGCGTCACCCGCGACCCGCCGTTCGCGAACACGGCATAGGCGCGCGCCATCGACAACGGCGTCAGCGACGCCGTGCCGAGCGACATCGACAGGTTGGGCGGCAACTCGGCCTCCTCGAAACCGAATTGGCTGATGTACGAGCGTGCGAAGGGCACGCCGATCCCATCCAGCAGGCGCACCGACACGAGGTTGCGCGACTGCACCAGGGCCTCGCGCAGGCGCATCGGGCCGCGGAAGCCGCCGCCGTCGTTCTGCGGGCGCCACATGTGGCCGCGGCGGTCGCGGAACACGACCGGCGCATCGAGCACGATCGAGGCTGGGTTGAAGCCCTTTTCGAACGATGCGGCATACAGGAACGGCTTGAAGCTGGAGCCCGGCTGACGCCGCGCCTGGGTGGCGCGGTTGAACTTGTTGCCGGCGAAGCTGTAGCCGCCGACCAGCGCCCGCAGGGCGCCGTTGCTGGCATCCAGCGAGACCAGCGCCGCCTGCGCGCGCGGCACCTGGTCGACGACGTAGCTGCCTTCGTCCTTGCCCGCCTTGATGCGGGTCAGGTCGCCACGCTTGAACAGCTTGGCGGGCGTGCGCCCCGTCCACTTGCTGGCAGCGGCGGGCAGGCTGAGTTCCTTGCCGTCGGCCATGACGACCGTGGCGCCGCCATCGTCATGGGTGCGCGCGACGACGACCGGCAGCAGGCCGTTCTGGGCGGGCACGCCGCGCAGATGGGTGGCCAGCGTGGCGGCATCCGCATCAGCGGCCACATCGAAATGGCCTTCCACGCCGTTCCAGCCGTGGCGATGGTCGTACAGGCCCAGGCCGTCGCGGACGGCCGCATTGGCGGCGTCCTGCAGAGGCGCATCCAGCGTGGTGGTGACGTGGTAGCCCTTGGTCAGGGCCTCTTGCCCGAAGCGCGCGATCATTTCCTGTCGCACCATCTCGGACACGTAGGGGGCGTAGACCTCGATCGGCCGCTCGTGCGGCTTGGCGTGCATCGGCTCGGCCTTGGCCGCCGCGGCTTCCGCCGCGGTGATGTAGCCGTCCTCGCGCATGCGCTCCACCACGTAGGCGCTGCGCTGCTGGTTGCGGCCCGGGTTGCTGATCGGGTTGCCGCTGGACGGGAACTTCAGCGCGCTCACCAGGGTGGCGGCTTCGGCCAGGGTCAGCTGGTCCAGGGTCTTGCCGTAGTAGTACTCGGCGGCGGCCGCCACGCCGTAGGAGCGGTTACCGAAGAAGCTCTTGTTGAGATACAACTCCAGGATCTCGTCCTTCGTCAGCATCTTCTCGATGCGGATGGCCAGCATCATCTCCACCAGCTTGCGGGTGTAGCTGTACTCGGAGCTGAGGAACCACTGCCGGGCGACCTGCTGGGTGATGGTGCTGCCGCCGGCCACGCGGCCTTCCTTGCGGCTGGCGATCTGCCAGACCGCACGCGCGATGCCGGTGGGGTCCACGCCCTTGTGCTCGTAGAACTTGCTGTCCTCGGCGGCGATGAAGGCCTGCTTGACCCGGGGCGGCACCTGGTCGATCCGGACCGGATACCGGCGGATCTCCCCGTACAGCCCCATCAGGCGACCGTCGCTGGCGTAGATGTAGAGGGGTTCCTGCAGTTCTACGTTCCGCAGGGCCTGGACGTCCGGGACCTTGGACGAGACCGTGTAGTACAGCACCCCCAGGCCGACGACCCCGGCGAGGGCAAGTATCAGGAACGTGATGAGGGTCCAACGGAGAAGACGACGGAACCGGGACATCCAGTGCTTTCCGATTGCAGAATTCGTGGCGGCAGAGTATAGATGACCGCCGGGATCGCCACAGGTGATCCCAAGGGGAACAGGGACTTGGGGAACAACCCTCGTGAAACGTGACAAGCCGCACAGCCACGTAAACGGCGGTTGCCAAGCGTAAAAACTTGGTTATTAATGTGGGCGCACACCGTGCGCCTTGTGCCCGTCGGAAGGGGAAAGACCGTGGGGCTACTCCCAAAAAGCCAGTCGCCGCTGATCGGCGTCGACATCAGTTCGACTGCGGTGAAACTGCTGCAGCTCTCCCGCGTGGGCAACCGTTTCAGGGTTGAGCACTACGCCGTCGAGCCGTTGCCGCCCAATGCCGTGGTCGAGAAGAACATCGTCGAGGTCGAGGCCGTCGGCGAGGCCATTCGCCGCGCGGTGAACCGTGCCGGCAGCAAGGCCAAGCACGCGGCCGCCGCTGTCGCCGGCTCTGCGGTGATCACCAAGATCATCCCGATGCCCGCGGACCTGGACGAAACCGACCTGGAAGCCCAGGTCGAGCTCGAGGCCGTCAACTACATCCCGTACCCGATCGAGGAAGTGAACATCGATTTCGAGGTGCTGGGCCCCATGCCCAACAATCCCGAGATGGTGCAGGTCCTGCTGGCCGCGTCGCGCTCGGAGAACGTCGAGTTGCGCCAGTCCGCGCTCGAACTGGGCGGGCTGACGGCCAAGATCATGGACGTGGAGGCTTTCGCGGTCGAAAACGCCTTCGCCCTGATGGCCAACGACCTGCCGGTGCCTCAGGACGGCGTGGTCGCGCTGGTCGACATCGGCGCCACGATGACCACCCTCAATGTCCTGCGTCGCGGCCGTAGCCTGTACAGCCGCGAACAGGTGTTCGGTGGTAAGCAGCTCACCGACGAAGTGATGCGCCGCTACGGCTTGACCTACGAGGAAGCCGGTCTGGCCAAGCGCCAGGGTGGCTTGCCCGAGAGCTATGAAGTCGAAGTGCTGGAGCCGTTCAAGGAAGCGACCGTCCAGCAGGTCAGCCGCTTGCTGCAGTTCTTCTATGCGGGCAGCGAGTTCAACCGCGTCGACCAGATCGTGCTCGCCGGTGGTTGCGCCGCGCTCGCAGGCTTGCCGGAGATGGTCGAAGAGCAGTTGGGCGTGCCCACCGTGGTCGCCAATCCGCTGGCCCAGATGACCCTCGGCCCGCGC
This sequence comes from Pseudoxanthomonas sp., assembly GCA_047600885.1. Lineage (GTDB taxonomy): Bacteria > Pseudomonadota > Gammaproteobacteria > Xanthomonadales > Xanthomonadaceae > Pseudoxanthomonas_A. The sequence goes on along the minus strand of JASGKE010000002.1, from coordinate 539,854 downwards.
GTGCAGGCGCACGCCCTGGCCCAGGACGCTCCCGCACTGATGATCGCCACCGGCCTGGCTTTGAGGAGCTTCGACTGATGGCAAGAATCAACCTACTCCCGTGGCGTGCAGAGCGCCGCGTCCAGCGGCAGCGCGAGTTCTACGTGATGCTGGGCGCCGCTGCTGTCGCCGGCCTGCTGTTGTCGTTCCTGCTCTGGTTCCACTACGACCGCCAGGTGGCGGGCCAGACCGAGCGCAACGATTTCCTGAAGGCCGAGATCACCAAGGTGCAGGCCCAGAACAAGGAGATCGAGCGCCTGGACGAGCAGAAGCGCCGTCTGCTGGCACGCAAGGAAGTCATCGAGAAGCTGCAGGCCAACCGCTCGCAGATGGTGCATCTGTTCGATTCTCTGGTGCGCACCATTCCTGATGGCGTCATGTTGGGCAACATCAAGCAGGATGGCGAAGTGCTGACGCTCGAAGGGCGTGCACAGTCGAATGCTCGGGTCAGCGCCTACATGCGCAACCTCGAGACCTCGGGTTGGATGACCAAGCCGGAACTGTCGATCATCGAGTCCAAGCCCGAAGAGGTCAAAACGCTGACCAATACCGGCGCCAGCCGTGCGTTGCCGTACGTCTTCAAGCTGACGGTCCGCCTGGCAAATCCGACCGCGGAACAGGAGGCTGAGACAGCTGCTTCGGGGGCAACGCCCGCCGCGCCCGGTGCCGCTCCGGCGCCGGCGCCGCTTGAGGGTCAATCGCCCGCCAAGCCGGCACCCGCAGCGCCGACTCCCACGCCTACGACACCACCGTCCGGCAATACTCCCCCGGCCACCGGGAGCGCCTCATGAGCCAGAAAAAGACATCGCTCAAGAATCTCGATATCAACAATATCGGCGCGTGGCCCCAGAACGCCAAAGCCGGCTTCTGCGTCATCCTCGCACTGTTCATCCTGGCGCTTTCCTACTTCCTCTTCATCAAGGGCAAGTCGGAGACGCTCGATGGGCTGGAGCAGGAAGAAGTCCGCCTGCGCCAGGACTTCGAGAAGGAGCAGGCCAAGGCCGCCAATCTCGAACCCCTGAAGCAGCAGCTCGCGCAGATGGAACAGGTGTTGCAGCAAATGCTGCGCCAGCTCCCCAGCAAGACCGAGATGCCCGACCTCATCATCGACATCTCGCAGACGGCGCTGTCCAGTGGCCTGGCCAACGAGCTCTTTCAGCCGGAGCCTGAGACGCTGAAAGAGTTTTACGCCGAGAAGCCGATCCAGCTGCGCATGGTGGGCAACTATCACCAGTTCGGCGCGTTCGTCAGCGGCGTCGCCTCGCTGCCGCGAGTGGTCATCCTGACGATGCACGACATCTCACTGCAGCCCAAAGCGGGCAAGGGCGGCATCAATCGCGGCGCACTTGAGCTGTCGGGCACGGTGAAAACCTACCGTTACCTGGACGAAACCGAAGTTGCCGAGCAGGAAGCGGCGGCGGCGGCAGCGGGCGAGGACGCGAAGAAGAAGCCTGCGCCCAAGAAGGCGGGAGGTGCCTCGTGATGCCGAAGACTAACCTCCTTTCTGCGCGCGGCGCGCTGATGCTGCTCGCCGTCGCTTTGTTGGCGGGATGCGCGCGTGGCGTGACCAGCACGCCTGGCGATGCGCCGAACCTGGAAAGCTGGGTGGCGGATGTCCGGGCGCGTCCCGCGCCGCCGCTCGACCCGCTGCCGGTGATGCAACAGTTCGAAACGTTCGAGTATGCGGCGCAGACGCTTCGCGACCCGTTCAGCGATGCATGGAACAACGCGGAAGGGGGTGGGCTGCGCCCGGATCCCAACCGTCGCAAGGAAACGCTGGAACAGTATCCGCTGGACAGCCTGGATATGGTCGGCACGATCGGCAAGGGCGCAGGTCTGGTGGCGCTGGTGATGGGGCCCGACAAGGTCACCTACCGGGTACGTCCGGGAAACTACCTGGGGCAGAGCGATGGCCGGGTCACCTCGGTCCGCGAAGATGGGTTGGAACTTGTCGAACTAGTGCCGGATGGCGCGGGTGGATGGCTGGAACGGCCGGCGTCCATTGCGCTTGAAGATCAATGATTGGGGGATACACGATGACCGCTTCGAACGCCTACCGCCTGCGGCCCTCCCGGCGCCTGGCCACCTTCCGGGCCTGCTCTCTGGGATTGGCCATTGGCCTGCTGGCGGCTGCCAGCGCGGCCAGTGCCGCATCCCCGGGCGAGCTGGCCCCGACTCCCACCACCTCCGCGAAAACGGCCCAGGCCGTCTCGGTGTCGAACATCGACTTCCGGCGCGGTGAGGACGGTGCGGGCCGCCTGATCGTCAAGTTCGACGGGCAGGGTGCCGCTCCGGACTTGCGTAACCAAGGCGACAGCGTCGTCGTGGACGTCGGTAACGCCAGGCTGCCCGCATCGCTGCAGCGCCCGCTAAACGTCGTGGATTTCGCTACCCCCGTCCAGCGGGTCGAGGCCCAGTCCAAGGCGGGCGGCACGCAGCTCGTCCTGAGCACGCGGGGCGACTTCGAGTCGCTGGCCTATCAGTCGGGTAACGAATATGTGGTGGAAATCGTGCCGCGCTCGGGCCAGAAGGCCATGGGCGACGCGAATACCACCGCCGGTGCCAGCTCCGCGTCGATCGTCGCGGCGGCGCAGAAGGTCGCCACCGAAGCGCGGCGCTACAGCGGCCGCCCGGTGACGTTCAACTTCCAGGACGTGCCGGTCCGCACCGTACTGCAACTGATCGCTGAGGAATCCAACCTCAACATCGTCGCCTCCGATACGGTGCAGGGCAACGTCACCCTGCGTCTGGTCAACGTGCCGTGGGATCAGGCGCTGGACATCGTGCTACGTGCAAAGGGCTTGGACAAGCGCCGCGACGGTGCGGTCGTCTGGGTGGCCCCGCAGCCCGAACTGGCCAAGTTCGAACAGGACAAGGAAGACGCCCGCATCGCGATCGAGAACCGTCAGGACCTGACGACCGATTACGTTCAGATCAACTACCACAGCGCCAGCGCGATCTTCAAGGCACTGACCGAAGCCAAAGGCGTCGGCGGCAGCGGTGGAGGCAACAGCGGAGGCAGCGGCAGCAACAACGAGAACGGCTTCCTGTCGCCGCGCGGTCGCCTCGTCGCTGACGAGCGGACCAACACGTTGATGATCAGCGATATCCCGAAGAAGGTCGCGCAGATGCGCGAACTCATCGCTGTCATCGACCGTCCCGTTGATCAGGTGCTGATTGAGGGTCGCATCGTTATCGCGACCGATACGTTTGCCAGGGACTTGGGCGCACGTTTTGGCATTGCGGGCCGCCGCACGGGTGATCGTACGCAGATCATCACCGGCAATCTTGAAGACAGTGTCAGCATTTCCGAAGAAAACCTGCATGTGGTTCCGGACGGCCTGAACGTCAATCTGCCGGCCAGTGGCTTCATTACCAATCCCGCCGGCAGCATTGCGTATACGTTGCTTGGGCGGAACTTCAATCTCGACCTCGAGCTGTCCGCTCTGCAGGAAGAGGGTCGTGGCGAGGTGATCTCCAATCCGCGCTTGGTGACCACGAATCAGCGTGAAGCCGTGATCAAGCAGGGCCGCGAAGTCGGTTATCTGACCATCACGGGTTCCGGCAGCGGCGGCAACGCGGCGGTGCCGACCGTGCAGTTCAAGGAAGCGCTGCTTGAACTCAAGGTCATTCCCACGATCACCGATGACAATCGTGTCTTTCTCAATCTCAACGTGAAGAAGGACGAAGTCCTGCGCTTCATTAGCCTGGGCCAGTTCGGCCAGGTGCCGGAACTCGCACGCCGCGAGATCAACACCGCTGTGCTGATCGAAGACGGTCAGACCGTAGTGATCGGTGGTGTCTACGAGTTCAGCGACCGCACCAGCATTGCCAAGGTCCCCTTCCTGGGCGACATCCCCTTCCTGGGCAATCTGTTCAAGAAGAAGGGGCGCAGCAAGGAAAAGGCCGAACTGCTGATCTTCGTCACCCCGAAGGTCCTGCGCGTGGCCGAGCGCCGCTGATCGCAACCGCTGCGTCATGCAAGAAGAGGGGCCTCCGGGCCCCTTTTTCTTTTGTGCGCGCTGCCAGCTGAATCGGGACGTCGTGTGCCGTTGGTCCTGTGAACCTTCAGGGCGTGGTTGGGTCAAAATCGGCTTCCACACCGACCTCCGGCTCCCCCATGGATTCTTCGCCCGGCACCACCGACCACGCAGCCGATGTGGGGGCGTCGCTGCACGCCGCTTTTACGCGACTGCGCGAAGACCTCTCGCAGACCATCGTCGGCCAGGCCGCGCTCGTGGAGCGCCTGCTGATCGCCCTGCTCGCAGATGGCCACCTGCTTGTCGAGGGCGCGCCCGGCCTGGCGAAGACGACCGCGATCCGCGCGCTGGCCTCGCGTCTGCAGGCGGAGTTCGCGCGCGTGCAGTTCACGCCCGACTTGCTGCCTGCCGACCTCACCGGTACCGAGGTCTGGCGACCGCAAGAAGGGCGCTTCGAGTTCCAGGCCGGACCGGTATTTCACCCCCTGCTGCTCGCGGATGAAATCAATCGCGCGCCGGCCAAGGTGCAGTCCGCGCTGCTCGAGGCGATGGGCGAGCGCCAGGTGACCGTGGGCCGCCACACTTATCCGCTGCCTGCGCTGTTCCTGGTGATGGCCACGCAGAACCCGATCGAGCAGGAGGGCACGTTCCCGCTACCAGAAGCGCAGCTGGACCGCTTCCTGATGCACGTGAAGATCGGGTATCCGGAAGCGGCGGCGGAAGCCGACATCCTGCGTCTGGCCCGCGATCGCGCGCGCGACGAGATGCAGGCGGTGCCCGCCGTCATCGAGCGCATGCCGCTGGAGGATGTGTTCCGCGCCCGTGCGCAGGTGCTGGACCTGCACCTCGCGCCGGCACTGGAGCGCTACCTGATCGAACTCGTCCTGGCCTCGCGCAATGCCGCGCGCTACGACGCGACGTTGGCGCGGCGCATCGCCTGGGGCGCCAGTCCCCGTGGCTCGATCGCGCTGGAGCGTTGCGCCCGTGCGCGCGCCTGGCTGGCGGGGCGCGATTACGTCACGCCGGACGACATCCGCGCGATCGCGCCGGACGTGCTGCGCCATCGCGTGCTGCCGAGCTACGAGGCGACCGCAGAAGGCTGGGATGGCGACCGGCTGGTGAAGGCGCTGCTGGATGTGGTGCCCTTGCCCTGACCGCCCCGTAGCGAGCCCCGACGACACCCGCATGAGCGACGGCATTCTTCCCACGCTACAGGAACTGATCGCCTTGCGCGCTAGCGCGCAGCGGCGCCCGCCTGCGCGCCGCGGTCGGCACTCCGTCACCGGACCTTCTGCGTCGCCGCTGCGCGGCCGCGGCATGGAATACGCGGAGTCGCGCGAGTACGTGGCCGGCGACGACGTGCGCCACATCGACTGGCGCTTGACCGCGCGCAGCGGCCGCACCCACACCAAGCTCTTCCAGGCCGAACGCGAACGGCTGACGCTGATCGTGGCCGACACGTCACCGCTGCTGTACTTCGGCACGCGCGCGCGCTTCAAGTCCGTGCAGGCGGCGCGCGCGGGCGCGATCGCGGCGTGGCAGGCCGTACGCGAGGGTGACCGGCTGGCGATCCTGCGCGGCAGCGCGACCGAAGCGCCGGTGCCGCCGGCATCGGGAACGCGCGGTGCGCTGCGCGTGCTGGATGCACTGGTCCGCTGGTACACGAAACCTCCCGCGGACGATCTCGGCCTCGCGTTCGCTCTCGACCACGCTGCACGCCTGCTTCGTCCGGGTTCGCGCCTGCTGGTCCTGGCGGATCCCCACAGCGTCGCGGAGCATCCCGGACACGCGCTGGACCGCGCTGGCCGCCCATCACGATGTCGTGGTGCTCCTGCTGACCGACCCGCTGGAGACCGACCCGCCCTCGCGCCCGCTGCCGTTCGCCACGGGCGATCGGCGGATCGAGCTGGATCTCGCCAGCCAGGCGCAACGCGATGCCTGGCGAAGCGAATTCCAGGCGCCCCTGGAGCGTGCGCTCGATCGCCTGCCTTCGCGCGGCGTGCAGGTGCGCACGCTGTCCACCGACGCCGCCAGCGATGCCTGGCTGGTGGCGCTCGGCCGCGCGCAACCGCAGGTGGCGTGACCATGGCACCGGACACGTTGGTCCTTCGCGATGTGCATGTGCCGCCGGCACCGTCATGGTGGCCGCCCGCGCCGGGGTGGTGGCTGGTCGCCGCCGGGATCGTGCTGGTGCTGCTCGGCATCGGCGCATGGCGCTGGCACCGGCATCGGCGCCGCCAACGCTGGCAGCGGTGGTTCGACGCCGTGCCGCAGGGACGAACATCGGCCGAACAGATCGCCGCGGCTTCAGAACTGCTGCGCCGGGCCGCGCGTCGCGTGTCGCCTGCCGCTGACCGTCTCGAGGGCGAGGCGTGGTTGCAGTTCCTCGATGGCAAGCAGGGACGCACCTTCAGCGAAGGCCCCGGTCGCGTGCTGCTCGACGGTGGCTACCGTCGCGATGTCGCACCTGCGGAACTGGCGGCGGCACTCGCGGTGGCGCGGGTACGTTTCCTCGACTTGATGGCGGCGAAGCGATGAGCGTTTCGCTGCCGACGCTGCAGCTGCTGCAGGACGGTTACGCCGGCTTTGCCTGGCCCTGGGCATGGCTCGTGTTCCCGCTGCCCTGGCTGGTGCGTTGGGCATTGCCGCCGCGACGCGCGCAGTCGGATGCGCTCAGGGTGCCTTATGGCAGTGCCGTGCAGGCGATCGCCGCCCAGGGCGGGCGTGGGTTGCACGGACGCGGCGCGGCGTTGGCGTGGCTGGTGTGGTTCCTGTTGTGCACGGCCGTCGCGCGGCCGCAGCAGTTCGGCGACGCCGTGACGCCGCCGGTGAGCGGACGCGACCTGATGCTCGCGGTCGACCTCTCGGGCAGCATGACCGAGCCCGACATGGAGCTGGGTGGCGCCGTCGTCGATCGCCTGACCGCGGCGAAAGCCGTGCTCGCCGACTTCCTCGATCGCCGCGACGGTGATCGCGTCGGCCTGCTGGTGTTCGGCCAGCGCGCCTACGCGATGACGCCGCTGACGCGCGATCTGCAGACGGTGCGCGAACAACTGCGCGACGCGGTGGCCGGCCTGGCCGGCCGCGAGACCGCGATCGGCGATGCCATCGCGCTGGCCGTGCGTCGCCTGCGCACGCAGGAGGACGGCCAGCGCGTCCTGATCCTGCTCACCGACGGCGTGAACTCCGCCGGCGTACTGACGCCGCAGAAGGCCGCGGAACTGGCGAAGGAAGAACGCGTGCGCATCCATACCATCGCCTTCGGCAGCGACGGCGGGATGAGCCTGTTCGGCATTCCCCTGCCGATGCCCGCCAGCTCGCCGGAAGACATCGACGAAGCGACCCTGCGCGATGTCGCCGCGCAGACCGGCGGACGCTTCTACCGCGCGCGCGACACGAACGAGCTGGCCGGCATCTACGCCGAGCTGGACCGGCTGGAACCGGTCCAGCAGGCGGGCAAGGCCGTGCGTCCGCGCATCGAGCGCTATCACTGGCCCTTGGCGGCGGCATTCGGTTTCGCGCTGCTGGCGTTCGCGTGGCCGCGGAGGCGCGCATGAGCGCCTTCTGGAACGCGCTGCATTTCCTCCGCCCGCACTGGCTGTGGGCCTTGCTTGCGCTGCCGCTGCTGGCGTGGTGGTGGCGCGTGCAGCGGCACCGCTTGAACGCCTGGCAGGGTCATGTGGACGCGCACCTGCTGCAGCATCTTCTCGAGCGGGGAGGCGGTGCGGCGCGTGCGGGCATGATCGTGGCCGCGTTGGCGTACGCGCTCGCGGTGCTCGCGCTCGCCGGGCCGAGCTGGCGCCAGGGCGACCAGCCGCTATGGCAGGCCCAGCGTCCGCTGGTGGTGGTGCTGGATCTCTCCAGCCGCATCACGACGACCGACCTACCACCTTCGCGGCTGCTGCAGGCGCGGGCGAAGCTCGCGCGGCTGCTCGACGCGCGCGCCGGCAGTCCGGTCGCGTTGGTCGCCTTTGCGGACGATGCGTTCACGGTCGCGCCGATGACCGACGACACCGCCAACATCCGGCTGTACCTCGACGAGTTGTCGCCGGAGATCATGCCGGTGGACGGGCAGCGTGCCGATCGCGGCATCGCCTGGGCGGCGCGCCTGTTGGCCCAGGCCGATTTCCGCCATGGCGACATCCTGGTGCTCACCGATCACGCAGGCGATGGCGCAGCGAAAGCCGCCGCGGACGCGCGCGCGCAAGGCTACGTGGTCTCGGTGCTCGGGCTGGGCACCGTCGCTGGCGCGGCATATCGCGGCAACGACGGCACGCATCGGCCATGCAGCATTGGACGCCTCATCGCTGCGTGGGTTGGCCACGGCCGGGCGGCGGCCGCTACGCACCGGCGACCACCGACAACGGCGATCTCGCCGCGCTCGGCGTGGCATCGCCAGCGCTGGAGACCGTGGGCACCTCGTCGGCCCCCAGTGGCGGCAAGGCGTGGCGTGACGAAGGCTATTGGTTGCTGATCCCGCTGATGGCGCTGGCGTTGTTGTGGTTCCGTCGCGGCGCCGCGCTGGTGCTGGTGGGCGCCTTGTGGCTGCCGTTGGCATGGCCTGCGCAGGCCGCTGGCGTCGACTGGTGGCAGCGCAGCGACCAGGCCACGCATGCGCGCTTGGAAAAGGGCGCCGACGCCTATCGCCAGGGCGACTATCCGGCGGCCCAACAGGCGTTCACCGGCATCGACACCGCCGAGGGCCAGTACAACCTGGGCAATGCCTTGGCGAAGCAGCAGCGCTACGACGACGCCGTTGCCGCTTACGATCGTGCGCTGCGGCTGCAGCCGGGCATGGCCGATGCCGTCGCCAATCGCGCCGCGGTGGATGCGGCTCGCAAGCGACCGCCGTCGCCGGGCGACGGGCAGGGCAAGCCCGGCCAGCAGGGCAGTGGCGATCAAGCGTCATCGGGGGCGAAGAGCGAGTCCTCCGACGGGAAGAAGGCGGGCCAGCCGCCGCAAGCGTCCCCGTCTTCGCAAGGCGCGTCGACGCCGCCCTCCGGCAAGCCCGGCCAGGCGCAGGCGGGGAAGGATGCGCAGCCGCCCCGCACGCCGCCGAAACCATCGCCCGATCCGGCGACGCAAGCGGCCGCCGATGCGGCGCAGCGCGAGCGCATGCGCGCCGCGATGGGCGAGCAGAAGGAGCAGCGTGCCGAACAGGCGTCGAAGGACGTACCCGCGGTGCAGGCGGAAACGGCCGAGCAGCGCGAACGCCGCCAGGCCATCGATGCCTGGCTCAAGCGCGTACCCGATGAGCCAGGTTCATTGCTCAAGGCGAAGTTCCGGCTCGAACACGAGCGCCGGCAGAAGGAAGGACGATGAAGCCCCGCACCTGGATCCTGTTGGCCCTGTTGCTGGCCTGGCCGCTGTCGACGCTTGCGGCGACGCGGGCGTGGCTGGAGCAGACGCAGGTTGCGCTTGGCCAGGCGGTCACGCTCAACGTGGAGACCGATGCGGTCTCCGCCACCCCCGACCTCACGCCGCTGATGCGCGATTTCGAAGTGGAAGGGCAGTCCGACAGCCGCAGCGTGCAGCTGGTGAACGGGCGCATGAGCACCACCACCACGTTCTCCCTGACCCTGCGGCCGCGCCGCGCCGGCACGCTGGCGATTCCCGCGCTGCAGGTCGGCAATGCACGCACGTCGCCGCTGGTACTCCAGGTCAGCGCGACCGCCACGGCGCAGGCGGCGTCCAACGGTTTGGTGTTCGTCGAAACCGAGGTCGACGATGCCAGCCCTTACGTGCAGCAGTCCGTCGGCGTCACCGTGCGCCTGTACTACGCGACGCCGCTGGTGTCGGGGCAGCTCGACCTGGATCCGCCCGACGGCGCGCTGCTGCAACGCGTGGGTGAGATCGTGCAGTCCAGCCGCGAGATCGACGGGCGCCGCTATAGCACCGCCGAGCGCCGCTTTCTGCTGGTGCCCGAGCGCAGCGGCACGCTGACGCTTCCAGGGCCTCGCTTCGAGGGACGCGGAGCCGGTGGCTGGATGGACGACCTGTTGGGCGGTAACAGTCGCGAAGTGAACATCACCGGTGCACCGCGCACGCTGCAGGTCCGCGCGCAACCGGCCGGCGCACCGCAACCGTGGCTGCCCGTGCGCGACCTGCGCCTGCGCTACACCGCCGTCCCGCAGCAGCTGCGCACCGGTGAGGCGGCGACGCTCAGCATCGAAACGACGGTCGTCGGCGCGACCCAATCGCAGTTGCCGGAATTGCCCGCACCCTCGATTCCCGGCGCGCAGGTGTTCGCAGAACCGCCGCAGTACGACGAGCGTTTCGTCGGCGGCACGCCGCAGGTAACGCTGACCCGCCGCTATTCGATCGTCCCTTCGCAGACCGGCAGCCTCGCGATCCCAGGCACGGCGATGGCGTGGTGGGACGTGCGCGCGGGCGCGCCGCGCCGGGCAACGTTGCCGGACCTGAGCCTGCCCGTCGTTGCCGGCACCGGTGCGCCGTCGTCCGCACCCGCCACCGGCGCCTCGCAAGGCGCGGTGACGCCTTCCGGGGGTGCCGATGACGACATCCTGCTGGAAGGCGAGCGACGCGTCCCGCCCCAGCTGTGGCCGTGGCTGGCGGCCGGCTTCGCCGTGCTGTGGTTGGCCACGCTGCTGTGGGGCCTGTCGCGGCGCGGCGGCGCGGTGCCTGCGCATCACCGCGGGACGCAAGCCGATGCAGGCACAGAGGCCGCTGCACCCCCCCCAGCCACATACACCGCTGCCGACCTCAAGCGCGCATTGGAGGCCGGCGATCTGGACGACATCGAAGACGTGCTGCGCGGTATGGCGCGTCCGGCGGCCATCGACCTCGACGACCTGCATCGCCGGCTCGCATCGGCGTCCCAGCGCAGTGCGGTGGAGCTGCTGCGTCGTGCCCGTTGGGCCGGCGGTGATGCCGCACAGGCCCGCGCGGCCTTGCGCGAGGCGTTCCGTGGCGGACCGCAGTGGTCGTCATCCGACGCCCGCATGGTCGATGAGCCGCTGCCGCCGCTGTATCCGAAGTGAGTCGACCGGGCCGGGGTCGGCCTCGCGGCCCGGTTTGCTAAGCTCCCGACTTTGCCTTCGCAGGACCCGCCGATGACCGACGCCGTGCCCGCCACCCGCGCCAAGCTCCCGCTGCACTGGAAGATGGCCATCGGCTTCGGTGTCGGCCTGATCGTCGGGCTCATCGTGCATGCCACCGGCCAGGGCGACGCAGGCTGGGTCCAGGACGTCACCAAATACGTCACCACCCCCTTCAGCAAGATCTTCCTCAACCTGATCTTCATGCTGATCGTGCCGTTGCTGTTCTCGGCGCTGGTCTGCGGCATCGCCGAGATGGGCGACATCCGCGCGCTCGGTCGGATCGGCTGGAAGACGCTGGCGTACACCGTCGTTGCTGTCGGCCGTGGCCGTGCTGCTCGGCCTGGTGCTGGTGAACGTGCTGAAGCCCGGCGTGGGTGTCGATCCGGCGATGGCGCAGCAGCTGATCGCCGAGAACGCCGAACGCACCAAGGAAATCGTCGCCAGCGTCGGCAGCCAGCCGACCGGCATGGACATGCTGCTGTCGATCGTGCCGGACAACGTGATCGGCGCAGCGTCGAGCAACGCCGCCATCCTGTCGCTGATGTTCTTCGCGGTGATGTTCGGCGTCGGCCTGGTGCTCACGCCGTCGGAGAACACCGGCATCCTGAAGCGCGGTATCGAGGGCGTGTTCGAGATATCGATGACGCTGATCGGCCTGGTGATCCGCCTGGCGCCGTACGCCGTGGCCTGCTTCATGTTCAACCTTGCCGCGATCTTCGGTTTCGACCTGCTGGTGCGTCTGGGCGCTTACGTGGGCGTGGTGGTGCTGGCGCTCGCGCTGCACCTGCTGGTCAGCTATTCCGTGGCCTTGAAGCTGGCCGGCTACTCGCCGCTGAAATTCTTCCGCGGCGCGCAGGAAGCGATGGTGATGGCGTTCTCCACCGCGTCCAGCAACGCCACCTTGCCCACCGCGCTGCGCGTGGCGGACGAGAAGCTGGGCCTTCCGCGCACCGTGTCGCGCTTCGTGCTGACCGTGGGTGCCACCGCCAACCAGAACGGCACGGCGCTGTTCGAGGGCGTGACGGTGATCTTCCTGGCCCAGTTCTTCGGCGTGGACCTGTCGCTGGGCCAGCAGTTCATGGTGATGCTGGTCTGCATCCTGGGCGGCATCGGCACGGCCGGCGTGCCGTCCGGTTCGCTGCCGGTGGTGGCGCTGATCTGCGCGATGGTCGGCGTGAATCCCATCGGCATCGGCCTGATCCTGGGCGTGAACCATTTCCTGGACATGTGCCGGACCACGCTGAACGTCACCGGCGACCTGACCCTGGCTTCGCTTGTCGCCAAGGGCGAACGGGGCGACGTGCAGCTGCCCGGCCAGCCGGGCTAACACCCCAGCCGGGGTCCCGCAACCGCGACAGGGCGGACGGGGGGTGGGACAATGGGCGGCCCGCAGCCCGCCGGGCGCCGCCCCTCTGTCCCGATCCCCATGACGACGCCCACCCGCCGCCAGCTCGCCAACGCCATCCGTTTCCTCGCCGCCGATGCGGTACAGGCCGCCAATTCCGGCCATCCCGGCATGCCCATGGGTATGGCCGACATCGCCGAAGTGCTGTGGAACGATTACTACCGCCACAGCCCGTCGAACCCGCACTGGGTCAACCGCGACCGCTTCATCCTGTCCAACGGCCACGGCTCGATGCTGCAGTACGCGTTGCTGCACCTGGCCGGCTACGACCTGCCGCTGCAGGAGCTGAAGAACTTCCGCCAGCTGCACAGCAAGACCGCCGGCCATCCGGAACGCCACGAAACCCCGGGTGTGGAAACCACCACCGGCCCGCTCGGCCAGGGCTTCGCCAACGCGGTCGGTTTCGCGCTCGCCGAGAAGCTGCTGGCGCAGCGCTTCAACCGCGAAGGCCACGATCTCATCGATCACCGCACCTTCGTGTTCATGGGCGACGGCTGCCTGATGGAAGGCGTTTCGCACGAAGCCGCCTCGCTCGCCGGCACCTGGGGCCTGGGCAAGCTGGTGTGCTTCTGGGACGACAACAAGATTTCCATCGACGGCAACACCGATGGCTGGTTCACCGACGACACGCCGGCGCGCTTCGAGGCCTACGGCTGGCAGGTGGTGCGCAACGTCAACGGCCATGACCCGGTCGAAATCAAGACCGCCATCGACACCGCGCTGAAGACCGCCGACAAGCCGACCCTGATCTGCTGCCGTACGACGATCGGCTTCGGTTCGCCCAACAAGGCCGGCAAGGAATCCAGCCACGGCGCCCCGCTGGGCAAGGACGAGCTGGAAGCCACGCGCGCTGCGCTGGAATGGCCCTACGGTCCGTTCGAAATCCCCGCCGACATCTACGCCGGCTGGAACAAGGTCGAGGCCGGCAAGGCGCTGGAAGCCGACTGGAACGCGCTGCTCGACGCCTACGCCGCGCAATACCCGGAGCAGGCCGCCGAACTGAAGCGCCGCGCCTCGGGCGAACTGCCCGCCGACTTCGTCGCACAGGCCGATGCCTACATCGCCAAGGTGCAGGCCGAAGGCCCGGTGATCGCCTCGCGCAAGGCCTCGCAGAACGCCATCGAAGCCTTCGCGCCGCTGCTGCCGGAACTGGTCGGCGGTTCGGCCGACCTGGCCCACTCCAACCTCACGCTGTGGAAGGCCAGCAAGTCGGTCTCCACCACCGACCCGAACGCGAACTACGTGTACTACGGCGTGCGCGAATTCGGCATGACCGCGATCGCGAACGGCCTGGCGCTGCACGGCGGCTTCGTGCCGTTCGACGCGACCTTCCTGGTGTTCAGCGACTACGCGCGCAACGGCGTGCGCATGAGCGCGCTGATCCCGGCGCACGCGATCCACGTGTACACGCACGACTCCATCGGCCTGGGCGAAGACGGTCCCACCCACCAGCCGGTCGAGCACCTGGCCTCGCTGCGCTACATCCCGAACAACGACGTGTGGCGCCCCTGCGACGCAGTGGAATCGGCGGTGGCGTGGAAGCAGGCCATCGTTCGCCAGGACGGCCCCAGCTGCCTGGTGTTCTCGCGCCAGAACCTGCCGCACCAGCCGCGCACCGACGCGCAGGTGGGCGACATCGCCCGCGGCGGTTACGTGCTGGCCGATGCCGACGGCACGCCGGACGTGATCCTGATCGCCACCGGTTCGGAAGTCGGCCTGGCTACGCAGGCGAAGGCCACGTTGGATGCGCAGGGTCTGAAGACGCGCGTGGTGTCGATGCCGTCGACCGACGTGTTCGACCGCCAGGACGCCGCCTACCGCGAATCCGTGCTGCCCAAGGCCGTGCGCAAGCGCGTGGCGGTGGAAGCGGCGATCACCGACTTCTGGCGCAAGTACGTGGGCCTGGACGGTGCGGTCATCGGCATGACCACGTTCGGCGCCTCCGCACCGGCCGACGCGCTGTACAAGCATTTCGGCATCACCACCGACGCGGTGGTCGAGGCCGCGAAGTCGCTCTGAGCGGCTGCTCCACGATGAAGAAAAAGCCGGGCAATGCCCGGTTTTTTCTTTCCAGTGTTCAGCGCGTCTCGCGCAAGCCGAGCGCCAGCAGCTTCGCCTCGAGGCGTTCGCCCAACGTCGCAGGCTGCGACAGCGCCATGCGCGCCATCGCATCGGTGTCGTCCGGCGTCGCGGCGAGGGCTGTGGCCACGGTGGAGAGCTTCTTCCAGGGCGTGGCGGTGTTCGCCTTCAACCAACCCAGCGCCTTGATGATGCGCTGTTCCACGTCGGTGAAGTCGCTGCCCAGCGGATAGTCCGGCAGCGTGCCGTCGCGACGGAAGGCGCGCAGCCGCGCGGACAGATGGACCGGCGTGTTGTCGATCCAGTGGCCCGGTGAATGGAAGCCGTTGCGCAGTTTGCGGGCGTGCTGGGCCTGCGCGACCAGCGCCTGCTGGAAGCGGGCATCGGTGATACCGCCCATCGCGATGACGCAGTCCTCGTCGTTCTTCCCGCGCAGGTCGGCGATGCCGTACTCGTTAACGTACAGGTCGCGCAGGTGGCGGGGAATGGTGGTGTGGCCATAGTTCCAGCGCACGTTGGAGGCGGCCTTACCCGCATCGTCGCGCACGGCGCGGAACATCAGCGCGCTGCGCGCGCTGTCCAGCGCGTTGGACATGTCGACGAAGTTGTACTGGCCGCCGACGCCGGAGACCACGCGGCCGTCCTCCAGTCCGTCCGATACCGCCGCGCCCAGCGCCGTGGCCATCATGCAGGAGTTGAAGAAGCGCGCCTCGTGCCGCTGCAGCCGCGCCAGCGGTTCGTGGTCGCGCTGGAGTTCGTTGATCAGGCTGATCCGGCGCATGCCGATGGCACGGCGCTGGTCGTCCGGCAGCTCGCGCAGCCAGCGGTAGAACGCGGGCGAGCCGAGGTAGAACGCGCCGTGCAGGTACTCGCCGTCGCGTTCCAGCCGCGCCTGGTCGCCGAGGTTGGCGGTGCCGTCAGCGATTCGGCGCATCAGCGCTTCGTCGTCCACCACCTTGCGTCGGATCACGCCGGTCTCGACCAGCCGCTTGAACCCTTCGTTGACCATCTCGCTGCAGCCGTACAGGCCGATGGCGAACGGATCGAGGCCGCCGCAGGCGACGACGGCGGGATGCCGTTCCAGTTCCGGATCCAGCGCCGCCAGCACGCGCCGGTAGGTGGCGTTGTCGGTATGGCGCAGGACCAGCGCGTGGCACAGCGCATCGGCCAATGCGCCGATGCCGATCTGCAGGGTGCCGCCGTCGCGCACCAGTGCGCTGGCGTACAGGCCGATCGCGTATTCGGCGTCCGACACCGGCTGGCGCGGTAGGCCGAACAGCTGCGGGTATGGACCCGGTGGCGCGATCACGATGTCGAAGTACGCTTCGTCGACCGCCGCGGTGCCGCCGATCCACGGCAGTTGCGGGTCGATTTCGGCCACCAGCAGCGGACGCGGCAACCCGCGCGCGACGATGGCGTCGACGGCGTCCTGGGTGAGGTCGTTGTTGCACGAGAACGACAGGCGCGTGCCGCCGGGTTCGCGCGCAACCTTCTGCACGATGATATTGAGCGCGCGGTCGGCGAGGGCCCGGGCGACGTGCGTGTAATTGAGGCTGGCGTACAGCCGTTGCGCCGTGGTCGAGCGCAACAACGCGCCGCCCTGCATGTAGAACTCTTCCACTTCCATGTGCGCGGGCAGCGCGTCGCGCTTCATCGCCTGCACGTAGTCCAGGCGCGGGAAGTCGTCGCCGAAGTGGCGCGCGGCGAACGGTGTCACGAAGCGGCCTTCCAGCCCCTGCCCACCGGAGGGCGGATCCAGCGAGAGCGCGGTGTACAGCGACCACGGCCGCGACGGATCGCGCGCGCCCCGCGCGTACAGCGCATTGAGGAGCCGATGCGGCTTACCGATGCCGAGCGGCGCGCCCATGCGCAGCGGCCCGTCGATGTGGGCCAGGATCAGGTCGACGGCTTCGTCGAGGTCGGTCAGGTGGCGAGGGGTCATGGTGCGCAGCTTAGGCGACAAGACGTGATCCGCCGACGAACGCGTAGCGGGCAGGGCTTGACACGGGTTTCGTTTACGGGCGTAATCAGTAAAAATTACGGATGTAAACGGATGTCGATCAGCGAAGCGGAAGCGGTGGTGATGGACGTGCTGTGGCAGCGCCATCCCGCCAGTGCGGACGAGGTGGTCGCGGCCCTGGCCGGTCGGGCCGAATGGGCCGAGCCGACCGTGAAGACCCTGCTCAATCGCCTGCTCAACAAGGGCGCGATCCAGGCGGAGAAGGAGGGGCGACGTTACCTCTACTCGCCGGTGCTCGCGCGTGAGGCCTGGCTGGCCGAGCAGAGCACCAGCGTGGTGGACCGGCTGTTCGGTGGCCGCGTAGCGCCGCTGGTCGCGCACTTCAGCGAACAGCGCAAGCTGTCGCCCGCCGACATCGCCGAGTTGAAGCGCCTGATCGCGGAGCTCGACGATGGCGAATGACCTGATGATGGCCTTGTTCGAGGCGACGGCCGCCAGCACGCTGGCGATCCTGCTGGTCATGGCGCTGCGCAGTCCGCTGCGCCGTTACTTCGGCGCTACCGCGGCGCATGCGCTGTGGATCGGCGTGCCGCTGGCCTGCGTGGCGGTCCTGCTGCCGGCCCGCCAGGCCGAGACGCATTGGGCGCTGCCGCAGGTCGCCGTGCTCCAGCCGACACCGACGGCGGTGGTCGAAGCGAGCGTGTCGTGGTCCGTGCTGCCGGTGTGGCTGCTGGCGTTCTGGGGCGCCGGTGTGCTCGTCATGGTTGCGCGGTTGGCCGTGCAGCAGCGGCGCTTCCTCCGTGCCGCAGGACCGGTGACGCAAACCGCGCCTGGCGTGATGCGTGCGAGTGCGAGTGCCGGCCTGCCGGCGGCTTACGGCGTGCTGCGGCCCCGAATCCTGCTGCCGGCAGACTTCGATCGTCGCTACACGGAGGCCGAACGCGCGCTGGTGCTGTGCCACGAACGCCTGCATATCCGCCGCGGCGACCTGGTCGGCAACCTGCTCGCCGCGCTGCTGCGCAGCCTGTTCTGGTTCAACCCGCTGATGCACCTGGCGTCACGACTGCATCGCCTGGACCAGGAGTTCGCGTGCGACGCCGCCGTCATCGCGCGTCATCCCGGCGAACGCCGGCGCTATGGCGAAGCGATGCTGAAAGCGCATCTCGCCGGCATCCCGCTGCCCGTGGGCTGCCATTGGACACACCACCACCCGCTCAAGGAGAGGATCGCCATGCTGAAGCACCCTTCGCGCAGTCGCACCCGCCGGTTCGTGGCGGCCACCCTGGTCATGTTGACGGTCGCGGGCACCGGTATCGCCGCCTGGGCCGCGCAACCCGCCACGCAGGCGCAGGCAGTACACGATTTCCACTACCGCATCGGCGCGACGCTCGAGGTCGACGGCGAACGCCAGGACGTGGCCCTGCGCGATTGGCCGGGCCGCAAGGTGGGGTTCGCCTCGACGACGAAGGCCGGACGCGCCTGGCGCATCGAACTGACCGTGGATCCGGCGGAACAGCCCGGCCAGGTGAAGCTGAGCGGCGATATCAGCGTGGACGGCAAGCCCGTTTCCAAGCCGATACTGATCGGTGCGCTCGACCAGGCGATGCGCATCGAAGTGACCCCGCCGGACGGCAGCTCGACATTCGCGCTGTCGATGGTCGTCAGCCAGCACGACGGCGCGCCCGGGCCGGACGCCGCCAGCGTGCCGAAACAGCCCGCGCCGGCGTATCCGGAGGACGCGAAGGCGCGTGGCCAGAGCGGTCTGGTGGTGCTGAAGTTGCGGGTGGGACCGGATGGCCGCGTCCGCGAAGCGATCGTGGAATCGTCCGAGCCAGCCGGCCTGTTCGATGAGGCCTCGCTCGCTGCAGCCCGGCAATGGACCTTCGAGCCGCCGACGGAAAACGGCGTGCGCGGCGAAGGCTGGGTACGCGTGCCGATCCGCTACGACGTCAAGGGCGATCCGGAAAGCAGAGAAGGGTCGACCGATGCCGATGCCGGCAGGCAGCCCCTGGCCACCACACGGCGCTGACGCCGTCAGTCGAGAGAATGGGTGGAATCGGCTACCCGGCGCACTTCATCCGGATGGTGGCTGACGTAGACGATGGGCAGGCGGATCTCGTCGCGCACGCGCTGCAGGTAGGGGATCAGTTCCTCGCGACGCGCTTGATCCAGCGACGACAGCGGTTCGTCGAACAGCAGCAGCGACGGCTGCGCCAGCAGGGCGCGGCCGATCGCCACGCGCTGCGCTTCACCGCCCGAGAGATTGCGCGTGCGCCGGCCGAGCAGCGGCGCGATGCCGAGCAGGTCCACGACCGCATCGAAGCCGAAGCGGGGCGCGCCGCGCCCGCCATGGCGTCCGTAGAGCAGGTTGCGGCGCACGTCCAGATGCGGGAACAGCCGTGCGTCCTGGAAAACGTAGCCGATGCGGCGCTGGTGCACCGGCACGTCTATACGGTGCGCGCTGTCGAACAGGCAGTGGCCGTCGACGTCGATGCGGCCGGCGACCGGCGTCACCAGGCCGGCGATGGCGTTGAGCACGGACGTCTTGCCCGCGCCGGAGGGCCCCACCAGCGCGATCACGCGCGCGTCGTCGTCGATGCGCACATGGCGATGGAAGTGGCCGCGTCGTAGTTCGATGTCCAGGTGCAGCATCAGACGTCCTCGTCCTGGCGTGCGTAGTGGCGACGCACCAGCCACTCGGAGAACAGCAGCGCGGCCAGCGAGATCGCCACGGCCACCGCTGCCAGCCGCCAGATGCCGGCTTCGCCGCCGGGCACCTGCATCAGGCCGTAGATCGCGGACGACAGCGTCTGCGTTTCGCCGGGGATGTTGGACACGAACGTGATCGTGGCGCCGAACTCGCCGAGCGCCTTGGCGAACGCGAGTACGCTGCCGGCGACCAGGCCGGGCCAAGCGAGCGGCAGCGTGACGGTGAAGAACACGCGCCACGGACCCGCCCCCAGCGTGGAGGCGGCCTGCTCGAGGCGGCGGTCAGTGGCCTCGAGCGACAGGCGGATCGCGCGCACCATCAGAGGGAACCCCATCACCGCGCAGGCCAGCGCGGCGCCGGTCCAGCGGAACGCGAACACGATGCCCAGGTGCTCCTTCAGAAAGCTGCCCACGGCGCCTTGCGTGCCCAACGTGACCAGCAGCGCATAGCCCATCACCACCGGTGGCAGCACCAGCGGAAGATGCACGACGGCATCCAGCAGCGCCTTGCCCGGGAAGCGCGTGCGCGCCAGCAGCCAGCCGACGAGCACGCCGAACGGCAAGCTGGCCAGCGCCGCCACCAGCGCCACCTTCAGGCTGAGGCGGATAGCGGTGAGTTCTTCCGGCGAGAATGCGTCGAACACGTGTGGGTCAGTGCTTCAACGCGAAGCCGCGGCGCTGGAAGATCGCATCGGCGGCGGGCGACGCGAGCCATTGCACGAACGCCGTGGCCTGCGCGGAATTCGTCCCGCGCAGTGCCGCCACGGGATAGACGATCGGCGGATGCGAGTCTTCCGGGAACGTGGCGACCACGCGCACCGCGGGTTCCGCCTTCGCATCCGAGGCGTACACGATGCCCAGCGGCGTCTCGCCGCGCGCTACCAGCATCAGCGCCGCGCGCACGCTCTCCGATTCGGCGAGTCGCGCCTTGACGCCGTTCCACAGCGACAGCGATTCCAGCGACGCCTTGGCGTACTTGCCTGCGGGCACGGTCTGCGTCTGGCCCACGGCCAAGCGGCCGTCGCCGAGCGCGGCGAGGAATGTGGCGGGTCGCTTCAGGTCCACGCGCGCCTTGCTCGCCTTCGGTGCGACGAGCACTAACTGGTTGCCCAGCAGCGAGCGGCGGGTGGCGACGTCGAGCTTGTCGCGCTGCTGCAGGTAGTCCATCCACTCCAGGTCGGCGGAGAAGAACACGTCGGCCGGCGCGCCCTGTTCGATCTGGCGCGCCAGCGCCGAACTGGCGGCATACGACACGCGCACGGGCACGCCGGTCTGCTTCTGGTACGCCGCCGCGGCTTCATCCAGCGATTCCTTCAGGCTGGCGGCGGCGAAGACGGTGAGGCCGGTGGTGTCCTGTGCGTGTGCGATGCCCGGCACCAGCAGCGAGGCGAGCAGCACGAGAACGGCGAAGGGCGAACGGAGCGGAGACAGGGTCATGCAAACACTCCTTGGGGGGAAGGGGCGCTACTCGATGATGAACATCGTGATCTGGCGTGCGCTGCGCGCCGGTCGGCTGTCGCCGGGGACGAGCAGGCGCGCGGGGCCTTCGCGGGCGTCGAGCGGCTTGCCGTTGCATCGGTCGGCCACGTATACCGCCTGCTTGCCGAGCGTGGGGTCCAGTTCGCCCAGTGAGAACACCACGCGATAGCTGTCGCTGGCCACCACCTCCACCCGGCGCGCGAGGTGCGCCCCGCGCAGCGGCTCCGCCGGCAACGCGCCAGCACGTCGCAGCAGGTCCACGAGGGCGACGCCGTCGCAACGCAAAGGCGTACCGTGCACGTCGATGCTGACATCATGGCGCGGCAGGCCGTCGATCAGCGCCGGGCTCCATGTCAGTTCCATGCGGGCCGGCACCGGTGAAGCGGGCGCATGTGCCGCATGCGATTGCGCGAAGGCCGATGCGAGCGGCATGCCCAAGCAGCACAGGATCAGCGCGGACTTACGGAACCGATGCCTCATGGGATGCTCCCGTGTGCGGATCAGTGGGGATCGAGTGCCTGGTTCAACACCGCGGCCAAGGCCACGCCGCCGGCGCGCAACTGGCGCTCCACGATGGGCAGGTGCTGGTCCACGTAACTCTGCGGCAGCTTGGCGCGGCGCGGGTAGAAGTCGGGTTGGGTCACCACGCGGCACGACTGCTCGGCCCAGTCCGCCGAGGGTGGCGGCAGCACGACGGCGCCCAGCGACGGGCGCGGCAATGCGCGCAGCCGGCGCAGGTAATCGGTCTCGCTGCGTCCGGTGGACAGCAGCATGCGGCTGTCCCACAGCGTGTGCAGGTTGGTGCCGCGCTCGTTGAAGTTGATCTGTACGTCGTTGCCGCCCTTGTCGCGGCCGTAACCGGCGTGCAGCGGCTGGTGCACGTCGCCGACGAAGTGGACGACGAACTTCAACGCCTGCAGCCGTTCGGCCTGCGTGCGCGTCGGGTCGGCCAGGATCGCGGCCTGCGTCCTGATCGCTTCCACCACGCAGTTGCCGTCGGGGCAGTCGCGCACCTGTTCGTAGGCGCAGTCGTGTTCGCCGATGTTGACGAAGTGCCAGCGCGAGGTCTTCTTGCCGAGCACGGGATCGCTGTCGCGCAGGTCGTCCGCCCAGCTGGCGATGCCGGCGAGGGTGGGGTCCGGTTCGCCTTTCAGTAGCGCGTCGGCCTGGCGACGTGCCGCCGGCGTCAGGTCGTCCCACGCGAGCTGCGCGACCAGGCGGTGGCCCATCGGGCCCCACGCCCACGCGGGTGCGGACAAGAGGGCGCCGGCGAGGAAGACGACGAGGGTGGCGGCAAGAAGAAGGGGACGGACCATGCCGGTACTTTAACCGACACGGGCCGTCCCCATTGCGCGTTGCGTGCTGAGCGTGGCTCAGAACTTCACGACATAAGCCACGCCGTACACCAGCGGGTCGATGTTCGCGGTGCCCAGCTTGGCGCCGTCCACCTTGACGTCGGTATCGATGTCGATCCAGCGGGCGTCCACGCGCACCGCGCCGCGCTCGCTGACCTTGATGTCCATGCCGACGTGCGCAGCCAGGCCCCACGAGTCATCGAGTTCGAGCTTGGTGCCGTCCAGCGCGCCCTTGGTGTCCTCGCTGAAGAACGTGGTGTAGTTCAGGCCGGCGCCGAGGAACGGCGAGACCTTGCCCTTGCTGTTGAAGTGGTACTGCAGCGAGACGGTCGGCGGCAGGTGCTTGGTGCTGCCCACCGTGCCGACGCCGTCGACGGCGATGTCATGCTGGAACGGCAGCGCGGCCAGCACTTCCAGGCCCAGGTTGTCGCGCAGGAAGTATTCGAAGGTGATGGTCGGCTTGACGTCGCTGTCGATGTCCAGCGGCAGCGTGCCGCCGGCGAGGGTGCCGTTGTCGGACTTCGGGTTCACCTGGTGTACGCCCAAGCCCAGGGTCCAGTCGCCCTTGGACTGGGCGAAGGCGGGAGCGGCGGCGCCGAAGGCGAGGGCGATGGCAATCGGGATCAGGGTCTTCTTCATGGTGGTGACGCTCGTTGGAATGTGGCGCCAGTCTCTGCCCGCCATGCCCACGCCGCCTTGATCCTGATCAATGCCCGCGACGGCGTGCGGGCGGGGCGGCCTGATAGAATGTCGGCCCCCGTCAACCCCGCCGCGCCGGGCGCGGCCGCAGGAGTCCTGAGCAATGTCGATCAAGGTGGGTATCAACGGCTTCGGCCGCATCGGACGCAACGTGCTGCGTTCCGCCGTGCAGAATTTCGGCAACGACATCGAGATCGTCGCCATCAACGATCTGCTGGAACCGGACTACCTGGCGTACATGCTGCAGTACGACTCCGTGCACGGTCGCTTCGACGGCGATGTGAAGGTCGAAGGCGGCGCGCTGTTCGTCAACGGCAAGAAGATCCGCCTCACCCAGGAACGCGACCCGGCCAACCTGAAGTGGGACGAAGTCGGCGCCGACGTCGTCATCGAATCCACCGGCCTGTTCCTCGACAAGGCCACTGCGCAGAAGCACCTCGATGCCGGCGCGAAGAAGGTCATCCTGTCGGCGCCGTCGAAGGACGACACGCCGATGTTCGTCTACGGCGTGAACGACAAGACCTACAACGGCGAGGCGATCATTTCCAACGCCTCGTGCACCACCAACTGCCTGGCGCCGATCGCCAAGGTGCTGCACGACAAGTGGGGCATCAAGCGCGGCCTGATGACCACCGTGCACGCGGCGACCGCGACGCAGAAGACCGTCGACGGCCCGAGCAACAAGGACTGGCGCGGTGGTCGCGGCATCCTGGAGAACATCATTCCGTCCAGCACCGGCGCGGCGAAGGCCGTTGGCGTGGTGATCCCCTCGCTCAACAAGAAGCTCACCGGCATGTCGTTCCGCGTGCCGACCAGCGACGTGTCCGTGGTCGACCTGACCGCCGAGCTGGAGAACCCGGCCTCCTACGAGGAGATCAAGGCCGAGATGAAGGCGCAGAGCCAGGGCGCGCTGAAGGGCATCCTCGGCTACACCGAGGACAAGGTGGTGGCCACCGACTTCCGCGGCGACACCCGCACCTCGATCTTCGACGCCGAGGCCGGCATCGCGCTGGACCCCACCTTCGTCAAGCTGGTGGCCTGGTACGACAACGAGTGGGGCTATTCCAACAAGTGCCTGGAAATGGTCCGCGTCGTCGCCGGCAAGTAAGCCGCAGCGCCGCCCGGGCGGCCGCCGCAAGACCCGATACGGGCGCCTCCAGGGCGCCCGTATCGTTTCCGGGTATCGCAAAGTGATACCGGCCGCGCCACCCGCGACCACCTGCGGATCGGAATCTTGCAAATCCCCGGGCCATGCCCGAGGCTGCGGACGCGGCTGCATGGACGGCCGGAGGGCGCGGCATTCCGCGTCCTTGCACCGGAAACACGCACAGGCGAGGTCGGGGAATGGATGACGTGGTCGGGTTGTTGGTCCTGGTGGGGCTGGCCGTACTGGCCATGCCCGTCCTGCTCATCATCGCGCTGGTGTCGGTCAGCGGCCTGAAGCGCCGCGTGACGACGCTGGAAGCGCAGGTCGCCCAGCTGCGCGCGGCGCGTGCCGCCGAAGCCGCGGCGCCGCCCGCCAGCGTGGCCACGGCGACAGCCGCAGCGCCACCGGTCGATGACGGCCCCACGCTGGCGGACCTGATGCGCGACGCCGCGCCTACGCCGCCGCCGCGCGCGACGCCCGCGCCCGCCGCGGCGGCACCGAGCCGCACTGCCGGTCCGCCGCCGATTCCTCCCGCAGCGGATGTCCCGCGCCCACCGCCGCAACCGCTGCCGCCACGTCCGGCACCGCCCGCGCGACCCGCGACGCCGGGCCTGTTCGAAGTCGCCTTCCGCGCAGTGCAGCGCTGGTTCACTGTCGGCAACGTGCCGGTGAAGATCGGTGTGCTGGTGCTGTTCGCCGGCGTCGCCGCGCTGCTGAAGTACGGTGCCGACCAGGGCTGGTTCACCCTGCCGCCGGAGCTGCGCCTGGCCGGTGTCGCTGCCGCGGCCCTGGGGGCGTTGGTGTTCGCCTGGCGCAAGCGCGAGAGCAATCGCGCGTTCGCGCTCAGCCTGCAGGGCGGTGCGATCGGCGTATTGCTGCTGGTGGTGTTCGCCGCCTTCAAGATCTTCGGCCTGATGCCGGTCGGTGCGGCCTTCGCGCTGAGCATTGCGCTGGTCGCCGGCGCGGGCATGCTGGCCGTGCTGCAGGACGCGAAGGCGCTGGCGGTGTTCGCGCTGCTGGCCGGCTTCCTCGCCCCGATCTGGCTATCGACCGGCAGCGGCAACCACGTCGCGCTGTTCTCGTACTACGCGGTGCTCAACGCGGCCATCGTCGGGATCGCCTGGTACAAGTCCTGGCGGCTGCTCAACCTGCTCGGGTTCGCCTTCACCTTCGGCATCGGCACTGCGTGGGGGCTGTTCGATTACGCGCCGGAAAAGTACGGCACCACGCAGCCGTTCCTGGCGCTGTTCTTCGTGTTCTACCTGCTGATTCCGCTGCTGTTCGCGCGTCGCCAGCCGGCCAGCCGCCGCGACTTCATCGATGGCTGCCTGGTGTTCGGCATGCCGTTGGTCGCGTTTTCGCTGCAGGCCGGCCTGATGCAGGGCGGCACGTTCGAAGACAGCCGCCTGCCGCTGGCGTTCTGCGCGCTGGGGCTGGGCGTGCTGTACGCAGGGCTTTCGTGGCTGCTGCGTCGTCGCGAGGACTACGACGTGCTCGCGCAGTCCTACGCGTTGCTCGCCGTGGGCTTCGCCACGCTGGCGGTACCGCTGGCGTTGTCGGCGCAGGCCACCGCGTGCGTGTTCGCGCTCGAAGGCGCGGCGCTGGTGTGGCTGGGCTTGCGCCAGTCGCGCCTGCTGCCGCAGTTCACCGGCGCAGGCCTGCAGCTGGCCGCCGCGTGCGCGTTCTTCATCGCGCGCGCAGATGCGTGGACGTCCAGCAATGCCTTCGATGTGCCGGTCGCGCCGATGTTCGCCAATGCGCCCTTCATGAGCGCGCTGTTGATCGCGATCGCCGGTTTCGCCAGCGCGTGGAGCTACCGCGGCCGGCAGGGTGCCCTCGCGGGCCTGTACTACGTGTGGGGCCTGGCCTGGTGGCTGGGCAACGGCACGCTGGAAATCAGCCGCTACCTGGGCCATCGGGACGAGCCCGATGCGATGCTCGCCTTCGCTGCGCTGACCGGATGGCTGGCGGCCGAAGTGCATCGTCGCCGTCCTTCGAGTGGACTGGCGTGGACGACGCTGGCGGCCTTGGCCTCGGCGGCGCCGCTGGCGCTGTGGCAGGCGGATGCGCACCAACAGCCCTTCGCAGGTCATGGCGCATGGGCATGGCTGGCCTATGCGGTACTCGGTGTTCGCAGCCTGCTGTGCCTGCGCGACAGCGAGCATCGCCTCGCGGGTGCGGCGCAGTTCGTCTGGTGGCTGGTGTGGCCGATGGTCGCGAGCCTGCTGATGGCGTGGTTGCCCGATTGGCTGGAAGGCATGGGCCAGGGTTGGACAGCCGGCCTGATCGCGCTGCCGTGGTTGGTCGTGGTCGCGCTGGCACTGTTCCGCTGGGGCTGGTTGTCGGCGCCGCTGGGCGAACGCTTCGACGGATGGCGTACGCCGCTGCTGGGTGTGTTGTTCGCGGCGCTTGGCCTGTGGTGGGTGGGGTCGCTGTTCATCGCTGGCGACGCAACGCCGCTGCCCTGGATTTCCGTGGTGAACCCGATGGAGCTCGCGCAGCTCGCCGTGCTCGTGTTGCTGCTGCGCTGGTGGATGCCCGAGGACCGCAGCATCGCGCCCACGCAGATCGTATTGCTGTCGACGGCCGCCTTCGCCTGGATCACGTCCGTCGTGCTGCATGCCGTCCACCATTGGGGTGGTGTGCCGTGGAGCGACGGACTGCTGTCGAGCAGCCTCGCGCAGACCAGCCTGACCATCGTGTGGAGCGTGCTGGGCGTGCTGAGCTGGGTGATCGGTTCGCGTCGCGGACAACGCATGCTGTGGCTGGCCGGCGCGCTGCTGATGGGCGTGGTACTGCTGAAGTTGCTGACGGTGGACCGCCAGCACCTGGGCAACCTGCTGGGCATCGGTTCGTTCATCGCCTACGGCCTGCTGTGCACGGTGGTGGGTTATTTGGCGCCGGCGCCGCCGCGCCGTGCCGATCCGGAGGAGGCGGCCGCATGAAGATGTTCCTGCTGACCGCGTTGGCCGTGATAGCGGCATCGCCCGTCGCGTCCGCACAGTCGAAAGCGGAGGGCGCCTACGCCAAGCGCTGGCCACTGGCGTTGTCCGCCGAGCGCGCCGGGGCCTACCGCGTGGAGCTCGATCGCAGCGTGTATGCCACTACCGCGTGGCCCGACCTGCGTGACGTCAATGTGCTCGACGCGCAGGGCAAGCCCGTGGCTGCCGCGTTGTTCGGGCCCGAGCAGCCGACGGCCCTGCCGGCACGGCGCATCGTGGTGCCGTGGTTCCCGCTGCCTACGCCTGCACCGGGCGCGGGGGAGCCCTCGAGCGTTTCTGCGCAGTTCGGTGAGCACGGACGCATCGTCCGCATCGAGGCCAGCGGGGGTACGCCCGCAGCCGACACCGGGCGTGCGTTCCTCGTGGACCTCAGCGGCATCCGTGACAACCCGGAAGCGCTTGAGATCACGTGGGACCCGGGCGAGCCGCGTGAAGCGCGTTTCAGGGTGGAAGGCAGCCACGACCTCCAGACGTGGGACGTGATGGAATCCCGCGTGACGCTGATGGAATTGCAGCGGGGCACGCAGCGGCTGTTGCACGACGAAGCGCCGATCCGCGCCGGCTTCCGCTATGTGCGCTTCGTGCCACTGGATGCGGCCGCAGCGCTGCCGATCCGCGAGATCCGCGTGCGACTGGATGCCGTGCACCTGCAGCAGACGGTGGCATGGTCGGAACTGCAAGGTAGACGCGTGAGCGAACAGGGCGTCGACGGTTTCGTCTACCGCAGCGACGGGCGTTATCCGATCGCGCTGGTCGACCTGGCGATGGACGATTTCGCGGTGGGCGAATGGACGCTTGAGAGCCGCGATGCGGATGACGCACCGTGGCGCCTGCGGGCGGGTCCGTGGGTGGCGTATCGGGTCGATGGCGACCGTCCGAGCGCCTCGCCGGACCAGCCGCTGTCCAGCGGGCCTGCGCGCGACCGCGAATGGCGGCTGCGCAGTCGGGGACCGCTGCCCGATCAAGCGCCGACGCTGCGCCTGGGTTACCGGCCCGAGGTGATGGTGTTCCTGGCGCAAGGCGCACCGCCGTACGCGCTGGTGGCCGGCAGTGCGGCCGAGCGCCGCGCCTCCGTGCCGATGCCGGAACTGGTGGATGCGCTTCGGCGGGACCGCGGTGAGGACTGGCAGCCGGCACCCGCATACCTGTCGCCTGCCAAGGCGCTGGCCGGCGATGCGGCCCTGGTGCCGCCGCCGACGCCGCGCGACTGGAAGGCCTGGTTGTTGTGGGGCTTGTTGTTGCTGGGCGCGGTGCTGGTCGCGGCGTTCGCCTTCAGCCTGCTGCGCAGTCGGCCCGCCGCCTGAGGTCGTCCGCGGTTTGCGGTGCCTGCGCGCAGCCGGGACAATAGGCGTCTTTCCGGCTGCCCAGGACTACCCCGATGCCCATCGTCCGCATGACCGACCTCGACCTGACCGGCAAGCGTGTGCTGATCCGCCAGGATCTCAACGTGCCGATCGACGCAGGCCGCATCACCTCCGAGCAGCGCATCACCGCGTCGTTGCCGACGCTCAAGCTGGCCCTGCAGAAGGGTGCGGCGGTGATGGTTACCTCGCACCTGGGCCGGCCGAAGGAAGGCGTATGGAGCGAGGCCGATTCGCTGGCGCCGGTCGCCGCGCGCCTGTCCGAGCTGCTGGGCGTGGACGTGCCGCTGGTGAAGGATTGGGTCGACGGCGTCGACGTGCAGCCGGGTCAGGCCGTCCTGCTCGAGAATTGCCGCATGAATGTCGGCGAGGGCAAGGATGACGAGGCCCTGTCGAAGAAGTACGCCGCGCTGTGCGACGTGTTCGTGATGGATGCCTTCGGCACCGCGCACCGCGCGCAGGCCTCCACGCACGGCGTGATCCGCTTCGCGACCATTGCCGCCGGCGGTCCGCTGCTGATGGCGGAACTGGATGCGCTGGACAAGGCGCTCGCCAGCCCGGCGCGCCCGCTGCTGGCCATCGTCGCCGGCAGCAAGGTGTCCACCAAGCTCGAACTGCTGACCAGCCTGGTCGGCAAGGTCGATCAGCTGATCGTCGGCGGCGGCATCGCCAACACCTTCATCGCCGCCGAAGGGCATGCGGTGGGCAAGTCGCTGTACGAAGCCGACCTGATCGAGACGGCGAAGAAGATCGATGCCGACGCCAAGGCCCGCGGTGCCGAGATTCCGCTGCCGACCGACGTGGTGGTGGCCACCGCGTTCGCGGCCGATGCGCCGGCGACCGTGAAGGCCGTCGATGCGGTCGGTGCGGATGACCTGATCCTCGACATCGGTCCGGAGACCGCGCAGCGCTACGCCGAGTTGATCAAGTCCGCCGGCACCGTGGTGTGGAACGGCCCGGTTGGCGTGTTCGAGTTCGACGCCTTCGGCAAGGGTACCGAGACGCTGGCGCGCGCGATCGCGCAGTCGCCGGCGTTCTCCATCGCCGGCGGCGGCGACACGCTGGCCGCGGTCGACAAGTACGGCATCGCCGACGACGTCAGCTACATCTCCACCGGTGGCGGCGCGTTCCTGGAATTCCTGGAAGGCAAGACGCTGCCTGCCGTCGCCGCCCTGGAGGCGCGCGGCGCGTGAGCCGTCCCGCGCTGTTCTTCGATCTCGACGGCACGCTGATCGATTCGGCCATCGGCATCACCCGCTGCATCACGCATGCGCTGACGCAGCTGGACCATCCGGTGCCGACGGAGGCCGAGTTGCGCGGCTGGATCGGGCCTTCGCTACGGACCAGCTTCATGCCGCTGCTGGGCGATCCGGCCCGGGTGGAAGCGGCGGTCGAGCTCTATCTCGAGCGCTTCGAGTCGCATGGCTGGCTGGAGCACCAGGTCTACGCCGGGATCGGCGAGGCCATCGAGGCACTGCACGCGGATGGGCACCGACTCGCCGTGGTCACGGCCAAGAACGAGCCGCACGCGCGCAAGATCCTCGCGCACCTGCCGTTCGGGCAGCGGTTCGAGGACATCATCGGCGCGACGGCCGATGGCCGCTTGAGCCACAAGAAGGACCTGATCGACGAGGCATTGCGGCGGCTGTCGTTGACGCCCGACGTGTGCTGGATGATCGGCGACCGCCGCATGGATATCGACGGCGCGCGCCATCACGGCATGCGTAACGTCGGTGTGCTGTGGGGCTTCGGCGGCGAGCAGGAATTGCGCGACGCCGGCGCCGATCATCTGGCGAAGACGCCCGCGCAGCTGGCGCCGCTGTTCGGCGGATAGCGCCGACGATCAAACGCGCGTTTCATCCGTGGTGTTTGCGCAGTCGGGTGTGCGTGCGCAGCATCGTGGCCTGATGCTCAGACCAAAAAAATACCAGTCGCGCGATCCGACGGAATCGCGTGAAAGGCCTTGAAAACAGCGGTTTCTACGATCCCGGGCAGGCATGCGCGAAGCTGTCCCGGGACAGCTCACACGCATGATGATCATCGGTCGTTGCGGCGTTCAATCGCTGTGGTAGCGTTTGCGCGTTTTCAGGGAATCCGCACCATGACCGAACGCCAGCGCCGCACCAAGATCCTCGCCACCCTCGGACCGGCGACGGACCCGCCCGGCGTGCTTGAGGACCTGTTCCGTGCCGGCGTGAACGTGGTGCGCCTGAACTTCTCGCATGGCGATCCCTCGGGCCAGGCCAAGCGCGCCGCCGCCGTGCGCCTCGCCGCGCAGCGCGTGGGCGCCGAAGTCGGCATCCTCGCCGACCTGCCGGGCCCGAAGATCCGCATCGAGCGTTTCGCCGAAGGCAAGATCGTGCTGAAGAAGGGCGACCGCTTCGATCTGGTCGCCAACGCGGACGCGCCTCCGGGCGACATCCACCAGGTCGGCGTCAGCTACCTGGGCCTGCCTGGCGACGTGGCGGCGGACGATGTGCTGCTGCTCGACGACGGCCTCATGCAGCTGCAGGTGGTGCAGGTCGACGGCGAGCGCATCGTGTGCACGGTGCTCAACGACGGCGTGCTGTCCGACCGCAAGGGCTTGAACAAGCAGGGCGGCGGCCTGTCGCTGGGCGCGCTGACCGAACGCGACCGCGAGCTGATCGCTTACGTGGCCGAGAACATCGGCGTGGATTTCATCGCCGTGTCGTTCTGCCGCAACGCCGAAGACATGAACGAAGCCCGCCGCATCGCGCGCCAGCACGGCTGCGATGCCGCGCTGGTGTCGAAGATCGAGCGCACCGAAGCCATCGAGAACCTGACCGAGATCGTCGATGCCAGCGACGTGGTGATGGTGGCGCGCGGCGACCTGGGCGTGGAGATCGGCGATGCCGAGCTGCCGGGCCTGCAGAAGAAGATCATTCGCGAATCGCTGGCGCAGAACAAAGTGGTGATCACCGCCACCCAGATGCTGCAATCGATGGTGGACAGCCCGATCCCGACGCGCGCCGAAGTACTGGACGTGGCGAACGCCGTCATCGACGGCACCGACGCGGTGATGCTCTCCGCCGAAACCGCCGCGGGCAGCTACCCGGTGCGTGCGGTGGAAGCGATGGCGCGCATCTGCCTGGGCGCCGAGAAGCAGTTCGAGATGGACACCGACTTCGAGAAGGCGCCGCGCAATCTTGAGCGCGCC
Organism: Pseudoxanthomonas sp.; assembly: GCA_047600885.1. GTDB lineage: Bacteria > Pseudomonadota > Gammaproteobacteria > Xanthomonadales > Xanthomonadaceae > Pseudoxanthomonas_A. Next base: position 508,400 of record JASGKE010000002.1, on the reverse strand, counting down.
GACCAGGCGATCGCGATGGCGACGATGTTCCTCTCCGAGCACATCGGCGTGCGTGCGATCGTGGCGATGACCGAATCCGGCGGCACCGCGCGCTTCCTGTCGCGCTTCCGCTCCAGCGCACCGATCTACGCGTTCTCGCGCCACGACGGCGCGCGCCGCAAGATGGCGATGATCCGCGACGTGTTCCCGATCGCGTTCGACAGCCGCGGCCTGGCGCCGCGCGAAGCCGCGCGCGATGCGATGCGCGTGCTGCACGACCGCGCGCTGCTGGCCGAGGGCGACCGCGTGATCTTCACCAGCGGCGACCACATGGAGCAGCACGGCGCCACCAACACGCTGCGCCTGCTGCAGATGGGCGAGCGCGGCAAGGCCGAGGGACTGGGCGAGCTGTAGTTGGGCGAGCTGTAACCGGTTTCCCGGGACGCAGCGAGGTTCGGTGCCGCCCGGAACCGGGCGCGCCGCGTGCATCGTCACCCGCGGGCACCGCCAAGCGGGCTACAATTGGTATCTTTCCCGCCGCTCCTCCAGGAACCCCATGAGCATCGAACAGCTTGCCGAAACCGCCCAGGCCATGGTGGCCGCGGGCAAGGGCATCATCGCGATCGACGAGTCCACCACCACCATCGCCAAGCGGTTCCAGGGCGTGGGCATCGAGAACACGGAAGAGAACCGCCGCGCCTACCGCGAGCTGCTGCTCACCACGCCCAAGCTGTCCGATTACATCTCCGGCGCCATCCTGTACGACGAGACGATCCGCCAGTCGACCAAGGACGGCGTGCCGTTCGCCAAGTACATGAGCGAGCACGGCATTATCCCGGGCATCAAGGTCGACAAGGGCACGCACGCCCTGGCCGGCTGCCCCGGCGAAGTCGTCACCGAAGGCCTCGACGGCCTGCGCGACCGCCTGAAGGAGTACTACAAGTTGGGTGCCCGCTTCGCCAAGTGGCGCGCGGTGATCACCATCGGCGAAGACATCCCGTCCGGTACCTGCATCGAAGCCAACGCCCACGCGCTGGCCCGCTACGCGGCGCTGTGCCAGGAATGCGGCCTGGTGCCGATGGTGGAGCCGGAAGTGCTGATGGACGGCGACCACAACATCGAAGTCTGCTACGAAGTGACCGAAGCCGTGCTGCGTTCGCTGTTCGGCGCGCTGTACGAGCAGAACGTGCTGCTGGAAGGCACGATCCTGAAGGCCTCGATGGTCATCGCCGGCAAGGACAGCGATGAGCAGGCCGACGTCGACGAAGTGGCCGAGTCCACCGTGATGTGCCTGAAGAGCACCGTGCCGGCGATCCTGCCGGGCATCGTGTTCCTGTCCGGCGGCCAGACCGACGAGCAGTCCACCGCCCACCTCAATGCGATGAACCAGCTCGGCAGCCTGCCGTGGCCGCTCAGCTTCTCCTACGGTCGCGCCATGCAGCAGGCCGCGTTGAAGCTGTGGTCGCAGGACCTGAAGGGCAACTTCGCCAAGGCCCAGGCCGTGGTGTACGAGCGCGCGAAGGAAAATGGCCTGGCTGCGCTGGGCAAGTGGGAAGGCTGAGCGCCTGCGCTCAGCGGTGACGGCCCTCAGGGCCGTCCGTGACCCAGGAAACGCCGGCGCAAGCCGGCGTTTCTCGTTTCAGTCCGCGCGCACCCGCGCCGCTGCGTTTTCCGCCATCCGCCGGTCGGTGTAATCCATCGTCAGGTCGGAGGCCGTCTTCAGAACGGTGAAGCACAGCGTCATCAGCGCACCGCTGCCCAGCGCCGCACTGGCCAGGATGATCAGGTGCATCGGGATCACGCGCAGGTAAGGCAGGAACATCAGCGCGCCCAAGCTGGGTTTGCCATCGATGTCGGCGGCGTGCTGCACGGCATAGGTCTGCCGCTGCGAATAGACGAACGACAGGCCGCACAGCACCAGCAACGCGATGTCGCGCGGGTTGGCCACGGTGTGATGCACGCAGAGGAACACGAAGTACACGGCGTGGAAGAAGCCGTAGTGGAGGGAGAAGAAGCTGGCCGTGGAGCGCTTGCCGGCCTCGTCCTCGCTGACGCGCTGGCCGCCCGAGGTGAAGCCCTCGGTGGTGAAGTCACGCAGGGCCAGCATCCGTTTGCGGGCGTACCACCCGATCACCACGCTCTGGATCCAGTAGGGCCATACCAGCCAGCCGGTCTCCCAGTCGAAGGCCAGGGCCAGGACCAGGGTCAGCAGGTTGGAGGCGAGCAGGGCGAGGGTCGAGGGGCGCATCCGTTCAGGATACGGCAGGCCTTGGCCTTGCCGCAGAAGGGATTCACCCGCTCAAGGCTGAACAGGATTCCCTTGCCTTGAATATTATTGCTTAGGCATCTATATCATAGGCAGCCATGAAGACCCCTGCCGGCAACAACACCATCGGATACCTGATCGCGGACCTCAGCCGGCTGTTCGGCCGGGTGTTCGACCGGCGGGCGTCCCACCTGGGCCTGACCCGCGTGCAGTGGCGCGCGCTCAAGCGCATCCACCAGAGCGAGGGCGTGACCCAGTCCGAACTGGCCGATGTGCTCGACATGGAGCCGATCGCTGTCGGACGCGTCATCGACCGCCTGCAGAAGGCCGGCTTCGTGGAGCGCCGCAGCGATCCCGACGACCGCCGCGTGTGGCGGCTCCATCTGCTGCCGCCGTCGGAAGCGGTAATGCACGACATCGAAGCCGTCGCCGTATCGGTCCGCGAGGATTGCCTGGCCGGCATCGATGCGACCGAACTGGCCACCGCGCTGAAGGTGCTCGGCCAGATCCGCGAAAACCTCTCCCAGCTCGACCGCGCCAGCCGCGGCGAGTCCTCCCTCCGCAAGAGCTGACTCCCACCATGACCAGCAAGATCAACGAAGCCGCCGAGAACGCGGCCAAATCTCCCGCTCCCAAGCGCCGCCGCGTGCCCCTGTGGCTGTGGGTGGCCGGCCCGCTCGCCGTCGCCGGCTTCTTCGGCTGGGAGTACGTCGCCTCCGGCCGCGAGGTCAGCACCGACAACGCCTACATCAAGGCCGAGCGCATCCTCATCGCGCCGCAGGTCGGTGGCCGCGTGGTCGAAGTCGCCGTGCAGCAGAACCAGCCGGTGAAGAAGGGCGACCTGCTGTTCCGCATCGACGCCGATCCGCTGACGATCGCCGTCGCGCAGAACGAAGCGCTGGTCGCGCGCATGGCCAACTCGGCCAATGCCAGCCGCGCCAAAGTGGTGGGCACCGGCACCTCGATCCAGGCCGCGCGCGAGACGCTGACCTGGGCGCAGCGCGACCTGCAGCGCATGCAGCAGCTCGCCAGCCAGCAGCTGGTGTCGCGCAAGATGCTGGACGACGCGCGCCATGCCGTCGCCGAAGCGCGCACCGACCTGGCCGACGCGATCGCCAGCCAATCCGAAGCCACCGCGTCGCTGAGCGGCAGCCCGGGCACGCCGACGCAGGACCTGCCCGAGTACCGTGCCGCCGCGGCGATGCTGGCCAAGGCCCGACTGGACCTGGACCACGCCGAAGTGCGTGCGCCGGTCGACGGCATCGTCGGCCTGCACGACCTGCAGGTGGGCGAGTACATCAACGTCGGCCAGACCGCGATGCCGCTGGTCGCCACGTCGCCGATCTGGGTGGAAGCCAACTTCAAGGAAACCGAGCTGGAGAAGATGAAGGTCGGCCAGTCCGCGACCATTGAAGTCGACAGCTATCCCGGCGTGAAGTGGAAGGCGCACGTGGCCTCCATCGCGCCGGCCTCCGGTGCCGAGTTCAGCGTGCTGCCGCCGCAGAACGCGACCGGCAACTGGGTGAAGATCGTCCAGCGCATCCCGGTGCGCCTGGAGATCGACAGCGCCGCTGCCGATGCGCCGCAACTGCGCGCTGGCATGAGCGCCGACGTGCACGTCGAGTTGCGTGATGGCGGCACGGCCTCCAGCCGCGCCACCGCCGCACGCTGAGTCCCCGTTTCCATGTCATCCCGGGCGTGCGCGGATGCGGGCGAGGGCACTGTGGTGGGGCCCGGCCCCGCTGACGCCGCGCCCCGGGTGACCTCTGGATCGTCGCGCCCCGCGCGCGATGGTCTCTTCCGGAATTTCCCATGAGCACAACCGCCGCTCCCGCTGCACCCGCGCAGGACGACACCGGCAAGCGCACGCTGCTGGTCGGCTCGGTGATGCTGGCCACGCTGATGCAGGCGCTGGACACCACCATCGCCAACGTCGCGCTGCCGGACATGCAGGGCTCGCTGTCGGCCACCCAGGACCAGGTGTCGTGGGTGCTGACCAGCTACATCGTCGCCGCCGCGATCCTGACGCCGGTCACCGGCTGGCTCGCCGGCCGCCTCGGCCGTCGCCGCTTGCTGATCATCGCGGTGAGCGGCTTCACCGTCGCCTCGCTGCTGTGCGGCATCGCCAGCGGCATCGGCGAGATGGTGCTGTTCCGCATCCTCCAGGGCGTGTTCGGCGCGTCGCTGGTGCCGATCTCGCAGTCGCTGCTGCTCGATGCCTTCCCGAAGGAGAAGCACGGCGCCGCGATGGCGATGTGGGGCATGGGCATCATGGTTGGCCCCATCCTCGGTCCGCCGCTCGGCGGCTTCCTGACCCAGAACTACAGCTGGCACTGGGTGTTCCTGATCAACCTGCCGATCGGCATCCTCGCGCTGGTGGGCATCATGGCCAGCGTCAAGAAGGACGTGCCGCACGAACGGCCGCTCGACGGTGTCGGCCTCGCGCTGCTCGCGTTGGGCATCGGTGCGCTGCAGCTGTTCCTCGACCGCGGACAGAGCGAAGACTGGTTCGGCAGCCTGGAGATCCAGGTCGAAGCGGCGATCGCCTTCCTCGCCCTCTACACCTACGGCCTGTGGTGGTGGCGCAAGCGCGACCACGCGCTGCTCGACCTGGGGTTGCTCAAGAACGCCAACTTCGCGGTCGGCTGCGCGCTGATCTTCGTCGTCGGCATCGTGTTGTTCGCCACGCTGGCGCTGCTTCCACCCTACCTCAGCACGCTGATGAACTACCCGGTGCTGACCATCGGCCTGGTGCTGGCGCCGCGCGGCGTGGGCACGATGTTCAGCATGATGATCGTCGGCCGCCTGCTGGGCCGCATCGACGCACGCTGGCCGATCCTGGTCGGCATGGCCCTGATGGTGGTCTCGCTGCATGGCATGACCCAGTTCGGCCCGAACGCCTCCATGCATTCGATCGTCTGGCTGGGCGTGGTCCAGGGCATGGGCCTGGGATTGGTGTTCGTGCCGATCTCGACGGTGGCTTACGCCACCCTCGAGCCGCACCAGCGCACCGAAGCCGCCGGCCTCTTCAGCCTGGTGCGCAACATCGGTTCGTCGGTGGGCATCTCGGTGGTGATGACGATGCTGTCGCGCGCGCTGCAGGTGAACCACGCGGAGATCGGTGCGCGCATTCCGGCCTTCGGCGCGGAGATCACGTTGCTGCCGGCGGCGATGAATCCGTCCACGGCCACCGGCCTGGCCCTGCTCAACGCCGAGGTCAATCGGCAGGCGTCGGCCATCGGCTACCTCAACGATTTCAAGCTGATGATGCTGCTCACGCTGGTGTCGATGCCGCTGGTGTTGTTGATGCGCGGCGGCAAAGCACCGTCGGGCGGCAACGCCGGTGCCGACGCGGCCGCGGCGCACTGACATGCGGATCGAAGGCCTGCACCACGTGGCGATCATCGCGTCGGACTACGCGCGATCGAAGCGCTTCTATACCGAGGTGCTGGGGTTGCGGGTCGTCGCTGAGCACTACCGTGCCGAACGCGACTCGTGGAAACTCGACCTGGCGCTGCCTGACGGCACGCAGGTCGAGCTGTTCTCGTTCCCGTCGCCGCCGGCGCGCGTATCGCGGCCGGAAGCCTGCGGCCTGCGCCACCTGGCATTGCGCGTGGCCGATATCGATGCCGCCATCGCGCACCTGCAGACGCACGGCGTGCCGACCGAACCGGTGCGCGTGGACGAATACACCGGCCGCCGCTTCACCTTCTTCGCCGATCCGGACGACCTGCCGCTCGAGCTGTACGAAGACTAGTGTCCTGCGCTACTGCACGGGCATGCCGATCCATCCGGTCCGTTGCCTGCTAAGGTCGCGCCACACGTGATCCATAGCAGGGAGCGTACCCATGAAACGCCTGGTGACATCTTTCCTGGCCCTGTCGACAGTCCTGATGGCCACGCCGGCGCTGGCCGGCGACCTGGATTGGCTCGCCGGCCACTGGTGCGGCGCGAGCGGAAAGACCTTCAGCGAAGAAACCTGGATGGTGCCGCGGGGCGGGCTGCTGGTCGGCATGCACCGTGATACGCGTGACGGCAAAGCAATCGGCTTCGAGTTCATGCGGATCGCGCAACGGGACGGACGCTGGGTATTCCTTGCGCAGCCCGACGGCAGCGCCGTCACCGCATTTCCGGCGGAGCGGGTGGAAGCGGATCGCGTCGTGTTCGCCAATCCCGCGCATGACTTCCCGAAGCGCGTGATCTACTGGCGACCGGACGCCGATACGCTGCATGCGCGCGTCGATGACGGGCGCGACGACGGCAAGGCGATGGAATGGACGTGGCGGCGCGATTGCGTCGAGCCGCCGTCGTCCTGACATCGATTACGGCAGTGCCGCGTCGCCCAGCGAGGCCAGCCACTCGTCGTCGGAGCCTTCGTTGACGCCTTCGAACAGCGGCGTCGAGAAGTAGCGTTCGCCGGTATCCGGCAACACCGCCAGCAGCACGTCACCGGGCTTGGCCTTCTGCGCGACCTGCAGGGCCGCCGCGACGGTGGCGCCAGCGGAGATGCCGACGAAGATGCCTTCCTCGGCCGCCAGACGGCGCGCGGTGGCGATGGCGTCGACGTCGGTGACCGGCAGGATCTCGTCGGCGACCTCGCGGTTCAGCACCTCCGGCACGAAGTCCGGCGTCCAGCCCTGGATCTTGTGCGGCTGCCATTCCTTGCCCAGCAGCAGCGATGCGCCAGCAGGTTCGGAAGCAGTGATGCGCACTTCAGGGCGCGCGACCTTCAGCACTTCGCCCACGCCGGTCAGCGTGCCGCCCGTGCCCCAGCCGGTGATGAAATGATCCAGCCGCAGGCCGGCGAAATCGCGCAGGATTTCCGCCGCCGTCGTCTGCCGGTGGTAGGCCGGGTTGGCCGGATTGGCGAACTGGCGCGCGAGGAACCAGCCGTGCTTCTTCGCCAGTTCTTCCGCGCGCCGCACCATGCCGCTGCCGCGTTCGGCGGCCGGCGTCAGGATGACCTTGGCGCCGTACGCGCGCATCAGCTTGCGGCGCTCGATGGAGAACGTCTCCACCATGACCGCGACGAACTTGTAGCCGCGCGCCGCGGCGACCAGGGCGAGCGCCACGCCGGTGTTGCCGGAGGTCGCTTCGATGATGGTGTCGCCCGGCTTCAGCAGGCCCTTGGCTTCGGCATCGAGGACGATCGCCAGCGCCAGGCGGTCCTTCACCGAGCCGCCGGGATTGAACGATTCCACCTTGGCGTAGAGGGTGACGTGCTCCGGCGCGATGCGGTGCAGTTTGACGACCGGCGTGCGACCGACGGTGTCCAGGATGCTGTCGTAAATGGCCATGGAATCTCCAGGTGGGAACGGTCAGGCGGCCTGCAGTGTGGGCGCCGGAAGGTTGCGGGAATGTGTGGGTACCGCCGCGCTGATCGGGGGCTGGCCGAACCAGTGCAGCGTGCCCGCCAGCGCCGCCACCTCGCCGAGGATCAGCAGGGCGGGCGAGCGTACGTGGTGTGAACGCGCAGTTTCCGGCAGATCGGCCAGGGTGCCGTTCAGCACGCGTTGCTCGCGGCGGGAGCCGTTCTCCACGATCGCGAACGGCGTGGACGGCGCGCGCCCATGGGCCAGCAGGCGATCGCGCAGGCCTTCCAGCCCGGCCACGCCCATGTAGACGGCCAGGGTCTGCCGGTCCTGCGCCAGCGCCGCCCAGTCGAGCGTGTCGAGCGAGTCCTTGCAGTGCGCGGTCACCAGGCGCACCGCCTGCGCATGGTCGCGATGGGTCAGCGGAATGCCGGCATAGGCGGCGCAGGCGACGGCGGCGGTGATGCCGGGCACGACCTCGTAGGGAATGCCGTGCGCGCGCAGGAACTCCAGTTCTTCGCCGCCGCGTCCGAACACGAACGGATCGCCGCCCTTCAAGCGCACCACGCGGCGACCGGCGCGCGCGTTCTCAAGCATCAGCGCGTGGATGTCGTCCTGCCGCGTGCTCTGTCCCGTCGCCGACTTGCCTACTTCGATGTAGGTCGCGTCGCGACGGCCGAGGCGCAGCACGTCCTCACTGACGAGGCGGTCATGCAGGATCACGTCGGCTTCGTTCATCGCACGCAGCGCGTTGAGCGTGAGCAAGCCGGCATCGCCGGGGCCGGCACCGACTACCGCGACGGTGCCGCTGCGCGACGACGGCGAGGCTTCATCCAAAGCGGCGAGAAACTGCTGCTCGGCCTGGCCATGCAACTGCTGGCGGAACAGCCGCGGCAACGGACCGGCAAGGATCTTCTCGAAGAAGCGGCGGCGCTCGGCCGGTCGCGGGAAGCGCTGGCGGATGCGCTGGCGCTGGCGCGTGAACAACTCGGCGAGCGAGGCCCACGAATCGTCGAGGAGCGTTTCCAGTTGGCGACGCAGGTGCCGCGCCAGCATCGGTGCACCGCCGCCGCTGGAGATGGCGACCTGCAGCGGCCCGCGTTCCACGATGGCCGGTACCTGGAAGCTGGACAGCGCGGCGTCATCGACCACGTTGGCCAGCAGGCGGCGCGCGTCGGCGGCCGTGGCGATGGCGCGGTTGACGGTGCGGTCACCGGTGGCGGCGACCACCAGCCAGGCATCGTCCAGGTGCGCGGGTTCGAACACGCCTTCCTGCCAGTCGATCCTGCCTGCGGCGTGCCAGGCGGCCAGCGGTGCGGTGAGCGTCGGCGACACCACCCGGGGTCGTGCGCCGGTGCGCAGCAGGGCGTCGGTCTTGCGCTCGGCGACGGCGCCACCGCCCACGACCAGTACCCGGCGGCCTTGCAGGTCGGCGAACAGGGGAAACAGCGGAGCGCTCACGGGCTTGGCGGACAGGGGCGGGCTGATGACCGTACTGCCGCGTCATAGCCGCCGGAAATGACATCCCACCAACACCATATGCCTTGCGGTTATAAGCGGTGCCGGCTACGGTCCGGGGAAATCCTCTACAGTCCAAGGCCCCCTCCGGTGGGCCGATCCGCGCCCAACGCCGATGACGCTGACCCAACTCCGCTACCTGGTGGCGATCGCCGATGCCGACCTGAACATCACGCTGGCAGCGGCGCGCGTGCATGCCACCCAGCCGGGCCTGTCCAAGCAGCTCAAGCAGCTGGAAGATGAGCTCGGCTTCCTCCTGTTCGTTCGCAAGGGTCGCAGCCTGGAGAGCATCACCCCGGCCGGCCAGGAAGTGATCGAGCGCTCGCGCCTGGTGCTGGCCGAAGCCAACAACATCCGCACCTACGCCGCCAACCAGCGCCGCGAGAGCCAGGGCCAACTGGTGCTGGTGACCACCCACACGCAGGCGCGCTTCGTGCTGCCGCCGGCGATCGCCCAGATCAAGCGCGACTATCCGCAGGTCAGCGTCCACCTGCAGCAGGCGCCGGAAAGCACCGCGCTCGATCTGCTCACCCAGGGCGATGCCGACATGGCGGTGGTCAGCACCGCAGGCGACCAGCCGCAGGCCGGCATCGCCGTGCCGCTGTACCGCTGGCGCCGGCTCGTCCTGGTGCCGCGCGGGCATGCATTGGAACAGGCCGGCGGCGTGCCTGGCATGGCCGACCTCGCCGACCAGCCGCTGATCAGCTACGAATCCTCGACCCGTCCCGGCTCGTCACTGCAGCGCGCCTTCGCCAAGGTCGGCCTGGAGCCGAACATCGCGCTCACCGCACTCGATGCCGACCTGATCAAGACCTACGTGCGCGCCGGTCTGGGCGTCGGCCTGCTGGCGGAAATGGCGGTCAACGCGGCGGACACCGACCTGCGCGCGTGGCCGGCACCGGCGGAAGTGAAGGAGTGCATCGCCTGGGCGGTGCTGCCGCGCGAACGCGTGCTGCGCGACTACGCGCTGGATCTGGTGCGCGCGCTGGCACCGCAGATCGACCGCCGCGACCTGCGCCGGGTGATCGACGGCAACCAGGATCCCGATTGGCCCGAGCCGCCCACGTGGCAGGCGCTCACCCAGACCATCACCAGCTGAGCGTCCCCCGTCGGCGTGATTGACGGAGGCCGGCGTCCGGGCGACGCTGGCGGCGTCTCCACGGGTCTGTGTCGGCATTCCCATGAACCGCATTTCGAAGATGGTCGTGCGCATGTACGTGCCGGCGGCGGTGATCGCCGTGGGAGGACTCGCCACGGCCGAAGCGGTCACCCGCACCGGGCGCACGCTCGGCGAATTCACGCCGCAACGGCTGGCGTCGCTGGCGTTCCTGCTCGCCATCCTGCTGGGCACGGCCTGGGCGCTGCATTCGACCTGGCGGCTCTATCGCTGGGCGCGCGGTCGCGAACTGCGCTGCGCCTGCGGCGGCATGATGTCGCGCGTGCGCTACAACCGGCAGCGGCAGAAGTACCGCAAATGCCTGGCGTGCGGCGGCAAGAGCCTCGAAGGTGCGCATTGCGGCAGCGCCTGAGGTGGCGGTTCGACCCCGTCGCGGCGGGGTGGGCGCTGGGTCTGTTCGTGGTGCTCGTGCTGCTGGCGACGGTCGGCGCGGGACTGGGTTGGCTTCGCAGTTTCGCTGGCGACGTGCTGGCCGTGGTCTGGGTGCATTGCGTGCTGGCCAGCGTCGTGTGGCTGCGCCCGCCGACGCGGCCGCTGCTCGCGCTCGCGGTCGGCCTAGCCGTCGAGGCGGCGCAGTACGTCAGCCAGCAGACGGGCTGGCAGGTCACGTCGCCGGTGCTGCGCATCGTGCTGGGTAGCACGCCAGATCTCTTGGACGTTGTCGCCTACGCGATCGGCTTCGGGCTGGCCTGCGTGATGGAGCAGCGCATGGCGGGCAAGCCCGCCGCCTGACCGCTCACGAAGGGCAGTGTTCACCAACCGCCCGTTGCGCCACGCATTCGCGATAGCCCGTCGGGCAGCCCGCGGATCTCGTGCGTCTTGCCGGGCGCCAGCACGAAGTCCTCCAGCGTGGTGTGTTCGCACGCGGCGAGGTTCTTGCCAGGTGCCGGCGTCGGGCACGTCTCCGTGTAGACACGGTAGTGGCACTGGCCGCTCTCGCTGGCGAAGCACTCGAACGTCGCGACGCCTTCCTTCAGCGTGCTCTTGCTGAAGAGCGTGTCGACACCGTTCGCGCTGCTGTGGTGGATGGTGGTGACGCTCGGCTTGTCGTCGCATCCTGCCAGGGCCAGCAGGCAGGACATCAGGGACGTGATGATGCGCATGGCGGTTCCTCGGTTTCCATTCGGCAAGGGCATGCCCACCACGGCGCGAAGGCGCCATGTCGGCGATGCCACGTTGGATGCCGCACGGGGCGGCAGGGTTTACGTCGGCGCTACATGTTGCGGAACAGGGTCATGAAGGGCTGGCTGACGGTCAGTGTCTCCGGGCGGTTCTTCAGCTTCAGCCGGCCGCGGCCGGTGTCGTCGCGGCTGACCGAAGCCACGGCCTTCATGTTGACGATGGTGGAGCGGTGGATCTGCTTGAAAGTGGTGGCGTCCAGCGAATCCAGCAGTTCGCGCAGCGGCGTGCGCAACAGCGATTCGCCGTCGGCCGTCATCACCGTCGTGTACTTGTTGTCGGCCTGGAAGTAGGCCACGTCGTCCACCATGATCAGCTTGGTGTCCTTGCCCGCGCTGGCGGTGATCCACACCAGTGGCGGCTCGGACGAGGCGACCTGGCGTGCCGACAGGTGGCGCAGCAGCGCGTCCAGCGTGGCGCCGTCCGGATGCCCGGCCGCCGCGCGCGCCTGGATGCGCTGCACGGTGGCCAGCAGCCGTTCGCGGGTGATCGGCTTCAGCAGGTAATCGATCGCGCCTTGTTCGAACGCGTCGATGGCGTATTGGTCGTACGCGGTGACGAACACCACCTGCGTGCGCGGACTCGCTTCGGCCAGGCCGCGCGCGACTTCGATGCCGGTCAGGCCGGGCATGCGGATGTCGAGGAAGGCCACGTCCGGTTGCAGTTCGGCGATCGATTCCAGCGCGCTGGCGCCGTCCTCGCATTCGGCCACGATCTCCAGCTGCGGCCAGGCGTCCTTCAGCAGCGAGGACAGCGCGGTGCGCAGCAGCTCCTCGTCTTCGGCGATCACGCCCCGGAAGTTCATGCGGCACCTGCCTTGCCGTCCAGCGGCAGCGTCAGCGTGGCGGCGACGCCACTGGGGAAGTTGGAGACGATGGCGAACGAGGCGTCGTTGCCGAAGGTCAGGCGCAGGCGTTCGCGCAGGTTCTTCAGGCCGATGCCGGTGCCGGTGCTCTGGCCGCCGAACCCCTGGCCGTCGTCGGCGACGGTGAGCGTGGCGTGGTCGTCATGCTTGCGGGCGAGGATCCAGATGGTGCCGCCGCCGGTCTTAGGCTCCAGGCCGTGCTTGATCGCATTCTCGACCAGGGTCTGCAGCATCATCGACGGCATCGGCACCGGATTTCAGCGCGTCCGGCACCTCGACCTGCACGTTGAGCCGCGAACCCATGCGGATCTTCAGGATCTCGAGGTAGGCCTGGGTGCGTTCCAGCTCCTCGCCCAGCGTGGACAGCGCATCGTCGGTGCGCGGCAGCGAGCTGCGCAGGTACTGGATCAGGTGGCCGAGCATGATGTCGGCGCGCGGCGGATCGGTGCGCGTCAGCACCTGCGCACTGGCCAGCGTGTTGTAGAGGAAGTGCGGTTCGACCTGCGCGTTGAGCAAGTTCAGGCGCGCCACGGTGAGTTCCTTCTCGCTGACGGTCTTCACCACGTCGGCCTGCTCCTGCCGGCGCTGGTCGGCGACACGGCGGGTGATGGCGCGGGTGACGGCTTCGGCGTTCTCCACGTTGACGCCATCGTCGAGCACGAACAGGTCCAGCCATGCGCTCGCTTCGGGACCGACCATCAGCGTGATGCTGCTGGTGCCGTTGCCGGGCGTGACCGTGGCCTGCACGAGGTCGCGCTTCACCGCGAAGCGGGCCATGATGTTGAAGCGCGAAGGCTGGCTGGGGCCGTCGAAGCTGTCCGCGCGGCGCACCTTGACCCGCACCTGCAGGCTGTCGGGGGCGCTTTCGACGTCTTCGGCGCGGGGCAGTTCACGCAGCGCGCCTTCGGTCAGCGCGAACGCCGCGGCAGTGTCCAGCGGCACTTCGATCTGCCGGCGCTGGCGACTCGACAGCGTGGCGCTGTCCAGGCGCCCGGTGATCAGCCAGATCCGACGCAGATGGCTGATCAGGCCGATCAGCACCGAGATCATCACCAGCGTCGCGGCCAGGTTGAACAGCCAGCTGGCGGTGCCGGACAGGAACGTGTGGTCGAAGAGGCCGTTCCACACCAAGCCCGCCATCAGGATCGCGACGAACCAGGCGATGAGGATGCGGATGATCAGGAGCAGGCTGGGGAACACGTCGGGCACCACGGCGTTGGGAGTGCCGTGGAGGATAACGGGGTCGCCCGCGGAGGGAAGGGGGGCCGCGACGGAGCCGGCGATCCGGCGATGAAACGGGGCTGGCCCGGCGCGAACCTCAGACCACGGGACGCGTAGCCGTCAGACCTCGACGTGGATGCCGCACTCGCGCTTCAAGCCGTTGAAGCGGGTGTCCTCCTCGCGCATGCCGGGTTCCCAGCGGCGCGTGGTGTGGAAGTCGCCGATCGACACGTAGCCCTGTTCCCACAGCGGGTGATAGGGCAGGTCGTGCTGCTTCATGTACTGCCAGACGTCGCGGTCGGTCCAGTCGACGATGGGGTTGAGCTTCCAGCGCTCCTCGCGCTGCTGCAGCACCGGCGCGTTCGCGCGGCTGGTCGCCTGGGTGCGGCGCAGGCCGGTGAACCACGTGCCCACGCCCAGCTCCTTCAAGGCGCGCTTCATCGGCTCCACCTTGCGCAGGCTGTTGTACTGCTCGATGCCGACCAGGCCCTGTTCCCAGAGGCGACCATGGCGCGCTTCCATCCAGGCGCGGCTGACCAGCGGGCGGAACACCTGCAGGTTGAGCTTGAGCCGGTCCACCAGTTCGTCGGCGAAGCGGTAGGTTTCGGGGAACAGGTAGCCGGTGTCGATGAGGACCACCGGCACGTCCGGTTTCTGCTGCGAGACCATGTGCAGCAGCACGGCGGCCTGTGCGCCGAAGCTGGACGACATGGCGGCCCCGGCCGGCCCGTGCTTGAGCGCCCAGGCGACGCGCTGCTCGGCCGTCTGCGTTTCCAGCCAGACGTTGTGCTCGGCGATCTGGTCGGTGTCCAGGGAAAGGGCGGGGGCGCTCATGCGTGCAGTTCCAGTGCGATCTGTCGGTGGGTGGGGTACGCGGGCAGGGCGACCACGCCGCTGCGGTGGAGGAAGTCGCCGAAGCCTTCGCCGTCGTCGCGTTCGCCGGCGTAGCGTGCGAACAGGCCGTCGAGCGTGTCGAGGATGGCGGCCTCGTCGATGTTCTCGCGGTACAGCGTGTTGAGCCGTTGGCCGCGCGCGTCGCCGCCGAGCATCAGGTTGTAGCGGCCCGGCGCCTTGCCGACGAGGGCGATCTCGGCGAGATAGGGGCGCGAGCAGCCGTTCGGGCAGCCGGAAATGCGCAGCAGGATCGGCGCATCGCGCAGGCCGTGCTTTTCCAGCAACGGCTGCAGGCGGTCGGTGAAGTCGGGCAGGTAGCGTTCGGCTTCCGCCATCGCCAGCCCGCAGGTCGGCAGCGCCACGCAGGCCACCGCCGCGCGCTGCAGGGCCGTGCCCAGACGCTGGCCGTCGTCCAGTCCGTGCGCCTTCACCAGCGCGTCGATGCGCTCGCGTTCGCCCGCCGGCACGCCGGCGATCACCAGGTTCTGGTTCGGCGTCATACGGAACTCACCGCGGTGCACGTTGGCGATCTCGCGCAGGCCGGTCAGGTGCGTGGCATGGGCGGTGTCGGCGATGCGGCCGGCGAACAGATGCAGGGTCAGGTGCCAGCGCCCGTCTTCGCCTTCCACCCAGCCGTAGCGGTCGCCGTTGTGGTCGAAGCGGAACGCGCGCACCGGCTGCAGCGTCACGCCGCTGCGGCGCTCGATCTCGCCGACCACGGTGTCCAGGCCATGGTCGTCGATCGTGTACTTGAAGCGCGCGCGCTTGCGCACGTCGCGGTTGCCGAGGTCGCGCTGGTTGGTGACCACGGCCGTGGCGACATCGAGCAGCTGCTCGGGCGTGATGAAGCCGACCACGTTGCCGACGCGCGGGTAGGTTTCCGCATCGCCATGGGTCGCGCCCATGCCGCCGCCGATCACGAGGTTAAAGCCGGCCAGCACGCCATCTTCCAGCACGGCGATGAAGCCGAGGTCATTCGCGAACACGTCCACATCGTTGACCGGCGGGACGGCGAAACCGACCTTGAACTTGCGCGGCAGGTAGGTGGCGCCGTAGATCGGCTCCTCTTCCTCGCCGCTGCCGGCCACGCGCTCCTCGTCCAGCCAGATCTCGTAATAGGCGCGGGTGTTCGGCAGCAGGTGCTCGGACAGCTTCGTCGCCCAGGCCTGCACCTCGGCGTGCGCGCGCGACTCCAGCGGATTGGCCGCGACCAGCACGTTGCGGTTGACGTCGCCGCAGGCGGCCAGCGTATCGATCAGCGCGGCATTGATGGCCTGCATCGTGGCCTTCAGTTCGCGCTTGATCACGCCGTGGTACTGGAACGCCTGCCGGGTGGTGATGCGCAGCGAATGGTTGGCGTACTGGGTGGCGATAGCATCCAGCTTCAGCCACTGCGCTGGGGTCACCACGCCACCGGGCGTGCGCGTGCGGATCATGAACTGGTAGGCCGGTTCCAGCTTCTGCCGGCGACGCTCGTCGCGCAGGTCGCGATCGTCCTGCTGGTAGCTGCCGTGGTACTTGATCAGGGTCTGGTCCGATTCGCGCAGCGCGCCGGTGACCGGATCGGCCAGGCTGTCGAGCAGGCTGCCGCGCAGGCGGTGGCTCTCGGATTTGATGTCTTCGACGGAGTGGTTGCTCATCGGGGGATTCCGTCAGTACACATCGCGGCCGTAGCGGCCTTCGGTCTGCAGGGTGGTCAGGTACTCGCGAGCGGCCTCTTCATCCAGGCCGCCGTGCTCGGCCACGATGGCCTGCAGCGCGGCATGCACGTCCTTGCCCATGGCGATGGCGCCGCAGACGTAAAGATGCGCGCCGTTCTGCAACCAGTCGTAGACCTCGCGGCCGCGTTCGCGCAGGCGGTGCTGCACGTAGACCTTCTGCGCCTGGTCGCGCGAGAACGCCAGGTCCAGGCGGTGCAGTTCGCCGCTGCGCAGCGCGTCCTGCCACTCGCTCTGGTAGAAGAAGCCGTGGTTGAAGTGCGGGGCGCCGAAGAACAGCCAGTTGCGGCCGCGCGCGCCGGTTTCGGCGCGTTCCTGCACGAAGCCGCGGAACGGCGCCACGCCGGTGCCGGGCCCGATCATCAGGATGTCGCGGCTGCTGTCGGCCGGCACGCGGAAGCGCTCGTTGGCCTCGATGTAGACCGGCACTTGGTCGCCTTCGTCCAGCGCCGACAGGAAGCCGCTGGCGGCGCCGCCGTGGGCGTGGCCGAAGGCCTCGTAGCCGAGCACGTCGACGGTCAGGTGCGCTTCCTCGCCCACGCGCTTGCGGCTGGAGGCAATCGAATACAGGCGCGGCGCAAGCGGACGCAGGGCGGCGACCAGTTCCTGCGCGCTCCAGCCGGCGGGCCAGCGGCGCAACACGTCGATGATCTGGTGACTGCCGAACAGCTGCGCCAGCGACGGCGCATTCGCCGGGCCGAGCAGGGCGTTGAGGTCGTCGGCCTGCGCGTGCGCGGCATGCGTGGCCAGGAACGGCCGCGACAGGCGGGTCAGCTCGCGGCGCGCCGCCAGCCACTCGCGCAGCGGCAGCGTGTCGCCGCCATCGCTGACCGCGGTCTCGCCCTCCAGGCGCAGCGCATCCAGCACGTTATCGACCAGTGCGGCCGGGTTGCGGTGGCGCACGCCGAGCGCGTCGCCGGGTTCGTAATGCAGGCCGCTGCCTTCCAGCGACAGCTCGACATGGCGCACGTCCTTGTCGGCGGTGCCGTGCTGGCCGAAGCGCGGGCCCTTGAAGTCGCGGCCGCTGATGCGCTGGTTGAGCAGCAGCTCGGCCGGGAACGGATGCTCGTGCGACCACGCCGGTTGGCCCGACGGACGCAGCGGGGTCACCGTGGCCAGCGGAGTGGCCGTCGTCGGCGCCTTCAACAGCTCGCGCGCCTGGGCGAGGGCCTGCGTGCGCCACGGGGTGGCGACGGTGTCGATGTCCAGGTCGGCCAGGCCGGCCGGCAGCACCCGGCTGCCGCCGAGTTCGGCCAGCCGCGTGTCGAGGCGTTGGGCGATGCCGCAGAAATCGGCGTAGCTCGAATCGCCCAGGCCCAGCACGGCGAACTTCAGCTCGGGTAGCTTGGGGGCGCGCTTGCCGCGCAGGAATTCGACCAGGCCGATACTGTCGTCCGGCGGGTCGCCTTCGCCCTGAGTGCTGATGACGATATAGAGGAGGCGTTCGGCCGCCAGCTCGCGCTGCGGGTAGGCATCGGCGCGCAGCAGGCGCACGACCAGGCCGGCGGCCTCGGCCTCGTGGGCGAGCGCTTCGGCGGCCCGGCGCGCGTTGCCGGTCTGGCTGCCGTAGACGATGGTCAGGCGCTGCGCGGTCTGCGGGGCCGCGGCGGGCACGACCGCCAGGGCCTGCGGATGCGTGGCGGCGGCCTGCGGGGCCAGCTGGGCCTGGGCCAGGCCGGCGGCGTAGCCGGAGATCCACCACAGGCTGGCGCCATCCAACCCCGCCACCGCCTGGGCCAGCAGCGTCCGCCGTTCCTCCGCGAGGGGGATGGGGGCAAGGACAGGCTGGGTGGCAGACATCGGCAGGGCCCACGGGCGCGACTGGGACGGTCGATGTTAGGAAGCCGTCGCCGCGGGCTGAAAGGACGCATGGTTATGGGCTTATGTCGCCCGCTTATTTCGCCGGCATGAGCCCGTGGCCGAATACTGGCCGCCCTCCCGGTCCCATGGCGAAGCCCTGCTAGGCTAGCGCGTCCGGATTCCACCCCTGCCGCGCCCCTCGATGACCGCCGTACACCGCCTGTCCCACCTCGACCGCCTGGAAGCGGAAAGCATCCACATCCTGAGGGAGGTCGCCGCCGAGTTCCGCAACCCGGTGCTGCTGTACTCGGTGGGCAAGGACAGCTCGGTGCTGCTGCACCTGCTGCTGAAGGCGTTCGCCCCGGCCCGGCCGCCGATCCCGCTGCTGCACGTGGATACGCGCTGGAAGTTCCGCGAGATGATCGCCTTCCGCGACCGCCGCGCCGCCGAGACCGGCGTGGACCTGCGCGTGCACATCAACCCGGACGGCATCGCCCGCGACATCGGTCCGATCAGCCACGGCGCCACCGTCCACACCGACGTCATGAAGACCCAGGGCCTGAAGCAGGCGCTGGACCACTACAAGTTCGATGCCGCCATCGGCGGTGCCCGCCGCGACGAGGAGAAGTCGCGCGCCAAGGAGCGCGTGTTCTCGTTCCGCAACGACAAGCACCGCTGGGATCCGAAGAACCAGCGTCCCGAACTGTGGAACCTCTACAACGCGCGCATCAACACCGGCGAGAGCGTGCGGGTGTTCCCGCTGTCGAACTGGACCGAGCTGGACATCTGGCTCTACATCTACCGCGAGCACATCCCGGTGGTGCCGCTGTATTTCGCCGCCGAGCGGCCGGTGGTCGAGCGGGATGGCGCCCTGCTGATGGTGGATGACGAACGCTTGCCGCTGCGCGAGGGCGAAGTGCCGCAGCACCGCCGCGTGCGCTTCCGTACGCTGGGCTGCTATCCGCTGACGGGCGCGATCGAATCCGAGGCCGATTCGCTGGAGAAGATCATCGCCGAGATGCTGGTGACCACCAGTTCCGAACGGCAGGGCCGGGTGATCGATCACGACCCCGGGGCGTCGATGGAGAAGAAGAAGCTGGAGGGCTATTTCTGATGGGCACGCCCTCTGACAGCGCCGCCACCGACATCGCGTCCTACCTCAAGCAGCACGAAGCCAAGCCGCTGCTGCGCTTCATCACCTGCGGCAGCGTGGACGACGGCAAGAGCACGCTGATCGGCCGCCTGCTGTACGACAGCAAGCGCCTGTTCGACGACCAGTTGGCTGCGCTGGAGAAGGACAGCCGCAAGCACGGCACCCAGGGCGAGCGCATCGACTACGCGCTGTTGCTGGACGGCCTGGCCGCCGAGCGCGAGCAGGGCATCACCATCGACGTGGCTTATCGCTACTTCGACACCGACCAACGCAAGTTCATCGTCGCCGACTGCCCCGGCCACGAGCAGTACACCCGCAACATGGCCACCGGGGCGTCCACCGCGGACCTGGCCGTGGTGCTGGTGGATGCGCGCAAGGGCCTGCTGACCCAGACCCACCGGCACAGCTACATCGTGTCGTTGCTCGGCATCCGCCACGTCGTGCTGGCGGTGAACAAGATGGACCTGGTCGACTTCGACCCGGCCGTGTTCGCGCGCATCGCCGCCGACTACCGTGCGCTGGCGCAGCGCCTGGGCATCGACGAGGTCACCTGCATCCCGCTGTCGGCGCTGGAAGGCGACAACCTGTCGTCGCGTTCGGCGCGCACGCCGTGGTACGACGGTCCCGCGTTGCTCGAACACCTGGAGCGCGTGCAGATCGACGCGCAGGACGACGACGACGGCCTGCGCCTGCCGGTGCAGTGGGTGAACCGCCCGCACCAGAATTTCCGCGGCTACGCCGGCACGATCGCGGCCGGCGTGGTGAAGCCGGGCGACGAGGTGGTCGTGCTGCCGTCATCGCGCCGCACGCGCGTGGCGCAGGTGCTCGATGCCGACGGCGAGGTCGCGTCCGCTTCGGCCGGCCAGGCGGTTACGCTGACCCTGGCCGA
The DNA here is from genome assembly GCA_047600885.1 of Pseudoxanthomonas sp. Lineage (GTDB taxonomy): Bacteria > Pseudomonadota > Gammaproteobacteria > Xanthomonadales > Xanthomonadaceae > Pseudoxanthomonas_A. The sequence goes on along the minus strand of JASGKE010000002.1, from coordinate 488,429 downwards.
CGAGATCGACATCAGCCGCGGCGACGTGATCGCCGCCGCCGGCGATCCGCCCGAAGTCGCCGACCAGTTCGCCGCCCATCTGTTGTGGATGTCCGACGCACCGCTGCTGCCGGGCCGCCCGTATTGGTTGAAGATCGGTGCACGCACGGTGTCGGCCACGGTCACCGAGATCAAGCACCGCATCGACGTGAACACCCAGGAGCACCTGGCCGCCAAGCGGCTGGAGCTCAACGAGGTGGGCTACTGCAACCTCAGCCTGGACGAGCCGATCGCGTTCGAGGCCTATGCACGCAATCGCGCGCTGGGCGGTTTCATCCTGATCGACCGCTACGACAATGCGACCGCCGGTGCCGGCACGTTGGACTTCGCCCTGCGCCGCGCGGGCAACGTGCACTGGCAACACGTCGACGTGGACAAGGCCGCACGCGCGCGCCAGAAGGGCCAGGCGCCGAAGGTGCTCTGGTTCACCGGCCTGTCCGGTGCGGGCAAGTCGACGATCGCCAACCTGGTCGACAAGCGCCTGCATGCGCTCGGCTATCACAGCTTCCTGTTGGACGGCGACAACGTACGCCATGGCCTGAACCGCGACCTTGGTTTCACCGACGAAGACCGCGTGGAGAACATCCGTCGTGTCGCCGAAGTGGCCAAGCTCATGACCGACGCCGGCCTGATCGTGCTGGTCAGCTTCATCTCGCCGTTCCGCGCCGAGCGCCGGATGGCGCGCGAGCGCTTCGACGACGGCGAGTTCGTCGAGGTCTTCGTCGACGTGCCGCTGGCGGTGGCCGAATCGCGCGACGTGAAGGGCCTGTACAAGAAGGCGCGCGCCGGCCTGATCCCCAACTTCACCGGCATCGATTCCCCGTACGAAGCGCCGCAGCATCCCGAGCTGCACCTCGACGCCGGTGCGGGCGATCCCGAAGCGCTGGCCCTAAAAGTCCTGGCCCATTTGGGGCTCGACTGACGGGCGGTCGTCGCAAGGGTCATTGGTCATGGTCGGCTGTGTCCACCGCGTGCCCTTCGGCGCGTTTCAGGCACGAACCGCCGCATCTACGGCAGCGTATGTCACGCAGGCTCGTTAAACTGCGTGGATAACGAAGATTACGGGATGATCCATGCTCAGCCGATCCGGAACCCTCCGCCTTGCGGGCGTCCTGCCGCTCCTGCTGCTCGCCGCCTGCGGTGGGTCGGAGCCGCAGGCGAAGGCGAACGGCAACGCGGCCGAGCGACCGATTCCGGTCACCACCGCGGTGGTGCAGCCGTCGGCGTGGAGCGACACGCTGCAGGCGCTGGGCACCGCCAAGGCGCGTGAGTCCGTCACCCTGACCGCGAAGGTCAGCGAGATCGTCCAGGACGTGCATTTCGAAAGCGGCCAGCAGGTCGCCGCCGGCCAGAAACTGGTCACCCTGAAGGGCGACGCGGCGCAGGCCGCGCTGGTCCAGGCCGAGGCGACCTTCGCCGAAGCCGAGCGCCTGTATCGCCGCCAGAAGGAACTCGCCGACCAGCAGCTGATCGCGCGCTCGCAGCTGGACACCCAGCTGGCATTGCGCGACGCCGCCGCCGCGCGCGTGCGCCAGGCCCGCGCCGACATCGGCGATCGCAGCGTGCGGGCGCCGTTCGCCGGCGTGCTCGGCATCCGCCAGGTCAGCCCCGGTTCGCTGATCACCGCCAACAGCACCATCGCCACGCTCGACGACGTCTCGCGGATGTACGTGGACTTCCAGGTGCCGGAAGCGGCCCTGGCCTCGGTGGAGGGCGGCCATGCCGTCACCGCCACCGCGACGGCGTTCCCGGGCGAAACGTTCGAAGGCAAGGTCGAGACGGTCGATGCGCGCATCGACCCGGCCACCCGCGCAGTCACCGTGCGTGCCGTGTTCCCCAACGACGACCGCAAGCTGCGTCCGGGCATGCTGCTCGACGTGCGCCTGTTCCGTCCCGAGCGCCAGGCGCTGGTGATCCCGGAGATCGCGGTGGTGCAGGTGGGACGTGATTCGTTCGTGTACCGGGTGAAGGCCGACGGCAGCGTCGAGCAGGCCTCGGTCGCCGCCGGTGTGCGCCGCGACGGCCAGGTCGAGATCGTGAAGGGCGTCGCCGCCGGCGATCGCATCGTCATCGACGGCACCGGCAAGCTGCGCCCCGGCGTGAAGGTCGCCGATGCCGCGCCCGCCGCGCCGGCGAAGCAGGACGCGCCCGCCGCCGACGGCCAGGGCTGAGCGCCATGAAGCTCTCCGACCTGTCGATCAAGCGCCCCGTCTTCGCGGTGGTGGTCAGCCTGCTGCTGGTCGTGCTGGGCGTGATGTCGTTCCTGCGCCTGACCCTGCGCGAGCTGCCCAACATCGACCCGCCGATCGTGTCGGTGGAAGTGAACTACCCGGGCGCCTCGGCCGCCGTGGTCGAGACGCGCATCACCCAGATCCTCGAGGACGGCCTGTCCGGCATCGAAGGCATCAAGACCATCCAGTCCAGCAGCCGCAACGGCCGCGCCGACGTCACCATCGAGTTCAACCTCAGTCGCGACATCGAGGCCGCGGCCAACGACGTGCGCGACCGCGTCAGCCGGGTGATGAACCGCCTGCCGGAAGAAGCCGATCCGCCGCAGATATCCAAGGTCGAGGCCGACGCCGACGTCATCATCTGGTTGAACATGCGGTCCACGGCGATGGACACGATGGAGTTGACCGACTACGCCGACCGCTACGTGCTGGATCGCCTGTCCGCCCTCGATGGCGTGGCGCGCGTGCAGCTGGGCGGCGGCCAGCGCTACGCGATGCGCATCTGGCTGGACCGCGAGGCGATGGCCGCGCGTGGCGTCACCACCAGCGACGTCGAGACCGCGCTGCGCGCACAGAACGTCGAGTTGCCGGCGGGCAGGATCGAGTCGCAGACGCGCGACTTCACCCTGCGCGTCGAGCGCGGCTACCAGCGCCCGGAACAGTTCGCGCAGCTGCCCCTGCGCAAGGGCACGGACGGTTACGTCGTGCGCCTGGGCGACGTGGCCCAGGTGGAACTGGGCGCGGAAGAGCGCCGCTCCTACCTGCGCAGCAATGCGGTCCCGAACGTCGGCCTGGGCATCGTGCGTACCTCCACGGCGAATGCATTGGACGTGGCCCGCGCCGCGCGCGCCGAAGCCGAGGTGATCCAGCAGACGCTGCCCAAGGACACCGAAATCTTCGTCGCCTTCGACAGCACCACCTTCATCGAAGCTTCCATCGAGCGCGTGTACTGGACGCTGGCCGAGGCGATGGTGCTGGTGTTCCTGGTCATCTGGCTGTTCCTCGGCAGCCTGCGCGCGGCGCTGATCCCGGCAGTGACGGTGCCGGTGTGTCTGATCTCCGCGTTCATCGCGCTGTACGCGTTCGGCTTCTCGATCAACCTGCTGACCCTGCTCGCGCTGGTGCTCTGTATTGGCCTGGTGGTGGACGACGCCATCGTGGTGCTGGAGAACGTGCAGCGCCGCGCCGACCTCGCCGAGCCGGCGCTGGTCGCGGCGCGCCGCGGCACCACCCAGGTCGCGTTCGCGGTGATCGCGACCACCGCGGTGCTGGTGGCGGTGTTCCTGCCGGTGGGCTTCATGGAAGGCAACACCGGTCGTCTGTTCCGTGAGCTGTCGGTGGCGCTCGCCGCGGCGGTGGCGATCTCGGCGTTCGTCGCCTTGACCCTAACGCCGATGATGTCGTCCAAGCTGGTGCGCCCGCATACCGAACCGCGCGGATTGAATGCCTGGACAAATCGCACGCTCAACCGCGTCAGCCATGGTTACGGGCGGCACGTCGAGCGCCTGGTGGCGATGAGCGGCAAGCGCATCCTGGGCCTGGTGCTGCTGGCGATGGCGCTGTGCGGCGTGGCTATCGTGGTGCTCGGCCTGCGCGTGCCCAGCGAACTGGCGCCGTCGGAGGACCGAGGCCGCTTCTTCGTGATGGTGGACGGGCCGGAAGGCGCCGGCTTCGACTACATGGTCAACCAGATGCAGCAGGTCGAGCGCATCGTGATGGGCCAGGTGGGCGGCGACAAGCCGATCGAGCGCGCCAACTCGCGCGTGCCGCGCGGCTTCGGCGGCAGCGAGGACATGCATACCGGCCAGGTCGTCGTGTTCCTGCAGGATTGGCACGAGCGCAAGGCCACCACCGACGATGTCGTCAACGGCTTGCGCGCCGAACTGTCCAAGCTACCCGGCGTGCAGGCGCGCGCCAACGTGGCCGGTGGCCTGGTCGGCAGCCGCGGCCAGCGCTACCAGCTGGTGCTGGGCGGCCCCGATTATGCCGAACTGGCGCAGTGGCGCGACCGCATCCTGCAGCGGATGGAATCCAATCCCGGCATCCAGGATCCGGATTCGGATTACAAGGAAACGCGCCCGCAGATGCGGGTGAACATCGACCGCGACCGCGCCGCCGACCTCGGCGTGTCGGTGCAGGAGATCGGTCGCACGCTGGAAACGATGATGGGCTCGCGCCAGGTGACCACGTACGTGGACAACGGCGAGGAGTACGACGTCATGCTGCAGGCCGGCCGCGAGAAGCGCGCCAACACCGAGGACCTCGCGCAGACGTACGTGCGCGGCAGCGACGGGGCGCTGATCCCGCTGTCCAACCTGGTCACCCTGAGCGAGATCGCCGAGCCCGGCACCTTCAACCGCTTCAATCGCCTGCGTGCGATCACCATCAGCGCCGGCCTCGCGCCGGGCTACACGATGGGCGAGGCGCTGGAATGGACGCGGCAGGCGGTGGATGAAGAGCTGCCCGATTACGCGCAGATCGACTGGAAGGGCGAGTCGCGCGAGTACCAGGAAGCCGGCGGCGCGATCCTCCTGACCTTCACCCTGGCGCTGCTGATCGTCTACCTGGTGCTGGCCGCGCAGTTCGAGAGCTTCGTCCATCCGCTGGTCATCATGCTGACGGTGCCGCTGGCGGTGCTCGGCGCGCTGATCGGCCTGTGGGTGACCGGCGGCACGCTGAACCTCTTCAGCCAAATCGGCATCGTGATGCTGATCGGCCTGGCGGCGAAGAACGGCATCCTGATCGTGGAGTTCGCCAACCAGTTGCGCGACGACGGCGCCAGCGTGGCTCAGGCCATCGCCGAATCCGCCCGCGTGCGCCTGCGCCCGATCCTGATGACCTCGGTCGCCACCGTCGTCGGCGCGGTACCGCTGGTGCTGGCCGGCGGCCCGGGTTCGGCCAGCCGCGCGACCATCGGCATCGTGGTGATCTTCGGCGTGACCTTCTCCACGCTGCTCTCGCTGTACGTGGTGCCGGCGTTCTACGCGCTGCTCGCGCCGTTCACGCGCTCGCCCGAAGCGGTCGCGCACGAACTGAGCAAGCTCGAAGCCGAAACACCCTCCGTCGGCGGCCATGGCTGATCCGGGCGCACGCCCGTTCGACTGCGTGCGCATCGAAGGCGAATGTTTCCTGCTGCGCGCATGGCGGCAGGATGACCTGGAGGCGCTGCTGCGGCATGCGGACGATCCGCAGGTGCCGCGCGGCCTGAGCGATCGTTTCCCGCATCCGTATACGCGTGCCGACGGCGAGGCGTTCCTTGCCGGTCGCGTGGTCGACTTCCGCCACCCGGTCTTCGCGATCGAGATCGACGGCGAGGCCTGCGGCGGGATCGGCCTGCGCCCGCACGCGGGCGAGAAGGCGCATAGCGCTGAGCTTGGCTACTGGCTGGGTCGCCGGCAGTGGGGCCAAGGCCGGATGACACGCGTGGTCGCCGCCTATCTGGATTGGGTGGTCCCGGCGCTGGGGCTGAGCCGGATCGAGGCCCATGTGCTGGACACCAATCCGGCCTCCGCGCGGGTGCTGGAAAAGAACGGCTTCATCGAGGAAGGCTGCCGGCGCAGCGCGATCCGCAAACCGGACGGACTGCACGACCTGAGGCTGTTCGGGCGGGTCTGGGCGGGCTGAAACGCCCGCGGGGACTGCGCAGCGGCGCGTGTTGCGGTTATCTTGCAGGGACCCGGCGGCGCCCTGCGCCGCCTTCCCGTATCCCAGCGCACGCACGAACGACGGAGACGCATCCCCGTGGAAGCCTTTTTCAACTGGTTGAACGGCATCATCTGGAGCAACGCGCTGATCGCGCTGTGCCTCGGTGCCGGCCTGTGGTTCACCCTCCGCACCCGCGTGATGCAGGTGCGCGGCTTCGCCGAGATGTGCCGGCTGACCGTGACTGGGCAGAAGTCCGAGGCGGGCGTGTCCTCGTTCCAGGCGCTGGCCATCTCGATGGCCGGCCGCATGGGCATCGGCAACATCGCCGGCGTCGCCACGGCGATCGCTTACGGCGGTCCGGGTGCGGTGTTCTGGATGTGGGTGATGGGCTTCCTGGGCGCGTCGACCTCGTACATCGAGTGCACCCTGGCCCAGATCTACAAGGAAAAGGACGGCGAAGGCCGTTACCGCGGCGGTCCGGCTTACTACATCGAGAAGGCGATGGGCCTGAAGTGGTACGCGGTGGCGTTCGCCGTGGCCACCGTCATCGCCACCGGCCTGCTGCTGCCGGGCGTGCAGGCCAATGCCATCGCCGACAGCGCGACCAACGTGCTGTGCGGCGCCGGCGGCTGTGAAGCGGTGGGCGGCGCGGCGAGCCTGAAACTGTGGATCGGCATCGCCGTGGCGGCCGTGCTGGCCATCATCATCTTCGGCGGCATCAAGCGCATCGCCACGTTCGCCGAAGTCGTGGTGCCGTTCATGGCGCTGGGTTTCATCCTGATGGCGGTGATCGTGATGATCGCCAATGCCGGCAAGGTGCCGGCGATGTTCGCCGACATCTTCTCCAGTGCCTTCGGTGCGCATGCGGCCTTCGGCGCGATCATCGGCCAGGCGATCATCTGGGGCGTGAAGCGCGGCATCTACGCCAACGAAGCCGGCCAGGGTACCGGTCCGCACGCCGCGGCGGCCGCCGAGGTTTCGCACCCGGCCAAGCAGGGCTACGTGCAGGCGTTCGCGATCTACTTCGACACGATGCTGGTGTGCACGTCGACGGCGTTCCTGCTGCTGTCCACGGGCATGTACAACACCTTCAAGACCGTCACCGAGAACGGCAAGGACACACTGGTCGAGATCTTCTCCGGCGTGCCGGGCGTGCAGCCGTCAGAAGGCGCGCAGTTCACCCAGGCGGCGGTGGAATCGGTGCTGCCGGGCTGGGGCGCGGGCTTCGTGGCAGTGGCGCTGTTCTTCTTCGCCTTCACCACCATCATGGCCTATTACTACATGGCCGAAACCAACCTGACCTACCTAGCCGGCACGAAGAAGACCCACCCGCTGGCGACGCTGCTGCTGCGCCTGGGCATCGTGGGCATGGTGATCTTCGGGGCGTACCACAACGCGGCGATGGCCTGGACCCTGGGCGACATCGGCGTCGGCCTGATGGCGTGGTTGAACGTCATCGCGATCCTGATCCTGCAGAAGCCGGCGCTGATCGCGCTGCGCGATTACGAGCGGCAGAAGAAGCTGGGCGTGGACCCGACCTTCGACCCGGATGCGCTGGGCATCCGCAACGCGGACTTCTGGAAGCAGCGGTGAGCAATCCCTGGAACACCCGTCCGCCCCGTCCGCCGGGCCATCCGCCCGAGCGTCGGCGGCCGCCGCGCGACGCCGACGAACGACCCGCGCGTGCGCAGGCGCCCCGCGAGGAGCGTCCTGCTGCCGGTAGCGCGCGCGACGAACTGCGCTTGTATGGCCTCAATGCCGTGCAGGCCGTGTTCGCCCGGCGCGCGGACGCGATCCGCAAGGTCTACCTGACCGAGTCGCGCATCCAGGCGCTGAAGCCCTTGCTGGCCTGGTGCGTGAAGCAGCGTGTGGGCTATCGCGTGGTGGAGGAAGGTGATCTGGACAGGCTCGCCGCCAGCACGCACCACGAAGGCATCGTGGCCGACGTACGCAAGGTCGAGCCGCTGCCGATGTCCGACTGGCTTCGCGCGTTGCCTGATGGCCAGCCCATCGCCGCGCTGTGGCTCGATGGCGTGGGCAACCCGCACAACTTCGGCGCGATCCTGCGGTCGGCCGCGCACTTCGGCGTGGCCGGCATCCTGCTGCCTCGCGATTCGACGCTGGCGATCTCCGGCGCGGCCGCGCGCGTGGCCGAGGGTGGTGCCGAACAGGTGCCGCTCGTGCGCATGGCGCAGACCGACAACGCGGCCGCCCAGTTGCGGAATGCAGGCTTCTCGCTGGCCGCCACCGTGGTGCGCGGTGGCGACGATCTCTTCGCGGCGAAGCTGCCGCATCGCCTCGTCTATGTGATGGGCGCCGAGGGCGAGGGCATGGATGCGCGCCTCGCCGCCGCCTGCGATGCGCGCCTGTCGATTCCTGGCACCGGCGCCGTCGAGAGCCTCAACGTGGCCGCGGCGACGGCGGTGTTCCTGGCGCAGTGGGCGCAGCGCGCCCGCTGAGCCTCACTCGCCGGCTGCTGTGTCCTTGAGCTGGCTGCCGAAATCGCCGTCGGCATCCGCTGCCAGATACGCGAACACCGTGTACGCGGCCACGTTCTGCGCCAGCGCGGCCGGGTCGATCTTGTCCAGCGTGTCGTCGGCGTTGTGGTGCAGGTCGAAGTAGTCGCTGCCGTCCTGCGCCAGCCACGCCCACGCCATGCCCTTGGCGGCGAACGGGCTGATGTCCGGGCCCGCGCTGCCCTTGCCCGGCGCGTATTCGATGCCCAACGGCGCCAGCGCCTGGGCGATCTGTTCAGTGGCCTTGCGCGCGTGATCCGGCGCGCCCGTGTTGAAGGCGTAGATGCGGCCGGCGCCGAAGTCGCTCTCCGCGCCGATCTGGTGACGGGCGATGTCGCCCAGGTGCTTCTCCGCATACGCCTTGCCGCCATATAGGCCCTGCTCTTCGTTGGCGAAGGCGATCACCCGGATCGTGCGCTTGGGCGCCTGCTTCAACTGGCCGATCAGGTGGCCGGCGGCCATGGTGATGGCGACACCCGCGCCATCATCGATCGCACCGGTACCCAGGTCCCAGGAATCCAGGTGGCCGCCGATCACCACGACCTCCTTCGGCAGGCTGCGCCCGGTGATTTCGCCGATCACATTGTGCGAGGTGTATTCACCGTCCCAGCCGCAATCCAGCGCGAGCGAGACGCGCACCGGGCCACGCTGCAGCAGGCGTGCCAGCTGGTCGGCATCCGGGATGGTCAGTGAGGCCGACGGTACCGGCGTCAGGCCTTCGTCGAAGCGGGTGATGCCGGTGTGCGCGACACGGTGGTTGTCGGTGCCGGCCGAGCGCATCAGGAACGCGATCGCGCCCTTGCGGATGGCGGCCGACGGACCCTTGGAGCGGATCGCGCCGCCATTGCGGTAATCGCTGCCGTCGCGTGCGGACGTCATCTGGTAATCGACGAAGGCGATCTTGCCGGCCAGCGAGCCCGCCGGTGCGGCCTCCAGCGCAGCGAGGTCGGCGAAGCGAACGATCTCCGCTTCCACCGTGCCTGCGGGGCTACCGCCCAGCGCGGTGACGGTCAGCGGCTGCGCATGCGTGCCGACGACGGATGCGTGCTCGCTGCGGCGCTCCCACTTCGGGAACGTCACCGGCTCGATCCAGACCTTGTCGAAGCCGAGCGCCCTGAACTTCGCCTGTGCCCACGCCACGGCCTTGGCGTCGGCCTCGCTGCCGGCCAGGCGCGGGCCCACTTCGGTGGTCAGCGATTCGACGACGTTCCAGCCAGTGTGGTCGGCGAGGGCCTGTTCGCGCAGCTGCGCGGCGGTAGCGAGCGAGGCATCGGGGATGCGGGTTTCGCGGGAGGCGGCGAAAGCGGGTGCGGCGACGGCCAGGGCGAGCAGCAACAGAGCAAGACGCATGGAAAGTCCCGGAAAAACGAAGGCCACGAGCTTAGCAGCCCGTGGCCCCGTGTTTTCATCGACGGCGTTGCCGATCCGGAACGCCGCGTTCGTTATTTCTTCAGCGCGTCGCGGATCTCGCGCAGCAGCAGCACGTCTTCCGGCGTGGCGGCAGCCGGTGCCGGCGCGCGTACGCGGTTGTAGGCTTTCAGGACCAGGAAGATCACGAAGGCGATCAGAAGGAAGTCGATGGTCGTCTGCAGGAAGGCGCCGTACTTCAGCAGGAGCGCCGGTGCGATTTCCTTGCCGGTGGCATCCACTTCGGCGGCTCGCAGCGTGACCGCCAGGTCGCCGAACTTCACGCCGCCCAGCAGCAGGCCGATCAGCGGCATGACGATGCCATCGACCAGGCTGCTGATGATCTTGCCGAACGCCGCGCCGATCACCACGCCGACGGCGAGGTCGACGACGTTGCCGCGTGCGATGAATTCCTTGAACTCGCTGACCATGCCCATCGAGGGATCTCCGTAGACGGCGCCGACACGCCTGTGCCGTGGACTATAACCCCGTGCGTCGACGACGCAAGGCAGGATCAGCCGGTGATGCGCCCGCGTAGTTCCACCACGCCATCGAAGGAGGCGACGAACGTATCGCCCGGCACCAGCGCGGCGACGCCGGCCGGCGTGCCCATGAAGACCAGGTCGCCGGCCTTCAGCGCGTAGAGCTTCGACAGTTCATGCAGGATGTCGGGCACGTCCCAGATCAGGTCGTGCAGCGCGCCGTGCTGGCGGATATCGCCGTTCACGTGCAGGGTCAGCGTGCGGGTATCGAGCGCGCCGACGTCCTTGGCGGCGACCAGTTCGCTGATCGGTGCCGAATGATCGAAGCCCTTGCCGGTGTCCCACGGCAGGCCCTTCGCCTTGGCGGCGCCCTGCAGGTCGCGACGGGTCAGGTCCAGGCCCACGCCATAGGCGACGACCAAGGCCTCGGCGGCTTCGCGCGACAGCACACCCGCAGGCGCATCGACGCCGAGGGCCGCGACCAGCTCCACCTCGTGGTGCAGATCGTTCGTGCCAGGCGGGTACGGCACGTCCGCATCGCCGGTCACGATCGCATCGGCCGGCTTATGGAAGAACACCGGCACACCGCGTTCGGCCTTGGACGCCGGTGCGGTCGCGCCCATCTCACGTGCATGGTCGGCGAAATTGCGGCCCACGCAGAAGATGCGGCGCACAGGAAACGTGCCGCCACCGCGCACGGGAACGCGCGGCACGGGCGGGGTGGGGATGATGTCGGCCATGGCGGCGATCCACTGTATCGGGAGGCCGCAGAGTGTAGGCGGGAACGATGTCCCGCGTGGGCGCGCTTAACGCGGCAGCGGCAGGGCTGCCTTGCGGACCACCTGGTACTCGCCTTCCATCGCACGGTCGCGCGCTACCGGCTTGCCGCGCTGGCGCAGCAGCTTGTAGAGCAGGCCGCCGGCAATCATCGCCGCGCCGACGAACACGCTGAAGAACACCAACACCGCCAGCAAGGCCAGGCCCACCAGGCCGATACCCAGGCGCAGCAGCGGATGACGCGGCTTGCGGGGCGCGAAGGCATTACGGAAGGCGTTGAACGGGAAGGGGCGTGCGTGCATGGCGTTGCGTCGTGACAGAATGCGGCGGGGGCCGGTACACGCAGTATCGGATGACCGTTATATGACCGTGTGAGAACTTCGTTAAACCGTATGCGACTGACCGCACTGAATGACATCGTAGAAGGCGGTTTCGCCGAAGTTGAGGCCGTAATCGGCGACGATGCTGAATCCGTGATCCTCTATCGCGATGGCGATGCGGTCCGCGCCTGGCTCAACGTCTGCCCGCACGCCGGCCGCCGGCTGGACTGGGCGCCGGGGCAGTTCCTTAAGAGCAAGGAAGGTCACCTGGTCTGCGCCGCGCATGGCGCGTCGTTCGAACTGCAGCGCGGCGACTGCGTTGCCGGGCCGTGCCGGGGCGACGCGCTGCATGCCATCGCGGTGCAAATCCGCGATGGCGAGGTGTGGCTGGCCTGAGCCGTGCGCCGGCTCAGCCGGTGCCTTGCAGGATCACGCAATGCCAGCCGGTCCGGTAGGTCTCGTACCCTGGCGAGGCCGCCTGCGCGATGCAGTGAGGCCGACCGTCGAGCAGCAGCTCGGTGGCCGAGCGGGGTTCGGCGAACAGCGTTGCGCGACCGGGGAAGTCCAGGCGCTGCGCTGCATCGCTCGACGTGTCGGCCAGTACGCGCCCCTGCCCATCGACGATGCAGACCCGGCTGCGGCGCCATTCGGCATCGGACAGCGGGGTGTGCTCGACGATGGTCTGCGCCAGCGCATCCCATCGGAACACGATGCCGAGCACACCCAGCGGCCTTCCCTGCACACGCCCGCCCTCGCGCACGGTGCAGGAGTAGACGAGCACGCGTTCGCCGCCGGCCAGCGGACTCGCGTGCATGGACTGGAAGCCGAACGCCTCGCCGCTCTGCGTGGCCATCGCCGACTGGAACCAGTCCTGCTGCGCCACCGATTGGCCCGCGGAGCGGTACTGCCGCGGCCGTCCGTTGGCGATCACGTGGCCCTGCAGGTCGGCGAGGACCAGGTCGAAGTAGACCGTGTACGAATCCAGGATCTGCCCCAGCCGCTGGCTCGCGTGGGCGAGCGCCGCCGGCTGCGGGTCCTGCGCGGCAGCGACCATCGCGGCGTCGGTCGCCCACCAGCGTACGTCGCAGCTGCGTTCGTAGAGGTTGCGATCGATCAGGTCGATGTTGGCCAGCGCCAGGTCGGTCAGGCGCGTGCGGCGCACGTCGGTCTGCAGCTGCTCCAGCCGTTCGCGCAGGTCGGTGCTTGTGCGGCCGGCCATGCGGTCGATCTCCTGCGCGGTATCGCTGACCCGGCGCGAGAGCGTGTCCATTTCTTCGGCGATCACGCCGAAGCTGCGTCCCGCCGCGCCGATGCGCACGGCCTCGATGCGGGCGTTCATCGAAATGATGCGGGTGATGCGGTTGATCTCGTCGATCTTCTGCAGCGATTGCCGCAGTTGCTTGAGCAGCGAGTCCGACAGTCCCGAGACGGACTGGATGTGGTCGTCGATGCCGGCGTCGTCGGTGGGGTCGGCGGCGCGTGCGTTCATGAGGCTCCTTGCATAGAGGGGTGACCATGCGCGTACGCATGGCCGTCATTGGAGCGCTATCGGCGGGTCCGTCCCGCGCTTTAACCGGCACCGTGGCGGTGCATGTTTTCCCCTCGATGGGGCGGCCGGGGCGTGCACGTTGGACGTTCGTCCGGCGCTTCCCTAGAATCCGCCGACCACGGAAAGGGGACCGACATGGGCGACGCGAGTACCTGCATCAACTGCGGCCGATCTGTCGCCGGTTCCGACCAGAAATTTTGTCCTGCGTGTGGCCAGCCCACCCCGGTACACCGCATCGACTGGCATTTCCTCGGCCACGAACTGGAGCACAGCGTGTTCCACATGGACCGTGGTTTTCTCTACACCTTGAAGCAGCTGATGCTGAGGCCGGGGCGCCTCATCCGCGACTACATCGAGGGACGGCGGGCGGGTGTCGTCAAGCCTTTCTTGCTGATCATGATGACAGGCGCTGCCGCCACCTTGATGGCGCACTACGCGCTGGATGGCGATGCGCTCGGAGTGTCCCTTAGTGCGGGCATGGAGGCCGGAGCAGGACATCAAGGCAGCATGAACGCCAAGCAGGCCGAAGCCATGGCCCAGATGGCGAAAGTATTTGCCGTGGTCAAGGACTGGATGAATCGCCACCTGACCTTGATTACCTTGTTGCTGCTGCCGGTGCAGGCGGCAGCATTCAAATTGACGTTTCGACGCTTCAAGCAGATCAACTACCCCGAATGGCTGGTGATCATCTCGTTCCTGACGGCGCAGTTGTTCGTCGTGTGGACGGTATTCATGCCACTGCAGCGCTGGTGGTCGGGAGCGCAGCTCGTCGGGATGACGGTAGCGATCATCCTGAATCTGCTTTCGCTGACCCAGGTCTTCGTAGGATATCCGCGATGGAAATCATTCTTGCGCGGGGCGCTCGGTCTCGCCATGGTGCAGTTGGCAACCATAGCGGCGAGCTTCGTCGCGGCGATGGTCATCGGCTTTCTAGTGGGCAGCGGCCGGATTCAGCTGACGGGCTGAGGGTGTTGCCGTCCCGCTGCGGCGTGCAGCGTTGATGTCGGGCGGGTGGGCCCGCCCGCAAAAAAAGAAAAGCCCGCACTATGGCGGGCTTTTCCAGCGAGACGGAGTGGTCGACGCAATGGCAGGGACGCTGGATCCCGAATTTACTTCAGCGCCTTGAACCGCAGGCGGTGCGGACGCGCGCCTTCTTCGCCCAGGCGACGCTTCTTGTCTTCCTCGTACTCGCGGTAGTTGCCCTGGAAGAACTCCACGTGCGAATCGCCTTCGAAGGCGAGGATGTGCGTGGCGATGCGGTCGAGGAACCAGCGGTCATGCGAAATGACGAACGTGTTGCCGGGGAACTCCAGCAGCGCGTCTTCCAGCGCACGCAGGGTTTCGATGTCCAGGTCGTTCGACGGTTCGTCGAGCAGCAGCACGTTGCCGCCCTGCAGCAGCGTCTTGGCCATGTGCAGGCGGCCGCGTTCACCGCCCGACAGCGAGCCGACCATCTTCTGCTGGTCCTGGCCCTTGAAGTTGAAGCGGCCGATGTAGGCGCGCGACTGGATCTCCACGCCGTTGATGTTGAGGATGTCCAGGCCGCCGGAAATTTCCTGGAAGACGTTGTGGTTGCCTTCCAGCTTGTCGCGGCTCTGGTCGACATAGGCCAGCTGTACCGTCGGGCCGGTGGTGATCGTGCCGGAATCCGGCTTCTCCTGCCCGGTGATCATCTTGAACAACGTGGACTTGCCGGCGCCGTTCGGTCCGATGATGCCGACGATGGCGCCGCCGGGGACCAGGAAGCTCAGGTTGTCGATCAGCAGGCGGTCGCCGAACTTCTTCGAGACATTCTTGAATTCGATCACCGAATTGCCCAGGCGCTCGCCCGGCGGGATGAAGATTTCGTTGGTCTCGTTGCGCTTCTGGTAATCGACCGACTGCAGTTCTTCCAGGCGGGCCAAGCGGGCCTTGCCCTTCGAGCGGCCGCCCTTGGCGTTCTGGCGCGACCATTCCAGTTCCTTCTGGATGGCTTTCTGGCGAGCCTTCTCCTGATTCTCTTCCTGCTTCAGGCGCTCATCCTTCTGCACCAGCCAGTCGGTGTAGTTGCCCTTCCACGGAATGCCGCGGCCGCGGTCGAGCTCGAGGATCCACTCGGCGGCGTTGTCGAGGAAGTAACGGTCGTGGGTCACGGCCACCACGGTGCCGGTGTAGCGGGCGAGGAACTGTTCCAGCCATTCGACGGACTCGGCGTCCAAGTGGTTGGTCGGTTCGTCGAGCAGCAGCATGTCCGGCTTCTGCAGCAGCAGGCGGCACAGCGCCACGCGGCGCTTCTCACCGCCGGACAGCTTGCCGACGATGGCATCCCACGGCGGCAGGCGCAGCGCATCGGCGGCCACGTCCAACTGGTTCTCCAGCGTGTGCGCGTCACCCGCGGCCAGGATCGCTTCCAGGCGCTCCTGTTCCTTGGCGAGGGCATCGAAGTCGGCGCCTTCTTCTGCGTAAGCGGCATACACCGCTTCCAATGCGGCCTGGGCCTGCAGCACGTCGCCCACGCCTTCCTCGACGGCCTGGCGCACGGTGTGCTCGGGATTCAGTTCCGGCTCCTGCGCCAGATAGCCGACCTTGATGCCGGGCTGCGGACGCGCTTCGCCTTCGAAGTCCTTGTCCACGCCCGCCATGATCTTCAGCACGGTGGACTTACCCGCACCGTTCAGGCCCAGCAGGCCGATCTTCGCGCCCGGATAGAACGACAGCGAGATGTCCTTGATGATCTGCCGCTTCGGCGGGACCACCTTGCTGACCCGGTTCATGGTGTAGATGTATTGCGAGGACATGCAGGCTCCGGTACGCAAGGCCCGTCACCCGACCGGGGACCGGCAGGCGAGCAGGTGGAAATGGGGAAGGCGCCCAGTATAGCCGTTCAGGCCGCTGGGGCCGCTGGCTGAACGGGATCCGAGCGTTTTGGGACTGTTGTCGCGTAACCGTTTTCCAGCGGGAAACGGTTCAGACGCAATGCGCATCATGGCCTCACGTACCCCTAACAACGGAGTTGCCATGAACAGCCGTCGATTCCTCCAAGGCCTGGCCTGCGCCGTGCTGGCCCTCGCCACCACCGCCCCGGCGCTGGCGCGCGATGACGACCGCGGCCGTGACCGTGGCCGCCAGCACTACGACCGCGACTGGCGCGATGACCGCCGGGACGATCGCCATGATCGCCGCGATGACCGCCGCGACCAGCGCCACGCCTACCGCGCCGGTTACCACGATGGCCGCCGTTACGACGACCGCTACGACCGTCGTTACGACGACCGCCGCTACTACGCGCCGCCGCGCGTGGTCTACCGTCCGGCCCCGCCGCCGCACCGCTGGGCCAAGGGCCAGCGCTACCGCGACTACTACCGCGGTCCGGTCTACGTGGTGAACGATTACGACTACTACGACCTGCGTCGTCCGCCGCGTGGCTACCACTGGGTGCGGGACGACCGCGGCAACATGCTGATGGTGGCCATCGCCACCGGCATCATCGCGGACCTGCTGCTGCACCATTGATCCGGCCCCTCCGGCCACGGGAAAAGCGCGCTCCGGCGCGCTTTTCCTTTTCCCGGGGGAGGGGATTGGGCGGGTCGTGGCCGGGCCCCCGGCGGGCTACAATCGGGGCCCCCCCGCCCTTGCCCCGGAGACCCGATGTTCCCGCGCGACGCCCGCATCGAAACCTACGATCCCGAACTGGCCCAGGCCATCGCCCACGAGGCGCGCCGGCAGGAGGATCACGTCGAGCTGATCGCCAGCGAGAACTACGCCAGCCCTCGCGTGCTGGAAGCCCAGGGCAGCGTGCTGACCAACAAGTACGCCGAGGGCTACCCGCACAAGCGTTACTACGGTGGTTGCGAGTACGTGGACATCGCCGAGCAGCTGGCGATCGACCGCGTGAAGCAGCTGTTCGGCGCCGACTACGCCAACGTGCAGCCGCACTCCGGCTCGCAGGCCAACCAGGCCGTGTACTTCGCCCTGTTGAATCCCGGCGACACCATTCTGGGCATGAGCCTGGCCCACGGCGGTCACCTGACCCACGGCGCCAAGGTCAACGCCTCGGGCAAGATCTTCAACGCCGTCCAGTACGGCGTGAACGATCAGGGCCTGATCGACTACGACGAAGTCGAGAAGCTGGCGCTGGAGCACAAGCCGAAGATGGTCGTGGCGGGCTTCTCCGCCTATTCGCAGGTGGTGGACTGGGCGCGCTTCCGCGCGATCGCCGACAAGGTCGGCGCGTACCTGTTCGTCGACATGGCGCACGTGGCCGGCCTGGTCGCCGCCGGCGTCTATCCGAACCCGCTGCCGCACGCCCACGTGGTCACCTCGACCACCCACAAGACGCTGCGTGGTCCGCGCGGCGGCATCATCGTGGCCAAGGGTGCGGGTGAAGAGATCGAGAAGAAGCTGCAGAGCATCGTCTTCCCGGGCATCCAGGGCGGCCCGCTGATGCACGTCATCGCGGCCAAGGCCGTCGCCTTCAAGGAGGCGCTGGAGCCGGAATTCAAGGCCTACCAGGCGCAGGTGGTGAAGAACGCCCAGGCGATGGCCAAGACGATCATCGCCCGCGGCTACAAGATCGTCTCCGGCGGCACCGAGAACCACCTGATGCTGGTCGACATGATCGGCAAAGACGTCAGCGGCAAGGACGCGGAAGAGGCGCTGGGCAAGGCGCACATCACCGTCAACAAGAACTCCGTGCCGAACGACCCGCGCAAGCCCTTCGTGACCTCGGGCCTGCGCATCGGCACCCCCGCGGTGACCACGCGCGGCTATGGCGAGCAGGACTGCATCGACCTGGCCAACTGGATCTGCGACGTGCTCGATGCGCCGAGCGACGAAGCGGTGCTGGCCAAGGTGCGCGCGAGCGTCACTGCGCAGTGCCAGAAGTACCCGGTCTACGGCGGCTGAGCCGGGGCTTCATGCGCGCACGCACGCTGCCGCGACTGATCAAGGGCGCCACGACGCTGGCGCTCGTCGCGGTGGCGTTGCTGGGTTTGCCGGTCGCGGCGGCGGACGCGGTGTTGAAGGAACCTGTATTCACCGCGCCGGAGGGATACGTGGAATCGGCGCCGGAGGGCTATTTCCCATGCAAGAAGGGAATGAAAGCCCTCGCGACCCATGCCGAATTCCGCAGGTTCGCGCATCGCAATGAAGTGTGGCCGCAAGAGGACGGGGTGG
Organism: Pseudoxanthomonas sp.; assembly: GCA_047600885.1. Taxonomy (GTDB): domain Bacteria; phylum Pseudomonadota; class Gammaproteobacteria; order Xanthomonadales; family Xanthomonadaceae; genus Pseudoxanthomonas_A. The sequence goes on along the minus strand of JASGKE010000002.1, from coordinate 470,309 downwards.
ACCTTTCCCGTGCCTCTTGGTCGGCCGCGCGTGTGGTTCACGTTCCGGCAGTGGACTTCGCGTTCGCGGGCAAGGCGAGGCGTGGATTCCAGGCGCAGGTCTACGTCTTGGTCGATGGCGATGGACAGGTGCTGGACAAGCTGGTGACCTGCAGCAAGGCGCCGGCATACAACGATGCCCTGCTGGCATTGATCGATGGGTTCAAGTTTGAGCCTTCGCGCTACAAGGGTCGTGGCCTTCACAGCGTCATGCCCGTGGATTTCGAGAACTGACATGCACTGCCCCTTCTGCCAGCACACCGACACCCGCGTGATCGATTCGCGCGTGTCCGAGGACGGCGCCACGATCCGGCGCCGTCGCGAGTGCGAGGCGTGCGGGGAGCGGTTTTCGACGCTGGAGAACATCGAAATCAAGTTGCCGGCGGTCATCAAGGGCGATGGCCGTCGCGATGCGTTCGATGCGCGCAAGCTGCGCGCCGGCTTCGACCGCGCGCTGCAGAAGCGGCCGGTGTCGGAAGAGCAGATCGAAGCGGCCGTGCGCGCCGTGGTGCACAGCATCCGCATGAGCGGCGAGCGTGAAATCGCCTCACGCAAGATCGGCGAGTTCGTGATGAACGAGCTGCGCAAGCTCGACCATGTGGGCTACGTGCGCTTCGCCTCGGTTTATCGCAGCTTCGAGGATGTCGCCGATTTCCGTGAGGAAATCGAGAAGCTGGAGCGCGACCTGCCTGCCGGCGCCGGCCAGCTGTCGCTACTGGGTGGCGACGTCGTCCCGTTCGACAAGCACGCGGACAAGAACAAGAAGCGCTGAGTCGTGCGCATCGACGCGATCGGCCGGCACCCGCACTACATCCCGGATCTGGCCGCCTGGCACCACGTCGAGTGGGGCCCCCTGTACGACGACTGGACGCTGGAGGCGGCAACCGCCGAGCTGGCCGATCACGCCACGCGCACGTCGCTGCCCACCACGCTGCTGTTGATGGAGGGCGAAGTGCTGCTGGGATCGGTCAGTCTGCTGATCGAGGATGCACCGGCGTTGCAGGACCGCGGCAGCCCATGGCTGGGTAGCCTCTTCATGCGGCCCGACGCGCGGGGTCGCGGCGGTGGGCGCGTGCTGGTCGATGCCGCCGTCGCGCATGCCGCCGACGAAGGCGTTGCAGTGTTGCGGTTGTTCACGCTGTGGCACGAGGACTTCTACGCGGGGCTCGGCTGGCAGGTGGAGGAACGCACGACGCTGCACGGCACGCCCGTGGTGATCATGTCGATCATGCCCGCCGAGCGCGTGGCGCATACTGGCGCCCCGCCGCACCGCGTGGATGACGCATGACCGAGACCACCTTCACTGCCTTCGACCACCAGTGCATGGCGCGCGCGCTGCGCCTGGCCGAACGCGGCGCCTTCACCACGCGTCCGAACCCGATGGTGGGGTGCGTGATCGCGCACGGCACGGAGATCGTCGGCGAAGGGTGGCACCGCAAGGCGGGTGAAGCGCATGCCGAAGTCTTCGCGCTGCAGGCGGCTGGCGAGCGGGCACATGGTGCGACTGCCTACGTCACCCTGGAACCCTGCGCCCACACCGGCCGGACCGGACCGTGCGCCGACGCGCTGATCGCGGCCGGCGTCGGTCGCGTCGTGGCGGCGATGCGCGACCCGTTCCCGCAGGTCGACGGCGCCGGGTTCGACCGGTTGCGCGCCGCCGGCATCGCTGTGCAGTCGGGGCTGATGGAAGCCCAGGCGCGTCGCCTCAACCGCGGATTCTTGTCCCGTATAGAGCGAGCGCGTCCGTGGGTGCGGATCAAGCTGGCCACCAGCCTGGATGGCCGCACCGCGATGGCCAATGGCGATTCCAAGTGGATCAGCGGCGAGGCCTCCCGCCGCGACGTGATGCGCTGGCGTGCGCGCGCCGGGGCGATCCTGACCGGCGCCGGCACCGTGCTGGCGGACGATCCGTCGCTGACGGTGCGCTTCGGCGACGACACCGCCTTCGAGCCCCCGCTGCGCGTGGTCCTGGATCCCGGCCTGGCGACCGTAGCCCGCGGCAATGTCCGCCAGGGCGATGCGCCGACCCTGTACGTGCATACCGCCGACGCGAAGCCGCCACGCGAAGCCGACGTACAGCGCGTGGTGGCGCCGGCGACGGGCAGCAATTTCGACCTGAAGGCCGTGCTGGAGCTGCTGGCGCAGCGCGGCGTGAACGAGCTCCACGTGGAGGCCGGCGCGACGCTGGCCGGCGCGTTCCTGGCGGCCGGTCTGGCCGACGAGGTGCTGCTGTACGTGGCGCCGGTGCTGCTGGGCGACCAGGCGCGGCCGTTGTTCGGCGGGCTGGGCATCCAGGCCATGGCCGAGCGGCTGAAACTGGAGATTGTGGACAGCCGCACGATTGGCGAAGATCACCGCCTCCTGCTGCAACCTGCCCGCTGACGCTCGCCATGGTGGCCTTCAAGGACCATTTTTCCGGGGTCGCCGACGTCTATGTCGCGTCGCGTCCCACGTATCCCGACGCCCTGTACGACGTGATCGCCGAGGCCGTGCCCGCCAGCGCGCAGGTCTGGGAGCCCGGCGCCGGCAGCGGCCAGGCCACGCGCGGTCTGGCGGCGCGCTTCGCCCATGTGCATGCCACCGATCCCAGCGCAGCGCAGATCGAGCGCCACTGGGCCCAGGGCCGGGCCGGCAGCAACGTCAGCCTCGCGGTGGAGCCGGCCGAAACGACCGGCCTGCCGGACGCCAGCATCGATCTGATCGCCGTGGCGCAGGCGCTGCACTGGTTCGACCGCTATCGCTTCTTCGCCACCTGCGAGCGCGTACTGCGCCCCGGCGGCGTGCTGGCGGCCTGGACCTACCAGGACATCATCTTCGAAGACGACCTGGCCGAGGTCGCGGAGAAAGTCCGCGACGACATCGACCCGTACTGGCCGCCGGAACGCGCCGACGTGGACATGGGCTACGGCGACTACGTGTGGCCGTTCGAGATCATCCCCACGCCGCGCTTGTGGCTGACCGCCGAATGGAACCTGCCCACCCTGCTGGGCTACTTCGGCAGCCTGTCGGCCACCGGCAGCTACCGCGCGGCTACGGGCGAGGATCCGGTCTACGCCCACACGCCAGCCTTGGCCGAGGTCTGGGGCGATCCGCAGCGGGTGCGCACCATGCGCTGGCCGCTGATCCTGCACCTGCGCCGCAAGCCGGCCTGAAGCCCCCGCGGAACACTCCGTTCGCCGGCCGGCGAAGGGGCGCGGTGTAGAATGCGCGGGCCGGTTCGCCGGCACACCACCAACGACGTCTTCAGGGCGGGGTGCGATTCCCCACCGGCGGTAGGTCGCCCAGCGACGAGCCCGCGAGCGCCTTGGGCGGCATGCGAGTCCCTCGCAAGAGCCCGCACATCCCTGTGCGGACTTTCCAATGCCGCCGAAGGGTCAGCAGATCCGGTCAGATGCCGGAGCCGACGGTCATAGTCCGGATGAAAGAAGACGGCATCGCCGAACCGCGCGCAAGCGCGGCGTCGTGCGCCTGCCTTCGCGCCCGGAGGCGTCTCCGCTTTGTTTTCGCGAGAGACGTTCCATGCCTTCCATGATTCCCCGTGCTTTCCCCGTCCTCCGCCTGGAGGCCTGCTGATGTTCACCGGCATCATCGAGGGCGTCGGCCGCATCGCCGCGCTGGAACCCGTGGGCGGCGACGTCCGCCTGACCGTCGCCGTCGGCACGCTGCCGTTCGAGGCCGTCCAGCTCGGCGAGAGCATCGCGGTGAACGGCGTCTGCCTGACCGTGATCGCCTTCGACGCGTCGAGCTTCCAGGCCGACGCGTCCACCGAAACCCTCGCGCTGACGACGCTCGGCGGACTGGCCACGGGCGCGCTGGTGAACCTGGAGCGTGCGATGCGCCCCACCGACCGCCTCGGCGGCCACCTGGTCAGCGGTCATGTCGACGGCGTCGGTCGCGTGCTGTCGGTGCACGAGGACGCGCGCGCGCAGCGCTGGCGTTTCGCCGCGCCGGCACCGCTGCTGAAGTACATCGCGAAGAAAGGCTCGATCTGCGTGGACGGCGTCAGCCTGACTGTCAACGAGGTGGACGGCGAAGGCTTCGAAGTCGCGCTGATTCCGCACACCGTCTCGCATACCGCCTTCTCGCAGACCGCGGTGGGCGATGTCGTGAACCTGGAGATCGATCTGGTGGCGCGCTATGTCGAACGCCTGCTGGGTGAAAGGAGCGGCGCATGAACTTCGCCCCGATCCCCGAGCTGTTGGAAGAAATCCGCAACGGCCGGATGGTCGTCATCGTCGACGACGAGGACCGCGAGAACGAGGGCGACCTCATCATGGCCGCCGAGCTGGTCAAGCCGTCGGACATCAACTTCATGGTCACCCACGCGCGCGGCCTGGTCTGCCTGTCGCTGACGCGCGAGCGCTGCGCGCAGCTGGGCCTGGCGCCGATGGTGCAGACGAACACGGCGCAGTTCCACACCAACTTCACTGTCAGCATCGAGGCGGCCGAGGGCGTCACCACCGGCATTTCCGCCTACGACCGCGCGCACACGGTGCGCACCGCCGTGCGGCCTGACGCGAAGCCGAGCGACCTCAGCCAGCCTGGCCACATCTTTCCGCTGATCGCCCAGCCCGGCGGCGTGCTCACCCGCGCTGGCCACACCGAAGCGGCCAGCGACCTGCCGCTGCTCGCCGGCCTGGAGCCGGCCGGCGTGCTGGTCGAGGTGCTGAACCCGGACGGCACCATGGCGCGCCGTCCGCAGCTGGAAGTGTTCGCGCGCGAGCATGGGTTGAAGATGGGGTCGATCGCCGACCTGATCGCCTACCGGCTGGCCACCGAACACACCGTCGAGCGGATCGACGAGCGCGACATCGACACCGAGTTCGGTCCGTTCCGGCTGGTGACCTACCGCGACCGCATCGCCCACGACCTGCACTTCGCCCTCGTCCGCGGCACGCCGGACAAGGCGACGCCCACGCTGGTGCGCGTGCAGGTGGAAAACCCGCTGAGCGATCTGCTGCACTGGCGGCGCGACGACTTCGGCGTGCACGCCACCGACGCGCTGCGCGCGATCGCCGCCGAAGGGCAGGGCGTGATGGTGGTGCTGTCCGAGCCCCGCAATGCCGAGGCCCTGCTGGCCCGGCTGCGCAAGCAAGCCGAGGTGCGCGCCAACGCCAAGGACGTGGGCCAGTGGCGGCGCAATGGCGCCGGTGCGCAGATCCTGGCCGACCTCGGCCTGGGCCGGCTGCGCGTGCTGGGCACGCCGCGCCGCCAGGTCGGCCTGGCCGGTTTCGGCCTCGACGTGGTCGAGTACGTCCAGCCCTGACCCCGCCGGCGGCGCCCGGGCCGCCCCGGCTGGTAGACTTTCCCACCCCCAAGGAACCCGCCATGTCCCACTACGAAGGCGATCTGCGCGCGCCCGAAGGCGCCCGCTTCGCGATCATCGCCAGCCGCTGGAACCCGCGCATCACCGATGTGCTGGTGGCCGGTGCGCGCCAGAGCCTGGCCGGCAATGGCATCAGCGAAGACGCCGTCGACGTGGTGCGCGTGCCCGGCGCGTGGGAGATCCCGGTGGCCGCGGCGCGGCTGGCGGCCGGCAATGGCCACGCCGCCATCATCGCGCTGGGTTGCGTGATCCGCGGCGATACCCGCCACTATGAGCATGTCGCCGACCGCTGTGCCGAAGGCCTGATGCGCGTCCAGCTCGACACCGGCGTGCCGGTGTTGAACGGCGTGCTGGCGGTGGAACGCATCGAAGACGCCGAGGCCCGCGCAGGCGGCAGCCACGGCAACAAGGGCGAAGAGGCCGCGCTGGCCGCCATCGAGATGGCGCACCTGCTCGCGCAGCTGGCCTGAATATCCGTACGCAAAGAACACGCAGCACAGGAGCCGCCGTGAACCGACATCCCCATTCCAACCGCAAGGACGGCGTTGACCCGGTCACCCGTGCGCGCGCCCGTCGCCGTGCATTGCAGGCCGTGTACGCGTGGCAGATGTCCGGCGGCGAAGTGGGGCAGGTGATCGCGCAGTTCGCGCACGAGCAGGCGCACGAAATCGCCGACCTCGAATATTTCGAGGACCTGGTGCGCGGCGTCGTGCGCCACCGCGCCTCGCTGGACGAAGCGCTGCTGCCTTTCCTCGATCGTGCCGTCGAAGAAGTCGACCCCATCGAGCGCGCCGTGCTGCGCATCGCCGCGTATGAGCTGATCCATCGCCTGGATGTGCCGTACCGCGTGGTCATCAACGAAGCCATCGAGACCACCAAGCGCTTCGGTGCCGAACACGGCCACACTTATGTCAACGGCGTGCTCGACCATGCCGCCGTCGACTGGCGTCCGGCCGAGGCGCAGGCGCGTCGCTGACGTGGCGGGGGGCGGCGAACGCTTTGCCGCAGACGAACGCGAGGCCTTGCTGGCGGTGAAAGGCGTCGGCGCCACGGTCGTGCAGCGGCTTGAGCAGATGGGCATCGCCTCGCTGCGGCAGCTCGCGGCTGCGGAGGCCTCCGAGATCGTCAGCAGTGCGGCCGGCCTGACCGGCTCCTCGTGCTGGAAGAACAGCCCGCAGGCCCGCGCGGCCGTGCAGGCCACCATCGAGTTGGCGCGGTCGCGCGCCTGACATCGCCATGGGCACCGGCGAATTCGACCTGATCGCCCGCATCCGCGCCCGCGCGGGGACGCGCGACGACATCGTGCTCGGCATCGGCGATGACGCCGCCCTGCTGGCGCCGCCTCCGGGCCGGCACCTGGTCGTCACCGCCGACACGCTCAACGAGGGCGTGCATTTCCCGCGCGTTACCGCGCCCGCCGATATCGGCTGGAAGGCGCTGGCGGTGAACCTGTCCGACCTCGCGGCGATGGGCGCCGAACCTGCCTGGTGCACGCTGTCGCTGTCGTTGCCGCAGTCCGATGCGGTGTGGATCGACGCGTTCCTCGACGGCTTCCTCGCGCTGGCCGGCGAACACGGCATCTCGCTGGTAGGCGGTGATACGACACGCGGCCCCTTGTCGCTGTCGGTGACGGCCATGGGCTTCGTGGATGCTGGCAGCGCGCTGCGTCGTGATGGCGCGCAGGTAGGCGATGATGTCTGGGTGACCGGCACGCTGGGCGATGCTGCCGGCGCGCTCGTCTTGCTGGATCGTGAACCTGCGCATCCGCTGCGCCGTCGCCTTGATCGCCCCACGCCCCGCGTGCATGCGGGGCGAGCGCTGGCAGCGCTGGCGAGCGCCTGCGTCGATGTGTCCGACGGCCTGCTCGCCGATCTTGGCCATATCTGCGCCCGCAGCGACGTGGGCGCACGGATCGACATCCCGTCCTTACCTGCGTCGGAGGCCCTGCGCGACGCGTTCGACGACGTCGCGCGCGCTGCGCTGCAGGCCGCTGGCGGCGACGATTACGAGCTCTGTTTCACGGCCGACGCATCGCACCGCGAGCGCATCGCGTCGCTCGCTTCCCGGCTGGATCTGCGCATCACCCGTATCGGCCGCATTACCGCCGGAAGCGGCGTGGCGGCGGTCGATGCCATCGGAGCGGTCTGGCAGCCGCCGCGCACCGGTTACGACCACTTCGGTTGAGCCTCCACCGCGCGCTGCACCGCAGCGTGGCCGTCCCCATACCTGATGGTATGGTCGCTCCGCTCGTTCCCCCCGACGGGTTCCATCGCATCGCTTTCCCGCCAGGTCCCCCGGCCTGGCCTTCGCCTGTGAGGAACCTCTGCATGAACCGATCCGTCTGGCGCGGCCTGCTGGCCGTCGTGTTGCTCGTGTTCTCCTCGGCGGCCCTCGCGGCCGGTTACAGCAAGACCTACGAACGCATCCGCAGTTGGGACGGCACCGAGCTCGGCGCGCTGGTGCTGGTGCCGCAGGGACAGGGCAACGGCCCGTTCCCGCTGATCGTCATGCCGGCCAGCTGGGCGCTGCCCAACCTGGAATACGTCGGCCGCGCCAGCCAGCTCGCGTCGAACGGCTATGTCGTCGTCAGCTACACCTCGCGCGGCTTCTGGGATTCGGCGGGCCAGATCGATATCGCCGGACCGGCGACGGTGGAGGATGTCAGCGCCGTCATCGACTGGGCGCTGGCGCACACGCCGGCGAATCCGAACGCGATCGGTGCATCCGGCATCTCCTACGGCGCCGGCACCAGCCTGCTGGCCGCGGCGCGCGATCCGCGCATCCGCGCGGTCGCTGCGCTGAGCGGTTGGGCGGATCTGGAAACCTCGCTGTACGCGCACCAGACCGTCAGCGAGCAGGGGGTCACCCTGCTCGTCGCAGCGGGCGTGGCGACCGGCCGGCCGGGTCCGGACCTGGCGCGCATCACCGCGCGCGCCGTGCTCGGCGATTTCGACGGTGCCGTACTCGGCTTCCTGCCGCAGGCGCCCAGCCGCGGCGTGGTGCATGAAGTGGACGCACTCAACCGACAGGGCACCGCGGTGCTGCTGGCGAACGCGTTCAACGACGGCCTGTTCCCACCCAACCAGTACGTGGATTTCTACAACCGCCTGCGCGGGCCCAAGCAGTTGATCTTCAGCCAGGGTGACCACGCCACCGCGGAACTGCCCGGCGCGTTGGGTCTTCCGAACCAGGTCTATGAGGCGACGACGCGCTGGTTCGATCGCCATCTGAAGGGACGACTCAACGGCGTGGATGGTGAAGCGCCGGTGCGGCTGTCCACCCTCGAGGGCCGGTGGCTGTCGTTCGCGGACTGGACCGCGGTACAGGCCGCGCCCACCGAGTACGGCCTGGCCGCCCCCAGCGGATGGCTGGCGCCGACGGGTGCGCTGGTCGCTGGCACGTCGACGGGTTGGACCCACCGCATCGCCACCGGCATTCCGACGGTCGCCGATTCCGGCGTGGTCCTGCTCAGCGGCCTGCTGCAGGGGCTGGGTGCGCCGACGACGGCATCGGTGCCGCTGGTGAACCGTGCAGGCGCAGGGGTGTGGGTAGGCCCGACGATGGCGAGTGAGCGCACGGTGGCCGGATCGCCGATGTTGCGCGTGACCATCACGCCCAGCGAGCGCGACGTCAGCCTGTTCGCCTACCTCTACAGCATGGATGCGTGGGGCACCGGCACGCTGATCAGCCACAAGCCCTACAGCCTGCGCGGGGCGACGGCCGGCCAGGCGCGCACGCTCGACATCACCCTGGAGGCCAACGCGGCACGCGTGCCTGCCGGACATCGCCTGGTGCTGGTGGTCGACACGCACGACCCGCGGTACACGGAAGCCAGTGGGCTGGGCGGTACGGTGACGTTCTCGTCGCCGGCCAGCGCGCCTTCGCGACTGCGCGTGCCCCTGCGCTAAAGGAGTCGTGCGCCGTCAGGGCGGCAACACCTTGCCCGGATTGAGGATGCCGTCCGGGTCGAGGGCTGCCTTGATGGCGCGCATCGTCGCCAGCGTCGCCGGCGAAAACGCGTCGGCCATGAAGTCGCGCTTGCTCAGGCCGATGCCGTGTTCGCCCGACAACGTGCCGCCGAGCGCGAGCACCTGGGCGAACACGCGCGGCAGGGCGGCATGCGCGCGCGCGGTCTCAGCGGCATCGCCGTCGTCGTACATGAGGTTGACGTGCAGGTTGCCGTTGCCGGCATGGCCGAAGACGACGATGGGCAACGCTACTTCCGCCGCGAGCGCCTCCATGCCGGCCACCAGGTCGGGAATGCGCGACACCGGCACCACCACGTCTTCGTTGATCTTGCCGGGCTTGATCGTGCGCAGCGCTGGCGACAACGCACGGCGCGCTGCCCACAGCCGGTCGCGCGCGCTGCCATCGGCGGCCACGTCGAGCGCGATCATGCCGTCGCCTTCCGCCGCCTCGGCGAGCGCCTGCAACGCATAGGGCAGGGTGTCGTCGTCGCCGTCGGCTTCGACCAGCAGCATCGCGCCCGCGTCGGGCACGTCGCTGCCATTGCGGCGGATCAGCGCGATGGCGCTGCGGTCCATGAATTCCAGCATCGTCGGCGTCGCCGGCCGCGCCATGATCCGCGAGACCGCACTCGCGGCCGTCGCGGCATCGCGGTACAGCACCCGCAGGCCCGCCTGCGCGCGCGCGCGCGGTGCCAGCTTCAGGGTCGCTTCGACCACCAGCGCCAGCGTGCCTTCGCTGCCGACGATCAGGTGGGTCAGGTCGTAGCCGGTGGCGTCCTTGGTGTATGCCCCGCCGCAGCGGATCAGGTCGCCGGCACCGGTGACGGCCACCAGACCGAGCACGTTGTCGCGCGCGGTGCCGTACTTCACGGCGCGCGGGCCCCCGGCGTTGGTGGCGAGATTGCCGCCCACGCTGCACAGGTCGGCGCTGGACGGATCCGGTGGCCAGAACAGACCGTGCGGCATCAACACCTGCTGCAGCTCGCCATTGAGCACGCCCGGCTCCACCACCACGCAGCGATCCGCCGCGCGGACTTCGAGGATGCGGTCCATGTGCGCGAACGACACCACCACGCCGCCCATCGTGGGTACGGCAGCACCGGTCGTGCCGGTACCCGCACCGCGCGCGACGATCGGCATCCGATGCGCGCGGCATGCGCGAACCAGCGCGACCACGTCGTCTTGCGTGCGCGGCAACGCGACGGCCGAGGGCATGGCCCAACGACGCGAATCGTCGCCACCGAACGGGCGGCACGCTTCGCCGGTCAGCCAGCCATCGCCGAGGCGGGCCGACATCGCAGCGTTGAGGTCAGGGGGCAGCGTTGCATCCATGCGTGCATTCTACGGATTCGCCGCGTGGCGTCCTGCCTTGATGCGGCGGCGGCATGTGCTGATGGCGGATGGCCATGAGGGTGCCGGACCGGGCGTCAGGCCCGGTAAATCAACGTCTGCGCGCGGTGCATCGGCGCACCGCACGTTACCGCGTTGATGCGCTAACCGATTCCTTACATCCCTCAAGAAACCGCCTGTTAGAAATCGCCGGCCCATTCGACCGGAGACACCTCATGCGCATCACCATCGTGGGAGCGGGTTTCAGCGGCAGCACCCTGGCGACGTTGCTCGCTTCGTCGGAACCCGGCGCGCCTGACGTCTGCCTCGTCGGCGTGGACGAAACGTTCGCCCGTGGCGTGGCCTACGGCGAAGCGCGGCCGGAGCACCTGCTGAACGTGCGCGCCGGCCAGCTCGGCGCGCATCCGGACGATGCGGCCGGCTTCGTGCGCTGGTTGAGCCTGGGCGCACGCGGGAAGGCGGAATTCCTCCCGCGCCTGGCCTATGGCGACTATCTGGCCGAGCGCCTGCGCGAAGCCAACGAAACGGCCTCGAATCTGTCGCTGGTGCGACAGGAAGCCGTCGCCGTGAGTCGCGTGGGCGAGGGCTTTCGCGTGCACCTGGATGATGGTGGTTATTTCGCCAGCGATCGCGTGGTGCTCGCCGTGGGCGCGCTGCCGCCGCAACGGCTGGCGGGCATCGGTCCGCGACTGGCGCACAGCGCGCGCTACATCGGATGGCCCTGGCAGGACGATGCGCTGGATCGCATTCCTACCGATGCGCGCGTGCTCATCGTCGGCACGGGCTTAACGATGGCTGATGTGGTGGCCACGCTCGCCGCACGCGGTCATCGCGGCGCACTCGTCGCCATCTCGCGCCATGGCCGGTTGCCGCAGGCCCATGCCGAGGTGCCGGGTGCGGCGATCGAGCTCCCGCCCAGCGTTCAGCATGCGCTGCGTGGCCGCAGTGTGCGCACGCTGCTGTCGGCGGTGCGCTCGGTGGTGCACGTGGCGCCGGACTGGCGCGCGGCGGTGGATGCGTTGCGGCCGCACACGCAGCCGTTCTGGCGCAGCCTGCCGCACGCGGAGCGCGCACGCTTCCTGCGCCATGTCCGCGCCTACTGGGAAGCCGCGCGCCATCGCATCGCACCGCGCGTGGCGGACACGCTCGTCTCGCTGCAGGCCAACGGCCAGTTGCAGGTGCGGCCGGCGCGCCTGCTGCGTGCCGGCCTGCGTGCCCAAGGGGCGGAAGTGTTGCTGCGGGGGCGCGGACAGGATCGCGTCGATGTCGAGCAGTACGACTACGTCATCCGCGCCACCGGCTTGGACACCGACATCGTGCGCAGCACCCACCCACTGATCTCGCACCTGTACGAGGCCGGTCTGCTGGCGGCGGATCCGCACGGTCTGGGCGTGGAGGCGGGCGATGACCTGCAGGTGCGCGACCGCAACGGCGACACCGTGCGCGGGCTGTTCTGCCTGGGGCCGCTGCTGCGGGGGCAATCGTGGGAAATCACGGCGGTCCCCGAACTACGCGCCGCCGCGGCGGCCTTGGCCGTGCGCCTGCGCGAAACGGCGAACGCGGGCCTTCCGCGACGGGGTGCAGTCGCGCGCGAACTCGCGCTCTCCGCAGGCTTGTAAGGCGTCAGATGTCGTCGGCGCGGAAGGCGTCGCGGATCCAGTCCAGCCGCGGCGCGGCGGGATCGCCATCGGCGTCGATGACATCGAAGCGGCACGGCGCATCGGCGTAAGCAGGATGGTCCTGCAGGAAGCGCAGCGCCGCGTGCACGATGCGACGGCGCTTGCCGGCGTCGACCGAGGCGGCGCCACCGCCGAACGCGCGCGAACGGCGGAAGCGGACTTCGACGAACACCACGGTGCCGGCGCCATCGCGCATCACCAGGTCGATCTCGCCGCCGCGATACGCCGCGTTGGCGGCGATCTCGGTGAGGCCTGCCTTTAGCAGGAGCGTGCGGGCGGCGGTTTCGGCCGTGCGTCCGTCGGTGCGGCGATCAGCCGCCATCGGCGACAGGCACGGCCTGTCCGCCACTGAAGGTCGACCACGACGGCGCGCGCACGACATTGCCGAAGCCATCCAACTGCAGGCGACCGGTCGCGCCGCGCAGTTCGGTGTTGGCGCCCAGTGCGAGCTTTTCCAGATAGGCGGTCAGCAACCAGGCGTCGTAGCCGAACGCGAACAGGCGCGCAGCCGGACCGCGCGCGGTCGGCACGCGCTCGCCGGTGACGCTGGCGGCGGGCAATGCGGACAGGCCGCGCGAGGTCCAGGTTTCGGTCGGGAACACGATGCCGTCCAGCGCGGCGTCGTCTTCCGGCTTGCCGGTGCCGGACGTCAGCTGCGACGTGCCCACGCGGGTCTTGCCGCCCAGCCCGGCGAGGGCGAGCTGCGGCGTGAGGCTGCGCGCGGTGCCGCCCCGCACGGCCAGGAACACCGCGTCCACGCCTTCCTGCGCGGCGGCACCGAGCGGGGAGGACAGGTCGCCCGGCGTTTCCGGCACGCTGATCACGCGTGCGACCTTGCCGCCGCGTTCGGCGAAGCGCTCACGGAAAGCCTGCGAAGCGCGGCGACCGTTGTCGTCGCTGCCTTCGATGATCAGCACGGTCTTCCGCTCGCGTGCCAGCACGTATTCGGCGGCGGCAATGCCGTCGTCTTCCGGCGCCAGCGAGAAACCGGCCTTGCCATCGGGCGGCGCCACGGTGCCGCGGTTGAGCACCAGCATCGGCACGGCCAGGTTGGGCTGCTGGAACAGGGCGCTCACTTCATCGCGACCCAGCGGGCCGACCACGAAGTCCGCCCCTTCTGCCGCGGCGCGCGCGTAGGCCGCCGTCGCGCCGGCGGCGGTGCCGGTGGTGTCGTAGAACTGGATGTCCGGGCGACGGCGACGCTCGCCGTAATAGCCGGCGAGCAGGCCATCGCGCACCGGCGCGGCGGCCGTGGCCAGGTTGCCCGAGAGCGGCAGCAGCACGGCCAGCTTCATCGGCGGGCGATAGCCGTCCGCATCGGCGGCGGGGCGGTTGCCGGCATCGAAGTGCCACTGCGCGCCACGATCGAACGGACGCGGCAGCGGCAGGCCGCGGCGCTGCAGCGCACGGCCGGCGAAGTTGTAAAGCGGATCGCCGGCGGGCAGCGACGCCGCATCGCGGGCGAGGGTGGCGTCGTCGAGCGTGCCGAGCAGGCGGTCGATCTCGCGCGCGTTGTCGCTGCGCGCCTGGCCGCTGAGGCCGCCATCCTGGCGCGCCAGCGTGGCGGCGCTGGCGAAGGCCGGCGAGACGCGCGCGGCCGAGGTGACGGGACCGGTGCCGGAAGTGGTGGCGCAACTGGCCAGGCCCAGGGCCAATGCCACCGCGACGAGGGTCCGTCCTAGGCGCACGCGAGTGGAAATCGTGCGGGCAACTTGCAGGTCCATGGGCATCGTCGGCGTTCAGGCAGGGGAACCGGCTACGATTCTACCCTCAGCCAAGGAACCCCACTGGAATGCCCGCCGGAACCCTGTTCATCGTCGCCACCCCCATCGGCAATCTCGGCGACCTGACCCCGCGTGCCCTGGACGTGCTGCGCACGGTGGCGGCCATCTGCGCCGAGGACACCCGTCGCAGCGGTCAGCTGCTGGCCCATTTCGGTGTGTCCACGCCGCTTGTCGCGCTGCATGAACACAACGAGGATGCGCTGGCGCAGCGCGTGGTGGAGCGGCTGGCGGCGGGCGAATCGCTGGCGCTGGTCAGCGACGCAGGCACGCCGTTGGTCAGCGATCCCGGTTTCCGCCTGGTACGCGCGGCGCGTGCGGCCGGCATCAAGGTCAGCCCGCTACCCGGCGCCTGCGCCGCCATCGCCGCGCTCAGCGTGGCCGGGCTGCCGAGTGATCGCTTCACGTTCGAAGGCTTCCTGCCGGCCAAGGCGTCGGCCCGGCGCGAGCAATTGCAGCGGCTCGCCGGTGAGGCGCGCACCCTGGTCTTCTACGAGTCCTCGCACCGCATCGCCGAATCGCTGGCGGACATGCGCGCGGCCTTCGGCGACGACCGCCAGGCGGTGCTGGCGCGCGAACTGACCAAACTGTTCGAGACCGTGCTCGACGGCACGCTGGCCGACCTGCAGGCACGCGTGGAGGCCGACGACAACCAGCGCAAAGGCGAGTTCGTCGTGATGGTGCAGGGGGCCGCCGACGACGAGGCAGCGCAACTGGTGGAAGGCCGTCGCGTCTACGCGCTACTCAACGCGCACCTGCCGCCCTCCGCCGCCGCGAAACTTGCGGCGGAGATCACTGGCGCGCCGAGAAAGGAGTTGTATGGCGCGCGATAGTGGGCTGTGTTGGCTGGACTCGAATGAAAGGGGATGAAGATGAGAATGCGTGAACGGCTCAAGGCGGCCGTCGTAATGCTGGTCGTCGTGGCGGCTTCGCCCGCTGCGATCGCGTTGACCCCGGCGGACGCCCGTGAGCGTTTCGGCGTGCTCGTCGCGGAGAGCCAGAAGGCCGATGACGCGCTCCATCCCTTGCGGCTCGCCGAGCGCGGCCTGCCCCCGACCGGGGCCGTGTTCGTCGACCCCCAGAGCGAGGCCTTTGCCCGGCAACTGGCGGCAAACAAGCGTGCCGAACTGTCGGGCCTGGCCGGCATAGACCGCGGCTCTCTGGCCGAGAAGGACCAGATTGCCTACGACGCGTTCCGCTACCAGGCTGAGCAGGCGCTCGGCGACATCGACAGCGGTGTCCATGCGATCCGCAACCTGGTGCCGCTGAACGCTTCCTTCGGCCTGCACGTCGAGTTCCCCGACTACCTGTCGGGCGTCCGCTTCAAGACGGTCGAAGACTACGAACGGGGGCTGGCCCAGCTGGAGGGCTTCGCCGGGTACATGGACAGTACGGTCGATCGCCTGGAGCAGGGCATGGCCCGGGGCTATCACCAGCCCAAGGTGGTGGTGAACAACGTCCTGGGGCAGGTCGAGGCTTTCCTCAAGCTGCCGGTCGAGGAGAATCCCTTCTACTCCCCGGTCACGCGTTTCCCTGACACCATCGGAACCGCAGACCGCACCCGCCTGGAGGCCGCGTATCGCCAGGCCATTGAAGGCCGCGCCACGCCCGCCTACGAGCGCTGGCGCACGTTCCTGCGCGAACGCTATCTGCTGGGCGCCACCGAGGGCGCAGGCCTGTGGGCGATGAAGGACGGTGAGCGGGTCTATGCGTCCCTGCTGGTCCAACACACCACCACCAGGATGAGCGCGCAGCAGATCCACCAGCTCGGCGTGGCCGAAGTCGCCAGGATCCGCGCCGCGATGGAACAGGCGCGCCAGGCGACCGGCTTCGACGGCGACCTGCCGGCCTTCTTCGAACACGTCCGCACCGGGCCGCAGTTCTACCATTCCAAACCGGAAGACCTCATCGACCATTTCGAACGCATCGAGAAAAAGGTCTGGGAGCGGATGCCGGCACTGTTCTCGCGTCGTCCGCGTGCCGAATTCGAGCTGCGTCCGCTGCCGGCGCTGGGGGACCAGCGGGGCACGGGCTATTACCGCGCCGGTCCGCCGGACGCTTCGGAGCCCGGCGTCCTGTACTTCAACATGGCCATGTTGAACACGCGTCCCATCCCCACCCTGGAGACCTTGGAGCTGCACGAAGGCGTGCCGGGCCACCACTACCAGATCTCACTCGTCCAGGAAGACGAGAGCCTGCCGGCGCTGTTGCGTTTCGGGCAGGTGCCGGCGACCGCCTACACCGAGGGCTGGGGCCTGTATGCCGAATCCCTGGGCCAGGAACTGGGCATGTTCACCGACCCCTACCAATGGTTCGGCCACCTGGACATGGAAATGCTGCGCGCCGTGCGCCTGGTGGTCGACACCGGTCTCCACGCCCAGCGCTGGGACCGTCAACGCGCGATCGACTACATGCTGGCCAACACCTCGATGGCCCCGCGCGACGTGGCGGTCGAGATCGACCGCTACATCACCAATCCGGGCCAGGCCTGCGCCTACAAGGTGGGTGAACTGAAGCTGCAGGAATTGCGCCGCCGCGCGACCGAGCGCTTGGGTCCGACTTTCGACATCCGGCGTTTCCACGATCAGGTACTGGACACCGGTGCCCTGCCGCTGGATGTGCTGGAAGCCAAGATCGACCGCTGGCTGATGTCGAGCGAGGCGGCGCAGTAGGACTTGGGCGCGCTTCCTGTTCGGAAACTGCGTGATCTCATTCTGCGTTCCGGCCTCTCGGCATGGGAGGCTCGGGACGCCTTACGTTGGAGGTGCACCTGATGCGTCGTCGTGAACTGCTGGTTGGCGCCGTGGCGCTCGGCATGACGTGGCCCCTGGCCGTGTGCAGGGCGGGCTCGATGCCTGTCTCCGGCACGACGGGGGACGCGCGAGCCGAGGACGTCCGTCTGGCGGGGCTGCTGCAACGCCATGCCCAGGCCCTGAAGGTCGAGGAGGGTGGGCCGGACCGTCTGGCCGACTATTCGCTGGCCGCACGCGCGCGCCATCGACAGGCGACGGTGCGGCGCCTGGACGAACTGAAGGGGATCGACCGCGCCGCACTTTCGGCCGCCGCGGCCCTGGATTACGACACGGCCCGTTTCGTCTACGAGGCGATGGCGGACCAGTACGGGCGCTACGGCTTTTCCGACATCAACCTGCGCCCCAGCCCCTATGTCGTCAGCCAGATGAACGGTGCCTACTTCTGGCTGCCGGAGGATATCGGCGGACGCTCGCCCATGAAGGACGCGGCGGATGCCGACCGCTATCTGGATAGGCTGGGCCAGTTCGCCGTGGCTCTGGACCAGGAGACCGAACAGATCCGCCATGACGCAGGCCTGGGTGTCATCCCCCCGGATTTCATTCTGGCCAAGACCCTGAAGCAGCTCGCGGCCTTGCGCGATGCCGCGCCGACGGGCAATGCACTGACGACCTCGGCGCTCGCGCGTGCGCGCGATGCCGGGATTGCCGATCTGGACAGCCGCGTCTCCGCGATCTTCGTCGAGCGGATCGTTCCTGCCCTGCAACGCCAGAGCGATGCGCTCGCGGCCTTGCTGCCCCGCGCCGACGATCGTGCAGGCATCTGGGCCAAGCCGGATGGCGAGGCTTACTACGCCTCGGCGCTGCGTTCCAACACCACCGCCCGCTACGCGCCAGGTGAGCTGCATCAGCTCGGCCTGACGTGGGTGGCGGAACTGTCGGCCGAGATCGATCGCCTGCTGCGTGCCGAGGGCCTGACGGCGGGATCGGTGGGTGAGCGGATGGCGGCCCTGGATCGCAACCCGCGTTACCTCAAACCGGATACAGAGGCGGGACGCCAGGCGATCATCGACTACGCCAGCGCACACCTGGATCGGATCAAGGGTCTGCTGCCGCGCGGTTTCCACGTGATTCCGGATCGACCGGTCGAGGTGCAGCGCGTCTCGCCCGCGATCCAGGACGGCGCGCCGGGTGCCTTCTACAGCGCCAGCAGCGATCCCGCCCAGCCTTCGATCATCTACCTCAACCTGCGCTCGGTCGCGGAGAACGCCCTGTGGCGCATCCCGACCCTGCTGCACCATGAAGGGATCCCCGGGCACCATTTCCAGGACAGCGTCCTGCGCGACGCGGGTGGCCTGTCCCTGTCCCTGTTCCGGCGAACGGTGCGCTTCTCTGCCTGGACCGAAGGTTGGGCGCTGTATGCCGAACAACTGGCGGATGAGATCGGCGCCTATGAGCGTGATCCGATCGGGCGCATCGGCTATCTGCAGGGCCAGCTCTTCCGCGCCTGCCGCGTCGTCGTCGACACCGGCATCCACCACGCGCGCTGGACCCGCGAGCAGGCCATCGACTGGATGGTGGCCCACGCCGGCGAACTCCGCGACGCCGCCGAGCGCGAGATCGACCGCTATTGCGTCTACCCGGGGCAGGCCTGCAGTTTCATGGTCGGCAAGCAGCAGATACTGGCGACGCGCGAGAAGACCCGGCAGCGCCTCGGGTCCCGGTTTGACCCGCGTGCCTACAACGATTTCATCCTGGCGTCCGGGCCGCTTCCCATGGAAGTCCTCGATGGTGCAGCGGCGCTGATGCTGGAGTGATCCGAGCGCCGCGCAAGGCGCTACACGGCGCAAACGGGGTGTGGACGTGCGCAGCGGGTCCCCATGTCTGCGCAGCCGACAGTGGGGTATTCGACGGCGAAGCCGTAGAATACGCGTTGGCGGAGCCGGCCAGACAGTCGCGTCATTGGAAACAATGCCGAGGAAAGTCCGGGCTCCACAGGGCACGGTGCCAGGTAACGCCTGGGCGGCGCGAGCCGACGGAAAGTGCAACAGAAAGATACCGCCTAAGACTGCTTCGGCAGGACGGCAAGGGTGAAATGGTGCGGTAAGAGCGCACCGCGAGTCCGGTAACGGACCGGCACGGCAAACCCCACCGGGAGCAAGACCAAATAGGGAGGCTATGCTGCGGCCCGCAGTGTCTCCGGGTAGGTTGCTTGAGCGTAACGGTGACGTTGCGCCTAGAGGAATGACTGTCCACGACAGAACCCGGCTTACCGGCCGGCTCCGCCGCTTTCCAAAGCGCCAACGGCGCTTTGGAAAGCCCCAAGGTTTGCGGCGCAAACCTTGGGCCCCAGGCCTTCGCTGCCACACCTCCGCTCGCGCGGTGCGCTCGCCGCCCCCCTGACTCAGGGGGCTGAAAAGCGCGAGCGATCACAGGGTTTTCTGTAGGAGCGACGTGAGTCGCGACCGCGAATCTCCCGATTCGATAGCGCTGGCTACTCGCCAGTGCCAATCCGCAACGTCGTCTCGCCTTCGAATACGCCTTCCGGTCCAAAGCGGCGCTCGCTGATCCAACCATGCCCGGTGTGGTCGATGGCGATGAGGGTGCTGGCGCGGGTGCCGTAGCGGGTGTCGCGGATGAAGGCGGGTGAGAGCCGGCGCTCGAGGTCGAGACCTACGCCGGTATCCGGAAGGTGCTCGTCGTGGGCTGGTGTCTCGTCGGCCAACGCCGCCCACAGTGGCGCCACATCTTCGTCGCCGGCGGCGATCCAGGTCGCCAGCCGCGCCTTCAGTGCAACCGTCTTCGGCCACGGTTCGTCGAGGTCGCCATTGGAGAGCCCGTGCACGCCTGGCGCCAGTGGGATGCGGCGTGGAGTGGGGTAATTGCTCAGGTATTCGCAGGTCGTGGCGTCGGCCAGCACCAGGTTGAACGGTGCGAAGGACTCCGCCGCCACCAGCAGGCCGGCGCTGCGGTGATCGGCGCCGTCCGGCGAAACCAGAAATCCTGTTGCGAGCTGGCCGCGCGAGGGGGCGCCCGGCACCACGATCGCCGGGTCCCGCACGTTCGTCACCACGGCCATGCGTCCGTGCTGGTCGGTGCCGGCCCAGGTGCCTCCGGACTGCAGGTCGCGGCCGGCCAGGATGCCCGGCGGCGATTCCCAGATCGCCAGGGCGGCGGTGGGGCGGGCATGGAATTCATCCCGATTACCGGCCAGCACGAGCCGCCAGCGGGGGTGGACATTCCAGGCGAGGGCGACCAGGCACATGCCCTCGATTCTGGACCCCCCGTTTGCGCACTTCCACTCCGCCTGCAGGCGCACGGACGGGCCAGATGTGAAGCGACGGTCACCTCACTGAATCCTGGCTCAATCTCAAAATTTGAGACGAAACAGCGACTTGTGGATAAGGCTTGAACAAGTATCTGAAGTTTGCCGCAAGCCATTGATCCGCCAAGCGATTTCTCCTTCGGTTTCCTGTTGACAACCTTGTGCGCGGTGCTAAGGTGGGCAACAGAGGGAAAACCGGGGTTTTGGTGGTTTTTCGTGGTTCAATGACCGTCCAGCGGCAGATCGAAGGGCAGGGGTTGTGTTTCAAGGTGAGACCGCCATCACAGTGGACGACAAGGGACGGCTCGCGGTGCCCACCGCGTACCGCGATGTCGTCGCGCGCGATTGCGGCAACCGCCTGGTGATCACCTACAACCCGTTCGAAGCCGGCAGCCTGTACCTGTACCCCGAGAAGGTCTGGCAGCGCGTCCGCGACGACGTCAACAAGCTGCCCAGCACCCAGCGCGCCCACCGCAGCCTGCAATTGAAGCTCATCGGTGCGGCCTCCCCCGTGGAACTGGACGGCAACGGTCGCATCAGCATCCCCGCCAGCCACCGCAGTGCGGTGGGCATCGAGAAGAAGGCCGTGCTGTTGGGCATGGGCGAGAAGTTCGAGCTCTGGAGCGAGCAGGCGCACCACGCGCAGATCCGTCAGACCCTCACTGACGACGATCTGAGCGCACACATGCTCGAGCTGCGCTTGTGAGCAAGGGTGACGGCAAGCGGCAGTCCGCGCCGGCCGGTCACCTCCCAGCGCTGCACTTGCCGGTGTTGTACACGCAGGTCATGGAAGGGCTGCAGGTGAAAGAGGACGGAACGTACCTGGACGGCACCTTCGGGCGCGGAGGTCACGCGCGCGGCGTGCTGCAACAACTCGGCCCGGGAGGCCGGCTGCTGTTGATGGACAAGGATCCCGAAGCGATCGCGCATGCCGAACAGACGTTCGCGGGCGATGCGCGCGTGTCGATCTTCCGAGGCAGCTTCGCGTCCCTCGCCGAATGGAACGAAACCGCCGCCGGCCTGGATGGCGTGCTGCTGGACCTGGGCGTGTCGTCGCCGCAGCTGGACGTCGCCGAGCGCGGTTTCAGCTTCGGCAAGGACGGTCCGCTGGACATGCGCATGGATCCGGAGTCCGGTGAAAGCGCCGCGGCGTGGATCGCCCGCGCCGACGAGCGCGAGATCGCCGACGTGCTGTGGACCTACGGCGAAGAGAAGCAGAGCCGCCGCATCGCGCGTGCCATCGTCGCCCGCCGTGCCACCCAGCCGTTCACCCGCACCGGCGACCTGGCCGCGGTGATCGCGTCGGTGATGCCGCGCGGCGAGAAGATCCATCCCGCCACCCGCAGCTTCCAGGGCATCCGCATCCACATCAACCGCGAACTGGCGGATCTGGAAGCCGGTCTCGACGCGGCGCTGGCACGACTGAAGGTCGGTGGCCGGCTGGCCGTGATCAGCTTCCACTCGCTGGAAGACCGCATCGTCAAGCAGTTCATCAACAAGCACGCCAAGGCGCCGCCGACCAACCGCCGGCTGCCCATCGCGATCGAGTTCGTCCCCACGCTGCGCGCCATCGGTAGCGGGCAGAAGGGCGAGCCCGACGAGGTGTCCTCCAATCCGCGCGCCCGCAGTGCCGTGCTGCGCGTGGCCGAGAAGCTGGAGGCCGCGGCATGACGCGCTTCCTGATCGCGGTCCTGGTATTGGCCAACATCGCGTCGGCGATCGGCGTGGTGTACGCGCGCCACCGCCACCGCGTGCTGTTCGACGAAGTGACGCGCCTGGAGCGCGCGCGCGACGAGCTCAACGTCGAGTTCGGCCGCCTGCAGCTGGAGCAGGCGACCGTGGCCGAGGCCACCCGCATCGACCAGATCGCGCGCGTGCGCCTGGGCATGAAGTCGCCGGAAGCGGCCGACATCGTCGTGGTGCGCCCATGAACGCCGCACCGGCCAAGAACCGCAACCGCGCCCGCTTCAACCTGCGCGGCCGGCTGGCGCTGGTACTGGGCGCGATGGGCCTGTGCTCGATCAGCCTGGTCGGGCGCGCGGCGTACGTGCAGCTGATCAACCACGACTTCTACCAGCGCCAGGGCGATGCGCGCTTCCTGCGTGAGATCCCGATCCCGACCTCACGCGGCATGATCACCGATCGCAACGGCGAGCCGGTGGCGGTGTCCTCGCCGGTGGAGTCGGTGTGGGGCAACCCGCAGGAGCTGTTGAAGGCGCCTGACCGCCTGCCGGAACTGGCGCAGGCGTTGGGCGTGCCGCTCGACCACCTGACCAACCGCCTGTCGCAGAAGGCCGACAAGGAGTTCCTGTACCTCAAGCGCCGTATCAATCCGGACGAGGCGCAGAAGATCCTGGCCCACAAGATTCCCGGCGTGTTCTCGCAGCGCGAGTTCCGTCGTTTCTATCCGCAGGGGCCGGCGATGGCCCACGTGCTGGGCTTCACCAACATCGACGACCGCGGCCAGGAAGGGCTCGAGCTGGCCTTCGACGAGTGGCTGAGCGGCACGCCGGGCGCGCAGAAGGTGATCCGCGACAATCGCGGCCGCATCGTCGAGAACGTCGACCTGATCCGCTCCGCGCAGCCGGGCAAGGACCTGACGCTCAGCATCGACCGGCGCATCCAATACCTCGCGCACCGCGAGCTGCGCAATGCGCTGCTCGAGCACCAGGCCAGCAGCGGCTCGATCGTCATCATGGACGTGGCCACCGGCGAAGTGTTGGCGATGGTCAACCTGCCGACCTACAACCCGAACGCGATCGAACGCGTGAAACCGGATGCGCGACGCAACCGCGCGCTGACCGACATGATCGAGCCCGGCTCGACGATGAAGCCGCTGACCGTGTCGACGGCACTGAAGGCTGGTGTGGTGACGCCTTCCACGCTGATCAACACCAATCCCGGCTACATGGCGTTGAACAGCCGCTACACCATCCGCGACGTGCCCCGGAACAACGGCGTGCTGACCGTCACCGGCGTCATCACCAAGAGTTCGAACATCGGCTCGATCAAGATCGCGGAAAAGCTGCAGAACACCTATTTCTACGACAGCATCCACAGCTTCGGCTACGGCGAGAAGCCCGGCAGCGGCTTCCCGGGCGAATCGGCCGGCGTGCTCGCGCCGCCGGACCGCTGGAACGGCCTGCAGAAGGCGACGATGTCGTACGGCTACGGCCTGGCGGTGACGCCGCTGCAGATCGCGCGCGCCTACTCGGCGCTGGGCAATGGCGGCAGGCTGGTGACACCGACGTTCGTGAAGGGCCAGCGCAGCGAAGCGCCTCAGGTGCTGGATCCGGCGATCGCGCACGAAGTCGTCGGCATGATGGAAACCGTGGTCACCCAAGGCGGCGCCAAGCGCGCCGGCGTGCTGGGCTACCGCGTGGCCGGCAAGACCGGCACCGCCCGCATCGCGTCCGGCGGCGGCTATGCGAAGGGTCGCTATGCGTCCTTCTTCGCCGGCCTGGTGCCGGCGAGCAACCCGCGCTTCGCGGCCGTGGTGGTCATCAACGATTCGCAGGAAGGCGGCTATTACGGCGGCCTGGTCGCCGCGCCGGTCTTCCACGACGTGATGGATGGCGCGCTGCGCCTGATGGACGTGCCGCCGGACGATATCGAGACCTGGCTGGCCGCGCAGGCCAAGAACACGCAGAAGCCGGGCGCCGCGACCTCGACGCCTGCGGCGACGCCGATCGTCGATGACGCCGTCGATACGACGGACCCCTCCGCCTTCGACGCGCCGCACGCTTCGGTGCCGGCGACGGGAGCGGCGCGATGAGGCGGATGATGGCCCTCGCCGAGCTGCTACCCGACGTGGACGTGCCGCGCGACATCGTCGTGCGCGGCCTGACCCTGGATAGCCGGGCCGTGCAGCCGGGCGATGCGTTCGTCGCGATCGCCGGCTTCGGCGCGCACGGCCTGAACTTCGCCGCGCAGGCGAAGGAGAACGGCGCCAGCGCGGTGCTGTTCGAGCCGCCCGTGCCCGATGGCCTGGAGGCGCCGCGCGATGCGATCCCGGTGCCGGGCCTGCGCGCGCGCATGGGCGTGATGGCAGACCGCTTCCACGCGACGCCGTCGCAGGACATGAAGATGGTCGGCGTCACCGGCACCAACGGCAAGACCTCGACGGTGCAGCTGCTGGCGCAGGCCTGGCATCTGCGCGGCGTCCGCTGCGCCACGGTCGGCACGCTCGGCGCCGGCATGTACGGCGAAGTGGTGCCCACCGGCTTCACCACGCCGCTGGTGCTGCAGATGCATGCGTTGCTGGCGCAGTTCCGCGACGCCGGCGCCAAGGCCGTCGCGATGGAAGTCAGCTCGCACGCGCTGGACCAGGGCCGCGTGGATGCGGTGCATTTCGACGTGGGCGTGTTCACCAATCTCACCCGTGACCACCTGGACTACCACGGCGACATGGAGCGCTATGGCGCGGCCAAGTCGTTGTTGTTCTTCCGCACGGGCTTGAAGGCGGGTGTGGTCAACCTCGACGACGCCTACGGACGCGAGCTGTTCGCCCGCCTGCCGCACGGCCTGCAGCGCGTGGGCGTCAGTTCGCGCGGCCAGGACGCGGCCACGGTGCGCGCGGACGCGCTGCGCCTGGACGGCACCGGTATCGCCTTCGATCTGGTCATCGGCGACGAGCGGCAGCCGGTGCAGTCGCGGCTGCTGGGCCGTTTCAACGTGGACAACCTGCTGGCGGTGGCCGGTGCGCTGCATGCGCTCGGCGACACGTCATCCGACATCGCACGCACACTGTCGCGTCTGTTGCCGATCCACGGCCGCATGAACCGCCTCGGCGGGGATGGCAAAGCACCCCTGGTGGTGATCGATTACGCGCACACGCCGGATGCGCTCGAACAGGCGCTGGCCAGCCTGCGCGACCACGTGCAGGGCCGGCTGGTCTGCGTGTTCGGTTGCGGCGGCGACCGTGACGTGGGCAAGCGCCCGCAGATGGCCGAGATCGCCGAGCGTCTGGCGGATGTCGTCATCGTCACCGACGATAACCCGCGCACTGAAGACGGCGACCGTATCGTGGCCGACATCCTCGCCGGTTTCGCCCGCCCGGAGGCCGCGACCGTGCAGCGCGACCGTGGCCTGGCGATCGCCCACGCCATCGCGTTGGCCGGTGCCGACGACATCGTGCTGGTAGCCGGCAAGGGTCACGAGCCCTACCAGGACATCCAGGGCGTGAAGCACCCGTTCGACGACACCGCCGTGGCGCGCAAGGCCCTGGAGGAACGCGCATGAAGCGCCTTCCCCTTTCCCTGTTGGCGCACTGGGCAGGCGGCGAACTGCTCGGCGACGATCTGGTGATCGGCTCGTTGACGAACGATACCCGCACGCTGGTGCCTGGCAGTCTGTATGTGGCGCTGCGCGGTGAACGCTTCGACGGCCACGACTTCGCTTACGACGCCTCCATGCGTGGCGCGGCCGCCGTCCTGGTGGACCATGAAGTGAAGGTCGACGTGCCGCAGGTCGTCGTGCCCGACACGTTGCTGGCCCTGGCGCGCATCGCGACCGGCCTGCAGCGCGACCGCGTGGAGAAGGCGGTCGCCATCACCGGCAGCAACGGCAAGACCACGGTGAAGACGCTGGTGGTGGCCATCCTGCAGCGCGCCGGCGTCACCTACTTCAATCCGGGCAACCGCAACAACGAGATCGGCCTGCCGATGGCCGTGATCGATGCGCCCGACGACGCCGATTTCTCGGTCTACGAGATGGGTGCCGGCAAGCCCGGCGACATCGCCTACCTGACCGACATCGTCACGCCGGAAGTGGCGCTGGTGAACAACATCGCCGCGGCCCACTTGGAGCGGATGGGGTCGCTGATGGGCGTGGCCGAGACCAAGGGCGCGATCTACGAAGCGCTACCGGCCGACGGCACCGCCGTGATCAACGCCGACGACGCCTTTGCGGAGTACTTCGCCAGCCGCGTGCCGGACCGCCGCATCCTGCGGTTCGGCCTGGAGGCGACCGCCGACATCACGGCGCGCGCCCTGCGGCCGACCGCCGAAGGGACCGACTTCGTGCTGGTCGCGCCGCATGGCGAAGTGCCGGTGAGCCTGCACCTGCCGGGTCGCCACAACGTCTTGAACGCGCTCGCAGCGGGCACCATCGCGATCGCCTGCGGCGTGTCGCTGGCGACGATTGCCGAGGGCCTGTCCGCCGCGCAGCCCGTCGCAGGCCGCCAGGTCGCGCGCACGCTGGCCAATGGTGCGGTGGTCATCGACGACAGCTACAACGCGAATCCGGGTTCGCTGATGGCCGCCATCGACACGCTCGCGGCGGCCAGCGCGCAGGCGCACGGCGAAGGCTGGCTGGTGCTGGGCGACATGCGCGAACTCGGCGCCGACGCCGAAGCGCTGCACGCCGAGGCCGGCCGCCGCGCGAAGAGCGCGGGCATCCGCCGCCTGTACACGCTGGGTCCGCTCAGCGCCGCCGCCGCCGCCGCCTTCGGCGAAGGCGCTCATCCATTCGACGATCACGCCTCGCTGACCGACGCCTTGCGCGCCGACCTGCGGGCCGGCGTGCGCTGTCTGGTCAAGGGCTCGCGCGGCAGCGCGATGGACCGGATCGTCGCCGCCTTGCTGTCCACCGGGGAGGACAAACCGCATGTTGCTTGAACTGGCTCGCTGGTTGCAGAGCCTGGAGAACTTCTTCGGCCTGTTCGGCTACCTGACGTTCCGCGGCATCCTGGCCGCGCTGACGTCGCTGGCGCTGTCGTTGTGGCTGGGCCCGTCGGTGATCCGCAAGCTCGGCCAGCTGAAGGGCGGCCAGCCGATCCGCAAGGACGGTCCGCAGTCGCACTTCTCCAAGGCGGGGACGCCCACGATGGGCGGTGCGCTGATCCTGATCACCGTGGCGGCCTCGGTGCTGCTGTGGGGCGACCTGCGCAACAAGTACGTGTGGGTCGTCTTGCTGGTCATGGTGTGCTTCGGCGTGATCGGCTGGTACGACGACTGGATCAAGATCGTCCGTCGCGACCCCAACGGCCTGAAGTCGCGCTGGAAGTACCTGCTGCAGTCGATCTTCGGCCTCGCCGCCGGCCTGTACCTGTACCTGTACGCCGACGTGCCGGCGGCGACGACCTTCTACGTGCCGTTCTTCAAGTCCATCGCCATGCCGCTGGCCGGCATCGGCTTCGTGGCCATCGCGTACTTCTGGATCGTCGGCTTCTCCAACGCGGTCAACCTGACCGACGGCCTGGATGGCCTGGCGATCATGCCGACGGTGCTGGTGGCGTGCGCGCTGGGCGTGTTCGCGTATGCGTCGGGCAATGCGGTGTTCTCCAGCTACCTGCAGATCCCGCAGGTGCCGGGCGCCGGCGAGCTGACCATCATCTGCGCCGCCATCGCGGGCGCGGGCCTGGGCTTCCTGTGGTTCAACACCTACCCGGCGATGGTGTTCATGGGCGACATCGGCGCGCTGGCGCTGGGCGCGGTGCTGGGCACCATCGCCGTGATCGTGCGCCAGGAACTGGTGCTGGTGATCATGGGCGGCATCTTCGTCATCGAAACACTGTCGGTAATGATCCAGGTGGCGTCGTTCAAGCTGACCGGCAAGCGTGTGTTCCGGATGGCGCCGATCCACCACCACTTCGAACTGAAGGGCTGGCCGGAACCGCGCGTGATCGTGCGCTTCTGGATCATCTCCGTCGTCCTCGTCCTCGTCGGCCTGGCCACGCTGAAGGTGCGCTGATGAACGACACGCCACGCCAAGCGACGCGACTGGAAGCCATCGGGGGCCGTTTCGACCCCTGGTTGCTCGGCGCCATGCTGGCGCTGGCGTCGTTGGGCGTGGTGATGGTCGCGTCGGCGTCGATCTACCAGCACGGCAACCCCTTCTACTACCTGATCCGCCACGGCATGTTCCTGGTGGCCGGCGCCGGCCTGGCGTGGTGGGTGACGCGCACCGAACTCAAGAGCATCGAGGCGCGCAACCACCTGCTGCTGCTGGGCTGCGTGGTGCTGCTGCTGATGGTATTCGTGCCGGGCCTGGGCGTCAGCGTGAAAGGCGCGCACCGCTGGATCAACCTGGGCGTGTCGAACTTCCAGGTGGTCGAGGTGGTGAAGGTCTTCTTCATCGTCTGGCTGGCCAGCTACCTGGTGCGTTTCCGCGACGAGGTCAACGCGACCTGGGCGGCGATGCTCAAGCCGCTGGGCGTGGTGGTGCTGCTGGTCGCGCTGCTGCTGATGCAGCCGGACTTCGGTTCGTCCTCGCTGCTGCTGGCGATCACCGCCGGCATGCTGGTGCTGGGCGGGGTGAACATGCCGCGCATGTTCGGCCCGGTGCTGGTGGGCCTGCCGATCCTCGCCGTGATCGCGATCGCCGAGCCGTACCGCATGCGTCGCCTCACCTCGTTCTCCGATCCGTGGGCCGATCCGTTCGGCAGCGGCTACCAGTTGACCAACGCGCTGATGGCGATCGGTCGCGGCGAATGGTCGGGTATCGGTCTGGGCGGTTCCGTGCTCAAGCTCAACTACCTGCCGGAAGTGCACACCGACTTCATCTTCTCGGTGATCGGCGAGGAGCTCGGCTTCGTCGGCGTCTGCCTGGTGATCGCGCTGTATGCACTACTGGTCGGCCGCGCGTTCGTGATCGGCCTGCGCTGCGTGGAGATGCGCCGCCACTTCGCCGGCTATGTCGCCTTCGGCGTGGCGCTGTGGATCGGCATGCAGAGCTTCGTCTCGATGGGCGTCAACCTCGGCCTGCTGCCGACCAAGGGCCTGACCTTGCCGCTGATCTCCTCGGGCGGTTCCAGCATCCTGATGACCTGCGTGGCGATGGGTCTGCTGCTGCGCGTGTCGTACGAACTGGAGCGCACCCAGCGCCAGGTCGCGCTGCGCGGCGAAGCGCTGCAGACCTCGCCGTCGGGCTCGGAATCCCGTGCCGCGGGCGACCAAGCACCCGTTGCGCCGCAGCCGGCGCCGTCGCTGTCCGAGACGCTGCGCGGTACCAGCCGCCTGCGTTCGCG
This sequence comes from Pseudoxanthomonas sp., assembly GCA_047600885.1. Classification (GTDB taxonomy): domain Bacteria; phylum Pseudomonadota; class Gammaproteobacteria; order Xanthomonadales; family Xanthomonadaceae; genus Pseudoxanthomonas_A. Next base: position 441,124 of record JASGKE010000002.1, on the reverse strand, counting down.
TGTCGAGCCTACCTTCGAGAGGATCGCATGAACGCCGCGACCTCCGCTGCGCCCGTGATGGTGATGGCCGGCGGCACCGGCGGCCACATCTTCCCCGCGTTGGCCGTGGCCAAGGTGCTGCGTGCGCGTGGCGTGCCGGTCGTGTGGCTGGGCGCCGACGGGGCGATGGAAACGCGCCTGGTGCCGCAGCACGGCATCGAACTGGATACGCTGGCGATCAGCGGCCTGCGCGGCAAGGGCAAGCTGGCCCTGCTCGGTGCGCCGGTGCGCGTGCTGCGTGCGATCCGCGCGGCGGGTTTCGTGCTGCGCCGTCGCTCCCCGCGCGCGGTGGTCAGTTTCGGTGGCTTCGCCTCGGGTCCCGGTGGCGTCGCGGCCCGCCTGATGGGCACGCCGTTGCTGGTGCATGAGCAGAACCGTGCGGCCGGGTTCACCAATCGCGTGCTCGCCAAGGTGGCGCGCCGGATCATGTCCGGTTTCCCGGGCGCGTTCCCCGGTCGCGAGGAAGTGGTCGGCAATCCGGTGCGCGAAGAGATCGCCACGGTCGCGCCGCCGGCATCGCGCCTGGCCGGCCGCGATGGCCCGCTGCGCCTGCTGGTGCTCGGCGGCAGCCAGGGCGCCCGCGCGTTGAACATGGCCGTGCCGCGCGCATTGGCCACGCTGCCCGCGGGCAGCGTCGACGTGCGCCACCAGTGCGGTGAGAAGCTGCGCGACGAAGCCGCCAAGGCCTACGCCGATGCCGGCGTCACCGCGAGCGTTGAAGCCTTCATCACCGACATGGCCGCCGCGTATGCGTGGGCGGACCTCGTCGTCTGCCGCGCGGGCGCGTCGACGTTGGCTGAGCTCTGCGCCGTCGGCGTGGGCAGTGTGCTGGTGCCGTTCCCGCAGGCCGTGGACGACCACCAGACGCGCAACGCCGAATACCTGGTCGAGCGCGGCGCAGCCCTGCTGTTGAAGCAGGACGACGCCCTGGCCGATGCGCTGGCGACCACGCTGCGCGGACTGGCCGGCGACGCCGCCGCGCGCCTGGCGATGGCGGAAGCCGCGCGCACGCTGGCCAAGACCGATGCGGCCGACCGCATCGCCGACATCATTCTTGAGGAAGCAACTGAAATGAGGACGCAGGCATGATGATGGCTGCCGCACGCGAGCGCCGCCTGCAACACACCGGCAACCTGGCTCAGGCATTCCGCCGGGTGCACTTCGTCGGCATCGGCGGCTCCGGCATGAGCGGCATCGCCGAAGTGCTGTGCACGTTGGGCTATGAAGTGTCGGGTTCGGATAACGCCGACAACGCGGCGACCCGTCGCTTGGCGTCGCTGGGTGCGCGCGTGATGCGCGGCCACAATGCGTCCAATGTGTTGGGTACCGACTGCGTGGTGGTCTCCAGCGCCATCAAGCACGACAACCCCGAGCTGATGGAAGCGCGCAGCCAGCGCATTCCGATCGTGCCGCGTGCGGCGATGCTGGCCGAGCTGATGCGGTTCCGTCGCGGTATCGCCGTGGCCGGCACGCATGGCAAGACCACGACCACGAGCCTGGCGGCGGCGATCCTGAGCGAAGGTGGCCTGGATCCGACCTTCGTGATCGGCGGCCAGCTGCTGGCGGCCGGCGCCAACGCCAAGCTCGGCGATGGCCAGTGGCTGGTGGCCGAGGCCGACGAGAGCGATGGCAGCTTCCTGCGCCTGAATCCGCTGATCTCCATCGTCACCAACATCGATGCCGATCACCTGGAGAACTACGGCAACGACTTCGAGCGCGTGAAGGCTGCATTCGCCGAGTTCCTCCAGCGCCTGCCGTTCTACGGGCTGGCCGTGCTGTGCATCGACGATCCGGAGGTCGCGGCCATTGCCGCCGACACGCCGCGCCACGTGATGAGCTACGGCTTCGCCGAGAACGCCGACGTGCGTGCCGAGGACGTGGAGCAGGAAGGCGGCCGCATGCACTTCACCTTGCGCCTGCCGGAAGACGCCAGCATCCGCGTCAGCCTGGCGCTACCGGGCCGCCACAACGTGCAGAACGCACTGGCCGCGGCCGCCGTGGGCTGGCAGCTGGGCGTGTCGCCGGAGAACATCGCCGCTGCGCTGGAGAAGTTCGCCGGCATTGGTCGCCGCTTCAACGACCTGGGCGAGATCGTCACGCCGCAGGGCGCGCGCGTGCAGTTGGTCGACGACTACGGCCATCACCCGAAGGAGCTGGCGGCTGTGTTCGCCGCCGCCCGCGGTGGCTGGCCGCACAAGCGCCTGGTGGTGGCCTTCCAGCCGCACCGCTACAGCCGTACGCGCGACCAGTTCGACGCGTTCGCCGCCGTGCTGTCGGAAGCCGACGCGCTGGTGCTGAGCGAGGTGTATCCCGCGGGCGAGCAGCCGATCGCGGGCGCCGATTCCAAATCGCTGGCGCGTGCGATCCGTGCGCGCGGCCGCAACGAGCCGGTCGTCGTCAGCCAGGTCGCGGACTTGGCCGACGTGCTGCCCGACGTCCTGCAGGACGGTGACCTGCTGTTGCTGATGGGCGCCGGCGACATCGGCCACATGTCCCAGCACATCGCCGCGCACGGGTTCACCCCCCGGGAGGGCGCATGACCCAGGTCACCGTGCCCGCGCCGCGCTTCGACGATGCTGCTCGTTTCGGCCGCGTGGCCGTGCTGCTGGGCGGCGTCTCCAGCGAGCGCGAGGTGTCGCTGAATTCCGGCCAGAACGTGCTCGATGCGCTGCTGTCGCGCGGCGTGCAGGCGTTCGCCGTGGACGGCATCCCGGCGCTGATCGAGGCGATCCGCGCGGGCAAGGTCGATCGCGTCTTCAATATCCTGCACGGCGGCGACGGCGAGAACGGCGTGCTGCAGGGCCTGCTGCAATCGCTGGGCGTGCCGTACACCGGCCCCGGCGTGCTCGGCTCGGCGCTGACGATGGACAAGATCCGCACCAAGCAGGTGTGGGAAGCCGCAGGCCTGCCGACCGCGCGCTTCGAGCGCATTCCCGCCGGCGGCGATCTCGCCGACGCGGCACGCGCGCTCGGCTTCCCGGTGTTCGTGAAGCCGTCCGCCGAAGGATCGAGCGTCGGCGTGTTCCGCCTGATGGGCGAGGACGACCTGGCGCCGGCGCAAGCCTTCGCGAGTACGTATGCGGGCGAACTGCTGGCCGAGCAAATGCTGACTGGCGGCGAATTCACCGTCGGCATCCTCGGCGACGTCGCCTTGCCGTCGGTACGCATCGTGCCCGCCGGCGACTGGTACGACTACCACGCCAAGTACATCGCCGACGACACGCAGTACCTGTGCCCGGGCCTGGATGACGCGGGCGACGAGGCGGCCATCCGTGCGCTGGCGCTGGCAGGCTTCCGCGCGGCCGGCTGCAGCGGCTGGGGCCGCGTTGACGTCATGCGCCACGCCGACGGCCGCTTCATGCTGATGGAAGTCAACACGGCGCCCGGCATGACCAGCCATTCGCTGGTGCCGAAGGCGGCGGCGAAGATCGGCATCGGTTTCGAAGCGCTGTGCTGGCGCATCCTCGAGCAGACGGTGCCGGAGGTGGCGGGCTGATGAACGCCGCCCTGCGCATCCTCGCCTGGTTGCTTGCGCTGGCCTTGGTCGCGCTGCCGGTCGTGGCCGTCGTGAACGGCTGGATCGGCGCGGACCGCTGGCCGCTGAGCAAGCTGCGCGTGCAGGGCGAGTTCGCGCGCGTGGACGCGACGCAGTTGCGCGAGGTCGTGCTGCCGCACGCCAAGCGCGGCTTCTTCGCGGTGCGTCTCGATGATGCCAAGCACGCCGTCGAGCGCCTGCCGTGGGTCGAGCGCGCCGAAGTACGCAAGCGTTGGCCGGATGTGCTGGAGATCCGCGTGATCGAGCACAAGCCGTTTGCACGCTGGGGCAAGGACAAGCTGTTGTCGGAACACGGGCGGCTGTTCCCGATGCCGAAGGAACTGGCGACGCTGGACCTGCCGCAACTCGGCGGGCCGGACTCGCAGGTGCAGGAAGTGACGGCGCTGTACAACGAGTCGCGGCAGTTGTTCGCGCCGATGGGCCTGGACGTCACCACGCTGGTGATGGACGCGCGCGGCAGCTGGTCGCTGCTGCTCGGCAACGGCACCGAGGTAGTGGTGGGCCGCACCGATGCGCGTCCGCGCCTGGGCCGCTTCGCGCGGATGCTGCCGCAGTTGCTGGCCGCGCAGGCGCAGCCGCTGCTGCGCGCGGACCTGCGATACACGAACGGTTTCGCGCTCAGCTGGGGCGACGCCCCGCGGGCGCCGCATACGGACACTTCAACGCTGCCTGCGCCGGTTGCGGCCGCAGGTGGTCATTCGCAGGGCAGGACATGAATCGCAAGGGTGACAAATCGCTGATCGTCGGGCTGGATATCGGCACGTCCAAGGTGACGGCGCTGGTCGGCGAATATGCACCGGGCAATCCGATCGAAGTGATCGGCATCGGCTCGCACGAGTCGCGCGGCCTGAAGCGCGGCGTGGTCGTGGACATCGAATCCACGGTGCAGTCGATCCAGCGTGCGATCGAGGAAGCCGAGCTGATGGCCGGCTGCGAGATCCGCTCGGTCTACGCCTCGATCTCCGGCAACCACGTGCAGTGCCGCAATTCGCCCGGCATCGTGCCGATCCGCGACGGCGAGGTGACCTGGGGCGACCTGGACCGCGTGCTGGAAGCGGCGAAGGCCGTCGCGATTCCGGCCGACCAGAAGATCCTTCATGCGATCCCGCGCGAGTACAAGCTGGACAACTCGCAGGAAGGCATCCGCAATCCGGTCGGCATGACCGGTGTGCGCCTGGAAGTGGACGCGCACCTGGTGTTCTGCGCCCAGTCCGCTGCGGCCAACATCAGCAAGTGCGTGCAGCGTTGCGGCCTGCAGATCGACGACCTGATCTTCTCCTCGCTGGCCTCCAGCGTGGCGGTCCTGACCAGCGACGAGCGCGAGCTCGGCGTGGTGCTGGTCGACATGGGGGCGGGCACCACCGACCTGGCGGTCTTCGTGCAGGGCGCGATCTGCCACACGGCCTCGCTGCCGATCGCCGGCGACCAGGTCACCAACGACATCGCGCACATGCTGCGCACGCCGACGCCCGAAGCCGAGCAGATCAAGGTGCGCTATGCGTGCGCGCTGGCCCAGCTGGCGACGGCCGAGGAGAGCATCCAGGTGCCCAGCGTGGGCGATCGCCCGCCGCGTCGCCTGCCGCGTCACGCGCTCGCGCAGGCCGTGCAGCAGCGTTACGAGGAGATCTTCGAGATGGTGCAGGCCGAACTGCGCCGCTCGGGCTTCGAGGAGCGCGTGCGCGCCGGCATGGTGCTGACCGGCGGCGCCGCGAAGATGGAAGGCGTGGTCGAGCTGGCCGAAGAGATGCTGCAGATGCCCGTGCGCGTCGGCATCCCGCAGCACGTCACCGGCCTGGGCGAAGTGGTCGGCAACCCGGTGCATGCCACCGGCGTCGGCCTGCTGCTGATGGGCAGCCAGATCGAACATCCCCGGCGTCCGTCGCTGCCTACGGGCAAGGCGGGCAGCTGGTTCAAGAAACTCCAGAACTGGTATCGCGGCGAGTTCTGAGCAGGGCGGTATTCCGCGAGTCGAGTAAGCGTCACGACGTTCGTTCCACCAGCACCACATAACTAAATAAACGAGGACAAGGACATGGCACATTTCGAACTGGTTGAAAAGATGGCCCCGAATGCAGTGATCAAGGTCGTGGGCGTGGGCGGCGGCGGTGGCAACGCCGTGGCGCACATGGTCAACGGCAGCGTGGACGGCGTGGAGTTCATCACCGCCAACACCGATTCGCAGGCGATCAAGAACTGTGGCGCCAAGCTGCAGCTGCAGCTCGGCAGCAACGTCACCAAGGGCCTGGGCGCGGGCGCGAATCCGGAAGTCGGTCGCCAGGCCGCACTGGAAGACCGCGAACGCATCATCGACGCGCTGGACGGCGCCGACATGGTGTTCATCACCGCCGGCATGGGCGGCGGCACCGGCACCGGCGCCGCGCCGGTCGTGGCGCAGCTGGCCAAGGAGATGGGCATCCTGACCGTCGCCGTGGTCACCAAGCCGTTCCCGTTCGAAGGCCGCCGCCGCATGCAGGTCGCGCTGAAGGGCATCGAGGAACTGAGCCACCACTGCGACTCGCTGATCACCATTCCGAACGAAAAGCTGATCACCGTGCTGGGCCGCAACGCGACGATGATCCAGGCCTTCCGCGCCGCCAACGACGTGCTGCTGGGCGCCGTGCAGGGCATCGCCGACCTGATCGTCCGCCCGGGCCTGATCAACGTCGACTTCGCCGACGTGCGCACCGTGATGAGCGAGATGGGCCTGGCCATGATGGGCACCGGTAGCGCCCGCGGCGACGACCGCGCGCAGGCTGCCGCCGAGGCCGCGATCCAGAACCCGCTGCTGGACGACGTGAACCTCAACGGCGCCAACGGCATCCTGGTCAACATCACCGCCGGCCCGGACTTCACGATGGCCGAGTTCGACGAAGTCGGCCGCACCATCGAAGGCTTCGCTTCGGAAGATGCGACCGTCGTGGTCGGCACCGTGCTGGACCCGGACATGCAGGACGAAGTGCGCGTCACCGTGGTCGCCACCGGCCTGAACCGCAACGCCGCCCGCCAGCCGGTGGGTCGCAACAGCGATCTGCGCGAGCCGATGCGCGCGCCGATCAAGCTGGTCCGCGACGCCACCACCGGCATGCCGATCGACGACGGCTTCTCGATGGATCCGATCAGCGCCGCCACCAGCGGCCTGGGCCTGCGTCGTGGTTCGGCGTCGCCCGCGCCGTCGGCGCCGGCCTCCGCACCGGTGTCGGCGGATCTGCCGTCGGACTACCTGGACATCCCGGCGTTCCTGCGCCGCCAGGCCGACTGACCTGCAAGACCCTCCCCGCAAGGGGAGGGCGCCGTACCCGCACCACAACGCCATGTCCTTTCGCTGCCGGGCCCACCGGCCCGGCAGCCCTTTCCGGAACGCCTTAACAGAGCGTTGTTGCAGGCGTGGGACAGAGCGGTTCTTTCGTTAAGATTCAGCAAATTGCGTGATATTCTCGCTGCCCCGCCAAGGTTCCCCACACCTGCGACCCCTCCCGATGGCCCAGCAACGCACCCTCAAGAACGTGATCCGCGCGACGGGCGTGGGGCTGCATAGCGGCGAGAAGGTCTACATGACGCTGCGTCCGGCGCCGGTCGACACCGGCATCGTGTTCCGGCGCATCGACCTGGAGCCGGTGGTGGAGATCCCGGCCGCCGCCCAGCTCGTCACCGAGACGACGCTGTGCACCGGCCTGACCTGCGAAGGCGCCAAGGTGCAGACCGTCGAGCACCTGATGTCGGCCATGGCCGGCCTGGGCGTCGACAATGCCTATGTCGAACTGTCGTCGGCCGAGCTGCCGATCATGGACGGTTCGGCGGGTCCGTTCGTGTTCCTGATCCAGTCCGCCGGCATCGCCGAGCAGGACGCTCCCAAGCGTTTCATCCGCATCACCCGTCCGGTGGAGGTCACCGAGGGCGACAAGGTGGCGCGCTTCGAGCCTTACGATGGTTTCAAGCTGGGCTTCACGGTGAAGTTCGACCACCCGATGATCCCGGCTTCGCAGTCGCGTGCCGAAGTGGACTTCTCCACCGGCGCCTACATCAAGGAAGTCGCGCGGGCGCGCACGTTCGGCTTCATGCGCGACCTGGAATACATGCGCGAGCGCAACCTGGGCCTGGGCGGCTCGATGGACAACGCCATCGTGCTGGACGAGTTCCGCGTGCTCAACGAGGACGGCCTGCGCTACACGGACGAGTTCGTCCGCCACAAGATCCTGGACGCCATCGGTGACCTCTACCTCGCCGGCCGCCCTATCCTGGGCGCCTACGAGGGCTTCAAGTCCGGCCACGCACTCAACAACAAGCTGGTCCGCGCCCTGCTGGCCGAGACCTCCGCGTGGGAAGAAGTGACCTTCGAAAACGGCATCGCGCCGTCGCCGGTCACCTATGCGACGCCTGCACTGGCGCTCTGAGACGCCCGTCCGCTCCGGACGGTGACCCTGCTGTCGCCTGGTTTCCTACCGCGATCACGCGGTGGTGTGCGAATGGTTACGCCTTGGCGAAACTGTGAACTGGGTCAGATTTTGGGTCCGGAAATAACACTTTCCTAACCTTTGGCTAACGACCCGATAGGCGGTGGCCGGTACCATGCCCCGTCCTTCGTGATGGCGGGGTCAAATTCTCCGCCCCCCACGATGACCCCTCTTCGGAGGGGGCGCACCGGCGGAGTCCGGGGTGGACAGGAGGTCGAGGGCCGCTTGCAGCCCTCTGCGGGAAGCCTCCGAGACGGGTACGACCGGGTCCTGCGCAGGCTTAGAGAGCGGCGCGAGGCTTGTCTTGGCAGTGACTTCGGTGACTGCCAGTCCGATGGATTGGGCCACGTTGATCAGCTCGGGTGCGGCCAGGCGAAGCCTGGCATGCCAGACGGGGGAATCGACGATAAAAACGAGCCGTTTGCCCGCCACGTTCGCCAACCGGCAATGCGGCGCCAGGGCAGGCGGAAGGCAGGGGCGAAGCTGCTGTTCCAAGGCGTCGAGCCACATGGCACGACGCACCGGGTCGGTGGAGGCATCCGTCAGGGCAGCCTGCAATGCAGGTTGCGCGATGCCGGCGCGGCGCGGCTTGGACTTCGAATCAGACATCGGTATTTATGAGCTTTAAGACCATCGTAAACAATTCGCGTACCTGGTGGGCCCACGCGTCCGCCCATGGTGCGTACCGGATCCGCCTCGCTTTCCATGCGCGCCCCCTCGCCAGCGCCGCGGTGCTCGTCGCCGCCGGCCTGCTGGTCGGTGTCGGCGGCCGCAGCGCGGTCGGCTTGGGCCAGGTGTCGCTGCTGCAGTCCGAAGCCGGCCAGCGCGATGCGGAACTGGAGCAGGTGCGCCGCGGCGCCCAGCAGGAAATCAACGCCATGGCCGCCCGCCTGGGCGAGCTGCAGGCGCAGGCCAACCGCCTGAACGCCTTGGGCGAGCGCCTGACGCGTGTCGGCCAGCTGCAGGACGGCGAGTTCGACTTCAATGAGCCGGTGGGCGTCGGTGGTAACGACGTGTCCTACGACATGAAGCCCGCCGAACTCGCCGCTGGCGTCGACAAGCTGGAGCAGCAGTTCGCCGCCTCGGGTCGCCAGCTGTCCGTGCTGGAAGCGCTGCTGTTCAATCGCGAACTGGACAAGAACGCGACCCCGGGCCGCATGCCGATTGCCAACAGCTACATCACCTCCGGCTTCGGCGGCCGCGCCGATCCGTTCGGCGGCGGTGGTCAGTACCACAAGGGCATCGACTTCAAGGCGGCCGTGGGCGACCCGGTGCTGGCGGTGGCGGACGGCGTGGTGAGCTTCGCCGGCGTGAAGGGCGGTTACGGCAACGTCGTCGACGTCGACCACGGCAATGGCTACGTCACCCGCTACGCGCACAACTCGCGCCTGGTGGTGAAGGCTGGCGACTTGGTCCGCGTGGGCCAGGAAGTGGCGAAGGCCGGTTCTACCGGTCGTTCGACCGGCGCGCACGTGCATTTCGAAGTGTGGGAGAACGGCCGCGTGGTCAATCCGCGCCAGTTCCTGGGCGAAGGCCCCACGCCGGTCGGGCAGATCAAGCGCGGCTGAGGCCGCCTGAGGAACCAAACGGGAAACCGGCGGTCCTATCGCCGGTCTTGATTCCCCCGGCGGCGCCCCAAGCTACAATACGGTGTTGCCAGACAGGGCGCCTTGCGCCCTGTTTCATTTTGGGCCTGTCGCCAGCGCGGCGCCCTGGCGTCCTTTTCCCATCCGGTTCCCTACATGATCAACAACCTGCTTACCCGTGTCTTCGGCAGTCGCAACGAGCGCCTGCTCAAGCAGCTGCAACGCATCGTCGACAAGATCAATGCCCTGGAGCCGGAGCTGCGCAAGCTCACCGACGATCAGCTGAAGGCGAAGACCCCGGAGTTCCAGGAGCGGATCCGCAACGGCGAGGCGTTGGACAAGATCCTGCCGGAGGCCTTCGCGGTCTGCCGCGAGGCCAGCCAGCGCGTGCTGGGCATGCGCCACTACGACGTGCAGCTGATCGGCGGCATGGTGCTGCACCTGGGCAAGATCGCCGAAATGCGCACGGGTGAAGGCAAGACGCTGGTCGCCACGCTGCCCACCTACCTCAACGCGCTGGAAGGCCAAGGTGTCCACGTCGTCACCGTCAACGACTACCTGGCCCGCCGCGACTCGGCCTGGATGGGCCGCCTGTACAACTGGCTCGGCCTGAGCGTGGGCGTGGTGTATCCGGGCATGCCGCACGGCGACAAGCACGCTGCGTATGCCGCCGACATCACCTACGGCACCAACAACGAATTCGGCTTCGACTACCTGCGCGACAACATGGCGATGTCCAAGGACGATCGCTTCCAGCGCGGGCTGCATTACGCCATCGTCGACGAAGTGGACTCGATCCTCATCGACGAAGCGCGCACGCCGCTGATCATCTCCGGCCCGGCCGACGAATCGCCAGAGCTCTACATCCGCGTCAACCGCATCGTCCCGCAGCTCAACAAGCAGGCCGACGAAGAGGCCGAGGGCGACTACTGGGTCGACGAGAAGGGCAAGCAGGTCCACCTGTCCGAAGCGGGCATGGAGCATGCCGAGGCGCTGCTGCGCCAGGCCGGCATCATCAGTGACGACGACAGTCTCTACGGCGCCAACAACCTGTCCGTCGTCCACCACCTCAATGCGGCGCTGCGCGCGCACGCCATCTACCAGCGCGACGTGGACTACATCGTCCGCGACGGCGAAGTGGTGATCGTCGACGAGTTCACCGGCCGCACCCTGCCGGGTCGCCGCTGGTCCGACGGTCTGCACCAGGCCGTGGAAGCGAAGGAAGGCGTGCCGGTCCAGCGCGAGAACCAGACGCTGGCCAGCATCACCTTCCAGAACCTGTTCCGCATGTACAAGAAGCTGTCCGGCATGACCGGTACGGCCGATACGGAAGCGTTCGAGTTCCAGAGCATCTACGGCCTGGAAGTGATCGTCATCCCGACCAACCGCCCGACCGTGCGCAAGGATTCGCCGGACCAGGTGTTCCTCAATCGCCAGGGCAAGTTCAAGGCGGTGCTGGCCGACATCCAGGAGTGCTACCAGCGCGGGCAGCCTGTGCTGGTCGGCACCACCTCGATCGAGACGTCGGAAATGCTGTCCGACTTCCTCAACAAGGCCGGCGTGCCGCACGAAGTGCTCAACGCCAAGCAGCACGAGCGCGAAGCGCACATCGTCGCCCAGGCCGGTCGCCCGGGCGCGATCACCATCGCCACCAATATGGCCGGCCGCGGTACCGACATCGTGCTCGGCGGTTCGCTGGAAGCCGAATACGAAGCGCTGGGCGAAGAGGCCGACGCCGCCGCGCGCGCGGCGGTGAAGGCCGAATGGCAGCAGCGCCACGACGCCGTGAAGGCCGCCGGCGGCCTGCACATCGTCGGCACCGAGCGCCACGAATCCCGCCGCATCGACAACCAGCTGCGTGGCCGTTCGGGCCGCCAGGGCGATCCGGGCTCGTCCCGCTTCTACCTGTCGCTGGAAGACAACCTGATGCGCATCTTCGCCTCGGACTGGGTCCAGAAGGCGATGAAGCTGATCGGCATGAAGGAAGACGACGTCATCGAGGACAAGCTGGTCAGCCGGCAGATCGAGAAGGCGCAGCGCAAGGTCGAAGCGCACAACTTCGACATCCGCAAGAACCTGCTCGACTTCGACGACGTCAACAATGACCAGCGCAAGGTCATCTACGCCCAGCGCGATGAACTGCTGGAAGCCGACTCGGTGCAGGACAACATCGACGGCATCCGCGGCGACGTGGTGGCGGAAGTGGTCGGTCGTTTCGTGCCGCCGAACTCGGTCGACGACCAGTGGGACCTGCCGGGCCTGGAGCGCGAGCTGGCCGAGGAAATGGGCGTGCTGTTGCCGGTTTCGCGCTGGCGCGAGGAAGCGGAGGAACTGGACGCCGAAGCGATCGAGCGTCGCGTGCAGGAAGGCATGGATGCGCACTTCGCCGAGAAGGCGCAGGTGGTCGGCGACGAGACCATGCGTGCGCTCGAGAAGCACATCATGCTGACCGTGCTCGACAAGAACTGGAAGGAGCACCTGGCACGCATGGACTACTTGCGTCAGGGCATCCACCTGCGCGGCTATGCGCAGAAGCAGCCGAAGCAGGAGTACAAGAAGGAAGCCTTCGAGCTGTTCTCCGGCATGCTGGAGCGCGTGAAGAGCGAGGTCGTGACCCTGCTCTCCCGCGTGCGCATCCGCAGCGAGGAGGAAGTCGCGGCGTTGGAAGCCCAGGAACGTGCAATGGCCGAGGCGCAGGCGCGGCAGATGCAGTTCCAGCACCAGGAAGCCGGCGGCTACGGCGCCGACGAGGAAGCCGAACAGGCGCAGCAGGCCGCGGCCCTCCAGGGCGGCGGCTACGTGCAGTCCGGCCCGATGCCGGCCCACCGCGATGCCCCCAAGGTCGGTCGCAACGATCCGTGCCCGTGCGGCAGCGGCAAGAAGTACAAGCACTGCCACGGCCAGCTGGCCTGAGGTTTCCGCACCCGGAACCGCTGGAAAAGCCGCGCACCGCGCGGCTTTTCCTTTTTCAGCACGCGGATATTTGCGTCTACCTGCCGGTTTTCGGCAAAGTTCCACCATGCTCACCCCGCTGCGCTCGATCCACGTCATGGCCGCCGTCATCACCGACGCTCGCGGCCGGATCCTGCTGGCCCGGCGGACCGAGGGCCGCGACCTGGCAGGACGCTGGGAGTTTCCCGGCGGCAAGCGCGAACCCGGGGAAAGTCCCGAGGACGCGCTGGTGCGGGAGCTTCGCGAGGAGTTGGGCATCGAGGCGCAGGTGGGCGAGCACGTCATCAGCGTCCCGCAGCAGTACCCCGACAAGCGCCTGAAGCTGGAAGTCCGCCACCTGACCGGCTGGAAAGGCACGCCGCGGGGCCAAGAAGGGCAGGCGCTGGCCTGGGTCGCGCCGGACAAGCTGATGCGCTACGCCATGCCGCCCGCGGATCGGCCGGTCGTCGCCGCGCTGCTGCACCCCGATCGTTACCTGGTCACGCCCGAGCCGACCGACGTCGTTGCCTGGATGGCGTCGCTGGAAGGCGCCCTGGCCCAGGGCATCCGCCGCGTGCACATCCGCGCGCGCACGCTGTCCGGCGACGCGTGGGAGCAGCTCGCACGGAAAGCGGTCGCCTGCTGCCTGGCTGCTGGGGCAGAGGTGCTGCTCAACGGCGATATCGAATTGGCGCGCACGCTGGGCGTGGGTGTCCACCTGCGTGCCTCGCAGCTCGCCGAACTCGTTTTCCGGCCCCTGCCGGAAGACGTCCTGGTCGCGGCGTCCTGCCACACGGCTGCAGACCTGCGCCAAGCCGAAGCGCTCGCGTGCGACTTCGCGGTCGTCGGCAGCGTGTTTCCCACCGAGACGCACCCCGGTGGCGAGCCGCTCGGATGGCCCGGGTTCGCAGGCCTGCGCGAGAACGTTTCGCTGCCCATGTACGCTATCGGCGGCCTGCATCCGGTCGACATCGGCCAGGCGCGCCAGCATGGCGGGCAGGGCGTCGCCGCCATCCGCGGACTCTGGCCGGCCGCCTGAGCGAAAAAGCAGGGCGTCAGGCGGTCTCGGCGGCCAGCGCGAGATAGCGCGCATGCAGGGCGTCCGCCGCCCTGACCAGATGATCGAGATCGCCATCATTGACGACGATGTCGTCGGCGATCGCCAGCCGTTCGGCCCGGGTGGCCTGGGCCGCCATCATCCGCTCGGCCAGCGCGGCATCGATGCCGTCGCGCTGCATCAGGCGGGCGCGCTGCACGTCGGCAGGCGCATCCACCACGAGAATGCGATGCAGCCAGGGATAGGCGGCGCGCCCGCCGCCCTCGGCGAGCAGGGGCACCATCGCGATCGCGTACGGGCTGGGCGCCGCCACGCAGATCGCCTGCAGGCGCGCACGGATGGCGGGGTGCAGGATCGCTTCCAGCGCGCGGCGTGCTTCGTCGTCGTTGAAGATGCGGACCCGCAGCGCGGCCCGGTCCAGCCGGCCATCGGCCTGCAGGACGCTGGCACCGAAGTGCGCTACCACGGCCGCCAGGGCGGGCTCGCCGGGTTCGACCACGGCACGTGCCAGCAGGTCGGCATCCGCCACGGTGATACCGCGGGCGGCGAAGGCTTTCTCGAGGGCGCTCTTGCCTGACGCGATGCCGCCGGTCAGGCCGATGAAGTAGTGGCTCATGCGCCGATTATGGAGCGTGCGCGACGAACCTGCGGCGCCGGGTCTACTTCAAGCCGGCGAAGCGCAGATAGGCGTCGATGAGCTGCGGACCCCAGAAGAACGCGATCCAACCGGCGATCGCCAGATAGGGGCCGAAGGGAATGGGCGTGGCCCGATCACGGCCCTTGAGGCCCAGCCAAACCGAGCCGATCACGGCACCGACGACGGACGAGAGCAGGATCGTGGGCAGCACGCCGTTGAGCCCCACCCAGGCGCCGATCGCGGCGAGCAGCTTGAAGTCGCCCCGACCCATGCCCTCCTTGCCGGTCACCTGCTTGAACAACCACCAGACCAGCCACAGCGACACGTAGCCGGCGATGGCGCCCAGCAGCGCCGGCTTGGCCGGCATGTAGAGGTTGTCCAGGCTGCCGATCAGGCCCAGCCACATCAACGGCAGGGTCAGTTGGTCCGGCAGCAGGCGGGTACGCAGATCGATGCCGCTCAAGGCGACCAGATAGCAGCTGAAGAGCGCGGCACCAAACCCCTGCCAGCCGAACCCGAAACGCCACACCGATGCCACGGCCAGCAGGGCCGTCAGCAGTTCGACCAGCGGGTACTGGGGTGAGATGGGGGCCTTGCAGTGGCGGCACTTGCCGCGCAGCGCCAGCCAGCTGAACAGCGGGATGTTCTCGTACCAGGACAGTGGCGTCTTGCAATGCGGGCAGTGCGAACGCTCCACCACGATGCCCGGCGGGGGCGGATCGTAGATTTCGGGCTCTTCGAGCACTTCGCGGGCGTCGCGCTTCCACTCCCACTCCAGCCGCCGGGGCAGCCGCAGGATGACGACGTTGAGGAAACTACCCACCAGCAGGCCGAGGCCTGCCACCACCGGGTACCCCAGTTCGGGGTGCTGATCCAGGAATGCCATCGAGCCAGCTTACATCGTTGCGGCAAGCTTGAAGATAGGCAGGTACATGCCGACCACCATGGCGCCCACTACGCCGCCGATGAAGATCATGATGAAGGGCTCGATCAGGCTCGACAGCGCATCCACCGCGTTGTTGACTTCCTGTTCGTAGTACTCGGCGACCTTGAAGAGCATGGCATCCAGCGCACCGGCCTCTTCGCCGATCGATGTCATCTGGATGACCATGTGCGGAAACAGGTTCACCTGCTTCATCGACATGTTGAGCGGATAACCAACGGCTACGTCGTCGCGAACCCGATGCACGGCTTTCTCATACACCGTGTTACCGGTGGCTCCGGCCACGGTATCCAGCGCTTCGACCAGCGGCACACCGGCCTTGAAGGTCACGGCCAGCGTACGCGCAAAGCGCGCGATGGCCGAGTTGTGCATGATCTGCCCGATAACCGGCAGCTTCAGGGTGACCCGGTCCAGGAAGTGCTGAAAGGCGAGAGAGCGTTTCTTGAAGAAAATGAAGGTGAAGATGGCCGCGAACACCGCGCCGAAGACCAGATACCAGTTCGACACCATGAAGCGCGAGGCGCCGACAATGATTTTGGTGAAGGCGGGCAAGTCGGCGCCAAATTGCTTGAAGACGTTCTCGAACTGCGGCACCACGAAGATCAGCAGCACCGCGCTGACCAGCAAGGCGACTGCGATCACGACGGCCGGGTAGAAGAGCGCCTTCTTGATCTTGCCTTTCAGTGTTTCGATGTTTTCCTTATAGCTGGCGATGGTATCCAGCACCGTTTCAAGGACACCCGCACTCTCGCCCGCACGGACCAGGTTGCGGTACAGCTCGTCGAACTGCACGGGATGCTTGCTGATGGCTTCGGACAGGGACGAGCCGCTTTCGATGTCGTAGCGGATGTTCTCGATCAGTTTCTTCATGCGGACGTTCTTCTGTCCGCCCTCGATGATCTCGAGCGAGGTCACGATGGGCACGCCCGACTTCATCATCGTTGCCAGCTGGCGACTGAAGAAGGCGATTTCCTTGGGCGTGACCGGCTTGCCCGCCGAGCCGAACAACGGCTTGGGTTTGGCCTTGACGACCGTCGGCGTGATGCCTTGCTTGCGAAGTTCCGCACGCAGGAAATTGGCGTTCTTGGACGACTGCTCGCCCTTCATCTTGACGCCACGCTTGTCGGTGCCTTCCCAGACGAACAGGTTCAGCGGGTTCTCGCGAACCGGCGCGGGCGCTTTCTTGACGGCGGAACGGGTGACGGCCATTAGGTTTTCCCCTGTCCGGCTTTCCCCAACCGGACTGTCTCTGCCCATGGTAGCCGGTTATCGGCCCATGGGAAGCACCCCCCGTGTGACGGGGGGCAGGGTTTGCGCAGCGCCCGCTAGTCCTTGGTGACGCGATTGATCTCGGCCAGGCTGGTGACGCCGTTGCGTGCCTTCATCAAGGCCGATTGGCGCAGGTCGCGGATGCCGGCCTGCTGGGCCACGGCGGCGATCTGGATGGCGTTGCCACCTTCCAGCACGATGGCCTGGATCTCCTCGGACATCGGCATTACCTGGTAGATGCCGGTACGCCCCTTGTAGCCCTCTGTGCATTCGTCGCAGCCGACCGCCTCGTAAAGCGTGAATCCAGCCTGGATCTGCGCCTCGGTGAAGCCTTCGGCCAGCAAGGCCTTGTGGGGCAATTCGACCGGCTTCTTGCACTTCGAGCATAGCCGGCGCGCCAGGCGCTGGGCGATCACCAGGGTCACCGAACTGGTGATGTTGTAAGGCGCGATGCCCATGTTCATCAGGCGTGCAATGGTCTGGGGCGCGTCGTTGGTGTGGAGGGTGGAGAGCACCATGTGGCCGGTCTGCGCGGCCTTGATGGCGATCTCGGCGGTCTCCAGGTCGCGGATTTCGCCGACCATGATGATGTCCGGGTCCTGGCGCAGGAAGCTGCGCAGGGCGGCCGCGAAGGTCATCCCTCGCTTGGTGTTCTGCTGCACCTGGTTGACGCCGGGCAGGCGGATTTCCACCGGGTCTTCGACCGTGGAGATGTTGCGCATGTCATCGTTCAGGATACCCAGCGCGGTGTATAGCGACACCGTCTTGCCCGAACCGGTCGGGCCGGTGACCAGTACCATGCCGTAAGGCTTCTGGATGGCGTCCTCGAACAGCTTCTGTTGATCCGGCTCGTAGCCCAGCTTGTCGATGCCCAGTTTGGCGGCGCTACCGTCGAGGATACGCAGCACGATCTTCTCGCCGAACAGCGTGGGCAGGGTGCTGACGCGGAAGTCAATCTGCTTGGTCTTGGACAGGTTCAGCTTGATGCGCCCGTCCTGCGGGACGCGCTTCTCGGCGATATCCAGTTGCGACATGACCTTCAGGCGTGCGGCGATGCGCTGGCTCAACTTGACGGGAGCCCTGGCTACCTGCTTGAGGATGCCGTCGATGCGCAGACGGACGCGATAGTCGGTTTCGTAAGGCTCAAAATGGATGTCGGAAGCGCCGCGCTTGATGGCATCTACGAGCACCTTGTTCACGAACTTCACGACGGGCGTGTCGTCGCCCTTGGCGTCGACGGCAGTGTCGGCACCTGTACCCATGTCATCGTCGGTACCGACTTCCAGATTGTCGAGACCTTCTTCGTCGTCGCCTCCGAAACTCCCGGACAAGTTGCTCGCCGCGTTCAGCCACTGGTCCAGCGTACGACGTAGCTGGTCTTCATCCACCAGGATGGGTTCGACCACCAGGTTGGTGTGGAACTGGATTTCGGTGAGGGCCGCGGTCTGCGTCGGGTTGCTGGTGCCGACGAACAGCTTGCCGCCGCGCTTGAACAACGGCAGGACCTGGTGCTTCTGGATCAGCTCTTCGCTGACCAGTTTGATCGCATTGTGGGCAGGATCGAAGGTGGTCGCGTCGATCAGCGGCATGCCGAACTCGACCGCATTGGCGGCGGCAAGATGCGCCGGGGATACCAGGCGCTTCTCCGCGACCCATTGCGCAAGCGGCACCTTGGCCTCGGTGGCATTGGCCATCGCACTGCGGGCGGTTGTTTCGTCCATGGCGCCGTCCTGGACCAGGCGGCGAGCGATGCCGGTGATGCCGACGAGATTGGCGGCGGGGCTTGCGACTGCATTCATGGCGAACATCCGGGCGGGGCGGGATAGGGCTGACCTGCAAGAATCAAGCCACAGCAGAATTTACCGCAGAGCCTGCAGGGGTGCACGCCTCGGAGCCGAGACTGCGCTACCTGCGTCACATCTCGACGCAAGAAGGCCCTGCTTGACCTCAATCGCGGACGCGTTAGCTGCGCCCCCACGTGTAGCCCAGCGCTGCACACAGTGCGTCCGATACCATCGTGACGATGCGGTATAACAGTGCCGCCGCCAGAGCTGAAGCCTCACCCAGGACAGGACCGAGCCCCAGCAACAATACCGCCTCGCGCACGCCCAGGCCGCCGGGGGCGCCGGGAATCAGATAGCCGGCCATCCACGCCAGGCACAACCACGAGGCGGCATCGAGCAGCGGC
The DNA here is from genome assembly GCA_047600885.1 of Pseudoxanthomonas sp. Taxonomy (GTDB): domain Bacteria; phylum Pseudomonadota; class Gammaproteobacteria; order Xanthomonadales; family Xanthomonadaceae; genus Pseudoxanthomonas_A. The sequence goes on along the minus strand of JASGKE010000002.1, from coordinate 422,467 downwards.
ATGGCCGGTTGCGGCAGCAGGAGCCAGAAAGCGGTGCTGGCAAGCCCGAAGAACAGCAGGTCCAGCCCTGACACCACAGGCAGCCAGAACCACCGTGAAGCGCGTGGCGACCATGTCGCCCAGCATCCGTGCCCTAGCCATGCCAGCAACCAAAGGCCGACCAGAGCAGGCAGCAGCCAACTCATGGCGGTCGGCAGCCAGGGAGCGAGCGTGGCGAGCCGTGGTTGTTCGCCAAGCGCCGACGCGAAAAGTCCCGCGGCGATGACCAGAAGCAGCGATTCCACTACTGTTGCCAACAGCAGCTTGTGGTGAGGTATTTCCAAGCTCCTGCTCGCGAGATGGCGCTGCGCGAAATGGAGCACGCCTCCGGGCAGGTATTTGCTGAGTTGCGCCTGCAGGTGCAGGACGAACAGTGGTCGGATCGGCACGCGCGAGCTATCGAACCCGCGTAGCAACAAAGGCCACGCCAGTGCTAGCAGCAGGGCACCCGAACTGTATAGGACGATCGCGATGCCCACGGACGACAACGATGTCGACAGCCATGCGTCGCGCAGCTGCGTCCACGACTGGATGGCTTGCCAGGTGACGAACGCGAGTCCCAAAAGCGCCGCGAGCCGGCCCGCCACCCGCAGCCAGTGCTTCAGAGTGGTCTGGCGGCTCACTTCACCTTGCACAGCGCCATGGTCCAGGGCACCGGTGAGGCGATCTCCATCACGTCGAACCGGTGGCTGAGGAGATCGATGAAGTCACGGCGTCCCCAGTGATTCAGGTGCCCGGGCGTATTGCCCCATTGGTCGAGATACTTGCCGCGCGCCATGTTCAAGACCCGCCATAGCGGCTCGCGGGGGACGCTGACCAACAGCCATGGGCGCGCCAGCGAAGCGAGCTTCTCGACTCCGGCGTGTGGATCGTGCAGATGTTCGAGGACTTCGCAGCACACTACGAGAGGAGCTGCCTCCTGCTGGGTGAGATCTTGCAGGTCGCAGTGCCAGAACGCGATAGGAAGACCGGCCCGATCGGCGCGGTCGCGAGCCTCTTCGACGACGTCGGAGGACACATCGCATCCGCGTACCTGATGCCCACGCGCGGCGAGCCGCATCGAGAGCTCGCCTTCGCCGCATCCGACCTCGAGCACCGCGCCAGGCGGTAGGCGACCAGACAGTCGGTCGAAGCTGGACAGGAAGCCCTGCATTAGCCAGCGGGCGATGGGATTTCGGGTGTTGTACTTGTCGTAGTAGTTGCCTGCCGGTCCGGTGTCCGCGTTCATGTGTCGCGGTCCTCGAGGCCAGGCGTGGCGTTCTGCTCCAGCCGCTTGAGCCGCCAGTCGATCCGTTCCAGCAAGCGCCGATTGACGCCGATGAGGTCTGCCAGGAAGCCCATCATGCCCAGCAGGAAACCGATGATGATGGACGCGGTCGCCAGCAGCGCTGACTGGACGTGGCCGGCGCCCTCGCCGATGAACTTGAAGTACAGATACCACGAGCCCATCGCCAGGCCGAGCGAGAAGAAGACGCCGGCGGCGATCCAGAAGAAGGTCAACGGACGGTACGTGGCGAATATCCGGATGATCGTGGTCGCCGAGCGCCAGACGTAGCGGGAAATGCTGCGGACCAGGCGGGAGGGGCGCAGGTCCGGGTTCGTCCGGATCGGTACCGACGTGACGCGGATGTTGCTCTGGCCAGCCTGGATGATGGTCTCCAGCGTATAGGTATACGAGCTGAAGACATTGAGGCGCATCGCGACATCGCGGGTGAAGGCGCGGAATCCGGAGGGAGCGTCCCTGACCGTCGTGCCGCTTGCCAGCCTCACCACAGCGCTTCCCAGGGATTGGAGCTTCTTCTTGATCCAGGAAAAATGCTCCGTATCGGCAATCGGTCGTGCCCCGATGACCATCTCCGCGCGCCCCTCCAGGATCGGCTTGATCAATGCTTCGATATCGCGCGCATCGTATTGGTTGTCAGCATCCGTGTTGACGATGATGTCCGCCCCGCGGTCGATTGCGGTCTGCAGGCCTGTCATGAAGGCGGCCGCCAGGCCGCGATTGACGGGGTGGCGCACCACGTGGTGCGCGCCATGCTCTGCGGCGACGAGGCTGGTGCCGTCGGCCGATCCGTCATCCACGATCAGCCATTCGATCCGGGAGACGCCTTCCAGTTCACGCGGCAGATGGGCGAGGGTGACGGGCAGGGAGTCCTGCTCGTTGTAGCAGGGGACCTGGATGATGACTTTCATGGCTGCTTCCCGGACGAGGCCTGTGCTTCGGGCGGAGCGGTGCTGGGTTTGCGCCTGGCCGTTTCGATTTCCGCCCGCAGCATCTCGATCCGGTTGTCGAGCGAGCCGAACACGTTGAGGGGCTGCAACGCATCGACCTCCTTCGCGGCCTCGTCGAATCGACTCCTTGCGATCAGGAAGCGGATCAGGTTTGTGCGCGCCATGCTGTTGTTCGGCAACTGGCGCACCACCTCACGCAGGTTCGCTTCGGCCATCGCGTAATCGCGCAACATGTTGGACGCGAAACCCGCGTTCACGCTGATCATCAGGTAGTGCGGGCGCGGGCCATCCATGGCCGCCTTCATCGCACGGGCGAGTTGGGGCGATTGATCGGGGCATTTACGTTTCAGGTGGCACTCGATCAGGAGCTTCATCGCTTCCGCATCACTGACCGCGGGTACCCCGGTTTCGAACTTGCGGACGATTGAATTCCAGACGTCGGGCTCCGCCGCCCGGCCTGCGCGCGCCGCGAGAAGGATCAGGCCCGATTCGCAGACCACGCTGGACTGTGGCAGCGCCATGCAATGCCGCATCCTGGCCTCCGCCTGGGCCAGCAGCGGAGCGGATTGGGCGCTGCCCTCGGCACCAATGACCAGAATCCGCGCCAGTTCCAGTTGCGCGCGCGGCGAGTCGGGGCGCTTGGTGGATTCGGAGACGGCCAGCCGGATGGGATCTCCCCATTCGACGGCACGCATCAGCGTGGTGCCGCCGTAGAACACGTAGCCCAACAGGAAGATTGCCACCAAGGCACGCCGTCGCAGCACATGCACCGGGTCGATGGCAATCAGGGTGACAAGGGATAGCAGCAGGCCAATGGACGGGAAGTAGTTGCGGTGCTCGAAGACCATCTCGAGCGGAATGACGGTGCCCGTCAACAGGTGTCCGGTGAAGAACCAAAGGATGCCGAGGCTGAACAGCGGGCGCTTCGCGCGCTGCCACAGCGCAAGGCCGAGCAGCGCCGCCAAGCCCACGATCGAAGCCAGCGTGGTCCACGGTTGCAGCAGGCCGCGGGAGACCGGGAAGTCGTCGTGGTACAGGGTCAGCGAATCAGGCAGCGGCAGCAGGCTCCACTGGATGTAATGTAGCCAGACGCGCGCCTGTGTCATCAGGCGTTCCGCCGTGGTGAAATCGCGCGGGTAGCTGTTCTCCGTACCGATCCAGGTCGACAGCCAGTACAGGCCGGTGGCGAGCGGCAGCAGCAACAAGCTGCCGTACAGCGCGAAGATCCTGCGTTGCTGCGTGCGGAACAGCGCAGACGACAGCAGGCAGAACTCCACGCAAGCGGTGTAAGCGGGCAGCAGGATCGCGGATTCCTTCGCCAGGCACCCCACCGCGGTGCAGGCGACGAGCGCGAGGATGACCTTGCCTAATCCTTTTCCGGTTTCGCCCAGGCGTGTGCGTGCCTTCAGGTACAGGTACAGGCCTAGCAGCACGAAGGTGTTGGAGAATGACTCCAGCCGCTGGACCACATACAGCACGGCCGTGAGGTTGATGGGCAGGACGAGCCACAGGGCGCTGATGGCCAGCGCGAGTCCGTCGATGCCCGCGTCGCTCAGGTCCTGGCGCTTGAAATGCAGGCGGAACAGGCGCAGCAGCCAGCGCAGCGCCAGGAACAGCAGCAGGCCGTTGAGCAGGTGGATGCCGAGGTTGGTCAGCTTCATCCACGAGGGATTCATGCCGCCCAGGTAGCTGTTGGCGGCGAACGTCAGCATCGTTAGCCAGCGGCCCTGGTGCTGGGCTGGGAACGACATCGCGGCGCGAACAATGTCGCTCACACCGGGGTTCTCGAGTTGCAGGGCCGGGTTTTCAAAGACGAACGGCATGTCGTCGAAGACGAAGCCGCCATACAGGCCGGGCCAGTAAACGAACAGCGTGACCAGCGCGCACGCGAAGGCGGACAGCGCCAACCTCAGGCGGTAGGAAGCAGGCAAGAGCATTCTCGAATCATCCCCGGACGACCGGTCTTATAGCAGCGGTGTGCACCAACAAAAAAGCCCCTCCACGGGGAGGGGCTTCTTGCACGCGGTATTGCGCGTGTAGGACGTGCTTAGCGGCAGCTGGCCGGGGCGCAGGTGTCCTGGCTGGAGGTGCACTCCCAGTCGATGTTGGCACCGGTGGAAGCCTGCGACGGGGTGAACGTGAAGACCGGCTCGCCGGCCTTGCAGCCCGTGTCGCGAGCGGTGACGGTGAATTCACCGCCGCCATTCATCGCCCAGGATTCCACGAACTTGCTGGTGGCGCCCGAGGTGTCGAAACCGGCTTCGGAGAAGTTGGCCGGCCACGTATTGTTGGACAGACGGGTTTCGGCGACGGCCAGCTTGGCTGGGGCGGCAGCGTAGATCGCTTCCGAAGCGCGCGCACGGACCTGGTAGTCCTGATAGGCCGGAATCGCGATGGCCAGCAGGATGCCCAGGATGGCGATGACGATCATCAATTCGATCAGGGTGAAGCCCTGCATGTTCTTCTTCATAACAATTCCCCTTTCAGGATATGGCTTGGATGGTAGGGACACACATGCCCCGTGTCCCTAGCGTGGACCGTGGGCGCCGCGTTTACGGCTGCACGTGGCTAGGAAGGTGGAGCAGGATGTGTGCCAACTTTCAGTGTCCCCAGCGGTTCCCCCAAACCTTCCCCGGTATGGAACGCTGACGCCGAAGTCGGGGGCGACTATCGCATCATTCAATGGCGATGTGTATCGGGAATGGCGTTCATTCCGGGGCGCGATCACAGAATTGAAGATTGCCCGGAGAGGGTCTTATTTCGTCAAAGCGCTGACGCTGAATTGGTCATGTGACCCTGTGCGTCACATTGTGACGTGATGCGTCGGGTAAACGCGTGGAACGTGGTTGGGAGCGCTGAAAGAGGGCGACGATCTACCGTCGCCAGCCGGGCGCCGGCGTCAACCTGCAGGGCCCGGCGGTGCGCCGTGCGCTACTCCATCCCCAACTTCTTCAGCTTGTAGCGCAGCGCCCGGAAGGTGATGCCCAATTGGGCAGCGGCCTTGGTCTTGTTCCAGCGGTTCTCTTCCAGTGCCTTCTGGATGGCGGCGCGCTCGAGCTGCTCGATGTAGTCGGGCAAGGCGCCCGCGGCCGGGTCCACGTCGACGGCGCCCGGGATATCGCGGACCACTTCGCCGGGGCTGAAATCGCCGCCGAACTTCTTCCCGGCTGGCGCCTGCGGCAGGTAAAGGTCGTCGATCTCGATGCTGTGGCCTTCGGACATGGCCAGCGCCCGCTCGAGGATGTTCTCCAGTTCGCGCACGTTGCCGGGGAAGGCGTAACGGCCCAGAGCTTCCATGGCTTCCGGCGAGACCGAGGGCGACATCCGCCCGTGCTGGTTGGCCAGACGTTCCAGGATGGCGTTGGTCAACTGGGCCAGGTCGCCGGTGCGCTCGCGCAGCGGCGGGACCCGTAGCTCGATCACGTTGATGCGGTAATACAGGTCATGACGGAAGCGGCCGTCCGCGGCCAGCTCGCCCAGGTCCTTGTGCGTGGCCGACAGGATGCGTACGTCCACCTGCACTTCGCTGGAGGCGCCCACCGGGCGCACCGCCTTCTCTTGGATGGCGCGCAGAAGCTTGACCTGCATCGGCAGCGGCAGCTCGGCGACCTCGTCGAGGAAGAGGGTGCCTCCATTGGCCGCCTGGAACAGGCCCTGCTTGTCGGCGTGGGCGCCGGTGAAGCTGCCCTTCTTGTGACCGAAGAACTCGCTTTCCATCAGCTCGGCGGGGATGGCGCCGCAGTTCACCGGCACGAACGGGCCGGAGGCGCGGGCGCCCTGTTCGTGGATCGTGCGGGCGACCAGCTCCTTGCCGGTGCCGGACTCGCCCATGATGTAGACCGGCGCCTGGCTGCGGGCGACCTTGCCGATGGTCTCGCGCAACGAGGCCATCGCAGCCGAGTTGCCGAGCAGGCGGCTGGCCTGCTCGGGCGGCGGCGGCGGCGGCGGGGCGCGTTCGGCGTTGTTGAGTTCAAGCGCGTGCTTCACCAGGCCGCGCAGTACGGCCAGGTCCACCGGCTTGCTGACGAAGTCGAAGGCGCCGGCCTTCAGGGCTTCGACCGCGAGCTCGATGTTGCCGAAGGCGGTGATCATCGCCACCGGCGTATTCGGGTAGTTGCGCGAGATCTCGCCGACCAGGTCGATGCCGTTGCCGTCGGGCAGGCGCATGTCGGTGAAGCAGAGATCGTAGGTGTTGCGGGCCAGCAGTTCGCGGGCTTCGCCCACGTTGGCTGCGGTGTCTATACGCAGGCCCATGCGGCCCAGCGTCAGCGTCAACAGTTCACGGATGTCGCGTTCGTCGTCGACGATCAGGGCGCTACGGCTTTGATTCATGCATCCCCCTCATGCCCCTGTGCGGCCAGTGTAACGGCTGAATGTTAATCATGATAGGCGAGCGCCGCGGGAGCGTCGCCCTCAGGCCGGCAGCAACGCATGCGGGCCCGGCAGGGTGATGCGGAAGCAACTGCCGCCGCCGGGGACCGGCACGTATTCGAGTGTGGCCTGGTTGGCGCGGCACAGTTCGCGGGCGATGTAGAGGCCCAGGCCGGTGCCGTGCTCGGAGGTGGTGAAGAAGGGGCGGAACAGCTGCGCGGCCACCGCCTCCGGGATGCCCGGGCCCCGATCCATCACGTCGATGGTCGGCCGTCCTTCCGCATTGAACACCCTCAGGCGCACGCGTGCGGACTCGCCGGGTAGGCGGCCGTAGTTGAGCGCGTTCTGCACCAGCACCGTGACCACCTGCTGCAGGTGGCGGGGGTCGACCAGGGCGGGCACCGGCCGGGCGCCGATGATCGGCTCCAGCGTATCGGTCTCGATGGACAGGGTCTGCTGGTACTCGTCCACGAAGCGGCGGACGAAGGCGTTGAGGTCCACGTGTTCCGGTGTGGCGCGCTCGCGGCGCGCCAGGCCCAGCACGCTCTCGACGATGCCATTGGTGCGTTGGCATTGCTGGTGGATGATCTGCAGCAGGCGGCGGTCGCCGTCGGTGATCTGCTGGGATTCCTCAAGCAGTTGCACCGCATAGTTGATGGCGGCCAGTGGGTTGCGGATCTCGTGGGCCAGGCTGGCCGAGAAGCGGCCCAGTGCGGCCAGGGTCAGCGACTCGGCCCGGCGGGAGACGACCGTGGCATCGTCCAGGAAGATCAACGAGGTCTCGCTGTCCGCCAGCAAGCGGGCGAACCGGGGCTGGACCTCGGGTTGCTCCGGCGAGAGCTGCATCGGCGACTCGTCGGTCTGCCAGCCGTTGCGCCAACGCTGCAGGCGGCGGGCCAGTTCGGGGGCGGCATGCAGCAGCGAGACGCCCTTGCCGTCCGTCCCCAAACCGTCCCCTCCATCGCCCAGCAGCAGGCTGGCCGCCTCGTTGGAGAGCTTGATGTGGTTGTCGGCATCCACGACCAGCACGCCGGTGCGCATGCGTCGGATGATCAGCTCGTTGACTTCGAAGAGGTTGGCGACCTCCTCGCCCCGCTTCTCCGCCAATGCCTGGCTGGCGCGCGCCTTCAAGCCCGCCTGGTGGGCCAGATAGGCCAGCGCCAGGTAACTGACGGCGAACATGATGACCTCCGCCACCGAGCGACTCGCGGCGTTGTCGTGGAACAGGGTGAAGAAGTACTCGCCGAAGAGGGCTGCGATGGCGATCATCGCGACCAGCAGGGCCATCCGCGTGGAAGGCAGCAGCAGGGCGGCGGCCGACACGTTGAACAGCAGCATCATCGCGATGCCGGCGGTGGCGCCGGGCAGGGCATGGGTCGCCAGGGTGGCCGCCACGATGTCGATGCAGACGCTGGCGAAGACGATCCAGGTCAGCCAGCCGACGTTCCGACCGACAAAGAACAGGACGAGGGCCAGGATCAGATAGCCGATGGTGACAGCGGTGCCGAGTTCGGCGTGCCGGGGCTGGCCCAGCACCTCGCCAAGGGGGCTGAACAGCAGGGCCGCCAGGATGCCCGCTTCAAGAAGCCGGTACAGCGCGAAGAAATACAGCTCCCGGCGCGGTACCGATTCGATGCGGGACAGGAGCGACTGGGCCTGGCGCAAACGCGTACTTCCCCTGTAGCGAGGCTCACAGTATAGGCACGACAGCCCCCGCTTGGCCCAGCTTGTCCTTTTCCACCAAAGGCTTAGAGCCGAGGTTTTGCGCCCCCCGCCCCGGTCAGCGACAATAGGGGGCTTGCCCACGCCACGGCCCCGGCTTCGGCCCCGGGCGGTGTCTTCTGTTCCCTTCCCACGGTGACACATGAATTTCCACGAATATCAGTCCAAGCAGCTGCTTGCCGAGTACGGCATCCCGGTTCCCGCCGGCAAGGTCGCCTCTACGGCAGATGAAGCGGTTGCGGCGGCCCAGTCCCTCGGCAACGGCCCCTGGATGGTCAAGGCCCAGATCCATGCGGGCGGCCGCGGCAAGGCCGGCGGCGTCAAGTTCTGCAAGACCACCGACGACGTGAAGGCGGCCGCCGCCAAGATGCTCGGCACCAAGATGGCCACCTACCAGACCGCTGGCGTCGAACTGCCGGTCAACCTGGTGCTGGTGACCACCGCCGGCGAGATCGTCAAGGAGCTGTACCTGTCGGTCCTCGTCGACCGCGGCACCAAGACCATCACCTACATCGCCTCGTCCGAGGGCGGCGTCGAAATCGAGCAGGTCGCGGCCGAGACGCCGGACAAGATCCACACGCTCAACGTCGACTTCGTCGAAGGCGTGCAGGGTTACCAGGGCCGCGAGTTCGGCTTCAAGATGGGCCTGACGGCCAAGCAGGCCGGCCAGTTCGCCAACATCATGGTGAACCTGTACCGCATCTTCAACGAGAAGGACTTGGCGCTGGTCGAGATCAACCCGCTGGCGATCCTGGACGACGGCAACCTGTACGCGCTGGACGGCAAGTTCAACAGCGACGACAACGCCAACTTCCGCCAGAAGGCCCTGGTCGCCATGCGCGACAAGAGCCAGGAAGACGAGACCGAAGTGACGGCCTCGGAGCTGGACATCAACTACGTGACCATGGACGGCAACATCGGCTGCATGGTCAACGGCGCCGGCCTGGCGATGGCCACCATGGACGTCATCAAGCTCAACGGCGGCGAGCCGGCGAACTTCCTCGACGTGGGCGGCGGCGCCAACAAGCAGCGCGTGATCGAAGCGTTCAAGCTGATCCTGTCCTCGGACAAGGTCGAAGGCATCTTCGTCAACATCTTCGGCGGCATCGTCCGTTGCGACATGATCGCCGAGGGCATCATCGCCGCGGTGAAGGAAGTGGGCGTCAAGGTGCCCGTGGTGGTCCGCCTGGAAGGCACGAACGTGGAAGAAGGCAAGCAGCTGCTGCGCGACAGCGGCATGGCCATCATCCCGGCCGACAACATCAACGACGGCGCCAAGAAGGTCGTTGAAGCGGTCAAGGCCGCCGCCTAATCCACGACACCGAATCAGGAATCTTCCATGAGCGTTTTGATCAACAAGAACACCAAGGTGATCGTGCAGGGCTTCACCGGCCAGCAGGGCACCTTCCACGCCACCCAGATGATCGAGTACGGCACCCAGGTGGTTGGCGGCGTGACCCCGGGCAAGGGCGGCACGACCCACATCGACCTGCCGGTGTTCGACACCGTCGCCGATGCCGTGAAGAGCACCGGTGCCGACGCGTCCGTCATCTACGTGCCGCCGCCGTTCGCGGCCGACGCCATCCTCGAAGCGGCCGCGGCCGGCATCAAGGTCATCGTCTGCATCACCGAGGGCATCCCGGTGCTGGACATGCTGCGCGTCAAGAACGTGCTGACCCGCGCCCATCCGGACACCGTGCTGGTCGGCCCGAACTGCCCCGGCGTGATCACCCCGGGCGAGTGCAAGATCGGCATCATGCCGGGCCACATCCACATGCCGGGCAAGATCGGCATCGTGTCGCGCTCTGGCACGCTGACCTATGAAGCGGTCAAGCAGACCACGGAAGTGGGCCTGGGCCAGTCGACCTGCATCGGCATCGGCGGCGACCCGATCAACGGCCTGAACTTCGTCGACTGCCTCAAGCTGTTCAACGAAGACCCGCAGACCGAAGGCATCATCATGGTCGGCGAGATCGGCGGCGACGCCGAGGAAGCCGGCGCCGAGTACATCAAGCAGTACGTGAAGAAGCCGGTCGTCGGCTTCATCGCCGGCGCGTCGGCCCCCGCCGGCAAGCGCATGGGCCACGCCGGTGCGATCGCCAGCGGCGGCAAGGGCACGGCGGAAGGCAAGTTCGCGGCGATGGAAGCTGCGGGCGTGACCACCGTCCGTTCGCCGGGCGACCTGGGTGCGGCCATCGCGGCCCGCCTGAAGAAGTAAGGCCAGCCGTCATCGGTCCTGTGGAAAGCCGCCTCCGGGCGGCTTTCTGCTTTTCCGGGCCCATCGGGAGAGGCGCTTAAACCTTTCCGCACGACCGGGCATCGTAGTCAGTATGCTGAATGCAACCGTCATGGAACCGATCGCCGACAGCCCCTCACCGGACGCGGCCGCCGCCGTGGACAGCGCCTTGGCGCGGTCCGCCGCCGGCGGCGACACGCAGGCGTTCGAGGCGCTCTACCGCCGCCACGCCGGCCGTGTGCATGGCGTAATCCAGCGCCTGGTCGGCTTCAACGGCGTCCGTGCCGAAGACCTGACCCAGGAAGCCTTCGTGCGGGCCTGGCAGGCCTTGCCGGCTTTCCGGTTCGAAAGTGCCTTCGGCACCTGGCTGCACCGGCTGGCAGTGAACACCGCGCTCATGGAGTTGCGCAGCCGCCGCAATGGCCCCCGCTTCGACGAAGACGAAGACGCCATCGACGGGCTGGGCCTGGCGGACAGCGCCGGGCAGACCACCGCCCTGTCGATGGACCTGGAGCGGGCGGTCGCCACGCTGCCGCCTCGCGCCCGCGCCGTCCTGGTCCTCTACGACGTCGAAGGCTGGAAGCATGAAGAGATCGCCGCCGAGCTGGGCATGGCGGTAGGCAGTTCGAAGGCCCAGTTGCACCGTGCGCGGCACCTGCTGCGCGAGCGCTTAGGAGTACACGCATGACCCCCCACGATCCCACTCCGCCGTCCGACGACGCACTGCGCTGGCAATTGCGCGCGCTGCGCCAGGACACGCCGCCGGCGCGCGACCTGTGGCCCGACATCGCCGCGCGCCTGGCGTCCACACCCCAGCAGGCGCCCGCACCGAAGCGTCGACCCTTGGCGCCGTTCGCACTGGCCGCCTCGTTGTTGCTGGCCGTCACCGTGACCTGGCAGCTCCAGCGCGCGCCTACCGGTGACGCCGTGATCCAGCGCGAGGCCGCCGCCCTGACGCGCGACTACACCGGTGCCCTGGCGCAACTGGACGTGCAGGCCAAGGGCTCGCCCGAGTACGGCCCGGCGCTGCACGCGCTGGACGAGAGCGCCGCCGAGATCCGCCACGCCATCGCCACCGACCCCAACGCGCGCTTCCTGCTGGACCAGCTGCGCCGTACCTACGCCCGCCGCCTCGCGCTGACCCAGCGCGCGGTCATGACCTGAGGAGTTCCCCATGCGTACGACACTTTCTTTCTCCCTGTTCCTGGCCGCGGCGCTACTGGCACCCACCGCGCTGGCCCAGACCGCGATCAACGAGACGCGCCCGCTGGATGCCCGCGGACGCGTGGACATCAGCAACCTCAAGGGCCGCATCGAAGTGCGTGGTTGGGAGCGCAACGAGGTGCAAGTCACCGGCACGCTCGGCAAGGGCGTTGAAAAGCTCGACATCGACGGTTCGGGCCCGCAGGTCAGCATCGAAGTGCGTTATCCGCGGAACAACGGTTGGGGCGGCGAGAAGAGCGGGCCGACCGACCTGGTGGTGATGGTGCCGCTGCGCGCGGACCTGGACATCGAATCGGTCGCCGCCGACGTGCACGTGACGGGCCTGGCCTCCAGCGAGATGTCCATCAGCACCGTGAGCGGCAACGTCGTGGCCGCGGCCGCCCCGCGCAAGGCCGATGTCGAAACCGTGAGTGGAAATGCCACCCTGACCCTCAACAGCGATGATGTCGGCGTGGCTACCGTCAGTGGTTCCATCCTGTTGCGCGGGCGTATGGCCGGTGAGATCGATGCGGAAACGGTATCCGGGCGCATCGAAGTGATCGTCAACGGCGAGCAGGTCCGCGACCTCAGTGCGAGCACGGTGAGTGGCCGCGTGGACGTCAGTACCGGCGTGGCGCCGGCTGGCGAGATCAGCATGGAGTCCGTCAGCGGTGACCTGATCCTGCGTCTGCCGAAGAACGTGTCGGCACAGGTGAGCGGCGAGAGCTTCAGCGGCTCGCTCAAGGCCACCGGTGTGACCATCGAGAAGCGTCGTGGGCCCGGTGCGAGCTTCACGAAGCGCTACGGTGACGGCAGTGCACGTGTGAGCGTGGAGACGTTCTCGGGCAGCGCCGAAGTGCGTGTCGAGTAACACTCAGTACGTCATTGAAATCTGACGGGGCCGCGATGCGCATCGCGGCCCCGTTCTGCTTTATGAATAGGCGTCTTTGTCTTCCGCATGCGATCCGGCCGACGTGCGGCAGCCTAACGATGCTTTCGTTACAGTAGAAACTGTTTCCCAAGTAACTGATCCGGCTGGAAAAAACGCTTTTTTCTCAGAAAATCAGCGGGTTCTTTTCATCGCCGTAAAATTTACGTTATCCTTCGGGCACCAGTCGCTGTCATTCATGCGTCTGAACCATTGGCCTGGGCCGCGAGGCTTTGGCTTTACTGATGAACATTTGGAGAGAGAGCCTCTAATGACTAACCTCAAGAAGCTGCCCAACGCGATCAAGTTTGCGTTGTTCGCCAGCGCCGCCTCGCTGGCCACCGGCAATGCGTTCGCCCAGGAAGCTGCTAGCAGCGATACCGAAGCCAAGACCCTGGATCGCATCGAGGTCACCGGCTCCCGCCTGAAGCGCGCCGATATCGAAGGCGCCGTGCCGGTCATCGTGATCGACCGCGCCTCGATCGACGCCACCGGTGATGTGTCCGTCGCCGACGTGCTGCGTGACAGCACCTTCGCGTCCTTCGGCAACTTCAAGCCGCAGTCGGGCAGCTCGGCCCAGTCGCTGGCTTCGGTCGACCTGCGTGGCCTGGGTTCGGGCCGCACGCTGGTGCTGATCGACGGCCGCCGTGCACCGACCAACCCCATGTCGGCATCGTCCGGTTCCGACTTGAATGCCATTCCGCTCGCCGCGGTTGAGCGCATCGAAATTCTGTCCGACGGCGCTTCGGCTGTGTACGGCTCCGACGCGATCGGTGGCGTGGTCAACGTCATCCTGCGCAAGGATTTCAATGGCGCCGAACTGCGTTATGGCATCGGCCAGACCAAGGTCAAGGGCGGCGATCTGGAAGACGCCTCCGCCGTTTTCGGCATCTCCTCCGACCGTGGCCAGCTGATTGGTGGCGCCTCCAAGTCCAGCCGTGGCATGGTGTTCACGCGTGACCAGATTGGTGGTCAGGCGCTGGGCGTTTCGACCTACGGCAACAACATCTACAACCCGGAAACCGGTCTTGCAGAAGCCGTGCCCGGCTTCGATTGCACTGGCTCGTTCTGGTTGCAGTCCAACGGTCGTTGCTCGTTCGACTTCAACTCGGTCGCGGCCAATGAGGCCTCGGTGGACAACACCTCGGTGTTCGTGCGCGGCGACTACCAGATCAACGACAAGTGGAACGTCTACATGACGGCCACCACGACCAAGGTCGAGACCTTCGGTCGTTACGCTCCGGTCCCGGGCCTGGTGTGGGCCGAAGAAGGCAACGCTCAGGACCTGTTCCCGGGCGACGGCCTGCCGACCTACTACTACCACCGCTTCGCTGCGGCCGGTAACCGCGACAACTACACCACGACCAACAACTCGGACTTCCTGGTGGGCTTCCAGGGCCAGCTGACCGACTCCATCTCGGTGGACTTCGGTGCGCGCCGTACCAACTACCAGTACGACGAGAACGGCTACGGCTACATCATCCAGAGCCTCGCCAACCAGGCGATCGACCGTGGCGACTACGTGCTGACCGATCCCTTCGGTGCCAGCCAGGAAACCCTGAACAGCTTCACCGCGACGATCGGCCGCAATTCCTTCTTCAAGACCAAGGAGTTCTACGGCAACGTCTCGTTCGACCTGTTCGAAATGGGCGGTGGCATCTCCAATGCGGTGGTCGGTGCCGAATACCGTGAAGACCAGTTCGCCGACGTCTACGACTCGCTGTCGCAGGCGGGCGTGGTGCTGGGCTCGTCGGGTGGCGCTTCGGGCGGTACGCGTGACGTCTACTCGGCCTACTTCGAGTGGCTGCTGCCGTTCAGCAGCAGCTTCGACATCACCCTGGCCGGCCGTTACGACAGCTACAGCGACTATGGCAACGACTTCTCGCCGAAGATCGCCGCCCGCTGGCAGCCGCTGGACAACCTGACCCTCCGCGCGTCCTACGGCCAGGGCTTCCGCGCCCCGGGTCTGGACATCCTGAACCAGGCTGATTCGTTCTCCGCCGAGCCGGTGGTGGACCGCCAGACCTGCTTGGCCGCCGGTCTGAACGAGTTCTGCCTGAACACGGCTGGCCGTCAGGTTCAGCAGCAGGTCGATACCTACTTCATCGCCAATCCGAACCTGGAGTCGGAGCAGTCGACCCAGTGGTCCGCCGGTATCGTGTACGACCCGGTCGACTGGCTGGACCTGAGCCTGGATTACTACAACATCGAGATCGAAAACAGCATCACGGTGCTGGGCGCCCAGGCGATCATCAACCGGGAGCTGGCACCTGAGACCTACGGTCCGGTGCCGGATGGCCTGGGTGTGGTGCGTAACGCGACCAATGGTCGCGTGCTCGAAGTGACCGCGGGCTACCGCAACATCGGCACCCTGGAAACGGATGGCCTGGATTTCCGCGCCAATACCGATTTCGATCTGGGTAACGCCGGTCGCCTGCGCAACAAGCTGACCGTGTCGTACATCAACAAGTACGATGTGATCAGCGGCAACTACACCACGGAGTACGCCGGTGAGCATGGTTACCCGGACCTCCGTGCCAACCTGAGCAACGAATGGACGTTCGGTGACTTCGGCGTTAACTGGGGCATCAACTACATCGGTGACCAGAGCACGGCGGCCACGGTGGTGGGCGGTGTGACCATCGCGCCTGCCCTGCAGGTGGGCGGTTATGCGACCAACGACCTCCAGTTCACCTGGAACGCGCCGTGGAACGGCAAGATCGCGGTTGGCGCCACCAACATCGGCGATCGTTATCCGGAACTGGTGCCGTTCGACGGCCGTCCGTGGAACTTCTACCTGTACGATGCCTATGGTCGTACCGTGTACTTCCGTTACACGCAGACGTTCTGATAGCGGCATGATGTGATGAGGAAGGCCCCGGAAACGGGGCCTTTCCTTTTTGGAGCCCGGTCGGGTTAAGGTCTGAAGGCGCGATCGCATCCACATCGCGCCATGCGGATGCAGGGAGTCGTCAATTGGGCAGTGAAAACCAAACGGTGCGCCGGAAGGTGTGGGGAGCGTACTGGGCCAGCGGGCGCCTGCATTCCTGCACGAATACGCCCGATCGCAATTACGAGGGTGCCATCGGGGATTTCTGGGATGGTTTCTTTGCGGCGACGCGCAAGGGTGCGCGTATCCTCGATCTTGCGACCGGCAACGGGGCGTTGCCGTTGCGGGTCCATCGCTCGCTGGAGGGTCGTGCCCGTGTGGATGCCATCGATCTGGCCGCTCTGTCGCCCGCCTGGTACGAGCCGGCCAAGCACACGGAAATCCGGTTTCACGCAGGCATCGGGATGGAGAAACTTCCTTTCGAAGATGCCATGTTCGACGAAGTGGTCAGCCAGTTCGGGTTCGAGTATGCGGACCGTCCGCGAGCCCTATCGGAAGCGTTGCGGGCCGCCGCGCCGGGGGCGCGGCTTGCTTTCGTGATGCACCATGCGGAGTCGGTGTTGGTCGATGTCGGCCGCGAAGAGCTCGGGCACCACGCGTGGTTGATCTCAGAGGAAGGCCTGCTGCCAGCGGCGCAGGCCATCGCACCTTGGCTCGCAGCGATCAGGGCGGGAAGTGCGCCCTCATCAGCCGCATTCGCGGCGAGGGAGCGGTACAACCGCGCCATGGACGAACTCGCCCGACGGGCATCTGTTTCTAACGCGCCCGATCTGCTGCTGGAGGCGCGTCAGCACGTTCATCAGATCATCGCGACGATGGCTCAGGACGCATCGTCGGCCATCGCGGCGATTGGACGTTTCATCCAGGACCTGGAGGGAAGCCGCCTGAGGACCAGCGAGATGGTCAACCACGCGCTGACGGTGTCCGAGCTAGGTAGCCTGACCGAAGCATGTGAACGAATCAGGCCGGGCATGCGCATCGCGACAGCCGAACTGCGTCAGGCCGAAGGCGTCGTGGCCTGGTCCTGGGTGGCCTGCGCTGCGTCCGATGCCGACCAGACGGGATAGGTGTCCGGCTCCAGCACGTGCAGCAGCGGCGCCAGATGCTCCTGATAGTGTTTCCAGCGTCCGATGGAGCGGGTGTAGATAGGCTGTTTCACTTGCCACCGGCTCGGTGTCTGCACGCCGCGCTCGTTCTTGTGGAACTCCAAGCAGGCTGAATGCCAGGGGAGATCCGCGAAGTCGACGATCCGGCGCGCCTGCGGCTCCGGACAGGTCGCAAGCTCCTCGTACACCAGCTCGAGTATCGGCAGCGACAGTGTGGCCTGCCAATGACGCATGAGCTGCGTCTGGAAGTTGATGTAGTGGCCTATGTCGCCCAGGTCATTGGCAAGACGCTCGTCGAGCGCGAAATTCTCGCCGTAGACCGACACGGCGATGTCACGGGGATCACGGCGGCACCAGATGACGCGGGCCTGGGGAAACAGCAGTGAGATCAGTCCCAGCTCGTAGAAATTGAGCGGTGCCTTGTCGATCAGGCGCAGTGCATCCGGGGGGGCGCCTCGGGTCGCCGCCCTGAGGTAGCGATCAGCCGCGTCGTCCAGTGCGTCGTCAGGGATCTGGTCGATGCTCGCCGGCCAAGTGGCGCCTGGGCCGACGCTCAAGGGAAGGTTGCGTACGATAAGGCCTATATCCGGCAGTTCGCCGCAGCCGAAGCCAGAGGGATGCGCGGCGAGGATCTGCTCGGTCAGCGTCGTTCCACTGCGTGGCATGCCTACGATGAACAGCGGTCGCGAATCCGGGTTGCCGCGCCATCGCCGGCGTCGTTGTTCGAGGCGTTCGCGGGTCATCGTGCGGATCATCGTGTTGATCTGGTGGCGGGTGCCCTCCAGGTTGGCGGGGCCGATCATCCGTCTTCTGGCAGTGTTGGCCTCATGCCAGGCTTTCATTGCGTCCGCATAACGCTTGCGTCCATCGAACACCTTGCCCAGTTCGTAACCCAGCAGCGCTCGGTCCGCGTCCGGCAGTGTCTCATTGCCAAGCATCACGGTGGCATTGTCGACGGTGGTGTCATCGGCTTTCGCGCGATCCAGGCCCAACAGTCCACTGATGGGAAACGCCCAGTCGGGGCGTGCCTGCAAGGCTGCCCGATAAGCGTCGCGCGCTGCTTCCCGGTCGCCTCGGTCCTCGGCGGTCTGGGCAAGCGCAACCAGTAGATCCCCGGGCTGCTCGGCTGTGCTCGCCATTGATGCGAGGAGATCGAATGCCCTCTGGTGCTGGCCGAGCCGATTGAATGTCTCGGCGAGACGCAGCGCAATCAGAGGGTCGCGCGGTCTGAGTTCACGCAATGCCTCCAACAATGGCAGTGCATCATCCGGATAGCCGGCATGGAACTCGGACTCTGCGAGGGTCGCGAGGACGCGTTCATCGTCGGGCGCAAGCACCCGCGCACGACGGAGCGGCAAGAGTGCTTCCGAGTGTCGTCCCAGGCGCTGCAGGGTTACGCCCAGCAGGCGCCAAGCTTGAGAATTGCGGGGCTCGGACGGGACGGTGGCATAGAAATGCTCCAGGGCGGCAGCGTGCATGCCCTCGTGCGCCAACAGGCAGGCATACTGAAAGCGAAGGGCTTTGTCGCCAGGAGCCAGCTGCGCTGCCTTTTGCATGGATGCAAGCGCCAGCCCAGGCTGGCCGATACGCATGGCGGCCTGTGCCACTTGCAAATGGACGGAGGCGTCCAGATGCGCTTGCTGGGCCGCAACGTGAAGCCAGTGCAGGGCGCTGGTGAGGTCCCCAGCAAGCTCATCGGCGTTCGCCTTGTCCAGCGCATGTGCAGCCGGCGCATTCAGTGCCATGGAATATTGATGAAGACAGAAAGGTCCATTATCGCGCCTTGGGCGCGCGAACGGATCTTCAGGCATTCCAGTTGAATGAGCCCGCCCGTCAGGGTGGATCAGAGATCCTGTTCGTACCGCACGTAGGGCACGGTGCCCTCGTCGGCGTTCTCGTTGGTCAGCGAGAAGGGGTTCTTGCCGCGGGTAATGACGTTCTCCGCACCCACCGTCAGCTGGCCGCTCCAAGGCGTGCGCCAGGTCAGCCCCAAGCCCAGGCCTTCCCACTTGCCGGGCTGGCCGGGCACGTCGACGACGCGGCCGATGATGTTGGCGCTGAAGGGGCCGTAGCCACCGCCCACGGTCAGGCTGCGGGTGTTCCAGCGGTCGGCGAAGGCGGGCAGGTCGGAGGCGGGCACGAGCGTGGCCTTGGCCACAGCGCCACCGATCGACACGAAGCCTTCGCGGCCGATGTTCTTCTGGCCGAACACGGCCAAGTCGTTCTGTTCGATGCGGCCCGTCGCGCGGCCGGACGACAGCCAGGCGGGCAGCGTGTCGCGACCGGTGCCGGCCGACAGGCCCAGCTTCCCGCCCGGGCGGCTCAGCACCGCCGAGGCGCCGATCCGCTGGCTGTCCGTGTCGTCATCGTCGTCGCCCAGCGTGGCGAGCATGCAGTGGCTGGCCAGGTTGCCGATGTTGCCCACGACGCCGGCCTTGCGGTTGCAGACCAGGCCGAGCGCGTCGCCACTGTCCAGGCCGAAGGCGGTGGTCAGCGTGTTGCGGCCCAGGCGCCAGCGGGCGCCGGCTTCGGCTTCGCCCGTAGGCTCCAGCAGCAGGACCGCTTCGACCTTGCCGTCGTTGTTCCAGATGGGGAGGGCGGTCGCCTGAGGCTCTGCGATCGGCTTGCGCGGTGCCTTCTGCGCGTGCGCGTCCACTGCCACGCCGGAGGCGAGCAGCAGGGCTAGCGACAGTGTCAGGCTACGCAGGTTCATGGCTCGCTTCAGACTCCTAGGACGACCTGGAGTTCCCCTCCCGAAGGGGAACTGATGCTATGCCGTTTATGTTTCTTTAACAAGTCCCCGGGGGCGGCTGCCCGACAGCCGGGTCACTGCAGTCGACCCGGAGCCTCCACATCGACCGGCGGCAGGCTGAAAAGTTCCGCGATCTGCGAGGGGGTGAACCGGTATTCCTGCCCACAGAACTCGCAACGGACTTCTGCCACGCCATCGGCCAGTGCGGCCGTTGCCTCTTCCTCCCCCAACGACTGCAGCATGCTCGCAACCCGTTCGCGGGAACAAGAGCAACCGAAGCGAATTGGGCGCTCGGTCAGGATTTGCGGCGCTTCCTCGTGGAACAGCCGGTGCAGCAGTTCCCGGGTGGGGACGGCCAGCAATTCGGGTTCGTGCAGGGTGTCGAACAGGGCGCCCGCCCGGGTCCAGCCGTCGGCATCGCCCTCGTCTCCCGGCAGCTTCTGCAGCATGAGGCCGCTGGCGCGACCTTCGTCGACCGCCAGCAGCAGGCGGGTCGGCAACTGTTCCGACTGACGGAAGTAGTCCTCGAACGCCTCGGCGAGGCGACTGGCTTGCAGGCCGACCAGGCTCTGGTAGCGCTGCGGCTCGCGGGGGTCGAGGCCGGGATTCTCGATCGTGATGGCCAGCAAGGCATCCTCGCCGAGATCCTGCAGGTCGCGGGGTGCGTCTTGGCCGTCCTGCACCTGGACGATGCCGCGCACCGTGCCTGCCGCCGTGCATTCGGCGAAGAGCGTGCGCAGGGCGCCCTGGCTGCGGAGCTGGATCGACAGGCGGCCGTCGACCTTGGTGTGTCCGGTGAACAGCGCGGCGGCGGTCACGGCTTCGCCAAGCAGTTCGCGGGCGGCAGCAGGGTAATGGGTACGGCCGGCGACGGTCTGCCAGGTCTCGTCCAGGCGGACCGCCACGCCGCGGACGCCGGCGGACGGAAGAAGGAAGCGGGTCAGGGTGTCGAGGTCGGTGCTCACAGTTCTCCGAGGTCGGCGCCTTCGCCGTAGTAGGCCATGATGCCTTCCACGGTATGGGCGACCAGCTGCCTTTCCAAGTCGGTCAGCATCGGGTGCCAGACGTCGAAGATGAGGACCACGCGTAGCCGGTCGCTGAAGTTCCAGGCCTCGTGCTGGATGGTGTCGTCGAACATCACCAGTTCGCCCGGCTTCCAGACGTGCGTTTCCCCGCCCACGCGCAGCGCGCAGTCTGGCGGGATGATCAGCGGCAGGTGGACCGTCAGGCGGGTGTTGGTCGCGCCATTGTGGGGCGGGATGTGCGTACCCGGCTTGAGGGCCGAAAAGAAGGCGACCGGCGCTCGGTTGGGAATCGTGTTGAGCGGGGCATGCGTGAGCAGTGCTGCTTCGGTCCGCGGGCACAGGTCGGCCTGTGCGTCGATACGCTGGCCGTTGCGCCAGAGGAAGTAGGCGCCCCAGTCGAGCTTCCGGTCCAGCGCCGCGAACTGTCCCATCGGCTCGCCCGCGGGCGTCTGCACGTACGGTTCGAACGAGCGTTGCTGAGCGAGCAGGCCCTCAAGCTCGGCCAGGATGTCGGGAAATGCGGCTTCGACCCGCGGCACCCAGTCGTAATCCTCGCGATGGAAGAACGGAATGGCCGGCAGGCGAGGGAAAGGAAGCGTCAGCGGGCGCGCGGTCACGAACGCACGGCGTCCCGTCACGATGTCCAGGCAATGCTCGAACCGCTCCAGTTCACGCGGCGACCCCGTTCGCGTCGCGCCCGGCATGTGCGCGGTCAGGAAGTCGCGCAGCTGCGCTTGGTTGGCGCTGATCGCGGCATTGGCCTCGTTGATCAGGGCCTGCATGTGCGGTGCCTGCATGAACGCGGGCGGCATGTAGGACATCGCCGACGACCAGGCGGAGGCGGACTCTCGTTCGCGCCCGAGCCCCTGCAACAGTCGGGCCTTCTCCACGTGGGCGCCCCAGGCGGTGGGCTCCGCGTCGATGGCCTGCTTGATGGCGGCCAGGGCCCCCGTCCGATCGCCTCGTGCCGAGTGCACGCGAGACAGGTTGGCATACGCCATCGCCGGCTGCGGCGAGACGGCCGCGGCGCGTTCCAACAAGCGCTGCGCGTCGGCCAGATCGCCCCGGCCGAGGTGGTACGTCCCCAAACCGTTGAGCGCGGGCGCCGTATCCGGAAACTGTTCAAGCGCCTTGCGCCAGCAGTCGGCCGCCTTTTCCGGCTGGTTCTGCTGGGACCACCAGTTCGCCTGCTCCAGCAACTGCTTCAGGGCGTCGGGCATGGCCGAGAGCGGCGGAGATGACATGGTGGCGAGACAAGAAGGGGCGGCAGGTCGCAGAATAACGAGAACTGAACACTTGGTGTCGGTAACTTGAATTACAGCGCCTCCGATGCTCCTCGCCCCCGCCGGGCCCGCCGCTGGTTCCGCTGGTTGTTGGCGATGCCCTTCCTGTTTGCCACCGCCAGCATCTTGCAGGTGGCCGTGCTGCGCTTCGTCGATCCGCCCTTCACCGCGTTCATGGCGATTCGCCAGGTCGAGGCGTGGGGGCAGGGTGAGTGGACGTTCCGCCTGGCCCACGACTGGCGTGACCTGGACCAGATGGCGGCCAGCCTACCGGTCTCGTTGGTGGCGGCCGAGGACCAGAACTTCGCCGCGCACCACGGGTTCGATCTGGCGGCCATCGAGAAGGCGCAGGCCCACAACAAGAAGATGACGGCGCGCGCCGAAAAGCGAGGCCGACCGGTGACGCGGTTGCGCGGTGCCAGCACCATCAGCCAGCAGGTCGCCAAGAACCTGTTCCTGTGGCAGGGCCAGAACCGGGTGTCGCGCTGGGCGCGCAAGGGCCTGGAAGTCTGGTACACGCTGCTGATCGAGACGCTGTGGCCGAAATCGCGGATCCTCGAGGTCTACGCCAACGTCGCCGAGTTCGGCGACGGCGTGTACGGTGGCCAGGCGGCCGCCGTGCGTTTCTTCAACAAGGACGCGGCACGCCTCGGTCCGGCCGAGAGCGCGCGCCTGGCCGCAGTGTTGCCGGCGCCCCGGCGCTACAACGCCGCCAACCCGGGCCCCTATGTGCAACGCCGCGCGCGCTGGATCCAGCGGCAGGTGGGGCAGTTGGGCGGCAAGGCATACCTGGAGGCCCTGTAACGCCATGCAAGCGCCCCTGCTCACGGTGGTGATCGCCGCCTACAACGAAGCGCAGGCGATCCCGTTGCTGCATCCGCGTATCACGTCGACGCTCGACGCGCTGCCTGAGGTCGATGGACGCGTGCTGTATGTCGACGACGGCAGCCATGACGGGACCTGGGCGGTACTGCAGTCGCTGGTGGCGGCCGATCCACGCGTCTCCGCGCTGCGCCTGTCGCGCAATTTCGGCAAGGAAGCCGCGCTGACCGCGGGCCTGGATCGCGTGCGTGCGGGTGCTGCGCTGATCCTCGATGCCGACGGACAGGATCCGCCGGAGCTGATCGGTGAATTCGTGCGGCAATGGCAGGCGGGCTACGACAACGTGCATGGCACGCGGATCGAGCGCGATGGCGAAGGTTGGCTCAAGCGGAGCACCGCGCACGCCTTCTACCGCGTGATCGGTCGGTTGTCGAAGACGCCGATCCCGGCCGACACGGGCGACTTCAGATTGTTGTCGCCGCGCGCGCTGGACGCACTGCGCGAACTGCGCGAGCGTCATCGTTTCATGAAGGGGCTGTTCGGCTGGGTCGGCTTCAACCAGATCGCTGTTCCCTACCACCGCGAGGCGCGGGTCGCAGGACGGAGCAGTTTCGGGTTCTGGAAGCTGTGGAACTTCGCCCTCGAAGGCATCACCAGTTTTTCCACCGCACCGCTCCGCGTGGCGACCTACGTAGGTGTGCTGACGGCGATCCTGGCGTTCGCGTTTGCGATCTGGGTGGTGCTGAAGGCGCTGCTGTGGGGCGACCCGGTGGCCGGCTGGCCGACGATGATGACGGTGATCCTGTTCCTGGGTGGCATGCAGCTGGTCGCGCTTGGGCTGATCGGCGAGTACCTGGGCCGGTTGTACGAGGAGTCCAAGCAGCGGCCCCTCTATCTGGTGGATACGTGGCAACCGGGGGCGGCAGGAGTATCCTTGCCGGCATCGGATCGACCTGCTCCCCACCCCGGAGATCGCCATGCGCACGGTTCGTCATTTGCTGGGGTCCAAGACCCCTGAGGTCTACGCGGTATCCCCCGACGCTTCGGTCCTGGACGCCATCAAGCTGATGGCGGAGAAGGGCGTGGGCGCGGTGCTCGCCATGCAGGGGCCACGCCTGTGCGGCATCGTGTCAGAGCGCGACTACGCACGGAAAGTCGTGCTGCAGGGCCGTTCGTCATCCAATACGCCGGTGCGCGACATCATGACCGCGAAGGTCGTCACCGTGAGTCCGGACGACAGCGTCGACCACTGCATGCAGGTCGTCACCACGCATCGCATCCGCCACCTGCCGGTGAGCGATGGCGATGCGGTGATCGGTGTGATCTCGATCGGTGATCTGGTCAAGGCGGTGATCGAAGACCAGCAGGTCGAACTCGACCAGTTGCAGCGCTACATCGCCGGCTGAGCGGCGCGCTTACTTCGCGTACTGCCCGCCGCAGCCGCTGTCCTCGCCGGGCCCGACTTCGATCGTCGCCAGCAACGCGGCCGGCGGGGTGATGCTCGCCAGCACCAGCGCGGTCGCGCCGCGCAGGCCGAGGCGTTTGAAGTCCGGTCGGAACGACGGATCCTTGAACGTGCCGCCGATGATCAGTGGCGAGCGCAGCGCGAAGATGCTGCGGTCCTTCGGGCGCGGCTTGAGTTCGAGGTCGAGCGCCTCGTCTTTCAGGCTGACCTGGCCCTTGCCGACGATGATCGTATCGGTGGTGTCGAAGGCCAGCGTGCGCGTCTGCATCACGCCATCCTTCACCGCGAAGTCGCCGAACGCACAGCGCACCGCCACGGTCTTGTCCTTCGTCAGCAGGAATTTCAGCGCTTCGGCGATATCCAGGCCGGCGAGTTCCATCAGCAGGTTGCTGACCTGGCCGCGCCCCATGCCGAGCGCGATGTCGCCGTTCGCGCTGCCGAGGATGCCGGCGATCGAGTTGCCGGTGCCGGTAAGCGAGACGTTGCCGCCGATCCGGCCGATCGCGCTCTGCGTGAGCTGCGCGGTAGGGAACAGTTTGCCGAGGTCCAGGCCGCGCACGGCGATGTCGGCCCGCGTGCGGATCACGTCGCTGCGCGCATCCATGCGGATCGTCGAACGGATGTCGCCCTGGGCCACGCCGAAGTTGAGCGGTTCCAGGCGCAGCAGGCCGGCGTCAAGCAACAGGTGGGCGTCCATGTCGTCGATGGGCAGCGTGGGGGCGTTGATGCGGTGCGCCTTCCAGCGCACGTCGGCATCCATCGCGCGCAGCTTGGTCAGGTCATACGGCGTATCCGGCAGCACGCGCGCATCGACGGCGAGTTCGGCCGATTCCTTGCGCTGTTCCGCATTGCTCGCTTCCGCCCCGCCGGTCTGCGGCGGCGCCCCGACGAAGCCTGCCAGGTCGTCGAAATCCAGGCGCTTGGAGACCAGGTTCGCCTTCAACAGCGGACGTTCGCGGCCGACGGTGACGGCCGCCGAACCTCCCAGGTCGCTGTCGCCGACGACGCCGGCGAAATCGTCGTAGTGCCAGGTGTTGCCGTCGCGGGTGAAGCGGCCGTCCAGGCGATAGGGCGGCGTCGGCGGCGTCGCGACGCCGATCAGCGGAAACAGGTCTTCGAGGTTCTGGCCGGCCAACATCAGGCGCAGATCGAAATCGCGCAGCCGGAACGGATCGAGCACCGTGCCCCGGGCATGCGCCCGCGTGGGGCCGGCGTTCGCACGCAGGTCGATGCGGTAGGGCTTGTCCGTCTGGCGCAGCGCCAGCGGCGATTCCACGCGGCCCGCCACCGTAAACGCATTGCCTGCCCAGCGCCCTTTACCCTGCACGTCGACAGGCGGCGATGCGGCGTCCTCGCCAGCGGCACTGTCCAACTGGATGTCCAGGTCCGTGCGTCGGCGCGGATCGACGAATACCAGCCGCCCGTCGTCGATCCTCAGGCCGTCGTAGCGAACGCGGCTCTCGCCCTCGCTGTCGCCGAACACCCAGTTGCCCGTGCCGTCGGGCCCGAACTCAAGGCGCAGGCGCGGTCGCGTCAGGCGGATCGAGGTCAGGCGCGTCTCGCGGCTGAAGATCAAGGGCCACACCTCGACACTCAACTCGGCGCGATCCGCCACGGCCATCGCCGGCGTCTTCGACCATGTGGCGTTGCCGAAGCTCAGCGCGTCGGCGCGGATCGTGGTCACACGGCCGAGGTCGACGTCCAGGTTGCCGCCGATGTCGAAACTGCGTCCGGTCTTCCAGGCGACGATGCGTTCGATCGGACCGCGCAGCCAGTTCCATTCGAAGAGGAGGGCGCCGACCACGACAAGCGCGGCGAGTACGCCGAGCACCACGGCGCGCGTCCGCGATAGCGGGCGCAGAGCGAAACGGCGGCGGGGGCGGTTCGCTTCGTCCATGGCCCCATGGTTGGGGCCGGCGTGTTTACGTACCGCGAAGCCGACGGCCGACGGTTCATGTGCGGGACATGAACCTCGCGATGGCTTCACATGCGGATCAAAGCACTTGCTTCGTCACGGCCACGAAGTGGCAGACGCTGCCACCAATGACGAACAGGTGCCAGATCGCATGCGAGTAGCGGATCGATTCGCGGTGGTAGAAGAAGGTGCCCAGCGTGTAGAACAGGCCGCCGGCGAACAGCCAGCCCAGCGTCCAGCCATCAATCGATTGCAGCATCGGCTTGATCGCGACGACCACCAGCCAGCCCATCGCGATGTAGATGATGGTGGACAGCAACTTGAAGCGACCGGTGTAGAACAACTTGAAGATCACGCCGGCGATGGCCAGCGTCCAGATCGCCGCAAACAGACCCCAGCCCCACGGTCCGCGCAGGCCGATCAGGGTGAAGGGTGTGTAGGTGCCGGCGATCAGCAGGTAGATGGCGCAGTGATCGAAGACCTTGAGCCGCCCCTTCGCCACCGGGTGCTGGATGGCGTGGTACAGCGTGGACGCCGTGTAGAGCAGCAGCAGGGTGATGCCGAAGACGATGGACGCGCCCAGCTGCCAGCCGTCGCCATAGATCGCTGCCAGGGTGATCAGCACGGCGCCGCCGGCCAGCGCGGCGACCGCACCCAGCCCATGCGTGAGGGCGCTGGCGATCTCGTCTCGCAGGTCGACGAGATGGTCGGCCCGCTTGCGTTCGCGCAGGGACTGGAGGGAGGAGGATCGGCTCATGCGGTCACGTTACCGCAATGCAGCACGAGGTGCATGACCGGCGCAGTCGCGGGTCAGCGGACAGAGGGCTTCCGGCCATGCCGGAGCCCTCGTCCATGCGGGTGTGCCGGTTCAGATCGCCGCGGCGCCGCTCATCGCCGCCATGTCCGGACGGAACACGACGCAGACCACCAGGCCCACCAGGAACAGGATCAGCGGCACCTTGTTCTCGGCGAAGTTCTTGATGCCGTAGTAGATGGTGTAGAAGCCGCAGATGAAACACAGGATCGCCGGCACTGCGCCATCCTTCTTGGCGGCGTTGACGGTCATCCAGATGGCGCCCACCAGCAGCAGCAAAGCCCCTAGAAAATACATCCCTGATCTCCCCATGCAAGACCGCCGGATGGCGGCCCGCCAAGCCTATCGGATCGGCGTGACGGGAGGAATCGGGGCGGGGCGTAGTTGCAGGCGTAACCGACGAAACGCCGGCCGCCCCGGCCCGGTCAGCCCAGCTCGATGCTGTGCGCGTGTTCGCGGGTGGCGTGGAACTGCACGTCTGGCGCGCGTTCCTGGGCCAACTGCAGGTTGACCCGCGTCGGCGCCAGGTAGACCAACTGTCCGGCGGCGTCCACGGCCAGGTTCATCGCGTTCTTGTCGCGGAACTCTTCCAGCTTCTTCGCGTTGTCGCAGTAGATCCAGCGCGCCGTGGCCACGCTGACGTTCTCGAACGAGGCGTCCACGCCATATTCGTCCTTCAGGCGGTACGCCACCACGTCGAACTGCAGCACGCCCACCGCGCCCAGGATCAGGTCGTTGCTCATCAGCGGGCGGAAGAACTGGGTGGCGCCTTCCTCCGACAGCTGCGCCAGGCCCTTCTGCAGCTGCTTGAGCTTGAGCGGGTCGCGCAGGCGCGCGCGACGGAACAGTTCTGGCGCGAAGTTCGGGATGCCGGTGAACGACAGCGCCTCGCCTTCGGTGAAGGTGTCGCCGATGGAGATGGTGCCGTGGTTGTGGATGCCGATGACGTCGCCGGGATACGCCTCGGCGGCGATCTCGCGGTCGCTGGCCATGAAGGTCAGCGCGTTGGCCAGCTTCATCTCCTTGCCGCTGCGCACGTGGAAGGTCTTCATGCCGGCCTCGAAGCGGCCGGAGCACACGCGCATGAACGCCACGCGATCGCGGTGCTGCGGGTCCATGTTGGCCTGGATCTTGAAGACGAAGCCGGTCAGCTTGTTCTCGTCCGGTTGCACCTTGCGCCCGGTGGTCTCGCGCGGCTGCGGCGAGGGCGCGTGCTCGACGAAGAAGTCCAGCAGCGGCTGCACGCCGAAGTTGTTCACGCCCGAGCCGAAGAACACCGGCGTCTGCTTGCCGTCGAGATAGGCCTGCTTGTCGAACGGATGGCTGGCGCCCTGCACCAGCTCCAGTTCATCGCGCAGTTGCGCCAGCATCTCTTCGCCGATCTTCTCCGCCAGGCCGGGCGCATCCAGCGAGGGGAAGATCGTCGAGTCCTGGCGGGTGAAGTTGCGGCCCGGTTCGTACAGGTGCACTTCGCCGGTGATCAGGTGGACCACGCCCTTCAGGCGCTGGCCCATGCCGATCGGCCAGGTGACCGGCGCGCACTGGATGCCCAGCACGCTTTCCACTTCATCCAGCAAGTCGATCGGGTCCTTGCCCTCGCGGTCGAGCTTGTTGATGAAGGTCATGATGGGCGTATCGCGCAGGCGGCAGACTTCCATCAGCTTGATGGTCCGCTCCTCCACGCCCTTGGCCACGTCGATGACCATCAACGCGCTGTCGACCGCGGTCAGCACGCGGTAGGTGTCCTCACCGAAGTCGGCGTGGCCGGGCGTGTCGAGCAGGTTGATGATCTTGCCTTCGTACGGGAACTGCATCACCGATGAGGTGACCGAGATGCCGCGTTCCTTTTCCAGCGCCATCCAGTCCGAGGTCGCGTGGCGCGCGGCCTTGCGGCCCTTCACCGAACCGGCCATCTGGATCGCGCCGCCGAACAGCAACAGCTTTTCGGTCAGCGTGGTCTTGCCGGCGTCAGGGTGGGAAATGATGGCGAAGGTGCGGCGACGGGTGGCTTCGTTGGCCACGGCGCTTTTCGGATCGGACATGGGGCGGACGCCCGGACGGGCGCTGGAAAGACGGGAAGGGCGCGATTATACCGGGTGCGGACAGGGTCGCCGGTCAGCGCGCCGACGGGAACTGCAGCTGGCCCAGTGGGCCGAACATCCGGAAGGGCACCGACTCCAGGCGCATGCCGCGGTTGGCCTGCACCACGAAGTGCAGGTGCGGCGCCGTGGAGAAGCCGGTGTTGCCCGACAGCCCGATGTACTGGCCCTTGCGCACGTATTGGCCCACGCGCACCTGCACGCCCTCGGCCTTCAGGTGGGCGTACAGCGCCATGGTGCCGTCGGGGTGGAGGATGCGGATGAAGTTCGCGCGGCCGCCGTATTTCTCGCGGTTCAGGCCGGCTTTGTCGAAGTCGGATTCGACCTGCATCACCAGCCCCTCGCGGGCCGCGACGATCCGCGTGCCTTCAGGCACCGCGAAATCCACCGCGTGCAGGTTCTGCGCATCGCTGTGGCTGAAGCGGCCACCCGGCCCTTGGTCCACGCGCACGCGCCCGTAGTCGAACGGCAGGCGGTACTCGTAGTCCTGCGCCCGGCTGGCAGGGTCGCCGGGCATGCCGTCCAGGGTCAGTTCGAAATCGCCGCCGCGCAGCGGGTCGGTCACGCTGATGTTGGCGACCAATACGCTGCTGCGGGCGGGCACCACGGCGCGCGCCGGCAATGCGGGCGCGCTGCGCACATCGCGCTGGCGACGGAAGCCCAGCTGCACTTCCACCGGTCCGTGCATCAGGTTGTCGGCCCAGGCCTCGTAGCGCGTGCCCTGTTTTTCCAGGCGCAGCCGCACCAGCGCGCTGGGTGGATTGCGGAAGCGCACCACGTCCAGTGCGCTGCCCGCCAGTTGGTCCGGCGGCGGCGGTTGGTCGCCGTATTGCGTGTAGCCCTGCTTGTCCTTCCAGCGATAGAGGCGCGCGGCCGACAGGTCGCCGACCATGCCCAGCAGCAGGGCCGCGCCGCAGAGCGCCGCCATGGCCCGCCCAACATTCACCGCAGGCAGTCTTCGCGCAGTTTCAACGCGTGGCCGATATCGCGCAGGTCGAACGCGGCCAGCGACACGTCGTTATGCAGCGCGAACAGCGCGCCCGCCGGGAAACGCGGGGTGGGCATGGCGTAGACGGTCTCGCCGTCGGTATTGGCGGTCACCCGGCCGGAGAACACGCCCGCCGGGGCCAGCGTGGCGCGATCGAACACGCGGAAACGGGTGGGCGTTAGCTGGTCGACGGCAATCCAGTAGCCGTCGTCGGCGCTGCAGGCCCACAACGCCACGCCTTCGGCATCGGCGTCGAAGGTGGGCAGGCTGTGGCCGCGATACTGCCCCGCCAACGAGTAGTCGCGCAGCGTGGAGCCCACGCGGCGGTCTTCCTCGGCGATCAGCAGGCGCGCATGCGTGGGGTCGCCGGCGATGGACTCCACCATGCGCAATGCGCCGGCCGCGTCGGTGTCGCCGAACTGGCCCAGCAGCGAGGCCTCCAGCTTGCCGCCGTCCTCCACGCTGACGCGGAAACGCTTCACGCGGCCGGCGAGCTCGGCCATCGGCGGCAGGGTCATCGTGCGGAAGTCGGCCATGAAGCTGTCCGTCACCAGCAGTTCCAGTTCGCCGGGCGCGGTTTCATGGACCCACAGGCCGTAGGGCGCGCGCAACACGTCGGCACCGAACGCACCCAGCGGGGCGAACTCCGGCAGGCGGAACGCCTGGACGCGGTGGTTGTCGCGCTCGGCCACGAACAACAGGTCGCCGAACACCGCGATGCCGTTGGGGCGGTTGAACTGGCCCACGGCCGTCCCGGGGCCGCCGACCGTGCGCAGGCGCTGGCCGGTGTCGGCGTCGTACAGGGCCAGATGGTGGGTGGCCTTGGCGGTGGCGATCAGCCAGACCTTGCCTTCCTCGGTGGGCCAGGCGACCAGGGAGTCGAGTTCGTCGCCCGGCACCGGTTCGGAGACCCAGGCCTCCGGAACGATGGCGTCGGCCGCCGTCTTGGGGGCGGGCGCCGGGGGCGTGGAGGTGTGCAGGGGGGCGGTGGAGCAGGCGGCGAGCAACGCCGCGCAGAGACCGCCGATAAGGCATTTCCGGATCATGGCGCGAATTATGCGGGATACCCGCCGGCGCCGGGCAGGGTGACCGGGTTCAAATTTCATCGCTTCATCCGAATAAAGCGATTGACATCCGCCCGAAGGGTCGGCACAGTAGCCTCACCATCGAGACCGGCAGAGGGACAGGCCCGAAGAAGCCGGGGCAGCCAGCGACGCGCAAGCGCCGTGGTGGTGCCAAATCCTGCGGGGACCTCAGCGTCTGCCGGAAGATGGTTCGTACCGTGCCTCGCACGGCGAACGCGAGCTCCGCGAAGCTCGGTGGTGCAGTCCCGTCCCGCCAGGGACACCGCCACCGGATGCCGCCATGAGTTACGCCAGTCCCGCCTTGAATCGCCTTGCCGAACCGTCGTCCATCGACGGCGCGGCGCTTGCTTCGTTCCAGGACGATGCGCCGCGCGCGCTGCGGGGCGAGGTCGTGGTCGAACTGCAGATGCGCCATGCCGGCACCCGTGCGGTGACGCTGCGCTACGAGCTGCAGGGCGTGGTCGGTGCGCCGGTCGTGTTCGTCGCCGGCGGCATCTCCGCGCATCGCCACCTGGCGGCGAGCGAGGTCTTCACCGAAGCCGGTTGGCTCACTGGCTTGGTGGGTGCCGATCGCGCGCTGGACCCGGCGCAGCGCCAGTTGCTCGCGTTCGACTTCGTCGGCGCCGATGGCCGCCTCGACGCGCCCATCGATACCGCCGACCAGGCCGATGCCATCGCCAAGCTGCTGTCGGCGCTGGGCATCGCCCGCCTGCAGGCATTCGTGGGTTATTCCTACGGTGCGCTGGTCGGCCTGCAGTTCGCCGTGCGCCATCCCGAGCGCCTGGACAAGCTCATCGCCGTCAGTGGCGCGCACCGCGCCCATCCGTACGCCGCCGCGTGGCGCGCGTTGCAGCGTCGCGCGGTGACGCTGGGCCAGTTGCAGTGCGCCGATGCGCAAGGCCTGTCGCTGGCCCGCCAGTTCGCGATGCTCAGCTACCGCACGCCGGAAGAGTTCGGCGAACGCTTCGACGCCGCGCCGGAAATCGTCAACGGGCGCGTGCGCGTGGCCGCCGAGGACTACCTGGACGCCGCCGGTGCGCAGTACGTCGCGCGCACCCCGGTCACCGCCTATGTGCGCCTGTCCGAGTCCATCGACCTGCACCGTGTCGATCCTGCCGACGTGCGCGTGCCCACCCTGGTGGTCGCCGTGGAAGGCGACCGCCTGGTGCCGTTGTCTGATTCCGTGGCGCTGGTGGAAGGCCTCGGCACGCTGGGCCAGTTGCGCGTGCTGCGCTCGCCCTACGGCCACGACGCCTTCCTGAAAGAAACCGACCGCATCGATTCCATCCTGACCTCGGCCCTGCGCGCCGCCGGAGATTCCGCATGAGCAGCTACACCCCCACCGACGCCGACGCGCCCTGTCGTCCCGCCACCGCCGCCGTGCGCGCCGGCATCGACCGCGACACCGCCTATGGCGCGGTGACGCCGCCGATCGTGCTGTCGTCGAACTTCAGTTTCGCCGGCTTCGCCCAGAAGCGCGAATACGATTACACCCGCAGCGGCAACCCCACGCGCGACCTGCTGGCCGAAGCGCTGGCCGAACTCGAGGGCGGCGCAGGCGCTGTCGTCACCGCCACCGGCATGGGCGCGATCACGCTGGTGCTGAACGCGCTGCTGGAGCCGGGCGACCGCCTGGTGGTGCCGCACGATGCGTACGGCGGCAGCTGGCGCCTGTTCAATGCGTTGGCGAAGAAGGGGCATTTCGACCTCATCACCGCCGACCTGACCGACCCGCGTTCGCTGGCCGATGCCCTGGCGCAGTCGCCCAAGCTGGTGCTGATCGAGACGCCGTCGAATCCGCTGCTGCGCATCACCGACCTGCGCTTCGTCATTGAAGCGGCACACAAGGCCGGCGCGCGCACGGTGGTGGACAACACCTTCCTGTCGCCGGCGCTGCAGACGCCGATCGCGTTCGGCGCCGATATCGTCCTGCACTCCACTACCAAGTACATCAATGGCCACAGCGATGTGGTCGGCGGTGCCGTGATCGCGCGTGATGCCGACACCCACCAGCAGCTGGTGTGGTGGGCGAACGCGCTGGGTCTGACCGGCTCGCCGTTCGACAGCTTCCTGACCCTGCGCGGCCTGCGCACGCTGGACGCGCGCCTGCGTGCGCACCAGGAGAACGCCGACGCCATCGCCGCGCTGCTGGAAGCGCATCCGGTGGTGTCGAAGGTGTACTTCCCCGGCCTGGCCACGCATCCCGGCCATGCGGTTGCCGCGCGCCAGCAGAAGGGGTTCGGCGCGATGCTGAGCCTGGAGCTCGAAGGCGGCGAAGAGGCCGTACGCGCCTTCGTCGAGGGCCTGCGCTACTTCACCCTGGCCGAATCGCTGGGCGGCGTAGAAAGCCTGGTCGCGCACCCGGCCACGATGACGCATGCGGCGATGACGCCGGAAGCGCGCGCCAAGGCCGGCATCTCCGACGGCCTGCTGCGCCTGTCGGTGGGCATCGAGGCGACCGACGACCTGCTGGCCGACATCACCGCCGCGCTCGCGCGTGCGGAAGCGGTGGTGGCCGACGCCGAACGCAAACGCGCCGACGCATGAGCACGGTCGTCCCGCTGCGTACACCGGCGCGTCGCGCGCCGCGGCTCGCCTTGCTCGGCACGGGCGTGGTGGGCACGGCCCTGGTCGCGCGCTACCAGCACCTGCAGTCCGGCGACGTACCGGTGCCGCCGTTGGCGTGGTTGGCCAACTCGCGCGCGCTGCGCGACTGCACGGGCACGCCGCAGCACGCGCTGGACGAGGCCAATCGCGCCGCCGCGCGTACCGACGACCTGCCGCCGTGGGCGGAGGCCGAAGCCCTGCATGCGGGCGACATCGTCATCGACGCCACCGCCAGCGACGCGGTCGCCGGCTGGCACGCCGAGTGGCTGTCGCGCGGCGTGCACGTGGTCACCGCGAACAAACTCGGCGCCGGGGCGGCGTTGCCGCGCGCGCAAGCGATCGCGCAGGCCGGTGCGTCCTCGGGTGCGCGCTATGGCGAATCGGCCACCGTCGGCGCGGGACTGCCGCTGCTGCGCAGCTTGCGCGCGCTGGTGGCTGGCGGCGACCGCATCCACCGCGTGGAAGGCGTGCTGTCGGGATCGCTGGCGTGGTTGTTCAACCAGTACGACGGCATGCGTCCGTTCTCCAACTTCGTGCGGCAGGCGCGGCAGGCGGGTTACACCGAACCCGACCCGCGCATCGACCTGTCCGGCGAGGACGTGCGCCGCAAGCTGCTGATCCTGGCGCGCGCGGCGGGCTTCCCGTTGGAGCAGGCGGACGTGCGCGTGGAATCGCTGGTGCCGGCCGACCTGGCGGCGCTCCCGCTGGAAGGCGTGGAGGGCGCGCTCGGGCAGTTGGATGCGCCGCTGGCCACGCGTTTCAAGGAGGCCTACCGAAACGGTGGCCGCCTGCGCTTCGTCGGCCGCTTCGATGCCGAGCGCGCCAGCGTCGGCCTGCAGGTGCTGCCGGCGGACCATCCGCTGTGCGGCGGCAGTGGCACCGACAACCGCGTGGCCATCTACAGCGATCGCTACGACGAACAGCCGTTGGTTGTGCAGGGTCCGGGTGCCGGCGCCGGGGTCACCGCCGCCGCGCTGCTGGACGACGTACTGGCGATCGCAGCGGCGCGCTGACCGCATTCACTTCAGCGCGGACAGCAACGCCGCGTTGAAGCGCGCCGGCGCCTCCACCTGCGGCGAATGCCCCAGGTCGGCGAATTCCACCAGCGTCGCGCGGGGGATCGCCGCCGCCGCGCGCTTGCCCAGCGTCGGATAGTCGCCCAGCCGCTGGGCGACGTCGGGCGGTGCCAGGTCCTTGCCGATCGCAGTGCGGTCCTTCTGGCCGATGAACAACGTGGTCGGTGCGGTGATCCGCGGAAATTCGTACACCACCGGCTGGTTGAACACCATGTCCGACGTCGACGCCTGGCTCCACGCCACGGCCTGGCCTCCGTCACCGGCGTACATGCCGCCCAGCATCTGCACCCACCGCTCGTAGGCCGGCTTCCAGTCGCCGCCGTAATACACGGTGCGCTGGTAGTCGCGAATGCTGTCGAAGGTCGTTTTCTGCTCCCGCGCATACCAGGCATCCAGGCTACGCCACGGCACGCCCTCGGCCTTCCAGTCCTCCAGACCAATCGGGTTGACCAGTAGCAGGCGTTCGGTGGCCTGCGGGTATTGCAGCGCGTAGCGCGCGGCCAGCATGCCGCCCATCGAATGGCCCACGATCACGGCGCGTTCGATGCCGAGCTTCTCAAGCAGTGCATGGGTGTTACCGGCGAGCTGGGCGAAGGAATGTTGGTAGCGCTGCGGCTTGCTCGATTTGCAGAAGCCGATCTGGTCCGGCGCGATCACCCGGTAACCCGCACCCGCCAGCGCCGTGATCGTCGCATCCCAGGTGGCGGCGCAGAAGTTCTTGCCATGCAGCAGCACGACGGTGCGGCCGTTCGGTTTGGCGGGAGCGACATCGAGATAGGCCATTTCCAACGGTTGATCCTGCGAGGCGAACGCGAAGGTCCGCACCGGATGCGGGTAGTCGAAGCCTTCGAGCCGTGCGCCGTAGCGCGGTGTCGATGCCGTCTGCGCGAAGGACGCGTGGGCGAAGGACATTGCCGCGAGGGCGAGCATCGGGAACACCATCTTCATGGAGAGCATCCGCAACGTGGCGCGACAGCGTACCCCGGAGGTGTTGCGATACCGTCAATCGTCGCGTGTCGGCGACGCGGGATGATGGGGGCCCCTCAGCACCAGGTGGCCACGCCGGACCAGCTCGCCGGGGTCGCGACGCACGAGGTCGGCATCGGGCAGCGGCGAAGACGAGGGCACGCCTTCGTACAACGCCCAGCCATTGCGGCCGTGCGCTTTTACCTCGTACAACGCGCGATCCGCCAGCGAGACGAGTTGTTCCCACCCCAGCAGGTCAGGGGCATCCGGGAAAGGCGGATACCCGATCACACCGAGTGAGGCCGTCACCTGAAGGCGCGTGCCGGCGACATCCACCGGTTCGCTGGCGATGGCGGTGCAGATCCGCCGGCCGAGTGCGTGCAGGTCGTGCCGCGGCATCGGCCGGAACACCATCAGGAATTCTTCGCCACCCCAGCGGATCACGTAATCGCCATCGCGCGAGAGCGTACGCAGGCGGTGGGCGACGGTCTGCAGCACGTGGTCGCCGGCCTGGTGCCCGTGGCCGTCGTTGATCGACTTGAAGTGGTCGATGTCGAGCAGCACGAAGGCCAGCACGTCCACGCCGGTGGCGAACTTGGGCATGCGCTGGTAGTAGGCGATGTCCGCCGGCAGCTGGCGGGTCAGGTAGCGACGGTTGTGCAGGCTGGTGAGCGGATCGGTGAGGCTGATGGCTTCCAACTGGCGATTGGCCTGCTGCAGATCCAACGTGCGCTGCTCGACCAGGCGCTCCAGCGCGACGCGCCGGTTGTGGTGGCGGCGCAGCACCCAGCGGTTGGACAACAGCACCAGCACGCCCAGCGCCATCGCCAGCAGCACGTAGAACCAGGGGTTCTCGTAGAAGTACGGCGCGATGGTGAACGCCTGGGTCGCGGCCGCGCGCCCGGAGATGCCGCTGTTGTTGGTGCCGAGCACCTCGAACACGTAGCGCCCGGCAGGCAGGTTGGTGTAAGTGGCGCTGCGCTGATGCGGATCGTCGAGCAGCTTCCACGCTTCGTCGTAGCCTCTTAGCCGGTAACGGATGTCGATGTGGTCGGAGGCCTGGAAACTGAGGGTGGTGAACTCGAAACGCAGATCGCGTGCCGCGTTGGGCAGCGACCAGGTGGCCGTGGCATCGGCGGGACGCCAGGCGCCTTCGATCTGCACGCGTTCGATCACCGACTCGGGCACGTAGTCGTTGTCGAGCGACTGGTCGGTCGCCATCACCACCACGCCGTCGCGGGTCGGTAGCCACAGCGCGTTGTCGACCATGAAGCCGCGGCTATTGCCCGCGCCATTGCAGCAGTCGCCCTTCTGGCCGCCGTGGCGGTCGCCGCGCTCGTTCAGCAGGGTGCGCGCGGTGACGCGGAAAGCTGGGTCCTGCGTCGCGGTAAGGATGTCCGCCACCGCCACCCGGTAGATACCGCGCAAGCCCCCGACCCAGAGCAATCCATTGCCGTCCTCGGCGAAGAAGAACGGCGCGTTCGCGGGAATGCCGCGGGTCTTGTCCAGCTTCGTCCAGCGTTGGCCGTCGAACACCAGCATGACCTCTTCCGACAGCGCGCCGGCCAGCCACTGGCCGCCGGCGAGTTCCTGCAGCGCGACGATGTGCGGCGCGTCCAGGCCGGTGCCGGCCAGTGGAATCGGGACCAGCCGCTCGTCGACGAATTCGTACAGGCCGCTCTGCGTGCCGACCAGCAGGCGGCCGTCGCGGGTCTCCAGCAGCACGCGCACGCGCACGTCGCGCAGGCCGGCATCGCTGGCGTAGTGGCGCAGCCGTTCGCCACCGTCCCATCGGTACAGGCCGGTGCTGGTGGCGAACCACAGGTGCCCATGTCGGTCGCGCACGATGCCGTTCACCTGCGCGGCATCCATGGCTTCCAGCATGCGCGGACGTTGAACGCGGCCATCGCGATACAGCGCAACGCCGTCGCGCGTACCGATCCAGGTCTGGCCGTTTTCTGGCAACAAGCTGTAGGCGGCCGGATGCGGTAGGGCCGGCCCGGGCACCACCAGGCGGAAGCGGCCGCCCTCCAGCACGCTCACGCCATCATCGCTGCCCACCCAGATGCGCCCGTCAGGGCCTTGCGCCGTCGACCACAGCAGCGGTTGCAGCAACCCCTCGGCACGGCTGTAGCGGCGCGTCCACCCGTTCCATGCACGGCTGACGCCTTCGTTATTACTGCCCAGCCAGAGATTGGATTCGCGGTCTTCGTAGAACGCGCGGATCTCCGCCAACGGTCCGTCGCCGCGGATGCGCTCCAGCAAGCGTCCACCGCGCAGGCGGTACAAGGTGTCGCGCGTGCTGGCCCACAGGACGCCGTCGCGATCCTCGTGCAGGGCCTGGATGCCGCCGCTGGTCGCCACGACCTCGGCATGGCGGTGCCACTGGCGCTCCATCAGGACGAACAGGCCGGCATCGCTGCCCGCCCACAGCCGTCCGTCATGACGCGCCAGCGAGGCGACCGTGGCCAGCGACGCCCCCGCAGGCAGCGCGAGCGCGCGCGCGCCGCTGGTATCGAAGACGTGCACCCGCCCACGCCCGCCGACCCAGAGCGTGCCGTCCTCATCGACGTGCAGCGCCAGCGCGCCGCCGTCGGGGATCGGGTGCAGCATCTTCAGGCGGTCGTGGGCCACGACCATGACGCCGCGGCTGGTCGCTACGAGCAACCGGTCGGCGGCGTCCGCCGACAGCGCCAGGACGTCGACCACGCCGGCGTCCTCGCCGGGCGCCAAGGGCACCGCGCGGATGCGGTTGCCCTCGCGCACCGCCAAGCCCTGCGGCGTGCCGATCCACAACCGGCCTTCGCGGTCGGTGCGCAGGGCCTGGATCCAGGTGCTGGGCAGGTCCGGCGTGTTGTCCAGATCGAAGTTGGTGAAGCGCACGCCGTCGAAGCGGCTCAACCCGGCCTGCGTGCCGAACCAGAGGTAGCCCGGCTTGTCCTGGGCGATCGCCAGCACGCTGAGCTGGGGCAAGCCCTGCTCCAGGCTCCAGTGGTTGCGGACGTAGTGATGGAACGACTTGGACGGGTCCAGAGCGTGGGCGGACGGGCAAAGCGCCGCCATCCCGCCCAGCAGGGGCAGGCACCAACTCGCCAGCCTGCGCCACCACGAGGGCCGGGCGCGGCGGGCCATGTCCACGGGACTGGACAGGGCGCGTCTCCGG
Organism: Pseudoxanthomonas sp.; assembly: GCA_047600885.1. Classification (GTDB taxonomy): domain Bacteria; phylum Pseudomonadota; class Gammaproteobacteria; order Xanthomonadales; family Xanthomonadaceae; genus Pseudoxanthomonas_A. The sequence goes on along the minus strand of JASGKE010000002.1, from coordinate 383,680 downwards.
TAAGTCTGTTTACCTCTACCGTATCGGCCCGCAAGCCCGTGTCTAAAGGGCGCGAAAGCCTCGCCTGGCAAGGGTGTCGGCCGGGTGGCGGGTCGCTGTCGTGGCCGGCGCGACATCACCGGGCGACGATCAACGCCCGCTTACACTGGGCTTGCCGCCTCAAACGACCATGGACATGAAACTGGATGCACGACGGATCAAGGCCCTGCGGGACCAGCGCGCCTGGTCGCAGGAACACCTGGCGGCAGTGGCCGGCCTGAGCACCCGCACGCTGCAGCGGATCGAAGCCGGGGCGGCGGCGTCCCACGACACCTGCCTGGCGCTGGCCTCCGCCCTCGAGGTCCCCGTGGCGACGCTCGGGGTCGCGCCGGAGAAGGTGGGCACCGACGCGGAAGGCGCGATGGCCCAGCGCCTGCCGGGCTGGGTGATGCTGGCGATGCTGGTCGTCGTGTTGGTGGTCTGGTTCGGCTACACCATCGGCAAGGACATGGCCCTGCGCGACAACCGCGCCGATGCCGCCTGTACACAGGACACCCGCGCCTGCGAAGGCGCGAGCACAGGCATCAGCACTCGATAACGTTGACGGCCAGTCCGCCGCGGCTGGTTTCCTTGTACTTGTCCTGCATGTCGCGGCCGGTGTCGCGCATGGTTTTGATGACCTTGTCCAAGCTGACTTTGTGCTTGCCGTCGCCGCGCATCGCCATGCGGCTGGCGTTGATCGCCTTCACCGCGCCCATCGCGTTGCGCTCGATGCACGGGATTTGCACGAGGCCACCGATCGGGTCGCAGGTCAGGCCGAGGTTGTGTTCCATGCCGATCTCGGCGGCGTTTTCGATCTGGCTGGGACTGCCGCCCAGTGCGGCGACCAGCCCGCCGGCCGCCATCGAACAGGCCACGCCCACTTCGCCCTGGCAGCCGACTTCGGCGCCGCTGATGCTGGCGTTCTCCTTGTAGAGGATGCCGATGGCCGCGGCGGTCAGCAGGAAGTCGAACACGCGCTGCTCGCTGTTGCCGGGGCAGAAGCGGTCGTAGTAGTGCAGCACCGCCGGGATGATGCCCGCCGCGCCGTTGGTGGGTGCGGTGACGACGCGGCCGCCGGCGGCGTTTTCTTCGTTCACGGCCAGCGCATACAGGTTCACCCAGTCCAGCACCGTCAGCGGATCGCGCATGGCGGCCTCCGGCTTGCTGGACAGTTCGCGATGCAGCGTGGGCGCGCGGCGCGAGACATGCAGGCCGCCCGGCAGCGTGCCTTCTTCGCGGATGCCGCGCGCCATGCACGACTGCATCGCGTTCCAGATCGCGCGCAGGCCGTCGCGGATCTCGTCCTCGCTGCGCCAGGCCTTCTCGTTCTCGAACATCAGCGCGGCGATGCTCAGGCCGCTGCGCTGGCACTGCGCGAGCAACTCGTCGCCGCTCTTGAACGGATACGGCAGCGGCGTCTCGTCGGCGACGATGCGGTCGACCGCGGCGTCGTCCTGGTTGACGACGAAGCCACCGCCCACCGAGTAGTAGTCGCGCGTGGCGATGACCTCATCGTTCGCGTCGAAAGCGGTGAAGCGCATGCCGTTGGTGTGGTACGGCAGCTTCTGTCGCTTGTTCATCAGCAGGTCGCGCTTCTCGTCGAAGGCGACCGCATGCGTGCCGCCCAGCAGGATGCGCTTGTCGGAGCGGATGCGCTCCAGCGCCGGCGGGATGATGTCGGGGTCGATCTCGTTCGGGTAGTGGCCTTCCAGGCCCATCAGCACCGCCTTGTCGGTGCCATGCCCGCGGCCGGTCAGCGCCAGCGAACCGAACACTTCCGCGCGGATCCGCGCCACGTCCTGCAGGCGGCCGGCATCGACCAGCCAGCGGGCGACGAAGCGCGCCGCAGCGCGCATCGGCCCGACGGTATGCGAGGAACTGGGACCGATGCCGATCTTGAACAGGTCGAACGTACTGACTGCCATGCTGCGAGCCGCTGCGGAAAGGCGGCTATTCTAAGCAGGTACGCGCCGGTCGCCTTTCACTCCTTGCCTGCCATGCCCCTGATCCTCTACCAGCGCGACGATTGCCACCTCTGCGACCTGGCGCTGGACGTGCTCGCGCACGCGCGGATTCCCGAGTTCGAAAGCGTTTTCATCGACGATGACGACACGCTGGAAGCGCGTTACGGCATGCGCGTACCCGTGCTGCATCGCAGCGACAGTGGTGCGGAGCTGGACTGGCCGTTCGATGCCGGCACGGTCGCCGCCTTCTTGCAGCCCTGAAGCTGTCCGGTGGCGAAACAGGCGCCGGCTCCCGCGTTCCGCCGTGAAGCCGCCACGCTAGGCTGGCCACCATCCTCTGCGGGGAGTGCGCGATGGGCGGGATGCGGTGGCTGCTGCTGGCGTGCGTCGTGGTCCTGGCCGTCGCGCCGGTCGCCCGTGGAAGCGACGCGAGCGACGACCGCACCGCGTTGCTGCAGATGCATGGCGCGTTCGTCGACGCCTTCATCGACAGCCAGGGATTCGGCAAGCGGCGGGTGACGCCGATGATGGCGAAGATGCGCCACTACCAGTTCGAGGGCGTCGACGAGGACGGCCGCTGCGTACTTGATGTCGAACTGGTGGGCGTCGCCCGGCACGATCCGCCCGTCGTCCATGGCGCGACCTTCATGGGCTTCCAGCACCGCGACGACGATGCCGCCATGCCCCTCCCGCCGATGTCGACGCGCACCCTGCAGGTGTGGGAGCGCGACGCGCTTGCCGCCCTCGTCGCTGGCGCCGATATCGTCGAGCGCGACGGGCCGGGCGGGGAGCGCGTGATGGGCCCCATCCGCGCCCGCCCGGACTGCCTGGCCTGCCATCGCGACCGTCGCGAGGGCGATGTGCTGGGTGCCCTCAGCTACGGGCTGGGTCGCATCGCCGTGCCGGCGGACGCGCCCGATCGGCGTTTCTGCCAGCCCAAGGGCATCAGCGCGGCTTCAGCACGACCTTCGTACTGATCGCGACCTCGTTCGGGATCGTCGCCGTGTCGGCCCAGTCACCGCCGCCGACGCCGAAGTCGAGGCGCTTCACCGTGGCCTTGCCGCTCAGCACCGGCTGCGCGCCGGGCGTCCAGGTGAACGTCAGCGTCACCGGCTTGCTGGCGCCGCGCAGCGTCAGCGTGCCGTCGGCGGCGTACTGGTTGCCGCCCAGCGCGCGGAACTTGGTCGCCGTGTAACGCGCCTGCGCGAATTTGCCCACGTTGAAGAAGTCGGCCGAGACCAGCGTGTCGTCGCGGTCCTTGTTGCCGGTTTGCGTGCCGGTGAGCTGGATGGCGACGTCCAGCTTGCTGGTGGCCAGCTGCTTGGGGTCGAAGCTCATCGTGGTGGTGAAGCTGCCGAACTTGCCGGTGAAGGTTTCGCCCTGGTAGTTGCTGGCGAACACGAGCGTCGAACCCGGCGCCTGCACGTAGTCGGCGGCCATGGCCGGCGCGGCGGCCAGCAACAGGGAGGCGAGCGCGAGGCGCGCGCGGTCAGGGGTTTTCATCGGGGGAATCCTGGGGGGTGGGGGAAGGGGTCACGGGGGCGGCGACCACCGCGGGGACGGGCGTTGCAGCCCGGCTGCGGCCCGGCAGCATGCGGGTCAGCGTGGCATCGCCCTGGAAGAGATGGTGGTACAGCGCGGCAGCGGCATGGGCGACCACCAGCACCACGAGCACCCAGAACAGCAGTTCGTGCGCGCCTTCGGCGGCTTCGTGCACGCCGTCGTTGCGCCCGGTGATGGCCGGCAGGTTGAACAGCTTGAACCACTGCAGCGGATAGCCCGCCGACGAGTTCAGCACCCAGCCCGACAGCGGGATCGCGAACAGCAGCGCGTACAGCAGCACGTGCGTCACCGACGCGATGCGCTGCTGCCAGGTGGGCGTGCCCGGCACCGGCGCCGGTGCGCCGGCATACACGCGCCACACCACCCGCAGCACGACCAGCGCCAGGATGGTCAGGCCGATCGACTTGTGCAGCGCGTAGATGTTGATCTTGCGCGGCCCGTTGGGCAGGTCGCCCATGGTCAGGCCGATGTAGGCCATCACCAGGATCAGCACCACGATCACCCAGTGGAACAGTTGGCTGACGGCGCCCCAGCGCGCGTCGGTGTTCTTCAGGGTCATGGCGTCGGCTCCGTCTGAAGGGGTGGGGAAGGCGGGGTGTCTTCGGCCGGCGCATCGTCGTCGGCCTTGCCGTCGTAGGTGGCTTCGGCTTCGATGCGCAGTTCGACGTCATCGCCGATCACGGACTTCCAGGCGGTGATGCCGAAGTCGGCGCGGCTGAGCGTGGTGGTGGCGGAGAAACCCACCGTGCGGCGGAACGGCGGCATCGGATGGCGCTTGGCGGCGTTGAGGGTCACATCGAGGATGACCTCGCGTGTCACCCCGCGCAGGGTGAGCTCGCCGTGCACGCGGGCATGGGTCGCATCGATGGGTTCCACCTGGGTGGAAACGAAGCGCGCCTCCGGATGGCCTTCCGCGTCGAGCAAGGACTTGGCCAGCATGGCCTTGTTCCAGTCGGCATCGCCGAGGTCCGCACGGGCGATCGGCACGCGCACATCGACCTTCGCGCGGGTCCAGTCGGCCGGATCGAACGTCAGCGTGCCGGTGCTGCCGGACACGGTGCCGATCGCCTTGGAAAATCCTGCGTGCGAGATCGCGAACATCACCCGCGTATGCACCGGGTCCAGGCGGTAGTCGGCCAGCGCATCGCGCGCACTGGCGGCGGCGGGCAGCAGGGCCAGCAGGCAGAGGGCGCTCAGCAGCAGGCGGCGGGCGGGCGATCCGGACATGGGGCGGATTCTAGGGGCCGGTCCATGAAGATACCCCGCTTGCGCGTGCAACGGTCCGTTGCGACGATGCCGGAAGGGTCACCAGGGAACGAGGGGCGGGCAGGAATGGCGATGCGTGCGGGGTGGCTGTTGCTGCTGTGGCTGGTCTGCGCGTCGGTGCAGGCGACCGTGCCCGAGATTCCGCGCTTCCGCCTGCTCGGCGCCGGCGACGGCCTTCCCTCCACCACCATTCCGGCGCTCGCGCGCGACCGCTCCGGTTATTTGTGGGTCGCCACCTGGGATGGCCTGGCGCGCTACGACGGCGTCGGCTTCAAGGTGTGGCGCCACGATCCGGCCGATGCCGCGTCGTTGCCCGGCAACGTGGTGCAGGCGCTGCACATCGATGCGACCGACAGGATCTGGGTGGCGACGGAGAACGGCGGGCTGAGTGTCATGGGCGCCGACCGCAGCGGCTTCCGCCACTACCGGCAAGCCGACCATCCGCAAATGGGCAGCGACGACGTCTTCACGATCGCCAGCCGCGGTGACGATGTCTGGTTCGGCACGTTCGGCGGTGGCCTGCACCGGTTGGCCGCGGACGGACGCATCACCCGCTTCGCCGCCGACCCCGCCGATGCGCAAGGACTGCCGTCGGACAACGTGCTGTCGCTCGTGTTCGATGCGAAGGGCGTGCTGTGGGCCGGCACGATGTTCGGGCTGGCGAAGGTCGAAGGCGGACGCGTGCAGCGCGTCGCCTTGCCAGGGGGCGATGGCCTGATCATCTATTCGGTGACCACCGATGGCGACACGCTGTGGGTGGGGGCGTCCGATGGCGTGCACCGGCGCCTCGCGGACGGGCGCTGGGTATCGCCGCCCTGGTCACCGATGTTCGCCCGGCCCAACGCCGTCATCGCGATGACCAGCGACGGGCAAGGCGAGTACTGGCTGGCCAGTCAGGGTGGCCTGTGGCGTACCGAGGGCGATCGCGCGCCGGCGCCGGTGAATTACGACGCGCAGGGTGTGGGCATCGGCCGCGTGCTGCAGACCGTGCTGGCCCTGCCCGATGGCGGCCTGTGGGTACCCGTGCCGACCCGCGGCCTGGCCTACCTGCGTTCGGACTGGCGTCGCATCGCCGCGTTCTCGACGGCACAGGGGCTGGGTGGTGGTCTGTACCGCGGTCTCTCGCAAGCCGGTCCCGGCGGTCTGTGGATGGCCAGCAGTACCGGCAAGGTCGAACGGCTGGACACGCGCAACGGCCACGTGGCGCCGCTGACGCACCACGCGGCACCGTTGGCGGAACTGCGCCTGACCTCGGTGCTGCAGGATCGGCGCGGGATGTTGTGGATCGGTCATCGCAACGGGTTGATCCGTACCGATCCGACGACGGGCGCGCTCGTGCAATGGGCGCACGACGGCACGGATGCCGTGCCCGATTCCACCTCCATCGATTGGCTGGTGGAAGGCAAGGACGGCAGCGTCTGGCTGGTGACGCAGATGGGCAGCGTGCAGCAGCGCGATGCCGACGGACATGTGCTGCGCACGATCGTGAAGGACCCGGACGCCGGCACCGGGCTGCCCGACATCGAAGGCATCGCCGTCGCACCGGACGGGCGCGCGTGGGTCGGCGGCGCGCAGGGCATGCTGCAATGGGATCCGGCCGCGGAACGCTTCTCGGCCGTGGCGGAGATGGGCACCGACCGGGTGTACGCGTTCGCGTTCGAACATGCCGACCGCCTGTGGTTGCACCGTATGTCCGGCGTGGAAGCGTGGCGGCGCGACGGTAGCACCTGGGTGCGCGAGCGGCTGATCGGTGCGGCAGACGGCTTGCCGGCGGTGGAGTCCACCGGCCTGGCCGTGGATCCGCAGCGCCGCGTCTGGCTGGGCACGCGCCGCGGTCTGTTCCGCATCGACGCGAACCTGAGCGGGTCGCGCGCGCTGCTGCGCAACTTCGGTGTGCGCGAAGGCCTGCTGAGCCAGGAACTCAATGATCGTGGCGTGTTGATGACGGCCGAAGGCTTGCTGGTCACGACGGCCGCCGACGGGTCGGTCGCGCTGCTGGACACGCACCTGCCGGATCCGCGCCCAGTAACGCCGAACCTCGTGCTCGACAGCCTGCAGGTCAGCCGCGGCGACACCGTGCTGCACCTGCCGACGGGCGAAGGCATCGAGTTGCGCCCCGAAGACCACGAACTGCTCGTCGGCACGCGCCTGCTGAGCTACGAGAACCCGCTCGGCAACCGCTACCGTTCGTTGCTGGAAGGCTTCGACAGTGGTTGGGTCGACCAGGGCGCCAGCGGCGAACGCGTGTTCTCTGCGCTCACGCCGGGGCGCTACCGGTTGCGCATCCAGGCCTTCGACGCGGCGGGCAATGCGTCGCGCGAGCAGATCCTGGCCGTGCATGTGCTGCCGCCGTGGTGGCGCAGCGCGTGGGGCCTGGCGCTGTTCGCGTTGCTGGGCGTGCTGCTGCTGCTCGCGCTCGGCGCGGCCTACCGTCGTCGCGTGCGCCGGCGCAGCGCGTGGCAGCTGGCCGAGCACAAGCGCGAGGTCGCCGAACAGGCCTCGTTGGCGAAGACCCGTTTCCTCGCCACCCTGGGCCACGAGATCCGCACGCCGATGACCGGCGTGCTGGGCATGACCGAACTGCTGCAGGCCACGCCGCTGGACACCCAGCAGAAGGGCTACACCGATGCGATCCAGCGCGCCGGCATGCATCTGCTGCGCCTGGTCAACGACGCGCTCGACCTGGCCAAGATCGAAGCCGGCAAGCTTGAACTGCAACAGGTGGACTTCGACCTGCATGCGCTGGTCAGCGATGTGGTCGCGTTGATGGGCCCGGTGGCCGGCAAGCGTGGGCTCGCCTTCCACGACGGCATCGCCGCCGGCGTGCCGCGCATCGTGCGCGGCGACCCGCTGCGCCTGCGCCAGATCCTGCTGAACCTGCTGGGCAACGCGATCAAGTTCACCGAGGCGGGGCACGTCTCGCTGCGCGCGCTGCCGATGGCGGGACAAGGCGTGCGCCTGGAAGTCGGCGACACCGGCCCCGGCATCAACGCGGAGCAGCAGGCGCGTTTGTTCCGTCGCTTCGAACAGGCGGAAGGCGCACAGACCACCGCCCGCTACGGCGGCAGCGGCCTGGGCCTGGCGATCTGCCAGGAACTCGCCGTCGCGATGGGCGGGCGCATCCAGGTCGACAGCGCGCCGGGCAAGGGCACGCGCTTCTTCGTCGATCTGCCAGGCCTGCAGGCAACCGGAGCCGACGGCGTCGGCGCGCCTGCGATGGCCGACGTCGCGCCTGCGCACACGGGACCGCTGGCGGTCCTGCTGGTCGAAGACGATGCGACCGTCGCCGACGTCGTGGCTGGCCTGCTGCGCGCGCGCGGGCACCGGGTCACGCATGCGCCGCATGGCCTCGCCGCATTGACCGAAGTCGCCAGCACGTCCTTCGATGTGGCGTTCCTGGACCTCGACCTGCCCGGGCTTGATGGCCTGGCGCTGGCCCAGCAACTGCGGATGCGCGGCATCGCGACACCGCTGGTCGCGCTGACCGCGCGCACCGATGCCGAGGCCGAACCGCTCGCACGGCAGGCAGGTTTCGACGAGTTCATCCGCAAGCCGGTCACCGGCGACATGCTGGCGGCGACGATCGCTTCGCTGCGGACGCGCTCGGCCAGCGTGGAACAGGGAGACGCCTCGTGATGAAGCGGCTCGGCTGGATCGTCGTCTTGCTGGTGATGGCCGCGCCGGTGTGGGCGGAAGCGCCGGAGCCCCCGCTGCTGGGCGACTACATCACCGACACGCGCGCGCTATATCCGCTGCGCGTGGGGGATTGGGAGTCCGTCGGCGAGAAGCGTTTCGAACAGCCCGAGCTGGGCGTCGCCGTCCGCTATCAGGACACCCGCAAGCCGGACCGCTGGATGGACCTGTACCTGTATCCGGCAGGCGTGATGTTCGATCCGGTGTTCGAGCGGGCGTTCCAGCAGGGCGTCGATGAGATCGTGCAGATCGCCCAGCAGCGCAACGCCGGTGAAGTTCGCCTCGGCGAGACGCGCACGTTCCCGACAGCGCCCATCGCCGGTGAGCGGATGCTGGGCCAGCTCGCCCTGAAGGCCCGCTCCTTCGCCATGGAAATGCCGCTGCGCGACACGCGTTACCGCTCGGTGCTGGCGATGACCGTGCGCGACCTGTACTTCATCAAGATCCGCTACAGCGTGGAAGCCGACGCGATGTCCGACGAGGATGCGCAGCGGCAAGCCGAGATGCTGCTGGCGGGTTTCGCGGCGGATGTCCGCATCTTGAACACCGGTGCCTGCTGGCAGACGCTGCAGGTGCATCCCATGCCCGCCGACGGCCCGCGACCGACGGCGATCCTGGCCAGCACGAATGACGGCCAGGACGAAGAGATGTGGATCGCCGACGCCGCCGTCTATCTGCGGCCGGCCGTCATCGCGCGGCAGGACGACGCGACGCGGCTGCGGAACGAAGCCCAGTCCATCCGCGATGTGCTGCGGGGCCGCTGCGTGTCGCCGGAGAGGATGGAGATCATGGTGCCGGACGGGATGCGCGAGATCCGCTTCGAGTATCGCCTGCCAGGCGAGGGCAGCGACGGCACCATGCCGCGGCTGAGGAGTCCGCGCTCCGGCCTGGGTTGATGCGGCTGCGCGCCGCTCAGTCGGCCCAGGCTTCGACGTAGAGCGTGCGGGTGGCGTCGTCCGGATCGGCGTGGATCCAGATGCCGCCGGCTTCGTCGCGCGGCAGGTAGAAGCCGGCGTCGGCCTCCACCATCGTGCAGGTGTCCAGCGCCGTTTCCTCCGCCAGCGTGCGCTGCCGGCACGCTTCTTCGACGAAGCGGCGCAGCGCCGGTGCCGCCGTCGCGTAAGGCGCGTCGACGACGTACTGGTGGTCGCCCCAACGCTGCGAATCCATCAGCCGCACCTCGGCGACGGGCTGGCCTGCCATCCGCACGCGGTCCGGCACCACCATCGCCCGGGCGGTGACCGCCGTGAGCGCATCGCGCGCGTCGTCGGCCAGGGTGTCTTCGCAATCCAGTTCGACGCGGGCGACGCGCGTGCGCCAACCGGGCGCGAGTTCGTCCAGGCGGCGTGCGCGGATGCGATCGCAGCCAGGCAGGACGTCAGCACCAAAACCGGCCTGCTCGCCGGGCACCACCATCACCAGGGCGGGGAAGTCGCCCCCGACAACCTGCAGCGCGCGCGTGCCGACTGCGTCGTCAGCGCGCGCCCGCGCGCCCGCGACCAGCAGCAGGCCGGCGGCGGCAGGGGCAAGCAGGTGGCGGCATTCCATTGCGTCACTCCGGGTGGGGCGCGGCGGTGCCGCGCGGGATTCATCGCCTACTGAACGTATGGACCGCGTCGACCAGGACGGCGACGTGCTCCGGATCCATGTCCGGCGACATGCCGTGGCCCAGGTTGAACACGTGGCCTTCGCGCGAGCCGCCGTTGCCGTCGCGGTAGCTGTCCAGCGTGCGCTTCACTTCCGCGCGAATCGCCTCGGGCGAGCCGTACAGCGTGGCCGGGTCCAGGTTGCCCTGCAGCGCCACCTTGCCGCCGGTGCGGCGGGCGGCGTCGCCCAGTTCGATCAGCCAATCCACGCCCACGCCTTCGGCACCGCTGGCGGCCAGGTCTTCCAGATAGGCCGCTGTGCCCTTGCCGAAGAGAATCAGCGGGGTGCGCTCGGCGCCGTCGCCGCGCTGCAGTTCCCGGGCGATGCGCTGCAGGTAGGGCAGGGAGAACTCGCGGTACATCGCCGGGCTCAGTACGCCGCCCCAAGTGTCGAACACCTGCAGCGCCTGCGCGCCGGCGGCACGCTGCGCGGCCAGGTAGGCGATCACCGCATCGGTGTTGACCGACAACAGGCGGTGCAGCGCGGCGGGTTCGTTCAACGCCATCGCCTTGATCCGGGCGTAGTCCTTGCTGCCGCCGCCTTCCACCATGTAGCAGGCCAGCGTCCAGGGGCTGCCGGAGAAGCCGATCAGCGGCACCTTGCCGTCCAGCTCGCGGCGGATCACCCGCACCGCGTCCATCACGTAGCGCAGCTCGGTCTCCATGTCCGGCACGCCGAGCTTGGCCGCGTCGGCGGCGCTGCGCACGGTCCGCTCGAACTTCGGGCCCTCGCCTTCGACGAAGTACAGGCCCAGGCCCATCGCGTCCGGCACGGTCAGGATGTCGGAGAACAGGATCGCCGCGTCCAGGTCGTAGCGGCGCAGCGGCTGCAGGGTGACCTCGCAGGCGATCTCCGGATTCTTCGCCATGCCCAGGAAGCTGCCGGCGGCCTTGCGGGTGGCGCGGTACTCCGGCAGGTAGCGGCCGGCCTGGCGCATCAGCCAGACGGGCGTGCAGTCCACGGGTTCGCGGCGCAGGGCGCGCAGAAATCTGCTGTTGGAAGCAGGATCATTCTTCAAAGCGGTCATCGTGGTTCCGGGAAAGGGTTACTTGGGCGCGTCGGCGCCGCGGGCGAACATCAGCTGGAAGCCGCGCTTGAGGTGGCTGTCGCGGGCTTTCTCGAAGGCGGCGCTCGCTTCGTCCTGCAGCAGGTACTGCTCGCGCTTGAGCGTGGCGCGGCCGCCGATCTGGCCGGTTTCGCGCAACAGTTCCCAGCCCCCGAACAGGTCGGGCTGGAGGGTCAGCTGGACGTAGCGGGGCGCTTCGCCCGCATCGGGGCGTTGCTGGAGGAAGACGCGCATGGCCAGATTATAGCCGGTGGGGTCAATGCACACTCTCGTCCTGTCGGGAGCTCAGGAAGGGAGGGGAGCCATCCAGATCAGGCGCAGCACCCTCATTTCCTGTCCGCGCTCCGGGAGCATGAGCCGGAAGAACGGGCGCCCCCTCCCGTCCGGCCCGATGCTGAGCGTCCAGCCAAGCGTGCCGCTGGCGATTGCCCTGTCGAACTCGACGGACAGCAAGCGGTCCAGGGGCAGACTGCGCAGCACCTCGGCGGCACCCGGCTCACAGGGGTCAGTGCCCGGCAATGTGGAACTGCATTCCACCTCGAAGGGCAACGCTTCGCCTTGCCGGAGCCGTTGCTGGAATGCCCTGACGCGCGTGAGCACATCGACCGCATCGCCGATGGGGCGGCGCGATGGATACCAGCCGAAGGCGAGGTCCGGTGCCGACGCGCAGTCGTCTGCAATGGCGAGCTGCGGCGTCGGGCCCATGGCGTCGCCGGCGAGATAGCCATCGCCGTCGAAGTGCGGGGTCGGCTTCAGCGGCACGTACCAGGTATCGCGGCGGCAGACGCCCTGCGCCACCTCCACGGGTCGCATGAAGAAGCGGATGGCACCATGGGCGTGCCTGTCGCTGTCCAGGATGCGGGGGCGATCTTCCAGGAGATGCGTAACGGCTTCCGCTGCCAGGTCACGGCCAAGAACCCTGTCCGCAAGTTCCACCGTGGGTGCGCGCGCCAGCTCACCGGAGGTCAGCCGTGCGTCGGAGGCGGCAGTGGGGAGTGCGATGCCGAGCAAGAGCCCCAGCGCCGGGATCCGCCTTCGGTCCGCGTGCATCGGCTCAGCCGTCCGAAAGGCGCGCCAGCACGCGGGCTTCGTCCACGTCCGGCACCACCTCGGCCTGGCCCAGGCCCCGCCACAGCACCAGCCGCAGGCGGCCGGCGAGGTTCTTCTTGTCCAGGCGCATGCGGGCCAGCAGGGCCTCCGGCGCCAGCCCCGCGGGGATCCGGACCGGCAGGCCATAGGCCGCCAGCAGCGCCTCGAGGCGGTCGGTGTCGGTCGCGGGCGCCAGGCCCAGGTCGGCGGACAGCCGGGCCGCCAACACCATGCCCACCGCCACCGCTTCGCCATGGTTGAGGTTGTCGTTGCCCAGGCCGCCGTAGCCCTGCTCGGTCTCGATCGCATGGCCGAAGGTGTGGCCGAAGTTCAGCAGCGCGCGTTCGCCCTTCTCCAGCGGGTCGCGGGCGACGATCTCGGCCTTGTGCTCGCAGCTGGCGGCGATCGCCAGCGCCAACGCTTCGCCGTCCATGGCCAGCAGCGCGTCGCGCTCCTGTTCCAGCCACTGGAAGAAGCGCGCATCGCGGATCGCGCCGTACTTGATCACCTCAGCCAGGCCCGCGCGCAGTTCGCGCGGCGGCAGCGTGGCCAGCGCCGCGGTATCGGCGAACACCGCCCGCGGCGGATGGAAGGCGCCGACCAGGTTCTTGCCCTGCGGGATGTCGACCGCGGTCTTGCCGCCCACCGACGAATCCACCATCGACAGCAGCGTCGTCGGCACCTGCACGCAATCCACGCCGCGCATCCAGCACGCCGCCGCGAAACCGGCCAGGTCGCCGACCACGCCGCCGCCGAGGGCGACCACGCAGGCATCGCGGGTGGCGCCCAACGTGGCAAGTGCCTCAATGGCGTGGCCGAAGTGGGCCAGCGTCTTCGACTCCTCGCCCGCCGGCAGGATGAAGGTGCCGATGGCGAGGTCCGGGCGCGCGGCATGCAGCGCCTCGCGCACGGCGCCGGCATACAGCGGCGCGACCACCGAATCGCTGACCAGCAGCACGTGCCGGCCGCGCACGTACCGCGCAAGCGCGGCGCCGTCGCCCAGCAGGCCCGGCCCGATGGTGATCGTGTAGGGGATCTCGCCGCCGACATCGACGGTGCGTGCGTGGCTCATACGTTCTCTTCGATGGGCTGCCAGCGGTGCGCCAGCAACTGGGTCAGGCGGGCGGTGGCTTCCGGCGGCGTCAGGCCGTCGGTGTCCAGGGTCAGGTCGGCGATCTCGCGGTACAGCGGTTCACGCAGCGTGGCCATCTCCTGCAGCACCTGCTCGCGGTCCGGGCGCTGCAGCAGCGGGCGGTTCGTGCAGCGGCCCAACCGCTTCAGCTGCGCCTCCACGCTGACCTGCAGGTAGACCACGAAGCCACGTTGTTTCATCTGCATCCGATTGTCGGCGTCCAACACGGCACCACCGCCGGTCGAGATGAGCTGGCCGTGGCCGGCCAACAGGTCGCCCAAGGTGGTTTTCTCGCGCTCGCGGAACCCGGCCTCGCCCACGTGCTCGAACAGCGTCGCGATGCTCGCGCCGGTGCGGTCGACGATGGCCTGGTCCGCGTCGACGAAGGCCAGCCCGAAGCGCTCGGCGACGCGCTTGCCGATGGAGGTCTTGCCCGCGCCGGTGGGGCCGACGAGGATCAGGTTGGGGGCCGGATTCATGATGGGCAGATGCTAGCACCGCCCGTGCGTGGCGCGGCCTTAACACCGGCGGGACTACGGTGGCTCCCCGGCATCGGCCGGGCCACCGAAGAGGAATGCACCATGTCCGTCGCCAAGATCATCGAGGTCAACGCTTCGTCCAAGACCAGCATGGAAGATGCGGTGAAGGTCGGCCTCAAGAAGACCTCCGAGACCGTCAAGAACATCAAGGGCGCCTGGGTGAACGAGATCAAGGTCGTCACCGACGACGGCGGCAACGTCACCGAGTGGCGCGTGAACCTGCGCATCAGCTTCGTGGTGACCTGACGGGTGCGACGCGGATTCCTGTAGGAGCGACGTAAGTCGCGACCGCTGACCTGCGGCGTCCGGGAGTTCATCGGCAGGCTACGCACGCGCCCAACAATGGATTCTGCCATCCGCCAGGCCGTGCGGTAGCGACTTACGTCGCTCCTACAGCGGCAAGAGCGGGTTGCGCTCCTCGTCCAGGGCGATCGTCCGCTCGGCGATCGCCGGCAGCGTCGCCAGCAGGTGCCGGCTGGTGCGTTCGTAGTGCTGGATGAAGCGGTCCAGCTGCGCGCGGTCCATGCCGGTGCGTGAGGGATCGCGCGCCGCCATCGCCTGCTCCTGCTGCCAGCGCCACGTGCGTACCACCTCGAAGCCCGGTGGTTGCAGGAACCACAGCGCGTCGATGCGCGACCACAGCGCGGGATAGTCGCGTCGCAGCGCGTCGTTGCAGTACCGGCGCCAGCTGGCCGTCCGCGTCCTCTTCGCGCTCGAGCGTGTTGAGCGGGGTGGCCAGCGCGGCGTCGTCCTCGGGCTGGGCCTTCAGGCACCAGCCCTCGAACAGCACCAGGTCCACTCGCCCGTCGATGCGCGACCACGCGCTGTCAGGCACGCGATCGTCCGCCAGCTTGTCGAACCGGGGCAACACCGCGTCCCGGCCCTCGCGCAGCGCATCCAGCACGTCGCGGCCCAGCGCCACGTCATGCGTGCCGGGTGGGCCGCGCGTGGCGAGCAGCGGATGCACCTCGGCGGCGAGCCGTTGGCGTTGCGCGCGCGTCAGGTACAGGTCGTCGAGCGACAACACCGCCACACGCAGGCCCGCATCGCGCGCCCGGAGCGCCACCTGGTCCGCCAGCGTCGATTTGCCGCTGCCCTGCAGGCCGGTGATCGCGAACACCGGCGTGGCCACCGGCAACGCACGCGCCGCGGCCAGCGCGTCGTCGACCAGGTGGTCCGGGAATCCGCCTTGATGCGGTGTCGTCGTCATCGCGCGACAATAGCGCATGCCCGGAACGCGGGCGCTGCCGTCGTGACGCCATGACCGATCTGTACGCCGAAGCCCTGACCACGTTCGCCACGCTGTTCGGCGAAGCGAAGGCCGCGGGCACCGAAGTCGAACCCAACGCGATGACGCTGGCCACCGCGACCCCGGACGGCCATCCGTCCGCGCGCACGGTGCTGCTGAAGGCCTTCGACGAGCGCGGTTTCGTCTTCTACACGCACACGCACAGCCAGAAGGGCCGCGAGCTGCACGACAACCCGCGCGCGGCGCTGCTGTTCCTGTGGCGCAGCCTGCGCGAGGCCGGCATCCAGGTGCGCGTGGAAGGCACGGTGACCCCGGTCGACGATGCCGAGGCCGATGCCTACTTCGCGTCCCGCCCGCGGCAGAGCCAGTTGGGGGCGTGGGCGTCGATCCAGTCCGAGACGCTGGATTCGCGCGAGGCGTTCGAAGCACGGCATGGCCGAGGTCGAAGCGCGCTTCGACGGCAGCGACGTGCCACGGCCGGCGGGCTGGAGCGGCTATCGCGTGGCGCCCGACGCCATCGAATTCTGGTACGGCGCGCAGTTCCGCCTGCACGAGCGCTGGCGCTACGAATGCGATGCCGCCGGCGCGTGGAGCAAGCGGATGCTGTTTCCGTGAGGGATCTCGCCGGGCGCGTATCGCCATGACGGGCCCACGCCGCATCGTCTGCCTGACCGAAGAACCGACCGAGACGCTGTACGCCCTGGGCGAGCAGGACCGCATCGTCGGCATCAGCGGCTTCACCGTGCGTCCGCCGCAGGCGCGCAAGGAGAAGCCCAAGGTCAGCGCGTTCACCAGCGCGAAGATCGACGAGATCCTGAAGCTGCGCCCTGACCTGGCCATCGGCTTCTCCGACATCCAGGCCGACATCGCGGCCGAACTGGTGCGGCAGGGCGTGGAGGTCTGGATCAGCAACCACCGCAGCGTGGACGGCATCGTCGACTACGTGCGACGGTTGGGTGCGCTGGTCGGCGCGGCCGTCCGCGCTAACGACTACGCCGATGGATTGGAGCGCGGATTGGACGACGTCCGCGCGCAGGCGGCACGGCTGGCGCGCCGGCCGACGGTCTATTTCGAGGAATGGGACGAGCCGCAGATCACCGGCATCCGCTGGGTGTCCGAGCTGATCGGCATCGCGGGTGGCGACGATGTGTTTCCCGAGATGGCGCGCGAGCCGCTGGCGAAACACCGGATCCTCGCCGATGGCAGCGAGGTGGTGCGCCGTGCGCCGGACATCATCCTGGGTTCGTGGTGCGGGAAGAAGTTCCGCCCCGACCGGGTGGCCGCGCGCGCCGGCTGGGATGCGATTCCCGCCGTGCGCGACGGCGAACTGCACGAGATCAAATCGCCGTTGATCCTGCAGCCGGGGCCGGCCGCGCTGACCGACGGCGTGCAGGCGATCGCGGCGATCATCCGGCGGTGGGCGACGCTTCACGGGTGTGCCGGCTTCTCTGTAGGAGCGACGTAAGTCGCGACCGTGGAAATGACGCAACCCTGTCGCTAGATCGAGTCAGCCTGTCGTCGTAGCCGTGTCTGCCATCGGACTCCATCATTGGGAAGGCGTGCGGTCGCGACTTACGTCGCTCCTACAGAGGTCATGAACGCCTCAGAAGTTCCGCTGGAACGTTACCGTTTCCGTGCGGCTACCGGCCTTCACCACGATCTCGAAGCGATAGGAGTTGCGCGGCGAGATGCGTGCCGTGCCGATCAGATCGGTGTACTCGCCGGCTTCCACCTTGCGCAACGTGATGGCCTGGCGCGCGCCGGACAGGTCGTGCGCGGTGACGCTGACCTCGCCGTCGGCATCGATCTCCTCGGTGCCTTTCACCTCGCGCAGGGCGACCAGCACCAGCGCGGTGCCGGCATCGCGCTGCACGCCGTACTGCTTCGCGACGGGCTCGCTGAGCGCCAGCGTCGGCAATGCGTTGTAGCGCACGCGCAGGGTGCCGAAGTCGGCCTCGGCGGGCGCGGGCGGCACGAACTCGGCGGCACGCGGCGTTTCGCCACCGGAGCAGGCGGTCAGCAGGGCGAGAAGGAGAACGGGCAGGAAGCGGGAGCTCGGCATGGCGAAAACCGTATGTACTGAAGAGAGGCGTGCGGCGGAGCGTCGAATCTTGGATGACGTCGAACGGTTTCTAGCTCAACAGCACGGCCAAGTCTGCGACTACTTTGTCGCCGCGAACAATAGCGTATCCATCCCAACCGGCTGCGTTCGCCCACTGGCGCCCCGGCGCGATCAACCTCACTACGCGGTCGCCAGGCTCAAAGTTGGACTTGAAGCGAATCCAGTCCGGGTCCTCGGAGCCGAAGACCTGCTCAACTTCGGACAGCGAGCTTGGCGTGATTGTCCAGCCGGCCGCCGCGAGGTCGGGCAGTCTGTCCAGGGACGCTGCCGCAGGTGGGGGCGGTTCAATGGCGAGCGTCCAGCCCGATTCAGCAAGATCCTTCACCTCGGGCTCGCGCTTGCAGGCGCAGATCGCCAGCGCGAAGAAGCCGGCCAGGATCAGGGGCGTTGCTCGCCGAAGCGCGTGCATACGGTCTATCCGTCGTTCGCCGCCGACAACTCGCCACCGCGCACCGTCGCCGCGTGCACGGCCTTCGCGACCAGCGCTTCGAAGCCGCCGGCCTGGAAGGTTTCGATGGCGGCCTGGGTGGTGCCGTTGGGCGAGGTCACCCGGCGGCGCAGTTCCGCGGCGGTCTCGCCGCTCTCGGTGAGCATGCGCGCCGCGCCGAGCACGGTCTGCAGCACCAGCGTGCGCGCGGCGTCGGCCGACAGGCCTTCGGCCACGGCCGCGGACTCCATCGCCTCGGCCAGCAGGAATACATAAGCCGGGCCGCTGCCGGAGACGCCGGTGACGGCATCCATCTTCGCTTCGGCATCGATCCACACGGTCGGGCCCGCGGCGGAGAGCAGCAGTTCCGCGCGCTCGCGTCCCGCCGCGTCGACCTCGCCGCTCGCATGCAACCCGGTGACGCCGGCGCCGAGCAGGGCGGGCGTATTGGGCATGCTGCGCACGACCGGCACGCCACCGCCCAGCCAGCGCTGCATCTGCGCGACGGTGATGCCGGCGGCGATGGACACCGCCAGCGGGCGCTGCGTCTGCGCCATGGGTGCCAGTGATTCGCACACCGTGCGCATCACTTGCGGCTTCACCGCGAACAGCCAGGTGTCCGCGCCGTAGGCGGCCTCGCCGGCCTCGGTGAACACCTGCACGCCGAAGTCGGCTGCCAGCGCGGCCCGCAAGGGCTCGTTGGGCTCCGCCACGCGGATGCGCGAAGGTTCTGCGCCGCGCTTGAGCAGGCCGCCGATCAGGCTGCGCGCCATGTTGCCGCCGCCGATGAAGGCCAGGGGATGGGTCAGCACGCGAGGGGTGGAAGGCGTCATGGCATCGGGCCTCGAAGGAAAGGAAGGACTCAGGCGGGCCGCGATGGCCGCGCGCCGAACAGCGCGGTGCCGATACGGACCATCGTGGCGCCGTGCGCGACGGCGAGCGGGTAGTCCTCACTCATGCCCATCGACAAGGTGTCCACGCCGGGGTGACGTGCGGCCAGCGTGTCCTGCAACGCCTGCATGCGACGGAAGGCGGCGATGCGCCGGGCGGTGTCCGGATGCGGCGCAGGGATGGCCATCAGGCCACGCAGCCGCAGGCGCGGTTCGGCCGCGATCGCGTCGGCCAGGCCGGCGACCTCGTCGGGCGCGCACCCGTGCTTGCTGGCTTCGTCGTCGATGTTCACCTGCACCAGCACGTTGAGCGGCGCGCGGTCCGCGGGGCGATAGCGTGACAGAGCGCCAATCAATTTGTGACGGTCTACCGTCTGCACCCAATCGAACAGCTGGGCGGCGAGTTCGGCCTTGTTCGACTGCAGGTGGCCGATGAGATGCCATTCCAGGCCCATGCCGGCCAGTTCTCCGATCTTCGCCTGGGCTTCCTGCACGTAGTTTTCGCCGAAGGCGCGCTGTCCGGCGCGGGCGAGTTCGGCCACGGCAGAGGCCGGTTGCAGCTTGGACACGGCCAGCAGCGCAGGGGTTGGCCGATGTGCGGCTTCCGCTGCGTTTTCAAGGTGTTGCAGGGTCTCGCTGAGGGTGTCGGCGAGCATGTTCATCCAACCATTGGCGGGAACGGCAAGGGCGCTATACTGCCCTTCGGGGAATGAACGTTCCAGTTCGCAGCAACTTGGGGAAGCAGCGTCATGGATATCGCCGAACTCTTGGCGTTCTCGGTAAAGAACAAGGCCTCCGACCTCCACCTCTCGGCCGGCTTGCCGCCGATGATCCGCGTGGATGGCGACGTGCGCCGCATCAACATCCCGGCGTTGGACCACAAGCAGGTGCACTCGCTGGTCTACGACATCATGTCGGACAAGCAGCGGCGCGACTTCGAAGAGTTCCTCGAGGTCGACTTCTCGTTCGAGATCCCGTCGCTGGCGCGCTTCCGCGTCAACGCGTTCAACCAGAACCGCGGCGCCGGCGCCGTCTTCCGTACGATTCCGTCGGAAGTGCTGACCCTGGAAGACCTGGGCTGCCCGCCGCTGTTCCGCGAACTGATCCAGCAGCCGCAGGGCCTGATCCTGGTCACCGGCCCGACCGGTTCGGGCAAGTCGACCACGCTGGCGGCGATGATCGACCACATCAACAAGAACGAATACGGGCACATCCTCAGCGTCGAGGACCCGATCGAGTTCGTGCACACCTCGCAGAAGTGCCTGATCAACCAGCGCGAAGTGCACCGCGACACGCATGGTTTCAACGAGGCACTGCGTTCGGCGCTGCGTGAAGACCCGGACTACATCCTCGTCGGCGAGTTGCGCGACCTGGAAACCATCCGCCTGGCGCTGACCGCGGCGGAAACGGGCCACCTGGTGTTCGCCACCCTGCACACCAGCTCGGCCGCCAAGACCATCGACCGCGTGATCGACGTGTTCCCCGCCGGCGAGAAGCCGATGGTGCGCTCGATGCTGTCCGAGTCGCTGCGCGCGGTGATCTCGCAGGCGCTGCTGAAGAAGATCGGCGGTGGCCGTACGGCGGCCTGGGAAATCATGGTGGGCACCCCGGCCATCCGCAACCTGATCCGCGAGGACAAGGTGGCGCAGATGTATTCGGCCATCCAGACCGGCCAGCAGAGCGGCATGATGACCCTTGACCAGCACCTGCAGGACCTGGTGAAGCGCGCGCTGATCACCCGCCAGCAGGCCAAGGAATACGCGAAGGACAAGCGATTGTTCGAATGACGGCAGGGCCCGCGCGGCGCCACGCCGCCTGACCGCCGCCTCGCCTACGGAGCAGACCCATGAGCACCATCGACTTCACCTCCTTCCTCAAGCTGATGGCGCACCAGAAGGCGTCGGACCTGTTCATCACGTCCGGCATGCCGCCGTCCATCAAGGTGCACGGCAAGATCTCGCCGATCACGCAGACGCCGCTGACGTCGCAGCAGTCGCGCGACCTGGTGCTGAACGTGATGACGCCGGCGCAGCGCGAGGAGTTCGAAAAGACCCACGAGTGCAACTTCGCCATCGGCGTGGCCGGCGTGGGCCGCTTCCGCGTGAGCTGCTTCTACCAGCGCAACCAGGTGGGCATGGTGCTGCGCCGGATCGAGACGCGCATCCCGACGGTGGAAGAGCTGAACCTGCCGCCGATCATCAAGACGCTGGCGATGACCAAGCGCGGCATCATCATTTTCGTCGGCGCGACCGGCACCGGTAAGTCCACCTCGCTGGCGTCGATGATCGGCTACCGCAACCAGAATTCGACCGGTCACATCATCACGATCGAGGACCCGATCGAATTCGTGCACAAGCACGAGGGCTGCATCATCACCCAGCGCGAGGTCGGCATCGACACCGACAGCTGGGACGCCGCGCTGAAGAACACGCTGCGCCAGGCGCCCGACGTGATCATGATCGGCGAGGTGCGCACCCGCGAGGGTATGGACCACGCGATCGCCTTCGCCGAAACCGGCCACCTGGTGCTGTGCACGCTGCACGCGAACAACGCCAACCAGGCGATGGACCGCATCATCAACTTCTTCCCGGAAGACCGCCGCACCCAGCTGCTGATGGACCTCTCGCTCAACCTCAAGGGCGTGGTGGCGCAGCAGCTGATTCCCACGCCGGATGGCAAGGGCCGCCGCGTGGCGATGGAGATCCTGCTCGGCACGCCGCTGATCCAGGACTACATCCGCGACGGCGAGATCCACAAGCTGAAGGAAGTGATGAAGGAGTCCACCAACCTCGGCATGAAGACCTTCGACCAGAGCCTGTTCGAGTTGTACCAGGCCGGCGAGATCAGCTACGAGGACGCACTGCGCTACGCCGACTCGCAGAACGAAGTGCGCCTACGCATCAAGCTGGCCCAGGGCGGCGACGCCCGCACGCTGGCGCAGGGCCTGGACGGCGTGGAGATCGCGGAAGTCCGCTGACCTCCGCACGACGCGTCACACGGAGAGGGGCGGGCGACCGCCCCTTTTTCGTGGGCGCTTAACCCGTTCCTTACATGAGCATGACGTTGTTCTGAATACGCCCGCGCCTTGCCGCGAGGATGTGTGATGAATGCCCTTAGGGTGGCGAACCATCAGCCAACCCCGCGATCAGGATGGACAACGTGCCCAGGGACAGGATCGTCGCCGCCGTCGTGGTCGTGATGGTGCATGCATGTGTCGGCGTTGTGCTGCTGGCCCCCCGCCCGCCGGGGCAGGGTCGGATGGCGGAGGACATCGATCGCCTGCGCCTGCGCTTCATCGCGCGCCCGACCGTGGTCCCACGCGCCGTGGCATCGCCCCCGGACCTTCCGTCGCTGACTGCACGCCCGCCATCCGCACGGCGCATGTCGGCGACGCCTCCCGAGACCGCGCCGCTCGACGCGCCGCCGCTGCCATCGCAGGGCGAGGGGCCGCTGGTGCTCTCGCTGCCGGCCGCGCCACTGCGCGCAAGCGAGCGCGATCTCTTCGCCCGCCAGGACAAACATGCGTTCGAGGCACCGTCACGGCTCAACGTGACCCTCCACGACAGCTCGTTCGTCGGCCGTTACCAGCAGTTCCTCAAGGACGTGACCTGTGAAGAACTTCGCCGTGCCATGCGCAAGAGCCCCTCCAGCGCCGACACGATCCAGGCTTCGATGAGCCGTCGCGACTGCGCACTCTGATCGGCTGCCAATTCCGGAAACACCGGGAACGACAAGAATTTCATCGATGGCGATGCTTTTTTCTTCGATGGCGCACCAGAAAGGGGTGCCATCGAAGCGTTTTTCACTGTCATCGCGCCATGGAGCGTCGATGCCGAGGCAACTTTCTTTGTCATGGCAAGAAAAAGAACAGTGGCGTCGTCGCCATGTTCTTCGTCATGGCACAAGAGAGCGGCGCCATCGATGAAAATTTCATCGTCATGGCACATCCATGCTTCGAACTCGAAAGAAATGTTCCTTGTCATGGCACTCACGCGCGACGGCGACGCACCAGACAAGTTCGCCATCGAAGACATCTTCTTCGTCATCGAACACGAGAGCACGGTTGGCGACGCATTTTTCTACGTCATGGCACGCGGGAATCCTGCGACGGCCGAGGCAAGGCGGACCGCGAGGGGAGGCGCCACGACCTCCGGCACCCGAAAGTGTTGACTTCCGGCACCTCACGGACAGGGCGGGCGGGTCCGAAGATGTGCATGAACCGACGCGGTGTCGGCCTCTCCCGGACCCTTGCCCCATGACGCAGATCCTCACCCACACCCCCCTCTGGGTCTTCGGCCTGTTCTTCGGCCTGGTCTACCTGGGTTACCTGCAGAGCAGGACGCGCCAGGTCTCGCGCGGCCGCCTGATCGTGTTGCCGGTCGCCATGCTGGCCTGGTCGCTGTACTCGGTCTGGTCGACGTTCGACGCCCACCTCACCGCGCTGGCCGCCTGGGCCTGTGCGTGGGTCACCGTGGTGGCCATCGCGATGCTGCGCGCTCCGTCGCGCCGCGCGGCCTACGACGCATCGACGAAGCAGTTCACCGTGACCGGAAGCTGGGTGCCGCTGGCGCTGATGATGGGCATCTTCTTCTTCAAGTACGCGGTGGCCGTCGTCCATGCCACCAACCCGGGCGTGCTCGGGACGACGACCGCGGTCGTTGTGGTCGCCGGTACGTACGGGCTCTTCAGCGGCATGTTCATGGCCCGCGCGCTGCGGGTGCTGGCGGTGATGAAGTCGCGGCGCTTGGTCGAGCAACACGCTTGAGGGTCCCATGTACCATGAGTATATCCAGTGGACTTCGATCCGAGATCGCTCATGGCCAGGAAGGGATGACATGAACCGACGTGCATGCTTTGGCTGGGTTTGGTTTTTCACCCTTTTGGCCTATGGGCGTGTTGCATGGGGACAGGGTCTACTGTGGAGTGGGCGATCATCATGTTCGCGGCGTTCACCATCGCCTACCTACCACCTCTTCAGACGCTACGTGCGAAGTGATCTCTGAGGGCCATAGGTTGGGGCAAGCTTGCAACCCCGGCAGATCGTGGACGGCATGCTGGTCTTGCAGATTGCGACTTCGTGGAGCGTTTAACGTTGTGAGCGGAGTTCTGACGATGAATAGAAGGATAAGGTGTCATCGCCGTCGTGCTGCTCAGCGTGGTTGTACTTCATCGTCTTCCCGTGGGCGATGGATTACTTTGGTGTTGACCTGGGCGCCTTTACGCAGGTCGTGACGTGGAGCGGTCTGCTGTTCGTTGTGGCGCTCCAAATTTTCTCGTTCCGCATAGGGAAAGCGTGGGTGCCCGGGAATGCCCGCCGCGGGGGCGAGGGAATGGGTCACTTCGTTCCCCCCAACCTATGCGGATGAGAACGCTTCAAGGCGCCCAGCCCTTCATCGTTCCCGATTCCAGCCACCGCTGGTGCCAGGACAGCGCTTCCGGCAGCAGGTGCGGGGTGTGCTTGCCGTAGCTGTGGTGCAGGGCGCGGTCGAAGTAGTCCTGCAGCGCGTCGCGGTAATCAGGGTGGCTGCAGTTTCCGATCAGCGTACGGGCGCGCTGCTTCGGGGTGAGGCCGCGCAGGTCGGCCAGGCCCTGTTCGGTGACGATCACCGAGACGTCGTGTTCGGTGTGGTCCACGTGGCTGACCATCGGCACCAGCGCCGAGATGCTGCCACCCTTGGCGGTGCTCGGGCTGAGGAACACCGACATGAAGCCGTTGCGGGCGAAATCGCCCGAACCGCCGATGCCGTTCTGGATGCGGCTGCCCATCACGTGGGTGGAATTGACGTTGCCGTAGAGGTCGGCCTCGATCATCCCGTTCATGCCGATGCAGCCGAGCCGGCGGACCAGTTCCGGGTGGTTCGACATCTCCTGCGTGCGCAGGATGATGCGCTCGCGGTAGAAGGCGATGTCGCGCTTGAAGACCTCGTTCGCCTCCGGGCTCAGCGCGAAGCCGGTGCACGAAGCGACATCGAGCACGCCATCGCGCAGCAGGTCGAGCATGCCGTCCTGGATGACTTCGGTGAACGCCGTGAGGCCGCGGAAACCGCTCTTCGCCAGCCCCGCCAGCACGGCGTTGGGAATGTTGCCCACGCCCGACTGCAGCGGCAGCAGGTTCGCCGGCAGGCGGCCCTGCGCGACTTCGTGCTTCAGGAACTCGATCAGGTGCGCGGCGATGCGCTCGCTGGTCGCGTCGATCGGGCTGAACGGGCTGTTGCGGTCGGGACCGTGCGTGCGCACGACGGCGACGATCTTGTCCGGGTCGCAGTGCAGCGCGGTATCGCCGATGCGGTCCTGCACGTGTTCCAGCGGGATCGGCTTGCGGTGCGGCGGCAGAGCGGTGCCGTAGTAGATGTCGTGCATGCCCTCCAGGCCGGCGGGCTGCCAGTCGTTGACCTCGACGATCACCTTCTTCGCCAGGTCCAGCCACGTCTTGTTGTTGCCGACGGAGGTCGAGGGCACCAGCTTCCCGTCTTCGCGGATCGCCGAGACCTCGACCACGGCCGTATCGATGGCGCCGTAGAAGCCGAACCACACGTGCTGGGCGACGTGGCTGAGGTGGATGTCGATGTAGTCCAGGGTGCCGTCGTTGATCCGCTTGCGCGCGTCCGGGTCGCTCTGGAACGGCATGCGCAGGGCGATGGCATCGGCCTTCGCGAGCGCGCCGTCCAGCTCGGGCGCGGTGGAGGCGCCGGTCATCAGCTTGATCTGGAAGGGCTCGCCAGCGGCGTGCGCCTGTTCGATGCGCGCGGCAAGGGCCAGCGGCACGGCCTTGGGGTAGCCCGAGCCGGTGAAGCCGCTCATCGCGACGGTCTCGCCGGGCTGGATCAGCGCGGCGGCGGCCTCCGGTGTGGTCAGGCGGTCGCGCAGGGCGGCGTTACGGATGCGGTCTTCGGACATGGCGATGCGGGCGTCGAGCGAAACGATCATTATCGTCCGGGGTTCGCGCATGCCAGCATACGACCATCGTGGCAGGCTGGAATTGCGGTGGATCAATGCCCGGCGCGGGCCATCCACGGCGGACGCTGCTTGGCGGCGCGGCTTGAACGGCCGGGCAATCCTCGCGGTGCGCGCCGGGCAGGTAGCCCAGGCTCATCAGGAACTCGTTGGTGATCTCGCCGCCGGTGAAGCGGAAGGTCTTCTTGAACAGCTTGATCCACTCGGCCTTGCCCAGCGGGTGGTGGGCATCCAGCCATTCGGCGAACCCGCCGTGGCTGCGGCGCAGGCCCTGGATGACCTGGGCGTTGTGGATGGCCGCTTCGATCTTCAGGCGGTTGCGGATGATGCCGGCGTCGGCCATCAGCCGCGCGCGGTCGCGTTCGCCGTACTTGGCGACCTTGTCGACGCTGAAGCCGCTGTAGGCCGCGCGGAAACCCTCGCGCTTGCGCAGCATGGTTTCCCAGCTCAACCCGGCCTGGTTGATCTCCAGCAGCAGGCGTTCGAACAGCACCGCTTCCTCGCGCTGCGGGAAGCCGTATTCGTGGTCGTGGTAGGGGCCATGCAGCGGATGACCTTGGGCGACGTCGCAATAGCCGGACATGGGGAAAGGCGAGAAGGGGGACGCCGCATTCTAGGCGGCATCGCGGACCGTTCTTGTCCGCAGGGGCGCACCCGTGCGCGGCGGGCTAGAATGACGGCCATGCAAGACGTCGCCACGCCCCTGGCCAACCAGCTGCTGATCGCGTCGCCGGCGCTGTCGGACCCGAACTTCGCCCGCAGCGTGGCCCTGATCTGCCAGCACGACGACGAAGGTGCGATGGGCGTGGTGGTGAACCGGCCTTCCGAGTACACGCTGGGCGAAGTGCTGCGGCAGATGAACCTGGAAGCGCACGACCCCCATCTGGCCGGGCAGGTCGTCCTTGCCGGCGGCCCGGTGCATCCGGAGCGCGGCTTCGTGCTGCACGACGGCCTGCGCGCCTGGGAGTCGACGATGGAAGTCGCCGACGGCCTTTACCTGACCACCTCCCGCGACATCCTGGAAGCGATGGCGGCCGGCGACGGCCCCGCCCACGCGATCGTCGCGCTCGGCTGCGCGGGATGGGGGGCCGGGCAACTGGAATACGAACTGGGCGAGAACAGCTGGCTGACCGCGCCCGCGGATGCCGAGCTGCTGTTCGCGCTGCCACTGGAACGGCGCTGGCAGGCGGCCGGCCAGCGGATCGGCGTGGACATGACGCGGCTGACCGATTACAGCGGCCACGCATGAGCCTGCGCGCGCTCTTGCCGACGCGTTCTCCACGGCCGCGGGTGCAGGATGGGATGCGTTTTTCCGAACGGAGGCAGGTGGCATGAAGCTGGACGGCACCGTACTGGGATTCGACGTGGGCGCCCGCCGCATCGGCGTGGCGGTGGGCAGCGCCTTCGGCACCGGCGCACGCGCGCTGGCCGTGATCGACGTGCATGGCCACGGCCCCGACTGGCCGGCCATCGACAAGCTGCATGCCGAATGGAAACCCGACGGCCTCGTGGTCGGCGACCCCATGACGCTCGACGGCGGCGACCAGCCGATCCGCAAGCGCGCCCACGCCTTCGCGCGCGAACTGCGCGTGCGCTACAACCTGCCGGTGGTGCTGGTGGATGAGCGCACCAGTTCCGTCGAAGCCTCGCAACGTTTCGCGCAGGACCGTGCCGAAGGCCGCAAGCGCCGCCGCGATGCCGCGGCGCTGGATGCCGTCGCCGCGGCCGTCATCATCGAACGCTGGCTGGCCGCGCCGCACGACGCGACCCAGCTGACCTGACTCCCTTCATACGACGCCCCATGACCCCACAACTCGATTCGGATGGACGCCTGCGGCACCTGCTGACCCTGGAGGGCTTGCCCCGCGAAACCCTGTGCCGGTTGATCGACCGCGCCGGCCAGATCCGCGACGCGGCGCTCGGGCGCACGCCGCGGCGCACGGTGCTCGACGGCACCACGGTCTGCACGCTGTTCTTCGAACCGTCCACGCGCACCCGCAGCTCGTTCCACATCGCTGCGCAGCGGCTGGGCGCGGACGTGCTGAACTTCGACGCGTCCACCTCGTCCACGCGCAAGGGCGAAACCGCGCGCGACACGCTGCGCAACCTGGAAGCGATGGGCGTGCGCGGCTTCATCGTCCGCCACGCGGATGACGGCGCGGTCGCCGCGCTGGCCGCCGAGGCGGGCGAGGGCACGGCGCTGATCAACGCCGGCGACGGGCGCAGCGCGCATCCCACCCAGGGCTTGCTGGACGTGCTGACGCTGCGCCAAGCCAAGGGACCGGACTTCTCGAAGATAAAGGTGCTGATCGTCGGCGACGTGAAGCACTCGCGCGTCGCGCGCTCGGACCTGCATGCGCTGCGCACGCTGGGCGCGGGCGAGATCCGCGTGTGCGGCCCGCAATCGTTGCTGCCGGACGACGGCACGCTGGCCAGCTGCGAGGTCGGCCAGGATTTCGACGCGATGCTCGACGGCGTGGACGCGGTGATGATGCTGCGCCTGCAGCGCGAGCGCATGGAAGAGGGCCTGGTCGCGTCGCTCGAGGACTACCACCGCGACTACGGCCTGACCGCCACCCGCCTGACCCGCGCGGCGAAGGATGCGGTGGTGCTGCACCCCGGCCCGATCAACCGCGGCGTGGAGATCACCGACGAGGTCGCCGATGGTCCGCAGTCGCTGGTGCTGCGCCAGGTGAGCAACGGCGTGGCCGTGCGCATGGCGGTGCTGGAAACGCTGCTGGCCTGAGCCCGCGCCGCCGGGCTCACTCCTCGGCGGCGACGATGCGGTCCTTGCCCGCCTGCTTGGCCTGGTACATGGCGCGGTCGGCGCGCGCGAGCAGGTCGTCCTGCGATTCGCCCGGGCGCCAGCGCGCGACGCCGGCGCTGAAGGTCACCATGATGCCGCGCCCTTCGTAGATCAGCGGCTTGTGCGACAGCCGGCCGCGCAGGCGCTCCAGCGTGCCGGTGGCTTCCAGGAAGCTGGTGTCCGGCAGCAGCAGCACGAACTCCTCGCCGCCGAAGCGCGCGATGGCATCGCTGGCCCGCAGCGTGGCGCGCGCCATCACCACGACGTGGCACAGCGCGGCGTCGCCGCCCAAGTGGCCGTGCGCGGCGTTGATGTGGCGGAAGTCGTCCAGGTCCAGCATCGCCAGGCTCAGGGTCTGGCCGCTGCGCAACGCGCGCACGGATTCGCGCTTGAACAGTTCATCGAAGCCGCGCCGGTTGAGCGCGTCGGTCAGCTGGTCCACGCGCACCAGTTCGGACACCGATTGCAGTTCCAGTTCCAGGTCGGCCACGCGCTGTTCCGCGGCTTCGACCTCGCGACGGGCTTCCAGCAGGCTGTCGCGTGAGCGCAGCGCCTGCGCCTGCACCTCGGCGGTGTCCTGCAGGATGTCCTCCATCCGCTTGCCGAGCTCGGCGATGCTGCGACTCTCGCGCACGGCTTGCGCATGGAAGCTGATGCGGTCGTGGAATTCGCCGGTGCTGCTGGCCATGCCGTCCAGGCGCTCGACGAAGGTCACCATCATCTCCTTCATCGAGGCCTTCGACTCGGCCAGCCCCTGCTTCAGCAAGCCCTGCTTGTAGATCACTTCGCGCAGGCCGGCGCGAGTCTGTTCCAGCGAGGTACGGTCCAGCGGACCGGCCAACAGCTGGCGCACCGCGCCGATCTGGTCCTGCAGCCAACTGCCGTCCTCGATCAGTTCGCCGACGTTCTCCAGCAGCAGGTCGAACAGGCTGCGCATCAGTTCCTGCGCGTCGTTGACTTCGTGCGTGCGCAGGCCGACCTGCTGGCAGAGTTCCTTCAGTTCGTTGCCCAGCGGATCCAGCGGCTGCGCCGGCTGCCACAAGCGGACGCGATCGGCCAGCGCATGCGCTTGCGGCAGCAGGGCGGCATCGTCGCGCAGCAGGCTTTCCAGACCGCCGACCAGCGCGTGGTGCAGCAGGTCGCGCAGCTGCTCGGCTTCGCCGGACGAGGGGTTCGTCCTGGATGGTGCGGATGTACTTGTCGATCAACTGGCGCAACGCGCGGCCGTAGCGCGGCCAATCGTTGTCGACATGGGCCGACTGCAGGCGCTCGCCCATGCCGCGCAGTTCGCCGGGCAGGCCGGCGACGCCATGGGCGAAGGCGGACAGCAGGGCGGTCGGTTCGGTCGCGCTGGCGAACAGGGCCTGCAACTGGGTGGCTGCTGATGCTGGCGCAGACGCGCTTCGCCGGACGCGCGTGACACCAGGTCGCGCGACGCGGAAGCGCTCCGGCTCGCGACGACGCGCCCACAGGCGACGCAGGCCGCTTGGCCGTACCGAATTGTCGTCCGCCGCATCCGTCATCGCAGTCGCTCACACGGCCAGCAGGGTGCGCCAGCCACCAGGGGATGCCGGGTTATCGGCCGCAGGCGGCGGCGGTTGAGGGGGTCTGGGACGGCCAGGCCTGCGCGCGGCGGCCGAAGCGTGACGGCCGCCGCGGCTCAGTCGGCCGCGGGCGGGAAGCGGGCGAGGGCTTCTTCGATGATGGCCAACTGGCCAGCGGCTTCCGCGTTGCCAGCCGCAGCGGCCTGCCGCACCTGGGCCAGGTCGGGGTGGCTGACGATGAGCAGGAGGTTGCCGCAGGTGGGGCAGGCGTAATCGGTGACGGCGTCGTGCAGCTCCATCGCCATGCCGCGGCTGTCGCCTTCCCAGCCGCACGGGCAGGCCAGCGTGCGCTCGCGCCAGCCGTCGGCGAAATAGTCCTCGACCAACTCGGCCATCGTCAGCGGCCCCGCCGCTGGGCGAACAACCAGTCCCACATCGGGGCATACGCGTAAGTGGCATCCCAGCTGTTGTGATTGGCGTCGGGGAACTCGGTGTAGCGCGCGTCGCGCGCGCTGGCGGCCTTCAGCGCAGCGTCCATGCGGCGCGACTGCGACGGCGGTACCGCATCGTCCTTCCCGCCATGGAAGATCCACACGGGCACGTCCTTCAGCCGCTGCGCGGCGGCGGCGAACGGATCTGTCGCCTCCGCCACGCTGTGTACGCTCATCGTGGGTCGCGCCTCGGTCCAGTCCACGGTGATCCCACCGCAAATCGGGACTAGCGCGGCGAAGCGCGTGGGCTGCTGGAGCGCGAGTTCCCAGGTACCGTAGCCGCCCATCGACATGCCGGTCAGGTAGACGCGGGCGGGGTCGCCGTCGAACTCGCGCATCGCCGCATCCAGCGTGGCGAAGGCAATCGGGCCTGCGGATTCGGTCCACTCGGTATCGTCGGGCGCCTGCGGGAACACCACCACGCCCGGGAAGGTATCGGCGTGCTGGCGCAGGTACGGTCCCAGGCCCGCCATCGTCTGCTTCACGCCGTCGCGGCCGCGCTCGCCGGAGCCGTTGAGGAACAGCACCACCGGCGTCTTGCCGTTGCGGAACCGAGCGGCCGGCACGAACACCTGATAGCGGTAGGTCTGGCCGTTCAACGCGACCTCGCGCGAGACGAACTCGCCGGTGGTCGACACGGGGGTGGTCTGGCACGCGCTCATCAGGATCAGCAGCAGGAAGGCGAGAACGAAGCGGACGGGAAGACGCATGGCGAGAAGCATCCGGTGGCGACGACGCGGGCAGGATACCGCCTCGTGCTCACCCGCGTGTCCACAGCCACGCTGCCAGCGCGCCGCCATGCAGCACCACCATCGCCCAGAACGTCGCGCGGTAGGCAGGCTTGCGTGATTTGTGGCGCAGCCATTGCTGCGCGACCCAGGCACCGGGCCAGCCGCCCAGCAAGCTCCAGCAGGTGCAGGGTCGATTCCGGCGTGCGCCAGCGACCGGTCTGCGCCGCATGCTTGTCCAGCGCGTAGGCCACGAAGGTGATCGCCGAGAGCCCCAGCACGACGAACACCGCTTCGAACGGCAGTCGTCCGCCGCGGATGGCCCAGGCGATCAGTAGCCCATACGCGATCGTCGCCACCGCGCCGGGCACTACGGACTCGGGTCGTGGTGTCGCCGGTGCGGATGAGCGGAGCGGCGATTTGGCGGCGTGTGCGGCGGGAACCGTCCGCCGTACCGCCTGCGCGCGCCACTTGCCGTCGGGCTGGCGCTGCGCGGTGAACTTCACCAGCTCACCCACCTCGGGACGACGACCGTCGAGCCGGTAGTCGCGGACGTGGAAGAACACGCGCGCGGGCTCGCCATCGAGCGGGGCGACGAAGCCGAAGCCGCGGTCGTCGTTCCATTCGCTGACCTTGCCGAGTCGCTCCATGCGCAGGCCTCAGTGCAGCAGGATCAACGTCGCCAGGCCGAGGAAGCAGAAGAAGCCCATCACGTCGGTGACCGCGGTGACGACGACGGTGCCGGCGACGGCGGGATCGATGTTCATGCGCTTCAACAGCAACGGCAACAGCACGCCCGCGGTGGCGGCGGCGCAGAAGTTCAGCACCAGCGCCATCGCGATGACCAGCGACAGCATGGGACTGCGGAACCAGAGGAAGGCGATCACGCCGACGATGCCGCCGATCAGCACGCCATTGATCAGGGCGACACGCAGTTCCTTCCACCACAGGATGCCGGCGTTGCTCGACCCCACCTGGCCCAAGGCCAGGCCGCGCACCATCAGCGTCAGCACCTGCACGGCGGCATTGCCGCCGATGCCGGCCACGATGGGCATCAGCACGGCGAGTGCGACGATCTTCTCCAGCGTGGCGTCGAACTCCTTGATGACGGTCGCCGCCATGAACGCGGTGAACAGGTTGATGCCCAGCCACACGACGCGGCCGCGCACGGCGCGCTTGACCGGCGAGAACAGGTCCTCGTCCTCGTCCAGGCCGGCGGCGCCCAGCGCCTGGTGCTCGGCCTGCTCGCGGATGATGTCGACGACGTCGTCGATGGTGATGCGGCCGAGCAGGATGTTGTTGTCGTCCACGACGGGCGCGGACACCCAGTCGTGGTCGGAGAACTGGCGCGCCACTTCCTGCGCGCTCTCGCCCACGTCGATCGCCGGCTGCTCGTCGTCGATCAGCCGGTTGATAGGCGTGGTGTCTTCGTGCGTGACCAGCGCGGCCAACGGCACGCGGCCCAGGTACTGGTGGCGACGGCTGACCACGTACAGGTGGTCGGTGTGGTCGGGCAGTTCGCCGCGCAGGCGCAGATAGCGCAGCACCACGTCGACGTTCACGTCGGCGCGCACGGTGACCACGTCCGGGTTCATCAAGCGGCCGGCGGTGTCTTCCGCATACGACAGCACCTGTTCCAGGCGCTCGCGATTCTCGCGGTCCATCGACTTGAGCACTTCGTCGATGACGGTGTCGGGCAGGTCTTCGACCAGGTCGGCGAGATCGTCGATGTCGAGGTCCTCGACCGCGGCGACGATTTCGTCGGTGTCCATGTCCGCCAGCAGGCTTTCGCGCACTTCGTCGCCGACATGCACCAGCACCTCACCGTCGTCCTCGGGATCGACTAGGCCCCAGACCACTTCGCGCTTGCCCGGCGGCAGCGATTCCAGCAGGTTGCCGATCTCCGCGGGCGACAAGGTGTTGACCAACCGGCGCACGGGCCCCAGCCGACCGCTGTCGAGCGCGTCGGAGAGCAGGCGCAACTGGCGTGCGGTCTTGTCGTGGCGGATGGTCTCGACCATTCGGTACTCCGGAATGGGGCCGATCCGTCAGGCGGATGCGACCGGGGCATCAAGCGTTCATTCCTTCATTATCGCCCGCCCCGCGATTTATGGACACCCTGCAGCAGGGGTCGAAGACGCGGGGCGAGGAAAGCGGGACGTGATCCCGCGGTCGCAGGATCAGGCCGCCGTGGCGGCCTTGAGCCAGCGCTCGATGCCGCCGCGGTCGCGTGCCTGCAGCAGTTTCGCCGTGCGTGCCTGCAGGTCCGACAGGTCGCTGTCGCGGATGGCCTTGCGCAGCTCGAGCAGCGTGGCCGGATGCAGGCTGAACTCACGCAGGCCCAGGGCCAGCAGCATCGGCGCGAGCGTGGCGTCGCCGGCGATCTCGCCGCACATCGCCACCGGCACCTTGTGTTCGGCGCCGATGCTGATGACGTGGCGGAGCAGGCGCAACACGCCCGGATGCAGCGGCGAATAGAGTTCGCCCAGCGCTTCGTTGTTGCGGTCGGCTGCAAGCAGGTACTGCACCAGGTCGTTGGTGCCGATCGACACGAAGTCCACCACGTCCACGAAGCCGTGGAAGGCGATCGCGGCCGCGGGCACTTCGATCATCGCGCCCAGTTCGACGCGCTCGGCGATCTCGTGGCCTTGCTTGCGCAGTTGCAGGGCGACCCGGCGCATGCGGCGGCGGACCTCGA
Source organism: Pseudoxanthomonas sp. (assembly GCA_047600885.1). GTDB lineage: Bacteria > Pseudomonadota > Gammaproteobacteria > Xanthomonadales > Xanthomonadaceae > Pseudoxanthomonas_A. The sequence continues at coordinate 349,791 of JASGKE010000002.1, read as the reverse complement.
GCAGTTCTTCGCGGCCACTGACCATCGGCACCAGGATCCGCACCGGACCGTAAGCCGATGCCCGCAGGATCGCGCGCAGTTGTGTGTCGAAGACGTCCGCGTGGGCGAGCGACAGGCGCACGCCCCGCAGGCCGAGCGCGGGATTGTCCTCATCGCCCACCACCAGGCCCGTGCGGTCGGCCTTGTCCGCGCCAAGGTCCAGCGTGCGGATCGTCACCGGCCGTCCGCTCATGCCGAGCGCGAGGTCGCGGTAGACCTGGAACTGTTCCTCCTCGCTGGGCAGTTCGCGGCGCTGCAGGAACAGGAACTCGGTGCGGTAGAGGCCGACGCCGGCGGCGCCCAGCGCATGCGCATTGGCGACGTCTTCCAGCGATTCCGCATTGGCCCACAGCGCGATGTCGACACCGTCGCGGGTCCGGCTGGGCTTGGAGCGCAGGCGGCCGAGCTCGCGTGCTTCGCGGGCGGCGTCGCGCAAGCGTTCGCGGTAGCGGCGCAGGTCGTCCGGATCGGGGTTGACCACGACTTCGCCGGTGCTGCCGTCCACCAGCAGCACGTCGCCGTCGTTGATCCGCTGCAGCGCCTGCGCGTTGCCCACCACCAGCGGCAGGTGCAGGCTGCGGGCGAGGATGGCGCTGTGCGACAGCGTGCTGCCTGCGGCGGTGACCACGGCCACCACGCCCTGGGTCTGAAGTTCGGCCAGTTCCGACGGTGCGACGTTGTCGCTGACCAGGATCTCGCCGGCCACGCCGGGCGTATCGGCCGCGCGCTGGTGCAGGTGCGCGTGGATGCGTCCGATCACATGGTCGAGATCGTCCATGCGGCTCTTGAGGTACGCATCGTCCATGCCATCGAACACCGCGGCCAGGCGGTCGCGCTGCAGGCGCAGGGCGTAGTCGGCGGCGTAGCGGCCGGCGCGGATCAGTTCGTCCAGGCCGTGCAGCAGTTCGGGATCGTCGAGCAGCAGGGCGTGCAGGTCGAGGAATTCACCGACCTCCTTGGCCAGCGCGCCGTGCAGGCGGGCGCGCAGGCCGTGCATCTCGCGGCGGGTGGCGTCGACGGCCTCGTGCAGGCGCGCCAGTTCATCGTCGATCTGGTCGGGGCGGATGCGCTGCTCGGCGACCTCCAGGACGTGCGGCAACCGGACCCGGGCGCGTCCCAGCGCGCTGCCGCGCGACGCTCCGTGGCCCGGCAGCAGCGCCCGCATCAGGCGTCCTCGTCGAATCGTCGCTCGAACAGCGAGACGACTTCCTGCATCGCGGCGGCTTCGTCCTCGCCTTCGATCCGGACCATCACCGGCGTGCCCTGGCCGGCGGCCAGCAGCATGACGCCCATGATGCTCTTGGCATTCACCTCGCGGCCCTTGGCCGCCAGCGTGGCGTTGCAGCGGAAGCCGGCCAGCGTCTGCACGAGCTTGGCGGTGGCGCGCGCATGCAGGCCCAGGCGGTTGGAGATAGTGAGTTCGCGCTCAAGCATCGTCGTGAATGACTCCATTGCGTGCGCCGGCGGCGGCGGTCGCCGGCAGTTCGTCCAGTCCCTGTTCCGAATAGTTCATCACCCGAAGCAGCATCGGCAGGCTCAGCGCCGAGACGCGCCGGACCGGCGTGCCCAGGCGGGCGAGCTTGCCCGCCAGGTTGCTGGGGCTGGCCCCGTACAGGTCGGTCAGCACCAGCACGCCGTCGCCGCCGTCCACGCGCCGGAGCGCGGCGGAGGCCTGCGGGAGCAGCGCCTCCAGGTCGGCGTCGAACGGCACCTCGAAGGCCTCCGCCTTCAGGGGCAGTTGCCGCAACAAGGCGGTGGCGACGGCGAGGATCGCCGCACCCACGCCGGGATGAGTCACAAGAAGAATGCCACAGGCCATGCAGGAACGTTAACAGACCGGCATGACACGCTGGAAGCCGCGCGGATGGAACGATGCGGCGCCCGGAGCGGGCGCCAGACCCGCGCGTGTGAGTCCGGTTCCTGTCGGTCCAGCGCCTGTCGGTCCAGCTCCTATCAGTCCAGTTCCCGATGGAAGGTGGCCACTTCCTCCCAGCCCTGCTCGCGCGCGTGGCGGGCGAGCGTCTCGGCCAGGTACACCGAGCGATGCTTGCCGCCGGTGCAGCCGAAGGCGATGGTCACGTAGCTGCGGGTCTCGCCGCGCAGGCGGGGCAGCCAGGTATCGAGGAAGCCGCTCACCTGGCCGACGTACTCGGCGACCTCCGGTTGCGCGTCCAGGAACGCCCGCACCTTCGGGTCGCGGCCGGCGTACGGGCGCAGGTCCGGGTTCCAGTGCGGGTTGGGCAGCACGCGGGCGTCGAACACGAAGTCGGCATCGGCCGGCACGCCGCGCTTGTAGGCGAAGGATTCGAACAGCAGCGACAGCTGCGCGCTCTTGTTGAAGGCGAACTCGGCGATGATCCGGCGCCGCAACTGGTGCACGTTGAGCTGGCTGGTGTCGATGATGACATCGGCTTCGCCGCGCAACGGCTCGACGATGGCGCGCTCCTGCCGGATCGCTTCCTGCAGCGCCAGGCCGCCGTGGCCCAGCGGATGGCGGCGGCGGGTATCCGAATAGCGCCGTAGCAGCACTTCGTCGCTGGCGTCGAAGAAGATCAGCCGGCCTTCCAGGCCGAGCTGCGCCAGAGCGGCGCGCCATTGCGCCAGCCGCGAGAGATCGCTCTGGCGGCTGCGCACGTCGATGCCGACGGCGATTTTCGGCGGCAGCTCGTCCTCGCGCATCAGGCTGCGCACGAACGAGGGCAACAGGTCCACCGGCAGGTTGTCGACGCAGTAGTAGTCCAGGTCCTCGAAGGTCTTCAGCGCGACCGACTTGCCCGATCCGGACAGTCCGCTGACGATGACGACGGTGGGCGCAGGCGGGGGCGGTGCGCCGTTCTCGTATGGCGCCGGGTCGGCCTGCGGGGCGGTCGGGTCCGTCATGGGGTGCTGCGCTCGAGCAGGTTGCTGTGGCGCGCGATGAACATGGCCGCAGGATCGATGCCCTTCGTCCGCAGGATGTGCAGGCGCGTCGCCGCTTCGGTGAGCACGGCCAGGTTGCGGCCGGGCATCACCGGCAGGGTGATCAGCGGCACGTCGAGGTCCAGCACGTGGCGTGTGCCAGAGTCGCCGGTCAGTCGCTCGTAGCCGTGCGGGTTGGGCTCGGTCATCGGGCGCGTCAGGTGCACGATCAGGCGCAGGTACTTGTTCTTCTTCACCGCCGTGTCGCCGAACATCTCGCGCACGTTGAGGACGCCCAGGCCGCGCACTTCCAGCAGGTCCTGCAGTAGCTCGGGGCAGGTGCCGTCCAGCACGTCCGGCGCGATCTGGGTGAATTCGGGCGCGTCATCGGCGACCAGGCGGTGCCCACGGCTGAGCAATTCCAGCGCCAGTTCGCTCTTGCCGGATCCGGCTTCGCCGGTGATCAGCACGCCGATCGAATAGATCTCCATGAAGACGCCATGCAGCGTCACCCGCGGCGCCAGCGTGCGCGCGAGGTGGTAGGAGATGTGGTTGAGCAGTTCATGGCCGCGCTTCGGTGAGACCCACAGCGGCGTGTCGTTCTCGTTGGCGGCTTCGCGCAGGTCTTCGGGGCAGGACTGGTTCTTGCTGATGACCAGCGCAAGCGGCTTGGCCTGGACGATCTTCTCGATGGTTTCCCAACGCTGGCGCGAGTCCAGCGAGTCGAGCCAGGTCAGTTCCTCGGTGCCGAGGATCTGCACCTTGTTCGGATACACGGCGTTGAGATACCCCGCCAGCGACGGTCGCCGCGACAGCGTGTCGCCGGCCTCCAGCACCCGCTTCTCGCCCTTCTGGCCGGCCAGCCAGCGCAGGCTCAGCTTGTCCTTCTGGTGGTCGAACAGTTCGCGGGCGGTGATGCTGGTATTCATCATGCGGAGGCGGCCGGCAGGAAGAGGGCGCCGGTTCGCGTGCGGGCACCCGGGGCGAAGCCCGGGGCCGTGATGGGCGGAAGCGGCGGTTGCCAGTGTAAAGGGCCGGTGCGGCCTTCGCGACCGCAAGGGGCCGCTCCATCGCGGAGCGGCCCGGGACGCACGCGGCCGTCGCCGCGCGCAGGATCAGCCGATCAGTTCGCCGCGCGCGGTGGTGCGCTGGACGTCGGAACGTTTTTCCTTGTGCTTCACCAGCAGGCGATCGAGCTTGTCGGCCAGGACATCGATGGCGGCGTACATGGTCTGGGCGCCGGCATCGGCGTGCAGGGTGCGGCCGGCGACGTTGATCGTGGCTTCGGCCAGGTAATCCGGCTTGCGGGTCCCCAGTTGCGTGCGGACTTCGAAGGGTTGGTCGAAGTGGCGTTCCAGCCGCTTCAGTTTGGTCTCGACGTAATCGCGCAGGGCGGGGGTGACTTCGATTTCATGGCCGTAAGTCTCGATACGCATGTGTGCCTCCTTCGGGTCTGTAGAGCCGCGCGGATGCGCGGAACGCGTGTCATGTGGAATGACAACGCAACGGTGTCTGGGGTTCCTGCAAATCCTCCTTCTTGGGGTCGATGGAAGGCGATGCCTTCAAGGACAAGATGGACCCGTTGGCGGCAACTATCAACCGTCCGCGTGCTTTTTTTCGCCGCGTCCGCCGAGGTGTTAGAAAAGTGTTTCGCGGGCCCGGGACGCGGTCACGGAAACGGCTTGCGCCGGTCGACGGTTCAGCCGATGCGCACGCGTTCGTGTGAAGACAGGATGTTCAACGCTTCGCGGTATTTAGCCACGGTGCGACGCGCCACCGGGATGCCGGAGGCCTTGAGCAAGTCGGCGAGCTTGGCGTCGGACAACGGCTTGCGCGGGTTTTCCGCGTCCACCAGCCGTCGGATCATCGCCTGGATGGCGGTGCTGGAAGCTTCGCCGCCGCCTTCGGTATCGATGCCGGAAGCGAAGAACGCGCGCATCGGCAGGGTGCCGCGTGGCGTGCGCACGTACTTGCGCGCGATGGCGCGCGAGACGGTGGATTCGTGCAGGCCAACCTCTTCGGCCACGTCGCGCAAGGTGAGCGGACGCAACGCCTGTTCGCCGAACTCCAGGAAGCCCGCCTGCTGGTGCAGCAGGCAACGCATCACCTTGAGCAGCGTCTCGCCGCGCGCCTCGACGCTCTTCAACAACCAGCGCGCTTCCTGCAACTGCGCCTTGAGGTAACCGGCGTCGCTGTCACCGCACTGGCGGATCATCTGTTCGTAACCGCGATGGATCGTGATCCGCGGCAGCGTGTTGCCAGCCAGTGCCGCGCGCCACACGCCGCGTTGGCGCCAGACCACGCAATCGGGCACCACGTAGGTGTCGTGCGACAGGTCGCCGACTTGCGCGCCGGGCTTGGGATCGAGCGTGCGCAGCAGCTGCACGGCTTCTTCGACCTCGGCCACGGGTCGTTTCATTTCCTGGGCGATGCCCGCCACACCGCTGCGGGGCAGGCGCTCCAGCGCGGTCTCGGCGATCTTCATCGCCAGCGCCTTGCCTGCGGTGTCGTCGCTGAGTACCGACAGTTGCAGCTGCAAGCATTCGCCGAGTGAGCGAGCGGCCACGCCGACCGGATCGAAACGCTGCACCTGGTGCAGCACGACCAGGATGTCCTCTTCCGCCGCCTCGATCTCGGGCCGCAGCGCTTCGGCGATGCCGGAGAGCGGCTCGCGCAGGTAGCCGTCTTCTTCCAGCGCGTCGATCAACGCCGCGCCGATCGTGCGATCGCGTGTAGACAGGTGGGACAGATGCAGCTGCCACAACAGGTGGCCATGCAGGGTGTCGGCCTCGACCACGCGTTCGGCCGGGCTGCCGTTCTCGTCGTCGTCGAAGGAACCGCCACCGCCGGACGAGGTCCAGGGACCGTCGTCGGGAGACCACTCGTCGGGCGCTTCGCCGCCCTCGCCATCGCCGTCTTCCGCGCGGGTGCGCTCGGCGGGGGGCGCGTCGTCGTCATTGCCGCGCGGGGCGGTGGGTTCCTGTTCGGATTCCACCCAGTCGAGCAACGGGTTGCTCTCGACGGCTTCGGTCAGTTCGACTTCGAGCTCGGTCGTGGACATCTGCAACAGGCGGATGGCCTGACGCAACTGCGGCGTCATGACCAGGTGCTGTCCCAGCGATGTCTGAAGGCGTGGCTTCATTCCCGACCTTGGAAACCCGTGGTGGCGGCCAGCGGCCGCCGACGGGGATCACAGGCGGAAGGTTTCGCCCAGATACACCCGGCGCACGTCCGGATTGGCCAGCAATGCGTCCGGGGCCCCCTGCGCCAGAACGCTACCGGCATTGAGGATATACGCCCGGTCGCAGATTCCCAAGGTTTCGCGCACGTTGTGGTCGGTGATGAGGACGCCGATACCGCGATCCTTGAGGTGCTTCACGATGCGCTGGATCTCGCCGACCGAGATCGGGTCCACGCCGGCGAAGGGCTCGTCCAGCAGCATCAGGCGCGGACGAGCGGCCAGCGCACGGGCGATTTCGACGCGCCGACGCTCGCCGCCGGAGAGGCTGGCGCCCAGCTGGTCGGCCACGTGGGTGATCTGCAGTTCGTCCAGCAGCGAGGCCAACTCGCGGTCGATGCCGGCCGCGTCCAGGTCCTCGCGCAGTTCCAGCACCAGGCGGATGTTGTCGGCCACCGACAGCTTGCGGAATACCGAGGGTTCCTGCGGCAGGTAGCCCACGCCGAGCTTCGCGCGGCGGTACATCGGCTCGGCGGTGATGTCCTTGCCGTCGAGTTCGATGGTGCCGGCATCGGCGGCCACCAGGCCGACGATCATGTAGAAGCAGGTGGTCTTGCCAGCGCCGTTCGGGCCCAGCACGCCGACCACTTCGCCGGGCTGCAAGGTCAGGCCGAAATCGGCCACGACCTCGCGTTGCTTGTAGCGCTTGCGCAGTCCCTTCGCGATGAGCATCAGTTCTTGCCCTGTGCCGGTGCGGCCGCCTTGGGAGGAATGACGGTCTTGATGCGCGAGCCGTCGCCGCCGGCCTGCACGTTACCGGTCTTGGTGTTGTAGACCATGCGCTGGCCACTGTTGGAGCCGCGGTCGGACTTGACGGTGTAGTTGCCGATGAAGGTGATGGTCTCGGTCTTCATGTCGTATTCGACACGGTCGGCCTGGGCGTCCATCCAGCTGCCGTTGTCCATCTGCTGTTTCATCTTGACCTGCTTGCCGGTGAACACCGAACGCGAGATCTCGCCGCCGGCCATGTAGATCTCGGCCACGCTGGAGCGGATTTCCAGCGAGCCCTGTGTCACCACCACGCCGCCCGACAGCACGGTCTTGCCGTCGCCCTCAAGGTTGCCGGACTGGCCGCCGGCATCGATTTCCATCGCCTGGTTGCGGTCCGTGGACTTGGCCGCCGCGCCTGCGGCAGGCAGCAGGAGCAACAGTGCGGCGCTAGCGAGCAGAACGCGGTTCATAGATGGATTTCACCTGGGATTTGAATTCGTAAGCCTTGGTCTTGAGATTGGTCTCAAAACCACGCCCGGTCAGTCTAGAGCCGGGCTGGGTGACCGTCACCTCGTCATCGGTCTGGGCGAGGTCACGGTTGGGGAAGACGTTCAGGGAGGCCGTGCGGAAATCGGCCTGCCGCGCGCTGCCCGCCGGCGAGGTGCCATGCACGTCGCCCCGTAGGCGCAGCTCTTCGCCCTTGGCGCTGAGCCAGCCGGTCTTCGAGCGGAGCTCCCACGATCGGCCCTGTTCCTCAGGCAGCAGGAACAGCGGCGTGGTGATCGTGTACGTCTCGTCGCGCGGGTCGCGGGTCATCAGCGGCGCGCGGACGGCCACCGCCTCCTTGCCCTCGCTGTTGAGCGCGATCATCTCGAAGTCGCGCATCACGTAGTCGGAGCGGTCCGCCAGCACGCGGTTCGGCGGCGGGATGTCGCGGTTCTTCCAGGCCGACCAGCCACTGACGATCGCGGCCAGCAGCAGGACCAGGCCGAGGATGGCGCGCCAGCTCATGCCATGCCTCCTTCGAACACCGGCGCATGACCCTGTGCGCCCAACAGCAGGTCGCAGGCCTCGCGCGCGGCGCCCAGGCCGGCGGGCCGGCGGGTCCGCCAATGCGCGCGGCGGGCGGTCCAGGGGTGCGCATCCGCCGGTGCGATGGCCAGGCCCACGGCATCGAAGGGCGGCACATCCGGCAGGTCGTCGCCCATGAAGGCCACTTCGTCCAGCCCGATCGCCAGCGTCGCGCAGAGCTCGCGCACCTTCGCCAGCTTGTCCTTGGTGCCGGTGAAGACCTGCACGCCCAGTTCGCGCCCGCGAGCGACGGCGACGGTGCCGCCGCGGGCGGTGATGAAGGCGACTTCGATGCCGGCGCGCTTCAGCAGTACCAGTCCCTGGCCGTCCTGCACGTGGAACGCCTTCTGCTCGCGGCCTTCGCTATCCAGGAAGATGCGGCCGTCGGTCAGCGTCCCGTCCACGTCGAAGCACGCCAGACGGATGCGCGTGGCGCGGGCCAGCACATCGTCGGTCAGGTCATGGAGATGGCGCAGGGGCATGGGGACAGGATGGGGGGAGGAGGAGGGCGCGGCAAGCCGGCCAACGGGGCCGATACGGGGTTACACCACGCGGGCGCGCAACAAGTCGTGAATGTTGAGCGCACCGACGGGCCGTTGTTCATCGTCCACTACCAGCAGGCCGCTGATCTTGTGGGTCTCCATCAGGCGCGCGGCTTCCGCGGCCAGCTGATCGGCACCGATGGTCTTGGGCTGCCGCGTCATCACGTCCGCGATGCGCGCGTTGCGCAGGTCCAGGGCCGGATTGTCGAGCGTGCGGCGCAGGTCGCCGTCGGTGAACAGTCCCGCCAGACGGCCATCCGCATCGACCACGGCGGTCATGCCCAGACGCTTGCGGCTCATCTCGACGAGCGCTTCGCTGAGGGTCGCGCCGACGTCCACGCGCGGCACGTCGTCGCCGGCGTGCATCACGTCGGTGATGTGCAGCAGCAGGCGGCGGCCAAGGCTGCCGGCCGGATGGGAGCGGGCGAAGTCATCGGCCGTGAAGCCGCGGGCATCGAGCAGGGCCACGGCCAGCGCATCGCCCATCGCCAGCGAGGCGGTGGTGCTGCTGGTGGGGGCAAGGTCGAGCGGGCAGGCTTCGGCCGGGACGCTGACGTCCAGGTGCAGGTCGCTTTCCCGCGCCAGCGTCGACTGCGGCCGGCCGGTCATGGCGATGACGGTATTACCCTGGCGCTTCAGCACCGGCAGCAGCATCAGCACTTCGTCCGACTCGCCGGAGTACGACAGGGCCAGCACCACGTCCGCGTCGGTGATCATGCCCAGGTCGCCGTGCCCGGCTTCGCCCGGATGGACGTAGAACGCGGGCGTGCCCGTCGATGCCAGCGTCGCGGCGATCTTGCGCGCCACGTGCCCGGACTTGCCCATGCCGGTGCAGACCACGCGGCCCTGGCCGGCGAGGATCGTCTGGCAGGCGGCCGAGAACGAACCGTCGATGCGGGCGGCCAGCGCGTCCAGTGCGCGCGCCTCGATCTCGATGACCCGACGGCCGCTGGCCGCCAGGCTGGCGGGCGAGACAGAGCGGGGCAGGGGGTTCGGCTGGGACATGCGGACGGGGCGCCGACGGTTAGAATGGCCGGGTATTTTATTAGGAAAGCCCGTTGGACGCCGAAACCATCCGTAAACTCATCGAATCCGGCCTGCCGGGCGCCCAAGCCGACGTCCAGGGCGACGATGGCGTCCATTTCGAGGCCACGGTGGTGGCCGAGGCGTTCCGCGGCAAGCTGCCGCTGGCCCGCCACCGCATGGTCTACGCCACGCTGGGCGACCTGATGGGCGGCGCGATCCATGCGCTGCAGCTCAAGACCGTCACCCCCGACGAAGCCGGTACCGCGCGCTGACGCGCCCCGGGACTCCATCCTCTACCCGCATTCCTCATTCCGGATTCCCATGCAGAAGATCATCGTCACCGGTGGCAACACGCTCAACGGCGAAGTCACCATCTCCGGCGCCAAGAACGCCGTGCTCCCCATCCTGTGCGCGACCCTGCTGGCGGATGCGCCGGTGGAGATCACCAACGTGCCGCATCTGCACGACGTGGTGACCACCGTGAAGCTGCTGGGCGAGCTGGGTGCGGGCATCACCATCGACGAGGGCACGCTGGCGAAGGGCCGCGGCATCACCGTCGATCCCACCACCGTCAGCCGCTTCGTCGCACCGTACGAGCTGGTGAAGACGATGCGCGCCTCCATCCTCGTGCTCGGCCCGCTGGTTGCGCGCCACGGCGCGGCGGTGGTGTCGCTGCCGGGCGGTTGTGCGATCGGATCGCGTCCGGTCGACCAGCACATCAAGGGCCTGCAGGCGCTGGGCGCTGAAATCACCGTCGAGAACGGCTACATCAAGGCACGCGCCGCACGTCTGAAGGGTGCCCGCTTCGTGTTCGACATGGTCACCGTGACCGGCACCGAGAACGTGATGGCCGCCGCCACGCTGGCCGAAGGCACCACGGTGCTGGAAAACGCGGCGATGGAGCCGGAGGTCACCGACCTGGCCGAATGCCTCAACGCGCTGGGCGCAAAGATCGAAGGCGCGGGCACCTCGCGCATCGTCATCCACGGCGTCGAGCGCCTCGGTGGCGGCCGCCATTCCGTGGTGCCGGACCGCATCGAAACCGGCACCTTCCTGGTGGCGGGCGCGATGACGGGCGGCAAGGTGACGGCACGCAATGCGCGGCCGGACACGCTGGAAGCGGTGCTCGACAAGCTGACCGAGGCCGGCGCGAAGATCGAAACCACCGCCGACAGCATCACCCTGGATATGCAGGGCAAGCGTCCGAAGGCGGTCAGCCTGACGACCGCACCGTACCCGGCGTTCCCCACCGACATGCAGGCGCAATTCATGGCGCTCAACTGCGTGGCCGACGGCGTCGGCGTGATCAACGAGACGATCTTCGAAAACCGTTTCATGCACGTCAACGAACTGCTGCGCCTGGGTGCGGACATCCGCGTCGAGGGCCATACCGCCATCGTGCGCGGCGTCGAGCGGCTGGGCGGCGCACCGGTGATGGCGACCGACCTGCGCGCATCGGCCTCGCTGATCCTCGCGGGCCTGGTGGCTGATGGCGAAACCACCATCGACCGCATCTACCACCTCGACCGCGGTTACGAGAACATCGAAGAGAAGCTCGGCGGGCTGGGCGCGCAGATCAGGCGCGTGTCGTGAGCCGGCACGACCCGAAACTGTCGGGCGTCCGTCCGCGGTTCCCGCTTCGGCGCAAGATCCTACTCGGCATCGTCGTCGCGCTGCTGGCGCTGGTGGCCTGGCTGCACTACACCGGCTCGGCCGCCACCCATGGCATCACCACCCAGGACATGGACTGGAACGGGGATGGCAACGTGACGCAGGGTGAGATCGCGCAAGCCGTCTTTTCGGTCGTCGTCGAGCAGAAGCAGGACGGCAACCGACAATGCAACACGTTCGCGTGGCGCAGCGGGGCCGGCACGATCCGGATGGACTGCAAGACGGTGTTCCAGACCGACGCCGCGGCGAAGGAATGAAAAAAGCCCGGCATCGCCGGGCTTTTTCTTTGCGGCAACCGAATGTTTCAGCGCCAGGACTTCAACGTCAGGTCGATGGTGTCCTGGCCGTTCTCGCGCTGCAGGATGCGCGCGGGCACGGGCGCGTCGGCCACCACCCACACGATGGTCTGCTTGTCGCCGTCGGTGCGCACGACCTTGGTGGCGTCCTGTGCCTTGCCGCCCACGGTGATGCGCTCCTTGCCGGCGACCTGGTAGGTCATCGCCTTGGCGCGACCGTTCTCGACCATGCGGTAGGTCAGCGGCTTGCCGGCCGCCACGTCGCGCACGATGGCCAGGTTGACCAGCAGCGCATCCATGTCGCCCGCCTGCAGCTTCACGGGGCCAGCGCGATCGGGCTTGATGTCGCCGGTCCAGGTAGCCTGCGCCTTCGACCAGTCGTAGGTCGTGTTGACGTTCTTCTTCTTGATCAGCAGGCGCGAACTGTCGCTGCTGTTCAACGGACGCATGCGGCCGTCCTGTTCGTCGAACACGGTCTTCTGGCTGAGATCGACCGCCTGGTTGCGCACGGTCAGCGTGTACTGCCAGCGGTTGCCCGCTTGCGGCGCGACGACCATCTGGCCTTCGCCCACCATGCCTAGCGCACTGGCGTTGTACTGCGCGGTGAAGGCTTCGACGGCGAGCGCCGGTGCGGAAACTGCGCCGAACAGGGTGGCGGCCAGCAGCAGGCGCGGGGTGTGGAAGGCGTTCTTCGTCATGCTCAGGGCACTCCTTGGTATTCGACCAGGCGCAGATCGATGCCGTCCTGACCGTCTTCCCGCTGCAGGATGCGCACGGGGGTGGGGACGCCGTCGGCGACCCAGAAAATGGTTTCGTCGTTGCCGCCATTGGTGCGGCTGACGCGCAAGGCACTGTAGCTCAGTTCGTCCACCTCGACGGTTTCCGGCTCTGCGGAAACCGCGTACGCGTATTCGCGCACACGGCCGTTGTCGACCACCCGGTAGCTGAGCTGGCGGCCCGGCGCGGCGTCGCGGATGACGGCGAGGTTCATCAGCAGCGCGCTCAGGTCGCCGGTCTGCAAAGAAAGCGGGGCCTTGCGGTTCTTCTTGATATCGCCCTGCCACTGCGCCGTGTGAGTGGCCCAGTCGTAGGTGCCCACCATCTTCTTGCCCATCAGCAGGGCATGCCGGACGGTGGCCTGGCTACGCGGTCGGAACAGATCGCCTTCCACTTCGAAGACGGTGCTTTGCTCGATGTTCAGGCCCGCGAGGCGGGCAAAGCCTCGCGTGCCCTTTACGTTGAGGTCGATCTGCCACTGCGCTCCGCCACGCGGCGCCACCTTCATGCTGGCGCTGCCGGCGAGTTTGCCTTCGTTGTAGGCCTGGTAACTGGCCACGAACGGCTCCAGCGCCAGGGCGGGCGCTGCCAGTCCGGCCAGGATCAGGCCAAGCATCGGGAGGCGTAGGTTGAAGGACATCCGGGGGAGGCGAAGCGTCAGGGAACCAAACGGTCGGCTGAATCTAGAGACAGGGGATTTAATAGCGCCTGACCGTGACGGTACGCCGTATCCCCCTGTTCAGCTAACTCGCCGGCCACGGCCAGCCGCAGGGCGGCCGCCAGCAGCGCGTGTTCACGCGGCAGTAGCCGCGCGGCGAGGGTTTCGGGGGTGTCGCCGGCCATGACGGGGATGCGGACCTGGCCGATGACCGCGCCTGCGTCGAGTTCAGGGACGACGAAATGGACGCTCGCGCCGTGCTCGCGGTCGCCGGCCTCCAGGGCGCGGGCGTGCGTATTGAGGCCGCGGTACTTGGGCAGCAGCGAGGGATGGATGTTGAGTAGCCGGCCGCGGAAGCGGGCGATGAACGCCTCGCCCAGGATACGCATGTAGCCGGCGCAGACGATCCAGTCGGGTCGCGCAGCGGCGACCGCATCGGCGAGTGAGGACTCGTAGTCCGCGCGGTCGGGGAAACGGGCCGGCTTCGCGCTCCAGCGCGCTTCGGGTGGCACCAGATGCAGCGCCGGGGCAGCGGGGCGGTCAGAGAACACGCCCACGACCTCGGCGTCCAGGGTGCCCGCTTCGATGGCCTGCAGGATCGCTTGCAGGTTGCTGCCCCGGCCGGAGGCCAGCACCGCGATGCGCGCCGTCACGGCGCCACCTGCATGCGTTCGCGACGCGCCAGCGGCCAGGTGGCGAGCGCGCCGAGGGTCGCGAGCAGCATGTCGGCGTGGGCATCCCAGACATCGCCCTGCTGGCCGTTGTAGGACTCGGCGGCATCCGGCGACATCGTCAGCGCGATGCCCCATTCCAGCCACTCGTAGACCAGGCTGCTGCACATGATGAGCATCACCGCGATGCTGAAAGCCTGCCCCATCGACAGCCCCGGCCAGCGCTGCCGCAGCCAGTGCCACGCGGCCGGCGCGAAACACACGCCGTACATGAGGTGGATGAAGCGGTCGAAGTGGTTGCGGTGCCAGCCGAAGGCCTCCGCGGGCGACCACCCGATCGTGGCCTGCAGCCACGCGTCATAAGGCACGTAGGAATACAGCCAGCGTGCGCCGATGCAGTGCGCCACGATGAACGCGCAGATCAGTACGAAGTGCAGCGGCTGCAAGGGCCACCGGCGGTCGTGCCACCACAGCCAGGCCAGGCCCACGATGGTCAGGCTGCTGTGCATCGCCTGCTCGACGGGCCAGCGCGGCGCGATCCAGCTGGCCGCGAACACGGCCAGCGTCAGCCCGAAGGCGATCCCCTTGGCGCGCGGCATCGCGCGGCTCAGCCGATGCGGACGCGCTCGCCGCCCGTGGCCGGCACCACCTGGCCGATCTGCCAGTGGGCCAGCTGCAGACGCGCCAGGTCCGCCTGCACGGCCGACAGCTGGTCCGGTGCGACCACCAGCACGAAGCCGATGCCGCAGTTGAAGGTGCGCCACATTTCGCTGTCTTCGACCGCGCCTTCGCGCTGCAGCCAATCGAACACCGGCGGCAGCGCCCACGCGCTGGCGTCGATCTCCAGGCCCAGGCCGTCGGGCACGACGCGGATGATGTTCTCGGTGAGACCACCACCGGTGATGTGCGCCATGCCGTGCAGGTCATGGGCCTGCAGCAGCTCGAGAACGGGCTTCACGTACAGCGTGGTCGGCGCCATCAGCGCGTCGGCGAGCTTCACTCCGCCCACATCGATGTCGGCGGGACGGCCGGCGCGGTCGTAGATGCGACGGACCAGCGAATAGCCGTTGGAATGCGGGCCGCTGGACGCGATGCCGATCAGCACGTCGCCGGCGCGAACCTTGCCGCCGTCCAGCAGGCGCGACTTCTCCACCGCCGCCACGCAGAAACCGGCCAGGTCGTATTCGCCCGGGCCGTACATGTCGGGCATCTCGGCCGTTTCGCCACCGATCAGCGCGCAGCCGGACAGCTCGCAGCCACGGGCGATGCCGCCGACCACGGCCACCGTGGTGTCCACGTCGAGCTTGCCGGTGGCGAAGTAGTCAAGAAAGAACAGCGGCTCGGCGCCCTGGACCAGCACGTCGTTGACGCACATGGCGACCAGGTCGATGCCGATGGTGTCGTGGCGACCCAACTGCTGGGCCAGTTTCAGCTTGGTGCCCACGCCGTCGGTGCCGGAGACCAGCACCGGCTCGCGGTACTTGCCCGACAGGTCGAACAGCGCGCCGAACCCGCCCAGGCCGCCCATCACCTCGGGGCGGAAGCTGCGCTTGACCAGCGGCTTGATGCGCTCGACCAGCTCGTTGCCGGCGTCGATGTCGACACCCGCGTCGCGATAGGTCATCGGGGTGGGGGCGGGCGTCGTCGGCTGGGTCACGGTCGGTCTTCGGCGGGGCAAGAGGCGTGATTTTAAAGGAATCGCCAGCGGAATCGGCCGGCCTGAACGGCCGACGTTGGCGAGGGCAGGCCATTCGGGCAACAATTCGAGGGGTCAGAAGAGCTCAAGGACGCTCGATGCGCCGGATTCCTGGTTTCGCCCTCGCCGCCGCCCTGCTGTTGGCGGCATTGACCACGACGCCCGCGGTGCAGGCCCAGTCCGGCCTGCGCACGGAAGGCGACGCGGTGTCGGCGCGCGGCCTTTACCAGGCCGAAGTGCCGGTGAACGGGCAGGGCGAGGCCGAGCGCCAGGGCGGCTTCGCGCGCGCGCTGGGCAGTGTGCTCGGCAAGCTGTCGGGCGACCGCGGCGTGATGTCGCGCCCGGGCGTCGGCGCCGAGCTGCGCAACGCCAAGGATTACGTCGACGGCTACGACTATCGCCAGGACCAGGGCACGTCGCCGTCCGGCGCGCCCACCTTCCGCACCACCCTGGTCGTGCGCTTCGACGAAGACCAGGTCAACGGCCTGGCCGGCGCGCTCGGCCTGCCGATCTGGCCGCAGCCGCGTCCCAAGCCGGTGGTCTGGCTGGCGATCAACGACGGCAGCGGTCCGCGGCTGGTCGGTCTACCGCAGTCCAATGCGGCGCGTCCGCTGCTCAACCGCGCGACTGAACGCGGTTACAGCCTCGGCCTGCCGGCCGGCGGCGCGGCGGAGCAGGCGCTGGTCGGCGCCATCTGGCGGCAGGACACCGCCGCGGTCGCCCGTGCGTCGTCGCGCTACAGCCCGCCGATGCAGCTGATCGGCAAGCTCTACCGCGACAAGAGCGGCTGGACGGCCGATTGGGTCTTCGTCGATGCCGGCAAGGTGCTGGCGAAGTGGTCGGTGACCGACGCCGATGCGCGCCGCGCGATGGCGTCCGGTGCCGACGGCACCGCCGACGCGCTGGTGAAGCGCTACGGCAAGCGCGGCACTGCCGGGCCGGCGGGCACGTACCGTGTGCTATTCACCGGCGTCCGCAGCACCGACGACTACCTGCGCCTGACCGGCCACCTGCAGAAGATGGCCGTGGTCCGCCGGATCACCCCGGTGCGTGCCAGCGGCGACGTGCTGGAGCTGGACCTGGAGCTGGTCTCGGGCCTGGCCGGCTTCCGCCGCACGATGGGCGACGAGGCTCCCTTCACCGGCGGCGAAGGCGAGCCGCCGGCCTACCAGATGCGCTGACACAAGGACGCTGCATGGATCTCTCCTCCACGCCGGTAGGCACCCTGGCCCGCCGTTGGCAATGGCTGTTCATCGCGCTGATCGTGGGCTGGCTGATCTGGCTGCTGGCGCCGGTGCTGACGCCGTTCGTCTGCGCGGCCCTGCTGGGCTGGCTGGGCGACCCGTGGGTGGATCGTCTGCAGCGCACCGGCCGCTCACGGACGACAGCGGTGGTGCTGGTCTTCACCCTGATGCTGTTGTTGCTGGTCCTGGCGCTGGTGATCCTGGTACCGATGATCGAACGCCAGGTGGTCACGGTGATCGAATCGCTGCCGGCGTATCGCGACTGGTTCGTGCAGACCGCGTTGCCGTGGGTCGAGCGCCGCACAGGGCTTGAGCTGGTCGCCTGGTTGGATCCGGACCGCCTGACCGAATGGGTGCGCGGGCACTGGCAGCAGGCGGGTGGCGTCGCTGCGACGCTGTTCGGCTACTTCTCGCGGTCGGGTTTCGCCGTCATGGCGTGGATCGCCAACCTGGTGCTGCTGCCGATCCTGACGTTCTACTTCCTGCGCGACTGGGACCTGTTGGTGGAGCGCATCGCTGCGCTGGTGCCGCGCGACCACATCGCCACGGTCAACCGGTTGGCGCTGGAATCCAATGAAGTGCTCGGCGCCTTCCTGCGTGGTCAATTCCTGGTGATGCTGGCGCTGGGCGCGATCTACGCGATCGGCCTGTCGGTCGTGGGCCTGAAGGTCGGCCTGCTGGTCGGCATCATCGCCGGCCTGATCAGCTTCGTGCCGTACCTGGGCACCGCGAGCGGCATCGTGCTGGGCGTGATCGCCGCCCTGGTTCAGTCCGGTGGCGACTGGTCGCTGGTGGCGATGGTGATGGGCGTGTTCGTGGTCGGCCAGATGCTGGAAGGCTACGTGCTCACGCCGCGCATTGTCGGCGACCGTATCGGTCTGCATCCTGTGGCGGTGATTTTCGCCATCATGGCGGGCGGCCAGCTGTTCGGATTCCTCGGCATGCTGCTGGCGTTGCCGATCGCGGCGATCGCCAACGTGCTGCTGCGCTTCGCGCACGAACGCTACACGCAGAGTCGCCTGTACGCTGGCGACCGGCCGGCGATCCTGCTGGATTCCTATATCGACAAGAGCAGCCTCGAACAGGCATCCGAACGGGGCAGCGAAGAGCCGTGAGCCACACCCCAGGCGGTACGCACGTGGGGCCGCAGCTGCCCCTGGCGCTGCGCTATCCCGCCGACCAGCGCTTCGAAACGTTCGTGCGGCCGGCGGCGGGCGCGTTGCCCAGCCTGCAGGCGCTGGCGGCCACGCCCGGCGCGGCATGGACCTACATTGCGGGCGCGTCGCGTACCGGCAAGACCCATTTGGCGCTGGCGCTGTGCGCGGCGACGGAGCAACAGGGGCGTCGAGCCGCCTATCTGCCGATGATGGCGGCCGCAGGACGGGCACGCGAGGCGCTGGAGGCACTGGACGGTTACGACGTGATCGCGCTCGACGGGCTCGAGGCCATCGCCGGCGTGCGCGAGGACGAAGTCGCCTTGTTCGATTTCCACAATCGCGCCCGCGCGAGCGGACTCAACGTGCTGTACACGGCGCGCGGCATCCCGGATGAACTCGGTCTGGTCTTGCCCGACCTGCGTTCGCGCTTGCAGCAGTGCCTGCGTGTCATGCTCGATCCGCTGGACGACGAAGGGCGGCGCGATGTCCTGCGCGAACGCGCGCATCGCCGGGGGTTGGTGCTGGACGATCCCGCCCTGGACTGGCTGTTGACCCACACTCAGCGCGACCTGGGCGCTTTGGTCGGACTGCTCGACATCCTCGATCGCGCATCGCTCGCAGCGCAGCGTCGCATCACCGTGCCGTTCCTGCGGCAGACGCTGGGCAGCGGGAAGCCGCCCGCGGCGTGAGTCAGGGGCAACGCTCCGCGACTTCTTCCCACACCACGGGTTCCCAGTAAGCGTTGTCGCGCAGGCTCTGCGTATCGAGCTTGTCGCGCCGCAGGCGCGCGCCGATGCGGTAGCTCGTGTTCGGCTTGATGTCGACCACCAGCGGCTTGTACGCCTTCGCCATCGCGAAACGCTTCATCTTGCTGATCTGGAAGATCTGCGCTGAATTCAGGCGATGCGTGTCGATGAACTCCCGCACCACCAACACATGCTGGCCCACGGCGAGGCGATGGCGGTTGGCCGGCTGCAATGGCGTACTGCGCCCATCGATGGTGGTGATGTCTGCATGGAACACGTCCCGACTCTTCGGGACGACGCCACCATGCGTGGTGACGAAGCCACAGGCGCCCTTCGCCTCCGTGCCGATCTCGATACGGTAAGCGGGCACCGCCACCACGCCTGCCGTTCCATTGAGCTTCAAGGCGGCGCCGCCACGCAGTACCTCCGCGGCGACACGGCCTTCACCCCGCTGCATCGCCTGTTCCAGCAGCGGTGCGGGCGGCGTCGCACCATCCAGCCGCACGCCATTCAAGGCGACCAGCCTGTCGCCGACTTTCAGCCCCAGACGCGCCGCGGGCCCGTCGGGCGTCAGGGCCAGCACGGGCAATCCGGAGCGCTGCGCAGCGCGCACATCGATGACGGCACCCAGTTCGTAGCGGACTTGGGCGGGCTTCTGGATCACCTGCGGGTTGCCGGTGTCCTTGAGGTCGCCTCGCTCCGACATCTGCAGCAGGGCGGCGTCCAATTCGCGGGTCGACTGCGCGACGGCGCTTGAAACGATGCCGGCCGTGAGGGCTGCGGCGAGCAGCGAGCGCGTGAGCATGCGAACGGTGTTCATTGCGGGGGCCTTAGATTTCGAAAGGTTGGGGAACGACGCTCGCACTGCCGCTGCGCGCGATCGCCTGGCGTCGCTGCCACAGCTGCTGCAACTCCTGCTCGCTGGCGCCGCGCTCATAAGCGTGCTGCAGTTCGCGGTCGACGACGCGCAGCGGCTCCTCGTGAAGCGGGGCGCGCGGGGCGGCGGCGAACGCGTCGGGCGGCGGGGCAGGAGGCGCGATGATGCGCGTGTAGGCGAATGGCAGCGCGACCACGGCCAACACCGCCATGCTGCCCGCGATGACCCGCCGACGTCGCTCGCGCTGGCGCACGCGCGCCAGATGCAGGCGCGGCCACAACGAGGGCGGCAGGGGCGGTTCCGGAAGGGCGGCCAAGCGTGCCTGGACGGAGTCAGAGGTCATGGGAAGCGTCTCCATGGGGTTCGAGGTCCTCGCGCAATCGGGCGAGCGAGCGCGACAACAGCGACTTGGACCAGCTGGCTGTCCGGCCGAAGCGACGGGCGAGGTCTTCGTGCGACCAGCCCTCCATTTCGTGCAGCCATACGACAGTACGGGCGAGCGGCGGCAACCGTCGCAACAAGGCCTCCGCATCGGCGGCATCGGCCGGCGACAGGCGGGTTTCATCGGCGAGGGCGTCGAGTTCCACGTCGGTGCCGGTCCGCGGCAGCCGGCGCAGGCGATCGATGGCCAGGTTGGCCGCCACGCGCTTCAGCCAGGGCCGCAGCGGCGTGTCTTCGCGCAGGCCGGACAGGAAGCCGAACATGCGCAGGAAGGTCTCCTGCACGATGTCCTCCGCCTCTGCCGCGTTGCTCGTCAGCCGGAACGCCAGCGCGTGCACGGCGCTCGCGTGCGCCTGGTACAGCGCTTCGAATGCCGCCTGGTCGCCACGGCGGGCGCGGCGCAGCAGGTGCGCTTCCGGGGCGTGGTCGGGGACGCGGGCATCCATACGAGCCACAGTACGTGCGAAGGACGTATTCCGTCGCACCCGTGGACGCTAGGGCGCGAGCTCCCGGTTCAGGTCTGCCAGGCGCTCTGGCGTGCCCACATCGGTCCAGCGCCCTTGCAGGCGCTCGCCGGTGACAGCGCCTGCCGCCATGCCGACATGCAGCAGGGGCAGCAAGGGGAACCGTGGCTTGCCTGCGGCCGTGTCGCGGACCTGACCGGCCGCGTGCCGCTGCCAGTCATCGAGCAGGGCCGGTCGGTAGATGCCCAAGCCGGCGTACGTCAGGCGGTGCTCACCTTCGCGGTTCAATGTGCCCATCGCATCGAGCGCGAAGTCGCCACGTGGCGCGAAGACGGGTGGGTCGACCATCGCCAGGTGCGCCAGGCCTGCCGGTTCGCGCGGCAGGCGCGCGAAATCGAAGTCGGTCCAGATGTCGCCATTGACCAGCAGGAACGGCGCTTCGCCCAGCAGGGGGCGCGCATTGAGCATGCCGCCGCCGGTTTCCAGCGGCGTGTCGCCTTCGTAAAGGTAATGGATCCGCAGGCCCCAACGCGCGCCGTCGCCGAGCGCGACGGGGAAGCGGTCGGCCAGCCAGCTGATGTTGACCACCACGTCCTGCACGCCGAGCGCCGCCAGTTTCTCCAGATGCCAGACGATCAGCGGCTTGCCACCCGCTTCGATCAGCGGCTTGGGTGTGTGGTCGGTCAGCGGCCGCATGCGCTCGCCTAGTCCCGCCGCGAACACCAGCGCCTTCATGCCAGTTCCCCGCGTGCCTGCAGCACGGGTTTGATCCGCGCATCGAGCAGGCTTCGCAGGCCGGCCAGTTCGGGATAGCGCGGCAGCACCTCGTCGAGGTAGCGGATGAAGCGCGGCACGTCCGGCAGGTAACGGGTCTTGCCGTCGCGGTAATGCAGGCGGGAAAAGATGCCCAGGATCTTCAGATGCCGCTGGATGCCCATCCAGTCCGCGTCCCGCAGGAACACCTTCAATTCCGGCACCGGCAGCCCGGCGCGCGTGGCGCGGGCATGGTAGCGGGCCAGCCAACCGTCGACGCGTTCCAGCGGCCAGCTCAGGAACGCATCCTTGAACAGGCTCATCGCGTCGTACGCGATCGGTCCGCGCACGCAGTCCTGGAAATCGAGCACCGCGGGGCCGGGCGTGATCGGCATCAGGTTGCGCGGCATGAAGTCGCGGTGCGTCAGCACGCGCGCCTGGGTCAACGCGTTGTCCATCAGGCGGCGCTGCGCCAGCTCCAGCCCTTCCGCTTCGCCGCAGTCGAGCGTCAGCCCCAGGTGCCGGCGCAGGAACCATTCGTCGAACAGCCCCGCATCGCGCTGCAAGAGCGCCTCGCCGAATTCGCCCATGCCCTCGGGCGGCACGATCGCCTGCAGGCGCAGCAACTGCTCAAGGGCGGCATCGAACCAGGTATCGGCATTGTCGTCGCTGATGACATGCGCCAGCGTGGGGCCGCCCAGGTCTTCCAGCAGCAGGAAGCCGTGCTCGATGTCGATGGCGAGCACTTCGGGCACGCGCACGCCGCCGCCCGCGAGCAGTTCGCGCATGGCCAGCCAGGGGCGCACGTCCTCCAGACCGGGCGGCGAGTCCATCACGATGCGTCCGGGCCCGTCGCCCAGGCTGCGCCAGTAGCTGCGGAAGCCGGCATCCATCGACGCGCGTTCGAGCTGCGCGTAGGGGTCGCCGAGCGCGCCGCGCGCCCAGTCCAGGCGCTGGGCGCCGCGCCCGGAAGGGTCCTGAATCGTTGGGTTCATGCAGTTGCGGCCGGGCACAGGCGGTAAAGGGCTACAGGGTAAACTGGCGCCCTACCGACTTGCGAGGCTTGCATGGCCAAACTCCAACCTGTGCTGCTTTCCGGCGGCTCCGGCACGCGCCTGTGGCCGCTCTCGCGTGAAGCCTACCCGAAGCAGTTCCTGCCGCTGGCCGGCGACGACACCATGGTGCAGGCCACCTGGCGGCGCGTCGAAGCATTGGCCGACCTCGCGCCGATCGTGGTCGCGAACGAGGAACATCGCTTCCTCGTCGCCGAGCAGTTGCGCCAGGTGGGCGCGCCGGTACCGGCGATCCTGCTGGAACCGGTCGGTCGCAACACCGCGCCGGCGATCGCCGCTGCCGCCCTGCAGGCGATGGCGAACGGTGCCGACCCGCTGCTGCTGGTGCTGCCGTCGGACCATGTCGTCCGCGACGTGGCCGGTTTCCAGCGCGCCGTGCGCGACGCCTCGGCCGCCGCCGACGCGGGCGCACTGGTCACCTTCGGCATCGTGCCCGATGCGCCGGAAACGGGCTTCGGCTACATCCAGGCCGAAGCCGGCGACGGCCTGCGCAAGGTCTCGCGCTTCGTCGAGAAGCCGGATGCCGCCACCGCCCAGTCGTACCTCGATGCGGGCGGCTATTACTGGAACAGCGGCATGTTCCTGTTCCGCGCGAGTCGCTTCCTAGAAGAACTGGCGCGCTTTCGCCCCGACATCGTCGATGCGGTGCGTGCGGCGCACGCGGCCGCGCGACATGACGGCGATTTCGTGCGTCTGGATAAGGACGCGTTCGCTGCGTGCCCGTCGGATTCCATCGACTACGCCGTGATGGAGAAGACCGCGGACGCGATGGTGCTGCCGGTGGACATCGGCTGGAACGATGTCGGCAGCTGGTCCGCCCTGTGGGACGTGGCCGAGCGCGATAGCGACGGCAATGCGCACCATGGCGATGTGATCGCGGTCGACAGTCGCAACAGCTACGCCTATGCGCAACGCCTGGTGGCGTTGGTCGGCGTGGACGATATCGTGGTGGTGGAGACCGACGACGCCGTGCTGGTCGCGCGCAAGGATCGTGTGCAGGACGTCAAGCAGGTCGTGGCCCGCCTGAAGGAAGAACAGCGCAGCCAGGCGGTCCTGCACCGCGAAGTGCACCGCCCGTGGGGCAGTTACGACTCCGTGGACAATGGCGGGCGCCATCAGGTGAAGCGGATCAAGGTCAAGCCCGGCGCCGCGCTGAGCCTGCAGATGCACCATCACCGTGCCGAGCACTGGATCGTCGTCAGCGGCACTGCCAAGGTGACTCGCGGTGACGAGACGCTTCTGTTGTCGGAAAACGAAAGCACGTACATCCCGCTCGGCGTGAAGCACCGCCTGGAGAATCCGGGCAAGGTGCCGCTGGAGCTGATCGAAGTGCAGTCCGGCAGCTACCTGGGCGAGGACGACATCGTGCGGTTCGAGGACGTGTACGGCCGCAGCCAGTGATCGATCGCCAGGCTGTATTCGACGCAAAGAAAAAGGCCCCGCGGATGCGGGGCCTTCTTCATCTGCGGATCACTTCTTCTTGCGAACGAAACCGTAGATCACCAGTAGCAGGATCGCGCCGATTACCGAGGCGATGAAGCCGGTCGGTTCGCCCGGGCTGTACCAGCCCAGCGCGACGCCGATGAAGCGGGCCAGGAGCGCGCCCAGGATGCCGAGCACGATGGTCATGAAGAAGCCGAGCTTGTCGTCGCCGGGCTTCAATGCGCGTGCGAGCAGGCCGGCCAGGAAGCCGATGAGCAGGGTCCAGAGAATACCGCCACCAAAAATCTGTTCCATCGAATCGCTCCGGTTGGGAAGGTGTGGGGCGATGCGAGCCTAGCAGGCCGCCGGGCGCAAGGGCCATCCCTGGAGGCTGGAAACGGAAACGCCGGGTTTCCCCGGCGTTCCACGCGCACTGCGGATCAGCGGCTCAGCAGCAGCCGTGGTCGCCGTGCTGCTCGCCACCGGCCACGGCGGCCACACCGGTCGTCTCGCCACGCACGCTGGCCGCGTGGTGTTCGGCGATCACCCGGGCCACGCAGGCGGTGACCTTCTTGCCCATCGGGATGTGCAGGAATTCGTTCGGTCCGTGCGCGTTGGAGTGCGGGCCCAGCACACCGGTGATCATGAACTGCGCGCCGGGGAACTTCTCGCCCAGCATGCCCATGAAGGGGATCGTGCCGCCTTCGCCCATGTACATCGCCGGCTTGCCGAAGAATTCGCGGCTGGACGCATCGATGGCCTTCTCCAGCCACGTCGACATCGTCGGCGCGTTCCAGCCGGTGCTGGCCTTCTCCAGTTCCAGGCTGACCTGCGCGCCGTTGGGCGGGTCCTTCTCCAGCAGGTCTTTCAGCAGTTGGCCAGCCTGCTTGCCTTCCAGGGTCGGCGGCAGGCGCAGCGACAGCTTCACCGAGGTATACGGGCGTAACACGTTGCCCGCCGAGGACAACGGCGGCATGCCATCCACCCCGGTGACCGACAGCGCTGGGCGCCAAGTGCGGTTGAGCACCAACTGGGCCAGGTCGTCCGCCATCGGCGTCATGCCGGGCAGGAACGGGAACTTGTCGAACACGGCGGTATCCAGCACGCGGGCAGCTTCCTGCGCCTGCGCCAGGCGGTCGGCGGGGATCTCCACCTGCAGGCCGTCGGGCAGGATTCGGCCGGTCTGCTCGTCCTCCAGACGCGACAGCAATTGGCGCAGCAGGCGGAAGCTCGACGGCACGACGCCCGACGCATCCCCGGAGTGCACGCCTTCCTCAAGCACCTTGACGGTGAAATTGCCGCCGGCCAGGCCGCGCAGCGACGTCGTGCACCACAGTTGCTCGTAGTTGCCGCAACCCGAATCCAGGCACACCACCAGCGAGGGCTTGCCGATGCGATCGGCGAGGTGGTCGACGTAAGCGGGCAGGTCGTAGCTGCCGGATTCCTCGCAGGCCTCGATCAGCACCACGCAGCGCGCATGCGGCACGCCCTGCTGCTGCAAGGCCTGGATGGCGGCCAGGGAGCCGAAGATCGCGTAGCCGTCGTCGGCGCCACCGCGGCCGTACAGCTTGTCGCCCTTGATCACGGGGACCCACGGGCCCAGGTCGTCGTCCCAGCCGGTCATTTCCGGCTGCTTGTCCAGGTGGCCATACAGCAGCACCGTGTCGGCACCCGTATCGGGGCCGGTGGCCGGGATCTCGATGAAGATCAGCGGCGTGCGGCCCTCCAGCCGGACCACCTCCACCTGCATGCCGGGCACCGACTGGGCCTTCGCCCAGCGTTCCATCAGCTGCACCGCCTGCTCCATGTACCCGTTGGCCACCCAGTCTTTGTCGAACATCGGCGACTTGTTCGGGATGCGGATGTATTCGACCAGCTGCGGGACGATCTCGTCATCCCATTTTTCGGCTACGTAGCGGTCGACTTTGGCGGTATCCATGGGAACTCCGGGTACTGGATGCGGTGACCGCCCATTCTACGCCCCTCGCGGGTAGGACTTTTCCTACACGGCAGCGAGGCATTTACGGGCAGACCCTCGCGCGCCGGGGCGATACCTTGCTTGCCGTGGGCGCTGGAGACTCTCCACACCGTCGCAAGCGACGGAAACATGGCGGATACGGCGACGCATCCGCCATCCATGGAGAGTCCAACGTCACAAGGAGAGTCGTCATGAAGTCATTCATCCAGTTTGCCAAGGTCATCGCGCTGTCGTTGCTGTTGGCCGTGCCGGCGCTGGCGGCGGAGAAGGTCAACATCAATACGGCCGACGCCGCCGCGCTGGACCGGGTGCTGGTCGGCGTGGGGCCGTCGAAGGCCGCTGCGATCGTGGAGTACCGCAAGGCCAATGGCCCGTTCAAGAGCGCTGAAGAGCTGGCGATGGTGAAGGGCATCGGCCTGAGCTTGGTGGAGCAGAACCGGGAGCGCATCGAATTGCGCACCGGCGCGGCGCAAGCCAAGCCTGCGGCCGCGAGCGCCGCCAAGCCGAAGCCGGTGGCCAGGCGTTGATCAATTCCCGCGCGAGGCAGCTTCCACAGGACGTGGACACCTCACGCAGGGGCAGGATGCCGGGGGGAACCAGGCAGGACGCCGACAAGGACGTACTTATCGAGCGATGGATTCGCGGTGACCAGGGTTGACCCTGGTGGAAGGCAGGAGCCGACACGGAAGTGAGCATCGCCCGGGCACGCAGGATGTGTGCCCGGGCGATGTGCTTTCTGTATCGAGCGGGTGTCAAAGTGCGCAGGTGATGTCGAGCTAGAATCACGCATCGACATCGGGCGGGGTTCCCATGCTGGAGGCATCGCAGGTCATTCCGGCCAATGAGTACCGGCGCGAGCGCTGGAAGAACGGACTCGGATGGACGCGCGAGATCATCCGTGTTCCCGAAAGTGATGCCTGGCATTGGCGGTTGTCGATCGCGGAGATCGAGCGCGATGCCGCCTTCTCCGCGTTCCCCGACGTCGATCGTGAACTCGTGCTCGTGCGTGGGAACGGGCTCCGTCTCCACTTCGCCGATGGGCGCTGCGTGACGCTCGAGCCGCCTCACGGAAAGCTGCGCTTCCGTGGCGAAGACGACGTGCACGGCGAATTGGTCGATGGCCTGACGCACGACTTCAATCTGATGTGGCGACGCGATGCCGTGCGCGCGGAGCTGTTCCATCGACCGCTGGTGGGACCGATGTTGTTCTTCGCCGAACCCGGCGTCACTTGGGCCATCCATCTGCTCGCGGGGCAGGCGGCGTTTGACGTCGCGGACGGGCTGCCTCCGCTCTGGACGGGGGATACGGCGTTCCTCGTATCGACAGAGGGCCGCAAGCGATACGCACTGCAGGGGGGAGGCGAACTGCTCGCTATCCGCATCGAGGATCCGTCACGGAGCGAGCCCGTTCCGTGACGGCGCGGTATCAGTAGACGTCGCGCCGATAACGGCCCGTGGCCAGCAGGTCTTCCACGCGGGCGTCGCCGAGCACGTCGCGCAAGACCTCGTCCACGCCGGGTGCCATGCCCTCCAGGCTGCCGCAGACATAGAGCGCAGCGCCCGCGTCTATCCATTCACGCAGCCGCTGCGACTGGGCACGCAACGCGTGCTGCACGTAGCGATGCACGCCGTCGTCGCGCGAGAACACGCGATCCAGCTGCTCCAGGTGTCCATCCGCCTGCCAACGCGCTAGCTCTTCGCCGTGGAAATCGTCGTGCGCGCGTTGGCGCTCGCCGAACAGCAGCCAGTTGCGGCGCGCGCCCACGCGCTCCCGCGCACGCAGGTGCGCACGCAGGCCCGCCAGTCCCGTTCCGTTACCGATCAGGATCATCGGCACGTCGTGCGCGGGCGCGTGGAAATTGGGATTGCGGCGGATGCGCAACGCGATGCCGTCTCCGGCCGCGGCATGCCGGCACAGCCAGCCGCTGCCCAATCCCGGCGTCCCGTCCTCGCGTGTCATCAGGCGCACCAGCAGATGCAGGGCGCCGTCGGTCGGGATCGAGGCGATCGAGTACTCACGATGGGGCAACGGCACGGCCGCATCGGCCACGGTTTGCGCGGAGGCACGCTCCGGATGCGCCGGTATCGCAGGCCACTGGCTGGCCGCGATCACATCGGCAAGCGCGTAAGTGTCGCCCTGCCAGGTCACGCGTTCATCGGGAGAGCGGCCGATCGATTGCAGGAAGGCGAGGACGTCGGTGCGCGCATGCCGCGGGCCGATCTCGACGATGTCGCCGGCCTCCCACTGCGCGGGCGCACCGGCAGGAGGCGCGAGGGAAATGTGGAACGCGGGACCACCCAGGCTGCCGGGATTCAGTTCCCGACGCTCCGCCAACGACCACGTCGCATAACGGGGCGCCTCCCAGTCGGGAAGATCGGCGCTTCCGCTGATCTGGCCCAGGTGATGCTGCCAGTGGCGCAGGGCGCCGTCGTCCGCATTGTCGACTTCGACCAGATCGAACAGCGGCTGCGCGGCGTGTCGGCGCAGCCAATCGTCCAACTGGTGGCCGAAGGCGCAGAAGTGCTGGTACTCACGATCGCCCAAGGCGAGGACGGCGTAGCGGAGGTGCGCCAGCGTCGCGGGTTGGCCCATCACCGACCGCACGAAGCCCAGTGCCGGATCCGGCGGATCGCCTTCGCCCGTGGTGCTGACGATGAAGAGCGCCCGCGGGATGTTGGCCAATCGTTCGCCATCCAGATGTTCGAGGGCGCAGCGCTGCACCTGCATGCCGGCCTTGCGCAGCGACGCCGCCGTCAGGTCGGCCAATTCGATGGCGAAACCGGTCTGGCTGGCGTGCACCACCCAGGTGGCATCCTGCGGCACGGTGGTGCCGGGCAGCGCCGCACGATCCCGCCGGTGCGCCCACCACAGCCAGCCGGCCGTGAGTCCGACGTAGGCGAGCAGGGCAGCAGCTGCCGCGGCCCATCGCGCGGTCGCGGGTGTTGCCACCCACCAGTCGCCGCCCTGCCAACGGGCCATCAGCGCTGCGGTGGCGGCAAGCGCCGCCAACACGAGCGCATTGCCCACGCGTGCGCGGAAGGTGGATCCCGCCGGCGTCGAACTCATGCGTCGAGATGCCGTTCGAAGGCGGGGGTCGCGTGTTCGACCAGACCGTCAGCCGTGCGTTCGAGGAAGCGGGCGGCCAGGCCGAGCGCCGAGGCATGCGCGTAACCTGCTTGCGTGCCCATCACGGTGAGCGCCGTCGCCCAGGCATCCGCCTGCATCGCGGTATCGGCGATGACGGTGACGGCGGCCGCCACGTCATGGACCGGAACGCCGGTGCGCGGATCGATCGTGTGCGAGTAGCGGGAGCCGTCATGTTCATAGGCATGCCAGCGATCGCCCGAGGTGGCCACGGCGACGCCGTCCAGTCGCAGCACGCGAGGCTCCAGGCCTTCGCTGTCGGCTTCTTCGTCCGGCGAGGATTCGACCAGCACGCGCCAGGGCTGTCCGTCGGGTTTGCGACCGTAGCCGTAGAGCTCGCCGCCGACTTCGACCAGGGCGCTGTCGATGCCGCGTTGCCGGAGCAATGCGACCACCACGTCCACGCCGTAACCCTTGGCGATGGCCGACAGATCCAGGGTGATGCCGCCACGCTGAAGCACACGGCCGGCGGCCGGATCGAATGACAGGTGTTTCCAACCCACGCGCTCACGCGCCTGCGCCAGCGCTGCATCGGACGGGCGACCGCGCGCATGGGCGTGCGCGCCGAAGCCCCAGGCCGCGACGAGCGGGGAGATGGTCGGATCGAATGCGCCTTCGCTGCGTGCGGCGACATCCAGGGCGGCGGCCAACACGGTGGCGAACCCTTCCGGCAGCACGAACCAGGTGCCGGCATCCGCGCGGTTGAAACGGCTGATGTCCGAATCCGGTTCCCACGTGCTCATCTCCGCGACCACGCGATCGAGGCGCGCCTGCACGGCGTCATGCAGCGTGTGCAGGTCCGTACGCGCGCGCGCATGGAAGCGCACCGACCAGGTCGTGCCCATCGTCTGCCCATGCAGGGCCTGCACGGGCACGTTCGGTGCGGAAGAAGCGGGGAGGGTCGCGTTCATGCGGTGACGCCGCCGGAACGGAGTCCGGCGGCGCGTTGCGGCTTACTGCGGAAGCACTTCCAGCGTGGCCACGTAGCTCAGGCGACGCTGCTTGGCCTGCGGAATCGTGGTCTTGGTGTCTTCCGTGCCGGTTTCCAGCCAGTACATGCCGGCTTCCGGCCAGGTCACGCTGAACTCGCCGTTGGCGTCGGTGGTGACCTTGATCTCGTCCTGCGCGTTGCGGTAACGCGTGCCGCCGCGGGTGATCTCGAACTCCAGGCCTGCCGCCGGCTTGCCGTCGACCAGCATCTTGAACTTGGCCTGTTCGCCGGCGAACAGATCGTTGGGGTGCGTCACGGGCAGCAGCTCGAGGCCTTCACCGGTGGCCTTCAGCGCGGTGTCGTTCGGCGAACCATTGGTCACGAACGTCTCGACGCGGCCGACGGACTGCGAGACCTGCAGGTTCTTCGCGTCCTTCGGCACCTTGGTGGCGAGGTCCTCGGGCTTGGCGCCGCGCAGGCCGGCCGGCTTGCCGTCGGCCCCTTCCCAGCGAACCATCAGGCCCTTGTTGACCGTCGCGATGCGGTAGGTGCCCTGCTGCTTCAGTTCGACGTCGAACACGGTGCGGTATTTGCCGGTGGCGAGGTTCTGCGCGTCCACGGCAGTGCCGTCCGGCGCGGTGATGACCAGGCCTTCGGTGCGCAGCGGCACGTGGTTGAAGTAGAACAGGTCGTTCGACACCGCG
This sequence comes from Pseudoxanthomonas sp., assembly GCA_047600885.1. Classification (GTDB taxonomy): domain Bacteria; phylum Pseudomonadota; class Gammaproteobacteria; order Xanthomonadales; family Xanthomonadaceae; genus Pseudoxanthomonas_A. The sequence goes on along the minus strand of JASGKE010000002.1, from coordinate 319,562 downwards.
GCATCCACCGTGATCCACGGATTGGTACCGGCGATGACGGTCTGCGACGGCATCATCCAGGCCTTGTGGGCCAGGGCGCTGGCGGGAATGACGGAGGCCAGGGCGATGGCCACGGCAAGGGAACGCTTCATCGGAATCTCCAGCTGCGTACGTGGAAAGGGATCAGGGCTTGACGGTCAGGGTGACGGCACCGAGTTCGGTGGTGCCTTGCGCCTTGCCGGTCTGCGGCGGCTTCTTGGCCGGCCAGCTGAAGGGGATCTTCAGCAGTTCGCGGCCACCGACTTCGCGCGCGGCCTCGACGACCAGCGTGTAGTCGCCCGGCGCCAAGTTGGCCAGCTGCGGCTGCTTGTCGGTGAAGCTCAGGGCGTGCTTGCCCACCGGCTTGGTCGGGCCGGTGACGCCATCCACCGGCACCTTCAGCGTGCGGCCGGACTTGCGCCACCATTGGCGCATGTCGGGCAGCCACTTGGTGCCGTGGCCTTCGGCGGTGTCGCGCTGCTGGTACCAGACCGACAGGTTGGCGGCGACCTTCTGGTCGGCGCCTTCGACCCAGATCGCCACGTACGGGCGGTGGTATTCGGCGACGTTGAGCTTGGGGACTTCGACATTGATGTCCAGGGTGGCGGCGTAGGCCGGCGCGGCCAGCAGGCCGCTGAGTGCGATGGTCAGCGTGGTGTGGACGGCGATCTTGGACATGCGGTCACTCGTGGATGCGTGGAGGGGGATCAGTGGATGAAGAGCAGGGCGATCAGCAGCGGCACCAGCAGGCCCAGGCCGACCATCGGCCAGGTCATGCGGCGTTGGCGGCCATGCAGGTAGAGCAGGAACAACCCGGTGATGCAGAACACCAGGCAGGCCACCGCGAAGATGTCCAGGAACCAGCTCCAGGCCGTTCCGGCATTGCGGCCCTTGTGCAGGTCGTTGAAGTAGGAGATCCAACCGCGGTTCGTGCGCTCGAACTCCACGGCGCCCGTTTCGCGGTCGATGCTCAACCAGGCGTCGGTGCCCGGGCCCGGCATCGAGAGGTAGACCTCCACGTCGGACCATTCCGCCTGCCGTGCGCCGATGGCGATGGACAACTCGTTTTCCAGCCAGCCGGCGACCGGCGTCGGCAGCGGCGCATTGCCTTCGTGGCGATCGCCCAGGCCGGCGAGCACGGGTGCCGGCAACGTGGCCGTCCGATTGCTGACCTCGGGCTTGGCCTCGATCCGGGCGGCATGGTTCAGCGTGATGCCGGTGATCGTGAACAACAGCATCCCCACCAGGCAGACCGCCGAACTGATCCAGTGCCACTGGTGCAGCGTGCGCAGCCAGAAGCCGCGGCGTTGCTGTTGCAGGGCGGGGGAGGCGGATGGGGACAACGGCGTCTCGAAGGCAGGCGGGCGCGGGGCGGCCATTACATCACAGATGAGAATGGCTCTCAATTGAGGTGCGTTCCCCTTCCCGCAGCAAGGGGAACGCCCGAAGGCCTCAGAAGTTGACGTTGAGGCTCAACCACAGGTTTCGCGACTTGTCCTTGTTGTTGTAGTCGTCGAGGTAGCTGGGTGCGTACGCGCCGCTGGCATCCTGCGTCCAGACGGTCTGGAACGTGGTGAAGTCCTCGTCCAGCAGGTTGTTGATCCGGCCGGACAGCGAGACATGCTCGTTGAACCGGTACTGCGCGCCCAGGTGCAGCACGGTGTAGTCCTCGTAGTCGCGCCGCACGCCGTTGATGACGTCGCGATAGCGCTTCGAGCGCGCTTCCGCCAGCAACTGCAGACTGAAGTTCTCCGTCGCCTGCCAGGTGAGGCTCGTGTTTGCCATGTGCTTGGCGGTATTCGTCAGCGGCAGGCCCTGCTGCGCACCGCTCAACTGCTCGCTGTCGGTGTAGGTGTAGTTGGCACGCAGCGACAGCGTGTCGGTGATGCCCCAGCGGCCGGCGACCTCCACGCCCTGGATGCGCACTTCATCGATGTTGATGTTCTGCGCATACGTGGTGTAGCCGAGTTGCGCGTAGTCGCCCAGGTTCGCGCAAGGACGCACGCCGCCAGTCTGCTCGCAGCTCAGGCTGGTTTCGCCGCGCGCGATCTTGTCGTCGAAGTCGTTGCGGAACGCCGTGAGGTTGAACGTGTGCGCGTCGTCGGCCGAGGTCCAGTAGACCGCGATCTCGCTGTTGATGCTGGTCTCCGGCTGCAGGTCGGGGTTGCCGACGAAGGGCGAAGTGCCCTGGCCGCCGAAGCCGGTGATGCCGTCGTACAGGTCGGTGGTCTTGGGTGTCTTGAAGCCCGTGCTCACGCCGCCCTTCACCGTCCACGCGTCGCTGACGTCCCACACGGCGTACGCACGCGGGCTGAGGTGGCTGCCGAACACGTTGTGGTCGTCGTGGCGCAGGCCCAGCGTGATGGTCAGGCGTTCGATCGGCTTCCAGTTGTCCTCGGCGAAGACGGACCACATCTTGTGATCCTGCACGGTGCCGGCACCATCGCCGCCGCCTTCCATGCCGAACACGCCATCTTCCAGTTCACCGTCGATGGCCTGTCCGCCGACGATGAAGTGGTGCGCGTCGCCGACGGCGAAGTCCAGCTTGGCATCCAGCGTGTACTGGCGGCTTTCCATGGTGCGCTTCGGGCGCGGCAGGAAGGTATCGACCGCCAACTGCTGGCGCTGCGCGCGGGTCAGGCCGGCGTACGGGCCGGTTGCGCAGGTGGCGGCGTTGTTGCAGTAGATGTCGCGGTGGAGCAAGCGCTCCGCGACGGTGAACGGCAGCGTGCGGCCGTGGTTGCCGGTGTCGATATGCGCCAGCGAGACGAAGCTGTTGCCGAACGCCCATTGGCCCTGGTGGGTCACCGACCATTGGTCGCGGGTGAATTCCTGGTCCGCGGCGTAGCCGACCTGCGGGGCCGCGCGCCAGATGCCGGCCAGGCCGTCCACGGTGCCCAGCGGATAGGTTTCGGTGCCGAGGTTGTTGAGGTACGGCGTGTTGTCGTACACCTGCTTGGAGGTGTCGTAATCGAAGATCACGCTCTGGTTGTCGGTCGGCGTCCAGCTCAGCGTCACGCCGGCGCTCTTGTTGGTGTTGTCCACCGTCTTGCCGCCGCCACCGAAACCCAGTGCGCGCTCGAACACGGTGCCGTCCGGCGCGGTGATGGCTTCGTACTCCGGTGTGGAGGCGTTGCGCTCGTACCACGATCCGCGCACACCCAAGCCCAGGCGATCCTTCACCAGCGGCCCCATCAACGCGAAGTCGGCGGTGCTGTCGCTGCCGAAGTCGCTGTTCTCCTGCACGCTGTGGCCGATCGTCGCCGACCCGCGCCAACGGTCGGAGACCTTGCGCGTGATGATGTTGATGACGCCACCCAGCGCGTCCGCGCCGTACAGCGTGGAGGCCGGGCCACGGATGACCTCGATGCGCTCGATCATGTCCAGCGGCGGAATGTGGTTGAACTGATTGCCGCCGAAGGAATTCGGATAGATGTCGCCGTGGTTGTTCTGGCGCCTGCCGTCGATCAGGATCAGCGTGTAGTCCGGGCCCATGCCGCGGATGCTCACCGTCTTCTGGCCGGTCTTGTCGGAGGTCTCACCGACGTCGACGCCTTCCAGGTCGCGGACGGCATCGATCAGGGTGATGTAAGGGCGTTGGCGCAGTTCTTCGCGGGTGATCACGCTGATGCTGGCGGGCGCATCGGTGATCTTCTGCTCGAAGCCGGACGCCGTCACGACCACGGTGTCGAGGGTGTTGGCATCGGCGGCATCCGGTGCGCTCTGGGCGACCGCAGGCGCGGCGGCGAAGGCCAGCAAGGCGAGGGCGAGGGGATGGCGGCGCAGCGGCGCGCGCACGGACGTGCGGGTGACGTTCATGAGGTCTTGTCTGATGGAATGAAAGAAGGGGGCAGCCGTCGCGCGGAGGCGCGGGCTGGAGGGAGCGAACGGCGAAGGGCGGCCGTGACCCGGCCGCGGATGCGGATCAGGCGGCCGGAGGCGCCTGGCCGTAGTGGAGGCTCAGTGCCGGATCGGGCCGATGCAGTGCGCCGGGTGCGGCCGGCAGGGTCGGGACATCGCGTGAGCGCGTGCCCGGCACAGGCAGCGATGCCTGCAAATGGAATGCGGTGCCCCGCGCGTGCGACGCGGTGCGCTCGGTCAGCACCTTCAGCGTGGTGAGCCTGGCCTTCTTGGCCGGCGTTTCACGATGCTGTTCCTCGCGGGGTTCACCGTGGTCGCGCAGGTCGTGGAAGACGAAAGCCGGGGTGGCGATCGCGCTGGCGTCGGCACTGGTGGGTGTACGCGACAGGTCGGTAAGGCTCGAGCCCAGCAGCAGCGCCAGGCCGACCACGAACAGCGCCCACCCGACCACGCGCTTCCATGGCGCGTGCGCAATGCCATGCGCGGGCATGGCGGTCAGCTTGTCAAGCGGCTGGTTCAAGAATGTCCCCGTGGCGCGCCGTACAAGCGGGCCGTAATGGGCATTCTAGATGAGAATACTTATCAAGTGCAAACAAGGTTGGCTCTTGTTTGAGGTCAGGTCTCCGCCCATTGCCGGAGGAGGTTGTGGTACACCCCGGTGAGCTGGACCAGCGCGGGGTGTTCCGGCACGTCGGCGGTGAGGCGGCGGATGGAGACGTCCAATTCGAACATCAGCCGCCGGTGGCCGTCGTCGCGCACCATGCTCTGCATCCAGAAGAACGAGGCCACGCGCGCGCCGCGCGTCACCGGCGTCACCTTGTGCAGGCTGGTGCCGGGATAGAGCACCAAGTGGCCGGCCGGCAGCTTCACGCTCTGCGTGCCGTAGGTGTCTTCGATGATCAGCTCGCCACCGTCGTATTCGTCGGGCGTGCTGAGGAACAGGGTGGCGGACAGGTCCGTGCGTACGGGATCCACGCCTCCGCGACTACGGTCGTAGCGGATCGCGTTGTCGACGTGGTACCCAAAGGACTGGCCCCCGTCGTAGCGATTGAACAGCGGCGGGTAGATGCGCTTCGGAAGCGCGGCCGAGAAGAATGTGCTGTTGCGCGAGAGCGCATCCAGGATCAGTGCGCCGACGTCACGTGCGGCCGGCGAATCCTCTGGCAACTGCGCATTGTCCTTGGCCTTGGCGGACTGGTAGCCGGCGGTGACGCGGCCATCCGTCCAGTCGGCGGCGTCCAGCCGCGCCCGTGCCTGTGCGACCTGCACGGGAGTCAGGACATCCGGAATCGCCAGCAGCATGTCGGTTCACCTCGAAAAGAAAACCCCGCCCATTGTGCATGGGCGGGGTGGGTAGCGCAGGCGGATCAGAAGCGGAACGTGGCCGTGAGCACCGCCGAGCGGCCTTCGCCCGGGTTGGCCCAGCCGTTGCCGGCGGTGACCACACCCGTGCCGCTGACGGTCAGGTTGTTGCGGATGCCGGTGTAGTACTCCTCGTCGAACAGGTTGCTGACGTTGAGCTGCAGGCCGATCCGTTCGTTGATCTGGTAACCGACCATCGCGCGGTGGACCCAGTAGGCCTCCGTCTTCAGGTAGGCCGTGGCCGAAGAGTTGTTCGGATAGAAACTGCCTTGGTACGTCGCGCCGTAGCCAAAGGTCCAGTCGCCTAGTTCGTAGGTGCTCCAGAGGCTGGCCGAGTGGCGCGGCGTCTGGGTCAGTTCGTTGCCCTTGACCGGGTCGCTCGCCGCGCCATCGGCGGCGTTCTGCAGGACTTCGCTGTCCAGGAACGTGTAATTGGCGAACACCGCCCACTCACGGGTGATGTTGCCGGCCACGCCCAGCGCGACGCCGTCCACGCGGGCCTTGCCGTCGAGTACCTGTTCCGGCTGCAGCGGGTCGACACTGGCCACCTTGTAGTTCTGGCGCTCGTTGCGGAACAGCGCAGCAGTCACCGCCAGGCGGTTCTCCAGCACGTCCCACTTCGTGCCCAGCTCGATGTTGACCGCGGTTTCCGGATCGACGTTGCAGGTCACTGCGCTGCACGCGCCATTGACCGACGACTTCGACGGCGTCTTGCTGTTGGCGTACGACAGATAGACGCTGGCGTTGTCCATCGGCTTGTAAACCAGGCCGGCGCGGTAGGAGAACAGGTCGTCCTCGTTCTCGAACACGCCGCTCACGCCGGTGATCTGGCCCGTGGTGGAAACAGCGTAGTTCACCGTGTCGCCTTCGTTGTGCTCGTAACGCGCGCCCAGGTTCAACAGCCACTGGTCGCCGAACTTCAGCGTATCGAACACGTACACGGCCTGGTTGTTCAGGCTGCCCTCGGTACGGCCGGTGCGGAAGTAGTTCTGCGGACCGGTCCAGACGTTGTACGGGTTATCGAAGTTCTGGATCGGGTAGGTGATGCCCGTCGTGGAGCCATCGGGATTGCGGAACGTCGTGCCGGTGTCGAGCTCGAAATCCTCCTTGCTGAAGGACACGCCGACGACGACGTCATGGCGGACGGCGCCGGTGCTGAAGCTGGCCGTCAGGTCGGTCTGGCTGTGGGCGATGAAATTCTCGGTATCGCGCACGAGCCCGCGCGGGCCGCCATTCGGATTCCACGTGCCGGCCGGCTGGCCCACGCAGGCCTGGCCGGTGTAGGGATTGGTGTTGTTCGGAAGGCACCACGAGCCCTGCAGGGCGGTGGCGTTGGTGTACTGCTCGACGCGCTGCAGGCGGCCCAGGCTGCGCAGGGTCACGTGGTCGCCGAAATCCATTTCGAAGACGCCCGTCAGCATGTCCACGTCGCTTTCCTGGCGCGACGTGTTTCGGTAGCCGAAATAGGTTTCACGATCCACGCCCGGCAGCGGGCCGTCGTTGAACGGGCTCAGTGCGAACGGCACGCCGTACTGCGGCATGTTGTTGTCGTGCTGGTGCAGGTAGCTCAGCGTGAAGCGCGTGTCGGAATCCAGGCCGAACGCGATCGACGGCGCGAAGCCCCAGCGGTGCTTGAACTCTTCGTCACGGCCCGGCACATCCTGGGTATGGCCCATCGCATTCAGACGCACGGCGATGCCGTTCTCGAAGTCGAAGTTGCTGTCGGCAGTGACGCGGCCGTACTTGTCCGAGCCCGCGCCCACGGTGAAGGTGTTGAAATCGCCCTCGCGCGCCGTCTTGCTGACCAGGTTGATGGTGCCGCCGACCGAGCCAGCGCCCGACATCGCCGAGTTCGCGCCATTGATCAGTTCGATCGACTCGAGGTTGAACGTGTCGCTGCGCGTGTACTGCGCACTGTCGCGCACACCGTCGGTGGTGATGTCGCTGCTGGCGGTGAAGCCGCGCAGGTTGATGCTGTCGCCGTAACCACCACCGCCTTCGCCGGCACCGAAGGTGATGCCGGGCAGCGTGCTCAGCACGTCCTTCAGGCCCAGCAGGTTCTGCTGCGCCATGACTTCGCTGGTCACGACGGTGATCGTCTGCGGCGTATCGACAAGGTCTTCGGTGTACTTCGGCGAGCTGGCCTTCTGGACGCGCTCACCGTGCACCTCGACGGTGTCCAGTTCCTTGGCCTGCATGGCGGCGTCGGCCGGCGCATCGCCGACGGGAGCGGCGAGGGTCGGGGCGGCGATCGCCATCAGCAGGGCGGCGGTCAGGGGGGAAGGGCGGAAGTTCATAGGCATCCTTGTGTGCTTGAGCGGATGTCCCGGTGGCGATAGCTACGGGGCAGAGTGAGAAAAGGGGATTCGTGTCGTGCGCGATGTGCGGCGCACGGAGGTGGGCGCCATGCGCGGGGCATGGGCCGACGCGGTGTCAGCGCGGTGGGCCGCAGCTCTGGTAGGCGTGCGAGCGCGTGCGCGGGCCGTCGGACTCGGTGGCGATACGGTGAGCGCTGCCAGTGGGTCGCGGTGCGGCTATCGCGTGGGCTAGGCCCGCGCCGGGCTCGGATTCGGCGGGCATCGGCAGCGCGGCGTGCGCGCTGTCGCCTTCGCTGGCCGTCACCGCAAGATCCCCGTCGGTGCTGCCGTCGGTCTCGACGGTGGCGGCTTCCGCCATCGCGGGCGATGGCATCGGCGAGGCGCTGAGCCCGCTCGCAAACAGCAGCAGGCATGCCAGGAGCACGCTGATGACAGTCGGCAGGACAGGGCGTAGGACGCGCGGCACCGGGGCCTCGAAGGGGCGGGCTGCGGCGGTCTGCCGCAGGGGTGCGACAGGATAATGAGAATGATTTGCGATTACAACAGAATGTTTACATTCTGAAGGTCAGTCCCGGTCATCCCGGGTCCAGATGCCGCCATGCTCCAGCCGGACCGGGAACTTGGCCACCGGCGAGTAAGCCGGGGCGCACAAGGCGCGGCCGTCGCGGACGTCGAAGCGCGCCCCGTGCAGGACGCACTCGATGCTGGCGTCCGCGGGGTCGAAGTGGCCGGAGGACAGCTCGAAGTCCTCATGGCTGCACTTGTCTTCCAGTGCGTACAGGTCGCCTTCGTGGTTGAGGACGACGATGGGTGTGCCGGTGACCTCGTCGAACACCGTCTTCAGCTCGCCGGGCAGTAGCTCGCCGGTGGCGCAGACGAAGGTCCAGGTAACGCTCATGCGATGGCCCCTGCCAGCGGCTTCTCGAGGATCTCGAAGCGCAGGTCGTCGCGCTTGGGAATGCCGTAGCGCTCGTCGCCATACGGGAACGGCTTCTTGATGCCCGTGCGCACATAGCCGCGCCGGCCGTAGAAGGCGATCAGCTCGTCGCGGATGTCGATCACCGTCATGCGCATCGCCGGCAGGCGCCATTCATCGCGAGCGACACGCTCGGCTTCGGCCAGCACGGCCTTGCCCACGCCGCCGCCCTGCAGGTCGGGCCGCACGGAGAACATGCCGAAGTAGCCCGCGCCTTCGTCCTCGGCCACGTGCGCGCAGGCCAGTAGCGTTCCCGACCGCTCGGCCAGGAGGATGCGGCTGCGGTCGCGATCGATGTCGCGGGCGAGCACGTCGGGGTCGATGCGCTGGCCGTCCAGCATGTCCGCTTCGGTGGTCCAGCCCTGCTTGCTGACATCGCCGCGATAGGCGGACGTGACGAGGGCGACGAGGGCCGGGATGTCGGCGTGAGTGGCGGGGCGAAAGGTCAGGGTATCCATGCCGCCCATTGTAGGGCGGCGGCCCGTTCCGCCGCAGCGTCAGGCCAGCAGGCTGCGGGCCTTCCGAAGGGCGACGATGAAGCGTTCCACGTCCTCGTGCGAGTTGTAGAACGCGAACGAGGCCCGCAACGTGGCGGCCACCCCGTAGAACTGCAGCAGCGGATGCGCGCAGTGCTGGCCGGAACGGACGGCGACGCCCTCCAGGTCGAGCAGCGTGGCCAGGTCGTGCGCGTGCGCGCCTTCGATCAGGAAGGAAATCACCGCCGCCTTGTCTGGGGCGCGGCCGAAGATGTGCAGGCCCTCGATCCGGTCCAGTTCCTCGGTGGCATGCGCCAGCAGCGCTGCTTCGCGGGCTTCAACGTTCGCCATGCCCAGCGCATCCAGGTAGTCGACGGCAGCGCCCAGGCCGATGAAGCCGGCGATGTTGGGCGTGCCCGCTTCGAACTTGTGAGGCGGGTCGTTGAACACGGTCCCGTCGAAGCTGACTTCCTTGATCATCTCGCCGCCGCCGATGAACGGCGGCATGGCCTGCAGGTGTTCCTTGCGCGCCCACAACGCACCGGTGCCCGTGGGGCCGCACATCTTGTGGCCAGTCAATGCGTAGAAGTCGCAACCGATCGCGGCGACGTCGACCGCACGGTGCGGCACCGCCTGCGAACCATCCACGACGGTGACGATGCCGCGCTTGCGGGCCTCGCGGCAGATCTCGCGCACCGGGTTCACCGTTCCCAGCACGTTGGAGGTGTGGGTGAGGGCAAGCAGCTTTACGTCGCCGGTCATCGCGGCGTACAACGCATCGAGGTCGAGCGTGCCGTCCTGGCGGATCTCGGCGACCTTCACCGTCGCGCCGGTGCGCTCGGCGACCAGCTGCCACGGCACGATGTTGGCGTGGTGCTCCATCCGCGAGACCAGCACGGTGTCGCCCGCCTTCAGGCGCGGCAGCGCCCACGAATAGGCCACCAGGTTGATCGCGAACGTCGTGCCGCTGCACAGCACCAGCTCGTCCGGCCGCACGTTAAGGAAGCGGGCCAGGGTCTTGCGCGCGCCTTCGTAGGCCTCGGTCGCTTCCGTGCCGAGCGTATGCACGGCACGGCTGACATTGGCGTTGTGCTGGCGATAGAAATCGTCGACGGTCTGGATCACCGACGCCGGCTTCTGTCCGGTATTCGCGCTGTCCAGGTAGGTCAGCGGCTTGCCGTTGACCTGGCGGGTGAGCAGCGGGAAGTCGGCGCGGACGCGCGCCCAGTCGATGGCACCGGCCTCGCGCAGGACTTCGTGGTTCATGCCGACTCCAGCGCGGCCAGGGCGGCGTCCACGCGCGCCAGCAGCGCCTCGCGCACGCCGGCGTCTTCGATCACGCCCAGTGGCTCGCGGCAGAACGCGGTCGTCAGCAGCTGGCGGGCTTCGGCCTGCGTCAGTCCGCGCGAGCGCAGGTAGAACAGGGCATTGGCATCCAGCTGGCCGACCGTGGCGCCATGCGCGGCCTTCACTTCGTCGGCATGGATTTCCAGCACCGGTTGCGTATCGATCTCGGCGTTGTCCGACAGCAGCAGGTTCTTGTTCGACAGCGCGGCATCGGTGCCGTCCGCGCCTTCGCGGATCAGGATGCCGCCATGGAACACCGCCCGCCCACGACCGGCACCGAGACCACGCCAGGTCAGGCCGCAGGCGGTGTCGCGGCCGATATGGTCGATGCCCAGGCGCGTGTCGACATGGCGGCGGCCGCCGGCCAGCAGCACGCCGTTCGCCGTCAGGCGCGCGTTGTCGCCTTCCAATCGCACGTTGAGTTCATGGCGCGACAGGGCGCCACCGAGTTCCAGGTCGACGCGGCGGTAGTCGGCATCGCGCGCCAGCACCGCGTCGGTGCGCAGCAGGGCTGTGGCGCGATCGCTCTCGGCCTGCACGCGTGCATGCGACAGGGTCGCGCCCGTCGCCAGGTGCACGTGGCTCAGGGCGTTGATGAAGTGCGCGTGCGGTGTGGCGGCGACGTGGTGCTCCACCACCGTCAGCGACGCGCCGGCGCGCAGCTCGATCAGGTTGCGCAGGTGCCAGGCGCGGTCGGCGCCGTCATCGGTACCGATGAAGACCAGGTGCAACGGCTGTTCGCTGCGCACGCCGGCCTCTGCGCGCAGCAGCAGGCCTTCGGTCGCCAGCGCAGCGTTGAGCCGGGCAAAGACTTCGTCGGTGCGTTCGAAGCGGCGCTGCAGGAAGCGCGCCGCATCGCCGCCCTCAGCGAGGGCTTCGGACAGCAGTTGCAGGCTGACGCCGTCCGGCAGGTCGGTGGTCAACGACAGCGCCACCGAGTAGCGGCCGTTGACGAACACCGCGCGCGGGGCCGGGATGTCGGCCAGCAGCATCGGGTCCAGCGATGGCAGCGCCTCGACCGCGGTGAAGCTGCGCCGCTCCAGCTGACGCAGCGAGGTGTATTTCCAGGCTTCGGTGCGCGGGCCGGGCAGGCCGTCGCGCAGCGCTTCGTCGAGCACGGCGCGGCGCGCGGCGTCGCCGCTGAAGCCGGCCGACAGGGAATCGAGCAGCGCGCTCATCAGGCCGCCCGCTCCGGCGCCACCCGGTCCTTGATCCAGGCGTAGCCGTGCTGTTCCAGCTCCAGCGCTAGTTCCGGGCCGCCGGTCTCGACGATGCGGCCACCGGCCAGCACGTGCACCACGTCCGGCTTGATGTAGTCGAGCAGGCGCTGGTAGTGAGTGATGACCAGGAACGCGCGGTCCGGCGAGCGCAGCGCGTTGACGCCGTCGGCGACGTTCTTCAACGCATCGATGTCCAGGCCGCTGTCGGTCTCGTCCAGGATCGCCAGCTTCGGTTCCAGCACGGCGAGCTGGAAGATCTCGTTGCGCTTCTTCTCGCCGCCGCTGAAACCTTCGTTGACGCCGCGGTGCAACAGCTCGTCCTTCAGGTGCAGCACGGCCAGCTTCTCGCGCACCAGCTTGAGGAACTGCATGGAGTCCAGTTCCGACTCGCCGCGCGCCTTGCGCTGCGCATTGAGCGCTGCACGGAGGAAGTAGGTGTTGTTCACGCCCGGGATCTCCACCGGGTACTGGAACGCGAGGAACACGCCGGCGGCGGCGCGCTCTTCCGGGTCCAGGTCCAGCAGCGGCTTGCCGTCGAATTCGACGCTGCCCGCGGTGACCTCATAGCCCTCGCGGCCGGCCAGGATGTTGCCCAGCGTGGACTTGCCGGCGCCGTTGGGCCCCATGATGGCGTGCACTTCGCCCGGCTTCACGTCCAGCGAGAGGCCCTTGAGGATGTCCTTGCCGGCGACGCTGGCGTGGAGGTTGTCGATCTTCAGCATCATATTGGCGTGTCTTGTCTAATGGTTGGCGTGGTCGACGCGGATGATCCGCATCGACGGGGCTATGGCGTCCGGAAGCTGCGGTGCTGCACGGAACACGATGTCGACGCGGCCTCGGGAGGTCTGCAGGCAAGCGTCGGAGAGATTGGCGTGTCGGATCATTTCCAGCGCGGCTCGATCAAGGTCCCGATTTCTGGAAGAGTCGACTACCGCGATCTCTTCCATGGTGCCGTCCCCTCTGAACTTCATCGCGATGGTGATTTCGACGGGAGTCTGCAGGTAGGTGTCCGGTGGTGCCTTGAAAGACGCCACGCCCTCAAGGGCCTCCTCCCGGCATGCGCCAACTCCGGCCCACGTCGGCGCGGCGACCGCGAGGAGGAGCCAAGCGGGGAAGGTCTTCATCCCACACTGCCTTCCAGCGACACTTCCAGCAGTTTCTTGGCTTCCACCGCGAATTCCATCGGCAGTTCGCGGAAGACCTGCTTGCAGAAGCCGTCGACGATCATGCTGACGGCGTCTTCCTGGCCGATGCCGCGGGCGCGGCAGTAGAACAGCTGGTCGTCGCTGATCTTGGAGGTGGTGGCCTCGTGCTCCAGCGTCGCGGTGGGGTTCTTCACTTCGATGTAGGGGAAGGTGTGGGCGCCGCATTTCTTGCCGATCAGCAGGCTGTCGCACTGGGTGTAGTTGCGCGCGCCGTCGGCGTTGCGGTCCACCTTCACCAGGCCGCGGTAGGTGTTCTGGCCGCGGCCGGCGCTGATGCCCTTGCTGACGATCTTGGACTTGGTGCGCTTGCCCACGTGGATCATCTTGGTGCCGGTGTCGGCCTGCTGGCGGTGGTGGGTCAGCGCGACCGAGTGGAATTCGCCCACCGAGTCATCGCCCAGCAGCACGCAGGACGGGTACTTCCAGGTGATCGCCGAACCGGTTTCCACCTGCGTCCAGGTCACCTTGGCGCGCGCGCCACGGCACTCGGCGCGCTTGGTGACGAAGTTGTAGATGCCGCCGCGGCCTTCCTCGTCGCCCGGGTACCAGTTCTGCACCGTGCTGTACTTGATCTCGGCGTCTTCCAGCGCAACGAGTTCGACGACGGCCGCGTGCAGCTGGTTTTCGTCGCGCATCGGCGCGGTGCAACCTTCCAGGTACGAGACGTAGGCCTTGTCCTCGCAGACGATCAGCGTGCGCTCGAACTGGCCGGTGTGGCCGGCGTTGATGCGGAAATAGGTGCTCAGTTCCATCGGGCAGCGCACGCCCTTGGGGATGAACACGAAGCTGCCGTCGGAGAACACCGCCGAGTTCAGCGCGGCGAAATAGTTGTCGCCCACCGGCACCACGCTGCCCAGGTACTGCTTCACCAACTCGGGGTGTTCCTGGATGGCCTCGGACATCGAGCAGAAGATCACGCCCTTCTCGGCCAGCTCCTTGCGGAAGGTGGTGCCGACGGAGACGGAGTCGAACACCGCGTCCACCGCCACGCCGGCCAGCTTGGCGCGCTCGTGCAGCGGCACGCCCAGCTTGTCGTAGGTATCCAGCAGTTCCTGCGGCACCTCGTCCAGCGAGGCGTACTTCGCCTTCGGCGCGCTGTAGTAGCTGATGGCCTGGAAATCGATCGGGCCGATCTTCAGCTTGGCCCAGTGCGGGGCCTGCATCGTCAGCCAGTGGCGGTAGGCCGCCAGGCGCCATTCGGTCATCCACTCCGGCTCGTTCTTCTTCGCCGACAGGGCGCGGACGACGTCCTCGTCCAGACCGGGCGGCAACGAATCGGATTCGATGTCGGTGATGAAGCCGGCGTCGTAGCGACGTCCCAGCTGTTCCAGGATTTCAGCGTTCTCGGTGGCCATCGGGCTGCCTACGGTTCAACGGGTCGCGACCTGCACGGCGATGGGTCGCCTGCGCACGTCGTCGGAAGAGGAGGGGGGAGGGGTGACCATCTGGGCGAGGGTGAAGCCGCGCAGCGCGTCGGCCACCACGTCGTTGATCAACCGCCAGTTGGCGCGCGCGCCGCACTGGTGGGCGATGCCGCACTGGCTTTCGCTCTGGCTGCATTCGGTCATGGCCAGCGGACCTTCCATGGCCTCGACGATTTCCACCAGGCTGATGTCGGCCGCATCGCGGCTCAGGCGGTAGCCGCCGTGCACGCCCCGCAGGCCTTCCACCAGGCCGGCCTGCGCCAGCGGCTTGAGCACCTTGCTTACGGTGGGGGATTCCAGGCCGGAGTGTTCGGCCAGGTCGGACGCGCTCAGGACCTCGCCCGGCCGGGCGGCGAGCACGGTCAGGACCACGGTGGCGTAGTCGGTCAGCTTGGTGACGCGGAGCATGGGGGAGGAACTCGGAAAACGTACCGAAATTGTACGCTTTCAGGCCGCCCGGCTCAAATCCGGGGGTTTTCCCCGTTCAGGCACGGCCCGGCGGCTGACGAATGTCACCCGCGATCGTTGACGGTTGCGACTGATGCGGCACCGGCGGGATCGGGAAGATGGGTCCCGTCCACTCCCGGACGCCCTTTCCCAGGATCGCCACCATGACCACCACCCACGCCTCTTCCGGTTCCGCCCCGTCCGCCCGCGGCCTGGACCAGGGCTTCGTCTGGCGCGTGCTGCTCGCCATCGGCGGCGTCTACCTGGCGGTGAAGCTGTTCCGCGGGCTGGGTCAGCTGTTCTGGACCGTCTTCGGTCTGGCCCTGGGCCTGTTCTGGATGTTCAACGGCCGCCTGTTCCCTTGGTAAGGCGGCCGCGAAGGCTCAGTGCGCGGCCGGCGCCTCGGCCGTCGGCGCCGGCAGGACCAGGCCGAGGTACGGTGCCGGCGGCGTCTGGCCAGGCGGCAGCGCCTCGGGCGCAGGCTGGCCCGCAGCGCCGAGCGAATGCACGAAGCGGTAGATCGCGCGACGGTCTTCTTCGGTCATCGCGCGCACGGCGAAGTCCGGCATCATCGGGCGGGTGCGCAGGTTGGCGCTGTACTCCATCCACTGCGCTTCGGTGAGCTGCTGCATGCGCAACCGCAGGTTGCTCGGGTAGGTGGTGCCCCACGGGCCATGGAAGCCCATCGGCGAACCCACCAGCCACGCCGCCTTGTCGGTGGTGCCGCCGGATTCGGCGTAGCCCGGTGTGTGGCAGTCGTTGCAGCCGGTGGTCCGCACCAGGTATTCGCCGCGGGCGAGCAGGTCGGCGTCGCTCGGCGCGGGCGCCGGCAGCTGGGCCGTCGTCTGCGTTTCCACAGGCTGGCAGGCGGACAGGGCGAGGCACAGGGCGGTGGCGAGCAGGATCGGGCTGGCGCGCATATCGAAGGTCGCAATGAGGGGGACGGGCATCGAACGCACCGCCTTGCGGGGACCGGCCACACCCCCGGATGGAAACGTTCAGGCATGGAAAGTTGGGAAACCCGCGCGCATGGGCGAGAATCGTCCCTCCTCTCTCCCGCCGGACCCCCGCATGCCCCGCAAGATCGAAGCCCGCCAATCCGACATCCACGGTAACGGCGTGTTCGCCATCGCCCCGATCGAGAAGGGCGAGCGGGTGGTGGAGTACAAGGGCAAGCGCCGCACGCACGAGGAAGTGGACGCCGACGATGCCGGCGACGTGGAAACCGGCCACACCTTCCTATTCACGCTCAACGACGACTACGTCATCGACGCCAACCACAAGGGCAACAAGGCGCGCTGGATCAACCACAGCTGCGACCCGAACTGCGAAGCGGTGATCGAGGAGCACGACGGCAAGAACCGCAAGAAGGACAAGGTCTTCATCGAAGCGATCCGCGCCATCAAGCCCGGCGAGGAGCTGACCTACAACTACGGCATCACCCTGGACGAGCCGCACACCGCGCGCCTGAAGAAGATCTGGGCCTGCCGCTGCGGCAGCAAGAAGTGCACGGGCACGATGCTGCAGCCCAAGAAAGGGCGCTGACCTCCATCAGGCACGGATGCCGCAGGATGCCGAAAGGTTGAAATGACCGACGGCAGGTGTGGCGTCCGGGCCGCGTCGTTAACGTGCGCGCACCGGACCACCACCCGCCTGCCATGACCCTGACCCGATTCGCCGGCCTGCTTGCGCTGGCCCTGCCTTGCACCGTGGCCCAGGCCGTCGAGATCGACGGCCGCATCGATCCTGTCGAATGGCAGGGCGCGCGCCACGTCACCGACTTCCGCAAGACGCAGCCGCTGACCGGCGAGCCCGGCTCGCTCGCCACCGAGGCGTGGGTGCTGGCCACGCCCGACGGCCTGGCGATCGCGTTCCGTAACACCCAGCCGCCCGGCGTGCCGCGCACGCGGCAGAAGGTGCAGCGCGATTTCGATGCGCAGGTCGACCGCGTCAACGCCTTCATCGACTTCGATGGCGACGGGCGCACCGGGTATGCCTTCACCGTGAGCTCCACCGGCGGCATCGCCGACGAGATCATCACCAACGAGAACCAGTTCAGCGACGACTGGGACGGCCAATGGCGGCATGCGGTGACCGAGGACGAGCAGGGCTGGTCGGTCGAACTGCTGATCCCGTGGCATACCGCGCCGATGCGCGACGGCACGGATGGTCAGCGCACGCTGAAGGTGTTCCTGGCGCGCGTGATCGGCTCCACCGGCGAGCGCATGGCGTGGCCGCAGGCGAGCTTCGAGCGCCCGCGCTTCCTGTCCGACTTCGCGCCGGTCACGGTGCCGCGGTACGACCAGTCGCTGCTGGCGATCACGCCCTACGTGTCCGGCCTGTACGACAACGTCGGCGGCGGCAGCGATTTCAACGGCGGCGCGGACATCTTCTGGAAGCCGAACGGCCGCTTCCAGCTCTCGGCTACCGTCAAGCCGGACTTCGGCCAGGTGGAGGCCGACGATCTGGTGGTGAACTTCAGCGCTACTGAGACCTTCATCAGCGACAAGCGCCCGTTCTTTACCGAGAACCAGGGCATCTTCGAGCTGACCACGCCGTCGGACTTCAGCCAGCAGCTGTATACGCGTCGCGTCGGCAGCACCGGCGACATCACCGCAGCGGTGAAATTGAACGGCAGCCTGGGCCGGGTGAACTACGGCTTGTTCTCGGCCGACGAGGACGGCGACACCGGCCGGCGCTTCAACGCGCTGCGCGTGGTGCGCGATTTCGATACCCAGAACCTGGGTGCGATGCTGACCCAGGTGGACGATCCGGCGCGCGACCGCGAGGCCACCGTGCTCGGCGTGGACCACAACTGGCGCCCCACCGCGCGCTGGAACATCCGCACGCGTCTGTTGGGCAGCCGCATTGCGCAGGCCGGCGACACCGTGCAGGAC
Organism: Pseudoxanthomonas sp.; assembly: GCA_047600885.1. GTDB lineage: Bacteria > Pseudomonadota > Gammaproteobacteria > Xanthomonadales > Xanthomonadaceae > Pseudoxanthomonas_A. Next base: position 302,011 of record JASGKE010000002.1, on the reverse strand, counting down.
TACGGCGCCACCGTCTGGGCCGACTACGAGATGGACCGCGGCTGGCGCCAGCAGTGGATCGCCATGCATTTCGGCAACGACCTGCAGCTCAACGACTTCGGCTATCTGTCGCGCAACAGCACCAACTACCTGCACTGGGAGGCGCGCAAGCGCTTCACCGACCTGGCGGAGGCTTCGCGCTATTCGTCCAAGGACTGGCGCTGGCGCGTGAGCAGCAGCCACAACAACCATGGCGAGAAGCTCAACGACCAGTTCCGGATGAGCCGCGAGGGCCAGCTGCGCGACGGGAGCTACGAGTACGCGCAGATCAACGTCAACAGCGCCGGCCTCAACGACACGCTGCTGCGCGGCAACGGCATCGTGCGCCTGCCGGCGAACATGAACGCGTATTTCGAATACGAGCGCCCGCGCAAGGGCAACTGGGCGCACGAGGTCGAAGTGGAGGCCTTCGGCGGCGGCCTGGCGGGCAACCGCAAGCTGGGCTCAGCCTTCTGGTACGGCGCTACCTACTTCATCAACGATGCCTTCAGCATCAACGCGGGCCTGAATGTCGTGCGCCGGCCCGACTGGCTGATCTGGCAGGGCGCCGCGCAGGGCGACCTGGTCGGTGCCTTCGATGGCCGCGAGACGACGCTGCGCGCCGGCCTGGACTGGAACATCGATCCGCGGCAGGAATTGCGGGTCAAGCTGGAAGCGATCGCGATCAGTGCGCGCGTGCACGATGCCTGGCGCTTCGATCCGTCGGGGTATGCGGTGGCGGCCAGCGACACGGTCGAGGACTTCCGCGTGCGCAACCTGGGCTTCCAGGTGCGCTACCGCTACGAACTGGCGCCGTTGTCCTACCTGTACGTGGTCTACGCCCGGGGCGGTTACGAGCAGCTGCCGGGCACCGACGGCGTCGATGACGCGCTGCGCGATAGTTTCAGCCTGCGCAACGACGAACAGCTGATCGTGAAGCTGAGCTATCGCTTCGAACTGTGAGGGTGCGACCGCCGGCGATGTCGCCGGCAAGGTCCGGAGACTGACCTTTCAGTTGCGGATGCCTCGCGCGCGAGCCCCTCGGCGTCGCGTTTCATATGCGAGAGCATCACGCGCGAGTCTCCACGACTCGGCCGCGATGCTCTATGTCTCGCGCGCGATGCCGGTCAGGTCGCAGCGCGAGTCTCCGGAACTGGCATGCGACATGCTGAACATCGCGCTCGAGGCTGCCATGCTTCGCGCGCGCATCGCCGAGGCTTGCACGCGAAGTGCCCGCGCCGAACGGTCAGTATCCGCGTGTCGCACGCGATGCTCTGAGGCTTGCAGGCAGCCACACTCGAGGTCGCGCGTGACGTCCGACGCGCGAGATGCGAGACCCAGCGGCCCGACGTGGGCGCCGATTTGTGAGACGAAGCAGTCCGGCGTGTCGCCGGCGACTCAGGGCGAGGCGGTCGCGGGCAGCTGCAGCTCGACGTGGCCATCCCGGATCTTCAGGGAGTCGGCCGTCAGCGTGCCCGGCACCTGGGCGAGGTCCTCGGCGCTGAGCTGGTAGAGCGGGCGGGTGCGGGCGTATTCGCGGATCAGGTCCTGCAGCACCTCGCGCGAACCGCCGGGCAGGCCGCGTCCACCGGCGCCGGTGCCCAGGTGTTCCAGCTGCGGATCCACCAGGTGCAGGCCGCGCGTGGCCGGGTCGTAGCGCAGGCCGCTGCTGACCACGACGTTGCCGTACTCCAGGCGTTCGCCGGTGGCCAGGGCGATGTCGTAGTTCATCTGCAGGCGGACGCGTTCGCCCGGCGTCGGGATGCGCACGTCGGGGTCGCTGAGGGTCAGCGAGGCGAAGCCTTCCAGCAGCGATTCCTCCATCGGGAAGCCGGCGCGCGCGGCGGCCTGCAGTTGCCCCGCATCGAAGCGCAGCACCGAAGGCGTGGCCGCCGACGCCAGTATCGGCGCGACGAGCAGGGCGAGCATCGGTCAGGAACGATTTCATCATCGCGACACCTCTCACTGCAGCGGGATGACCACGCGGCCATCCTCGATCTGGGGGTTGCCGATCTGCTTGCTGGCCGGCAGGCGGCGCAGCACGTCGCTGTCGATCTTGTAGACCGGTTCGTTGCGTGCGTATTCCTGCAGCACCGTGTTGACCAGCTGGCGGGTGCCGCCGGACATCAACGAGCCCGCGCCGGGTACGTCGACGGACAGGATCTCCGGATTGTCCAGATGCAGGCCCTGGGTGGCCGGGTTGTAGCGCAGCCGGCTGGCCAGCGCGAAGTGGCCGCGGCTGACATCGCGCGCGCCGAGCGCGCTCACGCCGATGTCGAAATCCAGGCGCAGCCGGTTGTCGCCGGAGGGAATGCTCAAGCGCGGATTGGTCAGCGTGGCCGACACCAGGCCGCCCAGCTTGTCGAACTCGCGCGGGAAACTCTGGTTGAGGTAGCGCTGCAGCTGCGGCTGGGTGAAGTTGATCTGGTTGCCCAGCAGGCCGGTGACCGCATTGAGCGTGCTGCAGCCCGCCAGCACGAGCGTGGCGCCCGCGACGAGGGTCGCGGTCAGGAAGTGGCGTCGGTGACTACGCATGGGGGGCTCCGGAAGACGTCGGCGCACCATAGCCGGGGCGCGCCTGTCCGGACCCTAACCGGCGATGCCGGGGTGCCGGGCGAAATGCTGTTTGCGTTCGTCCGTGTAATGCCACCACGGCGTGGGCGGCCCGCCGTCCATGAAGCGCACGGCGGCGATGAAGCAGTCGCACAGGCAGGGATCATGGCGCTGGCCGGTTGCCGCGTTCACGCGTGCGTACAGGCGTAGGGGTCCTGTCGCACCAGCGCCTGCGGCGTGGCGATGCCGATGCCGCGCAGATCGCCGGCGATGGACGGCCCGATGTTGGGGATGTCCTCGAGCGCCTTGGCGAGGTCGGGCATGACGGGCTTTCATCGGCCGCAGCTTACCGCGGCGCGTGCCGCGTCAGCCGGCGTCGCGGGTGCGTTCCTTCAGCGTGCGGATGAACTCGCCCATGTGCGGGCGCAGCGGCGCGAACAGGTCGTCGGCGTCCTGGCGATGGTCGAGCATCAGCCCGCTCAGCAGCTTGGTGCCGACGACCAGCGCGGCGCGTTCGTCGCCGCTGAAGCCGCGCTGGCGCTGGATGTTTTCGAGGATGCGCATCCAGTCGTCGTGGCAGGCGTGCTCGAATTCGATGGTGCAACGGCCGTTGCACTGCAGGCCATCGTCCTCGATGGGCGTGACGGTGATGCGGTAGCGGTGGGTATCGTTGGGCATGGGGGGCGTGCGCGGGTGGCGCGGTGGGGACCATGGCCAAGATAGGCGCGCCCGGCAGGCCTAACGAGGGGGCGCGCCGTGATGGACTGTTCCGCCGGCCGGCGTGGTTCAGCGAACGGTCGTGGACGCGGCGCCGGCCCGGAGCAGCGGCAGGGGATCGTAGGCGCCCTGAGCGCCGTAGATGCCGTAATGCAGGTGCGGCGGGGTGTCGCGTGCGTTGCCCGACGTGCCGACGAAACCCAGCACTTCGCCCGCCCGGATCACCTGGCCGGTGGACACGCCGGGCGCCCAGTCGTCGAGGTGCGCGTAGTAGTGCCGCTCGCGACCCGGACCCAGTACCCACACCTGCCGTCCTCCGAGGCCGCCGTCACGGACGGCGACCACGATGCCGCGCGTGGCGCTGCGGACCGGCGTGCCGCGCGCGGCGAAGATGTCCACGCCCTGGTGGGTGCGATCGGTACCGCGTGGCGCGCCGAAGGTGTCGGCGACCTGCCGTGCACGCACGCCGTCCACCGGCACCGGCAACGCGTGCGGCGCCGGCGCGCGCGCGATGTCCCACAGCATGCGCGCCGAGGCCAGGAACGGCTGGCCCCAGGCCCAGGCCAGCGCAACGACCAGCACGAAGCAGGCGAGCAGCCTCCATGCGAGGCGTCGCCCGCGGCGCGCGGCAGGCCGCATGCGGATCAGGGCAGCGGGGGCGGCTGCGGTTGGGCGAGCTGGCGTTCCAGCTGCGCCTTCAGCGACGGGTCCAGGCGCAGCTGTTTCGCCAGCTCGTCCAGGTAGGCGCGCTCCATGAAGTTCTGGTCGTCCACCACCATCAGGCTGGCCAGGTACATCTCCGAGGCGATTTCCGGCGTGCTGCCGGCGCGCGCCACTTCCGACGGATCGAGCGGCTTCTCGAGTTCGGCATGCAGCCACTGCTGCAGTTCGCCGTCGGTGCCCAGGCGCGAGAACTCGCCTTCGATCACCTCTCGCTCGCGCGTATCGATATGGCCGTCGGCCTTCGCCGCCGCGACCAGTGCTTTCAGGATCGCCTGGCTGTGCAGTTCGGCCTGCGGCGGCGGCAGGCGGTCCACCGTCTGCGGACCCGCGCCGGCGGCGAAACCACCCTGCTGTTGCTTGTAGTCGTTGTACGCGCGATAGGCCATCACCCCGATCGCCGCCAGTCCGCCGTAGGTGGCCAGCTTGCGCGAGGTCTTGTTCTTGCCGAGCAGCAGGCCGAGTGCGCCGCCGGTGATCGCGCCCTTGCCGAAGTCGGCGTTGAGCACGCTGCCTTGGCCACTGGAGGATTTGAGCAGATGGTCGAGGAAACCCTGGATCTTCATGCGTGGCGCACCTTGCGTTGGGGACCAAGCACACTATCTGCGGGCGATGACGGTCGTTCGCAAGCGTGACTTACGGCATGCCCAAAAAAATCGGGACGGCATGGCCGTCCCGATTCTGTGCAACCTGGCGCGCGCCTATCAGGCGGCTGCGTCCTTCAGCTTCTTCAGCGGGCGCACCTTCACCTTCACCGAGGCGGGCTTGGCGGCGAACCACTGCTCTTCCTTGGTGAACGGGTTGATGCCCTTGCGCTTCGGCTTGGCGGCCACGTTGACGGCGCTGATCTTCAGCAGGCCCGGCAGCGTGAAGGAGCCAGCGCCCTTCTTGCTGATGGAGGCGTGGACGGCGCTTTCCAGCGAGGCCAGCACAGCGCGGACGTCCTTGGCGGCGACGGCGGTCGCTTCGGCGATGTGGGCGACGAGGCCCGACTTGCTCAGCGCTTCCTTGATCGGCTTCGGCGCGGCCGGCTTGGCGGCGGCCTTCGGTGCAGCTTTCTTGGCGGCCTTCTTCGGCGCGGCCTTCTTGGTGCTCTTTGCCATGTGTCCTGTCTCTACGGTCGAGTGGTTGGGTAATCGGGCCGATCGCATCGGCAAGCGAAATGTAGGGCAAACACTTCGCGCCGCCAAGAGCGGAAGGGCACCAAAAGCGGCTTTTTTTCGGTTTTTTTTCGATTCGGCGCCCGAAGTGGCGCAAATCACCGCGAGGAATGCCCTTATGCCCGCTGCGGGAGCGTGTTGGAGGCGGCATCCGGTGCGTGTCCGCGACCGGATGCCGCACCTGCACAACTCACTCTTCTTCGTGCCGGGGCTTGTACGCCTCGACCAGTTTCTGCTGGACGTTCGGCGGCACCGGCTCGTAGTGGCTGAAGTCCAGGCTGTAGCGTCCCTGTCCCGCGGTCATCGATTTCAGCTCGGCCGCGTAGCCGTCCAGCTCGGCCAGAGGCACCTGCGCCTTCACCAGGATCTCCCCACGCACCGCATCGGTGCCGTTGATGCGGGCGCGCTTGCCCGCCAGTCCGCCGGTGATATCGCCGACCTGCGCTTCCGGTACCGCGACCTCCAGGTCCACGACCGGTTCCAGCACCTGCGGGCGCGCCTTCGCGATGGCGTCGAGGAAGGCCTTCTTGCCCGCGGCGACGAATGCGACCTCCTTGCTGTCGACCGGATGGTGCTTGCCGTCGTAGACGGTGACCCGCACGTCCTGGATCGGATAGCCCGCCAGCGCGCCGGCGCCCAAGGCCTGGCGTACGCCTTTCTCGACGGCCGGCATGAATTGCCCCGGAATGGTGCCGCCCTTCACTTCATCAGCGAACTCGAAACCGCTGCCACGCGGCAGCGGTTCCACCCGCAGGAACACCTCGCCGAACTGGCCGGCGCCGCCCGTCTGCTTCTTGTGCCGATGGTGGCCTTCGGCCTTCGCGCCGATCGTCTCCCGATAGGCGATGCGCGGCGGACGGGTCTTCACCTCCACGCCATGCCGCTCCTTCAGGCGTTCCAGCATCACCCGCAGGTGCAGATCGGAGAGGCCGCGGATGACGGTCTCGTTCAATTCCGGCTGGTGGTCGACGACGAAGGCGGGATCCTCCTCCGTCAGCTTGTGCAGCGCCGTGGAGAGCTTCTGTTCCTGGCCCTTGCTGGCCGCTTCGATGGCCAGGCCGAACATCGGCTTGGGGAAGTCGATCGGCGCCAGGTGGATGTGGTCCTCGTCGTGGCTGTCGTGGAGCACGGCATCGAAGTGCAGGTCGTCCACCTTGGCCACCGCGGCGATGTCGCCTGGGATCGCCTGGTCGACTTCCACATGGTCCTTGCCCTTGAGCTTGAACAGATGGCCCACCTTGAAGGGCTTCTTGCCGTCGTCGACGAACAGCTGGGTGTCCTTCTTCAGCGTGCCCTGGTACACGCGGAAGATGCCCAGCTTGCCGACGAACGGGTCGTTGACGATCTTGAAGACGTCGGCGATCACATGCGCACGCGGGTCGGGCACGGCTTCGACCGCTTGCGGGCCGCTGCCGTTGAGTTTCATGAAGGGCGGCGGATTGGCTTCGGCCGGGTTCGGGAACAGCCGCTCGGCCACGTCCAGCAGTTCCTTCACGCCGACGCCGGTGCGCGCGGAGGCGAAGCACACGGGCACCAGGTGGCCCTCGCGCAGGCACTGTTCGAAGGCATCGTGCAGTTCCTCGCCGGACAGGCCGCCTTCGCCCAGGTCGAGGTAGTGCTCCATCACCGTCTCGTTGATCTCCACCACCTGGTCGATGATCTTCTGGTGCCAGTCGCCGACATCACCGAGGTCGGACGTGCCGGTCGATTGCCAGAAACAGTCCACGACCGCCTTGCCGCCGTCGGCGGGCAGGTTGAGCGGCAGCACTTCCGCGCCGAACTCCTCGCGCAACGCGGCGAGCACGCCGGCGCAGTCCGCGCCTTCATGGTCGATCTTGTTGATGACGATGGCGCGGCACAGGTTGCGTTGCGCGGCGCGGTCCATCAGCCGGCGGGTGCCATGGGCGACGCCGCTGTCGGCATCGACCACGATCAGCGCGGTTTCCACCGCGGAGAACGCCGACAATGCCGGCCCGCGGAATTCCGGGTAGCCGGGCGTGTCGATCAGGTTGACGTGCATGCCGCCGTGGTCGGTGCTGGCGATGGCGGTGTCGATGGAGTGTCCGCGGGTCTTTTCCATCGGGTCGTGGTCGGACACCGTGGTGCCGCGTTCGATGGTGCCTGCCACCTGGAGGGCGCCGCCGGCATGCAGCAGGGCTTCGAACAACGTTGTTTTGCCGGCGCCGGGGTGGCCTGCCAGGGCCACGTTGCGGATCTGTTGTGTGCTGTACGACATGAGGCCGTTCCTCCCGTAGGTTGGGTCGAAGGGCCGTCATGGCTGTCCGGGCTGAGCGCGTCCCGTGAGCGTGGCGCTCGGCGGGCGGTCATGGCGGGCGGCCAGCATCCGCGCGCACGGCGGAGGGGTCAAGTCGCACTGCGGTACATGGCGTGAACATCCGGCGGTGTACCCTTCGCTTCCCCTGACCCGAGGAGCACGACCATGGCTTTGAAGCGTTACGCGGATGCGGTGTGGGCTGGCGACCTGCAGTCCGGCAAGGGCACGTTGAGCACGCCGCAGAGCGGCCTGTTCGAAGGGCAGAACTATTCGTTCAAGACCCGCTTCGGCGACGAGAAGGGCACCAATCCGGAAGAACTGCTGGCGGTCGCCCATGCGGGCTGCTTCACCATGGCGCTGTCGGCGGTGCTGGGCAAGGCGGGCTTCACCCCCGACAAGCTGCAGACGCGTGCCGAAGCGACGATGGAGCCGGGCATGGATCCGGGGCCGACGATCACCGCGATCAAGCTGACCGTCTCGGCGAGCGTGCCGGGGATCAGCGCGGCGCAGTTCGAGGAGATCGCCCAGCAGGCCAAGGCCGGCTGCGTGATTTCGCGCGCGCTGTCGGTGCCGGTGTCGCTGGAAGCGACCCTGCTTTGACGGCGACGCGGGCCGCGCTGCTCGTGCATGGCGCGGGCGGCGGCGGCTGGGAGTGGAACCTCTGGCGCGGCGTGTTCGAGGCGGCGGGCTACCGCGTGGAAGCGCCCGACCTGATGCCGGTCCGTGCGGGTCTGCCCGCCACCCAGTTCGGGGACTACCAGGCCCAGGTCGGCGCCGCGCTGGCCGCATTGCCGCGCCCGCGCGTGCTGGTCGGCGCCAGTCTCGGCGGCGTGCTGGCCCTGGGTGCCGCGGCCGACGCCGATGCGGTGGTGCTGGTGAATCCGCTGCCGCCGGCACCGTGGCATGCGGACTTACCGCCGCGCGACTGGCCCGACGTGGTGCACTGGCAGCGCGATGCGCGCCTGGCCGGCACGCGCCGGGCCCTGCCCGATACGGATGACGCGACCGCGCTGTACGCGTTCCGCCACTGGCGCGACGAGTCCGGCGCCGTGCTGCACGAAGCCCGGCGCGGTGTCGCGGTGGAACGTCCCGCATGCCCGATGCTGTGCGTGGTGTCCGCGCATGATGACGACGTGCCGCCCGCGATCACGCGGGCGATGGCCGAGGCCTGGGGTGCTGACGTGCTGCAAACGCTTTCAGCGTCGCACGTCGGGCCGCTACTCGGACGCGACGCTGTCGGCATCGCCATGCAAGCTGTCGAATGGCTAAACCGGGCCGCGAAAACCGGCTGAGTTCAGCCATGTTTCACCCGCATCGGCCGAGCATGCCTGCACGCCAATCCGGCGTGGGGGAGTACCCGACATGAAGCGTCTGACCGCCACCGTGCTGGCCATCGGCCTGCTCGCCACCGGCGTGGCCTCCGCGCAGTCCACGCGCTACTACGGCACCACGGACCGCTACGGCGATGAAGCCTTCTACGACTACGCGCGCGTCGTGCGCGTGGATCCCATCATCGACAACGGCTATGGCCGCACGGACGGCTATGCCAACACGACGACGGGCCAGCGTTGCTATTACCGCGAAGCCGACGACGTCTACGCACGCGATACCTATCGCGATGGCTACCGCAACGACGGTTACAACGATGATCGTTACGGCGACGATGGCTACTACGGCGATCGCCGCTATCCCGACCGCGGCAACGAATCGGGCCGCACTGTCGCCACCGTGATCGGCGGCATCGCCGGCGCGGTGCTCGGCAGCAAGGTCGGCGACGGCAGCGGTCGCTATGTCGGGACCGCGGTCGGCTCGATGGTGGGCGGCATGGCCGGGCGCTCGATCTATGACAACGCACAGCGCGACCGTCGCGTGCAGCGGGGACAGGTGCGCGTCTGCGATCCCGTGCCCGTCAGCGGCGGCCGCTATGGCGACGACTACTACGGCGATGGCCGCGTGAACGGCTACGACGTCACCTACGAATACGGCAACCGCACCTACCACACCCGCACGGATCATCACCCCGGCGATCGCATCCGCATCCGCGTGGACGTGCGCCCCGAGTAAGCCACCCGCCCCTTTCTATTTGCGGACGCAGCGTCGAACGACGGGGGATCTGCCGCACCGAGGGGCCGCAAGGCCCCTCTTTTTCATTGCCGAGCGCGCCGTCGCCGCGCATAGTCGCGCCGGTGATCACTTGGGAGCGGGGCATGCGGCGTCTGGCGAGGATGGCGGGATACGGGGTGGGGTGCGCGCTGGCGCTGGCGGGCATGGCGCACGCGCAGGTCAATGTGCTGACGGCCGGACGCGTGCATACATCGAATCCCGCCCAGCCGGTCGTGCAGGCGCTGGCCTGGGATGAGCAAGGGCGCATCCTCGCCCTCGGCAGTACGGATGAGCTGCGTGCGCGCTATCCGGATGCGCGGCGCGTGGACCTGCCCAGCAAGACGGTCATTCCCGGCCTGATCGACGCGCACGGCCACGTCATGGGTCTGGGCTATGCGTTGATGCGCGCCGACCTGGTGGATGCGCGCGACAAGGCCGAGGTCATCGCGCGCCTGCGCGAGTACGAAAAGCAGCTTCCCGCCAACGCATGGCTGCTGGGCAGCGGCTGGGACCAGAACGACTGGCCGGAAAAGACCTTCCCCACCGCCGCCGACCTCGATGCCGCCTTTCCCGATCGGCCCGTCTGGCTCGAGCGCGTGGATGGTCATGCCGGCTGGGCCAACAGCGCGGCGCTTCGCGTGGCATCCGCGCGCGCATCGCGTCCGCTGAAGGGCGACTGGCAACCCGACGGTGGGCGCATCGAACGCGAGGACGGGCAGCCCAGTGGCGTGTTCGTCGATGCGGCGATGGCGCTGGTCAATGCCGTGGTGCCCGCGCCGGATGGCGCGTATCGCCGGCAGGCGCTGGAGAAGGCCACGCAGGCTGCCGTGCGCAACGGATTGACCGGCGTGCACGACATGGGCGTCTCGCGCGAGGACCTCGCGTTGATGAAGCAGTTCGCCGACGAGGGCCGGTTGCCCCTGCGCATCGACACCTACGCTGATGGCGACGGTGCCGCATTGGCGGACCTGTGCGCGCACGGCCTGTACCGCCATGCCGGCGGCCGCCTGCAGATGCGCGGGGTGAAGCTGTATGCCGACGGCGCGTTGGGCAGTCGCGGCGCCGCCTTGCTCGAGGACTACAGCGACGATCCCGGCAACCGCGGCTTGCTGGTGACCGAGCCGGCCGCGCTCGAAGCGGCGATGCGCAAGGCGCGCGGTTGCGGCGTGCAGGTGGCGACGCATGCTATCGGCGACCGCGGCAACCGACTGGTGCTGGATGCGTACGCGCGGGTGCTGGGCGATGCGGCGAAGACCGACCACCGTTGGCGCATCGAACACGCGCAGGTCGTCGCTCCGGAGGAGTTCCCGCGCTTCGCCGCGCTAGGCGTGATCGCCTCGATGCAGCCCACGCACGCCACTTCGGACATGCCGTGGGCGCAGGACCGATTGGGTCCGGTGCGCATCCAGGGCGCCTACGCCTGGCAGCGCCTGCAGGCCAGCGGCGCGAAGCTGGCGCTGGGCTCGGATTTCCCGGTGGAGTCGGTAGATCCGCGGCGCGGCCTGCACGCGGCGGTGACACGCCAGGACGGCCACGATGCGCCGACGGGGGGCTGGATGCCGGACCAGCGCCTCCGTGCGGCCGAAGCGCTGCGCGGCTTCACCGCCGATGCGGCGTGGGCCGCCCATGACGAAGGCGAGGTGGGCCGGCTTGCCACGGGCCTGCGCGCGGATTTCGTCGTGCTCGACGAAGATCCCCTGGCCATTCCCGGCGAGCAGCTCGATGAGCTGCACGTCCGTTCGACCTGGGTGGATGGAAAGCCGGTCTACGAGGCGAAGTAGATCTTGCCTCTTGTAGGAGCGACGTAAGTCGCGACCGCAGCCTTCGAGTGCCCGGCGTCCATGTTGTTTGCATGCCGTTGCACGCATCAGGCGGTACTGGCGCCGCCTGTCGTCCGGTCGCGACTTACGTCGCTCCTACATGGGACACCGGCTTCACCAGTCGATCTGGCCGGTGACGATCGTGCGCACGTGGCCGCCGGACCAGACCTCGCCGGCGGCGTCCACGCGCAGCTGCAGGCGGGCGTCGTAACCCACTTCGCGGCCCTGGCTGACGATGTAGCGGCCGTCGCGGCCGGGCAGGGCATCACGTGATTTCAGCCACGCGGCCAGCGTGGCGTTCGCCGCGCCCGACGCCGCGTCCTCGAACGCTGCCGGTGCACCAACGAAGGCACGCACGGCCAGGTCGTAGTCGCGGCCCGGCGTGCGGGCATACGCGCACACACCCATGCTCTCGGTCGCCCGCGCGAGAGCGCCGATGGCGTCCCAGTCCGGCGAGGCGCCGCGCAGGCGGGCCTCGTCGCTGACCTCGGCCAGCCACCAGCGGCGACCGCCATCGACCAGGGCAGGTGGTAGCGTGCCGGGAGGCAAGGAAGCGAGGGCGGCGCCGAGCAGCGCGTCGCCCGCGGGATCGCCTTCCTTCACCACGGTCGCGCGCGGCGTGCGCACCGCGATCGTGCGGTTGGCGCCTTCGCCGTCGACCTGCAGCGGCAACACGCCAGCCACGCCTTCCTGCATCAGCAGGCCGTCGATGGGGGCGGCCAGGCCGGCGTCCAGCACCACGTGCGCGGTGCCGACGCTGGGGTGGCCGGCGAAGGGGACTTCCCGGCGCGGACTGAACATGCGCACGGCATAGCTCGCGCCCGGCTGCGTGGGCGCGAACACGAAGGTGGTTTCCGGCAGGCGCGTCCAGCGGGCGATGGCCTGCATGGCGGCGTCATCGAGGCCGACGGCGTCGAGGACGACGGCCAGCGGGTTGCCGGCGCCGGGGCGGTCGGCGAACACGTCCAGCTGGACGTAGCGGCGGAGGGTCATGGAGGCATGTCGCGTGGGGGCCGCGCAGCTTACCAAGTCGGGGCCGGGCCCGTGCCTGGCGCACCTTCGGCGACCGGAGCACGGGGGCGTTCGTTGCATGCGGTACGGTCCGGTCGCGCGCGGGGGCTTGGGCTAGAATCGACGGTTCACGCCCGAAGGGTTCGGGCATCCCTCACCCTATCTCTCCATGCCTTCTGCCACCCCCGCGTCTGATCGTTGGATCGTCCTCAAGTTCGGCGGCACCTCCGTGTCGCGTCGCCACCGCTGGAACACGATCGGCAAACTGGCGAAACAGCGGGCGGACGAACAGGGCGCGCGCGTGCTGGTGGTGGTGTCGGCGTTGTCCGGCGTCACCAACGAGCTGACGGCGATCGCCGATGGCGCCGCCGACAGCGCCGAACGCGTGGCGAAGCTGGAGCAGCGCCACCGCGAGTTCCTCGCCGAACTGGAGCTGGACGCCGATGCGGTGCTGGGCGACCGCCTGGCGGCGCTGCGCAACCTGCTGACCGATCCGCGCGCCGCGAGCCGCGCACTCGACTGGCAGGCCGAGGTGCTGGGGCAGGGCGAACTGTTGTCGTCCACGCTCGGCGTGGCTTACCTGCGCGCGCAGGGGCTGGATTTCGGCTGGGTCGATGCGCGGCACTGGCTGCAGGCGAATTTCCTGCCGAACCAGAGCCCGTGGGCGCAGCGGCTGTCGGTGTCGTGCAATACCGCGCCGGACCAGGACTGGCGCCGCGCGTTCGCGGGCCAACCGACGACGATGCTGCTGACGCAGGGCTTCATCTCGCGGCACGCGGACGGCGGCACGGCCATCCTCGGCCGCGGCGGTTCGGATACGTCCGCGGCGTATTTCGGCGCGCTGCTCGGTGCGCAGCGCGTGGAGATCTGGACCGACGTGCCCGGCATGTTCAGCGCGAATCCGCGCGAAGTGCCCGATGCGCGCCTGCTGACGCGACTGGATTACTACGAAGCGCAGGAAATCGCGACCACCGGCGCGAAGGTGCTGCATCCGCGTTCGATCAAGCCGTGCCGCGATGCCGGCGTGGCGATGGCGATCCTCGATACCGAGCGCCCGGAACTGCCGGGCACGACGATCGACGGCAACGCGGTGACGGTGCCCGGCGTGAAGGCGGTCAGCCGCCGCAACGGCATCGTGCTGGTGTCGATGGAAGGCATCGGCATGTGGCAGCAGGTCGGCTTCCTTGCCGATGTGTTCGCGCGCTTCAAGAAGCACGGCCTGTCGGTGGACCTGATCGGTTCGTCGGAGACCAACGTCACCGTGTCGCTGGATCCCAGCGAAAACCTGGTCAGCACCGACGTGCTCGCCGCGCTGTCGGCCGACCTGGCCGAGATCTGCCGGGTGAAGGTGATCGCGCCGTGTACGGCCATCACCCTGGTCGGTCGCGGCATGCGCTCGCTGCTGCACAAGCTGTCCGATGTGTGGGCGATGTTCGGCCGCGAGCGCGTGCACCTGATCTCGCAGTCGTCCAATGACCTCAACCTGACCTTCGTGATCGACGAGGCCGACGCCGACGGCATGCTGCCGCTGCTGCACGAGGCGCTCATCGAGAGCGGCGCCATGCCGACCGACGAGGCCAGCGTGTTCGGCCCCAGCTGGCGCGAGATCAACGGCGCGGTGCGCCACCGCGGCGTGCGCTGGTGGAGCGCGCCGGCCGCGCGCGAGCGTCTGCTTGCGCTGGCGCAGGAGGGCACCCCGCGCTACGTGTACAACCTCGAGATCGTGCGCGCCCGCGCCCGCGCGCTGGCCGGTATCGCGGCGGTCGACCACCGTTTCTTCGCGATCAAGGCCAATTCGCATCCGGCCATCCTGCGTGCGCTGGTGGACGAGGGCTTCGGCCTTGAATGCGTGTCGCGCGGCGAACTGGAACGCGTATTCGACACCGTGCCGGCGCTGCCGATGGACCGCGTGCTGTTCACCCCGAGCTTCGCGCCGCGCGAGGAGTACGCGTTCGCGCTGGAGCGCGGCATCAACGTCACCCTCGACAACGTCGAAGCGCTGCAGCAGTGGCCCGACGTGTTCCGCGGCCGCCGCCTGTGGCTGCGCGTGGACCTGGGGCGCGGCGACGGCCACCACGACAAGGTCAAGACCGGCGGCAAGACCTCCAAGTTCGGCCTGCCGCTGGCCAAGCTGGACGCGTTCCTCGCGGCGGCGCGTGCGGTCGACGTGCGCATCGTCGGCCTGCATGCACACCTGGGCAGCGGCGTGGAGAGCGCACAGCACTGGAACCAGATCGCCGATGAGCTCGGCGGGCTGGCCGACCAGATCGGCACCATCGAGACCATCGACATTGGCGGTGGCCTGCCGATTCCCTATGCCGAGGGTGACGAGCCGTTCGACCTGGCCGCATGGGGCGAAGGCCTGGCCGCGATCAAGGCGGCCTATCCGGCCTACCAGCTGGTGATCGAACCCGGTCGCTTCCTGGTTGCCGAGTCCGGGGCGCTGCTGGCACGCGTGACCCAGGTGGTGGAGAAGCTGGGCATCCGCCGCGTCGGCAGCGATGCCGGCATGCACACGCTGATGCGGCCCGCGCTGTACGACGCCTGGCACGACGTCGCCAACCTGTCGCGTCTGGACGACGCTGAACAGGAGCCGTTCGACGTGGTGGGCCCGATCTGCGAGTCCAGCGACATCTTCGGCAAGCGCCGCAAGCTGCCGTCGGCGACGGCCGAAGGCGACGTGCTGCTGTTCTCCGACGCGGGCGCCTACGGGTTCGTGATGGCGAGCCATTACAACCTGCGCGGCTTGCCGGCGGAGGATGTGATCGAGGTGGGTGATGCCGTACCGGGTTGAAGTCCTGCTCTCGACCGCCTGTTCCACCGGCCATCGAAGGCCGACCGCTCTTTCCATGGATACCGCATGACCACGTTCGACAAATCCAGCATCCGCACCTTCCGTTTCGTCCGCTGCGCCTTCGACGCGGAGAGCGGTGTCGCGCGGTTGGTGTACGCCTTCGACGACGGCCCGGAACTGACCGAGACCGTGACGATTCCCGGCGCGCCCTTCGCGCTGGACGCCACGCGGGCGCAGGCCGTCGAGCAGGCGGTGCGCCTGCTGCATCTGATCACCGGCGTCAGCTACTACAAGGCCGCCGTGCCGAACGAGATCCGCATCGACGGCTATGCCATCGACGCGGCCACCGCCGTGCTGATGGAGCAGGTGTACGTGCACGGGCTGGGCGAGTTCGCCTACCGGAATGGCCTGAGCCTGCACGGCCGCGTGCGCTTCCCGGTCGGTGCCCAGGCGCCGTCGACCGCGCCGGCCGCGGGGCTGCGCGAGCACGCACTGGTCGCCATCGGCGGCGGCAAGGATTCGCTGGTCAGCATCGAGGCGCTGCGCGGCGCCGGCATCGAGCAGACCGTCACCTGGATAGGCGGCTCGCAGCTGATCGCGGCCTGCGCCACCCGCACGGGCTTGCCGACGCTCAACATCGGCCGCGCGCTGGCGCCGGAGCTGTTCGAATACAACCGGCAGGGCGCGTGGAACGGCCACATCCCGGTGACCGCCATCAACTCGGCCATCATGGTGCTGGCGGCGCTGCTGCACGGCGTGGACCAGGTGGTGTTCTCGAACGAGCGCTCGGCCAGCTACGGCAGCATGATCCCGGGCACCGGCGAGGTGAACCACCAGTGGTCGAAGGGCTGGGCGTTCGAGAGCGCGTTCGGCGCCTACGTGCAGTCGCACGTGGCCGCGGACCTGCAGTATCTACTCGCTGCTGCGTCCGCTGTCGGAGCTGGCGGTGGCGCGGCAGTTCGCCCGCACCGACCATTACGACGCGCATTTCTCCAGCTGCAACCGCAATTTCCACCTGCTGGGCGAGCGTCCGACCAATCGCTGGTGCGGCGTGTGCCCGAAATGCCACTTTGTCTTCCTCGCGTTGGCGCCGTTCATGCCCAAGCCGCGCCTGGTGGGCATCTTCGGCCGCAACCTGCTGGATGACGCGAACCAGACCGGTGGCTTCGACGCACTGCTGGAGTACCAGGACCACAAGCCGTTCGAATGCGTCGGTGAGGGCCAGGAGTCGCGCGCGGCGATGGCGACGCTGGGCGACCGGCCGGAGTGGCGCGAGGACGTGATCGTCGCGCGCTTCAACCGCGAGATCCGTCCGCAGCTCGACGCGTCGGAACTGGTGGTGGCGCCGTTGCTGGAGATCGGTGGCGAACACCGCATCCCTCCCGCGCTGTGGGAGCGCCTGCGTGCGAATTTCGCAGCTTGAGAGTCGGCGTGTCGCGCTGTGGGGTTGGGGACGCGAAGGTCGCGCCGCCCACCACGCGGTGCGTGCGTACCTGCCGTCGCTGCCGCTGACGCTGTTCTGCAACGAGCAGGAGGCCGCGGACGCCGCGGCGCTGGGCGATCCGCACCTCGCGGTGGAGACCGAGGCGACGGCCGCGCGGCTGTCGGCGTTCGAGATCGTCATCAAGTCGCCGGGCATCAGCCTGAACACCCCCGCGGCCGTTGCCGCGGCCGAGGCGGGCACCCGTTTCATCGGCGGCACCGGCCTGTGGTTCGGCGAACACGCCGGCGACGATGGCGTGGTGGCGCACACGTTCTGCGTCACCGGCACCAAGGGCAAGAGCACGACCACCTCGCTGCTCGCGCACCTGCTGCGCGCGGCGGGAAGGCGCACAGTCGCTGGCCGGCAACATCGGCCTGCCGATGCTGGAAGTGCTGGACCCGCAGCCGGCGCCGGACGAATGGGCGATCGAACTGTCCAGCTACCAGACCGGCGATGTTGCGGCCAGTGGCGCACACCCGGACGTGGCGATCGTGCTGAACCTGTTTCCTGAGCATCTGGACTGGCATGGAAGCGAGGCGCGCTACATCGAGGACAAGCTGAAGCTCGTCACCGCTGCGCATCCCCGCATCGCCGTGCTCAATGCGGCCGATCCGCGTCTGGTCGCGCTCGAGCTGCCGCATAGCGATGTGCGCTGGTTCAACCGCGCCGACGGTTGGCACCTGCGCGAGGACGACCTGTACCGCGGCGACGTGTTCGTGATGGACACCCGTCCGCTGCCGCTGCCCGGGCGCCACAACCGCAGCAACCTGTGCGCCGTGCTGACGGCGCTGGAGGCGCGTGGCATCGATGCGTTGCCGCTGGCAGCGCACGCGCAGGCGTTCCGCCCGCTGCCCAATCGCCTGCAGGCGATGGGAACGCGCGATGGCATCACCTGGGTCAACGATTCGATCAGTACCACGCCGCACGCCACGCTGGCCGCACTCGAGTGTTTCGCCGGACGCCGCATCGCATTGCTGGTCGGTGGGCACGACCGGGGCGTCGACTGGTCCGATTTCGCGGCGCACATGCGCCACGACGCACCGGCGACCATCATCACGATGGGCGCCAATGGCCCGCGCATCCACGCGTTGCTCGCACCCGTGGCCCGCGAGGGCGGATTCTCGCTGATCGCTGTGGAGACGTTGCCGGAAGCGACAGCGGCCGCGCGCGAGGCGCTGGGCGACGACGGCGTCGTTCTGCTCTCGCCGGGTGCGCCCAGCTTCGGTCAGTACCGCGACTACGTCGCGCGCGGCCGGCATTTCGCCGAACTCGCCGGCTTCGATCCGGACGCCATCACCGCCATTCCCGGCTTGGGATCGGGCTGAGGCCGCACGGGCTGCCAATTCGGCAGCGTGGCGCGGGCGTACACTCGCAAGCCATCCCCCACGGAGGACGCGTGATGCGCCGCATGTTGCTGTTGCCCTGTCTGTTGTCCCTGTTCTGGTCGTCCCAGCTGCAGGCGGCGCCGGTGGCCAAGCCGGTTGAATGGAAGATCGGCGGCGACACCTTCGCCGGCGTGCTCGTCTACGACGACGCCGTGAAGCAACCGCGTCCGGGCCTGGTGATGGTGCCCAACTGGAAAGGCGTGAACGAGTCCGCGATCGAGAAAGCGCGCCTGGTCGCCGGCGACGACTACGTGGTGCTGGTAGCCGATGTGTATGGCAAGGGCATCCGGCCGAAAACCGATGCCGAAGCCGGGCCCGTCGCCACCGCGATGCGCGCCGACCGGCCGAAACTGCGCGCCCGCGTGCAGAAGGCGGTCGAGGTGCTGAAGCAGCAGCCGGGGACCTTGGTCGACGTAACCCGCATCGGCGCGTTCGGCTACTGCTTCGGCGGCAGCACGGTGCTGGAGCTCGTTCGTGCGGGCGATGCGTTGTCCGGCGTCGTCAGCCTGCATGGCGGGCTCGCCACCGACCTGCCGGCCGCCGGTCCGGTGAAGTCACCGGTGCTGGTGCTCAACGGAGGCGACGACACCTACGTGTCCGCCGAAGAAATCACCGCCTTCCAGGAGGAGATGCGCAAGGCTGGCGCCGATTGGCAGTTCGTCAGTTTCGGCGGCGCAGTGCATTGTTTCGCCGAATCCGATGCGCAGAACCCGCCGGGTTGCGTGTACCACGCGCCGTCGGCGAAGCGGGCCTACCGGATGATGGCGGACTTCTTCCGCGACGTGTTCGCCCGGTGATCGGGCGCGGGCACGCTCAGTGCCCGCGCTCCACCGCGTAGCGCGCCAGGCCGCGCAGGGCGGCGAGTGCATCGGATGCCGGCAGGTCGTCCAGCGCCTGCTCGGCCAGCGTCGCGTAGTGATGGGCACGTTCGCGGCTGTAGTCCAGGCCGCCGGTCGCACGGATCGCCGCCAGCACCTCGGGCATCGCGTCGGCTTCGCCCGCCTCCACGATGGCGCGCAGGCGGTCTGCAATGCCCGCTTCCGAATGGCGGATCGCGTGGATCAGCGGCAGCGTCGCCTTGCCTTCGGCCAGGTCGTCGCCGAGGTTCTTGCCCAGCGCGTCCGCATCGGCCGTGTAGTCGAGCACGTCGTCCGCGATCTGGAAGGCGTAGCCCAGGGCCATGCCGTAGTCGTACAGGCGACGCTGGGTGGCGGCATCCGCGCCCGACGCCAGCGCACCCAACTGCGTGCCGGCCGCGAACAGCACGGCGGTCTTGCGCTCGATCACGCGCAGGTAGGCCGCTTCGTCGGTGTCGGGGTTGTGGACGTGCAGCAACTGCAGCACTTCGCCCTCGGCGATCCGGTTGGTGGTGTCGGCCAGCAGGCGCATGACGTCCATGCGGTCCAGTTCCACCATCAGCTGGAAGCTGCGCGAGTACAGGAAGTCGCCGACCAGCACGCTGGGCGCGTTGCCCCACAGGGCATTCGCCGTGCTGCGGCCGCGACGCAGGTCGGATTCGTCGACCACGTCGTCGTGCAGCAGGGTAGAGGTGTGGATGAACTCGATGATCGCCGCCAACTGGTGGTGGTCGGGCGTGGCCGGTCCGCAGGCCAGCCCGGCCAGGACGACCAGCATCGGCCGCAGGCGCTTGCCGCCCGCCGAGATGATGTGGTCGGCGATCTGGTTGATCAGGACCACGTCGGACGCCAACCGGGCCCGGATCAGGGCGTCGACGGCCGCCATGTCGGCGCGGGCAAGCGACTGGATGTCGGCCAGGCCGAGTGCGGGGCGGGGGGATTCGACGACGGCCATGGGGACACGGTTCGGGAAGTAGCTGAATTATAGGCGTTACATGGCGGGGATTTCCTACGCGGGACTGCGGCGGGGGCCGACGGTGGGGGGCTCCCGGGTATACTTCACTGGTCTTTGCCCACGCTCGGTGGGCATCCCTGAACGGATATCGATATGGCCCGCGGCATCAATAAAGTCATCCTGGTCGGCAACCTCGGCAACGACCCGGAAACCCGTTACACCCAGGGTGGCATGGCGATCACCCGCATCAGCCTGGCCACGACCAGCGTGCGCAAGGACAAGGACGGCAACCAGCAGGAGCGCACCGAATGGCACCGCGTGGTGTTCTTCGGCAAGCTCGGCGAGATCGCCGGCGAATACCTGCGCAAGGGCAGCTCGGTGTACGTGGAAGGCTCGATCCGTTACGACAAGTACACCGGCCAGGACGGGCAGGAGAAATACTCCACCGACATCATCGCCGACGAGATGCAGATGCTCGGCGGCCGTGAAGGCGGTGGTGGTGGCGGTGGTGGCGATCGCCCGGCCCGTGCGCCGCGCCAGGACTACGGCAACCAAGGTGGTGGCCAGCCGCAGCGTCGACAGGCGCCGGCGCCGCAGCAGGCGCCGCCGATGGACGACTTCGCAGATGACGACATTCCGTTCTGAAGTGCGTCCGCACGACCGTAGTTGGCAGTCCATTTGATACAACAGGAGCAGTAGCGTGCCGACATGGCTCGTCACCGGCGGAGCCGGTTTCATCGGGGGTAACTTCGTCCTGCGTGCCATTGCGCGCGGCATCAAGGTCGTGAATCTGGATGCGCTGACCTATGCGGGCAACCGGGACACGCTCGCCTCGGTCGACGACAACCCGCTGCATGTCTTTGTGGAAGGCGATATCGGCGATCGCGCACTTGTCTCGCGGTTGCTGGAAGAGCACAGGCCGGATGCGGTGGTCAATTTCGCCGCGGAGAGCCATGTCGATCGTTCGATTGATGGGCCCTCCGCTTTCATCCAGACGAATGTCGTCGGTACCCTTGGGCTGCTGGAATCCGTGCGCGACTACTGGAAGGAACTGACGGGCGACGCACGCGACGCGTTCCGCTTCCTCCACGTCTCGACCGACGAGGTCTACGGATCGCTGGGCGACACCGGCAAGTTCACCGAGACCACGCCTTATGCGCCGAACTCGCCATACTCCGCGTCGAAGGCCGCATCCGACCACTTGGTGCGCGCCTTCCACCACACCTATGGTCTGCCGGTCCTGACGACCAACTGTTCGAACAACTACGGCCCGTACCATTTTCCCGAGAAACTGATCCCGCTGATCATCGCGCGCGCGCTCGCCGGCGAGCCGCTGCCGGTGTACGGCGACGGCAAGAACGTCCGCGACTGGCTGTTCGTCGGCGATCACTGCCAGGCGATCCGCACCGTGCTGGAGAAGGGGCGTGTGGGCGAGACCTACAACGTGGGCGGCAATGCCGAGAAGCAGAACCTGGAGGTCGTCCACACGATCTGCGCCCTGCTCGATGCAAGCGTGCCGCGTGCCGACGGCCAGCCGCGCAGCAGCCAGATCACGTTCGTCGCGGATCGCCCGGGCCATGACCGCCGCTACGCGATCGATGCGTCCAAGCTGCGCGACGAGTTGGGCTGGGAGCCGGAGTACACGTTCGAGCAGGGGATCGCCGAAACGGTCGACTGGTATCTGGCGAACCAGGACTGGGTGACCCGCGTGCTGGACGGCAGCTATCGTCTCGAACGCATCGGCACGACTGCCTGAGGTGACCGGCATGACAACGCGCAAGGGCATCATTCTCGCTGGCGGTTCGGGTACCCGCCTGTATCCGTTGACGCAGGTGATCAGCAAGCAGCTGCTGCCGGTCTACGACAAGCCGATGATCTACTACCCGCTCAGCGCGTTGATGCTGGCGGGTATCCGCGAAGTGCTGGTGATCAACACGCCGCACGAACAACCCCTGTTCAAGGCGTTGCTGGGCGACGGTTCGCAGTGGGGCATGGACATCCAGTACGCGGTGCAGCCAAGTCCGGATGGCCTGGCGCAGGCCTACCTGATCGGCAGGGAGTTCGTTGCCGGCCAGCCGAGCTGCCTGGTGCTGGGCGACAATATCTTCTACGGGCACGGGTTCACCGACATGCTCCGTCGTGCCGACGCGCGCACCGAGGGGGCGACCGTCTTCGGTTACTGGGTCAACGATGCTGAGCGCTATGGTGTGGCTGAATTCGATCAGAATGGCCGCGTCGTCGGTATCGAGGAAAAACCGGCCAAGCCGCGTTCGAACTATGCCGTTACCGGCTTGTATTTCTATGACGGGCTGGCCAGCGACTATGCGGCGGAGCTGAAGCCTTCCCCGCGCGGCGAACTCGAGATCACCGACCTCAATCGTCGTTACCTCGAGGCGGGCACCTTGCATCTGGAGCCGTTAGGGCGCGGTCACGCGTGGCTCGACACAGGTACCCACCAGTCATTGTTGGAAGCGTCGAACTTCATCGAGACGATCGAGGCGCGCCAGGGTCTGCGCGTCTGCTGTCCGGAGGAGATTGCCCTGGGCAATGGCTGGATCGATGCCGCACAGGTGGAGAAACTTGCCGCGCCGCTGGCGAAGAATGGCTATGGCCAGTACCTGCTCTCGCTGGCAACCCGTGGAGTCGTGCGATGAAGGTAATCGAAACATCGCTGCCGGGCTGCGTCGTGATCGAGCCCGCCGTCTTCGGCGACGAGCGCGGCTTCTTCTTCGAAACCTGGAATGCAGAGCGCTACGGCCAGCACGGCCTGCCGACGGCGTTCGTGCAAAGCAACGTATCGTCCTCGGCGCGCGGCGTGCTGCGCGGCCTCCACTACCAGTGGCCGAATCCGCAGGGCAAGCTGGTCAGCGTGCTCGAGGGCGAGGTGTACGACGTGGCCGTCGACATTCGCCGAGGCTCTCCAACCTTCGGGCAGTGGGCCGCCGTCATGCTCAGCGCAGAGAACAAGCGGCAATTCTGGATTCCCGAGGGCTTCGCCCATGGCTTTGCCGTGGTCTCCGAACGTGCGGTGTTCAGTTATTTGTGCACCGCCGTCTACGACAAGGCGGCCGATGCAGGCGTGCGCTGGGACGACCCGGCGATCGGTATCGACTGGCCGGTGACCGATCCGCAATTGTCGGGAAAGGACGCCGTCGCGCCGTTGCTGGCGGACGTGGCGCCGGAGCGACTGCCGACCTACACGCCATGAAGATCCTGGTGCTGGGCGGCAACGGCCAAGTCGGTCATGCGTTGAGGCGCAGCCTGGCGCCGTTGGGCGACGTGGTCGTCACCACGCGATCCGGTGAGCTGCCCGATGGCGGGCGTTGCGAAGTAGCCGATTTCGACGCACCCGCATCCCTGGAAGAGCTGGTCGAACGGGTGGCGCCGGACGCGATCGTCAATGCGGCCGCCTACACTGCGGTCGACAAGGCCGAGGACGATGCAGACGCGGCATTTCGGGCCAATGCCGAAGCGCCGGGTGTGTTGGCGCGGTCCAGTGCCGCACGGGGCATTCCGTTCGTGCACTACTCGACCGACTACGTCTTCGACGGCCAAGGCACGCGCCCGTACCGCGAGGACGACCCGACGGCCCCCCTGGGCGTCTATGGCACTAGCAAGCTGGCTGGCGAAGACGCGATCCGGTCGGCCGGTGGTCGCCACCTGATCCTGCGCACCGCATGGGTGTATGGCCAGCACGGCCACAACTTCATGAAGACGATGCTGCGGCTCGGCGCGGATCGCGACGAATTGCGCGTGGTCGCCGACCAAGTGGGAACGCCTACGCCGGCGGCCCTGATCGCGGACGTGACCGCGGAGCTGCTGCGTCTGCAGGATGCACCGTCGGGAACGTTCCACCTTACGCCCCGAGGCGAGACGAGTTGGCATGGTTTCGCCGAAGCCATTTTTGAAGCGGCCGCGGCTCGCGGACTGATCGCGCGCGCGCCCAAGGTGCTTCCCATCGCCACGGCCGACTACCCCACACGCGCGCGTCGACCCGGCTATTCCCGCCTGGATATCGAGAGGCTCGAGCAGGCACTTGGTCACCCACTTCCCGAGTGGCGTGCGGGCTTGCAGCAGGTGCTCAGCGGCTGATCTGCGCTTAGGTGCTGCATTGCACGGGCTAGGCGGCGACTGCGGATAATGCAGGTCAGTCCGCCGCGCGCATCGCCCGTCGCAACCAGGGCGCTGCCAGCAATGCGATCGCGGCGCAGCCCAGGCCGATCCACATCATCAGCCAGAACAGGTCGGCGTAACCCGACGCGGCGCTGGCGATGTCGAACGCCTGGTCGTCCGGCATTTCCACTGCCGCGAGCTTGCCGAACTGTGCGGCCAGCGTTTCCGAGAACGCGGTGGCCAGCAGCCACATGCCCATCATCGAGCTCACCACGCGCGGCACCGACAACTCGGTGACCGCGGCCAGGCTGACCGGGGCCAGGCACATCTCGCCGATCTCCAGCAGCAGGTAGGCCAGCACCAACCACCACACGCTTGCGACCACACCGGTCGCGCCGACCTGGTGTGCGGCCAATGCCAGCGGGATGAAGGACAGGCCGCCGAACAGCAGGCCCAGCGCGCCTTTCACCGGCTTGGACGGATCCAGGCCGCGACGTCCCAGGGTCGACCACAGCCAGGCGAACACCGGCGCCAGTACCACCAGGAACAACGCGCCCAGGTACGTCAGCGAGCCCGCGGTCTGCTGCAGGACCAGCGAGTCGCGCAACACCAGCACGACCATCAGCGCGGCGCTGGCGAGGAACAACGCATGCGGCGGGCCTTGTCGCGCACTGCGCTCCGACCAGCGGGTCGCGACAACGAACGATACCGGCATCGCCACCAGTGCCCAGGTGGACCACGGCGCACTGCCGATGAAGAGGCCGATGTTCGCTGCCAGGCTGTCCGACCAGACGACCACCGACGTGGGCTGCACCAGCGACGGGAACAGCTCCTTGGTCAGCATGCGGTCGGTGAACATCACCCAGGAGCCGTAGGTCTGCTCGTACAGGGTGAAGAACACCAGGCACATGAAGATCAGTGCCATCAGCGACAGCATCTGGCGGCGCTGCACCGGCGTGCATTGCGTGGTGATGAACCAGGTGAACCACACCAGCACCACGATCAACACGAGCAGCATCAGGGCCAGCGCCAGCGAGAACTCGCCGCCGAGTGCGAACGCGCCATTCGCGGCCGCCCACATCAGCCAGGCCACGGGCACCACGCCGGCGGCAGCACCCACGTAGATGAGCCATTCGCGCGGAACGCCGAGCACGGGCTTGCGCAGCGCGGCAGGCGAGGGCGGTTCGGCATGGCCGTGCAGGTGGCGCTGCCCCCACAGGAACATCGCCAGGCCCAGCAGCATGCCGATGCCGGCTGCGCCGAAACCGTACTTCCAACCCAGCGTTTCGCCGAGGTAGCCGCACACTAGCGACGCGAGCAGGGCGCCGAGGTTGATGCCGGCGTAGAACAGGCTGAAGCCGCCGTCGCGACGCGGATCGCCGGCCGGGTACAGCCGGCCAACGATGCCGGTGATGTTGGGTTTCAAGAAGCCCACGCCCATGACGATCAGCGCGAGCGACAGGTACATCGTGCGCAGGGCGCCCTCGTCCCGGGTGACCACGCCGCCGTCCATCGTCGCCGCGGCGCCTTCCAGGGCCATGCCGGCGTGCCCGGCGACCAGCAGCAGGCCGCCGAAGACGACCGCCTTGCGCATGCCCAGCCAGCGGTCCGCCAGCACGCCGCCGATGATCGGCACGCAGTAGACCAGGCCGCCGTAGGCGCCGATCAGGTCGTAACCCGCGCCATCGGTGAACAGGTGGTACTTGGTCAGGTACAGCAGCAACAGTGCTTTCATCCCGTAGAAGGAGAAGCGCTCCCACATCTCGGTGAAGAAGCAGACGTAGACGCCCTTGGGGTGGCCCAGGAAGTCGTCGCGGCTGGCGGCCACGGGGGCAGGGGAGTTCAAGGGCCGCTCCAGCATCGGAAAACCGGGCGAGTATAGGCGGCGCACCGGTCGTTGCAGCTGGACTTGCCGGGCAGCGGACGCTAGGTTGTCCGCTTTCTGCCATTCGGGAACGCGCCATGAGCTCGCCGGGGACCCCGCAACTTACCTTCCGCGCCGTCGTGCTGGCCATCGTGCTGGCCGTCGTGCTGTCGGCCGCCAACGCCTACCTGGGCCTGTTCGCCGGCCTGACCGTGGCCACCGCCATCCCGGCGGCCGTCGTCTCGATGGGCGTGCTGCGCCTGCTGGGCGGCGGCACGATCCTGGAGAACAACATCGTGCAGACCGGCGCGTCGGCCGGTTCATCGATCGCCGCGGGCGTGATCTTCACGATCCCCGCGCTGATCCTCATGGGCTACTGGCCTGACTTCAAGTACTGGTGGGTATTGGGCATTGCCGGTCTGGGTGGCCTGCTGGGCGTGCTGTTCTCCGTGCCGCTGCGTCGTTCGATGATCGTCGAAGACCCGCTGCCGTTCCCGGAGGGCAAAGCCGCGGCCGAAGTGCTGAAGGCCGGCGAGAACCCGGGTCCGGGCCTAAAGATCCTCGGCATCTCCGCCGCCATCGGTGCACTGGTGAAACTGGCGGCGGCCAACGGCCTGCGCGCGATTCCCGACAGCTGGGCGGTGGCGGGCTACTTCGCCAACAACAAGATCATCGGTTACCTCGGTACCGGCTTGTCGCCCGCGCTCCTCGGCGTGGGCTACATCGTCGGCTTGAACGTCGGCATCGTGGTGCTGTCCGGCGCCATCCTCTCCTGGCATATCGCCATTCCGCTGTACCACGCGTTCTTCCTGGGCAGCGATCCGCAATTGGCCGCAGGCATTGCGGGCGCGCCTGCGGCGGATGCCGCGTTCGCCATCTGGTCGTCGAAGATCCGTTTTCTGGGCGTGGGCGCGATGCTGGTGGGCGGCATCTGGACACTGTTCTCGCTGCGCAATTCGCTGCTGGCCGGCATCAAGAGCGGCTTCGCCGCCGCGCGCAAGGGCGCGGCGCAGGGTGTCAACGAAACCGATCGCGACTTGCCGATGAAGTGGATGCTAGTCGCACTGGTGCTGTTCGTGCTGCCGCTGCTGGCCCTGTACCAGGCGATCGTCGGCCAGTGGCACGTCAGTGTGCCGATGACGATCATCATGATCGTGGCGGGCTTCCTGTTCGTGTCGGTGTCGGGTTACCTGGCAGGCCTGGTCGGGTCGTCCAACAATCCGGTGTCCGGCATCACCATCGCGACCATCCTGTTCGCGTCGGTGGTACTGCTGCTGTTGCTGGGCAGCGATGGTGAGGCCACGGTCAACGGCGCGCCCTTGGGCGCGGTGGCGGCCATCATGATCGGCGCCGTGGTCTGCTGCGCGGCCGCCGTGGGCGGCGACAACCTGCAGGACCTCAAGACCGGTTATCTGGTCGGTGCCACGCCGTGGAAGCAGCAGCTGATGCTGGGCATCGGCGCGTTCTCCTGCGCGCTGATCATGGCGCCGGTGCTGAACCTGCTGCAGGAGGCCTACGGCATCGGCTCCAAGACGCTGCCGGCGCCGCAGGCGAACCTGATGGCATCGGTCGCCAAGGGCCTGTTCGGCGGCGAACTGCCGTGGACCATGATCGTCATCGGCGGCGTCGTGGGCGCCATCGTGATCGCCATCGACGGCTGGCTGAAGTCCCGCGGCTCGCGCTTCCGCGTGCCGGTGCTGGCGGCGGCCATCGGCATCTACCTGCCCCTGGAACTGATGGTGCCGATCTTCCTGGGCGGCCTGCTGGCGCACCTCGTGCAGCGCTTCCACAAGATCCGGGCCGACGATGAAGAAGGCCTGGATCGCGTGCACCGCCCTGGCGTGCTGTTTTCCGCCGGCCTGATCACGGGTGAGGCGCTGATGGGCATCGCCATCGCGTTGCCGATCGTCATCACCCAGAACCCGGACGTCCTGGCGCTTCCCTTCGGGCTGGGTGCGTGGGCACAGTGGGTTGGCCTGGTGGTGCTGGCTTTCGTGGGCTGGCTGCTGCTAAGGACGGGCAAGCGCGGCGAGCGCGCCTGACCGGCTCGACAGAAGGCGCAAGGGCGTGACTTCACGCCTTTGCGCCACGGCGCGCTTAGCGCCTACCATCGGGGTTTTCCTGTTGCCGGAGCCCCGGATGAAGCTGAAATCCGCCCTGTTGCCCCTCTGCCTGCTGGCGGCCCTGCCGTCGCTGGCCGCCGCGCGCGGCCTCGACGTGCGCGACCTGCAGAAGCTCGACCGCGTGTCCTCGCCCGTGCTGTCGCCGGACGGCAGCACCGTGCTGTTCGCCAAACGGGTGGTCGATGCCGACGTGGTCAAGGCCAGCAGCAGCCTGTGGGTCCGCAACCTGCTGACCCGCGACATGGGGCCGCCGAAGCGCCTCACGCCGGAAGGCTGGAACGTCAACTCGCCCGCCTTCTCGCCGGACGGCAAGACGGTTTACTTCCTCAGCGGCAAGTCCGGCATCCAGCAGCTCTACTCCCTGCCGCTGGGCGGCGGCACGCCGCGCCAGCTGACCGCATTCGCGCTCGACGTGGCCAGCTACAAGCTGTCGCCGGACGGCACGCGCGTGCTGTTCAGCACTGACACCTTCGCCGACTGCAAGGCGGATTTCGCGTGCACGCAGAAGAAGCTCGATGCTACGGCGGCCAAGAAGAGCAGCGGCGTGGTCTATGACGGCCTGTTCGTCCGCCACTGGGATACCTGGTCCGATGGTCGCCGCAGCCGCCTGTTCGTGGCAGCGCTGCCGGGGGCCAAGGCCAAGGCGGTGACCACCGCCACCTCGCTGACGGACAGCCTCGACGGTGACGCGCCGTCCAAGCCGTTCGGTGGTTCCGATGAATACACCTGGTCGCCGGACGGCGCTTCGGTGGTCGCGGCCGTTCGCGTGGCGGGCAAGGGCGAAGCCTGGTCGACCAACTTCGACCTGTACAAGATCGCCGCCGATGGCAGCAGCGCACCGGTCAACCTGACCGCGGCCAATCCCGCCTGGGACACCGGTCCGGTGTTCAGCGCCGACGGCAAGACCCTGTACTACCGCGCGATGAAGCGTCCGGGTTTCGAAGCCGACCGCTTCGGCCTGATGGCGATGGACCTGGACAACGGCAAGGTTCGCGAGATCGCACCCAACTGGGATCGCAGCGCCGATGGCATCGTGCTCTCGGATGACGGCGAACGGATCTACACCACCGCACAGGAGATGGGCGAACTCCCGTTGTTCTCCGTCGAGATCCAGAGCGGCGAGACGCGCAAGATTGTCGGAGACGGGAGTGTTTCGGCCTTCGACATGGTGGGCCGTACGCTGGTGCTGTCCCGCAACTCGTTGAAGTCGGGCGACGTGATTTACGCCACCAGTGATGATGTGGGCGCTACGTTGCGCGCCATTACGCTCAGCGCCGGTGAGGTGCTGAAAGACGTGTCGTTCGGCGACTTCGAACAGTTCAACTTCAAGGGCTGGAACAACGAGACCGTGCACGGCTACGTGGTCAAGCCGCACGACTACGTCGAAGGCAAGAAGTACCCGGTGGCGTTCCTGATCCATGGCGGCCCGCAGGGCAGCTTCGGCAACGGTTGGAGTTATCGCTGGAATCCGCAGACCTACGCGGGCCAGGGCTACGCGGTGGTGATGATCGATTTCCACGGCTCGACCGGCTACGGTCAGGCCTTCACTGATGCGATCAGCCAGCATTGGGGCGACCGCCCGCTGGAAGACCTGCAGAAGGGCTGGGCGGCGGCGCAGCAGCAATACGCCTTCCTCGACGGCAAGAACGCATGCGCCCTGGGCGCCAGCTACGGCGGCTACATGATCAACTGGATCGCCGGCAACTGGAACGAGCCGTGGAAGTGCCTGGTCAACCACGACGGCGTGTTCGACATCCGCTCGATGGGCTACGTGACCGAAGAACTGTGGTTCACCGAGTGGGAGAACGGCGGCACGCCTTACGACGTGCCGAAGAACGTCGAGAAGTTCAACCCAGTGAACCACATCGCCAACTGGCGCGTGCCGATGCTGGTGGTGCAGGGCGAGAAGGACTACCGCGTGCCGGTGGACCAGGGCCTGTCCACGTTCACCGCGCTGCAGCGCAAGGGCATCGACTCCAAGCTGCTGTACTTCCCGGACGAGAACCACTGGGTGCTGAAGCCGCAGAACAGCATCCTGTGGCACGACACCGTCAACGCCTGGCTGAAGCAGCACATCGGCCGCTGAGGTGTTCCGGAAAGGGCCGGTCATGCCGGCCCTTTTTCTTTGACTGAAGGAGAGACCCGCCGATGGCGATCGAAGCCACCGAACCATCCACTGCGCTGATCCAGAACGACATCGTCCTGTTCGGCCTCATCGCCGCCACGCTGGGCGTGGTGTTCTGGACGTCCTCGCGCGAGACGGGCTTCTTCAAGAAGTTCTACACCTACGTGCCGGCGCTGTTGCTGTGCTACTTCATCCCCGGCATCTACAACAGCGTGGGCCTGATCGACGGCGGCGCCAGCAAGCTCTACAACCCGGTGGCGAGCCGTGTGCTGCTGCCCGCTGCACTGGTACTGCTGACGCTGACTATCGATCTGAAGGGCGTGCTGAAGTTGGGGCCGAAGCTGCTGGTGATGTATGCCGCGGCGTCCATCACGGTGATGATCGGTGCGTTCGTCGCCTTCGGCGTGATGGATGTGGTGCATCCGGAGACCGTGGCCGGCGATACCTGGGGCGGCATGGCCGCGCTGGCGGGCAGTTGGATCGGCGGCGGCGCGAACATGGTGGCGATGAAGGAGGTCTTCCAGGTCGACGAGACCACGTTCGGCCAGTTCGTCGTCATCGACGTCGCGGTTGGCTATGTCTGGATGGCCGTGCTGATCTTCCTGGCGAACCGTGCGAAGGCCATCGATGCGCATACGGGCGCCGACACGCGTGCGATCGAGGAACTCAAGGATCGCCTGGCGTCCTATCAGAAGCAGCACGAGCGGGTTACCACGTTGACGGACCTGATGGTGATCCTGGCGATCGCGTTCGGTACGGTCGGTCTCGCGCACGCCGTTGCCGGCCCGGCGTCGGCCTGGTTTGGCGGCTTCGCCTGGGCGAAGCAGGTGAGCCTGCACGAGCCGTTCGTCTGGGTGGTCGTGCTGTCCACGCTGGTGGGCTTGGGCCTGAGCTTGACCCGTGCACGCGAGTTGGACGGTGCGGGCGCGTCGAAGATCGGCTCGCTGTTCCTCTACATCCTGATCGCCTGCATCGGCATGCAGATGGACATCGGCTCGCTGGCCGACAAGCCGTGGCTGCTGGCATTGGGCGTGATCTGGATCCTCGTGCACATCGTGCTGCTCGCCCTACTGGGCAAGCTGCTGCGCGTGCCGTTCTTCTATTTCGCGATGGGCTCGCAGAGCAATATCGGCGGGCCGGCATCGGCCCCGGTAGTGGCATCGGTCTTCCATCCCTCGCTCGCGCCGGTCGGCGCGCTGCTGGGTGCATTGGGCTACGCGACGGGCACGGTGGCCGCTTACGCGGTGGGCGTCGGCCTCAGGGCGATGGCGGGCGGTTGATCATCGAACGCATGGCGATGGCGTAACGCGCCGCCACCGCCATGCATGATCGCCTCAGTTCAGCGGGCAGCCCTGGTTGTTGTAGGCGTCGAGCGTGGTGGCCAGCGACAACATCAGCGCGCGATCGCCGGAGGCCAGCGCCGCCGTCACCTGGCTGGTGACCTGCGCGGTGGTGAGCGGGTAGTCCACCCCGCCGGAGGCCGAGTTGAGCAAGGCCGCGACCGCCTGTTTCAGCAGGATGCGCTTACCGCCATCCACGCCCGGGCCGCCCTGGAAGCTCAGCGCGGTCAGCAGGCTCGCGTCCGGCGCATCCAGGCCGAAGTAGTTCTGCACGTTGCTGTAGGTCGCATACGGCGACGGCCACGAATCGTGGTGTTTCTTGACCTTCCAGTAGCCGAGCGTGCAGCCCTCGAAACCGGTTTCGTCCGGCGTGCTGTAGCAGAACGTGGCCTGGTTGATCTGCGGGTAGGGATTGGTCGTGGAGATCGACACCAGCGTGCTGGAACCGGGCAGGTGCAGGCCCGCATCGGCCGTCACGGGCGGATCGTAGGTGTAGAGCATGGCGCTGCCGCCGCCACTGATGGACACGCTGTGGATGGACTGTCCCGTGCTGAGCTGTTCCCAATAGAGCAACCAGCCACTGGTCGACTCGAAGTGGATGGTATCGACGGTCAGCGTGCCGTCGGTGTGGGCTTGGATGCCGACCGGCAACGGATTGATCACCATTTCCGTCAGGATGTTCGCGGTATCGAAATCCTTGCAGCTGAGGCCGACGTCGACGGGCGTCGGGGTGCCGATGGTGCCGTTGGCGAGGGCGCTGGAGCTCAGCCCAAGGCAGAGCAGCAGGGTCGCGCTGGCGCTGCCCAGCAAGGTGCCCAGCCGCGTACGGCGGCGAATGGCGCGTTCGATCTTCATGGTGTCCCCTTGTAATGCACGTTTGGATGGTCGCGCGAGGCGAGCCGTGCAGGGGACAACGCCGCGCCCTGTTGGCACCGGCCAGAGCGGATCGACGGGATGACGAACGGCAACAAAAAGGGCGGAGCCAGCGGCCCCGCCCTGTGTTTTCTTGATTACGCCATCAGCAGCAGCGGAACCCGCTCCTGCCGCCGAACCGGGCTTCCTGGCGTTCCCGGAAGAACGTCTTGTAGTCCATCGGCTCGCGGTCCGGGTGTTTCTCGAGCACGTGCCGCACGTAGTTGTCGTAGTCCGGTATGCCGCAGCACAGGCGCGCGGTCTGCACCAGCCTCCGCCACACACGCTTGTGCGTGGCGAAGTGCGAGAGCGGAACGAGTTCCGTGCCCATGGCTTACATCCAGGCCTTCTGCTGCTCGTCGGTCAGCGCGATGTACGGCGACTCGCGATCGGTACGCACGCTGCTGGCGCGCGCCTTCAGGATCGCCTTGATGGCGTACACCAGCACGCTGAACACCACGAACAGGAACAGGACGGTCAGGCCGGTGTTGACGTAGCTGTTGACCACCACCTGGTGCATCTGGCCCATGCTCTTCGCCGCGCCCAGCAGCTGGCCGTCGGCAATGGATGCCTGGTACTTCTTCGCCTGCGCGACGAAGCCGACCGCCGGGTTGCTGTCGAAGATCTTGATCAGGCCCGCGTACGTGGTGCAGATCAGCAGCCAGATCGCCGGCACGACAGTGACCCAGGCATAGCGGTCGCGCTTCATCTTGAACAGCACCACGGTGCACAGCATCAACGCGATACCGGCCAGCATCTGGTTGGCGATGCCGAACAGCGGCCACAAGGTGTTGATGCCGCCCAGCGGATCAACCACGCCCTGGTAGAGGAAGTAACCCCATAGCGCGACGCAGCCGGCGGTGCCGATGACGTTCGCGCCCCAGGAATCCGTCTTGCGCAGCGGCGGGATGAAGTTGCCCAACAGGTCCTGCAGCATGAAGCGGCCGGCACGCGTGCCCGCGTCCACCGCGGTCAGGATGAAGAGCGCTTCGAACAGGATGGCGAAGTGGTACCAGAATGCCATCATCGCGTCGCCACCCGGCAGCGCGTCGTGCAGGATCACCGCGATGCCCACCGCCAATGTCGGTGCGCCGCCGGCGCGGGAGATGATCGTGTTTTCGCCGATGTTGTGCGCGGTCTGCGTCAGCATCTCCGGCGTCACCACAAAGCCCCAGCTACTGACCTTCGCGGCCACGTCGACCGCGCTCGTACCGATCGCGGCGGCGGGGCTGTTCATGGCGAAGTACACGCCCGGCTCGATGATCGAGGCCGCGACCAGCGCCATGATGGCGACGAAGGACTCCATCAGCATGCCGCCGTAGCCGATGTAGCGGGTATGGGTTTCATTGGCCAGCAGCTTGGGCGAGGTGCCCGAGCTGATCAGCGCGTGGAAGCCCGACACCGCGCCGCAGGCGATGGTGATGAAGAGGAACGGGAACAAGCCACCCTTCCAGACCGGGCCGTCGCCGGTGCTGGCGAACTGGGTCAGTGCCGGCATCTTCAGCGAGGTCACTTCCGGGCTGGCGATGACGATGCCGATGGCCAGCGCGACAATCACGCCGATCTTGAGGAAGGTCGACAGGTAGTCGCGCGGCGCCAGCAGCAGCCACACGGGCAGCACGGCGGCGACGAAACCGTAGCCGATCAGCATCCAGGTGATCTGGGTGCCGGTGAAGGTGAAGGCCGGGCCCCAGGTGGGGTGCGCGCCGACCTTGCCGCCGAACCAGATGGCGAGCAGCAGCAGGATGATGCCGACCACCGAGATCTCGCCGATCTTGCCGGGACGGATGTAGCGCATGTAGAGGCCCATGAAGATCGCGATGGGCATCGTGGCGATCACGGTGAACATGCCCCACGGGCTTTCGGCCAGCGCCTTCACCACGATCATCGCCAGCACCGCCAGGATGATGATCATGATCAGGAACGCGCCGAACAGCGCGATGGTGCCGGCCACCTGGCCCATTTCCTCGCGGACCAGATCACCCAGCGAGCGGCCGTTGCGGCGGCTGGAAATGAACAGGACCATGAAGTCCTGCACTGCGCCGGCGAGCACGACACCGGCGATCAGCCAGAGCATGCCGGGCAGGTAACCCATCTGCGCCGCGAGCACGGGGCCGACCAGCGGGCCGGCACCGGCGATCGCCGCGAAGTGGTGGCCGAACAGCACGTGCTTGTTGGTGGGCACGTAGTCCAGACCGTCGTTGTTGATGTGCGCGGGCGTCGCGCGTGTCGGATCCAGCCCCATCACGTTCTTCGCGATGTACAGGCTGTAGTAGCGGTACGCCACCAGGTAGATGGACACCGCCGCCACGACGATCCAGAGCGCGCTGATCTGCTCGCCCTGGCGCAGTGCCACGACCCCCAGACACCCTGCGCCAAGCAGCGCGAGCGCCGCCCAGCCGATCTTGGAAAAACCATTCATTCGGGAACCCTCCGACAAGTCCGGACAAGGGTCACCCCATGCGGGAGGCCGGTCAATCCGTAATGACCGATTCAGCCTTCGACTTTGGTCGCAATCCGACGGCGTAGGGCGCTCAAAGCCAGCGCGAACGCTTGAACAGCCGGTACAGGCCGAAGCAGGCCAGCGCCACGCCCGCGATCAGGATGGGGTAGGCGAAGCGTCCGCCAAGCTCGGGCATGTGCTCGAAGTTCATGCCGTACCAACTGGTGATCAGGGTGGGCGCGGCGAGCAGTGCGGCCCACGCGCCGAGGCGCTTGACGATCTCGCCCTGTGCCAGCGTCACCAGCGACAGGTTCACGCTCAGCGCGGTGGTCAGCATCTCGCGGAGGGTGTCGGTGTACTCGTTGACGCGCAGCACGTGGTCCTGCACGTCGCGGAAGTACAGCCGCACTTCCTCCGGGATCAACGTGCTCTGCGAGCGGGTCAGCTGCGCCAGCACGTCCTGCAAGGGCGCTACCGCCAGACGCATCTGGGTCAGCTCGCGCTTCAGCTCGTACAGTTTCACCACCGTCACCCGCCGATAGGTGTCGGCGAAGATGTCCTTTTCCAGCGCATCCAGTGTCTGCTTGAACTGGTCGATAATCGGCCGGTAGTTGTCGACGATGTAGTCGAGCACCGCATACAACCCATACGACGGGCCCAACGCGAGCAGGTCGGGTTCGCGCTGCACGCGCTCGCGCACGGGGGCGTACGACAGCGAAGCACCATGACGCACGGTCACCAGGTAGCGCGGACCGAGGAAGGCGTGGGTTTCGCCGAACTTGATGCGGTCGTCGACCACCTGCGCGGTGTGCACGGCCACGAACAGCGAGTTGCCATAGGCCTCCAGCTTGGGGCGCTGGTGCGCGTTCTGCGCATCTTCCACGGCGAGGTCGTGCAGGCAGAACTCCTCCTGCAGTTTCTCAAGGATGGCATCCGCCGGTTCGTACAGGCCCACCCAGATGAAGCTGCCGTCGTCGACGGCCAGCACATCGCTGATTTCGTCCAGGCTGATGTCGCGTCGCTTGCCGCCCTGGTCGTAGACCACGCAGTTGATGACGCACTGGGGCAGGGTGGGCTTCGAGGGGGCGGTGGTGACGTCATTCATGGCGTGAATCGTGCGCCACGGGACGGCATC
Organism: Pseudoxanthomonas sp.; assembly: GCA_047600885.1. Taxonomy (GTDB): domain Bacteria; phylum Pseudomonadota; class Gammaproteobacteria; order Xanthomonadales; family Xanthomonadaceae; genus Pseudoxanthomonas_A. The sequence continues at coordinate 266,105 of JASGKE010000002.1, read as the reverse complement.
CGACAAGCCCGCATGCTCCTGTAGGAGCGACGTGAGTCGCGACCGTGCCAATCGATTCCATTGAACGCCTGTCACGCACGGATCCTGTGGAAGGCGTTTCAAGGCCTCCGCAGGATCCGTGTTTCATCGGCATCGTTGGGTGTTGCGGCTCTGCGGTCGCGACTCACGTCGCTCCCACAGAAAGCCACAACGTTACTGCGCCACGAAGCGAATCGCCTGCCCGCCACCCGGCGCCAGCTTCAGGGTCAGTGTGTCGGCGCGAGTGACGGTGCGCTCTTCGATCACGATGTCCTGCGGCGCGGTCTTCCAGTTGGCCTTGTCGCCGTCGCGGTAGATCTGCGCGGTGTAGCGGCGGTCCTTGTCGAGGAAGGACAGCGGCACGCTCAGCGTGCGGCCGTCCTCGTCGGTCAGCGCGCCGAGGTACCAGTTGGGACCACCACGCTCTTTGCGGGCAATCGTGACGTAATCGCCGACTTCGCCGTTCAGTACGCGCGTATCGTCCCAGTCCACCGGCACGTCCTTGATGAACTGGAACGGCGCCGGGTTCTTCTCGTAGTTCTCGAGCAGGTCGGCCGCCATCTGCAGTGGGCTGTAGATGACGACATACAGCGAGAGCTGCTTGGCCCAAGTGGTGGCGATACCGTCGGTGGAGCGCGTCTTCATGCCGAAGATGCCTGGCGTGTAGTCCATGGGCCCGGCCAGCAGGCGGGTGAACACCAGGTTGGCTTCGTGCTCCGGCGGATTGCCCGGTTGGCCCCAGGCGCTGAACTCCATGCCACGCGCACCTTCGCGGGTGATCCAGTTCGGATAGGTGCGACGCAGGCCGCTGTCCTTGATCGGCTCGTGCGGGTTGACGGCGATATGGCGCTTGGCCGCTTCGGTTACGACCTTCATGTGGTGGCGCGCCATGTCCTGGCCTTCGTGCCAGGCGTAGTGGCGCTTGCCGTCGGTGCCGGTGACCTTGGCCTGGCTGGCGTCGGCCACGTAGCCGGTCTTCACCGCCGGCACGCCGACGCGCTGATACAGATCGAAGGCGGCATCGAGCTGCGACTCGTAGTGCGCCGCGTTGCCCGACGTCTCGTGGTGGCCGATCAGCACCACGTTCTTCGAGCGGGCGTAGCGGCTGAGCGCTTCGAGGTCGAAATCGGGATACGACTGCGTGAAGCTGAAATCCTCGCCGTTGCCGAACCAGTCGCCGTCCCAGCCCACGTTCCAGCCTTCCACCAGCACGCCACCGAAGCCGTGCTTCGCGGCGAAGTCGATGTGCTTGCGGACGTTCTCGTTGGTGGCGCCGTGCTTCGGGCCGGAGGCCCAGCTCTTCAGCTCCAAGTGCATCTCCCACCACACGCCGACGTATTTCATCGGCTTCACCCACGACACGTCGCCGAGCACGTTGGGCTCGTTGAGGTTGAGGGTCAGGGAGGACATCGCCAGGCCCGCCGCGTCGTCGCTCAGCAGCAGCGTGCGCCACGGCGTGTCGAATGGCGCGGCGCGCACCACCTTGCCTTCTCCGATGCCCGGGGTCAGATCGGCCTTCAGGCGGCGGTCCTCGACGCGGGTCAGGTTCATGCCGCTGTAATCGATCAGTGCCGCCTCATGGATCGACAGATGGGTGCCGTCCGCGAACTTGAAGGTGATCGGCGTCTGCGCATCGCCGACCTGCTGCACGGGGGTGCGGTGATAGAGGTATTCCTCGCGATTCCATTCGCCGGCGGGAATCCACCACGCGGTCGCGTCGCGCGCCAGCGAAAACTCGGTCAGCTCCTCGCCGATCTTCACCTGCGCCAGGCCGGCCTGCTTCGGGAAGCGGTAGCGGAAGCCGACGCCGTCGTCGAACACGCGGAACACCACGTCGTAGCTGCGGAAGGGCTTGGCCTTCTCCTTCAGCGTGACGGTCAGTTCGTTGTAGTGGTTGCGGATGAAGCGGCGCTCGCCCCAGGGCTGTTCCCAGGTTTCGTCAAAGGAACGCGTGCGGGGCTGCACGATCTCGATGTTGCGCTCGAACTTCGGCGCATCGAGCAGCAGGAAACCCAAGCGCGACGGCGACAGGACTGGTTGTCCCTTACGCGAGACGGCATACGAGGGGCGGCCGTCGTTGTCGGTGGCCAGCTCGACGACGATGGAGCCGTCGGGCGAGGCAACGCGCGGTCCCGGTGCCGCATGCGCGGTGGCGCTGGAGAGCAGGACGAAGAGCGGAATCAGGAAACGGGACATGCAACCCTCGCGATAAGCAGAGGGCCGCATCGTGCGTGGCGGCGCTCAGGGCGACAAGCGTCGGGGCATGAATACGTATGCAAGCGCCAGGTGGATCGGCAGCAGCAATGCGATCCAGGACTGGTTGTATTGCAGGCGCAACGGCAGCCAGTGCAGGAACCACGCGAGCAGCGCACCCACGGCGATGGCGACCGCGAGCCATCCCGACCATGCAGGCGGGATGCGGCGGCGCAGCACGGCAATTGCGCCAGGAATCAGCAACACGCACAGTGGATTGAGCAGCAGCAGATTGCGGTTGGCCCACGCGGCCCAGTGCTCGGTGAAGCCCCACAGGTACACCAGCAGCGCGCCGGCCACGAAGCAGACCAGCCAGAACGGGATCGCCAGCGCTGCGATCACGCGCGGCTGGCGACGTCCCGTCCACGCGACCAGTGCGGCGATGACGACGCCGGCGAGCAGCCATGGCCACCAGCGGCGTGGCGTTTCCGTCGGCTCCGGCGCGATGCGGTGGGGCAGCAGCTGCATTTCAGACTGCACCAGCGGCCGACCGGCGGCGTTCTTCGCCTCGCGCAGGCTGTCGGCCAGGCGCATCGGCACGTAAGCCTCTTCCCAGCGCGACATCGGCTTGTCCGCCGACGGCCCGAGGCCGACGTCGAAGCCCAGCCACATCCACGTCGCCGGCGATGCCAAGCGCACCGCTTCGCTGCGGAAGGTGTTGCCGCGCGAGCGGCCGGCCAGCTGGGATTTCAGCGCGCCACCCAGTGCAGCATCCAGCGCGTCGCGCACCTGGGTGGAGCAGTTGGAGGTGAAGTAGTCGTAGCGGTAGCGCGCGTTCTCCGGGCGCGCGCGCTCGGCCAGCGCGCTGGCCAGTGCCTGCGCCTGCGCGGGCGTGAGGTCCAGCCACTGCAGCGAGACGCCGCGGCCGCTGTCGCGGTACTGCGCCAGGTCCTGCTCGAACGGCAGCGCGACCAGGTAATACATCATGTGGCCGCGGGCGAAATTGCCGACGAAGTCCGCTTCCGATGGATCGAAGAAGCCGAAGTTGTACGAGATCGCATCGCCGTTGGCGGGATCGACCACGACGATGGCGTTGTGGCCGAAGCGCTCGAAGAAGACCTCGCCCGGTTCCATCGTCGCCACGCCGATGCGCGGCGCCGCCCAGGCCGCCGCGGCCAGCAGCCACAACGCGCCCAGCAGCACCAGGCGCGCGGCCAGGCTACGCATCGGCGAGCACGCCCACATGGAACGCATGCACACGCCGCGCATCCGCGCGCGCCACCCGGAACATGAAGCGGCCCAGGGTCAGTTCCTCACCCGTCTCGGGCAGGTGGCCGATCGCGGCGGTGACCAGACCGCCGACCGTGTCGTACTCGTCGTCCGGGAAGTCGGCGCCAAAGCGCTCGTTGAAGTCGGAAATCGGCGTCAGCGCATCCACGACGAACTGGCCGTCGGCCTGCGCGGCGATCAACGCGGCGCCGTCCTCGGCTTCGTCGTGCTCGTCGTCGATCTCGCCGACGATCTGCTCCAGCACGTCCTCGATGGTCACCAGGCCGGCGACACCGCCGTACTCGTCCACCACGATCGCCATGTGGTTGCGCGACAGGCGGAATTCCTTCAGCAGCAGGTTGAGCTTCTTCGACTCGGGAATCAGCACCGCCGGCCGCAGCAGTTCGCGCACGCTGCCGGGGCCGTTGTCGGCCACCACGCCACGCAGCAGGTCCTTGGCCAGCAGGATGCCGAGGATCTCGTCCTTGTTCTCGCCATGCACCGGGAAGCGCGAGTGGCCGGATTCGACCACCTGCTTCATCAGGTCGAGGAAGCGGGCCTCCACGGGCAGCGAGACCATCTGCGAGCGCGACACCATGACGTCGCCCACGGTGAGGTCGGCGACGTCGATCGCGCCTTCCATCATCTTCAGGGTATCGCCGCCGATCAGGCCGTCGGACTGCGCGTCGCGCAGGAGGGCCACCAGGTCTTCGCGTGTGCTGGGTTCGCCGGAGAACGCCGAACTGAGGCGGTCCAGCCAAGTGCGCCGTTTCTCCGAAGGTTTGTCGGAGCCATCCGGCGCGTGGGTACTGTCGTCTTCTGACATCTCGTGGGGGTGTGCGCCCGATCGGGCGTGGGCCCCAGTCTAACCCGGTTGGCCGGCGGGTGCAGGCGACGCGGCGCCCGCGGCGTCCGCCGGGGTGGCCGGCGCTTCGTCCTCCGGCGCTTCGGGCAGGTCCAGGCTGTAGCTGCAGCCCACCAGGGTCTTGCCGGGGTGCGAGGCGACGTTGCTGACGTTGAGCACGACCGACTCGATCAGCACCTTGCCGCTGTCCGCGTCGCGCGTTTCCTCGCTGCGCAGTTCCTTGCCGAACATGGCCTTGGCCGGCGTGTCGATCGCCGTTTCCAGCGCGAGTTCCTTCGCCAGCGGGCGCGGGTCGGGCAGGTCGAGGATCGCCATCACGCTGCCACCCGTGAATGCGATGTGGTCGGTATCGTTCCCGAACACACGGATCGGCGAGGCCAGCCGATATTCGGTCATGAACATGTTCGCCTGCGGCAGCGGCTGCCAGCCCATGGCGACCGCTTTCAGCGGGTCTTCCAGCGCGGGCGCCAACGCGGTGAGCCCGCCGATGTCGCCACGGCATTCGATCAGCGCAGCGAGGTCGGGCTTGGTCACCTGCGCGCGCGCGGCGACGGGGAGGCTCAGCGCCACGCAGGACGCGAGCAGCAGGTTGCGCAACATGGTCAGTCTTCCGCGTAGGGGTCGTCGATGCCGAGGTCGGCCAGGATCTCGCGCTCGAGCTGCTCCATGCACTCGGCTTCCTTGTCGTCCTCGTGGTCCCAGCCCAGCAGGTGCAGGGTGCCGTGCACGGTCATATGCGCGTAATGCGCGGCCAGCGGCTTCTTCTGCTCGCGGGCTTCTCGCGCGACGACCGGGGCGCAGATCACCAGGTCGCCGAGCAGCGGCATCTTCACGCCCTTGGGCAGCTTCACGCCTTCGGCCATCTCGGCCGGGAAGCTGAGCACGTTGGTGGCGTAGTCGCGACCGCGGTAGTGGCGGTTGAGCGCACGGCCTTCCTTGCTGTCGACGATGCGGATCGCCAGGTCGGCCTCGCGGATGCGGCCCGCCAGCGCGGCCGCCACCCATTTGCGGAAGCTCACCGCCGAGGGAATGCCGGCGCGCGGCAGGGCGTAGTTCACGGAGACTTCTAGGCGGACTGGGCCTTGGGTCATGGCGATCGCAGTCGACGGAGGGGATCAGGCAGGGCCGGTTTCGGCGTCCTTGCCATCGCGTGCATCGTAAGCCCGCACGATCTTCGCGACCAGCGGGTGACGGACCACGTCGCGGCTGGTGAAGAAGGTGAACGAGATGCCGTCGACATTGCGCAGTACTTCCAGTGCGTCCTTCAGCCCGGACTTCTGGTGCTTGGGCAGGTCGACCTGGGTCAGGTCGCCGGTGACCACTGCGGTGCTGCCGTAGCCGATGCGCGTGAGGAACATCTTCATCTGTTCGATGGTGGTGTTCTGCGCTTCATCGAGGATGACGAACGCGTCGTTGAGCGTGCGGCCGCGCATGTAGGCCAGCGGCGCGATCTCGATGACGTTCTTCTCCAGCAGCTTGACCACCTTCTCCACGCCCAGCATCTCGTAAAGCGCGTCGTACAGCGGGCGCAGGTAAGGATCGACCTTCTGCGAGAGGTCGCCGGGCAGGAAGCCCAGCTTCTCGCCGGCTTCCACCGCCGGGCGCACCAGGATCAGCCGTTGCACGCGCGATTCGTTGAGCGCTTCCACCGCGCTGGCGACGGCCAGGAACGTCTTGCCGGTGCCGGCCGGGCCGATGCCGAAGTTGATGTCGTGGGTGGCGATGGCGTGCAGGTACTTGGCCTGGTTCGCGCCGCGACCGCGCACGGTGCCGCGCTTGACCTTGATGGCCACGTCCTGCGGCTCGTAACCGTCGTCGGCCACGCGCTCCACGTTGGCGGTGTTGAGGCGCAGGTGGATCGCCTCGCTGTCGAAGGTTTCGCCGGCGGCTTCTTCGTACAGCGAATGCAGCAGTTTTTCGGTCGCCACGACAGCCTTCTCCGGACCGGTGACGCGGAAGATCGGGCCGCGGTTGGCGATTTCCACGCCGAGCCGCAGTTCGATCTGGCGCAGGTGCGCGTCGAAGGGACCGGCCAGGTTGGCCAGGCGTTCGGTGTTCTCGGGTTCCAGGGTGAATTCGCGCTTGCTGGGGGCAGTCATGGGGCAGGGGATCGCTGTGTTCGGGTTAGTGGCGCGTCTGGTCGTCGGCGTCGTCGACCGGCCACTGGTTGAAGACGTAGACCTCGTCGTCGACGAGGGCCTGGTCGAAATGCTCGGCGTTGGGGGCGTGGTCGCGGTCGATCTGGACCGGTTCGTCCTCCACCGCGACGACCACCCACCCCTGTTCGCGGATGAACTCGGACGCGCGCCGCATGGGGTCTTCGGCGAATCCGGGCTTCTGGTAGCAGGTGACGTACGCACCGCCGGCCTCGACGAAGTCGGGGCTGTCGGCGCGGGGCCGGGCTTCCAGCGTGAACACCCACAGGCGGGGGCTATCCGAGGAAATGGCGGCGATCCTGACAAACGCAAGGCGGGCGCGAAGGGTAGCGCGACCATCCGGGACCGGCCAGCCGGCGGCCGTTCGTCGGAAGGGGCTTGAAATTTAATTAATCAATAAATTAAATAAGGCCCATGACCACCAAGAACCCTCCCGGCCGTCCCCGTTCCCCCGCGGACGCCCCCGCATCCACGCCCCGCAAGCGCGCCCGCGGCCGCCGCCCCACCGCCGAGAGCGCCGACCTGCGCGCCAGCCTGCTGGACGCGGCGCTGGCGTGTTTCGTCCGCCGCGGCATCGCGGCCACCTCGTTGCGCGACATCGCCACGGAAGCCGCCGTGACGCCGGCGCTGGTGCACTACTACTTCGGCGACAAGGCGCAGCTGCAGGAGGCCGTGGTGGCCGAGCGGCTGCTGCCGGTGATCGGCCAGATGCGGGCACCGCTGATGCAGGCGGGCGAGGGCGACGTGGCCGCGCTGGTCGCCGGTTTCGTCCACGGCATCGCCGGCGTGGTCCAGCAGCACCCGTGGCTGCCGACCCTGTGGGTGCGCGAGATCCTCTGCGAGGGCGGCGCGCTGCGCGACATGATGATCAGCCAGGTCGGTCCGTTGCTGCCGAAGATGATGGCTGGCCGTTTCGCCGCCGCGCAGCAGGCCGGGCAACTCAACCCCGACCTGGATCCGCGCCTGCTGATGGTCTCGCTGATCGGGCTGACGATGTTCCCGATGGCCAGCGCGCCGATCTGGCGCCAGCTGTTCGGCGCCGACGATATCGATTTCAACGACCTGCGCCGGCACACGCTGGTGCTGCTGGACCGTGGACTGGAGTTGGACCATGCGAAATGAACTGCCACGCGCCGCGCTCGCGGCCGCGATCCTCACCCTGGCGGGCTGCGCCGCCGACACGCCCACGGCGCTGGGCACCTTGGAATGGGACCGGGTGACGCTGCCGTCGCCGGTCGCCGAGAAGATCGTGCGCGTCGATGTGCGCGAAGGCCAGCAGGTGGCGGCCGGTGCACCGTTGCTGCAACTGGAACTGACCCGCACCCAATCCCAACTGGCGGCCGCACAGGCGCAGGCGACGCAGAGCCGTGAAGCGCTGGCGGAACTGCGGGCCGGTCCGCGCAGCGAAGCCATCGCGCAGGCGCGCGCCAGCCTCGCCGCCGCGCAGGCGCAGGTCCGCGATGCCGATGCCTACTACGCGCGCCTGCAGCCCCTGGGACGGCAGCGCCTGGTCGCCGCCTCCGAGGTGGATCGCGCGCGCGCCGCGTCGCAGAGCGCGCAGGCGCAGGTGCGGGTCGCGCAGGCGGCGTTGCTGGAACTGGAACGTGGCACCCGCGTCGAACAGGTCGCGCAAGGCGAAGCCGCAGTCGCCTCGGCGGACGCGCAGGCGCGCGTGCAGGCGGTGACGTTGGAGAAGCTCAACATCACCGCGCCGCGCGCAGGCCGCATCGACAGCCTGCCGTACAAGCTCGGCGACCAGGCGCCCGTCGGCGCGCCGCTGGCGGTGATGCTGGTGGGCGAGGCACCGTACGCCCGCGTCTACCTGCCGCAAGCGTTGCGCAACCAGTTGAAGGTCGGCGACACCGTGCAGGTGCGCCTCGACGGGCAGGAGAAGGCGTACGCCGGGCGGGTGCGCATGATCCGCAGCGAACCCAGCTTCACCCCGTACTTCGCGCTGACCGGCCAGGACGCCGCGCGCCTGAGCTATCTGGCCGAAATCAGCCTGGGCAAGGACGCGGCGGATCTGCCGGTGGGTGCGCCGCTGCAGGTGGTGTCCGATGGCGACGAATGATCCCGGCCTGGCCATCCGCGTCCGCGGGCTGACCAAGCGCTTCGGCGGGCTGGTGGCGGTGAACGACGTCGACCTCGACGTGCCGCGGCGCAATGTCTACGGCTTCCTCGGCCCGAACGGCTCGGGCAAGTCGACGACCATCCGCATGCTGTGCGGCTTGTTGACGCCGACGGCGGGCGATATCGAGGTGCTGGGCCTGCGCATTCCCGAGCAGGCCGAGCAGCTGCGCACCCGCATCGGCTACATGACCCAGAAATTCTCGCTGTTCGAGGACCTGACCGTGCGCGAGAACCTGGAATTCCTCGCCGCCGTGCAGGACATCCCGCGCGCGCAAGCGCGGCGAAGGATCGATGAACTGGTCGAGCAGTACCACTTCCAGGACCGGCAGAATCAGCTCGCCGGCACGATGAGCGGCGGACAGAAGCAGCGCCTCGCGCTCGCCGGGGCGGTGATCCATTCGCCGGAACTGCTGTTCCTCGACGAGCCCACCAGCGCGGTGGATCCGGAGTCGCGCCGCGACTTCTGGGAGAAGCTGTTCGAGCTCGCCGATGCCGGCACCACGCTGCTGGTGTCCACGCACTACATGGACGAAGCCGAGCGCTGCCACCGCATCGCCATCCTCGACCGCGGCGTACTGGTGGCCGACGGAACGCCCGACGCACTCACCGGCGAACTCGCCGGCCGTACGCTCGTCGTGGAAGCCCGGGAGCCCCGGCAGGCGCAGAAAGTGCTGGTTGGCCTGCCGGGCGTGCTCAGCGTGGCGCAGATCGGCAACGTGCTGCGCGTGTTGCTGGCGGAGAACGGCGATGCGACGGACCGCGTCACCCAGGGCCTGCGCGCGGCCGGCATCGAGGCGGTTGTGTCCGCCGCAACGGCCAACCTCGAGGACGTTTTTGTCTCCGCCACACGCGGCCAGCCGGCACGCGAGGAGGCCGCATGAAATTCCAGCGCCTGATGGCGGTGATGGTGAAGGAGTTGCGGCAGATGCGGCGCGACCGCATCACCCTGGCGATGATCGTCGGCATCCCGGTGATGCAGCTGTTGCTGTTCGGCTATGCGATCAACACCAACCTGCGCGACCTGTCCGCTGGCATCGCCGACCAGTCGCGTACCGCCGCCTCGCGTGCGCTGGTGATGGACATCGTCGCCACCGGCGTGGTCGCGCCGACGCGGGAGGCGGCCACGCCGCAGGCGCTGGTGCAGGCGATGCGCCGCGGCGAGATCAGCATCGGCGTGGTCATCCCGCCGGACTACGAGCGTCGCCGCGCCGAAGGGCGCGAAGCGGTGCAGATCTTCGTCGACGGCAGCGACAACGCGGTGCAGAGCGCCGCCGCGCAGCTGGCGCAGATGCCGCTGGATGGCAGCAGCAGTCCGCTGGCGACGCGCCCGATCAGCGTGGTGGGCTTCTACAACCCGCAACGGCGCTCGGCGGTGAACATCGTGCCCGGGCTGATCGGCGTGATCCTGACGATGACCATGGTGCTGTTCACCGGTGTGGCCATCGTGCGCGAACGCGAGCGCGGCAACATGGAACTGCTGATCGCCACGCCGGTGAGCAGCGCCGAGCTGATGATCGGCAAGGTGTTGCCCTACGTGGCCATCGGCCTGGTGCAGACCACGGTGGTGCTCGCACTCGGCATGTGGCTGTTCAACGTGCCGCTGGGCGGCAGCCTGCTGCATGTCTATCTCGCGGCCTGCCTGCTGATCGTGGCGAACCTGACGCTGGGCCTGCTGATCTCCACGGGTGCGCAGTCGCAGTTCCAGGCGATGCAGATGACGTTCTTCGTCTTCCTGCCGTCGATCCTGTTGTCCGGCTTCATGTTTCCGTTCGCCGGCATGCCGAAGGTGGTGCAGTGGATCGCAGAGGCGCTGCCGCTGACCCACTTCCTGCGCCTGATCCGCGGCGTGATGCTGCGCGGCGCGAACCTGTGGGAGCTGTGGCCCGATGTGCTGGCCCTGCTGGCCTTCACCACGGTGATGATGACCGCGGCGATCCTGCGCTTCCGCAAGCGGCTGGACTGATAGGCTGGTGCCCTATCCGGGATGAGGGCGGGCGATGGACGAAGCAGCGATCGGCGCCGTGGTGGATGCGATGTACGCGATGATCTCGGGCCCCGCGGGGCCACGCGATTGGTCCACCCAGGACGCCGTCTTCCATGCCGATTGCCGGCAGATCCGCACGGGCGTGGATGCGCAGGGCGCGCCTTGGCGGCTGTCGTTCTCGCTGGCGGAGTACCGCGCCAACGCCGACGCGTTGTTGGCGGACGTGGATTTCTTCGAAGTCGAGACCGGCCGGGAGATGCGCGTGTTCGGCAACATCGCCCACGTCTGGAGCGCCTACGAGGCGCGGCATGCGCCCGGCGACGCGGTGCCGGAGCGTCGCGGCATCAACAGCATCCAGCTCTACAAGGGCGAGGATGGCTGGAAGATCATCCACATGATCTGGGACAACGAGCGGGACGGCGTGCCGCTGCCCGCCGTCGGCTGAGGTGCGGCGTCAGTCTGTGCCGGCGATGCGGCCGCGCAGCGAGTTGGTCAGTGCTTCGGTGATCACCACATCGACGAACTGGCCGACCAGGCGTGGATGGCCGGGGAAGTTCACCGAGCGCATGTTCTCGGTCTTGCCGGTCATCTCGTTCGGATTCTTCTTCGACGGGCCTTCGACGAGCACCGACTGCACCGTGCCCACCATGCGTTGCGAGATGCCGGCGGCGTAGGCGTTGATGTGCTGCTGCAGGCGCTCCAGCCGCGCATGCTTCACGGCGTCCGGCGTGTCGTCTTCCAGGTCCGCGGCGGGCGTGCCGGGACGGCGCGAGTAAATGAAGCTGAAGCTCTGGTCGAAGCCAACGTCCTCAAGCAGCTTCATCGTCTTCTCGAAATCGGCATCGGTCTCACCGGGGAAACCGACGATGAAATCCGAACTGATCGAGATATCGGGCCGCACCGCACGCAGCTTGCGGATCTTCTGCTTGAACTCGAGCGCGGTGTAGCCGCGCTTCATCGCCGACAGCACGCGATCGCTGCCCGCCTGCACCGGCAGGTGCAGGAAATTGGCCAGCTGCGGTACGTCGCGATAGGCGTCCACCAGCGAGTCGCTGAACTCCAGCGGGTGCGAGGTGGTGAAGCGGATGCGGCCGACGCCCTCGATCTCGGCGATGGTGCGGATCAGCAGGCCCAGGTCGGCGACTTCACCGTCGCCGTAGGGGCCGCGATACGCATTGACGTTCTGGCCGAGCAGGTTGATTTCGCGCACGCCTTGCGCGGCGAGCTGCGCCACTTCCACCAGCACGTCCTCGAACGGCCGGCTGACCTCGGTGCCGCGGGTGTACGGCACCACGCAGAACGAGCAGTACTTCGAGCAGCCTTCCATGATCGACACGAACGCCGACGGGCCTTCGGCGCGCGGCTCGGGCAGGCGGTCGAACTTCTCGATCTCGGGGAAGCTGATGTCCACCTGCGGCTTGTTCTGTTCGCGGCGGGCGCGGATCAGTTCCGGCAGGCGGTGCAGGGTCTGCGGGCCGAACACCAGGTCGACGTACGGCGCGCGCTTGACGATCGCCTCGCCTTCCTGGGAGGCCACGCAGCCGCCGACGCCGATGATGACGTCGCGGCCACCGGCCTTCAGCGCCTTCCAGCGGCCGAGTTGGCTGAAGACCTTCTCCTGCGCCTTCTCGCGGATGGAGCAGGTGTTGACCAGCACCACGTCCGCTTCCTCGGGGTTGTCGGTCAGCTCAAGGCCATCGGAGGCGGCGAGCACGTCGGCCATCTTGGCCGAGTCGTACTCGTTCATCTGGCACCCGTGGGTCTTGATGTACAGCTTCCCGCGGACCTGCTCGGGCGCACGCGGGCGGCCGATGGGCAAGGGAACGAGGGCGGGGTCGGTCACGGCAGGGCCGGCCGTGGTCGGCAGTTCGGGGGCTAGCGTCCCGGTCATGGCGCTTAATCCAGGCGGGTAGGGGCGGGCAGGCCGCGTAGTTTACGCGTCCGGCTGGGGGTGGGGGCGGCCGGAACCCGCGCCGGATGGCGTTGATAGCGGGTAACAGGCCATCCCTGGCCGCCGTGCCGCCGGCTGTTGGAACTCCGACCGGCCGCACAGATTGGAGGAAACCTTTGTTGGACAAGGACTTGGCAACCGCTGGCGAATTGGGGACACTGCGCGGCATGAGGGGGACTCTGACGCTTCTGGCCATGCTGGCCGCGTTGACCGCACTGCCGGCCAGCGCGGGCACGCTGTACAAGTGCACCGGCGCTGACGGTGTGCCGAACTACGTCAGCAAGCGCGTCAGTGGCGCCAGCTGCGAAGTCATCAGCCGCTATACCCCGGATCGCAGCCGTCCTGCCCAGGTCACCACCGTGTCGCGGCCGGCCACGCCGCCGCCCGCCGTGGGCGCTGCCGTCACGCCGGCGCTGTCCGATTCCGCCAGTGCCGTGGTCCCGGCGTCCGCGCCGCCGCCGGCTGCACCGGCTACCGGCCCGCGCCGCGTCGTCAGCGGGCAGGTCTATTCCTACATCAAGGACGGCGTGCGTCATTACACGAGCACACGTCCGCGCGGCGGCACCCAGGTCGCCAGCCTGCGCACCATCAAGTACAGCTACATCGAGACCTGCTTCGCGTGCGGCAATCCGAGCGTGGATTTCGGTCGGCTGCGCCTGAATACCGGCGCCTACCAGGCCGAGATCGCCGCCGCCGCACGCGAGTTCGGCGTGGAGGAAGCGGTGATCCGCGCCATCATGCATGCCGAGTCCTCGTACAACCCGCTGGCCCTGTCCCATGCCGGCGCGCAGGGACTGATGCAGCTGATGCCCGCCACCGCCCGCCGGTTCGGCGTGAGCGACAGCTACAACGCGGGGCAGAACATCCGCGGCGGCACCCAGTACCTGGCGTGGCTGCTGAAGCGCTTCAACGGCAACCTGACCCTGGCCGCCGCGGGCTACAACGCCGGCGAGGGCGCCGTGGACCGCCACGGTGGCGTGCCGCCGTACAAGGAAACCCAGCGTTACGTGGAGCGCGTGGCCGTGCTGGCCGACCGCTACCGCCAGGCCGTCGCCGCGCGCTGAGTCGTTCCGGGCGCGCCGATGCGCGCGCAACCCCTTGATTTCAAGGCAACCGTTGTCGGCCGATTAAGCCTTCCGTTACACTTTGCCGTCTTTTGCGGCCCGCACCGGTGTTGGGGTGCGGCCTTGGCAGCCTTTTTAGCTACCTGATTGTTTTGCGGAGTGCCGGATGGCCATCGATGGGGTCAATGGGCCTGTGAATACGGGCCGACGCCGGTTCCTGACTGCGACCACCGCTGTGGTGGGTGCAGTGGGTGCCGGTATTGCAGCTGTACCGTTTATCAAGTCGTGGAATCCGAGCGCCCGGGCCAAGCTGGCCGGTGCCCCGGTGACCGCCGACATCAGCGGCCTCCAGGAAGGCCAGCGCCTGATCCTGGAATGGCGCGGCCAGCCGATCTGGATCGTGAAGCGGTCCAAGGCCGTGCTCGATGCGCTGCCGACGCTGGACGCCAACCTGCGCGACCCGCAGTCGTCCAACAAGGACCAGCAGCCGTCCTACATCACCGGTGAGACGCGCTCGCTGAAGCCGGAGATCTCCGTGCTGGTCGGCCTGTGCACCCACCTGGGTTGCTCGCCGGAAATGGCGGCCGAGATCAAGCCCGAGCCGTACGACCCGAACTGGAAGGGCGGCTACTTCTGCCCCTGCCACAAGTCGCGCTTCGACATGGCCGGCCGCGTGTTCCAGGGCGTCCCGGCGCCCACCAACCTCGTGGTGCCGCCGCATTACTACGAGAACGACACGACGATCATCGTCGGCGTCGACCCGAAGGGGGGCGCATAAGCCATGGCGAACATCATCACCCGTACCGCTGATGGCCTGATGGACTGGTTCAATGCGCGCGCGCCGGGCTTCATGCCCGTGTACCGCAAGCACATGAGCGAGTACTACGCGCCCAAGAACTTCAACATCTGGTACATCTTCGGCGTGCTGTCGATCGTGGTGCTGGTCAACCAGATCCTGACCGGCATCTTCCTGACGATGCACTTCAAGCCGAGCGCCGCGGAAGCCTTCGCGTCGGTCGAGTACATCATGCGCGACGTGGAGTGGGGCTGGCTGATCCGCTACATGCACAGCACCGGCGCCTCGCTGTTCTTCATCGTCGTGTACATCCACATGTTCCGCGGCCTGATGTACGGCTCGTACCAGAAGCCGCGCGAGCTGGTGTGGATCCTCGGCATGCTGATCTACCTGGTGCTGATGGCCGAAGCCTTCCTGGGCTACGTGCTGCCGTGGGGCCAGATGTCGTTCTGGGGCGCCAAGGTGATCATCTCGCTGTTCGGCGCGATCCCGGTGATCGGCAATGGCCTGACCGAATGGATCATGGGCGACTACCTGCCCGGCGACGCGACGCTGAACCGCTTCTTCGCCCTGCACGTGATCGCGCTGCCGCTGGTCCTGTTGCTGCTGGTCGTGCTGCACATCTTCGCGCTGCACGAAGTGGGTTCGAACAACCCCGACGGCGTCGAGATCAAGAAGGGCCCGAAGGGCAACCGCTGGTCGCCGACCGCGCCTGCCGACGGCGTACCGTTCCACCCGTACTACACGGTCAAGGACGGCTTCTACGTGGGCGGCTTCCTGATCCTGGCGGCGTTCATCGTGTTCTTCGCGCCCGCGATGGGCGGCTGGTTCCTGGAGCACGACAACTTCACCGAGGCCAACCGACTGGTGACGCCCGCGCACATCAAGCCGGTGTGGTACTACACGCCCTACTACGCGATGTTGCGCGTGGTGCCGCACAAGCTGAGCGGCGTGCTGGTGATGTTCGGCGCGATCGCGATCCTGTTCCTGGTGCCGTGGCTGGACCGCGCGAAGGTCAAGTCGTACCGCTACCGCGGCCTGCTGTCGAAGGTGCTGCTGGGCGTGTTCGCGATCTGCTTCGTGTGGCTGGGCAAGATCGGTGCGGGCCCGGGTACGGATCCGGTGGAAACCATCATCGGCCGCTTCCTGACCGGCTTCTACTTCCTGTTCTTCCTGACCATGCCGATCTGGACCAAGATCGACAAGACCAAGCCAGTGCCCGAGCGGGTGACGACGCATGACTAAGACTTTCGCCTCTCGCCTAGCTGTGTTCGCCAGCGGGTTGCTGATCTCGTTCGCCGCGCTCGCCGCAGAAGGCGGCGCCACGCTGCAGGCCGGCAACGACCTGGGCGACCGTGCCTCGCTGCAGCGCGGTGCGCAGCTGTACATGAACTACTGCGCGGGCTGTCATTCGCTGAAGTACATGCGCTATTCGCGCATGGCCGAAGACCTGGGCCTGACCGAAGACGAGGTGATGAACAACCTCAACTTCACCGGTGCCAAGTTCGGCGAGCAGGTCCAGGTATCGATGCCGCACGATCCGGCGACGAAGTGGTTCGGCAAGATGCCGCCGGACCTGAGCGTCATCTCCCGCGTGCGCGGCAGCGACTGGATCTACACCTACCTCAAGTCGTTCTACCTCGACGAATCGCGTCCGCTGGGCTGGAACAACAAGCTGTTCCCGAACGCCTCCATGCCGAACCCCCTGTGGGAACTGCAGGGCCTGCAGCACGCGGAGTTCGGCCCGGCCGATCCGGCCACGGGCGAGCGCCACGTGGAAGGCCTCAAGGTGGCGCAGGCCGGCCGCCAGAGCGCGCAGGAGTTCGACCAGACCGCGCGCGACATCACCAACTTCCTGGAGTATGTCGGCGAGCCGGCGGCCCTGAAGCGCCAGAGCATCGGCGTGTGGGTGATCCTGTTCCTGGCGGCACTCACGTTCCTGGCCTACCTCCTCAAGGAGGAGTACTGGAAGGACGTCCACTAAGGGCGCCGCATCTGCCGCCACGGCGCGGGCTTATGCCCGCGCCGTAGACGGAGCTGGCCGGGCATTGGGGTTGCTTGGCTTTTTCCGGCGGGGATTGCACACTCAGGGACCGGGGCGACCTTCGGCAAGGGGCCGATGGCGTCGGTGCGATCGGCGGATTCCGGTCGTCGGAGAGCCGTGAATGGCTGCGAGCCCACGTATGCGCAATACACTGACGTTGTTTTCCTCCACCGATGATGTGCTCTGCCACCGCGTGCGGCTCGTGCTCGCCGCCAAGGGCGTGAGTTACGACCTGGTGCCGGTGGACCCGCAGAACCCGCCCGAAGACCTCATCGATCTCAATCCCTACCATTCCGTGCCCACGCTGGTGGAGCGCGATCTGGTGTTGTACGCCGCGTCCGTCGTCAGCGAGTACCTCGACGAGCGCTACCCGCACCCGCCGCTGATGCCCGTGGATCCGCTTTCCCGCGCGCGCCTGCGCCTGGCCATGCTCCGCATCGAGCACGACTGGGTGCCGCAGGTGCAGGCGATCCAGCTGGGCAACAAGCAGCAGGCCGAAGCCGGTCGCAAGCGCTTGAAGGAGCTGCTGACCGCATCCGTGCCGCTGTTCAAGGCGAGCAAGTTCTTCCTCAATCCCGAGATGAGCCTGGCCGACTGCGCGATGGCCCCGATCATCTGGCGCCTGCCTTCGCTGGACGTGCCGCTGCCCAAGGACGGCAAGGCCATCGAAGACTATGGCAACCGCATCTTCCGCAATCCGGGCTTCATCCGCAGCCTGACGGACGCCGAGAAGAAGCTTCGCGAGATCCCGGCCTAGCCGGGCGCCCGCCAGGCCGCTTCGCACGCAGCCGTACCGCGATCGGCCCCCGAGGCACCATGACCGACGATTCCTCCCGCATGACCAGCCACCGTCCGTACCTGCTGCGGGCGTTGAACGAATGGATCGCGGACAACGGCATGACGCCGCACCTGCTCGTGGACGCGACCCAGGCGGGCGTGCAGGTGCCCATGAGCGCCGTTAAGGAAGGCAAGGTGGTGCTCAACATCGCCGAGCGCGCCGTCGTACGGCTGATGATCGACAACGAGGCGGTGAGCTTCACCGCGCGTTTCGGCGGCGTCAGTCATCCGGTCTACGTGCCGATCAGCGCGGTGCTGGCGATCTATTCGCGCGAGACGGGGCAGGGCATGGCGCTGCCCGACGATGTCGCGCCCGGCCCCGAGCCCGAGGGTGACGACGAGCCGCCGTCCCCCGATACGCCGCCCGATGACGAGACGCCGCCGACGCCAGGCAAGCGCCCGCCGTTCCTGCGCGTGGTGAAGTAGCGCGCGGCGACCGCCGCACGGTCAGTGCAGGTCGAGCGGCGTCACCGACGGCACGACCGGTCCGACGAAGGACACCAGTTCGCCTTTGCGCAGCACCATGCGCCCGACATGGCGATCGATGCCGTCGTGCGAGTACTCGAAACGGAAGCTGCGCTCGAAGCCGAGCCAACCATCCTCGCCGCGGCATACGCGCAGGCCGGTCGCATGCACGCTCTGGTCGAGCCAGATGACGCCGGCGGCCTGGCAGGCGTTGCGGCCGACCACGCCGGCGCGTTCGGCCGCCGCGCGCGCGGCGTTCCAGTAGGCGAAGGCGGCCGCGGCCGCCACCATCCACAGCAACGCGCTGAGCGGCGACATGTTCATGGCGCGGGGCCGAGCTTCATCGACAGGTCGATGGCGCGCACGTGCTTGGTCAGCCCACCGATGGAGACGAAGTCCACGCCGTCCGCGGCGATGCCGGCGAGCGTGGACAGGTCCACGCCGCCGGACACCTCCAGCGGGATGCGGCCGTCATGCGGCGACGCCTTCGCGCGCCGCACCGCTTCACGCCGGGTATCGGCATCGAAGTCGTCGATCAGGATGCGCTCGCAGCCTTCCGACAGCGCTTCGTCCAGCTGGGTCAGCGTTTCCACCTCGACGACCAGCGGCAGCGAGGGCTGCGCGGTGCGCGCAGCGCGGATCGCCGCCGTGAGCGAACCCGCGGCACGCACGTGGTTTTCCTTCAGCATCACCGTGTCGTACAGGCCGATGCGATGGTTCTGCCCGCCGCCACAACGGACGGCGTATTTCTGCGCCAGGCGCAGGCCGGGCAGGGTCTTGCGGGTGTCGAGGATCGTGCAGCCGGTACCGCGCACGGCCTCGACATAGCGTGCGGTCGTGGTGGCGGTACCGGACAAGGTCTGCAGGAAATTGAGCGCCGCGCGTTCGGCGGTGACCAGCGCGCGCGTGCGGCCCGCCAGCGTGGCCAGAACGGTGCCTGCCGGCACGCGGTCGCCGTCCTGCACGCGCCAGTCGATCCGTACGTCGGGGTCGAGGGCGCGATGGCAGGCATCGAACCAGGGGCGGCCCGCAACGACGGCCTCTTCCTTGCAAAGCAGATAGGCGATGTCGGCGGTGTCCGGCAACAGTGCGGCCGTGACGTCGCCGCTGCCGACGTCCTCGGCCAGCGCGCGCGCGACGTCGTCGCGGATCACATTCTCCGGCGGCGGCGTCGGACGCGGGCTCATCGGGCGGGGAAGTCGCCCGCCTGGGCGGTGGCGATGGCTTCTTCCGCGAGCAGCACGGGGATGCCGTCCTCCACGCGGTAGGCGGTCTTGCGATCGTGCGTGACCAGCGCCTCGCGCAGCGGCTCGGTGACCGCGGTGTCGTCGGCCCGCTTGACCTGTCCGCTGCCGATCGCACGGTTCAGCGCCTCCAGGCCACGCGCATCGAGCACGGCCAGCGGTTGGCGGGTGGTGGGGCAGCACAGCAGGTCCAGCAGTTTGCGGTCCATGGAGGTAGGGACTCGGTCGGTGGTTCAGTCAGGAGGGTAGAATACGTCTTTGCGACCGAGGACGGCCATGACCGCCAGCGTTTCCAGCCCCGTGGTGGGCATCGTGATGGGCTCCCGCTCCGACTGGGAAACCATGCAGCACGCCGCGCAGAAACTCGATGCGCTGGGCGTGCCCTACGAGGTGAAGGTGGTCTCGGCGCATCGCACGCCCGACGTTCTTTTCTCGTACGCCGATGAAGCCGCCACGCGTGGCCTGCGCGCCATCATCGCCGGCGCCGGCGGCGCGGCGCACCTGCCGGGCATGCTGGCCGCCAAGACCGCCGTGCCCGTGCTCGGCGTGCCGGTGCAGTCGAAAGCCCTCAACGGCATGGATTCGCTGCTGTCCATCGTGCAGATGCCGGCCGGCATCCCGGTGGCCACGTTCGCCATCGGCAACGCGGGCGCTGCCAACGCGGGCCTGTTCGCCGCGGCGTTGCTGGCGCCGGAGTATCCCGCCATCGGCGCGGCGCTGACCGCGTTCCGCGCGCGCCAGACCGATGACGTGATGGCGCACGACGATCCGCGCCAGCCGCTATGACCACGGTCGGCATCCTCGGGGGCGGGCAACTGGCCCGCATGCTGGCGCTCTCGGGCGCCCCCTTGGGCCTGCGCTTCCTGGTGATGGACACCGCGCCTGACGCCTGCGCCGGCCAGTTCGCGCCACTGCTGGTCGGCGACTATCGCGATGAAGCGGCGCTGGCCGAGTTCGCGTCGAAGATCGACGTCGCCACCTTCGATTTCGAGAATGTCCCCGCCGAAAGCGCGGAGTGGCTCGCGCAACGCGTGCCGGTGTTTCCGAACCCGCGCGCGCTGGCCGTCGCGCAGGATCGTTTGGTGGAGAAGACGCTGTTCCGCGAACTGGACATCCCGGTCGGTGCCTTCGCCGATGTCGCATCGCGCGAGCAGCTGAAAGCCGAAGTCGAGCGCCTCGGTGGCGCCTGCATCCTCAAGACGCGCCGGCTGGGTTACGACGGCAAGGGCCAGTTCCGCCTACGGTCCGTGAACGATGTGGAGGCGGCATGGGCGGCGCTGGGTGCGCAAGCCGCGACGGTCGGCTTGATCGTCGAGGCGTTCATCCCGTTCGAACGCGAGCTGTCGGTCGTGGCCGTGCGCGGCCGCGATGGCGAGTTCCGCACCTGGCCGCTCACCGAGAACTGGCACGTTGACGGCGTGCTGTCGGCCAGCCTGGCGCCCGCGCGCATCGACGAAACGTTGGCGCACGCAGCGCGTGAACATGCGCGCAAGTTGGCCGAGGCGCTGGATTACGTCGGCGTGTTCGCATTGGAGCTTTTCCATCGCGATGGCCAGTGGCTGGCGAACGAAATGGCGCCGCGCGTGCACAACTCCGGGCACTGGACGATCGAAGGTGCTGAGACTTCGCAGTTCCAGAATCATCTGCGCGCCGTGCTCGGCCTGCCGCTCGGCGACACGCGCGTGCTGGGTCATGCGTGCATGTTGAACTGGATCGGCGAGATGCCTGCCGCCGCACCGGTACTGCAGGAAGCCGGTGGTCATTGGCACGACTACGGCAAGGAGTCGCGTGCCGGGCGCAAGGTGGGTCATGCCACGCTGCGGGCCGATGACGCGGAATCGCTCGCGCATGCGCTCGCGCGCGTTGGCGTGGCGCTCGGTCGTCAGGCACAGGTTGCGCCGGTCATCGCACGTCTCACCGACTGACAGGTTGCCATGTTGGGATACCAGAACGGCCGGGTTGACCGGCCGTTCTGCGTTGCGTGTCCGACGTGTCAGCGGCAGCGGCCGAAGCGGTCGGGCGATGCGCCCGGTCCGCCCTTCGGGCCTGGCGGATTCTCCCAGTTGGTGCCGCGGCCACCGCGCGGCCCCGGCGGATTGTTGTCCAGGTCGAACCAGCAACGTTTGGCCTGGTTCCACAGGCCGTAGCGGGGATGCCAGTAGCCGTACTGGGGATTGAAGTAGTACCCGTTCTTCACCACGACGAACTCGTAGCGCTTGCCGCCATGCCGATACCAGCGGCGATCGGGCGATGTGCCGGGGCCACCCTTCCAGCCGGGCGGGTTCTCCCAGTTGGTGCCGCGACCCCCGGCGGGGCCGGGCGGGTTGTTGTCGCGGTCGCGTGGCGCGGCATCGGCGTTCGCCGACATCGCAAGCAGGACGGTGAGCAGGGATCCAGCCAATCCATAACGAAGTGCCATGGTGTTCTCCTCGGGGTGGGACCACGCCTCCGGGAACGCCTGCGTACTGGCGATTGTTGACGCGAGACCGCGCCACATTCATCGGCCAGCCAGCGTCGCGAAAAGAAAACGGCCGGGTTTCCCCGGCCGTTCGAACGTACGGTGACGCGGTGCAATCAGCGCAGGTTGCCGGCCACGAAGTCCCAGTTGACCAGGGCCCAGAACGACTCGACGTACTTCGGGCGCGCGTTGCGGTAGTCGATGTAGTAAGCGTGTTCCCACACGTCGATCGTCAGCAGCGGCTTGTCTTCGCCGGTCAGCGGCGTGGCGGCGTTGGAGGTGCTGGCCAGCGCCAGCGAACCGTCCGGACGCTGCACCAGCCAACCCCAGCCGGAACCGAAGGTGCCGATGGCGGTCTTGGTGAACTCTTCCTTGAACTTGGCGAAGTCGCCGAAGGTCTTGTTGATCAATTCGGCCAGCTTGCCGGTCGGCTCACCGCCACCATTGGGCTTCAGGCAGTTCCAGTAGAAGGTGTGGTTCCAGACCTGCGCGGCGTTGTTGAACATGCCGCCCTGCGACTTGCGCACGATCTCTTCCAGCGACGCATCGGCCAGCTCGGTGCCCTCGATCAGCTTGTTGAGGTTGTCCACGTAGGTCTTGTGGTGCTTGCCGTAGTGGAAGTCGATGGTCTCGCCGGAGATGTGCGGCTCCAGGGCGATGCGGTCGTAGGGCAGGGGGGGCAGTTCGATGGCCATGGCTCGGTTCCTTACGCTAGGCGGGTCAAAGGGCATGCCGGGCATCGTCGGAGCGATGCGAAGGCTTACAATGGGCAATCCGCCGGCGAGGCCTGCGGAGCGGACCGAAAGTGTACCCGACGGTGGTTGCCAAACCGTCAAGGAAGGAGAAATCAGCATGCCGGTGATGGAACGCATCCAGGCCGAAGTGGATGGCCACCCGATCGTCCTTTTCATGAAGGGCACACCGCAGTTCCCGATGTGCGGCTTCTCCAGCCGCGCCGTGCAGGCCTTGCGCGAAGCGGGGGCCGAGCATGTCTACACGATCAACGTGCTGGAAGAGCCGGAGATCCGCGCCAACCTGCCGCGCTACTCCAACTGGCCCACGTTCCCGCAACTCTTCATCAACGGCGAACTGATCGGCGGCTGCGACATCACGCTGGAGCTGCACGAGTCGGGTGAACTGCAGCGCATCGTGACCGAGGCGCTGTCTCCGTGAGCCTGGTCGGATTGCCCACCCGCGCACCGCGCGCGCTTGACGGGCGCGTCATCCTGGTCAGTGGCGCGCACGGTGGCCTGGGCAGCGCCGCGGCGGTCGCGTGTGCGCAAGCGGGTGCCACCGTCGTGCTGCTGGGCCGCAAGGTGCCGAAGTTGAATCGCGTCTACGACGCGGTGGCGCAGGCCGGGGCGGAGCCGTTGCTGTATCCGCTGGATCTCGAAGGCGCCACGCCGGACGATTACGCCGAGCTCGCCGACCGCCTCCGTGCCGAACTGGGTCGACTGGATGGCGTGTTGCATTGCGCGGTGGAGTTCAAGGGGCTGACGCCGCTGGAGCACACCGACCCGGCCGCGTTCGCGCGTGTCATGCACGTCAACCTGACGGCGCCGTGGTGGCTGTCACAGGCCTGCCTGCCACTGCTGCGCCAGTCCGCGGATGCGGCGCTCGTCTTTGCACTGGACGACCTCGACCGCGTCGGCCAGGCCTACTGGGGTGCCTACGGCATCGCCGAGCATGGGCTGGCCGCGATGGTCGGCATGCTGCATGCCGAACTGGCGACCTCGTCCGTCCGCGTGTCGGCCCTGCAGCCCGGCCCGATGCGGACCGGCCTGCGCGCGCGCGCCTATGCCGATGACAACGATCTTCAGGCCCGGGAAGCGGCCGACTACGCCGGCGCCTGTGTCACCCTGCTGTCATCTTCCGGCGGCGAGCACCGCGGCCAGGTCTGGAAAGTGCGCGCATGACCATCCTGTCGGCGGCGATGCTGCTGTTCCTGATCCTGGATCCGCTGGGCAACATCCCGGTGTTCCTCAGCGTGCTGAAGCCGCTGCCTACACGCCGACAGCGCATCGTGGTGGTCAGGGAGCTGCTGATCGCGTTGGCCGTGCTGATGCTCTTCCTGTGGTGCGGCAAGTACGCGCTGGAGCTGATGCACCTGCGCCAGGAATCGGTGGCGATCGCCGGCGGCATCGTGCTGTTCCTTATCGGCGTGCGGATGATTTTCCCGCGCCCCGAAGGCCTGATGGGCGAAACGCCCGGCGGCGAGCCCTTCATCGTGCCGCTGGCCATTCCCCTGGTCGCCGGCCCCTCGGGCATGGCCGCCGTGATGCTGATGGGCAGCTCCGAGCCGGACCGGCTGGGCGACTGGAGCCTGGCCCTGCTGATCGCCTGGGCCGCCACCGCGGCGATCCTCATCTCGGCCACGGTCCTTTACAAGTGGTTGGGCCGCAGCGTGCTCACCGCGATCGAGCGGCTAATGGGCATGCTTCTGGTCGCCATCTCCGTCCAGATGGTGCTGGACGGCGTAGGGACCTACCTCAAACTGACGCCCCCCAACATCTGACCGAGCAGGGCCGCACTGCGGCTCGCGACGTGCACCGGGGCGGTGCGTGCCGCGCCTGTGCGGCTGTCATGTTGCGCCGCGGAAAATTGTCATGCCGCGGTCACAAAATGGTCCTATCGTGTTAACCTGTTATTAACCTCCGCGGACGCCGCGTGGGCCATGGGAACCCCTAGCACGCCCTTTTGAACCGACCCTACCGGCCGGTTCCGCACGTCTTGTCAGCCAGCTTCGCCACATCACTCCCGTACTGAGGTTTATCCGATGAATCAATCTCGTCGTCTTCGCATGTCCAAGCTCAGCCTTGGCCTCGTTGCCGCACTTGCCGCCGCGCCTGCCTTCGCGCAGAGCACCTCGGCCGGTGTGGGCGGCCTGGTCACCGACAATGGCGGCCAGCCCGTCGCCGGCGCCGAGGTGACCATCACCCACGTCGAATCCGGTACCGTCAGCCGCGCCACCACCGATGCCAGTGGCCGCTACACGGCGCGCGGCCTGCGTGTCGGCGGTCCTTACCAGGTGACCATCACCAAGTCGGGTTCGGGCACCAAGACCGAAGACAACGTCTTCCTGCAGCTGAACCAGACCAGCACCGTCAATGCCGCGCTGACCGGCGACCTGACCACGCTGGAAACCGTCACTGCCGTGGGCTTCGCCGGCGGCTCGGAAGTGTTCAGCGCGACCAAGATGGGCTCGGGCACCAGCGTTGACCGCGTCACCATCGAGAACCTGCCGTCCGTGAACGGCAACATCCAGGACTACATGCGCCTCGACCCGCGCGTGACCTTCAGCGACCGCGCCTCGGGCAGCATCACCGCCGGTGGCCAGAACCCGCGCTTCAACAAGATCACCATTGACGGCGTGTCGGCCAGCGACACCTTTGGCCTGGAAGGCAACAACATGCCGACCCAGCGCCAGCCGGTCTCGATGGAGGCCATCGAGGCCATCGACATCAACCTGTCGAACTACGACGTGACGATGTCCGGCGCCGCCGGCGCCAATGTCAACGCCGTGACCAAGTCCGGTACGAACGAATTCCATGGTTCGGTCTACGGCACCTACCGTGATGGCGATTGGTTCGGCGACTATCCGGCGCGCGTGGCCGGCGCCACCATCGACGTCACCGACCGTCCGTTCGACGAATACGATGACGAGAAGACCTGGGGCATCACGCTGGGCGGCCCGATCATCAAGGACAAGCTGTTCTTCTTTGCCAACTACGAGAAGTTCAAGCAGACCAACATCGGTCCGGCCGGCAAGACCCTGGGCACCAACCCGCTGTCCTCCGGCGGCGCGGATTTCGACGCCGCCGACGTGGCCGAAGTGCAGCGCATCGCGCGCGATGTGTGGGGTTTCGACGCGGGCGACCTGAGCGGCGGCGGCGACACCGAGCTTGAAGAGTACGCGCTGAAGCTGGACTGGAACATCAGCGATGCGCACCGCGCCAGCCTGCGCTACAGCAAGCTGGAGCAGAACCGCGTGCGTCCGGAAGCCTCGACCGCCAGCATCCTGGCGCTGAGCTCGAACTGGTTCGACCACGTCAAGACCGTGGAAAGCTATGTCGGCCAGCTGTTCAGTGACTGGTCCGAGACGTTCTCGACCGAGTTCAAGGTGTCGTACCGCGACTACTCCGCTGTCCGCGTCAGCCCGACCAACGCGCCGACGATCCAGGTGTATTTCGATGACGGCATCACGACCAACAACAACAACAACCCGATCGGCACCAACAGCAACAGCTTCGCCGGCCTCGACGCGATCCGCCTGGGCACCGAGCGCAGCTCGCCCGGCAATGCGCTGCTGACCGAGACCTGGAATTACTTCGGTGCGGCCACCTGGACCCTGGGCGACCACGACCTGAAGTTCGGCGCCGAGTACAGCGAGAACGAGATCTACAACTTCTTCCTGCAGGACTCGTGGGGCAACTACAGCTTCTACGTGCCGCTGGTGAATGGCGTTTCGGATTTCAGCAACCTGATCAACGGCCGCTACTTCGACTACGACCTGCAGACCAACCCGACCGATCCGGATGCGATCGCCGCGCGCTACAAGAACAAGTCGCTCGGCTTCTTCGTGCAGGACACCTGGTACGTCACGCCCAACCTGACGCTGACCCTGGGTGTGCGCGCCGACAAGCCGGAAGCCAGCCCGAACCCGCCGTTCAACGAGTGCTTCGCCGCCGCTCCCGGCACCGTGAACGCCGCGTGCACCGGCGGTACCTACACCGGCGGTTTCGGCATCGCCAACAACAACACCTATAACGGCGACTACATCATCCAGCCGCGCTTCGGCTTCAACTACACGTTCGACTGGGAGCGTCCGGCCCAGCTGCGCGGTGGCGTGGGCCTGTTCCAGGGCGACGCGCCGCAGGTGTGGGTGGGCAATGCCTACAGCAGCACGGGCATGAACTACATTTCCTACCAGAACTACACCAACCCGACGCTGGTGCCGTTCAGCCCCGATGGCCTGAACCAGAACGTGCCCGCGGGTGGCGCCGGCGTGCGCAACGTGAACGCGATCAGCGACGACTTCGAGCTGCCGTCGGTGTGGAAGGCCAACCTGGCCATCGATGTCGAGACTCCGTGGAACGGCGTCGTCGCGTCGGCCGAGTTGCTGCTGACGGACGTCAAGAACGGCCTGTTCTATCGCACGCTCAACGTGGGCCCGGGCTACATCGGTCCCGATGGCCGCGTGCTGTACTGGAACCCGAACAGCGCTCGTCCGTTCGGCAATACCACTGCCGGCACCGGTGCGCTCTCGCCCAATGGTGCGCGCACCGGCCGCAACAGCTACTTCGGTGACGTCTTCCTGCTTGAGAACACCAACAAGGGCAAGGGCCAGCAGCTGACGGTCTCGTTGACCAAGCCGTTCACCAGCGAGAGCGACTGGTCGTGGAGCATCGGCTACACCCGCACCAATGCCGAGGAAGTGTCCGCGCTGACCAGCTCCACCGCCGGTTCCGGTTACGGTTCGCAGTACGGCTTCAACATCAACGAGCCGACCAGCTCCACCGCGCGCTACGAGATCAAGGATCGCTTCAGCGGTTCGTTGAACTGGTCGCACAAGTTCTTCGGCGACTACGCGACCCAGGTCGGCCTGTTCTACGAAGGCCGTAGCGGCCGCCCGTACAGCTACATCTTCACCGGCGACGCCAACGGCGACAACCGCACGTTCAACGATCTGTTCTACGTGCCGGCAGGCCCCGGCGACGTGCTGTTCGGCAGCCTGAGCGCGACCGGCCAGTTCACGCCGGATCCGGTGATGGAAGCCCGCTTCTGGGAGTGGCTGTCGACGCAGGACGGTTTGAGCCGCTACCAGGGTACCTATGCGCCGGAGAACGGCTTCACCACCGGTTGGGTGAATACGTTCGATATCCGCATCAGCCAGGAGCTGCCCGGCTTCTTCAAGGGTCACAAGTCGAAGGTCTGGCTGGACATCCAGAACGTCGGCAACCTGATCAACAAGGATTGGGGCCACGTCATCGACTACGGCTTCAACGCCAACAATGCGGTGGCGAGCCTGCAGGGCATCTACAACGGCCAGTACGTCTACGGCTACCGTGGCAACCTCAACGGCGTGCCGGAGTTCGGCCAGTCGACGGCCCTGGGCCTGCCGACCAATTCGGACAGCCAGACCAACGGTATCTCGCAGTGGTCGCTGCAGGTGGGCCTGAAGTACGAGTTCTGATACAACGACTCGTGCCACGCGTGACAACAGAACGGCCGGGGAAACCCGGCCGTTCTTTTTTGGGCGGACTCCTCTTGCCTGCGGGACTGCGCTACAGTCCCGCTCCTGACGACAGAAAACAGGAAAACCCATGAGCGAAACGGCATCGAGGGCGTTGCCGGTGCAGGACGCGCGGATCTACCCGCGCGGCGGACTGGACGTGCTTTCCCGCGCCGAAGTGGCGCGCCTGCGTGACGCCTCGAGCGGCGGCATGCATGAACTCCTGCGCCGTTGCGCGCTGGCCGTGCTGACCAGTGGCAGCGCGTCGGACGATCCGCGCGCGGCGCGCGATCTCTACCCCGACTTCGATATCCAGGTCCTGCAGCAGGACCGCGGTGTGCGCATCGATCTGATCAATGCGCCGGCGATGGCGTTCGTGGATGGCGAGATCATCCGCGGCGTGGCCGAACTGCTGTTCGCCGTCGTGCGCGACCTGGCCTACACAGCCATCGAGCTGGGTCCGGAATACGCCGCTGACCTCGAGTCGTCGGCGGGCATCACCAACGCGGTGTTCGGCCTGCTGCGCAACGCGCGCATCCTCAAGCCGACCGACCCGAACCTGGTGGTCTGCTGGGGCGGCCATTCGATCTCGCGCGACGAATACCTCTACACCAAGCAGGTCGGCTACGAGCTGGGCCTGCGTGGCCTGGACATCTGCACCGGCTGCGGCCCGGGCGCGATGAAGGGGCCGATGAAGGGCGCGACCATCGCGCATGCCAAGCAGCGACGCGCCAAGACCCGCTACATCGGCGTGACCGAGCCGGGCATCATCGCCGCCGAGTCGCCGAACCCGATCGTCAACCACCTGGTCATCATGCCGGACATCGAGAAGCGCCTGGAGGCCTTCGTCCGCATCGGCCACGGCATCCTGGTGTTCCCCGGCGGCGTCGGCACGGCGGAAGAGATCCTGTACCTGCTGGGCATCCTGCTGCACCCGGAGAACGCGCACCTGCCGTTCCCGCTGATCCTCACCGGCCCTACGATCGCGGCGCCGTACTTCGAGCAGATCGACCGCTTCATCCGGTTGACGCTGGGCGATGCGGCCGCCGAACGCTACGAGATCATCATCGGCGACCCGGTGGCGGTCGCGAAGAAAATGGTGGCCGGCATCCGTCGCGTACGCGAGTACCGCATCGAGCACAAGGACTCGTTCTTCTTCAACTGGGCGATCCAGATCCCAGAGGACTATCAGCAGCCGTTCGTACCTTCGCACGAGGCGATGGCGGCGCTGCAGCTTCGCCCCGGCCGTGCCGTGCACGACCTGGCCGCCGACCTGCGACGCGCGTTCTCCGGCATCGTGGCGGGCAACGTGAAGGAAGACGGCATGCGCCGGATCGAGGAATTCGGTCCGTTCGAGATCCACGGCGACGCCGCGATGATGCAGGCATTGGATGCGCTGCTGCGCGCCTTCGTCGATCAGCGGCGCATGAAGATCGCCGGCGAGTACAAGCCCTGCTACCGCGTGGTGACCTGACCGGTCAGGGCATCGGCAGGCGGAGGACAGCGGTGTAGCGGCCGTCCTTCGCCTGGGTTTCCACACTGCCGCGTCCTTGGGTCATCGCCTGGATGCGCGCCCTGACGGAGCTGAGACCCACCTGGTGTCCGGCCGTCGGGCGGACGGGGGCAGTGGGCAATCCGTTTGCGACCGTGATCTGCACGAAGCCTTCCCCGCAAGCGACCTCCACGCTCACGTCGCCTCCCCCGGCCGCCGGCTCCACGCCATGCCGGATCGCGTTCTCGACCAGGGGCTGGATCGACAGCGCAGGTACTACCAGCGCCGGCAGGCTCTCCGGAAGCCGCCATTCCACCCGCAGTCGGTTGCCGAAGCGAAGGCTCTCAATCTCCAGGTAGCGGCGCACCAGCGACAGCTCGTCTGCCAGGCTGATTTCCCGGGGGCCGGCCAGTGCGGCACGGAACAGGTCCGACAAATCCAGCAGCAGGCGCTCGGCTTCTTCCGGGCGCTGGTGGACCAGCGCGGCGCCGGTATTGAGCGTGTTGAACAGGAAGTGCGGGCGGATGCGGGCCTGCAGGGCTTCGAGTTCCAGTTGCTTGGCGCGGATCGCCAACTGCCTGGCATTCCAATAGTTCTGGTACGTAAGCAGCATCAAGAGGCCGACAATGGCCGCTATCGCCAACATCCTGAGCACAAAGGTAGTCCTGCCTTCCATTGCATTCGTCGACATTTCGAACACGCTCCACGCGGCCGACGCCACCAGTGTGGTCATGCAAAGCAAGAAGGCCAGGCAAAGCCAGGCCAGGTAGGGAGGGGGGAGTCTGGCCAGCTGGCGACGCAGCAGGTAAAGGATGCAGAGCGTGGCCAGTGACACCCATTGGATGCCGAGTGAGGCCAGTCCGAACTGGATCAGGCGCCCCGTCGCATCCGAAGCCAAGGCCATGATCAGTGCCAGCGCTTCCCCTGCCATGAGTACGGCGATCAGCACGGGAGCTTGGAACAGAACGTCGAGCGGGCTTCTGCCAGGGGTCTTCACGTGTCCGGTTCCGGTAACCCCGGTCTCCACCGGGCTGGGCCCATCATGGTCCGAACCGTCCACGCATGGGAATAGCCCGCTTATCGGGCGTGGCTGGCGTCGTCGCCGTCCGCTGTCCTAGGGTATGTACTGCCGCGATCTTGGGGGGGGAAGACCATGCTGCGACGCAGTCGAAAATTCAGAGGCCATCGGGGTGAGGGTGGGTTCACCCTCATTGAATTGATGGTCACCCTGTCGGTCGTGGCGATCCTCGCGGTCATGGCTGCACCTAGCCTGTCCAGCTTCATTCGCAGCAACAGGCTGAGTTCTGCGGCCAATGAAATGGTGGCCACTCTACAGACGGCGAGAACCAACGCCATCAGTAATCGCGCTCGCGTCGCGGTTTGCCCCAGCGCCGATGGGACCACTTGCGCGGCAGAGATGAGTAATCGTTGGATCGCCGTGATGACGAAGAATGGAGCGAGCACGGTGCTTCGCGATAGTGCGTTCCCGGGCACGGTCACCTTGACAGCCAGCGCGAACCTCTCAGGCGGCACCAACACATTCACTTTCTTCCCGAGCGGCTTCTCCGTAGTGGGAGCGAATGCAGGTGGCGCGACTAGTGGAACGATCGGACTTTGCGTGTCAGAGATGTCGGGAAACAACAGTATCGACGTGAGTGCCAGTGTGGGCAGGATCAGCACCGCACGACGTGCGGCCACTGCCGATTGCTCAGGTCCGGAGGACAACTGAGGTCATGATGAAGCGCATGTCACCATTTGGTTCGCCCGGACGCCAGCGCGGCGTTAGCCTGATCGAAGTAATGGTCGCCGTACTAGTGTTGGCAATCGGCGTCCTCGGAATCGCCGCACTGCAAGCGTTGACGCTGAAGAACACGATGGGCTCGGCTAGCCGCACCCAGGCTTCCATCCAGGTCTACTCGATGATGGACATCATCCGAGCGGATCGCGCCAATCTAGGCGGCTATAACACTAACGTCTACACCGAAGGCGATGATAGCGGAGCGCCGGGCACCCTGATGGGTTGGCTAGACGGGTTGAAGACAACCGTCGCGCCCGATGCAGCGGGCCGGGTGATCTGCAACGCCGATACGATGACGTGCAGCGTCGGCGTGCGGTGGACTGATCGCAATGGCTCCGGCGGGGGATGCCCAGATCAAGATTCGGATTTCACCTGCATAACCATTACGAGCCAGCTATGAAGCACGTCTCGACGCAAAATCTGGCCGCTCAGCGCGGTTTCACGCTGATAGAGCTGATGATCGCATTGCTGCTTGGTTTGCTGGTGGTCGCTGCCGCGAGCAGCCTTTTCCTGTCCAACAAACGTGTCTATGGTGCCACGGAGGCTGTAGGGCGAATCCAGGAAAACCAGCGTAGCGCCTTCGAAATGCTGGCGCGCGACGTTCGTGAGGCCGGCAACAATCCATGCCTGCGACTGGATGGTGTCAATACCGACATAGTCGGCATCCAGTTGGCGGCGCCCGACCTTGCTTTCTGGTCTCGCTTCGTGGATGGCGTCTCTGGTGCCGAGGGGACCGGCGCCAACGGTTCGGACGAGATCACGTTGTATGCCGCAAATGGCATCAGCTATAGCGTCAACGAGCACAAGCGCCCCGCCAACGTGGTCACGGTGAGCACGGCCACCGCTGGACTCACCAATGGCCAACTGTTGATGCTCTGCAATAACGACTACGCCATCGTCTTCTCGGCTACTGGCATAACGTCCACCGGCACGACCATTGGTCACACGGGAGCCGCGAACTGCGGCGGAACCTTCACGCGCCCGAGATCTGGTTCTGCCAACTGCACCGCGATGAATGCCAATCCAGGCTATTGCTTCTGGCTGGGGGCTGGCGTCGCCAGGACCGCTGCGGATGTCACGGCATGTCCTGGAGGGATTGGCCAATCGCCTGCCTATGTCGTTGCGCCCGGCAGTGCCCTATGGACGGTGGCGGACAACGGTCGAGGAGGCACTTCGCTCTATCGCACGGTGGCTGGCGTTCGTAGCGAAATTGCCGAGGGCGTGACGGGGCTGAACCTGACATACAAGGTCGGAAACTCAGTCGATTATGACGACGCGGCCGCCGTCACGGCGGCGACCAATGGGTGGTCGAGAGTGTCTGCGGTGCGTGTTCAGATGACGTTTGAAGCCGCCCAAGGTGCGTTGAGTCGCGGCGATGTTACCGGTACCGATGATGCGGCGTTGACTCGCACGCTGGACGATTACATCGTGCTCAGGAACCATCAGGATATCCAATGAAGACGACTTCTTTCGTCGGCCACGCCCGTGGCAATCAGTCCGGCGCGGCGCTTCTCGTGGTGCTGCTCTTGCTGTTGATCGTGACGTTGCTCGGCGTCGCGTCGATGCGGGGCGCCATCATGCAGGAGCGCATGTCATCGAACACGATGGCCCGGAGCATGGCATTCCAGGTGGCGGAAGCTGGTCTGCGTCAAGCGGAAATCATGGTCCGCGATGGTGTGATCACCTTCCCGGCATCGGGTTGCAGTGCAGGGCGCTGCGCCATGGTTGCGCCCCCGGCGGAGCCGGCTTGGGCCGCCAACCGCTTCTGGGCGACGGCTGGCGGGTATCAGGCGGGGACGCCGGTGTCGGTGAGCAGTTCAGCCACTGTGACCCCACGTTTCGTCATCGAGAATTTCGGGCAGGTCACCACGGTTTCGTCGGGGGCATCAGGAAGCATCGACCTGAGCAAACCGCCGCCGTCGGCGGGCGCCACGCAAACCGTGTACCGCATCACCTCCTACGCCACGACGCCTACAGGCGGCGAGGTGATCCTTCAGTCGCTCTACCGGCGCTAATTGGAGCGCATCATGAACACGAACAGTGCTGTGTCAGCTCGCAAGCCAAATCTGCTGCAGACTCTCAGTGTGGCGGGTATGACGGCGTTGGCCACGCTGGCGGGACTTCCAGTCCATGCCGCCACGTCCTTCCCGGACTATCCGCTGCTGACGGGCGGTAACGCCATCCCGCCGAACATCATGATGATCCTGGACGACTCCGGATCCATGGAGTCGACGGTCATGCTGGCTACGGGCGTGTCCAGGGACAGTACCGATCTGGCCGACAATGCCACGGATCGGTCGTACATCAATAATACGCTTTACTACAACCCCGCTGTTACGTATCGCCCATGGCGCACCTCTAGTCTGGATTTGAATCAGCGCATGGCGGCTGCGGATTTCACGAGGGCGGCCAGCAGCTACACCAGTCCAACGACGAGCCCGGTGGATCTCAGAAGCAGAACGAACGATGATGGCGTGCTGGAATCGCATTTTTTTGTGCCTAGGGTTGCCAACCCTGGGACGACAACCAGCAACTACGATAAATATCGGATCGGCAGCTCCAGTTCGACCACGAGCTACAATGGAGGGGCAGTCCAGAAGCAGTCGCTTACCACGATCACGTCGGGGACGATTGCAAGCATAGGCGCTGGACGATGGTCGTCGTGCTTCTCTGTGACGGTCACTGGCTACAGCCAAGTCGTGATCAATATCAGTGGTAGCAACCGCGCAGAATTGCATGTCTACAGCGCCAGCAATTGCGGTAGTGGTGAGTACGCCGCCTATACGGGTCGAGATGAACCCAAGAGCCTTACAATTACGCCAGTGGCCGGCGCCACACGTATCTACTTTGACGTCTACGCCAATAACAATCGCGATATCTCCAACATCGCCTATTCCGCCCAAGGAATCGCCTGGGCTGATATGACGCCAAGCGGCAACACCAGTGCATTGCAGCGGGCGGAGCTGTTGAATTTCGCCAACTGGTACCAGTACCACCGTACTCGCAACAAGATGGCGAAGGCCGGTGCTTCCGAAGCGTTTGGGCGACTGGGGACGGGCTATCGTGTCGGTTTCGACACCATCTGGAATCGTGGCGGCGGCACCGCTGCGCCATCGGGTTCCACGCCGGCCTATCCCATCCCTTACGCTTCGAATGGAGGCCGGTTCGAATCTACCAATCGCGATACGTTCTACACCCGTTTGCAGGCTGCGGGCGCGAGTAACAGCACGCCGCTCAAAGGCGCGCTACAGCGCGCAGCGCGATACTTCCAGACCGACGACCCCTGGAAAGTCAATTCTACCGGCGCCATGCTTACCTGCCGCCAGAATTTCGCGATCCTGACCACTGACGGCTACTGGAACGATGATTCCGGTTACGTTTCGGTGGGTAATGCGGATGCATCCACCAGCCGTGACGTGGACAACAACGCGCCCCAGTACCCCGATACTTTCACCGATACGCTGGCCGATGTGGCGTACAGGTATTGGAGTACCGATCTGCGTACCTCCATGGCCAACAACGTACTCACCAGTGCAGCCGACCCGGCGGATTGGCAGCACATGGTGACCTTCGGCGTTTCCATCGGCTTGCAGGGCACGCTTAATCCAGAACTTGCGCCACCGAATCCTTGGAACGTGGATCCGACCACGGGTGGAACAGGCCCCAAGCGTATCGATGATCTCTGGCATGCCGCTCTCAATGGGCGTGGCAAGTTCGTGGTGGCTAGTAATAGCGATAGGTTCGCCGAAGCGCTCATCAGTGCGCTCTCCGCCATCGACTCACGTAGCGCATCGGGCTCCAATATCGCGTCGAGCTCCACGAAAACGGACACCAGTACGCTGACATTCGTGGCGGGCTTCACGTCGGGCAGCTGGGCCGGCGACCTGATCGCAAGCCCATTCAACAGCGCTCTTACGGGCGTATCGACCACGCCGGATTGGATTCTGTCCCAGACTTTCGCTACCGGGCGCGCGAATGCGAATTACAGGAACCGCACCGTGCTGACCCGGAAGGGCGGAAACGCAGCGCTGTTCAACGCATCGCTAGCATCGGCTGCCGACTTTGCGGTGCGGACAGGGCAGGCTGACGCGGCTACGGCCGCAGAGAACATCGCCTATCTCAGGGGTGACCAGAGCAAGGAAATCGGGCAGGCGGGAGGTACGCTCCGTCGGCGCACCAATCCCGTGGGCGATATCGTCAACTCTTCTCCTGCTTATTCGGAAGACACGAAGACCGTCTATATCGGGGCCAACGACGGCATGCTGCACGCTATCAACGCAGATAGTGCGGATACCACGAACAGGGGTAAGGTGCTGTTCTCGTACGTGCCAAAAGGCATCGACTACACTGCCATGGCGAGTTTGAGCGCCACCGCTTACGAGCACCGTTATTTCGTGGATGGCCAGATCGACGTGATCAGCCGAGCCAACCAAGGCAACGGCAAGAACATCCTGCTAGCCGCACTGGGTCGTGGCGGTCGCGGCGTCTTCGCGCTGGATGTGACTACACCTGCGTCGATGGGTACGGGAGCAGCGTTGTGGGACGAAACTACTCAGGACGCGACCACAGAGCCGAACATGGGTTACGTGCTGGGTCGCGTATTGATCCGCAAGGGCAATGGCGACAAGACTTACGCCTTCGTTCCCAATGGCATTGAGAGCCCGAATGGTTCAGCAACGTTGTTTGTTTACGAGTTGAACGCGAACGGCGGAATTGCATCCACCACGCGCCTGGTCGCTGATTCCAGCGGCGGTAATGGGCTGATGTCGTTGGGCATGGCCGACCTGAACGCCGACGGCAAGGTGGATACCGTTTACGGGGGTGACCTCAAAGGCAATGTGTGGCGTTGGGACTTCAGCGGTAATGTGCCACCGACGTCGGCCGTGCGGTTGTTCCAGGCTATGGATAGCGCCAATACCCCGCAACCGATCACCGGTGGCCTTGCTGTGGGGCGCGACACCTACGGAAGCATCTTTGTCGGTTTCGGCACGGGACGGTTCATTTCCAGTACCGACATGCCGGGCGTCGCCACCCAAACGACGCAGAGTCTGTATGGCATCAAGGATCAAGCAACCACGATCGCTGGCCGCTCCAGCCTGCAGGCGCGTACCATCCCCTACACGGGTTCCGGCACTCGCGGGTTTGAGAACTTCGAGGCGTTGCCGGCCAACAGGATGGGTTGGTATATCGACCTGCCTGTTCCAGAGCGAGTGGTTTCGGCTCCCACGATCTACGGTACGGCGATGTATGTATCTTCGATCGTCCCCCCCACCGGCAGTGACTGCAACAGTTCGGTCGGCAGCGGCTTCCTGAATGCGCTTAACCTGTTCACGGGTACTAGTCCCGAGTCCGGTAGCTACTTCTCCGGCGGCGGCACGGTCGGAGACGGAGTCGTCGGGTCGGTAGGCATCACGGGCGGTATGCCGACAGAGACGAACGTGACGAGTGCGCTCGTAACGGTTGGCACCGGCGCTTTCTCGACTGAAGACGGAGGCGCGGGCAATACCGAGAGTGAGGAGATCACTCCACCCGCGGGTGGCCGTCCGGCCCGTGTGAACTGGCGTGAATTGGTGCCATCAGAATGAACAGGGGAGTCAACATGCAGAAGCGAAGTGCAGGGTTCACCTTGATTGAGTTGATGGTCGCCCTTGCGGTGATGGCGATCCTTGCCGCGATCGCTTACCCCAGTTATACCGGGCAAATCATGAAAACGAGAAGGTCCGCCGGAGCGGCATGCCTGATGGAACAGGCTCAATTCATGGAGCGCTATTACTCGACGAACATGGGTTACGCTGGTGCCGTCCTGCCAGCGACGGCTTGTACCAACGATCTCAACGACCATTACACCTTCGCGTTTTCGGCGGGTCCGGACGCGACGTCATATACGCTGGCCGCGACCCCGCAGGGGCAGCAAGCGGATCGCGATAGTCAGTGCGCAACAATGAGCATCAACGAACGGGGTACGAAGACCGTGTCAGGTTCGCATTCGTCCACGCCATCTGATTGTTTCTGATCGCCTGGCGTGAGGCACGCCAGACCTGTATCAGCAGAGAAGCCGCGAGCATTCGCGGCTTTTCTGCGCTGAAGAATCGTGAATGTCAGAGTGATCTTCTGAGCGCGCGGCGTTCTCGAGGACTGACACTGTGTGTGGGTCTATTCAACGGCAGAAACGACAAGGCCGCGACTATGCGCGGCCTAAGTGCCTGTAAATCTTGGCGCCCGAAGTTGGACTCGAACCAACGACCCCCTGATTAACAGTCAAGTGCTCTAACCGGCTGAGCTATTCGGGCGGGGCGCGTATTGTAGCGGTGGGTTCCCCATTGGGGCAAGTCGTCCGGGCTGGGGGCGGGTAGGCGCCATTTGCGCCGATTTGCAGAACCCTGCAAAACCTTGAATTCAAAGGCTCGTGGCGTCTGTCGTACACGGCTCCGAATCAGTAGGGCGAGCGGTACGGACGCGCCCGGCATTGTTGACCACGGCCAGGCCGCTCACCACGCCGTCGTAGCACACCCGCAGGGTCAGGTTGCTGCCGGAGCTGTACCCCGAGGGCAGGTAGCGCAATTGGCGGCGACCCGCTGTGGACTGGATCCGGAGCAACGGGTTCCGGGGCGCCGGATCGTTCCTGTAGATGTCGATGGCTTCGTCTGGTTGCCGGTTGCCATCCGGATCGCGGAACGTCAGCCAGTGATCACTCCAGTCGCTATCTTGGCGGCATACGCCGTCTCCGCGACTGGGGCAGATGACGACGGGCACGTTATGCGTGATGGCGGCGATACGCGCGGAGGCAAAGTGGGACGTCAGCAGGTGCAGGGCAGCATCGACCCGGCTGCGTCTCGACAGGGCCTGGAACGAGGGGACGGCCAACGCCGTCAAGATGGCGAGAACCCCCATCGCCACCGTCACCTCGATGAGCGTGACGCCTTTTGAGCGAGTGCCGAGCGGACATGAAGCGGACGACGCCATCGACGCCGGCATCCTTGCCATAGCGTATCTCCTTGATTTGTTCGGAAGGGCCAGCCTCGGCCGGAAGGGCATGTGCGCGCCATCAGGTCAGCTCCTGTCCGCGTGTAGGAAATCGCCAGCGGAGCGATCACGATGGCGCCGCTATACTCTTCGGTCGGCTCCCTGGCGACCTGAAATGACCGATCGTTTCCAGCTTGTTTCGCCCTATTCCCCGGCAGGCGACCAGCCCCAGGCCATCGAGAAGCTGGTGGAGAATTTCGAAGCCGGCGTGGCCAAGCAGACGCTGCTGGGCGTGACCGGCTCGGGCAAGACCTACACCGTGGCGAATGTCGTCCAGCGGATCCAGAAGCCGACGCTGGTGATGGCGCCGAACAAGACGCTCGCAGCGCAGTTGTACGGCGAGTTCAAGGCCTTCTTCCCGCACAACGCGGTCGAATACTTCGTCAGCTACTACGACTACTACCAGCCGGAAGCCTATGTGCCGGCGAGCGACACCTTCATCGAGAAGGACAGCTCGATCAACGAGCACATCGAGCAGATGCGGTTGGCCGCGACCAAGACGCTGCTGTCGCGTCCGGACGCGCTGGTGGTAGCCACGGTGTCCGCCATCTACGGCCTGGGCGCGCCGGAAGACTATCTGTCGCTGCGCCTGATCCTGTCGCTGGGCGAACGCATCGACCAGCGCGACCTGATCCGCCACCTGACCCAACTCCAGTACACCCGCAACGAATACGAGCTGCAGCGCGGCACCTTCCGTGTTCGCGGCGAGATCATCGACGTGCATCCGGCGGAGAGTGATGCGGAGGCCCTGCGCATCGAGCTCTTCGATGGCGAAGTCGAGGGGCTCAGCCTGTTCGATCCGCTCACCGGCGAGTCGCTGCGCAAATTGCAGCGCTACACGGTCTACCCCAAGACCCACTACGCCACCACGCGCGAACGGGTGCTCGCCGCCATCGACACCATCAAGGTGGAGTTGAAGGACCGGCTGGAGCAGCTGTACGCCCAGAACAAGCTGGTCGAAGCGCAGCGCCTGGCGCAGCGCACCCAGTTCGACGTGGAAATGATGGCCGAAGTGGGTTTCTGCTCGGGCATCGAGAACTACTCGCGCCACCTGACCGGCAAGGCGCCGGGCGAGCCGCCGCCGACCCTGTTCGACTACCTGCCCGCCGACGCCTTGCTGGTGATCGACGAGTCGCACGTGACCATTCCGCAGATCGGCGCCATGTACAAGGGCGACCGCTCACGCAAGGAAACGCTGGTGGAATTCGGCTTCCGTCTGCCCTCGGCGCTGGACAACCGGCCGTTGCGCTTCGAAGAGTGGGAGGCGCGGTCGCCACGCAGCATCTATGTGTCCGCCACGCCGGGGCCGTACGAGCTGCGCGAATCCGGCGACGAGATCGTCGAGCTGGTGGTGCGTCCCACCGGCCTGATCGACCCGGAGGTGGAGATCCGCCCGGTCGGTACGCAGGTGGACGACCTGCTGTCCGAGATCAACCTGCGGGTGTCGTGGGGCGACCGCGTGCTGGTCACCACGTTGACCAAGCGGATGGCCGAGAACCTCACCGAATACCTGGGCGAACATGGCGTCAAGGTCCGCTACCTGCATTCGGACGTGGATACGGTCGAGCGCGTGGAGATCATCCGCGACCTGCGCCTGGGCAAGTTCGACGTGCTGGTGGG
The DNA here is from genome assembly GCA_047600885.1 of Pseudoxanthomonas sp. Taxonomy (GTDB): domain Bacteria; phylum Pseudomonadota; class Gammaproteobacteria; order Xanthomonadales; family Xanthomonadaceae; genus Pseudoxanthomonas_A. The sequence goes on along the minus strand of JASGKE010000002.1, from coordinate 226,466 downwards.
CATCAACCTGCTGCGCGAAGGCCTCGACATGCCCGAGGTGTCGCTGGTGGCGATCCTGGACGCCGACAAGGAGGGCTTCCTGCGTTCCACCGGCTCGTTGATCCAGACCATTGGCCGCGCAGCCCGCAACCTGCGCGGCAAGGCGATCCTGTACGCGGACCGGATCACCCGGTCCATGCAGGCGGCGATGGACGAGACCAGCCGCCGGCGCGAGAAGCAGGTGGAGTACAACCTCGAACACGGCATCACCCCGAAGTCGGTGGCGCGCCCGATCGTGGACATCCTGGAAGGCGCGCACGGCGAGTCCGCCAACGAAGGGAAGGCGGGTCGGGGCAAGGGGCGCCGGGTGGCCGAGGAGCCGGCGGAGTACGGCGTGGTGGATCCGGCGAAGGCTGTCGCCCGGATCAAGGTGCTGGAGCAGCAGATGTACCAGCACGCGCGCGACCTGGAGTTCGAGGACGCCGCGCGCCTGCGCGACCAGATCCAGCGCCTGAAGGAAGCCAGCCTGGGCGGTTGACGGGCGACTGCACACCCCCGGTTGTGGGAAACCCTGCTTCCGGGATAGAATTCGCGCCCCTGCAAAGGGCAAGACCGGGCGGTTAGCTCAGCGGTAGAGCACTACCTTGACATGGTAGGGGTCACAGGTTCGAACCCTGTACCGCCCACCACGCTTCCACAGCGTGGATTCCGGCAAGCCGGGCCTTCCCTTCGCGCCATCCGCATTCACGAGGTGGCCCGCGGAAACGCCGGCCGAGCGTGCGACATGAGCACTACCACCGCCTGAACCTGGTACTGCCCGAGGCACTGCATTCCGTAGGCGCCCTCGTGGCGCTTTTTTCATGTCCGTTTCCCTGCCAGGCCGCCCCGAGCGCCGGCGCCCTTCCAGATCGAGTCCGCACCCGATGATCACCATCACGCTTCCCGACGGCAGCCGCCGCGAGTTCGAGAACCCCGTTTCCGTCATGCAGGTGGCGCAGTCCATCGGTGCCGGCCTGGCCAAGGCCACCGTGGCCGGTGCCGTCGATGGCGTGCTGGTCGATGCCAGCGATGTCATCGACCATGACGCCGCGCTGCGCATCATCACCCCGAAGGACGAGGAGGGCGTGGAGATCATCCGCCACTCGTGCGCGCACCTGGTCGGCCACGCGGTCAAGCAACTGTACCCGGACGTGAAGATGGTGATCGGTCCGGTCATCGCCGAAGGCTTCTACTACGACATCTACAGCGAGCGCCCGTTCACGCCGGAAGACCTGGCGGCGGTCGAGCAGCGCATGCAGGAACTGATCGCGCAGGACTACGACGTCATCAAGAAGATGACGCCGCGTGCCGAGGTGATCGACGTCTTTAAGGCTCGCGGCGAGGAGTACAAGCTGCGCCTGATCGAGGACATGGGCCCTGAGGTGAAGGCCATGGGCCTCTACTACCACCAGGAATACGTGGACATGTGCCGCGGCCCGCACGTGCCGAACACGCGTTTCCTGAAGGCGTTCAAGCTGACCCGCATCTCCGGCGCCTACTGGCGCGGCGATGCGAAAAACGAGCAGCTGCAGCGCATCTACGGCACGGCCTGGGCGGACAAGAAGCAGCTGGAGGCCTACATCCAGCGTGTCGAGGAAGCCGAGAAGCGCGACCACCGCAAGATCGGCAAGCAGCAGGAGCTGTTCCACCTGCAGGAAGAGGCGCCGGGCCTGGTGTTCTGGCACCCGAAGGGCTGGGCCATCTGGCAGGTGGTCGAGCAGTACATGCGCAAGGTCTACCGCGACAGCGGCTACCAGGAAGTGCGCTGCCCGCAGATCCTCGATGTCGCCCTGTGGAAGAAATCGGGCCACTGGGACAACTACAAGGAAAACATGTTCTTCAGCGAGTCGGAGAACCGCACCTACGCGGTCAAGCCGATGAACTGTCCGGGCCATGTGCAGGTGTTCAACCAAGGCCTGCACAGCTACCGCGACCTGCCGATCCGTTACGGCGAGTTCGGCGCCTGCCACCGCAACGAGCCGTCCGGCGCGCTGCACGGCATCCTGCGCGTGCGCGGCTTCACCCAGGACGACGGCCACATCTTCTGCACCGAGGACCAGATCGAGGCCGAAGTCACGGCGTTCCACCAGCAGGCGTTGAAGGTCTACGCGGACTTCGGTTTCGAGGACATCCAGATCAAGATCGCGCTGCGCCCCGATTCGCGCCTGGGCGACGACGCCACCTGGGACAAGGCCGAGGCCGCCCTGCGCGCCGCCCTGCGCAGCTGCGGGGTGGAGTGGCAGGAGCTGCCCGGCGAGGGCGCCTTCTATGGCCCGAAGATCGAGTACCACCTGAAGGACGCCATCGGCCGCACCTGGCAGCTGGGCACGATGCAGGTGGACTTCATGATGCCGGGCCGCCTGGGCGCCGAGTACGTGGACGAAAACAGCCAGCGCCAGCACCCGGTCATGCTGCACCGGGCCATCGTGGGCTCGATGGAGCGCTTCATCGGCATCCTGATCGAGCACCATGCTGGTGCATTCCCGTCCTGGCTGGCCCCCCAGCAGGCCGTGGTGATGAACATCACCGACGCCCAGGCCGATTACGTGGCCGAGGTCCGGAAAACCCTTGCAAATCAAGGCTTCCGGGTGGCGGCCGATTTGCGGAACGAGAAGATCGGCTATAAGATTCGCGAGCACACGCTGCAGCGGGTGCCGTACCTGCTGGTGGTCGGAGACCGCGAGAAGGAAAATGGCGCCATCGCCGTGCGTACACGTTCGGGCGAGGATCTGGGCACGATGTCCGTTGCCGCCTTCGCCGAACGTTTGCGGAACGAGCACGCTGCGTAATTTGGTTCCGGCCCGTGCGGGCCGGTGCACCCCTCCCTGGAGACTGCAACATCAGCACCCCTGACAACAAGCAAAACCGCAAGAACCACGAGATCCGCGTGCCGCGGGTGCGCGTGATCGGTTCCGATGGCGAGATGATCGGCGTGCTCACGCGCGACGAGGCCCTGGCCAAGGCGGAGGATGAAGGTTTGGACCTCGTCGAGATCCAGCCCAACGCCGAGCCGCCCGTCTGCAAGATCATGGACTTCGGCAAGTTCAAGTTCGAAATGCAGAAGAAGGCCAACGAGGCCAAGAAGAAGCAGAAGCAGGTTGAGATCAAGGAACTGAAGTTCCGCCCCGTCACCGACGAGGGCGACTACCAGATCAAGATGCGCAACATCCGCCGCTTCCTGGAAGAGGGCGACAAGGTCAAGGTCAACATCCGCTTCCGTGGCCGCGAAATGAGCCACCAGGAGCTGGGTCGCGAAATGGCCGCGCGTATCGAGGCCGAGCTGGGCGACGAGATCGTCATCGAATCGCGTCCGCGCCTGGAAGGCCGCCAGATGGTCATGATGATCGCGCCGAAGAAGAAGTGATCCCGGCCGCCTTCGGGCGCAGGGTCCGCAGGAGGGGCGCCGCGAGGCGCCCTTGCTGTTTCCGGTGGCCGCCTCCCGCGGCCTAAGTGGCCGGATTTGCAAGAAAAAACGGCAGCGGGCATAATACGCGGCCCGGTACGCCGGGAGGCTGCTCGCAGCCGATGGACCCGTCGGGGGTTCCTCTTCGGAATCAACGACTTACAAGCCGATATGGGCATGGATGGAAAGAGTGGTCTTTCAATCTTCGCGGCAAAGCCGCAAAGCATTGAAAGAACGCCGCCCGGATCAGTGACATAAACCCGTCAAGGACATAGCAATGCCCAAGATCAAGACCCACCGGGCGGCGGCGAAGCGTTTTCGCAAGACCGCATCCGGCAAGTTCAAGGCTGGCCACGCCAACCGTAGCCACATCCTCACCAAGAAGGCGACCAAGCGTAAGCGCGGCCTTCGTGCGACGAACATCATTCGCGCCGAAGACAGCGGCCGTTTGAACCGCATGCTTCCCTACCTCTGAGGACTGAGACATGGCACGAGTTAAGCGTGGCGTGACGGCGCGTCGCCGTCACAAGAAAGTCCTCCACCTCGCCAAGGGCTATTACAACGCCCGTCGCAAGGTGTTCCGCGTCGCCAAGCAGGCGGTGATCAAGGCGGGTCAGTACGCCTACATCGGCCGCAAGCAGAAGAAGCGCAATTTCCGATCGCTGTGGATCACGCGTATCAACGCGGCCGCCCGTCTGAACGGTCTCAGCTACAGCCGTTTCATGAACGGTCTGCTGAAGGCTGGCATCACCCTGGACCGCAAGGTGCTGGCGGACATCGCCGTGCACGACGCGGCCGGTTTTGCGGCCCTGGCTGAAAAGGCGAAGGGCGCACTCGCGGCGTAAGCCGCGTCTCCACCGTAAAGCACTCCGGCAGTCCATCGCCGGGAACACGTGGGGAAGGGCGCGAGTCCTTCCCCATTGTTTTTTGCGGCGCCGGTACGGGTCGCGGCAACCGGAATCTCCCATGAGCGAAATCGAGGCCCTGTCCACGCAAGCCCTGTCCGACATCGCGGCGGCGCAGTCGCCGGATGCGCTGGAACAGCTGCGTGTCGCCCTCCTCGGCAAGAACGGCAGCGTCACCACGCAGCTGAAGCAATTGGGCGCATTGCCTGCCGACCAGCGCAAGGCGGCCGGCGAGGCGATCAATCGCGCGCGCGACGCCATCGGCGACGCGTTGTCGGCGCGCAAGGACGTACTGGAAGACGCCGCGCTCGATGCCCGTCTGGCCGGCGAAACCGTCGACGTCACGCTGCCGGGCCGCAATGGCGCCCGCGGCGGCCTGCATCCGATCAGCCGCACGCTGGAACGCATCGCCGACATCTTCGGTCGCCTGGGTTACGAGCTGGCCGACGGCCCCGAGATCGAGGACGACTGGCACAACTTCGAGGCGCTGAACTTCCCGCCGCACCATCCGGCGCGCGCCATGCACGACACGTTCTATTTCGGCGACGGCCGCCTGCTGCGCACGCATACCTCGGGTGTGCAGGTGCGTTACATGGACGCGCACCAGCCGCCGCTGCGCATGATCGCGGCCGGCAAGGTCTACCGCAGCGACAGCGACCAGACGCACTCGCCGATGTTCCACCAGGTCGAGGGCCTGCTGGTGGACGAACATTCCACGTTCGCCGACCTCAAGGGCACGCTGGCCGAATTCGTGCGCGCGTTCTTCGAGCGCGATTTCGAGATGCGTTTCCGCCCGAGCTACTTCCCGTTCGTCGAACCCGGTGCGGAAGTCGACATCGCCTGGCAGCAGCCGGACGGCAGCACGCGCTGGCTGGAAGTACTGGGCTGCGGCATGGTGCATCCGAACGTGCTGCGCAACTGCGGCATCGATCCGGAACGCTACACCGGCTTCGCGTTCGGCCTGGGCGTGGAGCGCTTCGCGATGCTGCGCTACGGCGTCAACGATCTGCGCGCGTTCTTCGAGAACGACGTGCGGTTCTTACGCCAGTTCGCCTAAGAGCTCGGCGCAGTTCCGGCACCACGACACCTGACACACGACGGCGGGCCATGGCCCGCCCTACGGATCACGAACGATGAAGTTCTCTGAAAACTGGTTGCGCAGCCACGTCCCCACCCAGGCCACCCGCGATGAATTGGCGGCCACGCTGACCGCGATCGGCCTGGAGGTCGAAGACGTCACCGCGTTGGGCGATGGCCTGACGAACGTGGTGGTCGCGCGCATCGTCGAATGCGCGAAGCATCCCGAAGCCGATCGCCTGCAGGTCTGCCAGGTGGACGCGGGGCAGGGCAGTCTGCTGCAGATCGTTTGCGGTGCGCCGAACGCGCGTCCGGGTCTGCTGGCGCCGCTGGCGATGGTAGGTGCGAACGTGGGCGGCATCGCCATCAAGGCAGCCAAGCTGCGCGGCGTGGAGTCCAATGGCATGCTCTGCTCGGCGAAGGAACTCGGCATCGACGCCGATGCGTCCGGCCTGCTCGAACTGTCTGCCGATGCACCGGTGGGCACGCCGGTCGCCGAGTACCTCGGCCTGCCTGACGCCAGCATCGAGATCAAGCTGACGCCGAATCGCGCCGACTGCTTCAGCGTGCGCGGCATTGCTTATGACGTCGCGGCCTCGCTCGGCAGCGAAGTGAAGGCGCTGGACGCCGCGACCGTGCCGGCGCAGAGCCCGGTGACCCTGGAGGTCGCGCTGGAGGCCGGCGCCAAGGTCCCGCGCTTCGCCGGGCGTGTCATCGAGGGCGTCAACGCACAGGCGGCCACGCCGGTGTGGATGGCCGAACGCCTGCGCCGCAGCGGCGTGCGTCCGATCAGCTTCCTGGTGGACGTCACCCAGTATGTGATGCTCGAACTCGGCCAGCCGATGCACGCCTTCGACCGCGACACGCTGACCGCTCCGGTCGTCGTGCGTCCCGCGCGCGCGGGCGAACAGGCCGCGCTGCTGGACGGCCGCACTGTCGCGCTGGACGAGGACTTCCTCGTGGTATCCGACAGCCGCGAGGGGCGCGCCTCGCGCGCCGTCGCGCTCGGCGGCATCATGGGCGGCCTCGACACCCGTGTGACCGACGCGACGACGAACGTCTTCCTCGAAGCCGCGCACTGGATCCCATCCGCCATCATCGGCCGTAGCCGCAAGCTGGGCCTGCACACCGATGCCGGCCATCGTTTCGAGCGCGGCGTCGATCCCGAACTGCCGCGCCTGGCCGTCGAATACGCGACCCGCCTGATCCTTGATGTCGCCGGCGGTACGCCGGGCCCGACGACGGTCGTCGAACATGCCGAGCATCTCCCGGCGCCGACCGCGATCCGCCTGCGCCGCGCGCGCATTGCCCGCGTGCTGGGCGTGGAGATTGCCGACGCCGAGGTCGAACGCATCCTGCGCGCGCTGGGCCTGCAGGCGGCGGCGGTGGCCGAGGGCTGGAGCGTGGTGGCACCGACGCGCCGCTTCGACATCGCGATCGAAGAAGACCTGATCGAAGAACTCGCCCGCATCCACGGCTACGACCGCGTGCCCACCACGCTGCCCGGGGGCGCGACCCGCATCGCCTCGCCCAGCGAGACGCGCGTGGAGGCGGGTGTCGTGCGCCGCCAACTGGCCGCGCGCGATTACCTGGAAACCGTGAACTTCGCTTTCGTCGACGCGCAGTGGCTGGCGCACTGGCAGATGGCGGAGGGCGCCGTGCCGCTGGCGAACCCGCTCAGCGCCGAACTGGCCGTGATGCGGACGGCACTGCTGCCCGGCGTCGTGGCCACCCTGCAGCGCAATGCCGCCCGCCAGGCCGGTCGCGTCCGCCTGTTCGAGATCGGCAATGTGTTCGCGGCGTTGGCCGGCGACGCCCCGCGCGAGACCGTCCGCCTCGCGGCTGCGGTCGTCGGCGATGCCGGCGCCGAACAGTGGGGCCAGCCGGCCCGCAAGGTGGATTTCCATGATCTGAAGGGCGACCTGGAAAGCGTCGCCGCCTTGTCCGGCGCGGTCCTGGAATACCGGCCTTCCCGCGCGCCCCACGGGCACCCAGGCCGTTCGGCCGACGTCTACCGCGATGGCGAGCAGATCGGCTGGATCGGCCAGCTGCATCCGCGCCTGCAGCGCGCCCTCGACCTCGACACCGAGGTGGTGGCGTTCGAACTGGACCTGGCGCCGCTCAGCGCCCGCGCGCTGTCGCGTGCCGGCGAGCAATCGCGGTATCCGTCCGTCCGCCGGGACCTCGCGTTCGTCGTCGCCGACGCCGTGCCGTGGGCGGCCCTCGCCGCTACCGTTCGCACCGCCGCGGGCCCGCTGCTACGGGACATCCTGCTGTTCGACCGGTACGTCGGGCAGGGGGTCGAATCGGGTCAAAAGAGTCTCGCTATGGGCTTGATTTTGCAGGACAACTCACGCACTCTGACCGACCGCGACGTGGAGCAGGTAGTGGCCGCGGTGGTGGCCGCGATCGGCGAGGCGCATGGCGCCCGGATCCGCGGATGAACGGTTGGAAGGCAGTGGCAAGGCCGGCGACGGCCGCAACGGGGAAGCAGTAATCCATGGCGTTGACGAAGGCGGAAATGGCCGAGCGTCTCTTTGACGAGGTCGGTCTGAACAAGCGCGAGGCGAAGGAATTCGTCGACGCCTACTTCGACGTCCTGCGCGAGGCCCTGGAGCAAGGTCGCCAGGTGAAGCTGTCGGGTTTCGGCAACTTCGACCTGCGCCGCAAGAACCAGCGCCCCGGCCGCAACCCGAAGACCGGCGAGGAAATCCCGATCTCGGCCCGGACCGTGGTGACGTTCCGGCCGGGCCAGAAACTCAAGGAGCGGGTGGAAACGTATGCTGGATCCGGGCAGTAACCGCGAGCTTCCGCCGATCCCGGCCAAGCGCTACTTCACCATCGGTGAGGTCAGCGAACTCTGCGACGTGAAGCCGCACGTGCTGCGTTACTGGGAGACCGAGTTCCCCAGCCTGGAACCGGCCAAGCGCCGTGGCAACCGCCGCTACTACCAGCGCCACGACGTGCTGATGGTGCGCCAGATCCGCAGCCTGCTATACGAACAGGGTTACACCATCGGCGGCGCCCGCCTGCGTCTCGAAGGCGATGGTGCGAAGCAGGAAGCCGCGCTGAGCCACCAGATCGTGCGCCAGGTGCGCATGGAACTGGAAGAAATCCTGCAGCTGCTGCGCCGCTGAGCGCGGCGCCCGCGCCTAGGAATGGGCGCGGCAATGCCGGTATAATCGACCGCCGCCTCAGGGCGGACCCATCCGGGGTATAGCGCAGCCTGGTAGCGCACTTGTCTGGGGGACAAGTGGTCGTCGGTTCAAATCCGGCTACCCCGACCAATTCGCGGCATCTGCCGCACGAAAGCCCGCTTCGCGGGCTTTTTTGTTTCTTTCACGCGACAAACGCAACGACGCTGGGTAGGATCGCGGCATGCCGACGCGCGCCGACGACCTGATCCAGACGCTGCAGCTGATGCCGCACCCCGAGGGCGGCTATTTCCGCCGCATCTACGAGTCGGCCAAGCGCACCGAAGTGAACGGCATCGAGCGACCCACGCTCACCGCGATCAAGTTCCTGCTGCCGGCAGGCGTGACCAGCCGCTGGCACCGCGTCGACGCTACCGAGGTCTGGGACTGGAGCGAGGGCGGGGCGATGGAGCTGTCCCTGTTCGACCCTGAGCAGCGCACCTTGACCCGCGTCCAACTGGACACGTCCGCACGCGGCGGCCAGTCCAACCAGGTCGTGCCGGCGGGCATCTGGCAGAGCGCCCGGTCGCTCGGCGACTACACGCTGGTCGACTGCTCGGTGTCGCCGGGCTTTTCCTGGAAGGGATTCGAGCTGATGCAGGCCGGCAGCGAAGTCGCCCGCCATCTGCTCGATGCGGGCGGCAGGGTCGCCTGAACGAATCCCCCCGGCGCGTTGCAACGACGCACCTCACATACAACATCCACGGGCACACTTTGGGCTTCTTCCGCAGGGAGTCGCCTGGATGCGTGTACCGCTTTACGGAATGCTGGGCCTGTCGTTGCTGATCGCGCATCCCGCCGCCGCCCAGGAGGCCGCGCCGCCCCCTGAGACGACGGTCGTAACGGACGAAGAAGGCGTGATCGAGATGGACACCGTGGTCGTCGCCGGCGTACAGCCCGGCCCCGGCCTGTGGAAGGTGCGTCATGGCGATCATCTGATGTACGTGCTGGGCACCCAGTCGCCGTTGCCCAAGAACATGACGTGGCGATCCGACGAAGTCACCCAGGCGCTGCAACTGGCGGATGAAGTGTTGGGCTCGCCCGGCGTGACCGTCAATGCGGACGTCGGCTTCTTCCGCGGACTGACCATGCTGCCGTCGGCCCTGAAAGCCGCGAAGAACCCGGATGGCGAAAAACTCGAGGACGTACTGCCTGCCGATCTTTATGCGCGTTGGTCGGTGCTCAAGCAGCGCTACCTCGGGCGCGACGGTGGCATCGAGAAGAAGCGGCCGTTGATCGCGGTGTACGAGCTCTACGGCAAGGCGCTCTCCAAGAGTGGACTGCAGGGGGCCGGGAGCGTGATCAACCCTGTGGTCGACGATGTACTGAAGGCGCGCCGGATGAAGCGCACGCCCACACAGCTCAAGATCATGCTCGACGATCCGCGTGGTGCCCTGGCCGATTTCCGCAAGGAAGGATTGAAGCCGCAGGATCTGGAGTGCTTCCGCAAGACGCTGGATCTGATCGAGAACGAGCTGCCGCAATCCACCGCCAGCGCGCGTGCGTGGGCGGTAGGCGACTGGGCGGCGATCCGCTACACCGGCGCGCGCTGGACTGGAACGCGCCGCCTGCAGCTCGGCGTGGTTCGATACCGACACGGCGCGCAAGCACGGCATGCGCGACATCGAGGCCCGCGTGCGCGCGCAGTGGATGGATATCGCGGAAGCTTCCCTGCGAAGAACCGCATCACCTTCGCCACGATATCCGTCTGGGACCTCGTCAGGCCCGACGGCTACCTGGCGGCGCTGCAGGCCAAGGGGTACGAGGTGGAAGCGCCGGAGTGATCCGGCGCGCAGGTCAGCCCGCGGCGGTCTTCGGCGGCTGCGTGGCGCCGAGTTGCGGCCAGCGCTTGAGCACGCTGGCGCGGATGCCGGCGGCATCGATACCGGCTTCGGCCAGCAGATCTTCGCGGCTGGCGTGATGCTGGAACTCGTCCGGCAGCCCCAGGTGCAGCACGGGCTGCGCAAGGCCTTCGGCATTGAGCAGCTCGGCGACGCCGGAGCCCGCACCGCCCATCACTACGTTGTCCTCGACGGTGACGAAGCCCTGGTGGGTCTTCGCCAGGTCCAGCACCAGATCACGATCCAGCGGCTTCACGAAACGCATGTTCACCACGGTCAGGCCCAGTTCGCGGCCGACCTGTTCGGCCGCAGCGACGGTCGAGCCGAACGCCAGCAGCGCAACGCGGTTGCCCTGCGCACGCACGTCGGCCTTGCCGATCGGTAACGTGGCGAGCCCTTGATCGAGCGCCACGCCGGGACCGGTGCCGCGCGGATAGCGCACTGCAGCCGGGCCGTTGAAGTGGTAGCCCGTGCTCAGCATCTGCCGGCATTCGTTCTCGTCGGCCGGTGCCATCACCACCATGTGCGGTACGCAGCGCAGGTAGCTCAGGTCCAGGTTGCCGGCATGGGTGGCACCGTCGGGTCCGACCACGCCGCCGCGATCAACGGCGAACAGCACGTCCAGCTGTTGGATCGCGACGTCGTGCACCAGCTGGTCGTAACCGCGCTGCAGGAAGGTCGAATAGATCGCCACCACCGGCTTGCTGCCTTCGCAGGCCATGCCCGCGGCCAGCGTCACCGCATGCTGTTCGGCGATGGCCACGTCGAAGTAGCGTTCGGGGTACTCCTTGCTGAAGCGCACCAGGCCGGAGCCCTCGCGCATCGCCGGAGTGATGCCCAGCAGTTTCGGTTCGGCGGCGGCCATGTCGCACAGCCAGTCGCTGAAGATGTCGGTGTACGTGGGCTTCTTCGCGCCACCCTTGCTGACCAGGCCTTTCTCGGGATCGAACGGGCCGACCGCGTGGTAGCCGATCTGGTCGCCCTCGGCGAGTTCGTAGCCCTTGCCCTTGGTGGTCAGGATGTGGAGCAGCTGCGGACCCTTCAGGGTCTTGAGGGTCTTCAGCGCGCCGACCAGGGCTTCAACGTCGTGCCCGTCGATCGGCCCGGTGTAGTGGAAGCCCATCTGTTCGAACAGCGTGGACGGCACGAACATGCCCTTCCAGTGTTCTTCCCAGCGACGCATGAAGCGGGCCGGCGGCTTCTTCTTGTCGCCCAGCAGCTTCTTGCCGCCTTCGCGGAGCGCGTTGAGGGTGCGGCTGCTGCTCAGCCGGCCCAGCATCTTGGTCAGACCGCCGACGTTCTCAGAGATCGACATCTGGTTGTCGTTGAGGATCACCAGCAGGTTGGGCTCGGGTTCCATGCCGCCGGCATGGTTGAGTGCCTCGAAAGCCATGCCGGCCGTCATCGCGCCATCGCCGATCACCGCAACCACCTTGCGGTCGTCGCCCTGCTGGGCCAGTGCGATGGCCATGCCCAGCGCGGCGGAGATCGAGGTGGACGAATGGCCCACGCCGAAGGTGTCGAACTCGCTTTCTTCGCGTTTGGGGAACGGCGCGACGCCGTCCTTCTGCTTGACCGTGTGGATGGTGTCGCGGCGGCCGGTGAGGATCTTGTGCGGATAGCACTGGTGGCCGACGTCCCACACGAGCCGGTCGCGCGGAGTTTCGAACAGGTAGTGCAGCGCCACGGTCAGTTCGATGACGCCCAGCCCGGCACCGAAGTGGCCGCCACTACGACCGACCGACTCGATCAGATAGCCGCGCAGTTCCTCGGCGATGGCAGGCAGTTCGGATTCGTCGAACTGGCGCAGGTCGGCCGGTATCTGGATTCGGGACAGGCGGGGGTAGCGGGCGGCGTCGATCATCGGGCTTGGATTGGTCTGGCCCGCTATTTTCCCCCTCTTGTGTGAAGCGGGGCAAGCAAAGGGGTGAAGTCGGCGGGGAGCCGGGTACGGAGGTTCAGAAAACCGCGTGGGCGCTGAGGCCGCGCTCGGCGGCCGTCGAGACCGGAATCAGGCCGAAAGCTTGGATTTCTTCGGCAACTGAGCCTTCAGGAACGCCATCTGGTCGGCCAGGATGTTGCGGTTGGACAGGATCAGGTGCTCGATCCAGCTGGGCCGGTAGGGTACGGCCAGCAGTGGCATGTGGGCTTGCTGCGGCGTCCGGTTGCTCTTGCGCGAGTTGCAGTGGAAGCACGCGGAGACCACGTTCTCCCAGACGTCCTTGCCGCCCTTGGACAGCGGCAGTACGTGATCGCGGGTGAGGTGCGGCCGCGAGAACTCGTGCCCGCAGTACAGGCACAGGTGCGCATCGCGGGCGAACAAGGCGGTGTTGGTCAGCGTGGGTGTCGGCGAGAGCGCATGTGCCCGGGCATGTCCGCGGGACGCCACGATGGGGTGCAGTTCGATCAGGCTCTGCTCACCGGTCAGCCGGCTGGTGCCGCCGTGAACGTGCAGGCAGGGGTCACCGAGCGTCCACGCGACCGCGCCGCGCGCGTAGAGGCAGGTCGCATCCTGCCAGTTGATCCAGTCGAGTACCCGGCCATGCGCGTCGAGCGACAGCAGGCGGAGGGTGGCGGGGTGGGGGCGCGGAGACGACGGGGGCAGGACCGGTGTGCGGAACGAACCGGCCTGGACCAGGTGAAGCTGAGCTCTGTCTGCTTCCATGGAGAAGCAGGTTATACCCAAATGTTGACGAAATGTGTATATCGCGCGGGAATTCTTCGGGGGAGCGCATATCCGACGCTCCCCCGTGTTGTCCTCAGTCCCCGAAGCGCTCGTCGTCCATGGCCATCAGCGTGTCCGCCCCGGATTCGATGGCGGCAGCATGCGCGAGCGTGCGCGGCAGGATGCGCGCGAAATAGAACCGGGCGGTTTCGCGCTTGGCCTGCTTGAACGCATCCGAATGCCCGGAAGCGTCCGCCGCCGCCACGCTGCGCGCCCACCAGTACGCCAGCACCACGTAGCCGGAATAGAACAGATAATCGGTACTTGCCGCGCCGATCTCTTCCGGATTCGTCGCCGCGCGCTCCAGAACCTTCTTCGTCAGGCCTGCCCACTCGGCGGCCTTCTGCTGCAGCGGATCGATGAACTCGCGCAGCGTGGCGTCGTCCTTGTGCTGCTGGGCGAACGCATGCACCTCGGCGAGGAACAGCTTCAGGCCGGCGGCCTGCGTCGAGGCCGTCTTGCGGCCCATCAGGTCGAGCGCCTGGATGCCGGTAGTGCCTTCGTACAGCGTGGTGATGCGCGCATCGCGCGCCAGCTGCTCCATGCCGTGCTCATGGATGTAGCCATGGCCGCCGAAGCACTGCAGTGCGTGGTAGGTGTTCTCGATGCCCCATTCGGTCTGGCAGGCCTTCGAGATGGGCGTGAGGAAGCTGACCAGCGTGTCCGCGCGCTCGCGCTCGGCCGGGTCTTCCGCATGGTTCGCCACGTCGATCAGGCTGCCCGCATGCAGCGCGAGCAAACGGCTGCCCTCGACCAGCGACTTGACCGTCAACAGCATGCGACGCACGTCCGCGTGGACGATGATCGGGTCGGCCGGCTTGTCGGGGAACTTCGGCCCGCTCAGCGAGCGCGTCTGCAGGCGCTCGCGCGCGTAACGCAGGGCGTTCTGGTACGCGCGCTCGCTCAGGCCGATGCCCTGCAGGCCCACGCCGAGACGCGCGGTGTTCATCATGGTGAACATCGCCTGCAGGCCCTTGTGCGGCTGGCCCACGAGATAGCCCTGCGCGCCATCGAAGTTCATCACGCACGTCACCGACGCCTTGATGCCCATCTTGTGCTCGATCGAACCGCAGGACAGCGCATTACGCTCGCCCACCGTGCCGTCATTCGCCACCTTGAACTTCGGCGTGACGAACAGCGAAATGCCCTTCGGGCCAGGCGGTGCGTCGGGCAGCTTGGCCAGCACCAGGTGCACGATGTTGTCGGTCAGGTCATGCTCGCCCGCGGTGATGAAGATCTTGGTGCCGGTGATCGCGTAGCTGCCGTCGGCGTTCGGTTCGGCCTTGGTCTTCAGCAGGCCCAGGTCGGTGCCGCAGTGCGGCTCGGTGAGGCACATCGTGCCGGTCCAGCGACCTTCGACGAGCGGCTTCAGGAACACCTCCTGCTGCCACGCCTCGCCGTGGTGCTTCAACGCTTCCACCGCGCCGTGCGACAGCAGCGGGAAGTTGCCCCACGCCAGGTTGCTGGCGTTGACCAGTTCGTTGAGCGGCACGCCCATCGTGTGCGGCAGGCCCTGGCCGCCGAAGTCGGGCGATGCCGTCAGTCCGGTCCAGCCGCCTTCGACGAACTGCGCATATGCCGCCTTGAAGCCCGGCGGCGTGGTGACCTCACCGGTGGCCTTGTCGAGCGTGCTGCCGATTTCGTCGCCCACGCTGTTGAGCGGGGCGAGCACGGTTTCGGAGAAGCGCGCGGCTTCGTCGAGGACCGCATCGAGAATGTCGCGCGTGGCATCGGGATAGCCGAGGCGCTGGAACAGCGGCTCGACGCCCAGCACGTCGTACAGGGCGAAACGGATGTCGGTGAGGGGGGCTTTGTAGGACGCGCTCATGCAGGATCTCGGGATGCGGGGAACAGGGCGTCGTGCGGCTCAGCGCAGCACGCCGTCCAGACCGGGAACGGGGTTGAGGGTGTTGCGGGTGTCGACGTCGAAGGTGCGGACCTTTGCATCCTCAGGTGCCGCGCTGGCGGTGCCCTTCAACGTATAGGGCAGCGCACGCCGGCCCGCGAGCGCGTCGGCGACGACGATGCGCGCGGCGCTGGGAGGATTGAAGGGCACGCTCACCACGTCTGCCGACTCCGGGCCGACCGACAATGCCGGGGTGGCCTGCAGCGTGCCGGCCGCCTGGTCGCCGATCTGCACGTCGACCTTCACGGTGTCGAAGCGCATCGGGATGCTGCTGTAGTTCTGCAGGCGCAGTTCGACGACCCACTGGCCGTCCGCCTTCACCGTGAGTTGCTGCACGCTGACGGCGGGGTCGGACACACGCCGGATCTTGCCGCTGCCGCACCCGGCGACGACGAGCGAGGCCAGTACCAGGCCCAGCAGGGAAATACGACGCATCATGCCGCGGCTCCATCAAGGAAAGCGGCAGGATACTACGGCGTATGGCGGGCCGGATGACAGGCCGGGTCCGCCAATGGCGTGGCTCAGTCGTGCTGCACTGCGTCAGGCTTCCAGACGAACGTCGCCAGGCTGCGCGGAGGGAGGGTGTAGGTGAAGCGCCGGTCTCCCTGTCCCACCGAGAAGCGTCGGGCTTGCTTGGCCGCATTGGTCACCAGCAGCACCAGCGAGCCGTCGTCGGCGTTGCGGAAGGCGACGTTGTCCAGGTCGCCGCCGGGCTCGGTGGAGGCGATGCGGTGCGCGCCGGGACGCACGAACCGGCTGGCGTGGGCGAGCGCGTAGTACTCGTCGGTGCGGGTGATCGCGCCGGTGCGCGAATCGATCGTCACCACGCCGCGGCAGGTGTGGCAGCCGCCGGCATACGGGCCGTTGTTCTCGTCCAGCGCCAGGTTCCAGAACAGCGCGCCGCGTGCCCAGTTGCGCGCGCTGCGGATGATGATGTTCTTCGCCTGCAACGGCAGTCCGCCGCTGCGCACCGGTTCCCAGTCACCCCCCGAGCACTCGGTCATGTAAGCGTCCTTGTCGGGGAACGCGTCATGCACCGGCGACTGCGCCGCGACGTCGCCGCCATAACAATGCCAAGCCACCGCGTCGACGTACTTGCCGGCGACAGGATCGGACAGCACGCCAAGCGGCTCTTCCGGCTTGTCCCAGTTGTGGTCCCAGTCGAACAGCAGCGGGCCGTTGCCGCGGCGCGCAATCATCGGACCGAGGTGGTCGCCGATCAGGCGCGCACGCGCGGGCGCATTAAGGCGCATGCCCGGATAGTCCTTCGGCTCGTAGTCGGGTTCGTTCTGCACGGTCAGGGCAAAGACCGGCACGCCTTCAGCCGCATAGGCATCCACGTACTTCAGCAGGTACCGCGAGAACGCATCGTAGTACTGCGGTAACAACCGCCCCTGGATCAGGCTGTTGCTGTCTTTCATCCAGCCGGGCGCGCTCCACGGCGACGCCATGATCTTCAGCTGCGGGTTGATGGCCAGCATCGCGCGCGCCACCGGAATCACGTCGCCGCGGTTCTCGTCGATGCTGAAGTGCTTCAGCTCGGGGTCCGGCTTGCCGTCCGGGGTGTCGTCGAGGCTGTAGTGATGGCGCGAGAAGTCGGAAGCGCCAATGGTGAGGCGCGAGAAGCTCAGCCCTAAACCGTTCCCTTCGCGACCGAATAGCTCTTTCAACAACGCATCGCGCTGGCCGGCATCGAGCTTGTGCTGGATCAGCCATGCGGACGAATCGGTCAGCGACGCGCCGAAGCCGACCATCTCCTGGAAGCGCTGCGCATCGTCGACGGTGATCGACAGCTTTGCAGCCTTGTCATTGCCGAAGCGCGCGGTCGTCGACGGCTTCAGCGCGGTGGCGTGGTCGGCGGTGGTGATCCAGACCGACACATCCTGGGCCTGCGCGGGCGATCCCAGTGCAGCTGCAAGGGCGGCGATGCCGGTGGCCAGCAGCGTTCGCTGCCGAGGAAAAATTCGCGTCATGGTGTTGGCCTCCCGTGGTGCGGATGCGATGCCACGAATCCCTCCCGGAATCCGCGCTGGCGAGTGCTGCATTGCAGCGAAATCATTTGTGTGAATTGGCGCGTGTCGAGCAAATTCAATCGTGTGCGTGCGTTGCTTCGCAGCTTGTTAGGAATTTGTTGACACTGCATTTGAGCTTGTATATGACAGCGCTGTCAACAACGGTCGGAGAGGGACCACATGCAGTACTCGAACCACATCGCGGGCATGGCCCCGCGCGCGCCGCATCGCGCTCTGCGCAAGCAGCATCTGGCCATGGCGTGCTGCCTGGCGCTCGCACTGCCGATGGCCGCGCAGGCGCAACAGGCCGCCCAGGCATCGTCCTCCGACCAGACCGTCGAAACGCTCGACACGGTGAAAGTCACCGGCATCCGCGCCGCCATCGCAACCGCGGTGGAGACCAAGAGCGAATCCACCTCGATCGTCGAAGCGATCTCCGCCGAAGACATCGGCAAGCTGCCCGACATCAGCATCGCGGACTCCATTTCGCGCCTGCCGGGCCTGACCATGCAGCGCCTCGACGGCCGCGGCCAGGTGATCCACATCCGCGGCATGTCCGAGCAGTTCGCCGGCACGCTGCTCAACGGCCGCGAGCAGGTCACCACCGGCGACAATCGTGGCGTCGAACTCGACCAGTACCCGGCCGAACTGATCAACGGCGTCACCGTGTACAAGACGCCGGACGCCTCGCTGATCGGGCAGGGCATCTCCGGTACGGTCGACCTGCAGTCGATCCGCCCGCTCGCGTTCGACGAACAGCGCATCGTGTTCACCGGTCAGGGCGAGGTGAACTCGTTCGACGAGCTGACCGAAGGCGGCAACAACAAGGGCTACCGCGTGTCGGCCTCGTACGTCGACCAGTTCGCCAACGACACCGTGGGCTTCGCGATCGGTGTGGCGCGGATGGACGCGCCGTTCCAGGAGAAGCATTACAAGTCGTGGTGGTGGGCCAACACCGACATGTGGGGTGCGCCACAGCCGGGCAAGCCGGCGGACGCGATCGCGCTGCAGGGCGCCGAGGCGTGGGTGAAGTCGCGCGACACCACGCGTGATGGCGTCATGGCCGTCCTGGAATTCAAGCCGAACGACCGCTGGCACAGCGTACTGGACGTGTATGCGTCGCGCTTCGACCAGGAAGAGTGGATGCGCGGTGCGATGTGGAGCAACGACCCCTGGTTCAACGGCGGCGCGGTTAGCTATAGCAACGTCAGCACGACGAACTACCACGGCACCCCGGTGGTCACCGGCGGCACGTTGAACGGCATCCAGCCGGCGATCCGCAACGACAACAACACCCGCGAGTCGCGTCTGTTCTCGGCGGGCTGGAACAACGAGTTCAAGATCAACGACACGTGGACGCTGACCAGCGACCTCAGTTACTCGCGCGCCAAGGTCGAGGACTCGAAGCTCGAGACCTATGCCGGCCGTCTGGGTGGCGTGTCCGCCGACTTCCGCGTGCGCCTGTCGCCCGGCTATGGCTACTACGCGCTGCCGGACATGGCGGATCCCACCGCGGTTTATCTGCGCGACCCGCAGAACTGGGGCCATGACGGCCGCCTGGAGGACAGTCACCAGAAGGACGAGATGAAGGCGTTCCGTGTGGCGGTCAACCACGAGATCGAGTCTTCCGACTTCCTGCGCAGCTGGGATGCCGGCTTCCACATCAGCAAGCGCACCAAGGAGAAGAGCGCGGAGGTCTACTTCGCCGACCTGCCGGGTCGCACGCCGACGCTGATCGATCCTTCGCTGCTGTCCTCGCCGACGGATCTCGGATTCGCCGGCATGGGCAACGTCATCACTTACGACCCGCGCGCATTGCTGTCCCGCTACTACGACGTGTACATCAGCGAGTCCAACGACGACCTGCAGAAGGACGCGATCACCGACGAGGACGTGAAGACGTTCTACTTCAAGGCCAACCTGGACATGGACCTCACCGATACGGTCCGCCTGCGCGGCAACGCCGGTGTGCAGTACATCCGTACCGAGCAGACCTCCGAAGGCGTGGTCATCCAGCAGAACGAGAACGGCCAGGAGCTCGTGGCCGGCACGGCGGGCGCATCGTACGGCGACATCCTGCCCAGCCTGAACCTGGTGGCCGACTTCGGCAACGGATGGAACCTGCGCTTCGGCGCGGCCCGCGAGATGATGCGTGCGCGCATCAACGACATGGGTGCGCGCGCCAGTGTCTACGTGCAGACCTCGCAGGGCGGTCCGTCCGAGTGGCGCGGCAGCGGCGGCAATCCTGCGCTCGAGCCGTACCGCGCCAATGCCTACGATCTCTCGATCGAGAAGTACTTCGGCGAAGCGAGCTACGTCGCTCTGGCGGCGTTCTACAAGGACATGGACTCGTACATCTACACGCGTGAGATCCCCTGGGATTTCTCCGGCTACGACTACGAAGGCGATGAGCCGCCCGCGTCCAACATCGGCGTGTTCTCGACGCCGGCCAACGGCACCGGCGGCTACATGCGTGGCTACGAGTTCTCCACCGCGCTTGGCGGCGAGCTGATCCACGATGCGCTCGACGGCTTCGGCCTGCTGCTGAACGCGTCGTACACCGAGTCGTCGATCGATCCCGACGGTCCGGGCATCGGGTCGGGCACCGACACGTTCCCCGGTCTGTCCAAGATCGTCGCCAACGCCACGGTGTACTACGAGAAGCACGGCTTCTCCGCGCGCGTCAGCCAGCGTTTCCGCGATCCCTACCGTGGCGAGTACGGCTCGATCTTCAACCAGCGCACGTACCGTTACACCTTGAATGAACGCACCATCGACCTCCAGCTGGGCTACGACTTCCCGGAGTCCAGCCGCCTGTCGGGCCTATCGATCCTGTTCCAGGTGAACAACGTCAACAACGAACCCTTCCGCACGGAAGTCAGCTCCGGTACGCATCCGGACCTGTTCTTCCCCGAGGAGTACACCGAGTACGGCCGGCAGTACCTGCTCGGCTTCCGCTACAAGCTGTGACCGCGCGTCGCGATTGAACGCCGCAACACCTGACGGGATGCGGGGCCTGCCCCCGCATCCCGTCGGATTTTTTGATGCGGCGCGGATCCTGTCGGGGATCGTGTGCGTGCCGCCATACAGAGGGAGATGCGAGTGAAGCCGATCCGAATGACCCTGCTGGGGGCCAGCCTGTTGGCCTGCCTGTCGTGTACCGGCCAGAAAGACGCCGAGACGAAACCCGTGGTTGCCGCCGATGCATCGGCCGAGTTGAAGGACTGGCCGGCGTTGAAGAGCCGGTTCGCCCAGGACCCTGCCATCGAGGCGCGCGCGGCCGAGATCCTCGCCAGCATGACGCTGGAGCAGAAGATCGGACAGATGGTGCAGCCGGAGATCAAAGCGATCACGCCGGATGAAGTGCGCCAGTACTACATCGGTTCCGTGCTCAATGGCGGCGGTTCGTGGCCGGCGATGAACAAGCACGCCAAGGTTGAAGACTGGGTCAAGCTTGCTGACGCCTATTACGACGCTTCGATGGGCACCGACGCCAAGATCCCCGTGCCGGTGATCTGGGGTACCGACGCCGTGCACGGGCACAGCAACGTCTACGGCGCGACCATCTTCCCGCACAACATCGGCCTGGGTGCCGCGCACGATGTCGAACTGATCGAGCGCATCGCCGAGGCGACCGGCCAGTCGACCCGCGCCACCGGCGTGACCTGGACGTTCGCACCGACGGTCGCGGTCGCGCAGAACGCGCGCTGGGGCCGCACGTACGAGAGCTACTCCTCGCAGCCCGCGCTGGTGCGCGAGTACGCGACCGCCTACGTGAAGGGCATGCAGGGTGTGCTGGACAAGGACGGCAATGTCGTCGCCACCGCCAAGCACTTCATCGGCGATGGTGCCACCGACGGCGGCAAGGACCAGGGCAACGCCACCGTGACCCAGGCGCAGATGATCAACATCCACGGCCAGGGTTACTACGGCGCCATCGAGGCTGGTGTGCAGACCGTCATGGCGTCGTTCAACAGCTGGAACGACGTCGCCGCCGGCAAGGACTACGGCAAGATGCATGGCACGCGCGATCTGCTGACGGTCGCGCTGAAGGACAAGATGGGCTTCGACGGCTTCGTCGTGTCCGACTGGAATGGCATCGGCCAGGTCACCGGCTGCACCGACGATAGCTGTGCGCAAGCGATCAATGCCGGCATCGACATGGTGATGGTGCCGGACAAGTGGAAGTCCTTCATCGCCAACACGATCGCCCAGGTGAAGTCGGGCGAGATCCCGCAGGCCCGCATCGATGATGCCGTCACCCGCATCCTGCGCGTCAAGCTGCGCGCTCGCCTGTGGGAGCACAAGCCGTCGGCCAGCCAGTTCGCCGGCAAGCCGGAGTCGCTGGTGCATCGCGATCTGGCCCGCCGCGCCGCGCGCGAATCGCTGGTGCTGCTGAAGAACGACGGCGGCGCGCTGCCGTTGAAGAAGGGCCAGCGTGTGCTGCTGGTCGGCAAGAGCGCCGACAGCATCTCCAACCAGACCGGGGGCTGGTCGCTGACCTGGCAGGGCACCGACAACACCAATGCCGATTTCCCGAACGCGGACAGCCTCGCCGCCGGCCTACGCGAGCAGCTCGGCGAGGGCAACGTGATCCTGCGCGAGAGCGCCGACGACGTGGACCCGGCTAGCTACGACGTGATCGTCGCGGCGATCGGCGAAACCCCGTATGCCGAGACGAACGGCGACATCGTGCCTTCCGACACGATGGCGCACAGCCGCCGTCATCCGGAAGACCTCGCCACGCTGAAGGCCGCGGCGGCCACCGGCAAGCCGGTGGTCACGGTGTTCCTGTCGGGTCGCGCGCTGTACGCCAACGACCTGATCAACCTGTCCAGCAGCTTCGTGGCCGCGTGGCTACCGGGTACGGAAGGCAAGGGCGTCACCGACGTGCTGGTGGCGGGCGCGGATGGCAAGCCGGCGCACGACTTCCGCGGCAAGCTGACGTTCCCGTGGCCGGCCGTGGCGTGCCCGAAGGCGGACGGCGCCCCGCAGTTCGCGCTGGACAGTGGCCTGCGCTACGGCGACACGAAGCCGGTCGGCAAGCTGCCCGAAGATGCGACCGCGAGCTGCGGCGACGCCACGGCACTCGGCATCTTCAAGCAGTCCGACATCGCGCCCTTCACCCTGCAGATGGCGGCAGGCAATGAAGAGAAGGCGGTGGGTACCGACATGAACGCCATCCAGCGCTGGCCGCAGGCCAAGCCTGCGTTGCAGGTGGCCACCGTGCAGGTCAATACGCAGCAGGATGCGAAGGAAGTGACCTGGCTGGCGCCCGCGCGGTTCTTCGCCCGCAATCCGTCGAAGAACAACCTGGCCGCGATGGCGACGGCGCGCGGCGTGGTGCAGTTCGACGTGGTGGTCAAGCAGGCGCCGACCAAGCCGGTGCAGTTCACGCTGGGCTGCGGCGCCAACTGCGGCGCCAGCCTCGACCTCACGGCGACGTTCTCCGGCGAAGCGGTGGGCAAGAAGCAGACCGTCAAGGTCCCGCTGGCCTGCTTCGGCAAGCTGGGCGCCGACCTGACGGGCGTGGACACGCCCTTCAGCGTCAGCGCAGATGCGCCCTTTGCCGCCGCTTTCACCAACATCCAGGTGGTGGCGGGCGCCGCCGACGGAGCGGACGTGGTGAAGTGCGCCCCGTGATACCGGCACGCCCCGTGGCCATGCCACGGGGCGCTGCTGCCGCAGTGCAAGTTGCAATCGTGCGCCGGCTCCGTAGGCTGGCCGTTCCGTCCGGATTCCATACCAGCAGGCATACCAATCCATGACCACCCAACCCACCCGATGGTCGCAATTCAGCGTGCTGATCACCGTGTTCTTCTTCTGGGGTTTCGTTGCCGCAAGTAACGGCATCCTGATCCCGGTGTTCAAGAAGGCGTTCGACCTGACGCAAGCGCAGAGCATGTACGTGGCGCTGGCGTTCTACGTGGCGTACACCGTGGGCTCGCTGATCTACGTCGCCATCTCGAAGGCGATGGGGCAGGACGTGCTCAACAAGATCGGCTACAAGAACGGCATCTGCCTGGGCCTGGTGATTTCCGCCCTGGGTGCGCTGCTCTTCTATCCCGCCGCCAACACCGGCTCGTTCAACCTGATGCTGTCGGGCTTGTTCATCGTCGGCCTGGGTTTCTCGCTGCAGCAGATCGCGGCCAATCCGCTGGCCATCGTCATGGGCAACCCCCAGACCGGCGCGCAGCGGCTGACGCTCGCCGGCGGCATCAACAACTTCGGCACCACGATCGGCCCGCTGCTGGTCAGCGTGGCGATTTTCGGCAGCGTCACCACCGGCAATACCGAAGCCAGCATCGAAAGCGTCAAGACGCCGTACCTGGTGCTGGGTGCGGCCTTCATCCTGGTGGCGATCTTCCTGAAGTTCTCCTCGGTGCCCAACCACATCGACCTGGAGGAGCTGTCCGCGAGCGAAGCGCAGGACAGCAGCAAGCTGATCCACAAGAAGTCGGCGCTTTCGTACCCGCAGCTGGTGCTGGGCATGATCGCCATCTTCCTGTACGTCGGCGTCGAAGTCTCGACCATCGACAACCTGCCGGCCTACCTGGAGCTTCCGGTCGAGAAGGGCGGTCTGGGCATCGAGACGGCGATGATCGCGCCGTTCGTATCGTTGTACTGGGCCAGCCTGATGATCGGTCGCTGGAGCGGCGCGGCGGGCGCTTTCGATGTCGGCACCAGCACCAAGAAGATGCTGGCCCTCATCCTGCCGTACGTCGCTTTCGGCGTGTTCCTGGCGGTCAACGCGATCACCGGCCACGATCCCTCGCAGTTCTTCGGCTACGCGCTCGTTATCGTGCTGATGATCCTGGCCACGCTGGCGAGCAAGGGCAACCCCGCGCGGATGCTGCTGTACTTCGCCATCTGCGGCATCGTCGCGCAGCTGATCGGCATGTTCACCACCGGCATGACCAGCGTCATCGCCTTCATCAGCGTGGGCCTGTTCTGCAGCACCATGTGGCCGTGCATCTTCGCGCTGGCGATCACCGGCCTGGGCAACAAGACCAACCAGGGCAGCAGCCTGCTGATCATGATGATCATGGGTGGCGGTATCGTGAGCTGGGCGCAGGGCGCGCTGGCCGACAAGGTCGGCATCCACTACAGCTTCATCGTCGGTGTGGCGTGCTTCGCCTACCTGGCGTTCTACGCCATCGCCGCCACGCGCACGCTGCGCAAGCAGGGCATCGATCTGGACAAACTGGCCGCCGGCAGCGGCCACTGAGTGCGGTGCGCGCCGGAGAGAGGCCGGCGCGCATCCCCCAAGCCACCGGGCCACTCTCCGCCCGGTGGCTTTTCTTTTTTTAGTCCCCTAGACCGCGACTGCCAGCGGCGCGACGTCAATATCCGGAACGGCGATGACGGCTTCGGCATGTTGGCGATCGACGTGCCGGCACAGCATGCCCGCGCGCTGCCGCGCCCATTGCGTCGCCCAGCCGATCGCGCGCTCTTCGCAGCGCACCGTCATTTCGAACGGCGCGATGTCCCCGGCCTGCACCCGCATGCGCAACACGAGTCCGCCATCGGAAGACGCGACTTCGGCGATCAATACGTCATCCAGTCGCAGGGCGTAGCCGGTGGAGCTGCGGTGCCAGGCGAAGCGCTCGGGCAGGGTGTGCTGGGCGTTCTTCATCACGATGTCCAACATGGCGGCTCCGGCGGAAGTCTGCGTCGACCTTGCGGGAGCCCCCGTGCAGGCGGCGTCAATGACGGCGGGGCGGGCTCTCACGGCGTGTCCAGCCGCAGGTGAACAGGGTGGTCGGGGCGTGACGGATGGGACATGGCGGTCGGCGTGGCTACAGGAAGACTCGCACTTCCCACCGGAGCCCGCCCATGTCGCTGCGCCTGACCTGCCTGCTGCTGTCGCTCGCCGCTTTTCCTGCGTTCGCGCAGGAAGCCCCTACCCGTGAACACTTCGCCAGTCCCGGTCATGAAGCCGCTTATCACGACTGGCACTACACGCCGGTGGTGAAGGTGGGCGACATGGTCATCGTCTCTGGCATCCCCGCGGCGGGGCCGGGCACCTACGAAGACAAAGTGCGGCGCATGTTCGTCGCTTTGGGCAATCAGCTTGAGCTAGCGGGCGCGAGTTACGCCGACGTCGTCGAACTGACCACCTTCCACACCGGGCCTACCGATCCGACGAGTTTCCAGGACGAGTTCGCGCGCTTCGCGCCGATCCATCACGAATTCTTTTCCACGCACTACCCCGCGTGGAGCGCCGTCGGCACCAGCGCGCTGCTGTCGCCCGGTGCGGTAGTGGAAATGCGCGCGGTGGCGATGATTGGGTCGGGTCGGGCGCCGAAGGCGGACATTCCGAAGCCGAGAGCGGCGAAGCCCTGATGTGCGTGCTGCGCCGCTAAGCGACAGGCTCCAGCGCTTTCTGCTCGAAGAAGTCGATCAGGGGCGCGCAGCGTTCGATCAGCGACGCGATCGCGGGGAGTTGGAGTGCGCCGCGCTGATCGTCGAAGCTGCGCCAGAACTCGGTGACGAAGATGCCGTCGGGGTCATTCGGCACGCGACTGATGATGTACTCCAGGCAGCCGGGACTCTGGCAGGCGACGCTGGCCACTTCGCCTAGTACCTCGACAAACTCGTCCCGTGCGCCGGCACGCACCTTGATGAAGGTGGCCAGGCCATAGGAGTAGGAATTCGAAAGAGGGGCGACGGGGAGATACATGGCCGGGAAGTCTTTCGTGACACGCCCGGATCGTCGTGGGCCAGAAGTCACGAGTTGCGACCAAGCGAGCATCGTCAGCCGCATTCATTTTTGTGTAGGCGTTTCCATCGATCTGCCGGCTGATCCGCGAACACGAGGCTGATCATCTTGCACGATGCCTCATGCAGGATCTGTTCGCCGGTCTGTTCTCGCACCCGCGGCATCGCGCGGATGTTTCCGGTCCAACGTTGGACCTTCGAGATCCAGCGTTCACTCTTTTTCGGTGTTTCTCCTCACACTAAGGGTCAACGTTGCCCCTTTTTGATAACCAGCGTTGGATGTTTCTCGGTGTTTCTTCTCTCACTAAGGTCCAACGCTGACCCTTTTTCAGCGTTTCTTCTAACACTAACGGTCAACGTTGCCCCTTTTTGATGCAACGCTGGATGTTTTTCGGTGTCGCGACACTCTTTTTCATCCGATGGCGCATCGCCACGGCAGACGCCGTCGTCGCGCGGGACGGCAGGAGCCGTTTCAGAAGCGCACGCCCACGGGCAGATAACGCCACTGGCCTACCGGCACCTTCGCCAGCGCGACCCGGCCGATGCGGAGGCGGCGGATCGAGACCACCTCCAGCCCGCCTTCGCGGCAGCGGTGGCGCAGCTCGCCGGGTTGCACGTTCTTGATCGCGAAGCGCAATCGCACCTCGTTCTGCCAGCTGACCTTGCACGGCGCCAACCCGCGGCCCTGGTAGGTGGCCGCGTGGCCGATGCGGCTGAGCGTGTACGGTCCGCTGTTGCCGCGGACTTCCACCACGAACTCCTGCTCGACCTGCGCATAGTCCTCGGTCAGGCGGCGCCACACGCGACCATCCTGGCTGAGCACCATCAGCCCGCTGGCCTCGGTATCCAGGGGTACCAGCGCGGTGAGCCGGTGCAGGTGGCGTTTCAGCGGGCGCACGCCGCTGTCGTCATCCGCCATGTGCGTGGCCGGCACCGCCAGTGCCGCGGCGTCCTGCCAGGCGACGCCTTCGGGCTTGTGCAACAGCAGCGTGGCGGGCTCGGCGGCGCCGAGTTCGGCAGCCGGATCGATCTCCACCCGCTCGTCGGTGACGGGGTGCTGCGGTGCTTCGATCGTTTCGCCGTCCACGGTGACCCAACCGCCCTCGATGTACTGCTCGGCTTCACTGCGCGAGCAGCCGGTCAATTCGGCAACGCGCTTGGCAAGGCGGACGGGTTCGGACATGGGGACCGGAAGGCTCGGAGGGGAGTAGGTCGCGCCGCGCTGGGCGGAGGCGCCAGGGGCGACGGAAACGAAAAAGGCCTGCATCGCTGCAGGCCTTCCGGAAACAATATGGTGGCCCGGGGCGGATTCGAACCACCGACACGCGGATTTTCAATCCGCTGCTCTACCAACTGAGCTACCAGGCCAAGATTCTGTCGCAGGCCGGCACAGCCGGTGCGAAGGCCGCAGATGATACGGATCGGCGCAGGGGAAGGCAAGCCGGACCCGGGCTGAACGCGTCGCGGGCGGCGGTGCGTCGCCTGTCCGCCACGGGCGCATCATCGGCGTTATCGAGGGCCCGCCTCCGGAACGACAGGAATCCGACCATGAAGCGCCTGATCCCCCTGGCCCTGCTGGCCGCCACCCTGCTGGCGGGCTGCGCCACCGGCAAGCTGAGCACCGCCGAAAGACTAGCCCTGTACCGCAACCACGCGAGCGAACCGGTCAAGGATTTCCGCTACCTCGGTCATCTCAACGGCTGGACGCCGATCGGCGATTCAGCGCTGGCCGTATGGACCAAACCGAACGAGGCCTACCTGCTGGAGTTCGGCGGCCGGTGCCAGGACCTGGAGTCCGCGGCGGCGATCAGCATCACCCAGTTCGCCAACCGCGTGAACGCCCGCTTCGATGACGTCCTGCCGGTGGGGCCGGGCACCTCCAGCATCAAGATCCCTTGCCGCATCCAGACCATCCGCCCCCTGGACGTGAAGGCGCTGCGCGCCAGCGAGAAGGAGCTGCGCGAAGCGTCGGCGGTGGAGCGCGAAGCGAAGTCCTGAGGCTGCAGCGCTTACGGCGTGGGCACGTAGCCCGCTGGCTTGTCCGCGCCGCCGCCGAACAGGAACTTCTCCAGTTCCGCTTCCAGGAACGCGCGATGCTTCGGATCGCGCGGCGACAAGCGGTTCTCGTTGATCAGCATGGTCTGGTGCGCCAACCAGGCCGCCCACGCGGGCTTGCCCACGTTCGCGAAGATGCGCTTGCCCAGATCCCCCGGATAAGGCACGAAATCGAGGCCTTCCGTGTCGCGGTGTTCGTACTGGCAGAAGACGGTGCGGGCCATCGGTCAATGTCCTAACAGTTTGCGGATCGGGGCGGGCAGGCCCAGCGTGGCGAGGTCGCCGCGCGCGACCCAGCGCAGGCCGTCATTGTCGCGCACCCCGTCGCGCAGGGCGACCTTGCGCAGCCGCCGCGGCTGCAGGTGCAGGCGGTAGTGGCTGAAGGTGTGCACGACGAGCGGCAGTTCTTCTGCTGCGTCGTAATCGCCTTTCATCTCGCGCGCGAACCATGCGCGCATGCCGGCATCCGTGTCCGACTGCGGCAGCGTCCACAGCGATGCCCAGATGCCGGTCTCCGGCCGTCGCTGCAGCAGGATGTCGCCGGCGCGGTTCTCCAGCCACAGCGCGGTGGCCTCGCGCTCGGGCAGCTGTTTCGACGGTTTCGACGTAGGCAAGGCGGCGGTCAGACCCTCACGACGGGCCACGCAATCGTCCTGCAGCGGGCAAACGGCGCATGCCGGCTTCGCCCGCGTGCATAGCGTCGCGCCGAAATCCATCTGCGCCTGCGTGTAGTCGGCCAGGCGGCCGTCCGGCACATGGCGCAGGTGTTCGTCGGCCAGCGCCCACAGTCGCTTCTCCACCGCGGGCAGGCCGGGCCACCCCGCGATGCCGTGGAAACGCGTCAGCACGCGCTTGACGTTGCCATCGAGGATGGGAAAGCGGTCGTCCCAGGCCTGCGCCAGGATTGCGCCGGCCGTGCTACGCCCGATGCCGGGCAGCGCGTGCATAGCGTCGAAATCGCGCGGCAGTTCGCCGCCGTGCTCGGCGACGCAGGCTTTCGCCGCGGCGTGGAGGTTGCGGGCGCGGGCGTAGTAGCCCAGCCCGGCCCAGTGTGCCATCACGTCATCGGTGGAGGCCGCGGCAAGAGCGGGCAGGGTGGGGAAACGGTCGATGAAGCGCAGGAAATACGGGATGACCGTGGCCACCTGCGTCTGCTGCAGCATGATTTCCGACAGCCACACGCGATACGGCGTGCGCGGATGCTGCCAGGGCAGGTCGTGGCGGCCGTGCCGGTCGAACCACGCCAGCAGGCGCGGCGCGAAGGCGTCGATGCCGCCTTCAGCCACCCAGCGCCTCGGGCAGCAGCGCGTCGACGAAGGCTTCCGCATCGAACACGCGCAGGTCCTCCAGCCGCTCACCGATGCCGGCGTAGCGGATCGGGATGCCGAACTCGCGCGCCAGCGCGAACACCACGCCGCCCTTGGCGGTGCCGTCCAGCTTGGTGACCACCAGGCCGGTGACGCCGACGGCGGCATGGAACTGGCGCAGCTGCGAAAGCGCGTTCTGCCCGGTGGTGCCGTCGATGACCATCAGCACCTCGTGCGGCGCGGTCTCGTCGATCTTGCCCAGCACACGACGGATCTTGCCCAGCTCGTTCATCAGGCCGGTCTGCGTGTGCAGGCGCCCCGCGGTGTCGGCGATCAGCACCTCGAAGCCGCGCGACTTGGCCGACTGCAACGCGTCGAACGCGACCGAGGCGGCGTCCGCATCCTGGCCCTGCGCGACCACGGGCACGCCATTGCGTTCGCCCCAGGTCTGCAGCTGCGCCACGGCGGCCGCGCGGAAGGTGTCGCCGGCGGCCAGCATCAGGCTGCGGCCGTCCTGCTTGAAGCGGCGCGCGAGCTTGCCGATGGTCGTCGTCTTGCCCACGCCGTTGACGCCGACCGTCAGGACGACGAAGGGCTTGCGCGCGGCATCGATCACCAGCGGCTTGGCGACCGGCGCGATCATCGCGATCAGATCGGCGCGCAATGCCTTGAGCAGCGCCTGCGCGTCGGCGAACTCGCGCTCCTTCATGCGCTTGCGCAGGTCTTCGATGATCGCTGTGGTCGCGGGCACGCCCACGTCGGCGGTCAGCAGCGCGGTTTCGATCTCGTCCAGCAGGTCGTCGTCCAGGCGCGGATTGCGCGTGAACAGGCCGGCCAGGCCCAGCGCGGCGCTGGTGCGGCGCAGGCGGTCGCGCCAGCCCGACTTGCCGGCCGGCGCGGCAGGCGCGGCATCAGCGTCGGTTTCAGGCCCCCTCTCCACCGCCTGCGGGGGAGAGGGCTGGGGTGCGGGGGCAGGTGCGGCGGCTTCCGTCGGCAGGACGACCTGCTTCTCCCCCTCATCCGCCTGCGACACCTTCTCCCCAACGGACGGGGGAGAAGGGAGCGATGCGTCCGCCGGCAACGGCTCGCTGGGCGCGCGCGGGAAGGCGGCGGCGAGTTCCTCGGTACTGGGGCGGGTCTGGGCGGCGTCCGGGCCGTCCTGAGGCTTCTTGCGGCGGAAAAAACCGATCATTTCAGGGGGAATCTCGAAGAGGGCGACATGCTACCACCCGGCCGTCGGCGGGCCGTGGACGCGGGGCTAAAGTGGGGCCGGACCCGGCCGATATCGAGGCTGGAAACCCCGTGGAGTCATCGCATGACCCCCATCGCCGGCATCGCCACCTCGGGCCTGCGCGCCGCCTCGCTCGGCATGCAGGCGGCGGCGCACAACATCGCCAACCTGGCCACGCCGGATGCGACGCGGCAGGGCGTGGCGCTGTCGGCCGAGGCCAGCGGCGTGTCCGCGCGCGTGGTCGAGGCGCCTGCCGATCCCGCCGCCCCGCTCGAAGACGTGGCCGCGATGCTGACGTACAAGGCGATGGCCGGCGCGAACCTGTTCGTGCTGAAGGTGGCCGACCAGACGCTGGGCAGCCTGCTCGACGTCAGGGCCTGACCGCGCCGCGCCTGCTTACGCCGACAACTCCAGCAGCAGCGCATTGAGCCGCTTCACGTAGCCGGCCGGGTCCTTGAGGCTTTCGCCGGCCGCCAGCGCGGCCTGGTCGAACAGCACGCGGGTGAGGCTGGCGAACCGGTTCGCGTCGGTCTCGGCGTCCAGCCGCACGATCAGCGGATGCCCGGGATTGAACTCGAACACCGGCTTGCTCTCCGGCACCTGCTGGCCACTGGCTTCCAGCAACTGGCGCATCTGCACGCCCAGGTCGCCCTGGCCCATGGCGAGGATCGCCGGTGAATCGGTCAGGCGATGCGAGACGCGCACGTCGGCCACGTCCAGGCCGAGCACGGTCTTCAGGCGGCCGGTCAACGCTTCCTTGGCCTTGGCGGTTTCTTCCTGCGCCTTCTTCTCGTCTTCGCTGTCCAGCGCGCCCAGGTCCAGGTCGCCACGGGCCACGTCGACGAACGAGCGGCCGTCGAATTCGGTCAGGTAGCCCATCATCCATTCGTCCATGCGGTCGGTGAGCAGCAGCACCTCGATGCCCTTCTTGCGGAAGATCTCCAGGTGCGGGCTGTCCTTGATCTGCGCGTGCGACTCGCCGGTGAGGTAGTAGAGCTTGTCCTGGCCTTCCTGCAGGCGACCCACGTAGTCGGCCAGCGACACGCTGGGTTCGCCCGACACGTCGTGGGTGGAGGCGAGGCGCAGCAGGCCGGCGATCCTTTCGCGATTGCCGTAGTCCTCGGCCGGGCCTTCCTTCAGCACCTGGCCGAAGTTCGTCCAGAACGCCTTGTAGTCCTCCGGCTTGTCCTTGGCCAGTTTCTCCAGCATGTCGAGCGCGCGCTTGGTCAGCGCCGAACGCATCGAATCGACCACCGGGCCCGACTGCAGGATCTCGCGCGAGACGTTGAGCGACAGGTCCGACGAATCCACCACGCCGCGCAGGAAGCGCAGGTACAGCGGCAGGAACTGCTCGGCCTGGTCCATGATGAAGACGCGTTGCACGTACAGCTTCAGGCCCTTGGCGCCGTCGCGGTGGTACAGGTCGAACGGCGCGCGTGCCGGCACGTACAGCAGCGAGGTGTATTCCAGCTTGCCTTCGACCTTGTTGTGGCTCCACGCGGCCGGGTCGGTGAAGTCGTGGGCGATGTGCTTGTAGAACTCGGTGTACTCCTCGTCCTTGATCTCGGACTTGGCGCGCGTCCACAGCGCGCTGGCCTTGTTCACGGCTTCCCATTCGACGGCGGCGGGCGCGTCGTCGCCGTGGTGCTCGGCCGGCATCTCGATCGGCAGGCCGACGTGGTCGGAATACTTCTTGACGATGCCGCGCAGCTTCCAGCCATCGGCGAAACCTTCCTCGCCGTCCTTCAGGTGCAGCACGATGCGGGTGCCGCGCTCGGGCTTGTCGATGGTGGCGACTTCGAAATCGCCTTCGCCTGCGCTGGACCAGTGCACGCCCTCGCTGGCGGGCAGGCCGGCGCGGCGGCTGAACACGTCCACGCGGTCGGCCACGATGAAGGCGCTGTAGAAGCCGACGCCGAACTGGCCGATCAGGTTGGCGTCCTTCTTCTGGTCGCCCGACATCGCGCGCAGGAACTCGCCGGTGCCGGACTTGGCGATGGTGCCCAAGTGGGCGATGGCCTCGTCGCGGCTCATGCCGATGCCGTTGTCGTCGATGGTGACGGTGCGCGCGTCGGCATCGAAGCCGATGCGGATGCGCAGCGTCGGGTCTTCCTCGAGCAGTCCGGGTTCCTTCAGCCCTTCGAACCGCAGCTTGTCGGCGGCATCGGCCGCATTGGAGACCAGCTCGCGCAGGAAGATCTCCTTGTTCGAGTACAGCGAGTGGATCATCAGTTGCAGCAGCTGCTTCACTTCGGCCTGGAAACCCAGGGTTTCCTTGCGCGTTTCAACGGTCATCGCGGTGGTGCTCCATGGCATCGGAGGTGGCCGCCGATGCGGCCGATAGGTCCGGTGTATGGGTTCCGAAGGGGTTTTCAACCCGCGATGGTGGGCGGACGGCGTGCGGCGGCTATCATCTGGCGCCCTTCGTACGATGCTGCCGATGCCCCGGAAACCGCCGCCGCCGCGCCAGATGCCCGTCGCCAGCACACTGCGTGGCGCGGGTCAGGTGCGGATCATCGGCGGACGCTGGCGGGGCACGAAGCTCGCGGTACCGGACCGTCCCGGACTGCGTCCCAGCAGCGACCGCGTGCGTGAGACGCTGTTCAACTGGCTGATGCCAGTGGTACCGGGTGCGCGGGTACTCGACCTGTTCGCCGGCACCGGCGCGCTGGGGCTGGAAGCGCTGTCGCGCGGTGCGGCGCATGCGACGCTGGTGGAGCGCGATCCCGGTCTCGCGGCGACCCTGCGCGACGTCGCCGGCCGCCTGCAGGCCGAGGCCACCGTGGTCGCGCAGGACGCGCTGGCCTGGCTACCTGGGCAGGCCAGCCGCTTCGATCTGGTCTTCCTCGATCCGCCCTTCGCCGATGGCCTCTGGGAGCAAGCGCTGGCCGCGTTGAAGCCCCGCCTGGCCGCGGACGCCTGGGTCTACGTCGAAGCACCGGTGGGCACGGTGCCGACGGTGCCGCCGGACTGGGCCCTGCACCGCGAGGGCCAGACCCGCGACGTGCGCTACGCCCTGTACCGCACCCCCGGGGCGCAGGCCGCTGTTACACTGCGCCCCGACGATTCGCCGGCGACGACTGCATGACTGTGGCACGCACCCGGACGGCCGTGTATCCCGGTACGTTCGACCCGATCACCAATGGCCATATCGACCTGATCGATCGGGCCGCGCCGCTGTTCGAGCGCGTGATCATCGGCGTGGCCGAGAGCCCCGGAAAGGGCCCGGCGCTGCCGCTGGCGCAGCGCGTGGAACTCGCGCGCGACGCCGTGGCGCGGCATCCGCATGTGGAAGTGCGCGGCTTCGATGGCCTGTTGGCGCACTTCGTCAAGGATGTGGGCGGCGGCGTCTTGCTGCGCGGCCTGCGCGCCGTGTCCGACTTCGAATACGAATTCCAGCTGGCCAGCATGAACCGCCACCTGATTCCCGAGGTGGAAACGCTGTTCCTGACGCCGGCGGAGCAGTACGGCTTCATTTCCTCGTCGCTGGTGCGCGAGATCGCGCGCCTGGGCGGGGATGTCTCCGGTTTCGTGCCGCCGGCGGTGGTCGCCGCGCTCAAGGCACAATGGCAAGCCAACAAGGGCGCCTGAGCGCCCGTATTCCGACAACAGATCCAACAGGAGGGGGAAGACCCATGAAGAACATCGCAACCCGCATGCTGCTCACCGCCTGCCTCGTGCTGCCGTTCGCGGCGTGCAAGAAGCAGGATGAAGCCCCGGCCGAGCCGGCCGACGTCGCCCTGGTTGCACCGGCCACGACCGAAGACGGCCCGTGGAAGGAGTACCTGAGCAAGGTCGTCGACGCCAACATGGGCACGATCACCAACACGCCTTACGTGTACTACCTGCCGGCCGAAACCGATCCGGAGTTCGAGGCCAAGTACGGCCGCCAGCTGGAGCAGGCCAAGGGCGCCGTGGCGCGTGGCGTGACCAGCGGCAACCTGGTCGCCTTCGGTTCGCCGTCGAGCGTCAAGATCGCCGACCTGGCGGTCGCCGCGTTCGAAGGCGTGGGCGCCGATACGTTCAAGGGCGTGCGCATCCTGTTCATCGGCAAGGCCGAGGACAGCGAGCGCGTGAAGGCCGCGGTGACCCCGAGCGGCGCCGAGTTCGTCTTCGTCGAAGCCAAGTAATTCCCAAGTCCCTCCTCCGGTCAGGCTGGAGGAGGGCACGGGGTTCCATGTCACTCAAGATCAACGAACTCTGCGTCAACTGCGATGTCTGCGAGCCGGCCTGTCCCAACCAGGCCATCTCGATGGGCGAGACGATCTACGTGATCGATCCGGCGCGCTGCACCGAATGCGTCGGCCATCATGACGAACCGCAATGTGTCGTCGTGTGCCCCGTCGAGTGCATCGATCCCGATCCGGCGTATCCTGAGACCCACGAAGACTTGTTGGCGAAGATGCTGCGGCTGCAGGCCGGCTGAGCATCGCCTCCGCGCCATCGCTTCGTGCCGGTTTCCGCAACAGGAGCGATCGTGATCCAACGCCGTCTTTTTGCCTTGCTGTTCGTCGTCGCCTTCGCGCCTGCCGCGTGGGCCGCCGATGCTGCACGCACGCCGTCTGCCCATCCTCCCGGCACCGCCATCGCCAGTGCGCACGCGTTGGCCACGCAGGCGGGCCAGGATGTCATCGCGCAGGGCGGTAACGCCTTCGACGCCGCCATCGCGGTGTCGTCCACGCTGTCGGTGGTGGAACCGATCAGCTCCGGTCTCGGCGGCGGCGGCTTCTTCCTGCTGCACGACGGCAAGACCGGCAAGGACGTCTTCATCGATGCGCGCGAGACCGCGCCGATCGCCTCCTCGCCCGACAAGTACCTCAACGCCGATGGCAGCTTCAACCGCGACCGCGCCGAGAACGGTCCGTGGGCCGCCGGCATTCCCGGCCTGCCGGCCGCGTTCGTGCACCTGGCTGAGAAGTACGGCCGGCTGCCGCTGAAGACCTCGCTGGCACCGGCGATCCGCGTGGCCCACGAAGGCTTCCCGGTGTACGCGCGAATGGCGCGCGGCTACACCGCCCGTCGCGAGGTGATGGAGCGCTACAAGGGCACGCGCGCCGTGTACCTAGCGAACGGCCGGCCGATCGAGGAAGGCGATCTGTTCAAACAGCCCGACCTGGCGCGCACGCTGGAGCGCTTGGCGGCGCAGGGCTATGACGGCTTCTATCGCGGCGAGACCGCCAAGCGCCTGCTGGCCGGCGTGAAGGCCGAGGGCGGGCAGTGGACCGCACGTGAGCTCGCCAGTTACACCGTGCGCGAGCGCGAACCGCTGACGTTCGAATACAACGAGTGGAAGGTGACCACCGCGCCGCCGCCGTCGTCCGGTGGCGTGGCGCTGACGCAGATGCTGCAGATCCTCGATGCGTACGACCTGTCCAAGCTGGACCAGGCGCAGCGCACGCACCTGGTGGTGGAAGCGATGCGCCGCGCATTCCGCGACCGCACGTTCTACCTGGGCGATCCGGATTTCGTGCAGATCCCGATGAAGACGCTGACCAGCCCGTACTACGCGGCCGGCCTGCGCGCGACGATCAATCCGGATAAGGCGACGCCCAGCGACCAGCTCTCCGGCCAGCAGACGCCGCTGGAGGACGAAGAAACCACGCACTTCTCCATCATCGATGCCGAAGGCAACCGCGTGGCCGGTACCCAGACCGTCAACCTGCTGTACGGCTCGGGCCTGGTGCCGCCGGGCACGGGCGTGCTGCTGAACAACGAGATGGACGATTTCGCGCTGAAGCCGGGCACGCCCAATGCCTTCGGCGTGATGGGCTACGACGCCAATGCGCCGAAGCCGGGCAAGCGCATGCTGAGCTCGATGACGCCGACCTTCATGGAATCGCCGGACAAGGTCGCCGTGCTGGGAACGCCGGGCGGCAGCCGCATCATCACCATGGTGCTGCTGGGCGTGCTGGGGTACGACGCCGGCCTGGCGCCGCAGCAGGTCGCGGCGCTGCCGCGCTTCCACCACCAGTGGATGCCGGACCTGATCGAGATGGAGACCGACGCGTTGACGCCGGCCACGCAGCAAACACTGGAAGCCATGGGCCACCGCTTCAAGGTGCCCGGCAACAGCGCGCAGGGCGGTCGCGGTTCCAGCCACGTCTGGGGCAACCTGCAGACGGTGGAGTGGGACAAGACCACCAACACGCTGATGGGCGGCAGCGATCCACGCAATCCGGTCGGCGCGGCGAACGTGGTCGAGACCGCCGCCTCACCCTGACAGGCGTAGAATCGGGGCCATGAAACTCTGGTCGCTGCTGGGCAATTCCCAGAAACTCGATGGCGGCGCGATGTTCGGCAACGCGCCGCGCGCCATGTGGGAGAAGTGGTCGCCGCCTGATGCGGAAAACCGCATCGAGCTGGCGTGCCGCGCGCTGCTGGTGCAGTCGCTCAACGGCAAGACCGTGCTGTTCGAAACCGGCATCGGTGCCTTCTTCGAACCGAAGATGCGCGCACGCTTCGGCGTGCAGGAAGAGCGCCACGTGCTGCTCGATTCACTGCGCGAAGCCGGCTTCTCCCACGAGGACATCGACGTGGTGGTGCTCAGCCATCTTCACTTCGACCATGCCGGCGGATTGCTCGCGCCGTGGCAGGAAGGACGCGCCCCGGAGCTGCTGTTCCCCAACGCCACGTTCGTGGTCGGTGCGGATCACTGGCAGCGCGCGCTGAAGCCGCATCCGCGCGACCGCGCCAGCTTCATTCCGGAACTGCAGCCGCTGCTGGAAGCCAGCGGTCGGCTGGAGCGGGTATCCGGCGAGTATTCCGAGGCGCTCGGCGACACCGTCCGCTTCAGCTTCAGCGATGGCC
Organism: Pseudoxanthomonas sp.; assembly: GCA_047600885.1. Taxonomy (GTDB): domain Bacteria; phylum Pseudomonadota; class Gammaproteobacteria; order Xanthomonadales; family Xanthomonadaceae; genus Pseudoxanthomonas_A. The sequence continues at coordinate 189,264 of JASGKE010000002.1, read as the reverse complement.
ACACGCCGGGCCTGATGCTGGCCGAGGTGCTGGGTGCGGAAGGCCCCGACGGGCAGCCGTACGGCGGCGTGGTGTTCTGCGCCGACCTGATCCCGGGCCGGTCGTGGGTGCACGTGCCCATCACCATGGGCTACGACCGCAACGCCGAACTGCTGATCGACGAGAAGCGCGCCTTCCTGGAAGACAAGCTGGCGCGCAACGTCCATCTTTTCTTTACCCACGATCCGGGTTGCGCGCTGGCGCAGGTGACCCGCGACGAGAAGGGCAAGTTCGGCGTCGCCCACGAAGTCGCCGAACTGCACGCGCGCCCGCTGGCCGCATGAAGTGACTTCCGGCACCCGGTTGGGGTGACCACCGGCTCCTCTCGCGGTGCAGCGTCACCGGCACACTGGCCCCGTCTTCCATATGGGGTCCGGCATGAACAAGCGCTTCTTCTTCCGCGGCATCCTTGCCCTGATGTTCGCGTCGCTGGCGATGGTGCAAGCGGCCTCCGCCGCACCCAGCGCCACCGTTCCCCTCCAGGTGTCGCCGGAGCGCGCCACCACCCTTGCCGTGTGGCAACCCGCCAACGTGCGCGGCGTCGTGCTGTTCTCCGCGGGCCACGGCTCCTGGCCGGAACGCTATGACGCATTGCTGCAGGCATGGCGCGATGCCGGCTTCGTCGTGGTTGCGCCGTTGCACGTCGACTCGATGAAGTATCCCGAGCGCGAGAAGTTCTCACCGCAGCAGGGCTTCATGGAGCGCCTGTCCGACATGAAAGCGGCGAGCGCCTACGCGGCGGTGCATTGGCCAGGGGTGCCGGTCGCGGCGGCGGGCCACAGCTACGGCACGCTGATCTCGCTGGCCTTGGGGGGAGCGATGGCCGACATGGCGCCGCTGCGCGATCCGTCGGTGGTCGCCGTGGTGGGGTACTCCTCGCCCGGCAGGATTCCCGGCTTGGTCACGCCTTCCGCCTACGCCTCCGTGGCGGTGCCGGTCCTCATCGTAACCGGCGACAAGGATGTCGTGCCCGGCTTCGTCAGTGATGCGAAGGATCACCTCTATCCGGTGGAAACCGCGCCGGTGGGCGACAAGGTCGCCGTGGTGCTTACGGGTGGCGAACACAACCTGATCGGGGGCGAATCCGAAGCGAGCTACCTGCGTGCCCGTGATGTGGGCACCGCGTTCCTGCGTGCCGAACTGCTTGACGATGCCGCCGCGGCGAACGTACTGGATGCGCCGGATTCGGACACCGAACGCTGGCTGCGCCGCTGAGCGCGGGTCAGCCGATCCGCGTGCCGAAGATGCGGTCGCCGGCGTCGCCCAGGCCGGGCAGGATGTAGCCCTTGTCGTTGAGGCGCTCGTCGATGGCGGCGGTGTAGACCTCGACGTCGGGATGCGCAGCTTCCAGCGCCTTCAGACCCTCGGGGGCGGCGACCAGGAAGATGCCCTTGATCCGCTTCGCCCCGGCGCGCTTGAGCATGTCGATGGTGGCGATCAGGGTGCCGCCGGTGGCCAGCATCGGGTCCAGGATCAGCGCGTCGCGCTCTTCCAACCGCCCGGTCAGTTTTTCGAAGTAGGGCACCGGCTGCAGGGTTTCCTCGTCGCGCTGCAGGCCGACCACGCTGACGCGTGCGGTGGGAATCAACGCCAGCACGCCCGGCAGCATGCCCAGGCCCGCGCGCAGGATCGGCACCAGGGTGATCTTGGCGCCGGCGATCTTCTTCACCGTCACCGCGCCGGCCCAGCCGGCCATCGTTTCGTCACCTAGTTCCAGGTCGGCGGTGGCCTCGTAGGCCAGCAGCGTGCCCAGCTCGGTCACCAGCTCGCGGAAATCCTTGGTGTTGAGGCTGGCGTTCCGCAGCAGGCCGATCTTGTGCTGGACGAGGGGATGGCGGACTTCGACGGTCTTCATGGCGGGGCAGGGCAACGGGAGGTGCGGGCAGTCTGCATCAAATGCCGCGGCCCCACAAAGCAGGAAGCCGGCATGCGCCGGCTTCCTGTACACATCGTGGTGGCCTGGACGATCAGAACGCCCAGCGCATGACCACCTGGTAGCTCGGCCCGGCCTCTTCCGACTCCAGCTCGTACTCGTCGTAGTCGCGGTCGATCTGGTCCTGCAGCGTGTTGAACTTGTCGAAGAACTCGTCCTTGCTCGCATCGAGCAGGTTGTTGGCGCTCAGGCGCACCGACACGCTCTTACCGAAGCGCTTCTCGACGAACACGTCCAGCTCGCCGCCGTAGCGGATGACGACTTCCTCGCCCAGCACGCGCGTGTAGGCATCACCCTGCTTGCGGTAGGTCGCGCCGAAGCTCGCACCCCAGGCCGGGATGTCGTGGATGAAGCCGACGTTGTAGACCGACTTGGCCTGGTCGTTGAAGCGGCGCTCACCCAGGAAATCATCCACCTTCGACTTCACCCACGAGTAGTTGGCGAAGATGCCGGTGTTCTCGAGGCCGATCGCCGACAGCGGCGTGGACACGTCGAACTCGAATCCGTAGACCTTGCCGTCGCCCACGTTGGACGAGGTGTAGAGCCAGCTCGACGCCGGTTCCTGGGCCATCGCATCGGCCAGGTCGACCGCGTCGCCGTCCTCGATCATCTCTTCCCAGGTGTCCTGCATTTCCTGGCTCGGCTCGCCGGTGTTGACGATCTCGATCAGGTCTTTGACGTCGCGGTAGAAGAAGTTCAGGCCGACCACGCCCTTGCGGCCGAGGCGGTGTTCGAAGCCGAGGTCGAGGCCGTTCGCGGTTTCCGGATCCAGGTCCGGGTTGCCGATGTAGTCGTTGTCGCCGAACTCGCCGTCCAGCAGAGCGGGCAGCAGCTCGTTGAAGTTCGGGCGCTTGACGGTCTTGGCCAGCGACAGGCTGATGCGGTCTGCATCGCCCAGGTTCCAGCGCAGGTTCACCGACGGCAACAGTTCGTTGTAGTCCTTGCTGACGCGGCCTTCGCTTTCTTCATCCTCGAGGTATTCCACCTCGGACTTGGTGGTCTCGTAACGCAGGCCGGCTTCCCACGAGAACGCCTCGCCCTTGCCGCTGAACATGATGTAGGGGTCCAGGCGCTTCTCTTCGATCACCGAGGCCACGCTGCCGTCCAGGTCGTAGTCCGCCAGGGAGGCCGGGGTCTGGTTCTCTTCGTCGGCTTCCCACTCGTAGCTGACGACCAGGCCTTCGCGCTTCTTCCGGCGGTAGTCCACGCCGAACTCCAGCTCGGCGCCGCCCACCGGGCGGACATGGCGGACGGTGAAGCCCGTTTCGGCGTCCTTGGCGAACACCGACTCGGCCCCGTACGCGGTCTCGTCCCACTCGGCGTCGGCCGGGATGCTCCAGGTGTCGTCCCAGTTCTCGGCGCCGCTGACGTAGACGTGCTCGCCTTCGGTGGTGGCCTGCGAGTTCTCGAAGCGCGCGTAGTCGAGGCTCACGGCGGTGGTGCCGCCGGCCATGTCGAACTTGTACTCGGCGCCCACGCCGTAGTTCTTCTGGTCGTACGGATCCAGGCCCGGTACGCGGATGTTGATGGTCTCGTCGTCGTCCAGTTCCTCTTCGAACGACACCTCGGTGACGTCGCGATCGGTCTTGACGTAGAAGCCATCGATGCTGAAGCGGCCGTTCTCGCCGACGTCGGCGGTGTAGGACAGGTTGGCCGAGTAGTCGCGGCCGTCCTTCACCTCGGTCTGGTCTTCCCAGCTGACCTTCTCTTCGCGCGTGTTATCGGTGAAGCGGTCCGAACGCTTGGTCTTGGCGCGGTAACGGTCCTGCACGTTCACGCCGGCCAGCAGTCGTCCGCCGAGGGCCTCGAACGAGGTGACAGCACCGAAGGTCGGGTTGACCTCGCCATCATTCCAGCGGTTCACGCCGACGCGGATGTAGCTGCCGGTGAATTCATAAGCATCGCGCAACACGATATTGATCGCGCCGGCCATCGCATCGCCGCTGCGGTTGGCGCTGGCGCTGCGCTTGATCTCGATGTGGTCGACCATCTCCGCCGGGATGCGGTCGACGTAGAACGAACGGTCGTCGCCGGCGCCCGGCACCTTCTTGCCGTTGATCAGCACCTGCGTGTAGCCACCGCCGAGGCCGCGCAGCTGCACGCCGTCGTACTCCATGATGTCCGAACCGACGAAGCCGGCGCCGGGCACGCGCTTCAGCATGTCGCCCACGGTGTTCGGCTCGAAGCGCTGGAAGTACTCCAGGTCGTAGACCAGGGTGGGCGCGATGTCGTCGGTGCGGTCGCGGTAAGTGATCTCCGGTTGCACCACCACCGTGTCCAGCTGCTTGGGATCGCCAGCGGTGCCGGCGTCCGGCGCCTGGTTCTGGGCGGTGGCGGCGAGGCTGGCCGGAAGCAGGGCAGCGCAGAACAGCGCCTGCGCGAGCGAGGCGGCCAAGGCATTGCGTTTCATCGTGTGTCGTCCCCGTGACGAAAGTAAACGGCACTTTGTAAGCACGTCACGTGGCGGAAACATGACAGGCAGGTTCCCGTGCGGTGACAGGTATCCGCGTGCAGCACGCTGACACGAAAATGTCATGGCGCCTGCGTAGAACATGGCAGTTTGTTGACGCCTTCATGTCATGGGGACACCGGTGAAACCACGCCTTGCCTTGCTTGCGATTCCCTTCCTACTCGCCGCATGCGGCGGAAAACCCGAAGCCCCCGCCGCGACTTCCACGGCAACGGAGACCCCGGCGCGCGAGAAAGAGCCGGACGAGAACGTCGAAAAGGATCCGCTGCTCAGCGAAGCGAAGATCGCCTACGTCGTGGTGCCCGAAGCCTTCATCACGCCGGCGACGCCGGCGGAGAACGTCGATTCGCCGGCCAGCTGGCGCGCGGCCGACGGCACGCGCTGGCTGATCGCCACCGCCAAGGACACGCACCGCCTGGTCGTGTTCGACGGCAGCACCGGCAAGCCGCTGCGCACGGTGTCCGGTCCCGGTACCGAACTCGGCCAGATGCAGCGACCGAACGGCATCGCGGTGATCGACGATCTGGTGCTGGTGGTCGAGCGCGACAACCGGCGCGTGCAGGTGTTCCAGTTGCCCGACTTCAAGCCGCTGCTCGTGTTCGGCGCGGACAAGCTGAAACAGCCGTACGGCCTGTGGGTGCGCCCGCAGAAGGACGCGTACGAGGTCATCGTCAGCGACAACTACATGTCGCCGCAGAACGAAGACGTACCGCCACCGCTGGCCGAACTGGGGCAGCGCTTCAAGCGCTACCACCTGCAACGCGCCGAGGGTGGCTGGAAAGCCAAGCTCGCTGGCACGTTCGGCGATACCGGCGAGGCGGGCGCGATCCGTATCGCGGAGTCCGTGTTCGGCGATGCGGCGAACGATCGCCTGCTGCTGGCCGAAGAGGATGTCGCCGTCGGCACGCGCTTGCGCGAGTACGGGCTGGACGGCACGTATCGCGGCCGCGACATCGGCGCGGACCTGTTCAAGGCGCAGGCCGAGGGCATGGCGCTGGCCCAGTGCGCGGGTGGCACCGGTTACTGGATCGCGACCGACCAGTTCAAGGACCGCAGCGTGTTCCATGTGTTCGATCGCGCGACGCTGGCCTACAAGGGCGCGTTCGCCGGCAACAAGACCGCGAACACCGATGGCGTGTGGCTGGACCAGAGCGCCGATGCGCGCTTCCCGCAGGGTGCGTTCTACGCGGTTGACGACGATCAGGCGGTAGCGGCGTTCGACTGGCGCGATATCGCCAAGGCCTTGTCGCTGCCGGAGTGTCGCGCCGAATGAAGCGTGCAGGGGATGTGGGCTTGAAGTGGGGGCTGGCCGTGCTGTTGCTGGGGACCTGCGCGACGACGTTCGCGCAGGAAGCGACGGCGCGCCAGCCCGAGCCGAACACGCGCGTGCCGAAAGGCGTCGTGCGCTATGCACCGAGTGGCTTTCCGGATCGGATCGTGGCTTCGCCGGCGCAGGAAGCCGCCACGGGCTTCTCCGTCGCGTGGCGCACGGATGCCAAAGTCGATGCCCCCTTGCTCGAGATCGTCGTCGCCGGCGACTCGCCCGACATGGGTGAGCCGCGCCGCATTCACGCGACCAGCACGCCGCTGAAGACCGAGAACGGTGAAGCTCATCATCATCGCGCGGACATCGATGGCCTGCAGCCGGACACCCTGTACGCGTGGCGCGTGCAAGGCGACCGCACCTGGAGCGCCTGGCACCATACCCGTACCGCGGCCCAGGCTGCTGCACCGCTGACGCTGCTGTACTTCGGCGACACCCAGAACAAGAACGTCAGCCTGACCACGCGGGTCGTGCGCGAAGCGATGCGAGCCGCGCCCGATGCACGCCTGGCGTTGTTCGCCGGCGACCTGGTCAGCGGCGGCGACGGCGAAGACGACACCGAGTGGGGCGAGTGGTTTGAGGCAAATGAAGTGCTGCCGACCTCGCTGGTCGTCGCGCCGGCAATAGGCAACCACGAGTACTTCGAGGAATTCGAAGACACCCCGCAGGAGCGCCGCGTGCTCGGTGCGCACTGGCCGGTGACGTTCGCGCTGCCGGGCAATGGCGTGGCGCAGGCGAAGCGCACCACGTACTGGTTCGACTACCAGGATGTGCGCGTGGTGGTGATCGATGGCACGTCGGCGCTCGACCTGGGCACGGCGAAAGCGCAGGCGGCATGGTTGGACCAGGCGTTGGCCTCGAATCCACACCGCTGGAGCATCGTGATGACGCACCAGCCGTTCTTTTCCCCGCGCGAAGGGCGCGACAACGTGCTGCTGCGCCAGCACCTGCTGCCGGTGATCCGCAAACGCAAGGTCGACCTGGTGCTGCAGGGCCATGACCACGTCTACGGCCGCCTCAAGAACGAAGCCCCGACACCGGTGTTCGTCGTGTCCGTCACCGGCGCCAAGCAGTACCGGTTGTCCGACGAGGCGCGGAAAACGATGCGGCCGGTCGCCGAGGACACCCAGCTCTTCCAGGTGCTGCGTTTCGACGGTCCGCGCCTGCGTTACGAAGCGCGCACGGCGACGGGCCGCCTCTACGACGCCTTCGACCTTGTCGATGGCGGGACCGCCGGCAAGCAGCTTGTCGAGCACGCGGAAGGCCGCATCGAAGAACGCACCTGCACCCGTGCCGAGACCCTGAAGGGCCGCGCCGACCGGTGTTGGGAATGACCTACACCGACCATCACGCCAGGACCTTCCGCATGCCGAAGCGCACCACCCCCTTGTTGCTCGCGATGCTGCTCGCCGTGTCGGCGGGCGCTGCCTTCGCGCGCGAGGCGCACATCCGCCATCCGTTCCTCGCCCAGCAGCCGAAGGCCGCGCCCGAAGAGGTGCTGCTGGCGGTGGAGATCCCCGCGGGCAGCTTCACCAAATACGAGATCAACGACGAAGGGCTGGTCTTCGTCGACCGGTTCCAGTCGATGCCGGTGGCGTATCCCGCCAACTACGGGTCGATGCCGCGCACGCTGGCCGGCGACGGCGATCCGCTGGACGCGCTGGTGCTGACGCGCGAGCCGCTGCATCCGGGCGTGCTGGTGAAGTTCCGGCCGATCGGCGTGTTGCGCATGCTCGACGACGGCAAGCACGACGAGAAGATCATCGGCGTGCCCACCGACAAGATCGACCCGACCTACGCCGGCATCCGCGATCTGGCCGACCTGCCGGAGATCGAGCGCCAGCGCATCGAAGCCTTCTTCCGCGTCTACAAGGACCTGCCGAAGGGCCGCAATCCGGTGCAGCTCAATGGCTACGGCGATGCGAAGGAAGCGAAGGCGTTGATCCAGGTCTCGCTGGATCGCTTCGCCACCCAGACGCCGTAAGGCAAGAAGGGCGGCGGGAGGAAGAAAAAGGCGAGCCTCGAAGCTCGCCTTTTTCATGAAACGCTGGCGATCGTCAGGCCGCCGCGGCCTGGCTGATGCGCGGGCCTTCGCGCAGCGCCTTGCCCACCATGCCGACCAGCAGGTCGAGTTCTTCGCCGTCGATGGCGAAATGCGGGGTGAAGCGCAGCGAGTTGGCGCCGCCGTGGATGACGTTCAGGCCCTGCTGGCGCAGCCATTCCTCGGTCGAGCCGGCGCCGTAGCACTTGAAGGCCGGCGACAGTTCGCACGAGAACAGCAGGCCGGTGCCCTGCACGTTGGTGATCAGGCCGCCGAGTTCGGCCTGCAGTTGCTGCAGCTTCTGCACGGCTTCGACGCCGCGCTTGCGGATGTTCTCGCGCACCTGCGGGGTCAGCTGGGCCAGGGTGGCGCAGGCCACGTCCAGCGCACGCGGGTTGGTGGTCATCGTGTTGCCGTACACGCCCTTGCGGTACAGGCCGGCGGCGCGTTCGTTCACGGCGAGCACCGACAGCGGGTACTGCGCGGCGTTCAGCGCCTTGGAGTAGGTCTCCATGTCCGGCGCATCCAGGCCTTCGAAGCCGGGGTAGTCGACGATGGACAGCACGCCATGCGCACGCAGACCGGCCTGGATCGAGTCGACCAGGAACAGGCTGCCGTGGCTACGGGTCAGTTCGCGCGCGGCGGCATAGAACGCCGGCGGCACGGAACGGCCCGGGTCGCCTTCGCCCATCACCGGCTCCAGGAACACGGCTTCGACGAACCAGCCCTTGGTTTCGGCATCGGCGAAGGCCTGCTTCAGCGCGTCCACGTCGTACGGCGGGATGGCGATGACCGAATCCTCGCCGCGGTAGCTGGCCAGGTGCTGCTGGTACGACTTGCGCGAGGAATCCGAATACAGCGCCGGGCGCTCGGTACGGCCATGGAAGCTGCCCTTCACCACGATGCGCTTGATGGTGCGGCCGGCGTGGCGGCCGTCCGGATCGGTCATCAGCTTGCTGTTGATGTCGGCGATGCGCGCGGCCAGGCCGACGGATTCCGAACCGGAGTTCAGGCACAGGAATTTCGCGAACGGGCAGCCGCCGCGGGTGTGGCCGATTTCCTTGCGCAGGGCGCGATCGAAGCGCAGCTGCGACAGGCTGGGGGTCATGATGTTCGCCATCACCTGCGGGCGTGCCATCGCGTCCAGCACGGCGGCGGGTGTGTGGCCGAAGCCGAGCATGCCGTAGCCGCCGGCGTCGTACAGCACCGCGCCGTTGAGGGTGACCACCCACGGGCCGCGCGCGGCCAACGCGATGTAGGGGTTGATCGCATCGTCGGCGTAGAAGTTGACGTAGCCGGCCTGCACGGCGCGCAGCTGCTCGGTTTCGTCCAGGTCGAACAGCTCGGCGAACTCGTCCTTCAGGCGCGCGTGCTCGGCGGCGGCGGCGTCGATGACGGCGGCCAGGTCCGGATGGCCCTTGGCCAGGCGTTCGACGGCGGCATCGTCCAGGCCGTGGGTCAGGCGCTGGCCGGTATGGGCGCGCAGGGGGGCGAGGGCGTCGGTCAGGGCCATGGGAAGCTCCGGCAGAGAGGGCAAACCCCTATTATCTGGATAAACTCGTCGCTTGACAGTTGTGATCTGCGCTAAATTCATGGATATTTCGTCGATTCGACGAAACGAACCGGTCCCATGAAGCTCACCGACGCCGACCAGCAGCTGCTCTCAGTGCTCCGTGAGAACGCGCGCGCCTCAACCGCCCAGATCGCCCGCCGGCTGAACCTGTCGCGGACCACGGTGCAGAGCCGGATCGAGCGCCTGGAGCGCGAGGGTGTCATCAGCGGTTACACGGTGCGCGTCCACGACGAATACGACCGCAGCCACCTGCGCGCCCACATCATGATCGCCGTGCACCCGAAGCAGATGACGTCGGTGGTCGCCGCCCTGCGGGCGATGCCGGAGCTGCGGGTGCTGCACTCGATCAGCGGCAGCCACGACCTGATCGCGGTCGGCGCGGTGCCCAGCGTGGGCGACATGGACGTGCTGACGGACCGCATCGGCGCCCTTGACGGCGTGGAGCGCACCACCTCGTCCATCGTGCTGTCGACCAAGTTCGAACGCTGAGCCAGGGCAAGGGCCCGCGGGCGGGTCACGTACAATGACGCCCCCCGCAAGGCCCCGACCGTGAAGAAGTCCGATTTCCATTTCGAGCTGCCCGAGGCGCTGATCGCCCAGGCGCCGCTGCCCGAACGCTCCGCCAGCCGGCTGCTGGTCGTGCCGCCGGGCGATGCGCCGTTCGCGGACCGCCACGTGCGCGACCTGCCCACATGGCTGCAGCCCGGCGACCTGTTGGTCTTCAACGACACGCGCGTGATCCCGGCGCGCCTGTTCGGGCAGAAGGAAAGCGGCGGGCGTGTGGAGATCCTGATCGAGCGCCTGCTGCCGGACAACGCCGCGCGCGCGCAAGTCGGCGCCAGCAAATCGCCCAAGCCCGGCAGCCGCATCCAACTCGATGCCGGCGGCGAGGCGGAAGTGGTCGGCCGCGACGGCGAGTTCTACCAGCTGCGTTTCCACGTGTCCGGCGCGCTGGAGAGCTGGCTGCAGAAGGCCGGCCGCCTGCCGCTGCCGCCGTACATCCAGCGTGCGCCGGGGCAGGACGACGACGAGCGCTACCAGACCGTGTTCGCGCGCGAACTGGGCGCGGTGGCCGCACCCACGGCCGGCCTGCACTTCGACGATGCGCTGCTGGCCACGTTGCGCGAGGGCGGCGTGGAATTCGGTCACGTGACCCTGCACGTCGGCGCCGGCACCTTCCAGCCGATGCGCGTGGACAACATCCACGAGCACCACATGCACAGCGAGTGGCTCAACGTCGGCGCGACGCTGGTCGAACAGGTGCGCGCGACGCGCGCCCGGGGCGGCCGCGTCGTCGCAGTGGGCACCACGGTCGTGCGTGCGCTGGAATCGGCGATGCGGGACGGTGAACTGCAGCCGTTCGCGGGCGAAACCCAGATCTTCATCTTCCCCGGCTACCGCATCCGCAGCGTGGATGCGATGGTCACCAATTTCCACCTGCCGGAAAGCACGTTGCTGATGCTGGTCAGCGCGTTCGCCGGCAAGGAACGGATCCTGTCCGCCTACGCTCACGCGGTGCGCGCGCAGTACCGGTTCTTCTCCTATGGAGACGCGATGCTCCTGTTCCCGGACGTGGCCGCGTGAGCCGGCTTTCCTTTGATCTGCTGACGACCGACGGCGCGGCCCGCCGCGGCCGCCTGACCTTCCCGCGCGGCACCGTGGAGACGCCGGCCTTCATGCCGGTGGGTACTTACGGATCGGTGAAGGGGATCCTGCCGGAGCACGTCGAGGACCTGGGCGCCGAGATCATCCTGGGCAATACCTTCCACCTGTACCTGCGGCCCGGGCTGGAGGTCATCGGCGAGCACGGCGGCCTTCACGGGTTCGCGCGCTGGAACAAGCCGATCCTGACCGACTCCGGCGGCTTCCAGGTGTTCTCGCTGGCGCATCGCCGCAAGATCACCGAGCAGGGCGTGACCTTCGCCTCGCCGGTGGACGGAGCGAAGGTGTTCCTCGGCCCCGAAGAAAGCATGCGCATCCAGAAGGTGCTGGACAGCGACATCGTGATGATCTTCGACGAATGCCCGCCGGTGAACGTCAACGGCAAGCCGGTGGACAAGCGCGTGATCGAGCGTTCGATGGAATTGTCCCTGCGTTGGGCCGAGCGCTCGAAGCGCGCGCACGAAGGCAATGACGCGGCGCTGTTCGGCATCGTCCAGGGCGGCGTGCACCACGATCTGCGTTCGCGGTCGGCAGATGGCTTGAAGGGCATCGGTTTCGACGGTTACGCGATCGGCGGCCTCGCGGTCGGCGAGACCGAGGAAGAACGCAACGCGATGCTGGAGCACACCTGCCCGCAGCTGCCGTCGGACCAGCCCCGTTACCTGATGGGCGTGGGCCGGCCGGAGGATCTGGTGGAAGCGGTGGCGCGGGGCGTGGATATGTTCGATTGCGTCATGCCCACCCGCAACGCGCGCAACGGGCACTATTTCACGTCGTTCGGCACGGTGCGCATCCGCAATGCGAAGTACGAGCACGACCTGCAGCCGATCGAGCCGGGCTGCGGCTGCTATGCCTGCCGCAACGGCTTTACCCGCAGCTACCTGCGCCACCTGGACCGCTGCAACGAAATGCTGGCCCCCATGCTCGGCACCCTGCACAACCTCTGGTACTACCAGCAGGTGATGGCGCAGATGCGGGCGGCGATCGCAGAAGGCCGGTTCCAGGCGTTCCGGGACGGGTTCTATGCCGCCCGCGGGGGCGCGGCACCGGCCCTCTGACCCGGGGCCTGCCACCGGCCGGGGAACCATCCGGCGCCGGGGCGGTCTTTTCCAGTCCGGGCCAGGGGGATGCCCGGACGGCCCCCGCCGGCGCGTGGCATAATCCCCGGCTGCTTACGATACCGACTGGACAAGTCCATGAATCTGTTTGATTTCTTCGTTGCCCCCGCGGTCGCCCAGGCCGCTCCGGCCCAGCAGGGCATGGGTGGCTTCGGCCTGCTGATGCCGATCGCGCTGATCGCCATCATGTACTTCCTGATGATCCGCCCGCAGATGAAGCGCGCCAAGGAGCACCGCTCCATGCTGGACAAGCTGTCCAAGGGCGACGAAGTCATCACCTCCGGCGGCATCGCCGGCACCGTCACCGACATCGGCGACAACTTCGTGACCATCGAAGTGGCCGACAACGTGCGCGTGCGCGTGCAGAAGGCCGCCGTGGGCAACGTGCTGCCGAAGGGCACGCTGAAGTCCGCCTGATCCATCCCGTCCCGTCGCCCGCGCGACGGGACGGTTCCCGTTCCATTCCGAACCACTGCTGAGCGCATGCCCGGGAAGGGCCTGTGCGGGTCGCCCCGATGCTTGAATTCCCACGCTGGAAATACGTCCTGATCCTGATCGTCGTGTTGGCAAGCGCGCTGTATGCGCTGCCCAACCTGTACCCGCAGGATCCCTCCGTGCAGATCACCGCCAACCGCGGCTTCGCCATCGACGCCGCCCTGCGCGGCCGCGTGGACACCGCGCTGAAGGCCGCCGGCGTGCAGCCCAAGGCGATCGAGGCCGAAGCCGCCAGCATGCTGGTCCGCCTGCCGGGCCTGGATGCACAGACCAAGGCCAACGATGCCCTGCGCGGCGCGCTGGGCGAGGACTACCTGGTCGCGCTGAACCTGGCCTCGACCGTGCCGGACTGGATGGCCAACTTCGGTGCGCGCCCGATGGTGCAGGGCCTGGACCTGCAGGGCGGCGTGCACTTCGTGCTGCAGGTCGACCAGAGGGCCGCGCTGGACAAGCGCATCGAAGGCTATCTGGAAGACACCCGCGTCACCCTGCGCGACAAGAGCGTGCGCTACACCGCGGTCGAGCGTCGTCCGGACAACAGCATCGTCGTGACGCTCGCCGAGGGCCAGGACACCGCCGCGGCGCAGAAGGTGCTGGCGGCAACCCTGAGCGCGCGCGGCAGCGCCAACGCGCTGCCCGGCACCGGTTTGTCGTACCAGACCAGCGGCAACCAGATCATCATCGGCCTGCCGCAGGCGGAACTGGACCAGATCGCCGGTGAGGCGATCGAGCAGAACCTGACCACGCTGCGCAATCGCGTCAACGAGATCGGCGTGGCCGAGCCCATCATCCAGCGACAGGGCAACGACCGCGTGGTCGTGCAGCTGCCCGGCGTGCAGGACACCGCCGAAGCCAAGCGCCTGATCGGCGCGACCGCAACGCTGGAGTTCCGCGCGGTGGTCGACGGCAACGCCGCCGACGCCGTCGCCAGCGGCCGCATCCCGCCGGAAGCCAAGGTGTTCCAGCTGCGCGACAATGCCGGCCCGGTGCTGTTGAACAAGCGCGTGCTGGCCTCCGGCGACGAGATGGTCAACGCGCGTGTCGGCGTGGACAACAACGGCCTGCCCGCGGTGGACGTGACCCTCAACAACATCGCCGGCCAGCGCATGTTCGACTACACCAGCGCCAACGTCGGCAAGCTGATGTCGGTCGTCTACATCGAGCGCGTGCCGACGGTGACCATGGTCGACGGCAAGGAAGTGCGCAGCGTGCGCGTGCGCGAGGAAGCGCTGGCGCCGACCCGCATCGCCGGCGTGTTCGGCAAGAACTTCCAGACCACCGGCCTGGAGAAGACCGAAGCCGAGAACCTGGCCAAGCTGCTGCGCGCCGGTTCGCTGGCCGCGCCGATGGACTTCATCGAAGAGCGTGTGGTCGGCCCGAGCCTGGGTGCCGAGAACGTCGCCCGCGGTACCAAGGCGGTGGTCTACTCCTTCGTCTTCGCGCTGGCCTTCTTCCTGGTGTATTACCGGATGTTCGGCCTGATCACCTGCGTGGCGCTGCTGCTGAACCTGGTGATGGTGGTCGCGGTGATGTCGCTGTTCGGCGCCACCATGACGCTACCCGGCTTCGCCGGCCTGGCGCTGACCATCGGCATGTCGGTGGACGCGAACGTGCTGATCAACGAGCGCATACGCGAAGAGCTCAGGGCGGGCGTCCCGCCGCTGGCGTCGATCGCCACCGGTTACGAGAAGGCCTCCGGCACCATCTTCGACTCCAACATGACCGCGTTGCTGGCCGGCGTGGCGCTGTATGCGTTCGGCACCGGTCCGCTGAAGGGCTTCGCCATCACCATGGTGATCGGCATCCTGACCTCGGTGTTCACCGCGGTCACTGTCTCGCGCGGCCTGGCCACGCTGATCTACGGTCGCCGCCGCAAGCTGAAGTCGCTGGCCATCTGACGAGAGCACACGAACCATGAAACTCTTTCCCCTGCATCTCGTCCCGAACGACACCCGCATCGATTTCATGCGCATGCGGTGGGTCTCCATCGCCGTCGCCGTGATCCTGGCGCTCGTCGCGATCGGCGCCATCGCCGTCAAGGGCTTCAACTTCGCGCTGGACTTCACTGGCGGCACGGTGGTGGAACTCCGCTTCCAGAATCCGCCTGACGTGGACCAGGTGCGCTCGCGCCTGGAGGCCGCCGGCTACGGCAGCGCCCAGGTGCAGACCTTCGGCACCGGCAGCGACCTGCTGGTCCGCCTGCAGCCGCGCGAGGAAAGCGCCGCCGCGCCCGACGCCGCCGATGCCACCAACCGCACCGCGCAGGACGTGGTCCAGCTGGCCTCCAGCGACGGCAACCCTGCGACCATCATGCGCAGCGAGTTCGTCGGTCCGCAGATCGGCAAGGAACTGGCCCTCAACGGCCTGTACACCCTGCTGTTCGTGGTCGCCGGCTTCCTGATCTACATCGGCTTCCGCTTCGAGTGGAAGTTCGCGGTGGCCGCCATCGTCACCACGCTGCACGACGTGCTGATCTGCGCGGGCTTCTTCGCCCTGACGGGCCGCGAGTTCGACTTGACCATCCTGGCCGGCCTGCTGTCGGTGATGGGCTTCTCGATCAACGACACCATCGTGGTGTTCGACCGTGTGCGCGAGAACTTCCGCAGCCTGCGCGTGGAGCCTGTGGAAGTGCTGAATCGCTCGGTCAACCAGACCCTGTCGCGCACGATCATCACCTCGTTCGTGGCGTTCCTGACCGTGCTGGCGCTGTACCTGTACGGCGGTGGTTCGCTGGAAGGCATGGCGATCTCGCAGATGATCGGCATCGTGATCGGCACGATCTCCTCGATCTTCGTGGCCTGCCCGCTGCTGACCATCGGCTTCCTGAAGGTCACCAAGCAGGACCTGATGCCGAAGGCCAAGGACGAAGCGGCGCTCGCGCGTCGCCCGTAAGCGGCACGCCCATCGGAAAAGAGAAAGGCCGCGCAATGCGCGGCCTTTTTCGTTCTGGCGCCAACGATGTGAAGCCGGCTGGCGCGCGGGTTTGCTACGATCCGACGGCAGCGGCCGTCGGGGGGCTCCGCATCGAAACGACCACATTCGCGCTCACGCCTGCGCTGATCGTCGAGGACGATCCGGCGATGAGGCAGCGCCTGTCCAGGTTGCTGGGCGACATCGAACCCGGTGCCGAGATCGAGTGCGCAGCCGACCTGGCGCAGGCCCGAGCGTGCCTTGCCCGTCGGCGCTTCGCGTTCGTGCTTGTCGATATCGGCCTGCCCGATGGCGACGGGGGCGATCTCATCGTTGAACTCCAGGCCCTGCACCCGCGACCGAACGTCCTGGTGATATCGGCCTGGGGGCACGAGGAACTCGTCCTCTCGGCCTTGCGCGCGGGCGCCGACGGCTATCTGCTCAAGGAGCGTGACGACTTGGAGCTGATGGTGTCGCTTCGGAGCGTGCAACGCGGCGGCGCCCCGATCGATCCGCAACTGGCGAGGCGCATCCTCGCGCTGGTGCCGGAGACCGGCGCCGCGGTCGTGGACGCCGCGCCCATCCGCCTTTCGGAGCGCGAGATCGAAGTGCTCACGCTGATTGCGCGTGGCTGCAGCAATCGCGAGATCGCCGAGCTGACCTCGCTGTCGCGCCTCACCATCGAGGGCTATACCAAAGCGATCTACCGCAAGCTGGCGGTGGGTTCGCGCGCCGCCGCGGTGTACGAGGCGAAGAACCTCGGGCTTCTTTCGTGAGGCGGCGTCGAGGGTCCGTGTGGCTGTGGTTTGCGATGCTGGTGGGTCTGTTGGCGGGATGCGCGCCGATGCCTGCAGGCACCCAGGACGTGCGTGACGCGCCTCGCGAGATCGTACGAGCGGAAGCCGTGCGCAGCGACTGGTCGTCCCAGGTGCCGCCTGCGGCGGGCTGGACGCCCGTTGCACTGATGGATGTCTGGGATGCGCGATGGCCGGCGCATGACGGCGTGGTGTGGTATCGCGTGCGCTGGCACCAGGAGGCGGCGGACACGCCCATCGGACTCATGGTGGGCTACGCATGCCTGGCCAACGCGGTGTACGTCAACGGCAGCCTGCTGGCGCGCGATCCGCAGCTGGTCGAGCCGCTGTCGCGCAGCTGGTTCCTGCCGCAGTATTTCGTACTCAGTGCACCGGTATTGAAACCCGGCGAGAACACGCTGCTGGTCAGGGTGTCGGGGTTGTCGGCGTATCAACCGGGCTTCGGTCCCGTCGTGCTCGGGGATCCGCTGCAGGTCAAGGCGCTGCACGCGCGCGAGATGTTCCAGCGGCACCACATCCGGCTCATCAATTTCGCGATGGCCGCCGTGCTCGGCGTGATCTTTTTGCTCGTCTGGCTGCTGCGCCGGCAGGATGAGGTCTTCGGTTGGTTCGCGCTGACCGAGCTCGCGGGATCGCTGTACGCATACAACTACATCGCACCCAGTCCCTGGCCCTTCGCGACCACCGACGGCTGGCAGGCGATGAATGCCGCGCTGTACCTCGCGGCGGGATGGAGTTACGCGATCTTCCTCCTGCGTTTCGGCGAGCGTCGCCTACCCAGGATCGAGCGTGCGCTCGGCGGGGTGTGCGTGCTCGCGTTCGCGCTGGCCTTGATCGCGCCGCACTGGATGGGGCCGCATCGCATGGCCTGGTACGTGCTGGGCGGGGCGACCTATTACCTGGCGCTGGGATGGTTCATGTGGCGCGCCTGGAAGACGCCGCGCGTGGACTACCGGGTACTGGCGGCCTGCCTCGTGATTCCCGTGCTCGCTTCGTTCCACGATTTCGCGCTGTTCTTCGGCTGGGTGCGCGGCGACACCTATCTGCTGGCGCTGACCTCCGTGCCGTCGCTGATCGGCATTGCGTTCACGCTGGCCCATCGGTTCGTGGCGGCGATGAAGCGGGCCGAAAGCTTCAACGTGGAGCTGCAGCGCGAGGTATCGCAGGCCACGCGGCAGTTGGAAGAAACCCTGGAGCGTGAGCATGCCTTGGCGCTCGACAACAGCCGGACCGGCGAACGGCTGCGCTTGACGCGCGACCTCCACGATGGTTTCGGCGGCACGCTCGTGGCCGCGATCGCACGCCTGGAACAACGTCCTGGCGAGGCATCCGCGGGCGAGATCGTGGATGAACTCAAACGCATGCGGGACGACCTGCGCCTCATCCTCGACAGCACCACGCGCGAGCGCGCGGACGTCGTCGGCCTGTTGGCGCCTTTGCGGCATCGGAGCGGCGACTGGCTGGAGTCGGCCGGTATCGAAAGCCACTGGGTGCTGGAGGATGTCGAAGGCGTGGAGCTTGAAGGTGCGCGCAGCCTCGATCTGCTCAGGCTGGTGCAGGAAGCCCTGACCAATGTCTTCAAGCACAGTCGCGCGACGCGTGCGGAAGTACGGCTCAGACGGCTGGATGGGTACCTGCACTTGAGCATCCTCGACAACGGCCAAGGCATGTCGCATCGCGCCGGGGACGCGGCGCGATCCGGCGCGGGGCTCGCCAGCCTTCGACAGCGCGCGGTACGTCTCGGTGGCGAGCTGGAACTGGACTCCTCCGGTGGCGGCACGCAGCTGCGCGTGGCATTCCCGCTCGGTTGAACATGCACCCCCGAGTTCGGGGGTAGCGATCGGGCGATCGAACCGCTAACGTGCGCGCGGAATCGATCCGTGTCGACCGTCACGCTTTCGCGTGCGGCGGATCCCGCGACCGAAACAGGGGACAGCTATGCAAGCCAATGACATGGCGCACCGCGCGGTGCGTGATGGGTTCGTTCGTACGTCTCGCACGCACGCCTCGTTGCTGGCGATCGCCCTGGCGCTAGGCGCCGGTCTCGGCGCGCCGACCGCACTTGCGCAAAGCTGTGCCGTGGGAGAAACGGCGGTACCGCTGGGATTCACGGGCAGTCAACAGTCCGTCACGGTACCGGCGGGCGTCTATTCGGCGCGCGTGTTCCTGAGCGGCGCACAGGGCGGCAACGGCACGAGCGGCAACGGCAATGCCGGTGGCACGGGTGGGCGCGGCGCGCGGGTTGAAGGCGCCATGACCGTAACGCCGGGGGAAGTCCTGTCGGTGTGGGTCGGCGGCCAGGGATCGCAGGCGGTCAATCCGGGGGGGCTGGGTGGCGCCGGGCGAAACAATGGAAGCCGCGGCGCGAGCGGCGGCGGCGCGACGGATATCCGGCAGGGCGGTAGCGCGATTTCGAATCGCGTGGCGATCGCGGCCGGCGGCGGTGGCGGCGGCAGCGCCGGCTGGGGCGGCACCACCCAAGGGAGCATCGTCGGCGGCAACGGCGGCGACAGTGGTGCTGCGGGCAGCGACGGCGTTGATGCCAACAGTGGTGCCAACGATGGGCCTTTCCATGGCGGCGGCGGCGTGCTGGGCGCGGGCGGTGCGGCGGGCGCGGGCTGCGGTACGTATCCCGCGACGTCCGGCACCGCGTCGGGGGAGGGCGGAGGCACGCACAGCTTTGCGGGCGGCTTCCAGGGGAATGGCGCGGGCGGCGGCGGCGGCGGCGGTGCCGTGATCGGCGGCGGCGGCGGCGGTGCGGGCGTGGGGACGACCGGCTGCCTGCACAATTGGACGGGCAGCGGCGGCGGCGGCGCGGGCGGTACCTCGGACGTGGGTACGCTGTTGTCGCCTCTGATCTCGCAAGGCGCGCAGAATGGGGATGGCGCGGCGCTGATCTGCATGGCCGCGCCGCGCTACCAGATGGGCGGCACGGTGAGTGGGGCGACCGGCGCCCTGCAGGTGGCGTTGACGAGCAGCAGCCCGTCGACGGTGCAGACGGTTACCGTGGGCGCGGGTGTCACGAGCTTCGCGTTCCCCACCTTGCTCAACGGTGGTGCGAACTGGAGCATCGATGTGACCGCCGCGCCTGCCGGGCAGGTGTGCACGGCGATGCCGGCCAGCGGCACCAACCTGGCCGCCGATACGCAGGTTTCGGTCACCTGCGCCACCGTGGCGATCACGATCGCACCGGCGACGTTGCCGGCGGCGACCTACAACGTCGCCTACAACCAGATGCTGACGGCCAGCAGCGTGAATGGTGGCCTCGCGCCCTACACGTTCGACGTGGCGACGGGAGCCCTGCCTGCGGGCATGGTGCTCGCGCCGGATGGCACGCTGTCGGGTACATCGGCGGCAACAGGGTCGGCCAGCTTCACAGTGCGGGCGACCTCGAGCAACGGCTTCTCAGGCACCCAGGCCTATATGTTGGACGTCACCCGGGCAGCCCAGACGATCACCAATTTCGTCGCCAATCCGACGACGCCGACGCTCGCGCCCAACGCGACGTTTGCGATCAGCGCCACGGGTGGCGCTTCAGGCAATCCCGTACTGTTCGGCAGCACGTCGTCCACGATCTGCACCGTGAGCGGCTCGACCGTGACGATGCTCGCGGCAGGCAGCTGCGTGCTGACGGCCGACCAAGCCGGCGATGCGAACCATGACGCCGCGCCGCAGGCCACGCTGACGGTGGCGATCGGGGTTGGCAGCCAGGTGATCACCGGGTTCGCAGCCAATCCTGCGGCACCGATCTACGCGCTCAACGGCACGTTCGCGCTCTCCGCGACGGGTGGACCTTCGGCCAGTCCGGTGGTGTACGCCAGCACGACGCCGGCCGTGTGCACGGTGAGCGGCGCGACCGTGACGATGTTGGCGGCGGGCAACTGTGGACTCACGGCCGACCAGGCCGGTGACGGCAACTATCAGGCCGCCGCGCAAGTCACGCTGCAAGTGAACATCGGCCAGGCCGCGCCGACGATCGAATGGGTCGACGATCTGCTGAAGACGGTGGGCGAGGCCGCCTTCGACCTGACGGATCCTTCCAGCAACAGTCCGGGTGCTTTCACCTTCACCAGCAGCAACAGTGCGGTGGCGACGGTCTCGGGCCGCACCGTCACGATCGTGGGCGCAGGCGTCACCACGCTGGTCGCCACGCAGGCGGCGACGTCCAATTACACCCAGGGCGAAGCCAGCATCACGTTGACGGTCGCCGTGCGTCCGGACCCGACCAGGGAGCGTTCGGTGGTCACGGGCCTGCAGGCGCAGGTGGACGCCAGCGTGCGCTTCGCCGACGCGCAGCAGGCGAACATCCGCGAACGCCTGCGCCAGTTGCGCCAGGCCGGCGGCGACATCCGTTCGCACAACGGCTTGAACGTCAGCGTCGCCAACGCATCGGGTGATGGCATGGCCCTGCCGGTGCAAGGCGACGCCGACGTACTCGGCGCACACATGCCCCATGGCTGGGGCGTGTGGACCGCGGGCACGGTGTCGTTTGGCGAACGCGGAGGTACCGGTCGGTCGAACGCGTTCGATTTCCGCAGTGACGGTGTCAGTGTCGGTGTCGACCACCGTTGGGGCGAGCACGGCGTGTTCGGCATCGCGGGTGGTTTCGGTTGGCACGACACCGACTTCGACGACGGCGGCTCGGAACTGAAGGGCGACCAGCGCTCGCTGACGGCTTACGCCTTGTGGCAGGGCGATCGGGTTTACGTCGATGGCCTGCTGGGGTGGGGACGACTGGATTTCGACATCGCGCGTCGGAGCGAGATCATCGATGCGACGGGCCACGCGAATCGAGAAGGCGACCAGTTCTTCGCGTCGCTCAGCGTCGGCCACGAATACCGGTCCGAACGCTCCACGGTGACCGGCTACGGTCGCCTGGACGCCAGCCGGACCACGCTGGATGCGTATCGCGAAACCGGGTTGGGGATCTACGACCTCGTGTACCGCGAACACACGATCCGCAGCGAAACGCTGGCCATCGGTGTCGAAGGCAGCCATCCGCGGGATTGGGGTTCGCGCACGTTCCGGCCGTTCTGGTCGATCGAGTTCCGCGATGCGCTGCGCAACGAAGGTACGGCCGCGTTGAACTATGTGATCCAGCCGGTGGCGAACGATTACGTGCTGGGCATGGAGAGCTACGCGGAACACCTCGGTGCGTTCACCGCGGGCTTCGACCTCGAGCTGGCCGCCGGCTGGCAGATGTCGCTGATGTATCGCCGCGAGCAGTCGAGCCACTTCACCAGCGACAGCGTCGGTTTGTGGCTGGCATTCGGTGGTCGCGGCGCGAACGCGGGTCCGCGGGCGAACGGCGACCCGCAGTCACAGGCCGCGACCGGGAAGTGATGCCGGCGCCTGGGCGCCGCATCGTCCGTGAACGAAGAAGGCCGCGCATTGCGCGGCCTTCTTCGTTGCGGCGTGAGGCCTTGGCTCAGGCGTTGAACGAGGCCGCGTAACCCGACGAGACAATGGTCTTCTGCAGCGCTTCGGCGACCTTCAGGTTGCCGGCGACGATCTGGCGGGGCAGGGCGGTGCGGCCGTCGATCTTGCCCAGCGCGGCGCCGCGGAAATCGCAGACCTTGCCGCCAGCTTCGCGCACGAGCAGCACGCCGGCGGCGATGTCCCAGTCCTTCACGCCGGCTTCGAAGTAAGCGTCCGAACGACCACAGGCCACGTAGGCCAAGTCGAGCGCGGCCGAGCCGGTACGGCGGATGTCTTCGGCGTGCACCAGCAGTTCGCGCACGCATTCCAGCTGCGCACCGGCGCGGGCGCGCTCGCGCGGGGGGAAGCCGGTGGTGAGCATCGCCCCTGCCAGGTCTTTGCGGTCGGCCACGCGGATGCGGCGCTCGTTGAGCTGCGCGCCGGCGCCGCGGCTGGCGGTGAACAGATCATTGCGCAGCGGGTCGAAGATCACCGCGTCGGTGGGTTCGCCGTTGTCGACCAGCGCGATCGACACGCAGTAATGCGGAAAACCGCGCAGGTAGTTGCTGGTGCCGTCCAGCGGGTCGATCACGAAGGTGTAACGGCCGTTGATCTGCGGGCCGCTTTCCTCGCCCACGAAGCCGTAGTCCGGGTAGGCCCGGCGCAGCTCCTTGATGATGACCTTCTCGGCGTCCGAGTCCACTTCGCTCGCGTAGTCCATCCGCTCCTTCTGCACCACGTTCAGGGCGTCCAGCTTGTTGATGCTCCGCAACAGCACGTTGCCTGCAAGGCGGGCGGCCTTGACCATGACGGTGACGACGGGCTTCTGCATGCGAACGGACCTCGGACAGGCGTGGGGCGGGTGAACAAGTGGAAAAGAGCAGCACGGCGCAGTGGCCGGCCCGCGCAGTTTACCATTTGCCCCCATGAACACGCCCCCCTCTGACACCCCCATCACGACGACCGACGCCGTTCCGGCGGCGCTGGCCGCCCGTCTCCGCGTCGTGCTCGTGGGCACGCAGCACCCCGGCAACATCGGCGCGGCGGCCCGCGCGCTCAAGACCATGGGGCTGGGTCGGCTGGTGCTGGTGGCGCCGGAGGACTACCCGGCGGACGAGGCGTTCCGGCGTGCGGCCGGTGCGGACGACGTGCTTGCTGCCG
Source organism: Pseudoxanthomonas sp. (assembly GCA_047600885.1). GTDB lineage: Bacteria > Pseudomonadota > Gammaproteobacteria > Xanthomonadales > Xanthomonadaceae > Pseudoxanthomonas_A. The sequence goes on along the minus strand of JASGKE010000002.1, from coordinate 166,305 downwards.
CGCCCGTGGTCGCGACGCTGGCCGAGGCCGTGGCGGACTGCCGCCTGGTGATGGGCTGCACGGCCCGAAGCCGCCGCGTCCAGTTGGAAGAACATGCGCCCCGGCAGGCGGCGGCTGTCGCGGTCGGCCAGGCGGAGGTGGGGGGCGAGGTGGCCCTGGTCTTCGGCCGGGAGCGCACCGGCTTGACCAACGAGGAGCTGCAGCTGTGCCAGGCCGCGGTGCATATCCCCGCCAACCCGGACTACAGCTCGCTGAACCTGGCGGCCGCGGTCCAGGTGCTGACTTACGAGCTGCGGATGGCCCTGCTGGAGCGCGTGCAGGCCGTTCCGGTCGCCGACACCGCGCCCGACGAAGCGCCGGCCAGCCACGCGCACCTGGAGGGCTTCTATGCCCAGCTGGGCGACACGCTGGACGCGATCGACTTCCACAAGGGCCGTACCCCCGATTCGGCCATGCGCAAGCTGCGCCGGCTGTTCCACAAGGCGGCCCTGAACGAACAAGAGGTCCGGCTGCTGCGGGGCATCCTGGCCGACGCCCAGCGGATGGCCCGCCTGGCCGGCGGTGCGGGCGGCTGACGGCTGTCTAACTCACACGATTTCCGATAGGCTGCCGCCATCGTTTCGGCGGGCTCCTATCGTTGCGTACAACCTGGTTCAGCCTGGCGCTGGCCGCGATCGGCGCAGCGCTGATTCCCGCCAGCATCGCGCCCGCCAGTGCGGCCGGCGACGACCGCGTCCTCGTCCTGGGACGCATCAGCGACGACCCGAAAGCGCATTACGAACAACTCAAGCCGCTGCTGGACTACGTGGTTCCGCGGATGCGCGACGTGGGCATCACCGAGGGCCGCATCCTGATGGCCCGCGACACCCAGCAGATGACCAGCTACCTGCGCCGCGGGCGCGTGGACTGGGTCACCGAGACCGCGGGCACCGGCATGCGCCTGCAGGAACGCGCCGGCGCGCGTCCGCTGCTGCTGACCGAGCGCGGCGGGGTGAGCCGCTACCACGGCGTGTTCTTCGTGCGCCGCGACAGCGGGCTGGAGCGGCTCGACGACCTGGAAGGGCGCACGGTCGCCTTCCAGAACACCGCATCCACCAGCGCCTACTTCGCGCCGGCCACCGCGCTGCTCGACGCCGGCCAGCGACTGGAAATCCTGCTCTCGCCGATGGACCGGCCCTCGGCCGATTCGGTCGGTTACGTGTTCGCACGTTCCGAGCTCAACATCGCGGCCTGGGTGCACAAGCGCCTGGTCGATGCCGGCGTGGTGAGCAACCTGGATTGGGAGGACGTGCGCCGCATGCCGCCGGCCTTCCGTCGCGACTTCCGGGTGATCCACGAGACCCAGGACTTCCCGCGCGCGCTGGAAATGGTGCGCGGCGACCTCGATCCGAAGGTCGAGGCCCGCCTGCGCGAGGTGCTGCTGGAAGCCGCCAACGACCCGGCCGCACGCGATGCGCTGAACGTGTTCTTCCGCACGACCCGCTTCCTGCCGGTGGATCCTGCCTCCCAGCAGGCGCTGGACAACCTGCGCCGCGGCGTGGCCCGCGTCAGGGAGCAGGTTGAATGAAGGCGCTGCGCTTCGGCCTGCAGGCGCGCTTCCTGGCCGCCATGGCGATCATGTTGCTGGTGGTGATCGCGCTGGTCGCCACCCTGCTGCACCGGCAGAAGGTGATGCAGAAGGAAGTGGCCGAACTCGGCCGCGACGCGATGCACGGCATGGTCGAGGACAGCCTGCGTCGCCACGGCGAAGCGACCGTCGACCAATTGGGCGATGCGCTGGCCAACCCGCTGTACTACTTCGACCTGGATGCCGTGGGCAGCCTGGTGCGTTCCGCGCAGAAGGAGCCCGACGTCAGCTATGTGCTGGTGTACGACAACCAGGGCCGGATCATCCACGACGGCACGGCCGACATCGCCGTTTACGGGCAGACGATGACCGATCCGCTGGCTTACGAGGCGATCAACGCCCGGGCCATGCACACCCAGTGGTCCACCCAGATCGTCGATGTGTCCGAGCCGATCATGATCGGTAGCGAGCGCATCGGCGGCGTGCGTGTGGGCTACTCGGTGGCTTCTGTTCGCGCGTACGAGGAAAAGGCGATCAACGCCGCGCGCGCGCGGTTGAACGAGCTCGGTGCACGCCATCTGGGCTGGATTGCCTTGCTGCTCGCCGCGCTGGCCGGCGTGAGCGTGGCGGTCATGCTGTACGTGCAGCGCACGCTGGTGCGCCCGATCCGCCAGCTCGCGCGCGCCGCGCACGACATCGAAGTGGGCAACTACAACGGCGAGCGCATGGCCAGCGCCCGCCAGGACGAGGTGGGCGAACTGGTGCGTGCGTTCGGCACCATGAGCGACAGTATCGCGCGGCACGATCGCGACGTGCGCCGCATGGCCTACACCGATTCGCTGACCGGCCTGACCAACCGGCTGGCGTTCCGCGAAAGCCTGGACCACCGGCTGATGATGTTGCGCGGCGCAGGCCGCCAGCTGGCGCTGCTATTCGCCGACATCGACGACTTCAAGCGCGTCAACGACACCCTGGGCCACGAAGCGGGCGACGAAGTGCTGCAGCAGTTCGCGCACCGTATCCGCGACGCGGTGGAGCAGATCGGCGGCGACGACGCGCTGCTTGCGCGCTTCGGTGGCGACGAATTCGTGATCCTGATCCAGGACGGCGACGTGCGCGGCAGCGCCACCCGGCTGGCGGAAAAGCTGGTGGCCGAGCTGGGCCGCCCGATCGTCGTGCAGGACCGTCAGGTGTTCCTTGGCACGTCCATCGGCATCACCCTGTTCCCCGAGGACGCTTCGGGCGCGACGGCGCTGATGAAGAACGGCGACATCGCGATGTACCAGGCGAAGGTGGCCGGCAAGAACTGCTACCGCTTCTATAGCCGTGCGATGGATCAGGCCGTGGAGCGCCGCGTGCGGATGGAGCAGGAGCTGCGCGGCGCGTGGGAACGCGGTGAACTGAGCCTGATGTACCAGCCGGTGTTCCGCCTGTCCGACAGCCGCATCGTCGGCGCCGAAGCGCTGCTGCGCTGGCAGCACCCGGAGCTGGGCATGGTGGCGCCGTCGGTCTTCATCGACGTGGCCGAGCAGAGCGGCCTGATCGAGAGCATCGGCCCGCGCGTGCTGCGCGCCGCGTGCGCGGCAGCGGCGCGCTGGAGCACCGACCGCGATGCGCTGGATCCGCTGTTCGTTTCGGTCAATGTCTCGCCGCGCCAGCTGCGCAGCGGCGACCTGCCGGACGTGGTCGCGGACTGCCTGCGCGACACCGGCCTGCCGGCTTCGCGCCTGCACCTCGAGCTGACCGAGACCGCGGTGATCGCCGACGAGGCGCACGCCAGCGCGCTGTTGGCCACGCTGCACCGCACCGGCGTGAAGGTATGGCTGGACGATTTCGGCACCGGTTTCTCCGGCCTGAGCCATCTGCGCCGCGTGCCGGTGGATGGCGTGAAGATCGACCGCAGCTTCATCGCCGACATGCTGCGCGACCCGGACGACCTCGCCCTGACCACCGCGATCATCGCGATGGCGCATTCGCTCGGCATCACCGTGGTGGCCGAAGGCGTTGAGAAGGAAGGCCAGTTCAACCTGCTGCGCGAACGAGGCTGTGACCTCGCGCAAGGCTACTGGCTGGGCTATCCGGTCACGGCGGCGGAGTTCACCCAGCTGATCGCCTGACGAGCACGACGCTGTTGTAGGAGCGACGTCAGTCGCGACCGCACGTTATCAGCGACGGCCAGCTTGCAAGGTTCGGTAGGTGCACGGTCGCGACTGACGTCGCTCCTACAGGAGTCTGCCGGGTCAGAACCAGCTGTCGACCAGCCGGCCCAGCGATTCGACCAGGTTGCCTGACAGGAAGCCGAACACGACCACGGCGATGCTGCCGGCCACCCAGGCCACGAGCATCAGCGCGCCATCGCGTTCCAGCAGGGCCAGCGCGAACAACAGCAGCAGGAAACCGAACACGTAGTTGGTGAACGGAATCGGCAGTGCGAGCAGCACGCCCAGCAGCACCAGCAGCAGGCCGGTGAAACAGACCGCCAGGCGGTTGTCGAGCATCGCCGACATGCGGGGTTGCACCAGCTTTTCCAGCCGACGCAGCCACGGGGCCATGCGCTGCCGGAAGCGCATCACGGTGCCGCGATGCGGGCCGCGTCGGGCGAGGAAGGCAGGCAGCCACAGCTTGCGCATGCCGATCAGCAGCTGCGCGCCGACCAGGATGACCATCGGGCCACCGATGGCACCGCCGACACCCGGCACGGGAATGAAGGCGGGCAGCAGGCCGATGAACAGCAGCAGGCCGAAGGCGGCGGGGCCGAAGTCCTTCAGCAGATCGCCGAGGTGCAGGGTCTCGTCCGGATCGCCGGTGGCGAACTCCTCGAGCAACGCGCCGGTGCTCGTGTGGCGGGGCGACTCATCGGACATCTCAGACCGCCAGGTCTTCGCCGTCGGTTTCCGGCAGTTTCTGCAGCAGCAGCTTGTCGATGCGCGCGCCGTCGAGGTCGACGACTTCGAAACGCCAGCCGGCCCATTCCAATTGTTCGCCGACGTGCGGGATGCGGCCGAAGCGCTCGATCATCATGCCGGCGAGGGTGTTGTATTCGTCGTCGTCGGGCAGGGCGACGCCGCCCAGCAGCTCGCGCAGGTCGTCATTGGGCAGCGAGCCGTCGACCAGCAGCGAGCCGTCTTCGCGGACCACCACCAGCGGGGCTTCGTCGATGTTGTGCTCGGCGGCCTGCAGGCGACCCACCACCGCGCCCATCAGGTCGCTCTGGGTGACCAGGCCCTGGATCTCGCCGTATTCGTCCACGACCAGCGCCAGCGATTGCTGCTCTTCGCGGAAGATCTCCAGCAGCTTCATCGCGTGGGTGGATTCGGACACGAACAGCGGCTCGCGCAGCTTGATGAAGAGGTCCGGCTTCGCTGCGCCCAGCGCCGGCAGCAGCGACTTAACCTCCAGCACGCCGACCACGTCCTGGTCGCTGCCGCGATAGACCGGGAAGCGCGAGAACGCGGACTCGTGCATCGTCTCCAGGTTGTCTTCGTAGGAGGCAGCGGCATCCAGCCAGACGATCTTCTTGCGCGGCGTCATCAGGCTGTCGGCGGTGCGGTCGCCCAGGCGCAGCACGCGGTTGACCATGTTGCGCTCGTCGGCGTCGATCACGCCCTGCTCGTGGCTCTCGGTCACCAGCATGCGGATCTCTTCTTCCGTTACCGCCGCGCGATTGTCGTCGCGGATGCCGAGCATGCGCAGCACAGCGCGGTTGATGGCGCCCAGCACGAACACGACCGGGCGCGCGATGCGCGAGAGCCAGTCGAGCGGGATCGCCACGGCCGAGGCGATGGTCTCGGCATTGGTCAAGGCCAGTCGCTTGGGGATGAGTTCGCCGAAGATCACCGAGCTGGCAGTGATCAGCGTCACCGCAGTGCCCACGCCGATCGGCGTGGTGTAGCGCTGCGCGTTGGGCCAGATGTCCGACAGCCAGGCCGCGATCATCTGGCCGATGGCGTCGCCACCGAACATGCCGGTGAGGATGCCCAGGCCGGTGATGCCCACCTGCACGGTGGACAGCAGGTTGTCAGGGTGCTCGGCCAGGTGCAGCGCCACGCGGGCGCCCCGGCTCTCCTGCGCCATCTGCTTGAGCTTGAGTTTGCGGGACGTCATCAACGCCATTTCGGACATGGCGAAGAAGGCATTGATGACGATCAGAAAGGCGACGATCAGCAGCTCGAGCACGGCGCCTCCCGGTCAGTAGGGGGGAGGGCCGGCGAGGCGGGCGGGGTCTGTCGCGGGGGACAGTGGGGGGGAGTAGGGTCGTCGTCCATAGGGTGCACCCCTGGGGGCGCCGGGCGAGTTTAGCAAAGGGTTTCCTGCCCGAATCGTGAAACTGAACAAGACGTTTGGCTAATACGGTGAAGGCGCGACCCCGGGTGCTGACGGTGCGGGCTGTCCGCCCGAGTCATGAAACCGTCATAATTCCGCCCCTGAAGCCGTCCATCCCGTGACGGTGAGACCGCCCGATGTTCTCCCTCCAGACGATCTTCGGCTCCGGCCAGCAGTTCTACACGCTGTTGGACGAGGCCGCCCAAGCCGCCCACGACAGCACCAAGGCCCTGCACACCATGATGAAGGCCACCGACCGCCAGCCGGCGCTCGATGCCTTCAAGCTGGCGCGCCTGCGCGAACGCGCGGCCTCGGACAAGATCGGCAAGGCGCTGGTGGACAGCTTCATCACGCCGATCGAGCGCGAGGACATCGAGGCGCTGGGTTCGGCGCTGTACAAGATCCCCAAGCAGGTCGAGAAGTTCGCCGACCGCTATTCGCTGGCCATCCAGCATCTGGACGGCATCGACTTCGCGCCGCGCGCGGCGATGCTGGAGCAGGCGGCGTCCGTGGTCGTGGAGATGGTCCACGAGATCAAGAAGATGAACATCGATCGCATGACCTCGCTCAACGAGAAGCTGCGCGCGATCGAGAACGAGGCCGACCGCCTGATGCTGGAGCTGTACCGCGACATCTACTCCGGTCGCCTGGACCACCTGCAGATGTTCCTGCTGAAGGAATTCTTCGAGATCCTGGAGAAGGCCATCGACCGCTGCCGCGAGGCCGGCGTGGTGGCGTACCAGATCGTCCTCAAGAACAGCTGACGGGTCGCGCCCATGCTTACCCTCGTGCTGGTGGTGATCTTCGCCGCGCTCGTCTTCGAGTTCATCAACGGCTTCCACGACACCGCCAACTCCATCGCCACGGTCGTCGCGACCAAGGTGCTGTCGCCTGGCCAGGCGGTGATGCTCGCCGCAGGCATGAACCTGATCGGCGCGCTGACCGGTACCGCGGTGGCCAAGACGATCGCGTCCGGGCTGATCGATACCAGCGTGGTGCAGGTCACTTCGCAGGTGATCCTGTGCGCATTGCTGGGCGGCATCATCTGGAACCTGATCACGTGGTGGAAAGGCCTGCCGTCGTCGTCGTCGCATGCGTTGATAGGTGGCCTCTGCGGCGCCGCGCTCGCCGCCGCGCACAACGACTGGGCCGCGCTGATCTGGTCGCAGGCGGCCGGCGACTGGACGCAGAACAAAGGCATCCTCTGGAAGGTCGTGCTGCCGATGATCACCTCGCCGGTCGCGGGCTTCCTGCTCGGCATCGTGGTGATGGTCGCGCTATGGGGCCTGATCGTCCTGCTGGCGCGCATCGGTGGCTGGCTGGGTCGCCTGGCGCGGCCGCACTTCGTCAACAAGTTCTTCGGCAAGGCGCAGATCCTGTCTGCCGCCTACATGGGGTACGCGCACGGCCACAATGATGCGCAGAAGACCATGGGCATCATCGCGCTGACGCTGTTCGGTGCGGAGGCGACCGGCGCGCTCGACAACCTGCCGGGCTGGCTGGCCTTCCTGCATCCCGGCAGCGCCGGCGAGCAGGACATCGCCATGTGGATCGTCATCACCTGCGCCATCGTGATGGCATTGGGCACGGCCTCGGGCGGCTGGAAGATCATCAAGACCCTCGGCCACAAGATGGTGAAGCTGCACCCGATCAACGGCTTTGCCGCGGAGACCAGTTCGGCCACCATCCTGACCGTGGCCGCGCATTTCGGCATGCCGGTGTCGACCACGCACAGCATCTCCACCGCCATCATGGGCGTGGGCTTCGCGAAGAATCCGCGCGCGCTGAAGTTCAGCGTCATCGAGCGCATCCTGTGGGCGTGGGTGCTGACCATCCCGGCCGCCGGCGGCATCGCCTACGGCCTGCTGCGCCTGCTGGAAGCCATCGGGTGGGCGTGATCTTCCTGCGCGGTCGCTGAAAAAAAACGCCGGGCACTGCCCGGCGTTTTTGTTTGTCTGGCGCGAGCCTTAGAGCAGGTCGCCTTCTGCCGACAGGGCGCGTTCCATGCTGTCGCCGAGGCCGCCGATCTCCAGCACCAGCCGGTCCACTTCCGCCGGGGTGAGGCTTTCGTAGGGGCGGTTCTCGCACAGCTGCAAATACGGCACGCCGTCGAGCTCGCCGATGGCCAGGTAGCCGACGCTGCTCTGCCAGTTGAACTTCAACGCGCGCTTGGCATCGATGCCGGTCATGGGCGCGATCACCGTGCTCACGCGCAGGTAGCCGCGTTCGTCGTCGTTGCCCAGCTCGGACAGGAAGATGGCCTGGTGACGCTTGCCATTGCCCAGCGACAATTCCACGCAGGCGACGAACGGGTCGTGCATGGTGACCTTGTAGCCGGAAGAATTCAGGTGGCCGCGAACCTGTTCGAAGTTTTCCATGGCGTGCTCCGGTGTTGCCGATACCGCTATGCTAATCCGGCATGAGCGCCAAGTCTCCCGAAGACCGCATCCTGGCCGCGATCCGCGCGATCCCGCGCGGGCAGGTGGCCGGTTATGGCGAAGTCGCGCACCGCGCAGGCCTGCCCGGACGGGCGCGGCTGACGGCGCGCATCCTCAGCCAGAACGAGGATCCCGCGCTTCCCTGGCACCGCGTGCTGCGCTCGGATGGGCGCATCGCGTTCCCGGAAGGCTCCCGCGCGTACCGCGAGCAGAGCCAGCGCCTGCGCGCCGAGGGCGTGAAGGTGGAGAACGGGCGGGTGAAGCGCCCGCGCAAGGTCGACACGCTGGACGAGGCGCTGTGGGGCCCGGGCCGGTCTTAACGTGAGCCACGTATCATGGCCGCAGATGCCATGAGGACCCCCATGTTTCCCCGACTGCTTCCCATCACCCGCAATCTGCTGATCGCCAATGGCGTGGCCTACCTGCTGCAGCTCGTGCTGGGCCCCGTGTTGGTCCAGTGGCTGGCGTTGTGGCCGGCGGGCTACGGCTTCATGCCGTGGCAGCTGCTCACCTACGGTTTCCTGCACGACCCCAGCAGCATCGCGCACCTGGCCTTCAACATGCTGGCACTGTGGATGTTCGGCAGCCCTCTGGAACAGACCTGGGGGCCGAAGCGCTTCCTCACCTACTACCTGGTCTGCATCGTCGGCGCCGGTCTGTTGCAGCTGGGCGTGGGCTGGTGGATGGTGAGCCAGGGCGGCATGCCGTATCCCACGCTGGGCGCCTCTGGCGGCGTGTTCGGCCTGTTGCTGGGCTACGGCATGCTCTTCCCGAACAATCGCATGATCATCTTCCCGCTGCCGATGGAAATCCGTGCGCGCACGCTGGTGATCATCTACGCCGTGCTGGCGTTGCTGATGGGGTTCACCGGCCTGCAGCCCGGCGTGGCGCATTTCGCGCATCTCGGCGGCATGGTGTTCGGCTGGCTGATGATCCGCTACTGGCGTGGCCAGCCCCCGTTCGGGCGTGGCCGAAAAGGTCCGCCGCGCATGCGCATCGTCAAGTGATGCGGCGATAAAAAAACGGCGCGGAATTCCGCGCCGTTTTCGTACCACCTTCGCGAAAAGCTCAGCGCCAGACGCGGATCTGTTCGGCTTCGTTGGCCTGCATCGGCTGACCGGCCTTGCAGGTGAAGGCCTGCGCGAACGCGGGCTGTTGCGTCAGCGGACCGTTGGCGCGCCACTGGCCCGGGGCGTGCACGTCGACCGCGGCGCGCTGTGCGGCTTCGGTCTCCGACAGGTTCTGCGCCCACAGCGTGGCCCACGCCTTGTAGAACGACTGCTTCGACGCGGCGTTGGCCTGCGGTTCGGCGGTGGCGAAGGCATCCCAGGCCAACTCGACACCGGCCAGGTCGGCCAGGTTCTCGTCCTGGGTCAGGGCGCCGTTGACCTTGACGTTCTTCAGGCCGGGATACGCGTAGGCGCCGTACTGCGTGGCGACCTTGCTGCCCAGGGCATTCCAGGCGGCCACGTCGGCCGGGCTCCACCAATCGCGGAGCTGGCCCTTGGCGTCGACCATGCGGCCCTTGCCGTCGAAACCGCGGCTCAGCTCATGGCCGACCAGCGCGCCGAACGCGCCGTACTGCACGGCGGCGGGCTGCTTGGCGTCGAAGATCTCTTCCTGCAGGACGGCGGCGGTGACGATCAGGCGGTTCTGCGCCAGGTCGTAGGCCAGCGCCGGCTGCTGCGGCAGCACGTCCCAACGGCGGTCGGCGTTGCCCTTGCCGATGCGCTTCATCTCTTCGCGATGGCGCCAGGTCGAGGCGATGAGGATGTTGCCGCCGAAGCTGCCGCGGCCCATCGGCTGCACGGTGTAGTCCAGGTCGCGCTTGGGCGTGCTGACTTCGATCTTCAGCTTGTCCAGCTTCGCCTTGCCCTCGGCCTTGGCGGTGTCGCTCAGCCAGCTGCTGCGCTCGATGCCGCGGCCCAGCGCGTCACGCACCTGGCCGGCGATCTGCTCGGCGCGACGCTTGTGGTCGGCCGGCACGTAACGCTCGGCGTATTCCTTGCCCAGCATCGGGCCGGCCGCCAGGTTGATGGCGTCGAGCACCTGCTGCCAGCGCGGCGCGGGCGCCGCTTCGCCGCGCAGCACGCGGCCGCGGAAGTCGAACTCCGCATCGCGGAACGGCTTGGCCAGGTAGGGCGCCATCGCATCGCCCACGCGCCAGCGCAGGTAGGCCTTCCACTGGTCGGGCTTGAGGCTGGCGACCAGGCCGTCCAGGCGCTTGAACAGCGCGGGATCGGCCAGCGAGACGGTGTCGTCGCTGACGCCCTGCGCCTTCAGGAAGGCGTCGAGCTGGAGGTTGCGGTACTGCTTGCCCAGGTCCTTGGTCGGCACCGGCGCGTAGTTGGCAAACGGGCTGCGCAGGTCGACGATCGGCTTGGACACCTGCGCCAGGCGGCTTTCCAGATCGATCACCAGGGCGGACTCGGCATCGAGCTTCGCGGCCGGCGTGCCGGTCAGCGCGAGCACCTGCTTCACGTAGGCGCGGTAGCGGCCCAGCAGTGCGCGGGTGTCGGCATCGGTGCGGGTGTAGTACGCCGGGTCCGGCAGGCCCAGGCCGCCCTGCATGAAGTAGCCGATATGGCGATCCAACGCCTGCAGGTCCACATCCGGGCTGAAGTTGAAGGCCACCGGGATGCCGACCTGGTGCAGCGCGGCGATGGCCGGCGCAACGTCCTTGGGTTTCTTGATGGCGTTGATGCGGTCCAGCAGCGGCGCGATCGGCTTGGCGCCGTCGGCCTCCACGGCCGCTTCGTCCAGGCCGCTGGCCCAGAAGTCGCCCAGCAGCTTCTGCACGTTGCCTTGCGGCGACTTCATCGCTGCATCGAGCAGGGCGCGCTGCTGCTCCAGCGTGCGCTCGCGGAAGGCGCCCAGCACGCTCACGCCGCCTTCGCCGGCGGCCACGGGGTGGTTCTTCAGCCAGCTGGCGTTGGTGGCGGTGTAGAAGTCGGTGCACTCCGCGCTGACGGCGGGGGCACGCGCGGCGCGCTTCTTGCGCTGCGCATCGGCGTCCGGGGCGCCCAGGGCCAGGATCAGGGCGAGAGCGATCAGGGTGGGACGGCCGAGTGCGGTGCGCGGGAGGGACATCAGGGAGCTTCCGTGATTCAGGGGTCGGGCGATTCTAGCAAGGGCGCCGCAGGCGCCCGGTCACGCCATCGCGCAAATCCCGCCGCATTTGGCGTCGCCAACCGGCCCTGTGTCACAGACTCCACCGCCCGGGGCACCCCGACACCGGGCCGCAAAGGAAAAGGCCCGGACAAGCCGGGCCTTTTCGGGTCAAACCAGGCGTGGTCTTACCAGATCACGACCTGCTGGTCGCCGCCGCGCACCATCGCGTCGCCTGCCTTGCAGGAGAACGCCGCGGCGAAGGTCGGCAGGTTCGACGGCGCACCGATGGCGCGGAACTGCGCCGGGGCGTGCTCGTCGGTGGCGATGCGGTTCTTCAGCTCTTCCGGCGTGAAGTTGCGGCGCCACACCGTGGCCCAGTTGAGGAAGAAGCGCTGGTCGCGGGTCAGGCCGTCGGTCTTCGGGTCCGGGGTGCCTTCGGTAGCCTTCTTCATCGCGTCGTAGGCCGTGGCCAGGCCACCCAGGTCGGCGATGTTCTCGCCCAAGGTGTGGTTGCCGTTGATCTTCTGGCCGTCGGCGGTGCGGTAGCCGTCGAACTGCGCCACCAGCTTCCCGGTCAGCGCCTTGAAGCCCTTGGAATCGGTGTCGCTCCACCAGTTCTCGAACTTGCCGGTCGGACCGAAGCGGCTGCCCTGGTCATCGTAGCCGTGGGTCATTTCGTGGCCGATCACCGCACCGATGCCACCGTAGTTCATCTCATCCGTGGCGTTCGGGTCGAAGAACGGCGGCTGCAGGATGGCGGCCGGGAACACGATCTCGTTCTGGAACGGGTTGTAGTACGCGTTGACCATCTGCGGCGGCATGCCCCATTCGGTCTTGTCCACGGGCTTGCCGATCTTGCCCAGGTCGAACTTGTAGTTGAACTCCTGCGCGGCCAGCACGTTGCCGATGTAGCTGTCGCGGCTGGTGGACAGGCCGGCCCAGTCGCGCCACTTGTCGGGGTAGCCGATCTTGGTCGTGAAGGCGGCCTGCTTCTCGGTCGCCTTGGCCTTGGTCTCGTCGCTCATCCAGGCGAGGTTCTGGATGCGCGCCTTCAGCGCGCTGCCCAGGTTGGCCACCAGCGTTTCCATCTTCGCCTTGGCTTCGGGCGAGAACGCGACCTTCACGTACATCTGGCCCAGCGCTTCGCCGCTCTGGTTCTCGATGGTGCCGAGCACGCGCTTCCAGCGCGGCTCGATTTCCTTCTGGCCACGCAGCGTCTTGTTGTAGAAGTTGAACTGTTCGTTGGCGAACGCGTCGCTCAGGTACGGGGCGGCGCCATCGACGGTGTGGAAGCGCAGGTACGCGCGCCACGTCGCCGCATCGGTATCGCCGAGCATCTTGCTGACTTCCTGGTGGAAGGACGGGATGGCCAGCGAGAACTGCTGCAGGCCGGTCACGCCCTGCGACTCGAGGAACTTCGTCCAGGAGAAGTTCGGGGTCAGCTTGTCGGCATCCGCGATGGACATCATGTTGTTGTAGAGGCTGACATCGCGCGACAGGTCTTCACGCGACTTGGAGGCCTTCGCCAGGCGCGTTTCGAACGCCATGATGTCGCCGGCCTGCTTCTGCGCATCGGCCGCGGCCACGCCCGACAGTTCCAGCACCTTGGCGATGTGCGCGACGTAGGCGTCGCGGATGTCCTTCTTGTCGGCGTCGAAATAGTAGTTCTTGTCCGGCAAGCCCAGGCCGCCCTGCATGGCGACCGCGGTGTTCATGTCGGGATTGCTGAACTCCGGCAGCGCACCGAAGCCGAACAGGAAATTTTGCCCCTTCGCTGCCGTCTGCTGCAGGTACGCCACGATGGCGTCCTTGTCCTGCAGGCCGTCGATCGACTTCAGCATCGGCGCGATCGGCTCGATGCCCTGCGCGTTGGCCTTGGCCTCGTCCATGCCGGTGGCCCACAGGTCGCCGACGATCTTCTCGACGCCGGTCGCGCCAGCGTGCGCGGCGGCCTGTTCGGCGAGCTGCTTCTGGATCGCGGTGGAGCGCTCATCCAGCATCTCGAACGCACCCCAGCTGGTGCGGTCGCTGGGGATCGCGTTGGCGGCCAGCCACTTGCCGTTCGCGTAACCGGCGAAGTCGGCGCAGGCGTTCTTGGTGGTGTCGAGGTCGCCGATCTGGAAGCGGTTGACGCCCGGCAGGGTGCTTTCGTCCAGCTTGAGCTGCAGCGCTTCCGGTGCCTTCGCAGCGCTGTCGGCGGCCGGCGCGGCCTCTTCCTTCTTGGCGCACGCGGCCAGCGCGGCGGCCACGGCGAGCGAAAGCATCAGGATCTGGGGTTTGCGGGCAATCACGGTCTACTCCGGCCCTGGGCAGGGCAATGGAAAAAAGGAACCCCCGGGCGGGGGCGTGCGGGGACTCTACGCCTGCCGGTGTAAGGGCAGGTGTGTCGAAGGTCATGGGTGATGGCCCGGAAACCGGTGGTATCCGGGCGAGCGGGCGCAGCGCGTCGTCCACGGCCGGTTTTGCCCCCCCTCGACAGGCCGCATACTCGCCGCCAAGCAGAGGAGGCGAGCCCATGCAGGTCCATTTCCACGGCGCGGCCGGTGAGGTCACCGGCTCGATGCATCTGGTCGAAGCGGCAGGCAAGCGGGTGTTGCTGGATTGCGGGTTGATCCAGGGCAGCCGGGAAGCGGAGGCGCGCAATGCCGAGGCGTTTCCATTCGATCCTGCGAGCCTGGACGCACTCGTCCTCAGCCATGCCCACATCGACCACATCGGACGCGTGCCGTTGCTGGTCAAACGCGGGTTTCGCGGCCCGATCTTCACCCAGCAGGCCAGCGCCGAGTTGCTGCCGATCATGCTGATGGATACGACATCGCTGTCCGAATCCGAGGCCGAGCGCGCCAATCGCCGACTACGCAAAGGTGAAGCGCGCGTCGAACCGCTGTACGCCGCCGACGACGTGCAGCAGGCCATGCAGCAGGTGCAGCCGCTGCCGTATGACACGCGCACGACGATTCTGCCTGGCGTGGACATCGCCTTGCGCGATGCCGGCCATATCCTCGGCTCGGCGATCGTCGAGCTATGGGCCGATGGCCGCAAGCTGGTGTTCTCCGGCGATCTCGGTCCGAAGGGCACGCCCATCCTGCGCGACCCGGCCGTGGTGCGGCAGGCCGACCTGCTGCTGATGGAATCCACTTACGGCGACCGCAACCATCGTGACCGCCCGGAAACGGTGCGTGAGCTGGGCGATATCTTCGAGCACGCATGGCGTGATCGCGGCAACGTGATCATTCCCGCGTTCGCGGTGGGCCGCACGCAGGAGTTGCTGTACTGGTTCGCACGGCATTGGGAGGCCTGGAAGCTCGCGCGCTGGCGGATCTTCCTGGATAGCCCGATGGCGGCCAAGGTGGTGAACGTCTACGCCCGCCATCACGGCCTGTTCGACGAGGATGCGCGGCGGGTGTGGGCGCAGTCGCCCAATCCCTTCCGCCTGCCGAACTTGCATGTCGCCGAGACCACCCAGCAGTCGATGGCGATCAACCAGGTCGAGAACGGCGCGATCATCATCGCCGGTTCCGGCATGGCTAATGGCGGCCGCATCCAACACCATCTTCGCTACAACGTCGGCCGGCGCAACGCGCACATCGTGTTCGTCGGCTACCAGGCCGAAGGCACGCTGGGCCGGCGGCTGGTCGACGGCGCGGCGTGGGTGCGTATCCACGGCCGCGACTATCGCGTCAACGCGCAACGGCACACCGTCGGCGGGCTCTCGGCACATACCGACCAGCGCGGCCTGATGGAGTGGTATGGCAACTTCCAGCCGTCGCCACCCCTGGTGCTGGTGCATGGCGAGGACCGGGCCCGCGAAGCGCTCGCGGGCGAGATCGGCGAGCGGCACGGCGCGTCGGTGGACCTGGCACGTCCGGGGATGGTGGTCGACGTCTGAGGCGACCGGGGCCGCGGCCCTTACACGCGCGTGGCGGAGACGCCGACCGGTTCCTGTTCGCCGGTGTGGCTGAAACTGCGGTTGCGGCCGGTCTGCTTGGCGCGGTACAGCGCGGCGTCGGCGCGGTCGAACACATCCTCCGGGCCCAGGTCGTCGCCGGACTGGAAGGTGTGGATGCCGATGCTGGCGGTGAACGGCGGCGAGGCGCTCGCGTTCGCGCCATGCGGCTTGCGGCCGAGGTTGGCGAGGTCCACGTGAATGGTCGTGGCAATGGTCGCCGCTGCCTGCGCCGAGGTTTCCGGCAGCAGTACGGCGAATTCGTCGCCGCCGAGACGCGCGACGAGGTCCCGCGGACGGCGCGCGCGGCTGCGCAGCACGCGGCCCAATGCCTTCAGCGCCGCATCACCGGCGGCATGTCCCTGGCCGTCGTTGAGCTGCTTGAAGTGGTCGATATCCATCACCAGCAGCGACAGCGGTTGGCCGCTGCGGCGAGCGACGCGCAGTTCCTGGTCAAGGGCTTGGTCGAAGCGCGTGCGGTTGGCCAGGCCAGTCAACGCATCGGACTGGGCCTGCTTGTGGGTACGCCGCAGCAGCCGGTAGACCCACAGCGATGCGCCGAGCGCGAGCACCAAGAGCGCCGGCACCGGTGAGAACCATGCATGGCCGTAACGCAACAGCACCACCGACAGCACGATCGCGCCGGCCATCGTCATCACCGTGGGCAGCCATACGCGACGCAGGCCGGGTAGCGCGGACAGCAGCAGCGGCAGCGCGGCGAGCAGCGCAGACAGCAGCGCCTGCCAACCTTCGCCCATTGGCGTGATGGCCGCGTCCTTCAACAGCATGTTCAGCAGGTTGGCCTGGTAATCGGCTCCGCTCATGCCAGCGTCGAGCGGCTGCCCCGGCGCACGCGCATACTGGCCCATACCGGTCGCATTCACGCCGACGATGATCCAGTTTCCCCGCAACATCGCGGGTGGAATGCGCTGGTTGAGCACGTCGGTATAGGACACGTGCCGGAACGCATTCGGCGGCGAGGCGAACGGGATGCGCACTTCATGGTCCCGCACCCAGTCGTCCTGCGCGGGAGCAGGCACGTCCGTGGCGACCAGACGTCGGCCCGGCAGCTCCGGCGCGCCGCCGTTGGGCTGGTCGAGCTGCAAGAGAGCCAAGGCGAGGGCGGGCCAGTGCGGCGACCCGAGGCCCGCACGCAGGTACACGCTGCGTGCCACGCCATCTTCATCGAGCACCATCTCCGCGTGGCCCAGCGAGGCGGCCGAGGCCGCGAACTCCGGGATCGGCATCAGCTCCACGCTGGCGCCGTTGCGCTGGACGGGTTCAGCGAGCACCGGCAACACCACGCGACCGCTGCGGGTGATCGCGCGGGCCAGCAAGGCGTCGCCTTCCGGATCGAAGAGTGCCGGCTCAGACAGCAGGATATTGAAGGCGATGCCCTTGGCTTCTGCCAGCCGCAGGCGATCGACCAACTGCGCGTGCACGCGGCGCGACCAGGGCCAGCGGCCGAGTTCGGCCAGGCTCTTCTGGTCGATGTCGACCACGACGATGCGCGGGTCCGCCTCGGGCGCCGCACCGCGCACCAGCTTGTCGTAGACCCAGGCATCGGGCGCCGCGGTCAGGCCCGACAGCGTCACCAACACCGCGAGCGCAGCCGCCCCCACCGCCGTCAGCAGGCGGGGTTTCCACTTCAGCGCGGGCGCAGGGGTGCTCACAAGGTGAGCAGTATGAGCAAGGCCCCCGCTCCAGCGCCAATCTTGCAGAGGCGGCACGGCACTTCGACCACCTGCGGGCGGGGGAACGGACCTTCGAAGCCATCCACGTCGATGGTCTGGGCGCGCAGGTACCAGGTCCCGCTGCGCAGGCGGGGCAGGGTGATCTCGGCCTCGTCGACGGTCTGGTCGACGGCCAGGTCCCGGAAATCGGCGGTCCGGGACATCTGGAAGCGGTACCGCTGCCCCGGCTGGCCCGCGGGCCACCGGAACGTCACCTGCCGGGTGTCCCCCGCTTCGGCGGCGCTGCCGTCGATGGAGGTCACTTCGGCCAGCGGACGGATGACGAACGCGACAGGGTCGCCGAACGGGCCGGTCCGTCCCGCGCGATCCACGCTGCGGATACGCCACGCGTAATCGCCGGGAACCACGGGGGCAAGGGATACCGACGAGGCGTCCTTCACTCGGCCTTGGGCCACCGGCTTGTCCCAACCGGCGGCACCGGCGACTTCATAGTCGTAGGACGCGGCGCCCGGTGCCTGCGTCCACGCCAGGGTCAGGTCGGGCGTGCGCACGACGCTTGAAGCGGCAGGTGCGATGGAGTAGGGCGGCGACAGCAATCCATCGACCTGTAGTTGCGCGACCGCATCGCGACCCTCCAGCCCTTGGGCATCGATGGCGCGCACGCGCACGTGGTAGCGGCCTTCTTCGAGCGGCGGCAGAGTGAAGCTGGGCACGTCGATCTCGGCATCCACCTGCAGACTGTCGAAGCGTGCGTGCTCGCTGATCTGGACACGGTACTGGAGCGCCCCGGGTACGGCCGGCCAGGCCAGCGGTGCGCGCGTCACCTGCGGCGGCGGCGGAAGTCCGGACAGATCCGGCGCGGTCAGCAGGGCAACCGGTGTCACCGCGGCTTGGTCGAGCGCCACCAGGGTGCCGTAACCGCGCCGTACCAGCGCACTGCGCGCACCGGCGCTGACCGCGACGCGTCCTTCCAGCACCTCGGTCTGCGTGCCGGCGGCATGGGCCTCCACGCGGAAGCGGGTGCCCCGCACGGCGGACGATGCGCTCGGCGTATCGACGATGAAGTTCGCCGCGGGTCCGCGCAGGTGGCGCACATCGTTGCCGATGCGCCCGCGCTGCAGGCGCAGGCGCGTGTCGGCGATGCCGGATCGACCCAGGCGCGTCAGCCGCTCCAGCAGCAACTCGCTGTCGCCGAGCAGCAGCAGGCGCGAACCGTCGGCGAACTGCAGGCTGAGCGTGGCCTCAGGCGAGGTTTTCACCATCGCCCCACTGCCGAGCGACATGCCGGCCGTCACCGGCGCGGCGCGACCGGCCGACGTCCTCGTCTGGGCATCGCCGCGGACGGCGATGACCTTCGCGCGCGCAGGCTGGCGGTGCAGCCACTGCACGGGGATGCGCAACGTACTGCCAGGCACGAGCTGGTAGGGATCGGCGACGCGGTTGTGTTCCTGCAGGCGCTGCCATGGCACGGACGGCGTGAGGTACTCGCCCGCGACATCCCACAGCGTATCGCCCTGACGCACGCGGTACGTCCATTCCTGCGCTTTCGCCGGGCACACCAATGCGAGCAGGAACAGCAGTCCCCACCCTCGCCACCCCGTCCGTCGGATCGCATCCCTCTGCATTGCTGTCCCCCGCTGTCACAAAAGTGTTGCGTCGGTCACAATTATAGAAGAAACCTCGCTGACGGCTGGCCGGCAGATGGCCTTTCTCACGTCACATTAGTCCTGATCGTGCAGGCCGTCCCAAGTCAGGGCGTCGCCCCCCACAGGGCCGCGATCCGCCGCGCCAGCGAATAGGGCTCCGGTCCGTTGCGATTGGTCAGCACGATGACGGTGAGGTGCCGGTCAGGGAAACGCAGCATCACGTTGCGGAAGCCGATGCTCTCTCCCGAATGCCACTGCATGCGGCCCTGCAGCCGCCATCCGAAGCCGTAGTGCGCCACGTCCGTCTCGGTGGTCGCGGTGGCGGGGTGCACCGCCAAAGCGCGCGACGCAGAAGACAGCAGGCGATCGTCGTACCAGGCGGCGTCCCAGCGTGCGAGATCGCGCAGCGAAGAATAGATGCCGCCGTCGCCGAGCACCGCGCTGGTCGTGCTCTGGTCGGTCCGCTGCCAACGCCCTTCGGCCAGGCTGTAGCCGTAGGCGCGCGCGTCGACGGCCGGCCCCTCGTCTTCGCGCGCGAGCGTGCCGTGCATGCCCAGCGGTGCGAACACACGCGTGCGCAGGAAGTCCGCAAACCGCGTGCCGGACGCGCGTTCGACCGCCAGGGCCAGCAACGCGTAGCCACTGTTGCTGTAGCGATACGCGGTGCCGGGCGCGAAGTAGAGGCGGTTCTCTCGCTCCAGCAAGCGCAGCACGTCGGCATCGCGCACCTGCTGGGTTTGGCCTTCGGGTACCAGATCCTCGTAGTCGACCAAGCCAGAGGTGTGGCTCAAGAGATGCCTCAAGGTCACCGCGTGGGTGGCCTCCGGCAGCGTGGGCAACCATTTCTCCACGGGATCGTCCAACGTGACGATTCCGTCCTGCACCAACAGCAGCACGCAGGTCGCGGTGAACTGTTTGCTGATGGAGGCCAGGCGGTACCCGGTGTCCGGCGTGGCAGTACGTCCTGTCTCCCGCTCGGCCATACCGTAGCTGCGTTCAAACGCGGGCTGTCCGTGCTCCAGCACCAGCACCGACGCGCCCGGCGCATCGCCGCTGTAATCGCGCATCCATCCGTCGATCGTGGCATCGCGCGATGCGGCGCCCGCTTCACCCATCGCCATCAGCATCGCTCCCAGCACCCATGCCGTCTTCATCGCCATCCCCGTGATGGAACGCCGGCAGCCTAACGCACCTGTGGGGTTCAGTCTGCCGAGGCTTCCTCGCGCAGGGCCCGTTCGCGCGCGTGGCCCAGGTAGAGGCGGATGGCGTGGCGCATGAGGTATAGCAGCGGGATCAGGGCGATCGCCGCCAGCATCTTGTAGGCGTAGTTCACCGTGCTCACGGCGAGGAACAGTGACGTGGGCCACTTCTGCGGCCCCAGCACGAAAGCGATGTAGATCACCACGAAGCTGTCCACCAGCTGCGAGATCGCGGTGGAGCCCGTGGCGCGCAGCCACACCCAGCGTTCGCCGGTCGCCGCACGGATGCGGTGGAACACGGAGACGTCGATCAGCTGGCCGACGAGGAACGCCACGACCGAGCCCGCGATCGTCCACATGCCCTGGCCGAAGATCGCGGCGAACGCTTTCTGGTAGTCCGGCACGCCCTGTGCCTGCGCCGCGCCCACCCACCAGTCGGCCGGCGCCAACGCGATGGCGGCGAACGCGAACAGGAAGCCGTAGACGATCAACGCCACGGCGAGCCAGGAGATGAAGCGCACGCCGCGCTTGCCGAAAAATTCGTTGATGGTGTCCGTCAGGATGAACACGAACGGCCACAGCAGCGTGCCCGCGGTGAAGCTCAGCGAACCGGTCTGGCCGAACAGGTTCCACTCCAGCGGCGCGATACCGAGCGTGTCTTCCAGCGCGAAGATCTTGACGCCGATGAACTCGGCCAGCACGGCGTTCGCGCAGAACACCGCCGCCAGCACGATGAAGAGGCGGACCGCGCGATCATCCAGTGTGCGCGGCGCCTGCATGATTCAGCGGTCCCCGGCGCGGGTGAACGGCATGGCGTCCGGTGCCACGGCGCCACCGGAGATGATGAAGCTCATCGCCTGGTCCACCGTCCAGTCGGTCGGCGTCAGCAGTTCCACCGGCACGATTTCCAGGTAGCCGGACGTCGGGTTCGGCGTGGTGGGGACATACACGGCCGCCAATTCGCGGCCACTGCCTTCCTCGCGCATCACCCGGGTCACCAGGCCGACCGATTTCATGTCCCGGTGCGGGAAGTCGATCAGCACCACGCGCTGCGTACTGCCGGGCTTGGTCTCCAGCATGTCCAGCAGCTTGCGCGCGCTGGTGTAGATGACGTTGGCCAGCGGCACGCGGGCGATCAGCGCTTCGAACCAGCGCAGCAGCCGCTGCCCGACGACGCGCCGGGTTAACGCGCCGACCGCGAGGATGACGAACAGGGTGGCGACCATCGCGATGGTGTTCTGTACCCACAGGCCGTTGAACCAGCCCAGCGACTGCGGGAACGTCGCGGCGATGCGGTGTGAGATCGGCTCCACCCACGGCTTGCTGATGTCCGAGAGCAGGACGAACACGAACTTGATGACGACCCAGGTCAGCCAGATGGGCAGCAGGGTCAGCAGGCCGGTGATGAAGAGCTTCTGCACCGAGGCACGGTGCGGGGGATGATCGGGGGGCATGCGCCTATTGTAGGCCGGCACGAGGGCCGGGCTGTAGCGCTATTCCTGGAACGCCGTGACGCTCCGTCGGTACGCTCAGCCCGCGGGCGTACGCGCTTCGGGCTTCAGGCGCACGTAGATCTGCTTGCGCACGCGCGCGACGATTTCGTTCTGTGCGTTGAAGACATCCGCGGGCAGCCAGCGCAGGTGTTTCTGCCCGTTGGCCGCTTCGGTGCGGATCTCGTCCAGCACGCGGTCATCCAGACGGAACTCGGCGTGCAGGGTGCCCTTGCCGGGCTTCACGAACTCGATTTCGGCGGCCTTGTCCCAGACGTAGTAGGCGCCGCCCAGGCGTTCCTTGGCCAGGATCATCCAGAACGGGTCGGTCATCGAGAACAGGCTGCCGCCGAAGTGGGTGCCCACGTAGTTGCGATTCCACGGGCGCATGCGCAGCTCGACGCGCGCGAAACTCCAGTCCTCGGCCATGTCGGTGACGTGGACGCCGCTGAACAGGAACGGCGGCCAGACGTTGAAGATGTGCCGCAGGGTATTGGCTTTCATGGGTACTGCGCGTGCGAGTGTGACAGGGAGGGTTTCGGCAATCAGAACAGCAGAGAGGACATCTTCCTGCGGTACTGGCTGACCAGGGCCTCGTCCTCGATCACCCGGAAAGCGTCGATGAGGCTCTTCCGCGCGAGCCCGTCTTCATAGGCGCGATCGCGCTTGAGCATCTCCAGGAACTGCTCCAGCGCCTGTTCCGAGTCGCCGGCCACCAGGGCATGCACGCCCAGCAGGTGGCGTGCGCGCAGGTCGTCCGGGTTGGCCTGGACGGCCGCGCGCAGGGCCTCGGGCGCGGGCGCGTCCTTCAGCGCGGCGGCGAAGCCCAGGCGTGCGCGCGCCTTCACGGCGCGATCGTCGGTGGCCAGGTTGGCCGGCAGCGCGTCCAGCAGGCGCTCGGCCTCGGGTGCTTCACCGGTGCGGAGCAGGGCCAGCACCAGGTCCAGCTTCAGCTCGTCCTTGTCGGGCTCGGCGCTGATAGCCTCGCGCAGCGCCGCGACCTGGGCCTGCGGATCCAGCGGCGCCGGCTCCTCTTCGGGCAGCGCGCCCTCGGCGGGCACGACGCCATGCGAGGCGAGGAATTCGCGCAGTTGCCCCTCGGGCAGCGCGCCCGGGAAGCCGTCGACCAACTGCCCGCCCTTCACCAGGAAGACCGTCGGCACCGAGCGGATCTGGAAGGCCGCCGCGATCTGCTGCTCCTTGTCCACGTCCACCTTGGCCAACACGAACGCGCCGTTGTACTCGCCGGCGAGCTTTTCGAGGATCGGGCCCAGCGTCTTGCATGGGCCGCACCAGGTGGCCCAGAAGTCCACCAGCACCGGCACCTCCAGCGACTTGCGCAGGACCTCGGCCTCGAAGGTCTCGGTGGTGGCGTCGAAAACGTGGGGCAGCTCGCTCATCGGGCAGGTTCGTGGCTACGGGGAGTCGCGTTCACATGGTGGCGCGGGGCGCAGGATACAAGGCGATGTAAAGAACACTTGACATGCCATGGGCGAAATGTAATGTTTAGATGACATATTGTCCGGTGGAGGACACGTCATGGCATGGCAGCGAGGTGGATGGCTGGGATTGCTCGTGCTGGGGCTGCTCGCGTTCTGGGCGTTGCTGGCCGGCCCGTCGACACTGATGGGCTTCGATCTGGGCAAAGCGGGGACGGCGACGCTGGTGCTGGTGGCCTGGGCCGCGCTGTACGCGATCTCACGGATGCCGCAGGGTGAGGCCGAGCGCGGCCTGTCGCCGGGCGAATGGCGTGCATGGATTGGCGTGGCCTTCATGCTGGCGGCGACGGGTTATTTCCTGACCCACGCCGACGTCTTCTCGACCGCTCCCTGGCGCGAGAACCCGGAAGCGGCGGCCGTGGGGCGCAACCTCGTGCTGTTGCTGGTCGCCTGGAGCGTGCTGTCCGGCGTCCTCGGCGCCCGCTGGAAGGGGCGCGTCCAGGAAGACGAGCGCGACCGCGAGATCGAGCAGCAGGCCGCCGGATGGGGGCATGGCGCGCTGATGTCCTGCATCATCGGCCTCGCGCTGGTGCTGGCGTTCTCGCCGGCCGATCGCCTGGCGTGGGCGACCCATTTCAAGATCGCGAACCTGCTGGTATTCGCGCTGATGTGGGGCTGGCTGTGCGAATACGTCGCCACGGCCGTGCTGTATTGGCGCGACCGGCGCGGCACCGCATGAGCGGCACACCCGTCGCCAACGACATCCGTCGCCTGCGCTTCGAACGGGGCGAAATGACCCAGCAGGCGCTGGCCGATGCCTGCGGGGTGACGCGCCAGACCATCATCGCGCTGGAAGCGGGGCGGTACGCGCCGTCGCTCGAGCTGGCCTTCCGCATCGCCCATGCCTTCGGCGTGGGCGTGGAGGACGTCTTCCGCTGGCAACCTTTGGCATAGGGCGCCGACCAGGGGCTCTGCTAAGGTCGCGCGGCGGCGTCGGCCGCGTCATCGATCGGACCGGAGGCTGTGATGGGCGTGCGTCGTTTCGTGCTGGGTATGGTGCTGGCGGGGGCCGTCGTCGGCCAGGCGCTGGCGAAGGATGAAATCCAGGCCTCGGCCGAGGTGAACCCGCCGCCAGCGGAAGCGCTGGCCGCGTTCGACCGCTACGAGCTCAAGCCGGCCACGCTGTCTGACGCCTACGCCGGGCACAAGGCGAACCAGGAAGCGCTGGCATCGTTCCAGCGCAACCTCGACGAACGCGTCGGTGCATGGGCAGCCCAACGCAATGCGGCGCCTGCGACGCACACGCCGGTCCGCACGCTGGTGGTCGAACCCCGAATCGAGAAGATCCGCTTCATCAGCGGCGGTGCGCGCTTCTGGGCCGGCGCGTTCGCCGGGAGCTCGCGCATCCTGGTGACGATGAAGCTCACTGACGCGGCGACCGGCCAGGTCATCGCCACGCCCGAGTTCTACCAGCACGCGAAGGGTATGGCGGGCGCATGGACTTTCGGCGCGGCAGACAACAGCATGCTGGTGCGCAGCGCCTCGCTCGCGCTGGACTATCTGAAGGACAACCAGACGACCGCACAGGGCGGACGGACCGGGTGGGAAAAGG
Source organism: Pseudoxanthomonas sp. (assembly GCA_047600885.1). GTDB lineage: Bacteria > Pseudomonadota > Gammaproteobacteria > Xanthomonadales > Xanthomonadaceae > Pseudoxanthomonas_A. The sequence continues at coordinate 141,840 of JASGKE010000002.1, read as the reverse complement.
AATGATGCACCCGCGTTAAGATCGACACCCGAGCGGGCAGGCCACGACGGCCTGCCCGCGTTGTTTCCGCCTTCGTAGCCCTCCGCATGCCGCCTTTGCTGTCCCGCCTGCTGCCCTGGACCGGCGCGATCGCCGCCTGCGTCTTCACCTGTGCCGTGCTCGGTTTCGGCCTGGCGTTGTCCGGTTATTCGCAGGTCTGGCATCCGGTCGCGGTACTGGGTGCGAAAGGCGTGCCGCACGCATTGGGCTTCAATCTGCTGGGCTTCGTCCTGACGGGGCTGCTGGCCGCGGTGGTCGCGCTGGACCTGCGGCATCGGCTGCCGGCCGATGCAGGCTGGGCCGCGCGCGTGGGCGCGCAGTTCCTGCTGTTGTCCGCGCTCGGTTTCGTCGGCCTGGGCGTGCTGCCGCTGGATCCCGACGACCTGCACAACGATGCCAGCAGCTTGCACGCGACGGCATGGTTACTGTGGTGGGTGGCGTTCGTGCCGGGTGCGGTTTTGTTCGCCGTCGGGATGCGCGCGAGCAGCGGGTGGCGTCCGGCAGTGATCGCGAGCGGCGTGGCGGCCGCGATCGTGTTGTTCAGTGCCTTGGTCGCGGTCGCCTTGATGCCGGCGGGCATCGCGCAGCGGCTGGGCTATGCCGCATGGCTGCTGTGGCTGTGCGTGGCGGCCTGGCGGAAATAATCCGCCAGGCGCCGTGGTCGATCACGGACGGCGGTAGACCTTGCCGTCCTTCATCACGAAGTCCACCTTCAGCACGGCGTTGATGTCCTCCACCGGATTGCCCGGCACGGCCACGATGTCCGCGCGCTTGCCGGCCTCGATCACGCCCTGATCGTCCACGCCCAACACTTCCGCGGCGCGGATCGTTGCCGCCTGCAGCGCATAGGCCGCCGGCATGCCGGCTTCGACCATGTAGAGGAACTCGCGCGCGTTGTCGCCGTGCGGACCCACGCCCATATCGGTGCCGAAGGCGATCTTCACGCCGTTGCGGTAGGCCTTGCCGGCGGTTTCCTGGATCAGCGCGCCGATGCGCTCGGCCTTCGGCCGCACCACGGCCGGGAAGTAGCCGTCGATCTTCGCCTTCTCGGCCACGAAGCGGCCGGCGGAAATCGTCGGCACATACCAGGTGCCGTGCTGCTTCATCAGCCGCATGACCTCGTCGTCCATGTAGGTGCCGTGCTCGATGCTGGTCACACCGCCGAGGATGGCGCGCTTCATGCCTTCCTTGCCGTGCGCGTGCGCCGCCACGCGGAAACCGTAGTCGCGGGCGGTGTCGACGATGGCCTTCACTTCTTCAACGGTGAACTGCGGCGCGTCACCGGACTTGGCGTAGCTCAGCACGCCGCCGGTGGCGGTGATCTTGATGACGTCGCTGCCATCCTTGTAGCGCTGGCGCACGGCCTGGCGGGCGTCGTCGATGGAGTTGATGACGCCTTCGGTCGGGCCGGGCGGGCCCATCAGGTGGGCCAGGTGCGTGTTGAAGCCGTTGGTGGGGTCGGCATGGCCGCCCGTGGTGGCGATGGAGGTCCCGGCAGCGAAGATGCGCGGACCCTTTACGGCGCCCTGGTTCACCGCGTCGCGCAGGTGCAGGGTGACCTCGCCGCCGAGGTCGCGCACGCTGGTGAAGCCGGCCATCAGCGTCTTTTCCGCGTAACCGACCGAGCGGTAGGCGAAATCGACCGGGTCCAGGCGGAAGCCTTCCGAATAGCTCTGCGGGCTGGACTCGCCGTCCAGGTGTACGTGCAAGTCGGTCCAGCCCGGCGTGCAGGTATGGTCGGCCAGGACGATCGATTCGGCATCGGCCAGCTTGGCGCGGCCAGGGATGACCTCGGCGATCCGGCCGTCGCGGACCAGCACGGTGTGCTCGCCCAGGACCTTGCCGCTGCGGGCATCGAAGACCCGTTCGCAATGCAGCGCCAGCGTGGCGGGTGCGGTCGGTTCGGCGGCGAGGGCGGTTGCGCTCGCGGACAGCCCGCAGGCGGCCACGGCAAGGGCAAGGACGGTCTTGTTCATCTGGGATCCCCGGTTTCGACCCCCTCATGCTAACCGGTGGCATGGCGGGGCATGGTGCGCTGCGGTACCCTTGGCGGCTTTGCCGTAGCCGTCGTCGCAGCCACCATGTCCACCGCCGCCGAACCCGTTTCCTACGATCCGAAATCCGTCGAGTCCCAGGCCCAGTCCTTCTGGGAGGCCCGGCGCGCCTTCGAGGTCGACGAGCGGTCGGACAAGCCGAAGTACTACTGCCTGTCGATGCTGCCGTACCCGTCGGGCGCGCTGCACATGGGCCACGTGCGCAACTACACCATCGGCGACGTGATCAGCCGCTACAAGCGCATGACCGGCCACAACGTGCTGCAGCCGATGGGCTGGGACGCGTTCGGGCTGCCGGCCGAGAACGCCGCGATCAAGAACAAGACCGCGCCGGCCAAGTGGACCTACGCCAACATCGACCACATGCGCAGCCAGCTGAAGTCGCTGGGCTACGCCATCGACTGGTCGCGCGAGTTCGCCACCTGCCGACCCGACTACTACGTGCATGAACAGCGCATGTTCACCCGCCTGCTGCGCAAGGGCCTGGCCTACCGCAAGAACTCGGTGGTGAACTGGGATCCGGTGGACCAGACCGTGCTGGCCAACGAGCAGGTGATCGACGGACGCGGCTGGCGCAGCGGCGCGCTGGTCGAGAAGCGCGAGATCCCGCAGTGGTTCCTGCGCATCACCGACTACGCCCAGGAACTGCTGGACGGCCTGGACGACCTGCCGGGCTGGCCGGATGCGGTCAAGACGATGCAGCGCAACTGGATCGGCCGGTCGGAAGGCCTGGAGATCCAGTTCGCCGTCGATGGCCATGAGCCCCTGACCGTCTTCACCACGCGGCCCGACACGCTGATGGGCGTGACCTTCGTATCGATCGCCGGCGAACACGCGCTGGCGCAGAAGGCCGCCGCGTCGAATCCGGCGCTGGCCGCGTTCCTGGCCGAGCTCAAGCAGGGCGGCGTGTCGGAAGCGGAACTGGAGACCCAGGAAAAGCGCGGCATGGACACCGGCCTGGTGGCCGTGCACCCGATCACCGGCGACCGGATCCCGGTCTGGGTCGCCAACTTCGTGCTGATGGGCTACGGCACCGGCGCGGTGATGGCGGTGCCGGGTCACGACGAACGCGACTTCGAGTTCGCCACCAAGTACGCGTTGCCGATCCGCCAGGTGATCGCGTTGAAGGCGCCGAAGAACGACGAAGAGAAGACCTACGACCCGACCGCCTGGCGCGACTGGTACGGCGACAAGACCCGCGACGACCTGGAACTGGTCAACTCGGGCGAGTTCGACGGCCTGGACTATCGCGGCGCCTTCGAGGCGCTGGCCGAGCGCTTCGAGCGCAAGGGCCAGGGCCAGCGCCGGGTGAACTACCGCCTGCGCGACTGGGGCGTCAGCCGCCAGCGCTACTGGGGCTGCCCGATCCCGGTGATCTACTGCGACACGTGTGGCGCTGTGCCGGTGCCGGATTCGGACCTGCCCGTCGTGCTGCCGGAGAACGTCACCCTGGACGGCGTGAAGTCGCCGATCAAGGCCGACCCGGAATGGCGCAAGACGAAGTGCCCGCAGTGCGGTGCCGCCGCCGAACGCGAGACCGACACCTTCGATACCTTCATGGAGTCGAGCTGGTACTACGCGCGCTACACCTCGCCCGGCGCGAAGGACATGGTCGACAAGCGCGGCAACTACTGGCTGCCGGTCGATCAGTACATCGGCGGCATCGAGCACGCGATCCTGCACCTGATGTATTTCCGCTTCTATCACAAGCTGTTGCGCGACGCCCGGCTGGTGGACAGCGACGAACCGGCGACCAACCTGCTGACGCAGGGCATGGTGATCGCCGAGACCTTCTACCGCGACAACGCCGACGGTTCGAAGGAATGGATCAATCCGGTGGACGTCGAAATCCAGCGCGACGACAAGGCGCGCGTGGTGGGCGCCACGCTGAAGGCCGACGGCCAGCCGGTGAAGATCGGCCCCGTCGAGAAGATGTCAAAGTCGAAGAACAACGGCGTGGATCCGCAGTCGATGGTCGACAAGTTCGGCGCGGACACCGTCCGCCTGTTCTCGATGTTCGCCGCGCCGCCCGAGCAGTCGCTGGAGTGGAACGAAGCCGGCGTGGAAGGCATGGCGCGCTTCCTGCGCCGCCTGTGGACGCAGGTACAGCGACACGCCGATGAAGGCCGTGCCGCCGACGGCACCGTACCGGCGCTGGACGTGGCAGCGCTGACCGCCGACCAGAAGGCCGTGCGCCGCAAGACCCACGAGACCATCGAGAAAGTCGGCAACGACTACGGCAAGCGCCACAGCTTCAACACCGCCATCGCGGCGGTAATGGAGCTGTCGAACGCGCTGGGCAAGTTCGATGATGCCACCGCGCAGGGTCGCGCCGTCCGCCAGGAAGCGCTGGAAGCGGCGGTGCTGCTGTTGAACCCGATCACCCCGCACGCCAGCCACGCGCTGTGGCAGGCGTTGGGCCATGCCGAAACGCTGATCGAGGACCAGCCGTTCCCGCAGGTCGACGCCGACGCGCTGGTGCGCGACACGGTGACGCTGGCGGTGCAGGTCAACGGCAAGCTGCGCGGCACCATCGACGTGGCCGCGGATGCGCCGCGCGACCTGGTCGAGTCGCTGGCCAAGGCCGAGCCGAACACGGCCAAGTTCCTTGACGGCCTGGCGATCCGCAAGGTCATCGTGGTGCCGGGCAAGATCGTCAACATCGTCGCGGGCTGAGGACGGGCGCCGGCGGCGCCTTGCCTCCGTGTTCACCTACGGGCGGGCTACGCTATTGCCGCCCATGACGGCCTCGTCCAGACTTCGCCCATGACCCGATTCCGCCTGCCGTTGCTCCTCGCCACCCTGGTCCTGCTGGCCGGCTGTGGCTTCCACCTGCGCAACCAGATCGCGTTGCCGACCGACCTGGGGCCGGTCAGGGTGGTGGGCGCCACGACCTCCTACAGTGCGCTGGTCACCAGCCTCTCGCGCGGCCTGCAGGCCGCTGGCGCGACGCTGGCCGCGCCGATCGGTGAAGACGAGGACGCCACCGCCGGCGAACAGGTCGCCACGCTGCGGATCACCTCCGAGCGCTGGGGCGACCTGCCCATCGCCGTCGACCAGTTCGGCCGCGCCCAAGAGTTCAGCCTGCGCTACGCCGTCGTGTTCGCCTTCACCAAGGCCGATGGAACTGATCTGGTGCCGCAGCAGGTGGTCGAGCTGTCGCGCGACTACGTGTCGCCGCCGCAGGACGCGACCGGCACGACGACCGAGCGTGAAGTGCTGGCCGAAGAACTTCGCCGCGAGATGGCGGCGTCCATCCTGCGCCGCGTCGACGGCGTAGTGCGGTCCGGCCAGGTGAACACGGCCCGCTGATGGAGCTCAAGCCGGAACAGCTGGCCGCGCGCGGCGCGTCCGAGCCGTTGCATCCGGTCTATCTGATCGCGGGCCCCGAGATCCTGCGGGTACTCGAAGCCGCCGACGCCGTGCGCGCGCAGGCGCGGGCGCAGGGCATCGGCGAGCGTGAAGTATTCGATGCGGATGGGCGCGATTTCGACTGGGATCAACTCGATGCCAGCTTCAACGCGCCCAGCCTGTTCAGTGCCCGGCGCCTGGTCGAAGTGCGCCTGCCGGGCGGAAAGCCGGGCAAGGAGGGCGCCGAGGTCATCAGCGCGTTCTGTGCCAACCCGCCGCCGGATGTGGTGTTGCTGATCACCGCGGGCGAGTGGGGCAAGGCCTACCAGGGCAAATGGAGCGATGCCATCGCGCGCGTCGGCGTGGTCGCCGTGGCGTGGGCCATCAAACCGCACGAGCTGCCGGGATGGATCGAGAGCCGATTGCGCAGCAAGGGCCTGCGGGCCGAGCGCGATGCGGTGCAACTGCTGGCCGAGCGGGTGGAGGGCAACCTGCTCGCCGCGGCGCAGGAGATCGACAAGCTGGCCTTGCTTAGCGACGGACAGACGCTGGACCCCGACCGGATGGAAGCGTTGGTCGCCAACGCGGCGCGCTACGACGTGTTCCGCCTCACCGATGCGGTGCTGGCCGGGCAGGGCGTGCAGGTCTCGCGCATCCTTGCCGGCCTGCGGGCCGAGGGCGACGTGGTCGCCGGCCTGATGCCGATGATCGTCAAGGAACTGTTGCGCACCGCCACGCTGGCGCGCGTGCAGGCCGGTGGTGGCAATCTCGCGGCCGAGATGAAGGCGCAGGGCATCTGGGAAGCGAAGCAGGCGCCATTCAAGCGCGCGCTGCAGCGGCACGCCTCACCCGCGCGTTGGGACCGCTTCGTCGCCGAAGCCTCGAAGATCGATCGCACCGCGAAGGGCCGCGGCGAGGGCGATGCCTGGGTGGCGCTGGAGCGCCTGCTGCTGGCCATCGCCGAGGCCAAGGCCGTGCGGTTGCTGGTGGCCTGACGGTCGCGCCGGATGCTGCAGCTCTTCTACGGCGGCACGTTCGATCCCATCCACAACGGGCACCTGGCCATCGCGCGCGCCGCGCGCGATGAAGTGCATGCGCCCGTCCGCCTGATGCCGGCGGCGGATCCGCCGCACCGCGCGCCGCCGGGCGCGAGCGCGGCGCAGCGTGCGCACCTGCTCGATCTGGCGGTGCGCGACGAAGCCGATCTGTACGTGGACCGCCGCGAACTGCGACGCGCCGAACGCACGCCGGAGGCGCGTTCCTACACCGTCGACACGCTGCACGAACTGCGCGCCGAGCTGGGCGACGCCGTGCCCGTGGCGCTGTTGATCGGCGCCGACAGCCTGCTGGGTCTGCCGACGTGGCGGGAATGGCGATCGCTGTTCGCACTCACCCATTTCATCGTCGCCGACCGGCCGGGCAGTCCGCTGGATGCGGGCCTGCCGGGTGAACTGGCCAACGTGCTGGCCCCGCGCTGGGCAGCCCGCCCCGAGGTGCTGACCGACGCGCCTGCCGGTCGCGTGTACCGGCTGAGCCACCCGCTGCAGCCCGAATCGGCCACCGATATCCGGCGGCGGATCGCGGCCGGCGATCCCTGGCGGCATCTGGTGCCCGCGCCCGTCGCGGCCGCCATCGCCGACGAAAGGCTCTACCTTGACCGGGCGGTCGGGCCCGGTCCGCTATAATCCCGACCGTACCTCCGGAGCCACCAAGCCTTTGTCCAGCCAAGCCCACGTCATCAAGACCCGCCTGCCCAGCCCGCCCCCGGCCCTGCCGGCCCTGCTCGCCACGGTGCACGCCGCGGTCCAGGAGCTGAAAGCCAAGGATGTCGTCGAGATCGACGTACGCGGCAAGTCCAGCGTCGCCGACTACCTCGTCATCGCCTCGGGCACCTCGACCCGCCACGTGAAGTCGATCGCCGACGAAGTGGTGAAGTTCGCCAAGAAGCTGGACGTCATGCCGCTGGGCGTGGAAGGCGAGCGCGAGGCCGAATGGGTGCTCGTGGACCTGGGCGACGTCATCGTCCACGTCATGCTGCCTCGCGTGCGCGAGTTCTATGCGCTTGAGCGCCTGTGGACGGTGGGCGACCAGCCGCCGGAAGACGTCGAGACCGCAGACGAATCGCGGCTCTGAGTCCACGCGTCATGCATCGAAGGAACGGCGCCCGAGGGCGCCGTTCTTCGTTCTGTCGATCCCGTCAGAGCGGTCCGCGTTCCCACGGTCCGGTGATCGCGACGGTGATGCCCGGCGTCTGCAGGTTGACGAACAGCGTGCGGGAGAACGGATCCCAGCACGCGCCGCAGAACTCGCTTTCGCGGTAGTCGCCCTCCGGCACCGATTTGCCGGCGTTGGCGATCTGCGTCGACGTCAGCTGCACGTTGTTCTTGCAGAGGTAAAACGACTCGCCCGCGCGGGTCAGCCCGATCAGGCGCGCGCCGGGGCCGTATTCGTCGGGACTCTCGCCGCCATCTTCGCAAAGCACCACGCCGCCACGGCCGCTGACGGTGATGTTGTCGGGGTTGTGCGCCGCCAGCTGGTGGCCGCTGACGAACAGCGCCTTCAGCCGCTGGGTGAACAGGTCCAGCACCCAGACCGACCCGTTGCCGCGGCCTTTGCGGCCCTGCGCATCCACGCCGGTGCTGGTGTCGACGATGAACATCTTGCCGTAGCTGTACCAGATGCCCTCGCCGCGGCTCATCCGCAGCGCGCCTTCGCTCCAGGCCTGCGCGAACGGTCCACTCAGCGTTTCGCCTGCGGAAATGTCGGGGAAGCCGCTCGGCGCCACGATCGTGTCGAGATCCGGATCCGGGATGTCGACCCATTCCAAGGCGTACTCGTCGCCGATCGCGGCCACGCTCAGGTCGACGTTGCGCTTGCCGCGCACGCGCGCCGCCTGCAGGCGCCCGCCGTTCTCCAGCGAGCCGCTGCGGCCGCGGCGGTCGTTCGGAATGAAGCGGTACAAGCCCGACTTGTTCCGATCGTCCTCGGTCAGATAGACGATGCCGGTGCGCGGATCCACGGCCACGGCTTCGTGGCTGAAGCGGCCCAGGCCCACCAACGGCCGGCCGGTCGTGCGCTCGTTCTCCGGATCCACCTCGAACACGTAGCCATGCTTGCGACCGGTGCTGGAGGTGGCATCGGTCTTGATCTCTTCGCAGCTCAGCCACGTGCCCCACGGCGTCAGACCGCCCGCGCAGTTCACCAGCGTGCCGCCCAGGCTCGGTTCCATGCGCGTCCATTCGCCGTGGCGCCAGCCCAGCGTCGTGGTGCCGCCCCCCGCGACCTGGGTGCCGCTGACCGTGCCCGTGTCGTACATGCCGGGGGCCTGGATCGGCGTGCCGGCACCACGCTCGTGATTGCGGATCAGCACGTATTCCAGGCCGTGGCCATGACCCTTGCTGCCGCGGCCGTGGCGCGGGTGGCGCACACCGACGACGGCCATGCCGTCGTGGCGGTCGGGACAGGCCTGGCCGTCGTCCATGCGGTCGCCGCTCCACCCGAACGAGCGGTAACGGAAGCCGCGCGGCAACTGCAGCAGGGGCAGTCCGGTGGCCTCGTCCGCGACCGGCGCGAGCGGGCCATAGCGGCTGGGGACCGGTGAAAGTTGCGTCGCGGCCGTGGCGGCGTGGGCCTGTCGCGCGTACAACGCGCCGAGGCTGCCGATGGCACCCATGGCGACGGCGGCAGCACTGCCTTTCAGGACCTGGCGGCGGGAGGGATCGAACATCGTCATCGTGCGACTCCTGCGGGCTGGGGAGTCCGCGACGCTAGGCAGTGCAGGTAACCGCCACATGACAGAGGCATGACCCTTGCAAGCGGGCCGACGGACGTGTGACGCCGCTATCATGTCGACATGAAATGCCGTCTCATCGCCACCGGCGAGCGCGCGCCTGCGTGGGTCGCCCAGGGCTTCGCCGAATACCAGAAGCGGCTCTCGCACTGGCTGCCGTTCGAACTGGTCGAGATCGAACCGGGCCTGCGCGGCAAGGGGCGCGATCCGCAGCGCGCGATCGAGGACGAAGGCAAGCGCGTGCTGGCGGCGTTACCGAAGAACGCGCATATCGTCGCGCTGGAAGTGACCGGCAAGCCGTATTCGTCGGAACAGCTCGCGCAGCGGCTTGAGCACTGGCGCACGCTGGGGCGCGACATCGCGCTGCTGATCGGCGGCCCGGAAGGTCATGCGCCGGACGTGGTCGCCGCGGCGCACGAGAAATGGTCGCTCAGTCCGCTGACGCTGCCGCACATGCTGGTGCGGCTGGTCGTCGCAGAGCAGGTGTATCGCGCGGCCGCGATGCTCGCCAACCATCCTTACCACCGCGCCTGACGCCAGGCGCGCAAAAGGAAAGCCCGCCTTCCGGCGGGCTTTCTTCTTTCAAGCGCGATGCCTCACTGCAGGCTGAAGGCGATCGGCACCAAGCCGTAGGCCTGCACCGCCTGCCCGTTCTGCATGGCGGGTTTGAAGCGCCAGGTCTTCAGCACGTGCTGGAGCGCGGCCTTGTCCAGATTGCGGTTGCCGCTGCTGCTCTCGACCGTGACGCTGAGCGGGGTGCCATCCACATCCACCAACACGCGCAGCATCACCGTGCCCTGCACGCCGTTGCGCAGTTCGTTGATCGGATAGCGTGGCGAGGTGGCGCGGACGTATTCCAGCGTGGCCGAGGGCAGCGGACCGGTCACGACCGGGCCGGCGATGTCGCCGCTGTCCGCGACGGACGCCCCGACGACGGGCTCGCTGCCGCCTTCGACGATCACCGGCGTATCGACAATCGGCGTGATCGTGGTCGGCGTCGGCGTGGTGACGGGCTTCGGCTCGACCCGTTTGACGAGCTGCTGCTCCTTGATCTCGACGACTTCAGGCGGCGGCGGATCCTTCTCGATCCACCGAACGACAGGCTTGGGATCGGCGACGGCCTGCAGCTGCGGCGCGGCCATCGGGGCGAGCAGCATCAGGAGGGCGATGGCGTGGACCGCGATGGCGGCGGCGATGGCGGCGATGCGGCCGACGTCGATGCGGTTGTCGGAACCGTGGGGTAGTGCGCGAACCATGATCCACCTCCTGAGGGCTGTGAACGGAACAACGCTCGGCCGGGAGGAGTGGGGTTGCAACGTCCCCGCGCGCCGCAAGCCCAGACTGTACTCCCCCGCACGTTGGCCGCAAGAGGGGGCGTCTTCGACCTTGGGCGTAGGCGCGGGTGGGTGGCCCCTGCCAACGAAAACGGCGCCCCTCGGGGCGCCGTCGTCGGTGCGGTGCGGCCGGGCTTACTTGCCCAGTTCGAACACCACGTCCAGGTTGACCGAGACCGTGGTTTCGCCGGGCGAGACCGGAGGGGCGCCGCCGGCATCGCGGGCCTCCATCTTGGCCATCGCCATCATCGGGACCGGGCGGAAGCCGCCGTTGCCCTCGGAGATGCTGACGATCCGGCGCACCTTCAGGCCCAGCGACTTGGCGTAGGTCTCGGCGCGGCCCTGGGCCTTCTTCAATGCGGCCAGGCGGGCTTCGTCATAGACCGGCTCGGGATTGTCGATCTCGAAGCTGGGGCCGTTGATCTGGTTCGCGCCCACGCCGGCCAGCGCGTCCAGCACCTTGCCCAGCTTGGCGATGTCGCGGACCTTCACGCTCACCGTGTTGTTGGCCTGGTAGCCGGTGATCTTCGGGGCTTCGTTCTCGGCGTAGCGGTACTGCGGATTGAGGCTGATCCCGCTTGTCTGCACGTCCTTGTCGGCGATGCCGGCGGCTTTGATGGCCGCGACCACCTTCGCCATCTGCTCGCTGTTCTGGCGCATGGCGGTGTTGCCGTCCACGGCCTGGGTGACCACGCCGGCGGAAATCGTGGCGATGTCCGGCACGCGCGAGGCCTCGGCCTGGGCCGACACGTTGAGCAGGGTGCCGTCGGACGGGATCGCGTAGGCGGGGGCGGTCTGGGCGGACGAGGTCATGGCGGCGGTGGTTCCCAGGGACAGGGTCAGGGCAAGCAGCAGCGGGCGGATCAGGGGCAGACGCATGGGATCTCCTTTTCGTGATTCGGGTGGCGCGACACCCGGTCGTCGTCGACGCGCAAGGGTGTTCACGATGACATGAACGAGCCGTGATCTGCGGCAGGGTTACGGTGATCTGGCCGTCATCAGGACCCATTCAGTCAGGTGCCGCGGGTTATTCTTCTTCGATGCTCTATCTGGCCTCCCAATCCCCCCGCCGCGCCGAACTGCTGACCCGCCTGGGCTTCTCGTTCGGCCGGATCGACCTCGACATCCCCGAACACCGCCAGCCCGACGAACCCGCCACGGAGTACGTGCGCCGGGTCGCCCGGGAGAAAGCGGGCGCGGGGCTGTTGAAAGTCGTCGCCACGCCCGGCGCCGTCGTGCTCGGCGCCGACACCGAGGTCATTCTGGACGAGGAGGTCTTCGGCAAGCCCGCCGATGAGGCGGAGGCCGCCGCGATGCTGCGTCGCCTGTCTGGCCGTACCCACCAGGCGGTGTCCGCCGTGTCGGTGGTCAGTGCTGGGCGCGAAGCGCAGGCGCTGGTGGTCACCGACGTGACCTTCGCGGAGTTGGACGACGCCGACATCGCGGCCTATGTCGCCAGCGGCGAGGCGATGGGCAAGGCCGGCGCCTACGGCATCCAGGGGCGCGCCGAACAGTTCGTCACCCGCCTGGCGGGCAGCTACTCGGCGGTGATGGGCCTGCCGCTGCATGAGACCGCGAAGTTGCTGCGCGAATTCGGCATCCACCCGGCGTCCAGCGCCGTCGCCACCCCAGCCTGAGGGAAGGACCCCGATGTCGGAAGAAATCCTCGTCAACGTCACCCCGCGCGAAACCCGCGTCGCGGTGATCGAGAACGGCATGCTGCAGGAACTGCACATCGAACGCGGTTGGCGTCGCGGCGTGGTGGGCAACATCTACAAGGGCAAGGTGCAACGGGTGATGCCGGGCATGCAGGCGGCCTTCGTCGAGGTCGGCCTTGAGCGCGCCGCGTTCCTGCACGCCAACGACATCGTGCGCTCCTCGCCGGGTGCGGTCGTGGAGGGCGAGGATGCCGCGCTGCCTGCACCCCCGCTGGCGCCGGCGCCGATCATGGACCTGCTGCGCGACGGCCAGGACATCGTCGTGCAGGTGGTGAAGGACCCGATCGGCAGCAAGGGCGCGCGCCTGACCACGCAGATCAGCATTCCCTCGCGCTACCTGGTGCTGCTGCCGCAGTCCAAGGTGATCGGCGTGTCCGCGCGCATCGAGGACGAAGCCGAGCGCCATCGCCTCAAGCAGGTCGTCACCGAACTGGCCGGCCTGCATGGCGGCCACGGCTACATCATCCGCACCAACGCCGAAGGCCAGCCGGCCGAGGCGTTGGCCGAGGATATCGCCTACCTGTCGCGCGTCTGGAACGTCGTCGAACGGCGCGGCCGCGAATCGCCTTCGTGCAGCATCCTGTACGAAGACCTGAGCCTGCCGCTGCGCGCGGTGCGCGACCTGATCCGCAAGGACGTGGAGAAGGTGAAGGTCGATTCGAAGGAAACCCACGAGCGGTTGCAGGCCTTCGTCGCCAAGTACATGCCGGTGCTGGCCGAGCGCATCGAGTTGTATTCGGGCGAGCGCCCCATCTTCGACCTGTACGGCGTCGAGGACGAGATCGGTCGCGCGCTGGACAAGCAGGTGCCGTTGAAGTCGGGCGGGTACCTGGTGATCGACCAGACCGAAGCGATGACCACGGTGGACGTGAACACCGGTTCGTTCCTCGGCCAGCGCAACCTGGAAGAAACCGTCTACCGCACCAACCTGGAAGCTGCGCAGGCGGTCGCGCGCCAGCTGCGGCTGCGCAACCTGGGCGGCATCATCATCATCGATTTCATCGACATGACCGATCCGGAGCATCGGCGCCAGGTGCTGCGCACGTTGGAGAAGTCGTTGGCGAAGGACCATGCCAAGACCACGGTGTACGAGTTCTCGCCGTTGGGCCTGGTCGAGATGACCCGCAAGCGCACGGTGGAAAGCCTGGCACGCCAGCTGTCCGAGCCGTGCCCGGAATGCAGCGGGCGTGGCAGCATCAAGACCGCCGAAACCGTCACCTACGAGATCTTCCGCGAGATCACCCGCGCAGTGCGCCAGTTCGATGCGGCGCGCCTGCTGGTGATCGCCTCGGCGAAGGTGGTGGCGCGGATCACCGACGAAGAATCGGCGGCCGTGGCCGAGTTGGAGGAATTCCTCGGCAAGTCGATCCGCTTCCAGGCGGACGACCAGTACCTGCAGGAGCAGTTCGATGTCGTCCTGCTCTGACGCACGGGACGGGGCGCGCGCGTAATGCCCACGCCGCTGCGCCGCCGCCTGCGCCTGGCCCGCCGGGGTGCCGTGTACGGCATCGCGGTCGTGCTCGTGTGCATGGCCGTGGTGCTCGGCATCGCGAGCCAGGTGTTGCCGTTGGCCGAGCGCCATCCGGACCGCATCGCGGCCTGGCTCAGCGAACGTGCCGGCCGGCCGGTGGCCTTCGATGCGGTCAAGACGCAGTGGACGCGACGTGGTCCGCTGCTGCAGCTCGACGGCCTGCGCCTGGGTGAAGGCGATGCGGGTGTGCGCATCGGCCAGGCCGAGGTGCTGGTGTCGATGTACGGCGGCCTGTTGCCGGGACGCTCCTTCACCGAATTGCGTCTGCGTGGGCTGGCGTTGACGCTGCAGCGCGGCGACGACGGCAAATGGTCGGTGCGCGGCCTGCCGGGTCAACAGAAGGCGGGCGACGACCCGCTGGAAAGTCTGGAAGGGCTGGGCGAACTGCAGGTCATCGACGGCCGGCTCGCGATCGTCGCGCCGTCGCTGGGCTGGGACATCCAGGTGCCCGATGTCGACCTGCGCCTTCGCGTGCAGGGCGACCGCGTACGTGCCGGCACCCGCGCCTGGATCCGCAAGGACGCCGCGCCGCTCAACGTCGCGGTGGATTTCGACCGCAAGGCGGGCGACGGTCGCGCTTACATGGATGTGGTGGCCGACGACATCGGCGCCTGGGCGCCGCTGCTGCGCTACGCCGGCGTGGTGGCCGAGCGCGGTAACGGCCGCGTGCGCGCCTGGACGGAGCTGCGCCGGCATCGCGTGGTGATGGTGACGGCCGATGCGCAGTTGCGCGGTGTGGGCCTGCGCGGCGCAGCGCTTCCCGCCTCCGCGGCGCCGACGCGCGTGGCATTCGACCAGTTGGAAGGCCGCATGCGTTGGCGGCTGGTGCAGGGCGGTTGGCGCCTTGATGCGCCGCACCTGCGCGTGGGCAGCGCGCCGGCGGTGCAGACCTTGGATGGCTTGGTACTGGCCGGCGGTGCGCAGTACGCGCTGCTGGCCGACGAAGTGGACGCCGCGCCGCTGTTCGCCGTGCTGGGATTGAGCGACAAGGTCGATGCGGGCCTGCGTCGTTGGCTGGTGCAGGCCAAGCCTGGCGCGCGGCTCGCGCGGTTGGCGTTGGCCGGTCGTCGCGATGGCACCGTGCATGGCGAAGGCACGCTGCGCGACATCTCGTTCGCGCCGGTCGGCGACGCGCCCGGCCTCAGCGGTCTGGCCGGCGACTTCGACGGCGACGCCGCCGGCTTCCGCCTCAAGCTCGATCCGGCCTCGCGCATGCGCTTCGACTGGCCGAGCGGATTCGCCGTGGTGCACGACGTCAGCCTGCAGGGCGACGTGCTCGGCTGGCGCGAAGGGCAGGGCTGGCGCATGGCGACGCCCGCGCTGCGCGTGCAGGGCAAGGATTACGCGGCGGACGTACGTGGCGGCATGTGGTTCCAGGGCGACGGCACGCGGCCCTGGATCGACCTGGCCGCCGATCTCGACGACGCGCCGGTGCCGGCGGCGAAGGGCTTCTGGATCCATCACAAGATGTCGAAGGCCGCCGTGGACTGGTTGAACGGCGCCCTGGTTGGCGGCACGGTCCGCGACGGGCGCGCCATCGTCACCGGCGATCTGGACGACTGGCCGTTCGTCCATCAGAACGGCCGCTTCGAAGCGGTCGCCCGGATCGACGGCGGACAGTTCAAGTTCCAGCCCGACTGGCCGCAGGTGGAGCAGGTGCATGGCGACATCGCCTTCATCGGTAACGGCTTCCAGCTGAAGGCGCGGGGCCAGTTGGCGGAGGTCGCGATTCCCGCGTTCGAGGCGGGCATCGCGGATTTCGGCAAGGGCGACCTGAAGATCGTGGCGCGCACCGAGACCGATTCGGGCAAGCTGCTCGCGCTGCTGCGGCAGAGCCCGTTGCACAAGACCTACAGCGATACGCTGGACCACCTGCAGGCGAAGGGGCCGGTCGCGGCCACATTCGACCTGCTGCAGCCGTTGCATGCCGACGAACAGGCGCGCAAGAAACTCGCGGGCACCGTGGAGTTGAAAGGCGCGCAGCTGGCGGAGAAGCGCTGGGACCTGGTGTTCGACAACGTGCGCGGCAAGGCGAAGTACGACGACGGCGGCTTCGCCTCGGGGCCGTTGCAGGTCGTGCATGACGGACAGGCCGGTGTGCTCGGCTTGCGCGCAGGCAGTGGCGCGCGTGATCGCAACCAGGCATTCGAAGCCGACCTCACGGCCGTCGTGGACGCCGACCGCCTGCTCGATCGCGCGCCGGAGATGGCCTGGCTCAAACCGTACATGGACGGGCGCTCGTCCTGGACCGTGGGCGTGAACATCCCGCGCACCGCCGCCGGCAAACCCGACGCGCCCACGCAGCTCAACCTCACCTCCGATCTCGTGGGCACGGCGATGAGCCTGCCGGCGCCGTTGCGGAAGACGGCGACCTCGCCGCTGCAGACCACCGTGCGCGCGCCGTTGCCAATGGGCAGCGGCCAGATCGACGTGGCGTTCGGCGACCTGCTCGCCTTGCGCGCGCGCGACAACAACGGCCAGACCGGCGTGCGCGTCGTGCTGGGCAGCAACGAAGTGAAGGAGCCCGCGCCCGTGTCCGGCCTGGTGGCCACCGGCCGCACCGGCACGCTGGACGCGATGGAATGGGTGGCGCTGGCGAAAGGCGGTGGCGAAGGCGGCTCGCTGCCACTTCGCCATATCGACGTCACTGCCGAGCGCCTGCTGATGATCGGTTCGGTCTTCCCCGATACGCGCCTGCAACTGGCGCCCGCACAACAGGCGCTGGCGGTATCGCTGGATGGCGATGCCCTGTCCGGCGCGTTGCTCGTTCCCGATGCGAAGGGCGCGGCGATCGCCGGCAAGCTGGCGCGCGTGCATTGGCGCAAGGCACCCGCGGCCGAGACCGGCGGCACCACCACGGCCGCGCGCAGTGCGACCGACGACATCAATCCCGCCGACATCCCGCCGCTGTCGCTGGATATCGAGGACCTGCGCTTCGGTGATGCGCAGTTAGGTGCGGCCAAACTGCGCACGCGCCAGCAGGCCGACGGAATGCACGTGGACCAGCTGCAGCTGCGTTCGCCGGGCCAGCACATCGACGTGAGCGGCCAATGGACCGGTACGGGCGACGCCGCCCGCACGCGTTTCGCCGCCGAGGTGAAGAGCGAGAATTTCGGCACGCTGCTGGACGACCTGGGGCTGGGCGACCGCGTCGGCGGCGGTCACGGCCAGATCACTGCTGAAGCCGGCTGGCCGGGCAGTCCGGCGGCGTTCCGCCTGGCGGCGCTGGAGGGCAGCGTGAAGCTCGCTGCGCGCGATGGCCACCTGCTGGAAGTGGAGCCGGGCGCGGGCCGCGTGCTCGGCTTGCTGAGCGTGGCGGAAGTGCGCCGGCGGCTGATGCTGGACTTCAGCGACTTCTTCTCGAAGGGCTTCGCGTTCAACCGCATCGACGGCGACATCCGCATCGCCGGCGGTCTGGCGCGCAGCGACAACCTGGTGATCGACGGCCCCGCGGCCGAGATCCAGATCCGCGGCGACACCGACCTGCGCAGCGAGCGCTTCGACCAGACCGTCGATGTGAAGCCCAAGTCCGCCAACGTGCTGACGGCGGTGGGCGCCGTGGCCGGTGGCCCGATCGGCGCGGCGGTGGGCGCGGTGGCCAATGCCGTGCTGAAGAAGCCGCTGGCCGAGATGGGTGCCAAGACCTACCGGGTCACCGGCCCGTGGAAATCGCCCAAGGTCGAGGTCGTGGGCCGCGAGCAGTCGCGCGTCGTCAACGACACCCGGACCGATGCCGCCGGCGCTCCCTGAACCGGCCCGACGCGCGGCCGCCTTGCCGTCGCCGTCCTCCACCCCCATTGTGATGTCCATGACCCTGCCGATCGCGCTCGCCGAATCCCGCCTCCTGCTGCCCGCCGGGCTGGCGTCCTCCAGCCTCGACCGTGCGTTCGGCGCCCTGCTGGGCCCCGGCGTCGATTTCGGCGACCTGTATTTCCAACATGCGCGCCGGGAAAGCTGGACGGTGGAAGACGGCATCGTCAAGGACGGTGCGCACTCCATCGAACAGGGCGTGGGCGTGCGCGCGATCTCCGGTGAGAAGACCGGGTTCGCGTACTCCGATGACATCAACGCGCAGGCGCTGCTTGGCGCCGCGAAATCCGCACGCGCCATCGCCCGCGACGGCGCCGCGCATGCGCCGCGCACCTTGGTGCGCAGCGAGGGTCGCGCGCTGTACGCCAGCGACGACCCCATCGATGCGATGGGCAACGAGGCCAAGGTCGAAGCGCTGCGCGCGGTGGACCGTTTCGTGCGCGCGGCCGATCCGCGGGTGAAGCAGGTGACGGTCAGCCTGGCCGGCGGCATCGACACGGTGCTGGTGGCGCGCAGCGACGGCGTGCTCGGCGCGGACGTGCGGCCGCTGGTGCGCCTCAACGTGCAGGTGATCGTGGAACAGAACGGACGCCGCGAATCCGGTTATGCCGGCATGGGCGGCCGTTACGGCTATGCGGAACTGTTCGCCGACGGCAAGCCGGAAGACCTCGCGCGCGAAGCATTGCGCCAGGCGCTGGTGAACCTGGAGGCGATCGATGCGCCGGCCGGCATCATGCCGGTGGTGCTGGGCAGCGGCTGGCCGGGCGTGCTGCTGCACGAAGCCGTCGGCCACGGCCTGGAAGGCGATTTCAACCGCAAAGGCACCAGCGTGTACGCCGGCCGCATCGGCCAGCAGGTCGCGTCGAAGGGCGTCACCATCGTCGACGACGGCACGCTGCCGGGGCGTCGCGGTTCGCTCAACATCGACGATGAAGGCACGCCGACGAACTGCACCACGCTGATCGAGGACGGCGTGTTGGTGGGCTACATGCAGGACTCGCTCAACGCGCGCCTGATGGGCATGGCGCCTACCGGCAATGGCCGGCGCGAATCGTTCGCGCACCTGCCGATGCCGCGCATGACCAACACCTACATGCTGGCCGGGCAGGACGACCCGGAAGACATGATCCGTTCGGTGAAGAAGGGCCTGTACGCGGTCAACTTCGGCGGTGGCCAGGTCGACATCACCAGCGGCAAGTACGTGTTCTCCGCCACCGAGGCCTATCTGATCGAGGACGGCCGCATCACCGCGCCGGTGAAAGGCGCCACCCTGATCGGCAACGGTCCGGAGACCATGCAGAAGGTGAAGATGGTCGGCCACGACCTGGCGCTGGACGCCGGCGTGGGCGTGTGCGGCAAGGACGGGCAGAGCGTGCCGGTGGGCGTGGGCCAACCGTCGCTGCTGATCGAAGGCCTCACGGTGGGTGGTACGAAGGCGTGAGCGCGCGTTGCGCGGCGACGCCCGACGCGTCACTCGTCCGCGTCGTCGTCCCCGGCGTCTTCGGCTCCGGCAAGGAGTTCCTTGACCTCGCGGAAGATCTCCCGGAACGCGCGCGGCGGTTTGTTCTTCGCGCGCTCGTCGAGGGCGTTGCGGACCAGTTGGCGAAGCTTCTGCCGGTCGGCGGTGGGGAATTCTTCCATCAGCGTCGCCAGCGCATCATCGCCGCCGGACAGCAGGCGGTCACGCCACTGTTCGGCGCGATGCAGCTGGGCGGTTTCGCGCCGCGCCGCTTCGCCACCTTCGTCGAGAGCGTCGCGGATCGCTTCCAGCACCTCGTCTTCCTCGCGCCGCATCTGCTTGGCGAGGAACTGAAGCTGACGCTTGTGGGCGATATGCGAGGTGATGCGCTGCGTTTCCACGATGTGCGGCATCAGATCCTCGGGGATCGGCAGGCGCGCCAGCTGCGCGGCCGGCAGGGCCACCAGCTTCTCGGCCAGGCTGCGGATCTCCAGGGCTTCGCCGCGCTGCTGGGTGCGGCTCGGGCTCAGGAATTCGCCGGTTTCGGGGTCGCGTCCGCGCATGGTGAAGCCTCTTCTATCGCTTCCGCATCGCGCGGAAGCCTGACCAGGGTACCGATCCGGCGCCATCGCGCGGATCACAGGACACAAGGATAAAGCATTGAACGCCACCCTCCCGACCACCGCCGACGACAGCCTCGCCCGGCTGGAACGACTGGAATCCCTCTCGCAACGCCTGCTGGCGCGCGCGAAGGCGGCTGGCGCCACCCAGGCGGAAGTGAGCTGCAGCGAGGAAACCGGCCTCAACGTCAACGTCCGCCTGGGCGACGTGGAGACGGTGGAATCCACCCGCGACCGCGGCATCGGCGTCACCGTGTACTTCGGCCAGCGCAAGGGCAGCGCCAGCACCGCCGATCTGCGCGAGGAGAGCCTGGAGGCGACGGTCGCGCAGGCCTGCGCCATCGCCCGCTTCACCGAAGACGACGAGGCTGCCGGGCTGGCCGACGCAGCGCGGATGGCGCATGAATTCCCCGATCTGGACGTGTGGCACCCGTGGGCGCTGGACATGGACCAGGCCGTGGACCTCGCGCTGGCCTGCGAAGCCGCGGGTCGCGACCTGGACGCGCGCATCGCGAACTCCGACGGCGCATCGGTCGGCAGCGGCGAGAGCCTGTCGGTGTACGCGAACTCGCACGGCTTCGTCGGTCGCGAGCGCGAAACCCAGCACACGATCGGCTGCGCGCTGATCGCCGGGCAGGGCGATGCGATGCAGCGCGATGGGTGGTACAGCACGGCGCTGTCGCACCTCGCGCTCGAAGCGCCGGACGTGATCGGCCGCAAGGCCGCCGAGCGCACGCTTGCCCGCCTGCAGCCGCGCACGCTGGCCACCGGCCAGCATTCGGTGCTGTTCTCCGCCGAGGTCGCACGCTCGCTGGTCGGGCATCTGCTCGGCGCGATCTCAGGAGGTGCGCTGTACCGGCGCGCCAGCTTCCTGCTGGACCACGTCGGCCAGCGGATCTTCCCCGACTGGTTCTCCATCGAGGAACTGCCGCTGCTGCCGCGCGGCCTGCGGTCGGCGGCCTTCGACGCCGAAGGCGTGGCGACACAGCGTTCGCACATCATCCGCGACGGCGTGTTGGCGCGGTACCTGCTGGGCAGCTATTCGGCGCGCAAGCTCGGCCTGGAGAGCACCGGCAATGCCGGCGGCGTGCACAACCTGCAGGTGAAGGCGAACGCGGGCGGCTTCGACGAACTGCTCGCCGGCATGCGGACCGGCCTGCTGGTCACCGAGCTGATGGGGCAGGGCGTGAACGGCGTGACCGGCGATTATTCGCGCGGCGCGGCCGGGTTCTGGGTCGAGGACGGCGCCATCGCCTATCCGGTCGACGGCATCACCATCGCCGGCAACCTCAAGGACGTATTCGCCGGCATCGAAGCCGTGGGCACCGATGTCGACCGCCGTTCGCACGTGGCCATCGGCTCGGTCCTGGTTGGCCGGATGACGGTGGCGGGCGAATGATCGGGGGCTCGGGGAGGCCCTGACCGAAACCGACCCCGATTGCCGTTATCCTTGCCGAGGGGCACCTGCGGCGGAGCCGCGGGGTCCGACCACCATCACTTTCCGGGGAACCTTGAATGAGCGAATTCGACAACGTCACCGCACCGCCGCCGCCGCCGTCCGGTGCCGCGCCGCAGGAAGACCGCACCATCGCCCTGCTGACGCACCTGTCCGGCATCCTGTTCGGCTTCATCGTGCCGCTGATCATCTGGCTGGTGAACAAGGACAAGACCGACAAGGGCTGGTTGAACGATCAGGCCATCGAAGCGTTGAACTTCCAGATCACCGTCTTCATCGCCTTCGTGGTGGCGTGGGTGTTGATGTTCGTCCTGATCGGCTTCCTGCTGCTGCCGCTGATCGGCATCGCGAACCTCGTGCTGTGCATCATCGGCGGCATGAAGGCGAACAACGGCGAGGCCTACCGCTACCCGTTCGCGCTGCGCCTGATCAAGTAAGCCGCACGCGCATCGCCCATGAGAAAGCCCGGCATCGCCGGGCTTTTTCTTTGCCGTCCGCGGCGCGGTTCAGTGCGAACGGCGCACGGTCAGTTCGCCGAGCGCGCGCAGGGCATCGGCGCGCCCGTCGCAGGGCGCCAGGGCGACGCGCATGGCGTCGGCCAATTCTTCGAGCTTCGCCTTCGCCCCCTCCATGCCCAGCAAGGCCGGGTAGGTGGACTTGGCCTGGGCCTGGTCCTTGCCGGCGGTCTTGCCGAGCTGTTCGGAACTGGCTTCGATGTCGAGGATGTCGTCGCGTACCTGGAACGCCAGCCCCAGTGCAGTGGCGAAATCATCCAGTCGCGCGAGCAGCGCGGCATCCGCGCCGCCCGCCAGCGCGCCCATCCGCACCGATGCGCGGATCAGTGCGCCGGTCTTCAGTGCATGCATGCGCTGCAGCGCGTCCAGCGACTGCTGCGTGCCGGTAGCGTCGATGTCCAGGGCCTGGCCGCCGCACATGCCCGCGGCGCCGGAGGCCTGCGCGAGCGTGGCCAGCCAGCCCACGCGCAGCGCGGCCGGTGCCGTCGCCGTGGCCAGGTGTTCGAAGGCCAGGGTCTGCAAGGCGTCGCCGGCGAGGATGGCGGTGGCTTCGTCGAAGGCGACGTGCACGGTGGGTTTGCCGCGGCGCATCGCGTCGTCATCCATCGCGGGCAGGTCGTCGTGGACCAGCGAATAGGCGTGGACCAGTTCGACGGCCGCGGCCGGGGCGTGCAACGCGGCGTCGTCGGCCCCGAGCAGCGTGCCGCTGGCGTAGACCAGCAGGGCGCGCATGCGCTTGCCGCCGCCGAGCACCGCATGGCGCATCGCCGCGTGCAGGCGCAGGGGCGCCACGTCCGCCGGCGGCAGCACGTGGTCCAGGTAGTCTTCCAGGCCCGCCGCCCACGCGGCGAAGCGGGGATCAGCGGCCATCGGGCGCCGGGGCGAAGGGTTCGCCGCTCTCAGGCTGTTCCGGATCGCTGAGCAGCCTGACCCGCAACTCGGCCTGCTCCAGCGCGCTCTGGCACTGGCGATACAGGCCGACGCCGCGCTCGTACGCCGCGAGCGATTCTTCCAAGCTCATATCGCCGTGTTCCATCTTGTCGACCAGCTTCTCCAGCTCGTCCAGCGACTGTTCGAAGTGGGCGACGGGCGAGGCGTCGGGGGTGTTCTTCTTGGCCATGCGACAAGTGTGGGGATCGGCCCCGGCCAGGTCAACGCGGGCCTCAGCCACGCTGCCAGGCAAGGCGGGCGCCCTGCGCGCGCAGCCAGGCGTCGCCGTCCGCGGAGAGCACCAAGTCGCCGGCGGCCCATAGCTGGTCCTGGCGCCACAGCAGCGGCAACTGGCGGCGCTCCCAGGGCGGTACGCCGAGCGACTGCAGCACGTCCTTCAGCGCGTGTGTATGCGATCGTCCCGGCAGCGTGATGCGCTCGCCGCCCTGGCGTGCGGTGAGCGTCATCGGCATGTCGAAGCCGGCGCCGTCGCTTTCCAGGACGATCCGGCCGCCGTCAGGTAGGAGGCAGGGCGCGACGCCATCCCAGGCGGCTCGCCAGTCGTCCGGCAACGCGGGGCGCTGGCGCTCGGCGTGGAGCAGGTCGCGCCAGCGCCGGACGATGGCGTCCTGCCACGTGAACGTGGCCTGCGCATCGGCGCGCGCGTCGAACAGATCGGCTTCGATGTGCACCACGCCTTCGGCAGGCAACGGCGGCAGCGACAACGTGGTGATCCAGTGGCGCAGCACGCGTGCACGCTGCGCCGCGCTCGCCGCCCGCAGCGGATCGACGCGCACGGCGGCGGGATCCGCGGTGGCCGCACGTGCGAGCCACGACGCGTCCTGGTCCGCCAACAGATCGGCCGCGTCGGCACTCAGCGCAGCGCTGCGGGCGAAGGCCGCTGCGGCTTGCGGCCAGCGCTGTGCGAGCAAGGGCAACACGTCGTGGCGGAGGAAGTTGCGGTCCAGATCGGTGCGCGCGTTGCTGGGGTCCTCGATCCAGATCAGTGCGTGCGCGCGTGCGTAGGCGTGGAGGTCGCTGCGCGGTGTCTCCAGCAGCGGCCGCCACAGCCATCCCGGCACGAACGCGCGCCACGGCCGCATCGCCGCCAGGCCGTCCGGTCCGGATGCGCGCAGTGCGCGCAGCAGGAAGGTTTCGGCCTGATCGTCGCGGTGGTGTGCGGTCGCAAGCAGGTCGCCATGCGCCATGGTCGCGGCGAATGCGGCATGGCGCGCGCTGCGTGCGGCGGCTTCCAGGCCTTCGCCTCGTTCGCGATCCACCTGCACGTGCACGGTGCGCAGCGGCACGCCGAGCGCCTCGCACACGGTCGCGCAGTGCACCGCCCAGGCATCGGCCTCGGCCTGCAAGCCGTGGTGCACGTGCACGGCGGAAAGCCCCTGTCGTCGGATCGCTGCGTCGTGGGCGAGCCTGTGCAGCAGCACGGTGGAATCCAGGCCGCCGCTGAAAGCGACCCACACGTGCCCCGCCGCGTGCGCGGGCAACAGGGTCAGCGGGGGGAAGTCGGCCTCCATGCGCGCATGCTAGCGGGCGCAGGCCATCCCGCACACTGTGATGGACGTTCGGTTTTGCGAGCGCGTTGACGGAATCTGAACCGGGGCGCCGCGACCATGGGCGCGACCGCCCCACAGGAGCCTCCGTGAAGCCGACCGACACCGCCGACCGCGAACGCGCGCGCCAGCACACGCTGGATCGCTACCACGCCCTCGACACACTGCCGAGCACCATCTACGACGACCTGGTGGCGCTGGCGGCCGCGGTCTGCGGTACGCCGATCGCGGTGGTGTCGCTGATCGACCGCGAGCGCCAGTGGTTCAAGGCGCGCATCGGGCTGGACGGCCACGAGACCACGCGCGACACCGCGGTCTGCGACCACGCGATCCGGCAGCCAGAGGAACTGCTCGAAATCCCGGATCTCGTCGAAGACACCCGCTTCTGCGGCTTCCCCATCGTTACCGGTGAGGTAAAGGCGCGGTTCTATGCCGGCATGCCGCTGGTCGCCGGCAGCGGCGAGGCCCTGGGCACCGTCTGCGTGGTCGACACCCAGCCCCGTCGCTTGAACAACCAACAGAAGACCTCGCTGCGCGCGCTCGCGCGGATCACGGCCACACTGCTGGACGCGCACCGCGTACAGCACGAAGGCCAGGCACTGGTGGCGTTGCGTGGCGACGAGGCCGCGCCTTCGGCTACCGAGGCGTACAGCGTGGCGCTGATCGAAGTGCAGGGCATGGCGGATGCTGCCCGGCGGTTGGGCGAGCGCTCGCTGGAAAAAACGCTGCAAGGCCTGGAACCGGGCTTCGACGCGTGCCTCAACCATGCCGAGGGCGACCATGTCAGTCGCGTGACCGACAGTGCCGAGTTCGTGGTGCTGCTCAAAGGCGGCGACGTCGCCGCGCGGATCGATGCTTTGCGCGCAGCGGCGCGCCAGGCCGGCCAGCGACAGGGGTTGGTGCTGCTGGTCGGTGCCGCGGCGTCGACCTCGGCGGACGACGCGCTGATGCAGGTCTACCTGCGCGCGGAAGGCGACCTCAGCGACCAGAAGGACGCGCTGGCTGAGGGCCGCCAGGCCGCCTGACCGCGCTCAACGCACCTGCTGCAGGATCACGATCAGCGCTGCGATCCAGCAGGTGCCGACGAACAGGCCCAGCACCAGGTGTTGGCTGACGCCCGTACGATGGAAGCGCCAGCGGTTGACGCCCAGCGCGACCAGGATCGGCAGGGTGAAGAGGACGGCCGGCAGCAGCCACCAGGGCAACGCGAGCAGGTCCATGGCGATCCTCCGCGGGACGGCGGCAGGGCCGTCCATGATGGCCATCATCGCGCCGCGCCAGAACGTCGGCATTGATCCCGATCAACCGTCCGTCTGCACGGCCTTGCCCGGTCAGCGCGGCAGGGCGGCGAGTTCGCGCTTGGCCAAGTCGATCCAGTCCTGCTGCTCGCGGCGGTAGTAGCGCGGCGCGGCATCGGATCGGTCGAGGATTTCCTGGAACACCACGCGTGCACGGTTTTCCTCGCCGGCGCGCCTGAGCAGCAGGCCGAACCGGGCGCGCGCCTCTTCGCCGGGATACCCCTGCACGACCGCTTCGTACTCGTGGATGGCGGCCGCGGCATCCCCGGTGTCTTCCACCGTCCGCGCATAGAGCAGATGGCCGTCGGCGGAACGGAAAGACGGGTTCGCGGCGATCAGCGCGTCCAGGGTGGCGCGCGCCTTCTGCGAATCGCCCAGGCCGAACTGCGCCTTCGCCAGTCCGAGCATCAGGTCCGGGTCGGTGGCGTACAGGCCCTTCAACGCCTGCTCGTACAACTCCGCGGCGTGCGCATAGTCGCCGCTGCGCAGGCTCTCTTCCGCCAACCGGCGGCGGTTCTCGGGCGTGTCGGCCGCTTTCAGCAGCTTGGCGGCATCGCGCCGGTCGCGATCGGGATCGATGCGGTTGCGCACGCTGCGGACAGTGCGGCGTGCCGACGGGTTGTGGCGCAGGTCCGGAAGGATCTCGGCGATGAAATACACGATCACCGCGATGAAGGAGAACAGCAGCAGGATGAAGACCCAGTAGAGCGGCCGCCCGGTGCGGACCACGTGCACGCAACAGGCGATCTGCAGGGCGAGGGACAGCAGGATGAGAGGCCTCATGCGGACGGACGGGCGCCGGCGGCGGGGCGCTCAGCATCGGGCATCCGCGCCGCGTGCGCCAGCACCCGTCCGGAGCGGGTTGTGCGGCGAGGGTCACAGTGGCGGGCAGTGCGCTCTGCGACGATGCCGCGTCCTGCCTCGGATGGCGGGCCGCGACGCCTCGGGGAGCGAGGCTGCGGTACCGCCGACGTTCCCCACGCGTCCCCAAGGAGTTGGTCCCCGATGCATGTCTCCCGTGTACGTGCGTGGCATTGCCGCGCCTTCGCTGCGTTCGCCCTGGCCTCGCTGGCCGCCTGTTCCGTGCAGACGGAAGAGGCGGGCGAAGAGGCGCCCTTCTGGAGTCGCGCCCGCCCGATGCTGGCATCGACGCAGGCGACCGCGCAGGGGCGCGCGTCCAGCGCGCCCGTCGCGGCGGCCGCACTGCGGAACATCGATGTCGACCCGGTCCCCTCGGGGCGCTACCGCATCGCCAGTGTGCTCAGCGGCCTGTGCGTCGAGATCCGCGATGGCAACGTGGCTAACGGCACGCCGCTGGTCCAGTCGGCTTGCGATGCGACCTTGAACCGCCAGTTCTTCGATATCGCCGAAACCGCGACGGGCCAGTACCGCCTGCGCAACCTGCATACGCAGAAATCCGCCGACATCCCGGGTGCGTCCGGCGCCGACCACGTGGTCGTGCAACAGTGGGACGACAACGGCAGCGGCGCGCAGCGGTTCCGTCTGCAGCGCATCGACGCGAGCGACCGCTACCGCATCGTCAACGTCAACAGCGGCAAGTGCCTGGGCATCGTCGGCGCCGCGACCAGTGCGGGCGCCTCGCTCGAACAGGTCGCCTGCGTGGCGGTGCCCGCCCAGCAGTTCCATCTCGGCGCTGGCGAGCCGCAGCCGGTGCGGCAGAACGGATCGCATCCGATGTTGCCGCCCCCGCCGCCGGTACCGCCGTCGGCCAGCTATCAACCGCTGCTGTGGCCGGATGAGGCCGCCCCCATCCAGTACACGCAGGACGACGGCACCCTGGTCACCCACGTCGGCGGACGCGTGCGCGATCGGCATGCGCGCGAACCCATCGTCGACGACAGCTACCAGGTGTTCCCGCCGCATTACTTCGAGCGGCGCACGCACGAGATCATCATCCACGACGATGCGGTGCCCGGCACGTCCGGCGAGCAGCGCATCCTGACCATCGTGGTGAAGCCGCAGCACTACTGGTACGGCACCAACTTCCGCCACGGTTACATCGGGCGGCGCAGCGAGGATCCGCTGGAGCCGACCTCGGTGGCGCTGTACGCCGACAACGGCGGCATGAAGCTGCTGCCTGGCGGTGTCGCCACGCAAACGCCGATCCCCGGCTACGCGCAACTGGGGCAGGATCCGAACGCCAATTACACGCCGCCCGCGGGCGCGCCCGGCAATGCCTTCGTACTGGTGAAGGAAATACGCACGGCCACCAACGATGCGCACCGCGCGCTGCGCAAGGGCGACTTGGTCGAGTTCGAGCTGGGCATCTTCCTGGCCGGCAACCCCGACATCATCGGCCGCTTCAACTACTACGCCGAGGCACTGGTGTATCGCGCGGGTTCGCATGGCATCGTGTCGTGGTTCCGCGGACCGGGCTACGGCGTACAGCGGCCGTTGGACTCACTGGCGATGCCGGCCGAGGCGCTCAGCGCCGGCCCGTGGATGACGCTGCACGAGGACACCTCCAGCGAGCCCTACCGCATGCTGCAGCAGGCCTCGCACAACATCGCCGGCTACAACATGCAGCCCTGGGCGGAAGGGCGCCGGCTGATCCACACCTCGTTCGCGAGCGGCCGCCATTCCGAGGAAAGCAACACCGTCTTCACCGCGCATGCCGGCAAGACCGCGCCGCATTTCTCGCAGACGCGCTGCGTGGACTGCCACACGGGCAATGGCCGCAGTTCGCCGGTGGTGGGCGCGCCGTTGAACCGGCTCGGCGTGTTCGTCGGCGTTGCCGGTGCGGGTACGCAGGCGGCGGATCCGCGTTTCGGCCTGCGCCTGCAGCAAGGTACTTACCGCGAGGCGGGCGCCAACCTCGATGGCCGCGAAGCGGAGCTGGTGCTGACCGGCTACACCGAACTGCCTGGCCGCTATGCCGATGGCAGCGCCTATGTGCTGCGCCGGCCGAACTATGCGCTACGCGATCGCGCGGGACAGGCGCTAGCATTGCCGACGGCCTTGTCCGTGCGGGTGGCGTCGTCGCTGGTCGGGTTGGGCCTGCTGGAGGCCGTGCCGGAGCAACAGCTGGAGCGCCTGGCGCTGCAGCAACAGGGCGATCAGGACGGCATCGCCGGCCGGCTGCAGATCGTCGCCGATGCACGCGACGCAGGTGTCAGCCGCGTGGGCCGCTTCGGCTGGAAGGGTGGCAGTGCGACGCTGGAGCAGCAGGCCTCACTGGCCTTCAACACCGACATGGGGGTGGCGTCGCCGCTGATGCCGTCGCTGGAATGCGCGCGCGGCAGCGAGGGCGCGGCCTGTGCGCAGGCCAACGCGGGTGGTGCGAAGCTGACCACCGCCGACATCCACCAGACCACGCTCTACCTCAGCCTGCTGGGCGTACCGCCGAAGCGCGATTTCGACAATCCGCTGGAGCAGGATGCGCAGGCACGTGCACGTCAGCTGCGCGTCAAGCGCGGTGCCCAGATGTTCGAAGCCGCGCGCTGCGGTACCTGCCATGCACCGGAGCTGCGCACCGGGCACCACCGCTTCGCCGAACTGCGCTACCAGACGATCCGGCCCTACACCGACCTGCTGCTGCACGACATGGGGTCGGAACTGGCGGACACCTACGTCGAGGGTCGCGCCACCGCGCGCGAGTGGCGGACGGCGCCACTCTGGGGCCTGGGGTTGGCCGCGACGATCGATCCGAACGTGCGCTACCTGCACGACGGGCGCGCGGCCACGCTGGAAGAGGCCGTGCTATGGCATGGCGGGCAGGGCGCCGCGGCGAAGCAGCGTTTCGAAGCGATGAGTGCCGAAGACCGTCGCGCGCTGGTCGATTTCCTCAAATCGCTTTAGGCCACGCGCAAAAGAAAAGCGCCGGACGAACCGGCGCTTCGATCGGACTGCGGAGGAGACCCGCTCAGGCGGCTTCGTACGCGCCGTAGCCGCGCAGGCGCGCGTAGCGCTTGGCCAGCAGTTCCTCCACCGGCAGCTGCTCCAGCGCGTCGAGTTCGTTGAGCAGCACGGCCTTCAGGCGGACCGCCATCTGGCGCGGATTGCGGTGCGCGCCGCCGATCGGCTCGCGCACGACCTTGTCGACCAGGCCCAGGCCGTGCAGGCGCTTGGCGGTCAGGCCCAGCTGCTCGGCGGCATCCTTCGCCTTGGCGGCGTCCTTCCACAGGATCGACGCACAGCCTTCGGGCGAGATCACCGAATAGGTGCCGTACTCCAGCATCAGCGTGCGATCGCCGACGCCGATGGCGAGCGCACCGCCGCTGCCACCTTCGCCGATCACCGTGCAGATGATCGGGATCTTCAGCTCGGCCATCTCCATCAGGTTGCGGGCGATGGCTTCGGACTGGCCGCGCTCTTCCGCGCCCACGCCCGGGTACGCACCCGGCGTGTCGATGAAGGTCAGCAGCGGCAGCTTGAAGCGCTCGGCCATCTTCATCAGGCGCAGCGCCTTGCGATAGCCCTCGGGTCGCGGCATGCCGAAATTGCGCGCGATCTTGCTCTTGGTGTCGCGGCCCTTCTGGTGGCCGATGATGACCACGCTGCGGCCGTCGATGCGGCCCAGGCCGCCGACGATGGCGGCGTCGTCGGCGAACGCGCGGTCGCCGGCCAGTTCCTGGAACTCGTCGCAGAAGACCTTGATGTAGTCGAGCGTGTAAGGACGCGCCGGGTGGCGCGCCAGCTGCGAGACCTGCCACGGCGACAGGTCGCGGAAGATCTGCGCCGTGCGGATGCGCAGCTTGTCCTGCAGCGCGTGCACCTCGGCATCGACATTCACCGCCGGCCCGGTGCTGGCGGCGCGCAGATCCTGGATCTTGGCTTCCAGATCGGCGATGGGCTGTTCGAAATCGAGGTAGTTCGGATTCATCTGCGGGCCATGGGCCGGAAAGGGGGGAAGTGTAGCCGAAGCCGCCCGGCGGTCACGTACGGGGGGGTAGGGCCGTGACGCCGCGCACGGCCTGCGTCAATTCGCCCAGGGACGGTAGAACGCGGGCTTGGCGGTGCGCACGCCGGGCATGGCCCGCAGCGCGTCCAGCAGTTCGGCATCCACGCGCACGGCCTTCTGCCCGTTGAGGTCGAGCATGCCGGCGATGGTGTTGCTGCCGGCGCCCATCAGTAGGTCCAGGCGCAGCGGCGTACCACCCGGGCGATGGCGCGACAGCAATGCGTCGACGCGTTCCCACAGGCCCGGCACGCGTAGGTCCAGGCGTAGCTGGAGGCGTTGCGCATGTTGCTGGCATAGCGCGGTGTAGTCCCAGACCTGGCGGATGCGCAGGCTGTAGCCGCCGCTGAACTCGTCTTCGCGCAGGCCGCCCTTGATGACCAGCACACGGTCGCGCGTCATCAGCGCGCCGAATTCGTTCAACGCATCGGAGAACGCGCTGCATTCGATGCGGCCACGGCCGTCTTCCAACTGTACGAAGACCTGGCTGTCGCCCTTGCGGCGCACGCCGACCACCTGGCCGGCGACGATCGCGTTGACCTCGGGGCGCCAGCCTTTCTTCTCGCCGCTGGAACCGCTCGACCAGAGGCGGTCCAGCTCGCTCAGGTCGCTGCCCACCAACGTGCGCAGATCGTCGCGATACGGATCCATCGGATGGCCGCTGAGGTAGTGCCCCAGCGTCTCGCGCTCGCCATGCAGCTTCTGCGTGAGCGGCCATTCGTCCGTCACCGGCAGCTCGACGTGGATGTCGTCGCCACCACTGCTGGCGCCGAACATGTCGACGATGCCCGCGTTGCGGTTCTTGCTGATCTGGTCGATCGCCTTCAGCACTTCCGGCAACTGCAGCGCCAACGAGGCGCGGTTGCGGCCGAGGGCATCCAGCGCACCGGCGTTGATCAACGCTTCCAGCGCACGCTTGTTGAGCTTGGACGAATCGACGCGCTTGCAGAAATCCAGCAGGTCGCGGAACGGTCCGATATCGCCACGGGCCTCGACGATGCTCTCGCACACGCCCTGGCCCACGCCCTTCACCGCGCCCAGGCCGTAGCGCACGGTGTTGGCGTCGGTGGCGACGAACATGAAGTCCGAGTGGTTCACATCGGGTGGCAGCACGTTCAGGCCGAGGCCGCGCGCTTCGTCGAGGAAGCCGACCACCTTGTCGGTCTTGTCCATGTCCGACGACAGCGTGGCGGCCATGAACTCGGCCGGGTAGTGCTTCTTCAGCCACGCGGTCTGATAGGCGACCAGCGAGTACGCGGCGGCATGCGACTTGTTGAAGCCGTAGCCGGCGAACTTCTCCATCAGGTCGAAGATCTCGTCAGCCTTGCGCTCGTCGACGCCGCCTTTGGCCGCGCCTTCGCGGAAGATCTCGCGCTGCTTGGCCATTTCGGCCGGCACTTTCTTGCCCATCGCGCGGCGCAGCAGGTCGGCGCCGCCCAGCGAGTAACCGCCGACGATCTGCGCCATCTGCATGACCTGCTCCTGGTAGACCATGATGCCGTAGGTCTCTTCCAGCATGGTCTTGGTGCGAGGGTCGGGGTAGTCGAACTCCTCGCGCCCGTGCTTGCGCTCGACGAAGGACGGGATCATGTCCATCGGGCCGGGGCGGTACAGCGCGTTCAGCGCGATCAGGTCCTCGAACCGGTCGGGCTTGGCTTCCTTCAGGGCGCGGCGCATGCCTGAGGATTCGAACTGGAACACCGAACCCGTATTGCCGTTGGCGAACACGTCGCGGTACACGCTGGCGTCGTCGAGCGGGATCGTGGCGATGTCGATCGGCACCACACCGAGGTGCGCGCGGCGCGCGTTCACCGCCTTCACCGCCCAATCGATGATCGTCAGCGTGCGCAGGCCGAGGAAGTCGAACTTCACCAGGCCGACGGCTTCCACGTCGTCCTTGTCGAACTGGGTGACCGGGTTCCTGCCGCGTCCGCCTTCGTCGTGTTCGGCGAACAGCGGGCAGAAGTCCGACAGTGGCGTCGGCGCGATCACCACGCCGCCGGCGTGCTTGCCGGCGTTGCGGGTCAGGTCTTCCAGCTGGCGAGCGAGATCGATCAGGTCGCGGACGTCGTCTTCGTCGCGGTAGCGCTCGATCAGCTCCTGCGAGGCCATCTCGCTGCTGCCTTCGCCCATCGCATCCTTCAGCGTCACGCCCAGGATGTTCGGGATCAGCTTGGCGACGCCATCGACCAGGCCGTACGGGAAGCCCAACACGCGGCCCGCGTCGCGCACCACGGCCTTCGCGGCCATGGTGCCGTAGGTGATGATCTGGCTGACCCGGTCGCGACCGTACTTGCGTGCGACGTAGTCGATCACCTCATCGCGGCGATCCATGCAGAAGTCGATGTCGAAGTCGGGCATCGACACGCGTTCCGGATTGAGGAAGCGTTCGAACAGCAGGCCGTACGGCAACGGGTCGAGATCGGTGATCTGCAGCGCCCACGCCACCAGCGAGCCCGCGCCCGAGCCGCGGCCCGGTCCGATCGGGATGCCGTGGTTCTTTCCCCACTGGATGAAGTCGGCCACGATCAGGAAGTAGCCGGGGAAGCCCATCTTGCAGATGGTGTCCAGCTCGAAATCCAGCCGTTGCTCGTAGTCCTCGCGCGTGTGGCCGGGTGCGAGCGGGTTCTTCTCCAGGCGCGTCTTCAGGCCTTCGTGCGACAGGCTGCGGATCCAGCTGTCCAGCGTTTCGTCGTCCGGCACCGGGTACGCGGGCAGGAAGTACGTGCCCAACCGCATCTCGATATTGCAGCGCTGGGCCAGCGCCATCGTGTTGTCGATCGCGTCGGGCACGTCGGCGAACAGCTCGGCCATCTGCGCGGCCGACTTCATGTACTGCTCGGGGCTGTAGTCGCGCGGACGCTTGGGATCGTCGAGCACGCGGCCCGAGGCGATGCACACGCGCGCTTCGTGCGCGTCGAAATCGTCGGGCGAGAGGAAGCGCACGTCGTTGCTGGCGATCACCGGCAGGCTGCGCGTGCCCGCTGCGTGCAGGGCGAACGCGTTGAAGGCCTCTTCGCCATCGCGCTGCGTGCGCGTCAGTTCCAGGTGCAGGTCCTCGCCGAAGCTGCGCTGCCAGTCGGCGAGGTGTTGTTCGGCCAGATCGTGGCGGCCGCCGAGCGCCATCCGGCCCGCCAGGCTCTGCCGTCCCATCAGTGCGAACAGGCCCGCATGGTCCTGGCGCAACCACTCCGGATCGATCGCCACGCCATCGGTGCGGTGGCCTTCCATCCAGGCGCGCGTCAGCAGGCGCGACAGCGACAGGTAGCCGTCGCGGTCGCGGCAGAGCAGCGTGACCGTCCACGGGGCCTCGTTGCCTTCGGCGACCAGCAGATCCGCACCCGCGATGGGCTTCAGGCCCACGCCTTCGGCCGCTTTGTAGAACTTCACCAGCGCGAACAGGTTGTTGCGGTCGGTGACCGCCAGCGCAGGCATGCCCAGTTCCACCGCGCGGCTCAGCAGGTTCGCCTGCTTGGCCTTCTTCGGGTCGGCCTGATCCGGCTTCTCGGGCACGCGGATGATCGAATCCGCCAACGAAAATTCGGTGTGCAGGTGGAGGTGGACGAAACGGGAGGACATGCCGGCTCGGGGTACTGTCGGGCCAGCGTAACGGTGGGGGTGGGGTGGGGCAAGGCTTGACATTCCGGCGTCGCCGGCCGGCTCCACCCCGCAAAAAAAAGCCGCCCAGGGGAGCGGCAGGGGGAAGTGGAGGGCGCGCCGTCTCGAGCGGCGTCGTCGGGGTCAGTGCAAGCGTGGGGCGGGATGGGCGACGGGGGTTCCGTGCAGGCCGCACAGCTGGCGCTCCAGGCTCTGTTGGCGGCGGAATTCCAGGTAGCGGGCGGTCTCGTCGGCCAGCAGCGTCCACTGGGCCTCATCCAGCGGCATGCCGCCGGGCGCACGCAGGGCGGCCAGCACGTGCAGCAGGAGGGCGCGCTGGGCGGCGTCCTGGGTCCAGCTGCGGTCGGCCAGCAGGCAGCGCAGCAGAGCGAGCCGCTCGTCGTCGGTGTGGGGGTTACGGCGTGGCGTCGCGGGAGCGACGTCGGAATGCACCAGGGTCATGCAGGCCTCGTGGGGGAGGGGAACCCGCGATCCAGGGGGAGGGAACGGGCATGACCGTCATGCTGCCGTGTGGTGCCGCGTGACGCGCCTGCAAGAAGCCATCCTGACCATGGGCACGGTGCCGATGGTCATGGGATTCACGACGCCCGCAACGCCTCGCGTACCGGGGCGAAACTGCGTCGGTGGTGCGTGCAGGGGCCGTGCTGTGCCAACGCCGACAGATGCGCCGGCGTGGGATACCCCTTGTGCACGTCGAAACCGTACTGCGGGAACGTCGCGTGCAGCTGCACCATCAGGCGGTCCCGCGACACCTTCGCCAGGATCGACGCCGCCATGATCGCTGGCTCGATGGCGTCGCCGCCGACCAGCGTTTCGGCCATGCAGTTCAGGCCCTTAGGCGCCCGGTTGCCGTCGATGCGCACCAGGTCGGGAAACGGTTGCAGCGCCATCACCGCGCGGCGCATGCCTTCCAGCGTGGCCTGCAGGATGTTGAGGCGGTCGATCTCGTCCGGCTCGACGAATTCCACCCGCCATGCGAGTGCACGTTCCTGGATCAGCGGAAACAGTGCTTCGCGCTTGGCCTCGCTGAGCTGTTTGGAATCATTGAGCCCGGGAATCGCGCGCGCATCGTCCAGGATCACGGCGGCGACGGCGACGGGGCCCGCGAGCGGTCCGCGCCCGGCTTCGTCCACGCCGGCGACCAGGCGCGCCGTGGGCATCGCGAAGAGGCCGCCCAGGCTCATCCGCGCCGCGCCCCGTCGAGCACACTAGCGACCGCATCGGCCGCGCTCGCCGAGGCATCCTGCTTCAGCTGTGCGTGCAGACGCTGGTAGGTCGGTTGCAGCGCGGCCACCGCGTCGGGCGAGCGGAACCAGTGGAGCACATCGGCGGCCAGATGCTCGGGCGTGCAGTCGTCCTGCATGCGTTCCGGCGCGATGTCGGCACCGGCGAGCACGTTGGGCAGCGCGTAACGCTCGACCTTCAGCAGGCCCAGGCCTTTGACGATCCGATAGGTCAGCGGCGCGATCCGGTAGCCGACCACCATCGGGCGCTTGCAGAGCATCGCTTCCAGCGTGGCGGTGCCGGAAGCCAGCAGGACCACGTCACTGGCGATCATCGCCGTGCGTGCCTGGCCATCGAGCAGGTGCCAGGCGGCATCGGCACCGTGCGCGGACAGCTGCGCTTCCAGTGCCTGCCGACAGGCGGCATTCGCGGCGGGTACGACCACCTGCAGGCCTGGAATCTCTGCGGCCACGCGTCGGGCGGCGTCGAAGAACGCCGGTGCCAGGCGCTGGATCTCGCCGAGCCGGCTGCCGGGCAACACGGCCAGCACCGGCGCGCCCGCGGGCAGGCCCAATGCGGCACGGGCGGCCTCGTGATCGGGCTGCAGCGGGATCTCGTCGGCCATCGGGTGCCCGACGAAGCGCGCATCCACGCCGTGACGCACGTAGATCGGCGGTTCCATCGGGAACAGGCACAGCACGCGGTCCGCGCTGCGGCCGATCTTCTCCGCGCGTTTCTCGCGCCAGGCCCAGACCGACGGGCTGACGTAGTGGACGGTGCGCACGCCGCGCTGCTTGAGCCAGGCTTCCACGCCCAGGTTGAAGTCGGGTGCATCGATGCCGACGAAGACATCGGGCTGCCACGCCAGCATGCGCTGGCGGAACGCCATGCGCAGCCGCAGCAGGCGCGGCAGGTGACGGAGTACCTCGGCCAGGCCCATCACGGCGAGTTCGCCCGCGTCGAACCAGGTATCGCAGCCGGCCGCGCGCATGGCGTCGCCGCCGATGCCGGCGAATTCGGCATCGGGAAAGCGTTTCTTCAATGCCTCGACCAGCCCCGCGCCTAACCCGTCGCCGGACGCTTCGCCCGCGCACAGCGCGATGCGGAGCGGCCGGGCCGCGGGTATCGCGTCCATCAGCGCTGCAACGGCCGTTCGCCGCTGTCGATGAAGTGCAGCAGGGCCTTTACGTCGTCGCTGGCCTGCGCCTGTTCGGCAAGCTGTTGCTTGGCTTCCGCCAGCGGCAGGCCGGCGACGTACAGCGTGCGGTAGGCGCGCTTGATGGCGGCGATGCGGTCGGCATCGAAGCCGCGACGCTTCAGGCCTTCGCTGTTGATGCCGCGTGGCCGGCCGGAGGCTTCTCCCGCCACCATG
Organism: Pseudoxanthomonas sp.; assembly: GCA_047600885.1. GTDB lineage: Bacteria > Pseudomonadota > Gammaproteobacteria > Xanthomonadales > Xanthomonadaceae > Pseudoxanthomonas_A. Next base: position 105,235 of record JASGKE010000002.1, on the reverse strand, counting down.
GTGAACGGCGGTACGTCGCCGCTGAGCAGCACGCCCATGCCGATGAAGGCATGCGCGCCGATCCGGCAGAACTGATGCACGCCGGAGAACCCGCTCATGATCACCCAATCCTCTACGGTGACGTGGCCCGCCAGCGTGGAGTTGTTCGAAAACACGCAGTGGTTGCCCACGATGCAGTCGTGCGCGACGTGCGTGTAAGCCAGCAGCATGTTGTCGCTGCCGATCCGGGTGATGCCGGTACCGGTGACGGTGCCGCGGTTCAGGGTGACGAACTCGCGCACCTGGTTGCGGTCGCCGATCACCAGTTCGACGCGTTCGCCCTTGAACTTCTTGTCCTGCGGATCGCCGCCGACGGCCACGTGGCCGACGAAGTGGTTGTCGCGGCCGATGCGCGTCGGGCCGGTGACCGTGCAGTGCGGGCCGATGACGGTGCCATCGCCGATCTCGACGTCCGGGCCGACATACGCGAACGGCCCGATACGCACGCCTTCACCCAGTGATGCGCCGGGATCGACGACCGCGCTGGGATGGATGGCGGTGGGGGCGCCCATCTCAGCGGGTGTCCTCGGCGCACAGCACGTCGGCGCAAGCGACCTGTTCGCCATTGACCGACGCGACGCCGGTGTAGAAGGCCATGTTGCGGATCAGCCGCTTCAGAGTGACGTCCAGGTCCAACCGATCGCCCGGCACCACCATCTTAGTGAAGCGCGCGTTCTCCACCTTCACCATGTAGAACATGCGCCCCGCCGTATCGCCCTGGTGCGAAAGCTGGGTCAGCAGGCCGCCGGCCTGCGCCAGCGCCTCGATGATCAGCACGCCCGGCATGATCGGGCGGTCCGGGAAGTGGCCGGTGAAGAAGGGTTCGTTCTGGGTGATGTTCTTGTAGGCCAGCACGCGCTTGTCCTTCTCGAACTCCACCACGCGGTCGACCAGCAGGAACGGGTAGCGATGCGGCAGGAGCTTGCGGATGGTGGTGGAATCGATCGGCAATTGCAGGTCTAGGGTCATCAGCTTTCCTTGTCGGCCGCCAGCACGCGTCGTGCCAAGGCGTCCAGTTGCTTGAAGCGGGCGGCGTTCTTGCGCCAGGTACGGTTGTCGGTGAGCGGTGTGCCGCTGGAATATTCGCCGGGTTCGGTGATCGAGCTGGTCACCAGCGACATCGCCGTGACGACGACGCGGTCGCAGATTTCGAGATGACCCAGCACGCCGGCGGCGCCACCGATCAGGCAGTAGCGGCCGATGCGCGCGCTGCCGGCCGCGGCGCTGCAGCCGGCCATCGCCGTGTGCGCGCCGATGCGGACGTTATGGCCGATCTGGATCTGGTTATCGAGGCGGACGTCCTCTTCCAGCACGGTGTCGTCCAGCGCGCCACGGTCGATCGTGGTGTTTGCACCGATCTCGCAATCATCGCCCACCACCACGCCACCCAGCTGCGGCACCTTGATCCAGTGCCCGCTGTCCATCGCCAGGCCGAATCCATCCGCGCCGATCACGGCGCCGGGATGGATCAGCACGCGCTTGCCCAGGCGAACGCGGGTGACCAGGGTGACGCGCGCGATCAGTTCGCTGCCGTCGCCGATCGTGCAGTCATCGCCGATCACGCAACCCGGGCCGACGATGCAGCCATCGCCAATCACGCTGTGCGCGCCGACGGTGACGAAGGGCCCGATGTGGGCGCCTGCGGCGATGCGGGCGCTGGGGTCGATCACCGCGCTCGGATGGATGCCCGGCGTGCGTACCGGCTTGCTGTCGAACAGGGCGGCCATCTTTGCGAAGGCCGTGTACGGATCCTTCGCGATCAGGACGGCGCCGGGTGCGGCCTCTGCGTCCTCGGCGCGCAGCACGACCAGACTGGCCTGGCTGTCAGCGAGCTGGCCGCGATAGCGGGTGTTGGCCAGGAAGGCCAATTGGCCAGGCTCGGCCCGTGCCAGCGTGGCGACGCCTTCGATGGCCAGGTCGGGATCGCCCCGGAGCTCGAGGCCGAAGCGGTCGGCCAGCGCGCGGGCGGTGTGGGTAGGCGGCGTCATAAGGCGCGTAGTTTAGCGCCAGCCGCCGCCAAACCGCTTTCACGGGGGCGTATGGTGGACAGCAGAAGGGGGGCTTCCGCCCCCCTTCCTCGGTGCCGAATTGCGTATCGTGGTCAGAACGCGCCGCCGAAGGTGAACTGCAGGCGCTCCAGTTCGTCGCCGTCTTCCGTCTTCAGCGGGAACGCGTAGCTGATCGAGATCGGACCGACCGGCGCGCGCCACAACAGCGCGATACCGGTCGAAGCGCGGATCTCGCCCGCATCGAAATTGTCCACGCCATCGAACACGTTGCCGAAATCGAAGAACGCCGACACGCGCGCCGCGTTGGAGTCGAACAGCTTCGGGAAGATCAGCTCGACCGAACCGGTCGTCTTCAGCGACCCACCCAGCGGCTGCCCGCGGTAACCACTGATGACCTCCGAGCGCGGGCCCAGCGTGTTGTCGCGGAAACCGCGCACCGAACGCGTGCCGCCCGCGTAGAAGTTCTCGAAGAACGGCAGGCCGCTGGCGACCAGCGTCCTGTGCAGCGTGCCGCCGTCGGCGCAGGTGCCGTCCGCCGAAGGTGCGGTGGTGGTGTTCGACTGGCCCGGAATCTGCGGGTTGGAGCCGTTCGTGCGGCAGATGTACCGGTAAATGTCGGAGCCGTAGCTGTCGCCGTAACCGACTTCCGCGCGGGTGTTGAGCACGAACGACGGGCTGAGCGACCAGTACTTCGAGAATTCGTAGTTGAGCTTGTAGTACTCGACGGTGGAGCCTGGCAGCGCGATCTCGGCCGACACGCGCTGGTAGGTGCCGCCGGTGGGCATGAAGTAGTCGTTGCGGGTGTCGCGCGCCCAGCCCACTTCGGTACGCCAGGCGTGGAAGGTGCGCTGGCCGACCGCATCGATGTAGTCGATGATCGACTGCGGCGTGGAGCCGCCGAAGGTCAGGATCTCGTTGCTGTCGACGCCGAAGAGCAGCGAGACGGTATCGTTCTCGGTGATCGGCAGGCCGAGCACGCCCTGCGCGGCCGCGCTGGTGGTGGAGTACTGTGCGGTGTTGAAGTCCGAGTAGTCGAACTCGCGCCACCACAGGTTGTAGCCCAGCGACATGCCTTCGTCAGTGAAGAACGGATTCGTGTACGAGAACGAATAGCGCTGCAGGTAGTCGCTGCGCTGCGCCTCGACCGCGACGCGGTTGCCGCCACCGAGGAAGTTGTTCTGCGACAGCTGGATGGACGTGGTCAGGCCGGAGAGCTGCGAATAGCCCAGGCCGAACACGAAGCTGCCGGAGGTGGTTTCCTTCACCGTGTACACGACATCCACCTGGTCGGTGGTGCCCGGTACCGGCGTGGTTTCGACATCGACCGTCTCGAAGTAACCCAGGCGACGCAGGCGGACGCGCGAGCGGTCGATCGCGACCTGGGAGAACCAGCTGCCTTCGAACTGGCGCATCTCGCGGCGCATCACTTCGTCGGACGTGCGGGTGTTGCCCTTGAAGACGACGCGGCGCACGTTGACGCGCGGGCCGGGGACCACTTGCAGGTTGATCGCGACGGTACGGTTCTCGCGGTCGATCGTCGGAATCGGGTTGACCTGCGCGAACGCGTGGCCGATGTTGCCCAGCGTCGCGGTGATCGAGTCGGAGGTCATCTCGAGCAGGATGCGCGAGAACGTCTGCTCCGGCTTCACGATCACCAGCTTCTCGATCTCTTCTTTCGGCAGCACCGTGTCGCCGGTGACCTTCACCTCGGAGATCTTGTACTGCTCGCCTTCGGTGATGCCGGCGGTGATGAACATGTCGCGCTTGTCGGGACTGATCGACACCTGGGTGGAGTCGATGCTGAAATCCACATAGCCGCGGTCCAGGTAGTACGAGTTCAGGCGCTCCATGTCGCCCGACAGCTTTTCCTTGGAGTACTGGTCGTCGCGGCGGTACCAGGAGAGCCAGCTGGACTCCTTGGATTCCCAGTTCTCCAGCAGGTCTTCGGTCTCGAACTTTTCGGCGCCGACGACATTGACGTGCTTGATCTTGGCTGCTTTGCCTTCCTTGACCGCGATCGTCACGTCGACGCGGTTGCGGTCCAGCGGGCTGACGGTGGGCGTGATCTCGACGTTGTACTTGCCGCGGTTGTTGTACTGGCGCACCAGTTCCTGCGTGACGCGATCCAGGCTCAGGCGGTCGAAGGTCTCGCCTTCGGCCAGGCCGATGTCCTTCAGGCCCGACATCAGGTCGTCGGTCTTGATGTCCTTGTTGCCGGTGAGCGTCAGCTTGTTGATGGCCGGGCGCTCGGTCACCGTCACGACCAGGATGTCGCCCTGACGATCGAGCTTCACGTCTTCGAAGAAGCCGGTCTTGTAGAGGGCACGGATGGACTCGGACACGCCGGACGGCGTGACCTGCTCGCCGCGCTCGATCGGCAGGTAGGTCAGCACGGTGCCGGCCGAAATACGCTGCAGGCCGTCGATGCGGATGTCGGTGGCGGTGAACGTGTCGCTGCTCAGCGGTGCGGCCGCCGCGGGTGCGGGGGCGGTTTCCGTCGTCTGGGCCAGTGCCGGCATGGCGATGGCCGAGGCCAGGGCGAGGGCAAGCAGGCGGCGGGAGGGCAGTCGCGTCATCATCACTTCCGATTGGGGTAGTTCCTGCAGTGCAGGAGTGGGACGCAGGGCTGCGTTCCCAGGGCTTGCCGGCTGGGGGCGACCCTTGGAGCGGGCCGGCCCGAGAAAGTTCAGGGGCATCAGGTCACCAGACGCAGGATGTCGTTGTAGAACGCCAATCCCATCAGGCCCGCCAGCGCGGCCAGGCCTACGTATTGTCCAGCCACCATGTGGCGCTCGCTCAAGGGACTGCCCTTGACCAACTCGATAAGGTAATACAGGAGGTGCCCGCCGTCCAAGACAGGGATCGGCAGCAGGTTGATGATGGCCAGGCTCAGGGACATGGCCGCCAGGAACCACAGGAACCAATCGGGCCCGCGTTTGGCCGAGACATTGGCCACCTGGGCGATGGTGATCGGCCCGGATACGTTCTTCAGCGATGCGTCGCCGGTCAGCATGCGACGGATCATGCCCAGCGAATCGGCGGTCAGCTTGCCGGCCTCGCGGAACGCCGCGGGGACGGCCGCCAGCGGGCCGTAGTGCAGCATCGCGTCGTAGCCCGGCATCTGCGCAGCAGCTGGCGGCGCCAGACCCAGGCCCCAGTAGTCCTGCCCGTTGTCAGGGCGCTTCATCCGGCGTGGTTGCAGCTCGAAGGCCAGGCGTTCACCCGCGCGGTCGACTTCCACCATCGCCAGGCCGCCGCGCTTGCCGAGCGCGTCGACCTGGGTGGCGATGTCGCCGAAGCCGTGCACGGGCTGGCCGTCGACGGCGGTGACCACGTCGCCGGGCTGCAGCACCCCATCGGCCGGGGCGCCCGGGCTGACCTTGCCGATCGTGGCCGGCACGACCCAGTGCCGCCACGTCAGGCCGGTCAGCCCGATGACGTTCTCCTGGTCGAAATCCACCGGAAGCCGCGACAGGGCGAGCTGACGCGTGACGGTCGTGCCTGCGGGCGTCTCGACCTCGACAGGCACATCGTCGCCGTCGATGGCGGCCTTGGTCAGCACCATGGACGCATCCGTCCACGTGTCGATCGCGCGGTCGCCGATGCGGACGATGCGGTCGCCGCGTTGCAGCCCCGCCGCTTCAGCGATGCCGGTGACCCCACCCAGCGTGGCGGAATAGTCCTGCTTGCCCAGCACGAACATGGCCCAGAGCAGGGCGACGCACAGCACGATGTTGGCCAAGGGCCCCGCGGCGACGACCGCGATGCGCTGCCAGACCGATTTGCGGTTGAACGCATGGTCGCGCTGCGCGGCGGGAACCTCGCCCTCGGCCTCGTCCAGCATCTTGACGTAGCCGCCGAGCGGAATCGCGGCGATCGCGAACTCGGTGCCGTGGCGATCGCGTCGCGACCACAGCGGCTTGCCGAAGCCTACGGAGAAGCGCAGCACCTTCACGCCGCAGCGGCGCGCCACCCAGTAATGGCCGAACTCGTGGAACGTCACTAGGACGCCCAGCGCCACGATCATCCACCAGATGGAGCCCAGCAGGTCGCTCATCGGATCTCGGCGCTCATGGGGAGAGGTGGCCTGCGAGGTTGCGTTCGGTCAGTCGTCGGGCCTGCGCGTCCGCTTCCAGCAACGCCTCCAGCGAATCGGCCGGCGTTGCGGGCAGCGCGGCGAGGGCGTCCTCGACCAGCGCGGGAATGGATAGGAAACCGATCCGGCCCTGAAGAAAGGCTGAAACCGCGACTTCGTTCGCAGCATTCAGCACGGCAGGCGCGGTACCGCCGGCGGCCATGGCCTCCCAGGCCAGCCGCAGGCAGGGGAATGCGTCCGTATCCGGCGCTTCGAAGTCCAGGCGCGGGTACTGCAGCAGGTCTAGGCCCGACACCCCCGACGCGATGCGCTCGGGCCAGCCCAGTCCGACGGCGAGCGAGGTGCGCATATCGGGCAAACCGAGCTGCGCGAGCGTGGAGCCGTCGATGAATTCCACCAGCGAGTGCACCAGGCTCTGTGGGTGCACCAGCACGTCCAGGCGCTCACGTCCGACACCGAACAGGTGGTGCGCTTCGATCAGCTCCAGGCCCTTGTTCATCAAGGTGGCCGAATCGACCGAAATCTTGGGTCCCATCGACCATTTCGGGTGGGCGACCGCCTGCGCGCGCGTGACCTGCGCGAGGTCGTCCCGGCTGCGCCCGCGGAACGGACCGCCCGACGCGGTCAGCACGATGCGCTTGACCTCGCCCTGAGCCTGCCGTGAACGCAGGCACTGGAAGATCGCATTGTGCTCGCTGTCGATCGGGATGATCTCCGCGCCCGCGGCGTCCGCAGCGGCGGTCATCAGCTCGCCGGCCAGGACCAACGACTCCTTGTTGGCGAGCAGCAGCCGTTTGCCGGCGCGCGCGGCCGCCAGCGTCGAAGACAGGCCGGCCGCACCGACGATGGCCGCCACGACCGTGTCGCAGGCCGCATCGGCGACGAGCGCATCGAGCGGTGTATCGCCCGCGTGCGGCTGCGTGGGCAGGTCAGCCGCGGCGAGGCCCTCGCGCAAACGCTCATAGAGCGCGGTGTCGGCGATGACCGCATGGTCGGGCCGATGGGTGAGGCAGAGCGCGACCAGCGCGTCCACATTGTGGCCGGCCGCCAGCACGCTGGCCCGGTAGCGATCGGGATGGCGGGCGATGACGTCGAGCGCCGAGGCGCCGATCGAGCCCGTCGCGCCCAGGACCGCCACATTGCGGGGTGCGTGCGCGACCATGCTCAGAATCCGAAGACTTCCTTGCCGAGCACGAAGATGGGCAGGGCGGCCAGCACGCCGTCGATGCGATCCAACACGCCGCCGTGGCCGGGGATCACGTCGCCGGAATCCTTCGCGCCCACATGTCGCTTGAGCAGGCTTTCGAACAGGTCGCCGACGACCGAGAACAGCACGGTGAAGATGGCGACCAGCAGCACGCCCGGCAGGTGGGCCATGCCGGCCCCTGCAATGAAGGCACCGACACCGGCGACCAGCAGGCCCGCCGCCAGGCCGCCTAGCAGGCCTTCCAGCGTCTTGTTGGGGCTGATGCGCGGCGCGAGCTTACGGCCGGCGAACCAACGGCCGCCGAAATGGCGGCCTGCGAAATAGGCGCCGCTGTCCGCGGCCCATACGATCGCCAGCGCGATGAACAGCCAGATGTGGCCGTTGGGTTCTGACGAGTGGATCAGGCCCAGCGCGCACCACGCCGGCACCACCGCCAGGGTACCCGCGGCGAGCTTGAACACGCGCGCCCAGGTCTCATGGTCGGAGGCGAAATGGAAGAAGCGCAGCCACAGCAACGCCAGCACCCACCAGATCGCGCCCACCAGCGCCATCAAGCGTAGCGGGACCAGGTCGGTCGATCCGCGTGAGGCCCACACCAGCAACACCATCAGCAGCAGGTTGGCGGTCAGGAGCACGGTCCGCTGCAGGGTGTCGTCGATCTCGGCGAGCTTGAACCACTCCCACAGGCCGACCAGGAAGACCAGCGCAGCGAGCATGACCAGCCACGAGGTCGGCAGCAGCAGGATGGCGCCGATGGCGAACGGCGCCATGACGAGGGCGGCGATGACGCGGGTGCGGGTGGCGCTCATGCGGAGGTGTCCTCGGTGGCGCCATCGGCCACTTGGGCGCTGGTCAGGCCGAAGCGGCGCTCACGCCGCGCGAAGTCGTCCAGGGCGCGCTGCAGCAGCGCGGCATCCAGGTCGGGCCACAGCACGTCGGTGAACCATAGTTCGGTGTACGCCAGCTGCCACAGGAGGAAGTTGCTGATCCTGTGGTCGCCGCCGGTGCGGATGAAGAGGTCCGGCGCCGGCAGGTCTGCCAGGGCCACGTAACGGCCCAGGGCCCTCTCGTCGATGTCTTCCGGCTGCAGGCGTCCTGCCGCAACATCCTCGGCTAGTGCGCGTGCGGCGTGCGCGATGTCCTGGCGTCCACCGTAGCTGGCGGCGATCACCAGGTGCAGGCGCGTGTTGCCCCGGGTCAGCGTCTCGGCCGCGTCCATGCGCGCACGGATATCGGCGGAGAAGCGTGCGCGGTCGCCGATGAAGCGCACGCGGACCTGGCGGCGATGGAGTTCCTCCACTTCGCGGTCCAGCGCATTGAGGAACAGCTTCATCAGCGCGCCGACTTCCTCTTCCGGCCGGCCCCAGTTCTCGCTGGAGAACGCGAACAGCGTCAGCGCACCGATGCCGCGCTCCAGGCAGAAGTCGATGCAGACGTTGACCGCGCGGGCGCCGGCGCGGTGGCCGATAACCCGCGGGCGCCGGCGGCGTTCGGCCCAGCGCCCGTTGCCGTCCATGATGACGGCCAGGTGGCGGGGCGCGGACGGAGAATCGACAGGGGACATGGCAGTCCTCAGACCGCCATCAGTTCCTGTTCCTTGGCCTTGACGACGTCATCGACGTCCTTGATGGACTTGTCGGTGAGCTTCTGGATCTCGTCTTCGGTCCGACGCTCTTCGTCTTCGGTGATCTGCTTGTCCTTCAACAGGTCCTTGACCTGCTGGTTGGCATCGCGGCGGATGTTGCGGATCGCGACCTTGGTGTCTTCGCCTTCGCCATGGACCACTTTCGACAGCTCCTTGCGGCGCTCTTCGGTCAGGGCGGGCAGGTTGAGGCGAATCGTGGTGCCGGCGGTGTTCGGGGTCAGGCCCAGGTCGGAGGCCAGGATGGCCTTCTCCACGGCGCCGACGATCTGCTTTTCCCACGGGGTGATCGTCAGCGAGCGCGAATCGGACACCGATACCGTGGCGACCTGGCTCAGCGGCACGTCGGAGCCGTAGTAATTGACCTTCAGGTGCTCCACCAGGGCCGTGGAGGCGCGACCGGTGCGGACCTTGACCAGCGTGTGGCGGAGCGCCTCGATGCTCTTGGTCATGCGCGCCTGCGCGTCTTTCTTGATGTCGTTGAGCATCGCCCTTTCCGTTGCAAAGCCTGTAAACGACCGATTATAGGGCGATTCGGCGCCGTTGCCGACCGCCGGGGGCCGGCTCAGTGGGAATGATGCGGCGCCGCATCGTGCAGGTCGTGGCCGCAGCCGGCACCGCGTTCGATCTGCAGGGTCGCGTGGTTGATGCCGAACCGGTGGTCCAGCGCGTGCACCGTGGCGTCGATGAAGGCGTCGTGGTCGTCGTCGCGGGCCCGGACCAGGTGCGCCGTCAGGGCAATTTCGTTGGCACCCAGCGACCAGATGTGCAGGTGGTGGACGGCCGATACGCCGGGCTGTTCGCGCAGGAAGGCGCCCACTTCATCGGGGTTCACGCTGCCCGGTACGGCATCCATGGCCGCATCGAAGCTGTCCCGTAGCAGCCCCCACGACCCGACGGCGACGACCAGCGCGATCAACAGGGCGGTGGCGGGGTCTAGCCAGGCCCAGCCCAGCGTCGCCATGCCCACGCCGGCGAGCACTGCGGCCAGCGACACCGCGGCATCGGCGATCAGGTGCAGGAAGGCCCCCCGCTTGTTCAAGTCGTGCGCATGCCCGTCGCGCAGCAGCCACGCGGCGCCCAGATTGACCAGGATGCCCAACGCAGCGACCACGATCACGGGCGTGGCGGGAATCTCGGGGGGAGCGCTGAAGCGGCGCACGGCCTCCCAGCCCAGCGCGCCGGAGAACACCACCAGCAGCAGCGCGTTCGCCAGCGGGGACAGCAGCGTGGCGCGTCGCCAGCCGTAGGTGTGGCGGCCCCGCGGCGGTCGTCGCGCGATGGCCGCCGCGCTCCACGCCAACGCCAGCCCCAGCACGTCGCCGAGGTTGTGCACGGCGTCGGACAGCAGGGCCAGCGAATTGGTGTAGAAGCCGTATCCCGCTTCGAGGGCGGTATAGGCGAGGTTGATCAGCGTGACCAGCGCGAAGGCGCGCGTGGCCGAGCCGTGAGGGTGCGCGTGCGCGCCGTGTCCATGTCCGTGTCCCATGCGGCTAGGGTGCCGGCGGACCGGCACGGACACTATTACAGCGCTGGCGCCTTAGTTGCGGCCCTTGACCAGGGTGCCGATCGGCTCGCCGCGCAGGATGCGCATCAGGTTGCCCGGCACCGACAGGTCGTAGATGCGCAGCGGCACGTCGCTGTCGCGGCACAGCGCGAACGCGGCCGTATCCATCACCTGCAGGTCGCGGACGATGACGTCGTCGTAGGTCAGCTGGTCGAAGCGCGTCGCGTCCTTGTGCTTGCTGGGGTCCTTGTCGTACACGCCATCGACCTTGGTGGCCTTCAGCAGCAGATCCGCGCCGATCTCGATCGCGCGCAGCGCGGCGCCGGAGTCCGTGGTGAAGAACGGATTGCCGGTGCCGGCGGCGAAGATCGCGATGCGGCCCTTTTCCAGGTGGCGGATGGCGCGGCGGCGGATGTAGTCCTCGCACACGTCGTTGATCTTGATGGCGCTCATCACGCGGCACTTGGCGCCGAGCTTCTCCAGCGCGTCCTGCATGGCCAGCGCGTTGATCACCGTGGCCAGCATGCCCATCTGGTCGCCGGTGACCCGGTCCATGCCGCCGGCGGCCAAGCCGGCGCCGCGGAAGATGTTGCCGCCGCCGATCACCAGACCGATTTCGGCACCGGCGTCGCGCGCCTCGATGATTTCCTTGGCGATCCGGGTGATCACGGCCGGATCGATGCCGTAGTCCTCGGCCCCCATCAGCGCTTCGCCGGACAGTTTGAGCAGGATGCGGCGATAGGCGAGTGGTGCGGTCATGGGGATCTCGGCGTGAGGGCAAACAGCGTAATTCTATCCGAGCGCCACGGAACGCGTCAGTCGCCGGGCGGCTCGTAGATCGCGTACAGCTTGCGTGCCGGTGCGAGGACCTCCCACGTACCGCTGAAGCCGGCGGGCACCACGAAGCTTTGGCCGGCCTCCCAGACGCTCTCTTCACCGTCATCGCCGCGCAGCCGCAGGCGGCCGGCGATCAGGTGGCAGAACTCATGCTCGGTGTAGTGGACGCGCCACGCACCGGCATCGGCCTCCCACACGCCGCAGTGGAAGCGCGCGTCCGGGGACGAGAATGCGTTGGCCACCGCCTGCGTCGGCTGTCCGGACAGCAGTCGATCGGCGGCGACGGGTTCGCGCGGCACGTCGTCCAGCGCATGGGGGACGGGCAGGATCTGGGGCATGGCGGGGCCTCCGGGGTTGCGGCTTATGATGGCGTCCCCGTCAGGCGACCATCAAGGCATCGACATGAGCGTGCGCACGTTGCAGGAATTCCTCGCGTCTTCAAAGGAAAAGGACGCCAGCGCGGAAGCTTTCGAACTGGAAAGCCCGCATCTGCTGGAGGTCCGCCTGGACGGGCTGGTCTGGGCCAAGGCTGGCGCGATGGTCGCGCGCAAGGGCGCGGTGAAGTTCACCCGGCAGGGCATGCTGGAACAGGGCCTGGGCAACCTGCTGAAGAAGGCCGTCAGCGGCGAAGGCATGCAGCTGATGAAGATCGAGGGCCAGGGCCGCGTCTATCTGGCCGATGCCGGCAAGAAGATCACCCTGCTGCGGCTGGCGGGCGAGTCGATCTTCGTCAACGGCAACGACGTGCTGGCGGTGGAATCGGGCATCGAGAGCCGCATCACCATGATGCGCAAGGTGGCCGGCATGCTGTCCGGCGGCTTGTTCAACGTGCGCCTCAGCGGGCACGGCATCGTCGCGATCACTTCGCACTACGAACCGCTGACACTGCCGGTGAATGCGCAGACCGGTCCGGTGTTTACCGACCCCAACGCGACCGTGGCGTGGTCGGGCGGCCTGACGCCCGAGATCGTCACCGACATCTCGCTGGGCACGCTGCTGGGACGGGGGTCCGGGGAAAGCGTGCAGCTCAGGTTTGCGGGCGACGGCTGGGTGGTGGTGCAGCCCTACGAAGAAGTCGTGTACCAGCCGAGGCAATAAGCGCCCGGCTTTCCCTCTGTTCCGGGGGCGCCCGCCGGTGCAGGGAGGGGCGACTTCGATTGTGGTGGTGGAAACCACCTGCACAGCCGACGCCCACCAGTCCGCTGCCGCTCTGCCGAGGCTTTCCAGACTCGGGCGCGCGGCCACGTGCGTCAATAGCGGCGCCCGGCAAGGCGGACCTCTGACATCCCTCATCCCTCGCGAGCCGTAACGGCGTATCGAAGCCGCGCGGGGGCGCCTTCTGTTACCGCTATTACGTTCGGAGGCGTCAGAAAAATACCCCTCAGGGGGGGCAAAACTACACGGCATTTTGTGACGGATTTGGCAATATTACCTGAGTGTTGCGTAACCTAATTCCAACATTTGATTAACCTGCTATTAAGGCGCGTGGCTTGTGGTCAGACTCAAGCCACGATGGTCGGAGGGCGGGCCCGTCCGGACGCTCATGTGAATCAACCTGCAGCAGGGAGTCGCACAGTGTCCAAGCGTACGTTCAATCGAACACTCAAACGCAGCGCCCTTACGGTGGCGCTCGGCGTCTGCTTTAACTCTTCGATCTATGCCCAATCCAACACCTCCGGTGCGGTCTTCGGCCAGGCCTCGGCAGGTGAGAAAGTCCTGGTCCAGAATCCGGCGACCGGCTTCAGTCGCGAGGTCGCGATCGGTGCCGATGGCGCCTACCGCGTGTCAGCGCTGTCCCCCGGCACGTATCGCGTGACCCTGCAGCGCGCGGACGGCACGACGTCGACGCGCGAAGTGTCGGTCAACGTCGGTACGGGTACCGCCGTCAATTTCGCCGCAGAGAGCTCGAGTAGTGGCGCCACCACGTTGGGCACGGTCACCGTCACCGGCTCCCAACTGGTCAATCCGATCGACGTGTCGTCGGTCGAGTCCACCACCATCCTGACCTCCGAGCAGCTTGCCCGGATCCCCGTGCCTCGCGACACCACGTCGGTGGCGCTGCTGGCCCCGGGTACGGTGCGTGGCGATGGCGCCTTCGGCAACCTCGCCTCGTTCGGCGGCTCGTCCGTCGCCGAGAACCAGTACTACATCAACGGTTTCAACATCACCAATTCGTTCCGGAGCCTGAACTTCTCCAAGGTTCCTTTCGAAGCGATCGCCGAGCAGCAGATCAAGACCGGTGGTTATGGCGCGGAGTTCGGGCGGTCGCTCGGCGGCGTGGTCAACCAGATCACCAAGCGCGGCACCAACGAGTTCAAGGCAGGCGCCAATGTGTTCTGGTCGCCGAAATCCCTGCGTTCTGACGTGGACGACTACAAGTTTTCGAATCCACTCGTGCCGGGCGATTACGGCAACGTGGCCGAGAACAACAGCAAGGACACCCAGGATGAGCTGATCGGTGCTGTGTGGGCCGGTGGCGCGCTGGTGAAGGACACGCTGTTCGCGTACGGCCTGTTGTCCTATGGCAAGACTGACACCGATACCTGGGGCAACATGGATGCGGTCACCAACCGCAACGGTTCGATCAAGAACCCGACCTGGTTGGCCAAGTTCGACTGGAACATCAACGACAGCAACAAGCTTGAGCTGACGGCATTCTCCGACAAGCAGGAAACCGAGACCCGGGTCTACAACAACACGCCGGGCGAAGTGGATCGCACGAATTATGTCGGCACCGTCCACGATGAGCAGGGTGGCAACAACTACGTCCTGAAGTACACCGGCTATCTCACCGACACCTTCACCCTCACCGCGCTCTACGGCCATGGCGAGTTCAAGCGCAGCCAATACTTGAAGAATCCCGACGGCTCAAGGGTCAGCTACAACGGCGATATCACCACGGCCTATACGACCGACATCAACGGGACCACCGCCCTGGGCGGCTGCCCGGCCATCATCGACGTGCGTCCCGGCTATCGCAAGGAGATCACGGGCGCCTACGGCAGCCTGTGCCATCTCACCGACGGCGCGTTGCTGCAGGCGTCGAACAACAAGGACACTCGCGACCAGTACCGCATCGACGCGGAGTGGATCCTCGGGCCGCACCAGTTGCGCTTCGGTGTGGACGTGGACAATTACGAATCGGTGGCCGGCGAAGCCAACGTAGGTGGCTGGCTGTGGCGGTACTCGACGAACAATGGCCCGGATGGTCGCCCGAACACCGGGGATGAGTTTGATGTGGTCCGTCGCCAGACCACGGCTCGCGGCACGACCATCGAAGTCAAGCAGCGCGCCTACTATCTCGAGGATACGTGGAAGATCACTGACAACTTCCTGGCGTATCTCGGCGCCCGCTGGGATACGTTCGAGAACCTGGGTTCCGATGGCCGCGCCTTCGTCAAGATCGACAATCAGTTCGGTCCCCGCTTGGGCTTCTCCTGGGATGCCAAGGGTGACTCTTCGCTGAAGATCTACGGCAACGCCGGCCGCTACGCGCTGCCGCTCACGCCGAGCGTCGCGGTCCGCGGTTCCAGCGCCTCGATCTACCAGCGCTCCAACAACAACCGTTTCTCGGGCGTGGACCCGGTGACCGGCGCTCCGATCCTGATCAATCCGCTGAATCCGCTGAATCTGATCAACGGCGAAGACGGCCAGGCACACGATCCGAACACGATCGCCAGCAAGAACCTCGATCCGATGTACCAGGACGAGTTCATCCTCGGCTTCCAGACCACGCTGACCGACCACCTCAATGTCGGTGCACGCGGCATCTACCGCAAACTGAAGGCGGCCATCGACGACAACTGCGATTACACCGCCATCACCGACCTAGCCGATGCCGACGGTCTCGACTACACGGTGCCGAACCCCGGCTTCCCATATTGCCGTCTGTTCAACCCGGGCGAAGATGCGGTGTTGGTCACCGACCTGAACGGCGACGGCGTCTACACCACCTATACGGTGGAAGGCGACCGCCTCAGTCCGCCGGCCAAGCGTTCGTACAAGGCGCTTGAACTGTTCCTTGATGGTAGCTGGGACAAGTTCTTCTTCCAGGCTTCGTACACACTCGGCTACAACAAGGGCAATACCGAGGGTGGCGTGAAGTCCGACATTGGCCAGGGCGACACCAACACCACGCAGGATTTCGATTATCGGGAACTGACGGTTGACACCTACGGCTACCTGCCGAACGATCGTCGGCACGCGCTGAAGGTATTCGGCAACTACGACTTCACTGAAGAATGGTCGCTGGGTGCAAACCTGATCGTCCAGACGGGGCGCCCGATCAACTGCCTGGGCGTACTGGATACCAACCCGCTCGAGCCGGTGGGACCCGTAACCAACTACGCGCCGCACCCCTATGGCTCGGGCTTCATGCGTTGCAGCAACTCCGAGAACGGCGCGTCGGACGATTCCACCGTGAGCGCGGTGCCGCGCGGTACTGCTGGGCGCCTGCCGACGACCACGAGCCTGGACTTGAACGTGGCCTTCCGGCCATCGTTCGCGCCGGGCCTGCAGTTCAAGGTGGACGTGTTCAACGTGTTCAATTCGCAGAAGGTCACGGCCGTCAGCGAAGTAGCGGAGGACTCGGCGACGGGCAATCCCCTGAGCACCTACCTGCTGCCGCGCTCCTACCAGGCGCCGCGGTCGGTCCGCTTCATGGTCCAGTACGACTTCTGATCCGACGTTCCAACAAGAAAAACGAGCTATTGCTCTCTCGGCCGCCTTCGGGCGGCCTTTTTCTTGCGGGCCCCGGGTACGGCGATCGCCGTGCGGATATGCTTGGGCAAGTTCCATCCTGATGATGACCATGAACCCAGCGTTGCAGCGCCACTGGAACGACGCGAATCATCACGAAGCCGCGGCGGACCTGCCTGCGGCTCGCGCCTGCTATGAGGCGATGCTGGCGATAGCGCCCCGGATGGTGGGGCCACACCTGCGCCTATCACGGCTCGCGCAGATCGACGATCGCTATATCGATGCCCGAAACCATGCCCTGCAAGCCGGCCGGATATGCGCCGACGCGCAGGATGCGAAAAGCGTGGGTTTCGTAAGCCTGCGGTTGCTCGCCTTTGCCGAAGATGCGGAGATCGTCCGCCTGATCCGCTCGATGGACTGGTCCGATCGCGAGGTCCTGCAACAAGCGGCCGTGCTCGCACAACACCTCTGGTTGGTCGGTCAGCACGCACTGGCACTCGACTTTCTGACGCACGCGGGCGCGCGCGTGAAGCCCAATGCGCTCCTCTGCTACACCCGCGGCAACGTGCTCAGGTCCCTAGGGAGACTGGACGAAGCCACGGAGCACTACGAGTACGCATTGCGGCTGAATCCGAGCGACGCGTACGTGCATCGGACCCTGGCCTACCATCAAGCCGCCAGAACCCCGGGCACTCGCGTGCCGAGGGTCGAGGCAGCGCTGCGGCAGCATGTCGACGGGTCTCCCGAAAGGGCGCAACTGCACTATGCCCTGTTCAAGGAGCTCGATGCGGCGGATCAGAGGGAGTCCGCCTGGGCGGCATTGGAGGCGGGCGCCGCCCTGGTTCGACGCACGCTGCGGCACGATCGCGACGAAGAGGCGCGGGGCTTCGAACGACTGCTGCATTCCAGTCCGTGGGGAAGGTCGTCTCCGGTCGGCGCCGGATCGGCCGGGCCGATACCGATCTTCATCGTCGGCATGCCACGCACGGGTACGACGCTCCTGGACCGCGTACTGGGCAATCATCCCCAGGTCATGTCACTGGGCGAGCGCAACGACTTCGATGCGGCGACAAGCGAAGTGTCCGACCATTTCTACAAGGGCGGATTGAAGGAGTCGCGATGGGAGAAGCTGCAAGGGTTGGATCCGGCTAAGGTCGGCGCACGTTATCTGGAACGCCTGGCGCCTATGATCGCGGGCCGCGACTACTTCATCGACAAGAATCCGCAGAACTTCTTCAACGTCGGGATGATACTGCGGGCGCTTCCTGAGGCGCGCATCATCTGCGTCCGGCGCGATCCGATGGATGCCTGCTTCTCGAACCTGAAGGAACTGTTCGAGGGCGGCGCGTATCCTTACAGCTATGCATTCGAGGACGTGGCCGCCCACCATCGTGGGGTCGAGATGCTGATGGAACACTGGAAGGAGACAGGACGGAGCGCCGTGCATGTCCTGGATTACGAGGCACTGGTGCGACGTGGAGATGAGACCCTGCGTGGCCTGCTTGCCTTCTGCGGGCTGGCTCCGGCCGAAGGAATGCTCGACATCACCGCCAACGCGTCGCCTGTGTCCACGGCCAGCAGTTCGCAGGTCCGTTCACCCATGCACGGGCGCGGCATCGAGGCCTGGAAACGATATGCGTCGCAGCTGGAGCCGCTGCGCTTGATGCTGGAAGCGCAAAGGCGGACACATGGCGGCTGAGTCGATTCCTGACCGCGTGGCTGCGTTGACGGCACGGGCGCAGGCTCA
Organism: Pseudoxanthomonas sp.; assembly: GCA_047600885.1. Taxonomy (GTDB): domain Bacteria; phylum Pseudomonadota; class Gammaproteobacteria; order Xanthomonadales; family Xanthomonadaceae; genus Pseudoxanthomonas_A. The sequence goes on along the minus strand of JASGKE010000002.1, from coordinate 87,453 downwards.
TGCCGTTGCGAAGGACTTCGGGAAGGCGATCGAGTGCTATCGGCAGGCGTCGGCCTTGTCGCCCGGCGACCCCGACATCCTGCTGCAGTTGTCCTACATGGAGTCGCTCGCGGGACATTACCGTGCCGCGCATGGCTTTGCATTGCAGGCCAGCAAGCTCCCGACCCAGCGTGCCGACGTCTTGAAGGAGCTGCTGGCACGGCTGCGTACCTTCAATGAAGTCCCGGCCATGCTGGCGTGCATCGAGCGCATGCTGCCGATGTCCAGGATCCCGATCCCTTCGCTGATCGCGATCGCCGCGCAACTCACCTACGCGGGATTGCCGCAGAACGCGATCGCGTTCCTGGACGAGGCGCGGCACGCGGACCCCGACTATCCGCCGACGCTGTTGTCGCGCGCCCATGTGCTGATGTTCCTCGGGCGGTTCGCCGAGGCGGGTGACGACATCTCCCGTGCCCTCGCGCGCGCGCCGCAGATCGCGCAGGCCTACTGGCTGCAGTCCCAGGTTCGTAGGCAGAACGCCAGTGAGAACCATCTCGCGCAAATCAGGGCGCAACTGCAAGTCCCGCAGCGGACCGCACAGGATCGCGCTTTGCTCGCTTTTGCGTTGCACAAGGAACTGGACGACCTCGGCCTGCATGACGAGGCCTGGCGTGCATTGCAGGAAGGGTGCGCCAGCAAGCGCTCGTCGCTACGCTACGACGAGGCGCGGTCGAACGACCTGTTCGAGCGACTGCGGCGTTTCGAACCGCGCACCCCGACCTCGCGGCAGCCATCTGATGCCCATGCCGTACCGGTGTTCATCGTGGGCATGCACCGCTCCGGCACCACCCTGATCGAGCAGTTGCTGGACGGGCACACCGACGTGCGCGGTCTGGGCGAACTCTACGATTTCACCAGTGCGATGCGCTACGGGACCGACCACCATTGCGCTGGCGTGATCGATGGTGAGGTCGTCGGGCGCGCGGCGGCCGTCGACTTCGCGGCGGTGGGGGAACGTTATCTGGAGGGCGTGGCGTGGCGGCTTTCCGGCGAGGGCTACTTCACCGACAAGCTTCCGTCGAACTTTCTCAATGCGGGTTTCATCTGCGAAGCGTTGCCGCAGGCCAAGGTCCTGCATATGGTGCGCGACCCCATGGAGACCTGCTTCTCGAATCTGCGCGAACTGTTCTCCGATGCCAATCCTTACAGTTACGACCAGCGCGAGCTGGCTGATTTCCATCGCCACTACCGTGCGTTGATGGCGCATTGGCACGCACGCTACCCGGGACGGATACTGGACGTTCAGTACGCGCAACTCACCCGCGACCCGGAGCAGGCGATCCGGCGGGTGTGTGAGTTCATCGGCATCGCATTCGAGCCTGGAATGCTGGGAATGCAATCCCGCACGCGCGGCATCGTCACCGCTAGTGCGGTGCAGGTGCGCGATCGCATCCACGTTCGAGACACACCGAAGTGGCTTGCCTACGAGCGGTACCTCGCCCCACTGCGGGAGCGACTCGGAAGTGATTGATCGACTGCCTGCCCTCTGAAGGTCGTTGGGCGAGTTCGACGATCGGGATTCAGGAGCCGCCCGCACCCACCGAGACGCGGTTGCGACCCTGGCGCTTGGCGCCGTAGAGCGCTTCGTCGGCCGCGCGCAGCAGGTCGTCGACGTGGCGGAACTGCTCCAGCGTGCCTTGCGTGGCCAGGCCAGCGGAGAAGGTCACGTGCAGCGGCTGCCCGCTGACGTCGGCCATCGCGGCGCCCGAGACTTCCGAGAGGATGCGGCGCACGACACGGGCCGCGGCTTCTTCGCCGATGCCCGGCAGGACCACGAGGAATTCCTCGCCGCCATAGCGGGCCACGATGTCGCTGCTGCGCACGCGCCGCATCAGCGCCTTGGCGAAGTTGCGCAGGACCTCGTCGCCGACCAAGTGGCCCCAGCGGTCGTTGACCTGCTTGAAGTCGTCCAGGTCGATGAAGGCGATCGACAACGGCCAGCCGTGACGGGTGGCGGCGTCGAATTCCTTTTCCAGCACTTCTTCCAACTGGCTGCGGTTGTACGCACCGGTCAATGGATCGCGACGCACTTCCTCGGCGAGGCGGCGCGCGCGGTCTTCGTGTTCGTCGGCTTCCTTGCGTGCACGCGCGGCTTCCTGGATTTCGCGCAGGTTGCGCACCACCAGCAGCTCGCGCGCCTGGTCCAGCAGCGTCTGGATGCGGGCGGGCGGGGCGGGCGGCACGTCGAACATCGCACAGACTTCCGGCAACGCGGCGACCATTTCCTCGATCAGGGCCAGGAACGCAGCGTAGTCCAGGCCCAGGCGCGTGGCGGCCTGCAGGGCAGCATCGCGATGCGCGATCTCGGTACGGTCGGCGTCGCCGGTCGCCAGCCAGATGTCGGCGATGTGGCCCGACACGGCGACGCAGGCGTTGAAGCCGGTGTCGGAGGCCGGGTGTTCGCTTTCGATGATCGCTTCGCGGAGCAATGCGGGCAGGTTCCATTGACGCGCCAGCCAGCCCCCTACGGTGGCGTGGTCGCAACCCAGCCAGTCGCGTTCAGCGGCGATCAGCGCGGCGTTGTCCTCGGCACTCTCAACCAGGCGCGCGTAGTCTTCGCCCAGCACTTCCAGCAGGGCCAGCATGCCGATGTCCTGCAACAGGCCGGCCAGCATCAGTTCCTCGGCCTTGCGGACGTTCGCATGCTGGCCAAGCAGACGGCTGGCCAGTGCGGCGATCACGCTGCGGCGCCAGACGCGGCCCTGTGCGACCGGATGACTGCCGGTGCCGCAGCGCGCCAGCGAGAAGCCCAGCGCCAGGGTCAGGGTGGCGTTCAAGCCCAGCACCGTCAGTGCCTGCGACAGGTTCTCCACACGGCGACGGCTGGCGTACAGCGGCGAATTGGCGATGCGCAGCATGCGCGCGCTGAGGGCGGCATCCAGGCCGATCGCATCGGCCGCGGTCGCCATCACCACCTCGGGGTCCTGGGCGAGCTCGATGATGCGCAATGCCACACCCGGCGGGCTCGGCAGGTTGCGGCAATTCAGGAGCTGGGCTTCGAGTTCGGGACGCATCCGGGTGCGCACTGCGTTGAAAGGAGGTTAGCGGCAGCATGCCAGCAAAGCGTGACGAAGTGTCACCTTTGTAACCAGTTTCGGCGCAGGAAGGACAAACTTGAGTGGCGCGCGACGAACGGTCGCGAGGCGTGCAAAGCGTGTTCCCCAGAAACAAGAAAGCCGCGGTTTCCCGCGGCTTTCCTGCGTGCAACAGGTGAGGCGATGGCTTACGCCAGGCCGGCCTGCTTCATCACTTCGGCGGCGTAGTCTTCCACCACCTTCTCGATGCCTTCGCCGACCACCAGACGCTGGAAGCCGATCACGTCGGCGCCGGCGGCCTTGACCACCTGCTCGACGGTCTTGTCGCTGTCCAGCACGTACGGCTGGCCGTACAGGGTGACTTCGTTGACGATCTTGTTGATCTTGCCGGAGATGATCTTCTCCAGGATGTCGGCCGGCTTGGCCTTGTCCTTGTCGGACATCTTGGCCAGCTCGATTTCCTTTTCCTTCGCCACGAACTCGGCCGGCACGTCGGAGGCCTTGTTGTGCGGGGGGTTCATCGCGGCGATGTGCATCGCCAGGCCGCGGGCCAGGTCGGCGTCGCCGCCCTTGACCTCGACCAGCACGCCGATCTTGCCGCCGTGCACGTAGGCCGCGACGTTGTTGGCGCTGTCGATGGCCGCCAGGCGACGGATCTGCATGTTCTCGCCCAGCTTGGCGATCGCGGCCGCACGGGCCTCTTCGACCGTCTCGCCGGAGGGCAGCTTGGCGCTCTTCAGGGCGTCGGCATCGGCGGCGCCGGAGGTCAGCGCGGCCTGCGCGATCGCGTCGGTGAAGGCGATGAAGTTGCTGTCCTTGGCGACGAAGTCGGTCTCGGAGTTGATCTCGACCAGCACGGCCTTGCCGCCGTCCTGGGCCACGGCGATGCGGCCTTCGGCGGTGACGCGGTCAGCCTTCTTGTCGGCCTTGGCCAGGCCCGACTTGCGCAGCCATTCGGCGGCGGCGTCGATGTCGGCCTTGTTCTCGGTGAGCGCCTTCTTGCACTCCATCATGCCGGCGCCGGTGCGCTCGCGCAGTTCCTTGACCAGGGAAGCGGTGATTTCCACGGGATTACCTCGGTTAGCGAATTCGGTGGACGGCACGGAGGCCGTCGTGTCGTATCCCGGCCGGCGCAGGGCGCGCCAGGCAGGGAAGAAAGCCGCCGCGCAGCATGGCGCGGCGGCGTTGCAGCCGGATTACTCGGCAGCGGCTTCGTCGGACTTCTTGCCGGCGGCCTTCTTGGCCGGGGCGCGACGGGCACCCTTGTCGTCGCCGCCTTCGGTGAACTCTTCCTCGCGCACGGTGGCGGAGTTCGGCGCGGCGGCCTTGCCTTCCAGCACGGCGTCGGCGGCGGCGCGGGCGTACAGCTGCACGGCGCGGATGGCGTCGTCGTTGCCGGGGATGGCGTAGTCGACCAGGGCCGGGTCGTAGTTAGAGTCGACCACCGCGATCACCGGGATGCCGAGCTTCTTGGCTTCCTTGATGGCGATGTCTTCATGGCCGATGTCGATGACGAACAGGGCGTCCGGCAGGCGGTTCATCTCCTTGATACCGCCCAGCGAGGCTTCCAGCTTCTCGCGCTCGCGGCGCAGGCCCAGCACTTCGTGCTTGACCAGCTTCTCGAAGGTGCCGTCGGTTTCGGCGGCTTCCAGTTCCTTCAGGCGGGCGACCGACTTCTTCACGGTGGCGAAGTTGGTCAGCGTGCCGCCCAGCCAGCGCTGGGTCATGTACGGCATGCCGCAACGCACGGCCTCTTCCTTCACGGCCTCGCGCGCGCTGCGCTTGGTGCCCAGGAACAGGATGGTGCCGCGCTTCTGGGCGACGCCCGAGATGAAGTTCATCGCGTCGTTGAACAGCGGAACGGTCTTCTCGAGGTTGATGATGTGGATCTTGCCGCGGGCACCGAAGATGTACGGCGCCATCTTGGGGTTCCAGTAGCGGGTCTGGTGGCCGAAATGGACGCCGGCTTCCAGCATCTGGCGCATGGTGACTTGGGGCATTGCTCTACTCCTGATAAGGAACCCGCCGCCAGGCAAAAGGAAGGCGGTGCCCGCGAGGGCCGGGTTCCGGGGTTGGGCCTCCCTGTCGCTTCCGTGACCGAACCCTTCCGGAGAAGGGCACCCCGGCACGGGCGGTGGCGACAGGTGTGGATTCGTCGGTGACGCCCGACGTAGGCGGTCCGGCCGGGCGAACCCGAGCGCGAAGCCGCGGGATTATAGCCGCCCCCAGCGCCCGGCCGCAAACCGAGGGCAGGGGTCGCCGGGGCGAAGCTGCCCGGGGCGTTCAGCTGGCGGGCCAAATGGGGGATAATCGGCCAATGGCCATCCAGCTGAAAACCCCCGAAGACCTCGCCCAGATGCGCATCGCCGGCCGGCTGGCCGCCGAGGTGCTCCAGGTGGTCGCCCCGCACGTGAAGCCGGGCGTGACCACCGCCGAACTGGACCGCATCTGCCACGATCACATCGTCAACGTGCAGCAGGCGATCCCCGCGAACGTGGGCTATAAGGGCTTCCCGGCGACCGTCTGCACGTCGGTCAACAATGTCATCTGCCACGGCATCCCCAGCGAAGGGAAAGTGCTCAAGGACGGCGACATCCTCAATATCGACGTCACCGTCATCAAGGACGGCTGGCACGGCGACACCAGCCGCATGTACATCGTCGGCACCCCGTCGGTGATGGCCAAGCGCCTGGTGGACGTGACCCGCGAGGCCATGTTCCGCGGCATCCGCGCGGTGAAGCCGGGCGCGACCCTGGGCGATGTCGGCCACGCGATCCAGCAGTACGCCGAGGGCGAGCGCTTCAGCGTGGTACGCGAGTACTGCGGGCACGGCATCGGCAAGGTCTACCACGACGAACCGCAAGTGCTGCATTACGGCCGTTCCGGCGAAGGCGTCGTGCTCAAGCCGGGCATGACCTTCACCATCGAGCCGATGATCAATGAGGGCGCCCGCCACACCAAGGTGCTGCCCGACGGCTGGACCGTGGTGACCAAGGACCGCAAGCTTTCGGCACAGTGGGAGCACACCGTGGCGGTTACCGAAGACGGCGTCGAGATCCTGACCCGCGTGCCGGGCGACGACAACGACCTGTGAGCGTCCCGGCAGCCGCGAACGGACATGCGACGCGGCTGCCGGACATCGGCCCGGACGTCGTCGATGACGCTGCCTGGTCGGCGGCGGCCACGCGCCTCGCTGGGCCATACGGACGCCCGCCTGGACAAGCGGTTCGACCAGGACGACGGCATGGACCGCATCCTGGCCTTGCGCGCACGCGCCGTCGATCATCTGCTGAAGGACGCCTGGTTACGCTGCATTCCCGAACACGCGCCGATGGCGCTGTTCGCCGTGGGCGGCTACGGACGCGGCGAACTGTTCCCGCAATCGGACGTCGACGTGCTGGTGCTGGCCGGCAGCGAGGTCCAGCAGACCCACCACGATGCGGTGGCGCGCTTCTTCGCGACGCTGTGGGATGCCGGCCTGCCGATCAGCCACAGCGTGCGCTCGGCGGCCGAATGCACGGCCGCCGCGGCCGCCGACCAGACCGTGCTGACCGCGTTGATCGAAGAGCGTCTGATCGTCGGCGAGCCGGTCGACGAAGGTCTGCTGATCGATGCGATCGGTCCGGCGCGGGTCTGGCCGCCGCGCGATTTCTTCGTGGCCAAGCGCGAGGAACTGCGCATCCGCCACGCGCGTTTCGGCGACACCTCCGACAACCTCGAACCCAACATCAAGGACGGCCCCGGCGGCCTGCGCGACCTGCACACGCTGGGCTGGATGGCGCTGCGCACGTTCGGCGTGCGCGATCTCGAGCCGCTGGTCGGCATGGGGCACCTGGGCCAGGACGAAGCCGCGGCGCTGGCGCGCGAGCGGCGCGCACTGGGCCGGTTGCGCTACGGCCTGCACCGGGTCGCTGCGCGTGCTGAAGAACGCCTGCGCTTCGACTACCAGAAGACCCTGGCCCAGCGCCTGGGTTTCGCCGACGACGCGGAGAACCTCGGCGTCGAGAAGATGATGCAGGGTTTCTATCGCAGCGCGGCCATCGTGCGCCGGATCAGCGACCGCCTGCTGCAGCGCTTCGAAGAGCAGTTCGACGGCGAGGCGCTGGCCGAACCGCTGGACGCGCACTTCGCCCTGCGCCGCGGCTATCTGGCCGCGCGCGACGCGACGTGGCCGGCCGGCGACGCGGCTCAGGTTTTCGCCCTGTTTGCGGCGTGGGCCGCGAACCCGCAGGTTCGCGGGCTGCACTCGCGCACTGCGCGCGCGCTGGCCGAGGCGCTGCCGAAGCTGCTCGCCTATCCCGACGCCACGCGCGCGCAGCGCGATGCCTTCATGGCGTTGCTGCGCGGGCCGCGTGCGGTGGAAACGCTCACCCGCATGGCCCGGCTGGGCGTGCTCGGCCAGTGGATCCCCGCGTTCGCCCGTGTGTCGGGGCGGATGCAGTTCGACCTCTTCCACGTTTATACGGTCGACCAGCACACCTTGATGGTGCTGCGGAACATCGCCGCCTTCGCCGCCGGCCGCGCCGACGAGCGCTTCTCGATCGCGCACGAGGTGTGGCCGCGCCTGCGCAAGCCGGAACTGCTGTTGCTGGCGGGGCTCTTCCACGACATCGCCAAGGGTCGCGGGGGCGACCATTCCGAACTCGGCGCCGTCGATGCGCGCGAGTTCTGTGCCGCGCATGCGCTCAGCGAGTCGGACACCGAACTCGTGGCCTGGCTGGTCGAGCAGCACCTGCGCATGTCGGTCACCGCACAGAAGCAGGACATCGCCGATCCGGACGTGATCCACGCCTTCGCCGCGCTGGTGAAGGACCGCGAGCGGCTGGACTATCTCTACCTGCTCACCTGCGCCGACATCGCCGGCACCAGTCCGAAACTCTGGAACGCGTGGAAGGATCGGCTACTCGCCGATCTCTACTTCGCGGCGCGCCGCGTGTTGCGCGAAGGGCTGGAGAATCCGGTGGCGGTGGACGAACGCCTCTTCGAAGCGCGCGGCAGCGTACGCGCGCTGCTGGAAGTGCAGGGCATGACCGCAGCGCAGGCCGACGCATTGTTCGCGACGATGCCCGAGGAGAGCTTCCTGCGCTTCCGTCCCGAACAACTGGCCTGGCAGGCGCATGCGATCCGCGGTGCGACGCTGGGCGAGACACGCGTGCGGGCGCGCCGGATCGCGGACGACGCCGATGCGATGGAGGTCTTCGTCCATTCGCCGGACCGCGACGGTCTGTTCGCCGCCATCCTCGCCACGCTGGACCGGATGGGCTTCGCCATCCACCAGGCGCGCGTGCTGGTCGGGCCGCAGGGCGCGATCTTCGATACCTTTGAAGTGCTGCCCGCCGACGCTTATGCGCCACGCGATCCGGCCGACATCGAGCAGGGATTGGGCGAGGCGCTGGCGCGGCCGCTGGACAGCGTGCGCACGTCGCGACGCGCGGTCCCGCGGCAGTTGAAGCATTTCCGGTTCGCGCCGCGGATCGAGTTCGGCGCCACGCCGGACGGCCGTCGCACGATCCTCGGCCTGGTCGCGCCCGACCGCCCCGGCCTGCTGTCCGACGTCGCCCAGGTGCTGCGTCGCCAGCGCCTGCGCGTGCACGACGCGCGCATCGCCACCTTCGGCGAACGCGCCGAGGACGTGTTCCAGATCACCGACGAACACGATCAGCCCCTCACCGATACCGCCCAGCAGGATGCGTTGCGCGACGCGCTGCGCGCCGGGCTCGATACCCCCACCTGAGCAAGAACCCAGCAGGACGTTTGATGACCCGCAAAGCCACCAAGACCGAAGAACTGAAGTCCACCATCGAGAGCGCGTTCGAGCGTCGTGCCGAGCTGACGCCGGCCGAGATCGAAGGCTCCACCCGCACCGCCGTCGAACAGGCCATCGAAGGCCTGGAAGCGGGCAAGCTGCGCGTGGCCGAGCCCGATGGCAAAGGCGGCTGGAAGGTCAACGAGTGGCTGAAGAAAGCGGTGCTGCTGTACTTCCGCGTCAACGAGATGGAACTGGTCGAAGCCTATCCCGCGCCGTTCTGGGACAAAGTCGAGGCGCGTTTCGGCGCCTTCGACGAGAACGACTTCCGCAAGCTCGGCGTGCGCGTCGTGCCGGGCGCGATCGCCCGCCGCGGCAGCTATTTCGGCAAGGACGTGGTGTTGATGCCGAGCTTCGTCAACATCGGTGCCCACGTCGGTGAAGGCACGATGGTCGATACGTGGGCGACGGTGGGTTCGTGTGCCCAAATCGGCAAGCACTGCCATCTGTCCGGCGGCGCCGGCATCGGCGGCGTGCTCGAACCGCTGCAGGCCAGCCCGACGATCATCGAGGACCACTGCTTCATCGGTGCGCGCTCCGAAGTCGTCGAAGGCGTGGTGGTCGGCCACCACAGCGTCATCGGCATGGGCGTGTTCATCGGCCAGTCCACCCGCATCTACAACCGTGCGACGAAAGAGATCACCTACGGCTACGTGCCGCCGGGCAGCGTGGTGGTATCCGGCTCGCTGCCGGCGGCCGACGGTTCGCATTCGCTGTACTGCGCGGTGATCGTCAAGCAGGTCGACGAGAAGACCCGCAGCAAGACCAGCGTCAACGAACTGCTGCGCGGTCTGGCGGATTGATCGCAGTCGCGGCGCAGTGGTCTGGCGTGGGGCGGGGTCGATTCCAATATCGTTCTATAGGTATTGACGTGAGGCAAATCCAATGTCGAGTCGCAACGTTCTCATATACGTGCTGCTGTTCCTGCTGATCGGAACCAACGCGCATTGGTGGGCCACCGGTCGGGACCAAAAAGTCATCGAGGGCGAGGGCTTGTTGAATGCAGCAACCTCGTCCAATCCTGACTGCTATCCCGATCAAGTGGCTTGGGACATCTCCCGTCGCCAGTTGGTACCCCTGATAGCGGCGGTGCAGGCGGCAGGTGTAGATGGCGCTGATCGTGAGTCCATCGTCGATGCTGCCCGGCGCGCTGCCGACAACCCCAATGCAGTGCGTCTCAAGATGGTCTGCATGGAGCGCGATGACGTGGAGCGCGTTAGCGCCATCGGGCTCCAGTTCGACGACCTTGGTCGCCTGCAAGGCGCGACCACTGCCATGTGTCCGCACTGACCGGTGCGTCTTACGGGTGACAGTCGTGGCTCTGCGGTAACATCGTCGGCGGCACACTGCGAACAATCGGATCATGACGGCGACGCTCTACGGACTCAAGAATTGCGACACCTGCAAGAAGGCAACGAAGTGGCTCGACCGCTTCGGCGTGGCGTACACGTTCGTCGATTACCGCGACAACCGGCAGGCACCGGAAACGCTGAAGGATTGGGCGGACAAGGTGGGCGGCTGGGATGCGCTGATCAACAAATCGTCGACCACGTGGCGCCAGCTGCCCGAGAACCGCAAGTCGCCCGGTTCCGACGCGGAATGGAAGCTGCTGTTGAAGGAATACCCGCAGCTGATCCGGCGTCCGGTGGTAGTCGATGACGTGGCGGGCTTTTCACAGGGCTTCAGCGACAATGGCTTCAAGAAGCTGTTCGGAGCCGGAAAGTGAGCGATGTCGTCGAACTCTCCAGCGAACTGATCCGTCGCCACTCGGTGACGCCGGATGATGCCGGGTGCCAGCAGGTGCTGGCGACGCGCCTGAGCCAGTGGGGCTTCCACTGCGAGCACCTGCGTTTCGGCGATACCGACAACCTGTGGGCGACCCATGGCAGCGGTGCGCCGGTGCTGGTGCTGCTGGGACATACCGACGTGGTGCCGCCGGGCCCGTTGTCCGCGTGGACCAGCGATCCGTTCGTGCCCACGGTGCGCGACGGCGTGCTGTACGGACGCGGCACGGCGGACATGAAGTGCAGCGTGGCCGCGTGCACGATCGCGCTGGAGCGCTTCGTCGATGCGCATCCCGACCATCCGGGGACGGTGGCGCTGCTGGTGACCTCGGATGAAGAAGGCGACGCCCACGATGGCGTGAAGAAGGTCGCCGCGCTGTTCCGCGAACGCGGCCAGCGGATCGACTGGTGCATCACCGGTGAGCCATCGTCGAAGGAAACGCTGGGCGACCTGCTGCGGGTCGGCCGTCGCGGCACGCTGACCGGCACGCTGGACGTGCATGGCGTGCAGGGCCACGTCGCTTACCCGCACAAGGCGCTCAACCCGATCCACAAGGCGTTGCCGGCGCTGGACGAACTCGCCGCCCGCCAGTGGGATGACGGATACGAAACCTTCCCGCCGACCAGTTTGCAGATTTCCAACATCCATGCCGGCACGGGCGCGAGCAACGTCATTCCCGGCGAACTGCAGGTGGTGTTCAACCTGCGCTTCAATCCCTCGTGGACGGCGGAGCGCTTGGAGCAGGAGATCGAAGGCATCTTCCGCAAGCATGGGCTGGACTACAGCATCCGCTGGTTGCGCGGTGGCGAGCCGTTCTACACGCCGGAGGGGCACCTGCGGGCCACCGCGCGCGCGGTGCTGGGCGAGTTCGCGGGTGCGCCGCCGGAAGAAAGCACGGCAGGCGGCACCTCCGATGCACGCTTCATCGCCCCCTTGGGCGCGGAGTGCATCGAGGTCGGGCCGGTCAATGCCAGCATCCACAAGGTCGACGAGAACATCCGCGTCGCCGACCTCGAGGCGCTACCGGGCCTGTACCAGGCGCTGGTGCAGCGCTTGATGTTGACCCAGCCTGCAGGCTGACCGTGGGCCCCGCCGTTCCCTTACGGATGAAACAGTTGCGCGCCCCGGCCCGGACCGGTTACGGTCGGCCCATGCCCTGCCGCACCGCCATCAATAACAACCGCAACAACCTGCGCCCGAACAACGGGACGCGGGCGGTGCGGCTCTGCGACTAGGCAAAGAAAGATCTGCCGGATACCAGAAACCCGCATCGCAAGATGCGGGTTTCTTCGTTTCCGGCCCCTGATTCCGAACCCCACCAGGAGTTTCCACCCATGTGTTCCATCTTCGGCATCTTCGGGCTGCAGCCCGGCGACGACATTGCGGCCCTGCGACGGCAATCGCTGGAGCTGTCCCAGAAGCAGCGCCACCGCGGCCCGGATTGGAGCGGCGTCTACCACGACGAGGGCGCGATCCTGGTGCACGAGCGGCTGGCCATCGTCGATCCCGCCGGCGGCTCGCAGCCATTGCGTTCGGCCGACGGCGACCTGATCTTGGCCGTCAATGGCGAGATCTACAACCATCGCGAACTGAAAGGCGAACTCGCGCAGGATTACGCCTTCCAGACAGGCTCGGACTGCGAGGTCATCAACGCGCTGTACCGCGAAGACGATCCGGTGTCGTTCCTCAATCGCCTCAACGGCATCTTCGCCTTCGCCCTGTGGGACAAGGCCGCCGGGCGTGCACTGATCGCGCGCGATCCGATCGGGGTGTGTCCGCTATACTGGGGGCACGACCGCGAAGGCCGCCTGTGCGTGGCCTCCGAAATGAAGGCGCTGGCGCCGATCTGCGCCGACGTGGCGCAGTTCCCGCCGGGCCACTACTACGACACCGCTACGCGCGCGCTGGTGAAGTACTACGAGAAGCCCTGGCGCGACTACAGCGCCGTAGAGGGCGTGGCGGTGTCGAAAGACGAACTCCGCGACGCGTTCGAGCGCGCCGTGCATCGCCAGCTGATGACCGACGTGCCGTATGGCGTGCTGCTGTCCGGCGGGCTGGATTCCTCGCTGGTGGCCGCGGTCGCCGCGCGCTATGCACGCCACCGCATCGAGGACAACGACAAGACGGAGGCCTGGTGGCCGCGCCTGCACTCCTTCGCCATCGGCCTTGAGGGCTCGCCGGACTTGGCGGCGGCCGAGGTCGCGGCGAAGGCGCTGGGCACCGTGCACCACGGCTTCACCTACACCTTCCAGGAGGGTCTTGACGCGATCCCCGAGGTGATCCGCCACATCGAGACCTACGACGTCACCACCATCCGGGCGTCCACGCCGATGTACCTGCTCGCGCGGCGGATCAAGGCCATGGGCGTCAAGATGGTGCTGTCGGGCGAGGGCAGCGACGAGATCTTCGGCGGCTATCTCTACTTCCACAAGGCGCCGAACGCGCGCGAGTTCCACGAAGAACTGGTGCGCAAGCTGGACGCGCTGCACAACTACGATTGCCTGCGCGCCAACAAGTCGATGATGGCCTGGGGCGTGGAGCCGCGCGTGCCGTTCCTCGATGTCGAGTTCCTCGACGTCGCCATGAAGATGGATGCCGCGCACAAGATGATCGACAAGACCCACGTCGGCGCGCAGCGGATGGAGAAGGGCGTGCTGCGCGAAGCCTTCGACGGCTACCTGCCGGAGTCGATCCTGTGGCGGCAGAAGGAGCAGTTCAGCGACGGCGTCGGCTACGGCTGGATCGACGGCCTGAAAGCGCATGCCGAAGCGCAGGTCAGCGATCGCGAACTCGCTGCCGCCGACAAGCGTTTCCCGGTCAATCCGCCGCAGACCAAAGAGGCCTACTTCTACCGCACGCTGTTCGAGCAGCACTATCCGGGGCAGGCCTGCGCCGAGACGGTGCCGGGCGGCAAGTCGATCGCCTGTTCGTCGCCGGCGGCGATCGCCTGGGATGCGAGCTTCGCGAAGATGGCCGATCCGTCTGGCCGTGCCGTCGCCGGCGTGCACGCGTCCGCGTTGCAGGACACGGCGACGTGACGCCGTCCGACGTGGTGAAGGAATGGGTCCGCCGCTTCAACGCCGCGGATGTCGATGGGCTCGCGGCGCTGTATGCGGAGGATGCGGTCAACCACCAGGTGGTGACCGATCCGTTGCACGGCCGCGATGCGATCACCTCGCTGTTCCGCACCGAGTTCGCGCGCGCCACGATGGTGTGCGAGGTGGAGCAGATCCTCGAGGACGGCGAGTGGGCCGTCCTCGCGTGGCGCGATCCGCTGGGGCTGCGCGGGTGTGGCTTCTTCCAGGTGCGTGACGGCCGCATCGTGTTTCAGCGCGGCTACTTCGACCAGCTCAGCTTCTTCCGCCAGCAGGGGCTGGCGGTGCCGGACCACTACCTGGGCTGAGCGTTGGCGGGACGCAAGGTGAGCGTGTGCGTGGCCTCGCCCGGCAGGAACGGCGTCGGTCGACCGTGCACCCAGTCGTCGTGGCCGGCGCCCCAGAACGGCGACATCGGGTGGCCGCTCTGGCCGCCTGGCATGTGGATGATGCCGTCGGCCTCATGGCCGGGCGATACCACCATGCGTTCCGATGCGCCGAAGGACGGACCTTGCACGCGCGGCATGGCGCCATCGCCGGCGAGCGGTTCCCCCGGCATGCAGAGGCGCGGCTTCAGGAAGGCGGGCAGTGCGTTGGCCAACGGGTGGCAGATCTTCGCCGTGTTGCGTTCGCCCCAACGCCGCTCGGCCAGCGGTCCCTGGCCAGCGAGATCGTCGCGCACTTCCTTTGCGGCATCTTCCAGCAGCGCATCCCAGGTGGTGTAGCGGCGCGACAGCAGGTGCGCGGGGCGCTGTTCGAGCAGCGGCCACACCACGCCTTCCAGCTGCGGCAGGTCGGGCATGATGAAGGCGTCGCCCAGCGCCGCCTGCGCGGGCGCGGTGAGGCCGTCGGCGATGCGTGCGTGCACCGCCAGGCGCCAGGCGCGAACCAGTCGGTAGCTGACCGAATCGATGTTGGCGGTGCCGTCCCACGTCTTGCCGGCATCGGCGAGGGCCTTGAGCGGGGAGTCCGCCGGTCGCTTTTTCGCTTCGGCCTGCAGCAGCATCCACCAGCGCTCCAGGAACAGTGCGCGATCGTCGAGCTGGATCGCCAGCAGGTCTTTCTCGGTGAAGCGATCCTTCGCCATCAGGCCGTCGCGGATCTGCTTGGCGCGTGCGCCCAGCGCATACCCGCCATCACCCACGCGGGCGAGGGCGGCGCCATCCAGCACGCGGGCGTTGGCGGTCCAGAGACGATGGTTTTCCGGCGACGTCAGTACTGGCGAGAGTTGGAAGGAGAGATCCCATGGTTTGCAGGGAGGGGCCGCATCGTCGGTGGGCGCCGCGGACGTGGCGCCGTCGAGGGAATGCGCGCACGCACCCGCGCGCGAAGGCAGCGGGCCGAGGATGCGCCAGGCGATGCGGCCGTTGCGGTCGGCGACCACCAGATTCTGTGCGGGCGTCGCCGTGCGCTGGGCCACCGCGAGCGCGGCGGACAGGTCGTCCGCGCGCGCGAGGTCGGACAGGCCGAAGTTCAGTGCGCCCGGCAGCTGCGCCACCCAGCGCAACGCCAGCGCGGGGCGCCCGTCCTTCGCCGGATGCACGATGGGGCCGTGGCGGGTGTCGAGCACTTCGAACGCCACGTCTTCGCCGCCCGCCACCTTGATGGTCTCCGCATGGCGCTCGACGGCGTCGCAGCCCGTCGTCGCGGCGCCCTTGCACGGATTCACCGGATACCAGTCCGCGGTGTCCGCGTAGCTGTTGGTGAAGCCCCACGCGACGCGCCCGTTGCTGCCGACGATGATCGCGGGCAGGCCCGGCAGGCTGAAGCCGGACACATCGACCTTGCCGCCCGGTGCATGCGGGTCCGGATAGCGCAGCCGCACGCGGAACCAGATGCCGGGCGCGCGCAGGCCCAGGTGCATGTCGTCGGCGACGATCGCGCGGCCATCAGCGGTCAGCGCGCCGGCGACGGCCCAGTTGTTGCTGCCGGGCGTGCCCTTGTCGGCGAGGCGCTGGTGCGAATCCGTCTTCGGCATCGGCAGCGTGCGCAGATCCACCTGGCTGGCGTCCGGCAGGGGCGCGTTGCCGCGCGGTTCGCCGAACAGCGGGGCGTCCCATTCGGTGCCATCGTGGGCGAGCAGGGCGTACAGGCTCGGCGGCACGTGCTGGCGGATCTGCCACAGGCCCAGCTCGCGCACGTTCTGTGCATCCTGCAGATCGAAGTACATCGCGTACCCGGTCAGCGCCGAATCCAGCACTTCCCATTCGCGCGGCTCCTGGCGCAGCAGCAGGTAGGGCCAGGGGCGTGCGCGCAGATTGCCGAGGCCGGCATTCACGCCGTCGGCGTAGGCCTGCAGCTGCGGCATGCGGTTGCCAGCGAAGGCGTCCAGGTGTTCGCCCAGGCGCGCACGGATGCGGTGCACGCGGCGCTCCTTGTCCAGGTCGACGGCGATGGGGCCGAACAGCTCCGCCAGTTCGCCGGACGAGCTGCGGCGCATCAGGTCCATCTCGAAATAGCGTTCCTGTGCGTGTACGTAGCCGAGCGCGCGGACCGCGTCGGCCTCGCTGGCCGCGTCGATCGTGACCACGCCCAGCGCGTCGCGCTGCACGCTGGCCGGCGCCGACAGGCCGGCCAGGCCGGTCTCGCCGTCCAGCCGTGCCAGGCTGCCCCGCAACATCCACCATGCGACCAGCACCACGACCACGATCAGGGCCAACAGCAGCAGCGCGATGCGCCGGGTCCACTTCAGCATTGCGGGTCCTGCGAGTAGGGGCGGGCGGGGCGATTATTCCACGGAAGGATGACGGTCGACGCTCCGATGCGACGACGAACGCGACTGATTCCGATTCGGTCGCCGGCCCGCGGGATCGGGCATCCTGTGCGCCTCGTTACAGGAGCCGCCCCCCATGAAAGGCCACCCCGACGTCGTCGACTACCTCAAGTTCCTGCTGCGTGGCGAGCTCGCCGCGCGCGACCAGTACTTCATCCATTCGCGGCGTTACGAGGACCAGGGCCTGAAGGCGCTGTTCCACCGCATCGACCATGAGATGCAGGAAGAGACCCAGCACGCCGACGCGCTGCTGCGCCGCATCCTGTTCCTCGAAGGCGACCCGGACATGCGCCCGGAAGCCTTCACCGCGGGCACGACCGTCGAGGAGATGCTGCAGCGCGACCTCGAGGTCGAGTACGCGGTGCGCGCCAATTTGGCCAAGGGCGTGGCGCTGTGCGAACAGCATGGCGACTACGTGACGCGCGAGATCCTGCTGACCCAGTTGCAGGACACCGAGGAAGACCACGCGCACTGGCTGGAACAGCAGTTGGGCCTGATCAAGCGCCTGGGCATCCAGCTGTACCTGACCTCCAAGCTGGACGGCGAAGCCGTCGCCGAATAAGCGGCGGCGTCAGGCCCGGCGCAGGCGGTAGACCGCCGTGTCCAGCGCGCTCAGGCCTTCTTCGCGGAAGCGCGGCTCCTGGTCCAGGATGTCGCGCCGCTCCAGCAGCGTATGCCGCCACGGTGCGGCGAACAGCGCCTCGACTTCCGGCTGCTCCACCGAAAACGGCGGGCCGGCCTTCTCGGCCTGCGGATACTCCAGCGTGATCAGCAGCCCCTGGCAGCCGGCAGGCAGCGACGCATAGACCGTGTCGCGGTAGCGCAGGCGCAGGTCAGGCGGCAACGCGATCAGGGCGGCACGGTCGTACACGCCGGCCACGTCCGCCAGCAGTGCCGGGTCGAGGCCGAAGGCATCGCCCAGCAGAATCTCCACCGGCCCCGCGCTGAAATGCTCGCCGTAGCGGCTGGTGGTCCGCACCGGCTCCAGGCCGGCTTCCTCGAAGAACTGCGTCACCGCCAGCGGAGAGAGTTCAACGCCGAGCACGCGATGGCCCTGTGCGGCCAGCCAATGCATGTCGAGCGACTTGCCGCACAGCGGCACCAACACGCGCGCCTCCGACGGCAGCTGCAGCGACGGCCAATGCTTCTCCAGCAGCGGCATCACGTCGCTGCGATGGAAACCGATCTGGCCTTCCTGCCAGCGCTGCAACCAGAAATCGGCATCCATCGGCGAATCCTTCAGAGGTGAGCGGTGAACGACTGGACGTCCAGTCCGTCGACCTTCTGCCGCGCCCCCTGAAGCTGCGGGCTGCGGCGATGAAGAGCACGCCGCAGCGCGCCCGTCCGCTGAACTACTGGACTTCGAGTCCGTCGACCTTCTGCCAACCCCGCGGCAACAACCCGCCGCGCGTCGCGCGTGCACCGACGTACTCGTCCAGGTCCTTGAACGACAGGCTCATCGTGCGCTGGCCGCTCTTCACCAGCAGCGTGCTGCCGGGCGCCACCGCCGCGATGGCGACCACGCGCTCGGTGCCCAGCTTGGCCTTCGGGATCTCGATCACCTTGTTGCCCTTGCCCTTGTCGAGCTCCGGCAGCTCGCTGACCGGGAACGCGAGCAGGTGGCCGGCGCTGGTCACCGCGACGATGCGGTCGGTATCCACGTTCGGCACCTGCGCCGGTTGCAGCACGCCAGCGCCGGGGGTCAGGTTGAGCATCGCCTTGCCCGCCTTCTGGCGACCGGTGAGGTTCTCGAAGCGGGTGACGAAGCCGTAGCCATGCGAGGACGCCAGCACGAAGCGGCTGTCGTTGTCGCCGCTGGCCAAGGCCTGGAACGACGCGCCCGCCGCCGGCGAGAAGCGGCCAGTCAGCGGTTCGCCGTTGCCGCGCGCGGAGGGCAGCGTGTGCACGGCGGTGGAATAGCTGCGGCCTTCGGAATCGAGGAACGCCACCTGCTGCGTGCTGCGCGAGCGCACCGCGGCCAGCAGGCCGTCGCCATCGCGGTAGGACAGCGTGGCGGCGTCCACCTCGTGGCCCTTGGCGGCGCGGATCCAGCCTTTCTCCGACAGCACGACGGTCATCGGTTCGCTGGCGACCAGTTCGGTCTCGTCCAGGGCCTGGGCGGCATCGCGCTGCACCAGCGGCGACAGGCGGGCGTCGCCGAACTTCTTCGCGTCGGCCGTCAGTTCGTCCTTGATCAGCTTCTTCAGCTTGGCCTTCGACTCCAGGATGCCGGCGATCTTCTCGCGCTCGGCCTGCAGTTCGTCCTGCTCGCCGCGGATCTTCATTTCCTCGAGGCGGGCGAGCTGCTTCAGCTTGGTGTCGAGGATGTAGTCCGCCTGTTCCTCGCTCAGCTTGAAGCGAGCGATCAACGCGGCCTTCGGTTCGTCCTCGGTGCGGATGATGCGGATGACCTCATCCAGGTTGAGGAACGCGACCAGCAAGCCTTCCAACAGGTGCAGGCGACGCTCGACCTTCTCAAGCCGGTGCTTCAGGCGGCGCGTCACGGTGTCGCTGCGGAATGCCAGCCATTCGGTCAGCAGCATCTTCAGGTTCTTGACCTGCGGACGGCCGTCGAGCCCGATGATGTTGAGGTTGACCCGGAAGCTCTTCTCCAGGTCGGTGGTGGCGAACAGGTGGCCCATCAGCTGTTCGGCGTCCACGCGGTTGGAGCGCGGGATCAGCACGACGCGCACCGGATTGGCGTGGTCGGATTCGTCGCGGATGTCTTCCAGCCACGGCAGCTTCTTCGCCCGCATCTGGGTGGCGATCTGCTCGATGATCTTCGACGGCGAGACCTGGTAGGGCAGCGCGTCGATCACGATGTTGGCGTTGTCCTTGCGCCACACGGCGCGCGCGCGAACGCTGCCGGTGCCGTTCTCGTACATCGCGCGCAGGTCCGACGCCGCGGTGATGATCTCCGCCTTGGTCGGGTAGTCCGGGCCGCGCACGTGTTCGCACAGGTCGGCGACGGTCGCATCGGGGTCATCGATCAGGCGGATGCACGCGCTGACGATCTCATTGAGGTTGTGCGGCGGTACGTCGGTGGCCATGCCCACGGCGATGCCGGTGGTGCCGTTGAGCAGCAGGTGCGGCAGGCGCGCGGGCAGCCACGTGGGTTCTTCCAGCGTGCCGTCGAAATTCGGCGCCCAGTCCACCGTGCCCTGACCGAGTTCGCCCAGCAGCACTTCGGCGATAGGAGTCAGCTTGGATTCGGTGTAGCGCATCGCCGCGAACGACTTCGGGTCGTCCGGCGAACCGAAGTTGCCCTGGCCTTCGATCAGCGGATAGCGGTACGAGAACGGCTGCGCCATCAGCACCAGCGCTTCGTAGCACGCGCTGTCGCCGTGCGGATGGTACTTGCCGATCACGTCGCCCACGGTGCGCGCGGATTTCTTCGGCTTCGCGCCGGCATTGAGGCCCAGCTCGCTCATCGAATAGACGATGCGCCGCTGGACCGGCTTCAACCCGTCGCCGATGAAGGGCAGGGCGCGGTCGAGCACGACGTACATCGAATAGTCGAGGTAGGCGCGCTCGGCATACTCGCGCAGCGGGATCTGTTCGAAGCCGTGGAAGGTGGGGCGGATGGTGTCGCTCATCGGGTGCGTTTTTCTGCAGCAGTGTCCTGCCGCAATTCTACCCGTCGCCGTCGCAGCGCTTGAGCCCGCGATGCCGATGAAACCCCGGAAACGAAAAACCCCCGCTTGCGCGAGGGTCTCGTTATGCGTGGTGCCCAGGAGAGGACTCGAACCTCCACGGTTTTACCCGCTAGTACCTGAAACTAGTGCGTCTACCAATTCCGCCACCTGGGCAGGTAAGCGAGGCGCGCATTTTGAGGACAGGGCGGGGGAATGTCAACGGGTGTCTTCGCATGATGTGTTCAGGCGGGGTGTACGATGGTCCGATGACCAAGAAGAACACCACTGGCGGCGGCAAGAAGCCCACCGCGAACGCCAAGGCCGGCGCGAAGCCGGCGTCCCGCAATGCCCCCAAGACCGGTGGCAAGCCCGCCGGCAAGCCGGGCAAACCGGCCAAAAAGAGCCTGCCGCCGTGGATGCCGGACTTGCCGTCCGCGCCGCGCGGTGGTCGCAAGCCGGCCCCCGCGTCGTCCCCGATGCCACGGCGGGCGCCGTCGCCCGGCCGCTTCGTCGACCCGCACGCGCAGCGCGAAGCGCAACGCTACGATCAGCCCATCGCCAGCCGCGAAGCCATCCTGGGCTTCCTGGAAGCGGCCGAGGGTCCGCAGACGGCGGAAGAGATCGCCGGCCCGCTAGGCCTGGACGCGCCCGACCGCTTCGATGCCCTGTCCAAGCGGCTCGGGGCGATGGTCCGCGACGGCCAACTGGTGCAGAACCGTCGCGGCGGCTTCGCCCCGGTGCAGCAGACCGACCTGATCGCCGGCACGGTGATCGCCAACCCGGACGGCTTCGGTTTCCTGCGTCCCGACACGGGCGGTGGCGACGACCTGTTCCTGCCGCCGTTCGAGATGCGCAAGGTGATGCACGGCGACCGTGCCCTGGCCAACGTCACCGGCATCGACCGTCGCGGCCGCCGCGAGGGCAGCATCGCGCGCGTGCTCGAGCGCGGCGTCACCCGCCTGATCGGCCGCTTCGGGTTTGAGGTCGGCATCGCCTACGTCGCGCCCGACGACAAGCGCATCCAGCGCAACGTGCAGATCCCGCAGGATGCGACCGGCGGCGCGCGCGACGGCCAGCTCGTCGTCGTCGAACTGACCCAGGCGCCGGATGCGCGCCGCCCGCCCATCGGCAAGGTGATCGCCGTGCTCGGCGACAGCCTTACGCCGTCGCTGGTGGTCGAGGCCGCCATCCACGGCCACAACCTGCCGCACGAGTTCCCGCAGGAAGTATTGAACGAAGCCACCGCGGTACCGCTGGTGGTCGAGCCGGCGATGATCGGCGACCGCGTCGATCTGCGGTCCACGCCGCTGGTCACGATCGACGGCGAGGACGCGAAGGATTTCGACGATGCCGTCTACTGCGAACCCACCCGCGACGGCTTCCGCCTGATCGTCGCCATCGCCGACGTCTCCCATTACGTGCGTCCCGGCGCGCCGCTGGACGACGAGGCGCAAAAGCGCGCCACCTCGGTCTATTTCCCGGGCTACGTGGTGCCGATGCTGCCGGAGACGCTGTCCAACGGCATCTGCTCGCTGAATCCGAAGGTCGACCGGATGACCTTTGTCTGCGACATGCAGGTCAACCGCGAAGGCGAGGTCACCAGCTCCAAATTCTACGAAGCGGTGATGAACTCGCACGCGCGCCTGACCTACACGCAGGTGTGGAAGGCGGTCGGCGAGAACGACGAAGAAGTGCGCGCGCAGATCGCCCCGGTGCTGCCGCACGTCGAGCGCCTGTACCAGCTCTACCATGTGCTGGCGAAGGCGCGCACGCAGCGCGGTGCGATCGAATTCGAAAGCTCCGAAGTCCGCTTCGTGCTGGACAACCGCGGCGAAGTGACCCAGGCCGGCATGCTGGTGCGCAACGATGCGCACAAGCTGATCGAGGAATGCATGATCGCGGCGAATGTCGAGGCCGCGCGCTTCCTGCTGAAGGCGCACATTCCGGCGCCGTACCGCATCCACGAGAAACCGCCGGAAACCAAGTACATGGACCTGCTGGAATTCCTCAAGGAGTTCAAGCTGTCGATGCCGTCGTGGGGCAAGGTGCAGCCCAAGGATTTCACGAATCTGCTGAAGAAGGTGCGCGAGCGTCCGGATGCGGCGCTGCTGGAATCGGTGCTGCTGCGCAGCCAGAGCCTGGCCGTGTATTCGCCCGACAACGTGGGTCACTTCGGCCTGGCGCTGGAGGCGTACGCGCACTTCACCTCGCCCATCCGCCGCTATCCGGACCTGCTGGTGCATCGGGCGATCAAGCACGGCCTGACAAAGCAGAAGCCGGACTCGTTCCAGTACACCGCCCGCGACATGGCGGCGTTGGCGCTGCAGTGCTCCGAGCGCGAGCGCCGTGCCGACGAGGCCGAGCGCGAAGTGGACGAGCGCTTCCGTGCCGCATGGATGGAGAAGCACGTCGGCGGCCAGTTCGATGGCGTCATCAGCGGCGTCACCAGCTTCGGCCTGTTCGTCGAGCTGGACGAATCCAAGGTCAACGGCCTGGTCCACGTGACCCAGCTGCCGCAGGACTACTACCACTTCGATCCGGTGCGAAAGACGCTGTCCGGCGAGCGTCGTGGCCTGCAGTTCCGCCTCGGCGACCGGGTGCGCATCATCGTGCTGAAGGCCAGCCTGGAAGAGCGCAAGATCGACTTCCGCCTGGTCGAGGATAAGACCAAGGACAGCGGCTTGCCGCCGCCCCCGCCGCGCGGTCAGCCTGCCAAGCGCAAGAAACAGAAGTACTGAGCCGTGGCCGATAACGTGCACACCGGCGGATGCCAGTGCGGCGCGATCCGTTTTCGCGTCACCGGCGAACTGAAAGATGCGTCCATTTGTCATTGCCGGATGTGTCAGAAGGCCTTCGGTGCGTACTACGCACCGCTGGTATCGACGCGCGGCGCATTGCTGGAATGGACGCGCGGCGAGCCGAAGCGCTACCAGTCGTCGAATGTCGTCCACCGTGGCTTCTGCGCCGACTGCGGCACGCCGCTGACCTACGAGGCACCGGATGGTGTGGCGATCGCCGCGGGCGCCTTCGACGCGCCGGCCGGGTTGGCGCCGTGGGTGCAGTACGGCGTGGAGGGCAAGCTGCCGTACGTGGACGGCCTGCCGGCGCTGCCGCAACGGCGCACCGAGGAGGACGAAGCCGCGGCCGCCTTCCTCGCCGGGGTGGTGTCCTTCCAGCACCCGGACCACGACACGCCGGCCTGGCCGCCGCGCTGAGCGACCGGTCGGTGCGATAATGCCGGCCTTTCCTACGCGGCCGTACAGCGCATGAGCAAGCAGAACCAGTGGATCGTCGGCGTCAACGCGGTGGCCTCGGCCATCGAGAACGATGCCGACAACGTGCGCGAGGTGCTGGTCGAAGGCGGCAGCAAGAACGCGCGCCTGACCGAGATCGAAGAGAACGCGCGCCGCAAGGGCATCGACGTGCGCCGGGTCACCGGCCAGGCGTTGGACGGCGTGGCCGGTTCGTTGCGCCACCAGGGCGTCGCGGCGCGCTATGCCGCGGCGAAGACCTGGGACGAAGGCGAGCTGCAGGGCCTGGTCGAGGCCGCCGAAGGCAAGGCACTGGTGCTGGTGCTGGACGGCGTGCAGGACCCGCACAACCTTGGCGCCTGCCTGCGCAGCGCCGCAGCGGCCGGCGTCACCGCGGTCGTGATCCCGAAGGACAAGTCGGTGGGCGTGAATGCCACCGTGCGCAAGACCTCGGCCGGCGCCGCCGACACCATCCCGGTGGTGCAGGTCACCAACCTGTCGCGCTGTCTGCGCGACTTGCAGCAACTCGGCGTGTGGATCTACGGCCTCGCCGGCGAAGCGGAAGCGTCGCTGTACTCGCTCGACCTGCGCGGCAATGTGGCACTGGTGCTGGGCGGCGAAGCCGACGGCCTGCGCCGGTTGACGCGCGAGAACTGCGACGGCCTGGTGAAGATTCCGATGCCGGGCGAGATCGAAAGCCTCAACGTGTCGGTCGCCGCCGGCGTCACCCTGTTCGAAGCCGTCCGCCAACGCCAATAAGGACTCCGCATGCCCGGCACGCCGCACCGTTCCCTGTACCGGCTGGCGGCGCTGCTGCTGGCCGTCGTGTCCGTCACCGCCGCCGCTCAGGACGCACCGCGCGTACGCGCGCGTGACCTCGGTGTGGCGCCGGGTATCTTCGCCCCCGGCACGCACAACGCCATCACCGATGTCGCCGGCGTCCGCGTGGGGCAGGTGACCCTAGTGGAAGGCGATACCGTGCGCACCGGCGTCACCGCCATCCTGCCGCATCCGGGCAATGCGTACCGCTCGCGCGTGCCCGCGGCGGTGCATGTCGGCAACGGCTTCGGCAAGTTCATCGGCAGCACGCAGGTGAACGAACTGGGCGAGCTGGAAACCCCCATCGTGCTGACCTGCACGCTGTGCGTGTGGAAGGCGGCCGATGCGATGGCGGCGTGGATGCTGGAGCGCCCCGACATGCAGCAGGTGCGCTCGCTCAATGTCGTCGTCGGCGAGACCAACGACGGTGGACTCAACGATATCCGCGCGCGGCCAGTCACCGCCGAAGCGGTGCGACGCGCGCTGGAGACGGCGAGCGACGGTCCGGTGCGCGAAGGCAGCGTGGGCGCGGGCACCGGCACGGTGGCGTTCGGCTGGAAGGGCGGCATCGGCACGTCCTCACGCAAACTGCCCGACGCGTTGGGAGGCTGGACGGTGGGCGTGCTGGTGCAGGCCAACTTCGGCGGCGTGCTGCAGGTCTCCGGCGCGCCGGTCGGGCGCGAACTGGACCGCTACGCCTTCCAGAACGCCGTCGCGCAGGTCGATGCCGGGCGTGGGCCGGCGGACGATCGCGGCGACGGTTCCATCATCATCGTCATCGCCACCGATGCGCCGCTGAGCGATCGCAACCTGCGCCGCCTGGCCTCGCGCGGCATGATGGGATTGGGCCGTACCGGCAGCGCGGCGTCCAACGGCAGCGGCGACTACATCGTCGCGTTCTCCACGGCGGAATCCGTACGGCGGGCCTTCGACGCGCCGCGCCTGGAGACGACTGAATTGGCGAACGAACAGACCAGCGCGGTCTTCCAGGCTAGCGTGGACGCGGTGGAAGAGGCGATCTACAACGCGCTGTTCATGGCCACCACCGTGAGCGGGAACGGCCAGACCGTCGAGGCGATCCCGCTGGATCGCGTGCGCGCCGTCTTGCGTCGCCACGGCATCACGCCGCCGGCGAAGTAGGCCGCAAAAGATTTAGTGCACGACGTTGCGGATGAAGCGCAGCGGCGTGTCGCCGCCGTTGCGGTAGGCGTAGTCGCGGTCGCTGGGGAAGACGAAGAAGTCGCCGGCATCGACGGTCTGTTCGCCCTCGGGCAGCTCCACCACCAGTTGCCCTTCGATGACGAAAAACATCTCGTGCCAGCCGGCCGGATCCGCGCCGCAGGTGTAGCGGTCGCCCGGCATCAGCGTCCATGCCCACAGTTCGACATCGTGCGACGCGGGCGCGGTGGCGAGCAGCACCGCCCGCGATCCGGGCGTGCGCCCCTGCCAAGCGAGGGCTTCGATGCGCCGCAAGTCGTTGGCGGGCGCCTTCACCAGGTCGGCGAAGCTCACCTGCAAGGCTTCGGCGATCCGGTCCAGCGTGTTCAGGCTGACATTGGCGTCGCCGGACTCGATACCCACCAGCATCCGCCGACTGACGTCGGCCGCCTCGGCCAGGGCCTGCTGGCTGAGGCCGGCGGCGGTCCGCAGGCGGCGGACGTTCTCGGCCACGTGTTCAAGTACGCTCATCGTAGGGGTTGCGCAATATATTGCGCATAAGCTAAGCTTCGGTTGCGCAATATAGTGCGCAAAGCCCTCATCCCACAAGCGCACGCCCCCGCCGTGCAGGTGTTCCGTCATGCAAGCCCTGTCCCGTTCCCATGCCGCCTCGCCGTGGCAGCCCATCGCCCTGCTGCTGGTGGCGATGGTGTCCATCCAGTCCGGCGCCGCGCTGGCCAAGCATTTGTTCCCGGCCGTCGGTGCGTCCGGGGCCACCGCGTTGCGTCTCGCGCTGGCGACGCTGATGTTGGTGGCGGTGTTCCGGCCGTGGCGCATGCGCGTGGAGCGCCACCAGTGGCCCGCGTTGCTCGCGTACGGCGTCTCGCTGGGCCTGATGAACCTGATGTTCTACAAGGCGCTGGAAACCGTGCCGCTGGGCATCGCTATCGCACTGGAGTTCACCGGTCCGCTGGCCGTCGCGCTGTTCGGTTCCCGCCACCTGCGTGACGTGGTCTGGGTCGCGCTGGCCGTGCTGGGCCTGGTGCTGCTGGTGCCGGAGCAGGGCACGCAGGCGCTGGATCCCGTCGGCGTGGCCTACGCGCTCGGTGCAGGCGCCTGTTGGGCGCTGTACATCGTGTTCGGGCAGAAAGCCGGCAGCGACCATGGGCCGCAGACCGTCGCGCTCGGTAGCTGCATCGCCGCCGCGGTCGCGGTGCCGTTCGGTGTGGTGCATGCGGGCACCGCCTTGCTCTCGCCCGCACTGCTGCCGATCGCATTCGGCGTGGCTTTGCTGTCGACCGCGCTGCCCTACAGCCTGGAGATGGTGGCGCTGACGAAACTGCCGACGCGCACGTTCGGCATGCTGATGAGTCTGGAACCGGCGATCGGCGCGCTGTGCGGTTTGCTGTTCCTGCACGAGCGCCTGTCGGTGCTGCAGTGGCTCGCGATCGCCGCGATCATCGTCGCGTCCGGTGGTGCGGCGATGACCTCGCGTTCCCCGGTGCAGACCGCGGCCAACGGCGAGGCGTAGCTCAGGCGAGCAAGGCGCGGTAGTGGGCCAGGTCGTCCGAAGAGAAGCAGCAGAACACCACGTCGGGCGGCGCCGCCGATCCAGACAGCACGTCGCGGACCGTATCGACCGCGGCGCGCGCGGCCGCCTCCGCGGGATAGCTGAAGATGCCGGTGCTGATGCAGGGAAAGGCGATGCTGCGCAGGCCGTGCTTCTCCGCCAGCGCCAGGCTGTTGCGGTAACACGCGACGAGCAGATCCGGCTCACCCTGGTCGCCGCCACGCCATACCGGGCCGACGGTGTGGATCACATGGCGCGCCGGTAGGCGATATCCCTTGGTGATCTTCGCCTCACCGGTCTTGCAGCCGCCGAGCAGCCGGCATTCGTGCACGAGATCGGGGCCTGCGGCACGATGGATCGCGCCATCGACGCCACCGCCGCCGAGCAGCGAGGAGTTCGCCGCGTTGACGATGGCGTCGACGTCCAGGGTGGTGATGTCGGCGAGGATGGCGGTGATCGTCATGGACGTACGCGCGCGTCAGAGCACGCCCGGTAGCAGTGCGCGCGTCCGGCGCATGTAGTCGGCATACGGCGCGCCGAAGCGTTCGAGCAGCCAGCGCTCCTCCTGCCGCAGCTTGAACCAGAATGACGCTGCGACGATGGCGACCGCCAGCAGGCCGCGCCAATCGCCGACTTTCAGGGCGGTGCCGAAGAAAGCCAGCAACAAGCCGGTGTAGATCGGGTGGCGCACCCACCGGTAAGGGCCCGCCTGGATTAGCTGGTGGTCCTGCTTGATCTGCACCTCGCTGCTCCAGTTGCGCCCCAGCAGGTGGCGCGCCCAGCAGGCGAATGCGATGCCGGCCACGGTCAACGCCAACCCCATCGCTTTCACCGTCACGTGCTTGGGTACGAAGCGCTCCTGCAGCACGCTGTCGCCGAACCACTCACCCGGTCCCAGCAGCGCGACGGCCAGCACCAACGGCAACCAGTAGGCGAACAGGCGGAGCCACGGCGATTGCGTGCGCACCGGCGTCTTGATGCCGCGTGCGCTCCAGATCCAGTAGCCGACGAAGAAGAGCCAGGTGGCGTGGTGGGCGATGCCGAGCGCGCGTTCCACTATCGCCGTTCCTCGCTCTAGCGGTACTCGCCGATCACTTCGATCGGCCCGACGATGTTGTCGTTCAGCGCTTCGAGGTCTTCCGCCGGCACCCACCATTCGGTGTGGTGGTCGCCGCCGACCTTCTGGATGGGGTACTTCGCCATGAAACTCTTACGGACCTGGAAACGTGTGACGTACCCCACGCCGCTGTCCTTGATGTTCCATTGTGTCGCGATGTCGACGGCGTACTGCTCGTTGGTCACCGGGTAGAAGATCGGTTGCTCCGGCAAGCGCGGAGGCCAGCGCTTGAAATCACTCTGCACCAGGAGCTGGAGCTCTTCCGGTCCGGTGGGGCGGTATAGCGTGACAGTGTCGTCGGCACGCTCCGATGACGTCGCCGCAGGCCGCGGCCACGCGTTGGCGATCGTGCAGAACAGGCGCGCGGTCTGCTCCGCGTCGTAGACGGCGGAGTGGGCGTCTTCCGCATTCCAGTTGAAGCCCGCGGCAGCCACGGCGCGGGCCAACACGGTCTGGCCATAGGCCACGCCCGCCAGCGTCACCGTGTCGAACACGCTGAAAGGATGGAACGGGTTGCGTTTGTGGCCGACGCGGGCCACCGCGGCATTGAGGAAGTTGAGGTCGAAGTGCGCGTTGTGGCCCACCAGGATCGCGCGCTGGCAGCCGTGCTTCTTCACGGCCGCGCGCACCGGCGCGAACACGTGGTCCAGCGCCTCCTTCTCGTGCTTGGCGAAACGGAACGGATGGTCCAGGTCGATACCGGTGACTTCCAGCGACTTGGGATCGATCTCCAGGCCGGGCGCCGGATGCAGGTGCACGCTGGACGTGGTGCCGGGCACGAGCAAGCCGTTCTCGTCCAGGTCGAGCGGCACGGCGGCCAGTTCGAGCAGGGCGTGGCGGTTCCAGTCGAAGCCACCGGTCTCCACGTCGACCACCACGGGCAGGTAACCGCGGAAGCGGCGGGCCATGGGCGTGGTGGGGGCGGTTTCGGCGGTGTTTTCCATGCGCGGAAGGGTAGCAGAGGTCGGCACTGCTTCCTTTGCTGGAAACCCAACCGCGAGTCAGCGCTTCTGAGGTGCTGCTGGGTCGGTACCCAACAGCGTGCCTTCCTGCCGCATGCGCGCCAGCATCGCGGTGCCCTGTTCGATGAAGGCGGGGGCGTCGTCGACGCCCGCTTCGTCGGCCAGCTGGCGGAGCGCGTCCGCACCGGTGTGCCGTCCTTCGCCGAGCAGCTCGATCAAGCGGTAGACGAGGGGCGAGAGGGCGGAGAAGTGGACCTGCTGGTCGTCGCCACGCCGTACCAGCAGGCAGGTCGGTGCGTTCGGCGGAGAGTCGGGGTGGTAGTCCGGCCCGATGCGGTGCACGGGCCATTGATACGCGAGCGCCCAGGCGAACGGCGAGACCACCGGGATGCCGGCGAGCAGGTCGCCCTCGGCGTCGTGCGCCGGTGTGGCGTCGTCGGCGATCTGCAGGGCGAGTTCCACCCATTCGTAGTGCGCGAGCTCGCGCAGCCACGGCGTATCGGGGTCGGGCGCGCGACCCTCGAGGAAGCGGATGAACTCGCGTGCCACTTCCGGAAACAGCGGCGTGTGGCTGCGGTGGTTCGCGTAGAAGTCGCGCACGAGCCGACGCCATGCATCGTCGCCCAGGGTCTTGCGGATCACCGGGAAATTGCCGGCCAGCAAGCCCTCGATGTTGTTGAAGAACAGGTCGCGATAGATCGCCAGCCGCCGTTCCTCGATGCCGGGCGGCGGCGGATTCGCCGACGGATCGCGCAGGTGCCGCGACAACGCGAACTGCTGGTCGTGCAGGCGCTCAGCCATGGGTGGCGCGCGCGGTCGCGCCGGCATGCGGCGCTTGCAGGTCGCGGATGCGCTGCACTTCCGCGGCCAGTTCGGCCAACGGCGGGAAGTTGAAGTCGCGCTCGAGCAGGGTCGGCCGTACGCCATGGGTGGCGTAGGCCAGCGACAGCAGCGACCACACGTCGTCCTTCACCGGCGCGCCGTGCGTATCGACCTTCAGGTCGTCGGCTTCGTCGTAGTGCCCGGCGACGTGGTACGAGGCGATCCGCGCCGACGGCATGCGGGCCAGGAACGCGCGCGCGTCGTAACCGTGGTTAATGGCGTTGACGAAGATGTTGTTGACGTCGAGCAACAGGTCGCAGTCGGCCTCGTCGAGGACCGCGCCGATGAAATCGGCCTCCGCCATCGCCTGGTAGGGCGCGGCGTAGTAGGAGACGTTCTCCACCGCGATGCGCCGGCCCAGCGCGTCCTGCGCCTGGCGGATACGTGCGGCGACGTGGTGGACCGCTTCCTCGGTGAACGGGATCGGCATCAGGTCGTACAGATGGCCGTCGTCCGCGCAGTAGCTGAGGTGCTCGCTGTACAACGCGACGTCGTACTGGTCGAGGAACCGGCGTGTGCGTGCGAGGAAGGTGTCGTCCAGCGGCGCCATGCCGCCCAGCGACAGCGACAGGCCGTGACAGGTGATCGGATGCCGCACCGAGAGCGCGCGCAGCGCGTCGCCATAGCGACCACCCACGCCGATCCAGTTGTCGGGCGCGCATTCGAGGAAATCGAACGCGCCCGCAGGCGCCGCCAACAGATCGTCGAGCAGCGCGCGGCGCAGGCCAAGGCCGGCCGATGCGGTGGGGAGGGGTGTGGTCATCCGGTGGATGCCGCAAGCCCCGGCTCAGCCGGGGCCCGAGGCCATGGGCTTACTTGTCGCCGGTCTTCTTGTCGCCGCCGCACTTGCCCTCGCCGCACTTGCCTTCACCGCACTTGCCCTCGGCACCCTTGGCGCCGGCATGGGCCTTGTGTTCGGCCGCGTCGATGAAGCCGTCCTTGTTGGTGTCGATGCCGGCGAAGTCGGCCGCCTTGTCCGGATGGGCGGCGGCGAACTCGGTCTGCGAGACCTTGCCGTCCTTGTCGGTGTCGGCCTTGGCCATGCCGCACTTGCCTTCACCGCATTTGCCCTCACCGCACTTGCCTTCGCCCGCCTTCGCGGCTTCGGGTGCGGCCAGCAGGTAACCCTGCGCCAGCGGTTCCATCGCGAAGCTCGAGCCGGCCAGCAGGATGCCGCCGGCCAGCGCGACGGCGACGGCGGCGGGTTTGGTGGTCTTGGACATCGTGTTCTCTCCCAGGGCGTGCGGGGGATCCGCACCAGCGTGGCGCGATTGTAGCCGCGCGACGTTAGCGCGCCGTTTGCGCGGGGCCCTGAACGGACAAGCCCCGCCGGAGCGGGGCCTGTCGCGTGTTGCAGTGCGGCGTGTGGATCAGACGGCGCCGGTGGTGCTGGTGTCGTCGCGCTTGGCCCGCGGCGGCAGCGGCTGTTCGCCATGCACCAGGAACCAGACGTTCTCGGCGATGTTCGTCGCGTGGTCGCCGATGCGCTCCAGGTTCTTCGCCATGAACAGCAGGTGCGTGCACGGCGTGATGTTGCGCGGGTCTTCCATCATGTAGGTCAGCAGTTCGCGGAACAGCGCGGTGTAATGCGCGTCCAGCTCGGCGTCGCGTTCGCGCACCTGCACGGCGGACTCGGCATCGCCGCTCTGGTAGGCGCTGATCGCGTCGCGGACCTGGCGGGCGGCCAGCTTGCCGAGCGCGCGCAGACCGGTGATCTGCGGCATCGGCGGCGAAACGTTCAGGGCGATGGAACGCTTGGCGACGTTCGCCGCGTAATCGCCGATGCGCTCGATGTCGGCCGGGATGCGCAGCCCGGCGAGGATCTCGCGCAGGTCGCGGGCCATCGGGCCGCGCAGGGCCAGGTGCATCACGTCATGGGCCACCTGGTGCTCGATGGCATCGATGGCTTCGTCGTTGGCGATGATGCGCTGGGCGGCCTTGTCGTCGCGGCGTTCGACCACGTCCAGCGCGGCCTCCAGCTGGGCGACGGCGGTTTCGCCCATGCGGACGATCTCCGCCACGATGCGGCGCTGTTCTTCGTCGTAGCTCTTCACGATATGGTCGTTGGGTTGGGTATTCATGGGCGTCCTCAGCCGAAACGTCCGGTGATGTAGTCTTCGGTCTGCTGCTTGCCGGGGTTGGAGAAGATCGTCGACGTGGCGTCGTGTTCGACCAGCTCGCCCAGGTACATGAAGGCCGTGTAGTCCGACACGCGCGCCGCCTGCTGCATGTTGTGCGTCACGATGGCGATGGTGTACTGGTGCTTCAGTTCTTCGATCAGCTGCTCGATCTTGCTGGTCGAGATGGGGTCGAGCGCGGAGGTCGGCTCGTCCAGCAGGATCACGTCCGGGCGCAGCGCGACGGCGCGCGCGATGCACAGGCGCTGCTGCTGGCCGCCGGACAGGCCCAGGGCACTCTGCTTCAGTTTGTCCTTGGCCTCGTCCCACAGGGCCGCCTGGCGCAACGCCTGCTCGACGCGCACCTCCATGTCGGCCTTGTTCAGGCGCTCGTGGTGGCGGATGCCATAGGCCACGTTCTCGAAGATCGTCATCGGGAACGGCACCGGCTTCTGGAACACCATGCCCACCTTGCTGCGCAGGCGGTTCATCGGGTACTTGGTGTCCAGGATGTTGTCGCCATCCAGCAGCACCTCGCCCTTGGCGTGCAGCTTCGGGTACAGCGAGTAGATGCGGTTGAAGACGCGCAGCAGGGTGGACTTGCCGCAGCCGGAGGGACCGATCAGCGCGGTGACGCGCTTTTCCGGAATCTCCAGGTTGATGTTCTTCAGCGCGTGGAAATCGCCGTAATAGAAGTCCAGGCCCTTGGCGGCCAGCTTCACGCTGGCGGGCGCGGCGTGTTCGTCGTGGCGCTGCGGCGTCACCACGGCAATGCGGGCGGCGTCATTCATGGGTCACCTTGTTTCGAAGAAGGATGGTGCGGGCCACCAGGCTGAGGATCAGCACCAGGGCGGTCACGAGGAAGGCGCCGGCCCAGGCCAGCGAGTTCCAGGAGTCGTACGGGCTCATCGCGTACTGGAAGATGACCATCGGCAGGTTGGCCATCGACTGGTTGAGGTCCGTGCTCCAGAACTGGTTGTTGAAGGCGGTGAACAGCAGCGGCGCGGTCTCGCCGCTGATGCGCGCCAGCGCCAGCAGGATGCCGGTGACGATGCCCGGCAGCGCCGAACGCATCAGCACCTGGGTGGTGACCTTCCACTGCGGCACGCCCAGCGACAGCGCGGCCTCGCGCATCTGCTGCGGCACCAGGCGGAGCATTTCGTCGGTGGTGCGCACGATGACCGGCAGGGCGATGAACGCCAGCGCCACCGCACCGGCCCATGCCGAGTAGTGACCCATCTGCGCCACCATCACGGTGTAGATGAAGAGGCCCAGCACGATGGACGGCGCCGACAGCAGGATGTCGTTGACGAAGCGGACGGTCTCGCCCAGCCAGTGCTTGTTGGCGTACTCGGCCAGGTAGGTGCCGGCGGCGATGCCGATCGGCGTGCCCAGCACGATGGCCAGCAGACTGATCACCACGCTGCCGAACAACGCGTTCGCCAGGCCGCCGGGTTCGTTCGGCGGCGGCGTCATCTGGGTGAACAGGTCCAGGTTCAGGCTGCCCATGCCCTTGGTGATCGTGGTCCAGAGGATCCAGACCAGCCACATCAGGCCGAACAGGGCGGCGGCGATGGACAGCGTCAGGGCGACGCCGTTCTTGACCTTGCGCCAGGTGTAGAGGGACGTAGACATCAGTTGCCCTCCCGCTTGGCCAGCTGGCGCAGCATCAGGCGGGCGATCGCCAGCACGATGAAGGTCAGCACGAACAAGGTGAAGCCCAGCAGCAACAGCGAGCCCTTGTGCAGCGGGTCGGTGGCTTCGGCGAATTCATTGGCGATCGTCGCGGCGATCGAGGTGCCCGGTTCCAGCAGCGCCAGGCTGATCGCGTAGGCGTTGCCGATGACGAAGGTGACCGCCATCGTTTCGCCGAGCGCGCGGCCCAGGCCGAGGAACACGCCGCCGATCACCGCCGAGCGGGTGTAGGGCAGGACGATGTCCCAGACCACTTCCCACTTCGTCGAACCCAGCGCGTAGGCCGATTCCTTCAGGCGGCCCGGCACGGTCAGGAAGACTTCGCGCATCACCGAGGAAATGAAGGGGATCACCATGATCGCCAGCACCAGGCCGGCGGTCATCATGCCGATGCCCAGCGGCGGGCCGGACAGCAGCACGCCGACCAGCGGGATCTGGCCGAGGTTGTCGTTGATCCAGGGATAAACGTGTTCGCTCAGCTGCGGTGCCAGCACGAACAGGCCCCACATGCCGTAGATGATCGAGGGGATGCCGGCCAGCAGTTCGATGGCCATGCCCACCGGGCCGCGCAGCCAGGCCGGTGCGACTTCGGTGAGGAACACCGCGATGCCGAAGCTCACCGGCACGGCGATCAGCATGGCGATGCCGGCGCTGACCAGCGTGCCGAAGATCGGCACCAGTGCGCCGAACTCGCGCGTGCCGACGTTCCACTCGGTGCTGGTGAAGAAACCCAGGCCGAAGGTCTGCAGGGCTTCGCGGCCACCCCACAGCATCGACAGGGCGGCGGCGATCAGCGAGATCAGGACGAACAGGCCGGCACCGGTCAGCGTGAGCCGGAACAGCGTGTCGGCGCGCGCGTCTTTCGCAGTGCGCACGTCCGTCAGGGAAGTGGGGAGGGCAGTGGCGTTCATGCAACCCGAAGGGTGGGGGAGGACGGTATGGCGGTCTGGCTAGTGCACGGGTACGTCGTTACCGCGTGATGACACCGGGCCGCCCATCACGGCGGCCCGGTGCGGATGACTCAGAGCTTGATCTCGGTGCTCCAGTACTGCTCGATCTGGCCGACCAGTTCCGGCGGCAGCGGCACGTAGTCCAGTTCGTTCGCCTGGGCCTGGCCCTGCGCGTAGGCCCACTTGAAGAATTCCAGCGTGTGCTTGGCCTTCGCCGCATCCTTGGGCTGCTTGTAGACCAGGATGAAGTTGGTGGCGGTGATCGGCCACGCCTGCTCGCCCGGCGCGTTGGTGATGACCAGGTTGAAGTCCTTCGCGTTGGCCCAGTCGGCGCTGGCCGCGGCGGCGGCGAAGCTCTCGGCGGTGGGCAGCACGAACTGGCCGGCCGCGTTCTGCAACGAGGCGTACGACATCTTGTTCTGCTCGGCGTAGGCGAGTTCGACATAACCGATCGAACCCTTCAGCTGGCGCACGTAGGCGGCCACGCCTTCGTTGCCCTTGCCGCCGACGCCACCCGGCCAGTTGACGCTGGTGCCTTCGCCGACCTTGTCCTTCCACTCCGGGCTGACCTTGGACAGGTAGTTGACGAAGTTGAAGGTGGTGCCCGACCCGTCGGAGCGGTGCACGGTGTTGATCTTGCCGGTCGGCAGGGTCACGCCCGGGTTCAGCGCGGCGATGGCCGGGTCGTTCCAGGTGGTGATCTTGTGCAGGAAGATGTCCGCCAGCACGGTGCCGTTGAGCTTCAACTGGCCCGGCTGCAGGCCTTCCACGTTGATGACAGGAACCACGCCGCCGATCACCGACGGGAACTGGCCCAAGCCGGCCTGCGCCAGTTCTTCCGGCGACAGCGGCTTGTCGGAGGAACCGAAGTCGACGGTCGCGGCCTTGATCTGCGCGATGCCGCCGCCGGAACCGATCGACTGGTAGTTGATCTTCGCGCCGGTGGCCTTGTTGTAGTCCGTGGACCAGCGGGCCATCAGCGGGTAGATGAAGGACGCGCCGGCGCCGGTGATCTCGGCCGAGATCTCCTGCGCGCCGTCGGCGGGGGCGGCGGCGCCTTCGGCGCCCGCGGTCGCAGCCGGGGCATCGGTCTTTCCGCCACAGGCAGCAGCGAAGAAGGCGGTGGCCAGGGCCAGCGTGGCCAGGCGGGCGTTACGGACGTGCATGGGCTCTCCAGACGGGTCGTTTGTGATCCACGCTATGAAATGATGTTTTTGTTACATCGTGATGACACCGTGATCTCAGGCTGTCATGCGACCGTCGCGGGTAGGTGCCGGACAAAAAGAAAGCGGGCCCGAAGGCCCGCCGGATGAGGTTGCGCGGGAGGGAGCGCGACCCCGGTGCCGGCACGGGGGAGAGACCGTGCCGGCGGTTCTGCGATCAGTACTTCAGGTTCGCCTTCCAGTACGTCTCGATCTGCTGCACCAGCGCCGGCGGCAGCGGCACGTAGTCGAGCGACTTGGCCTGGGCGTCGCCATTGGCGTAGACCCAGCGGAAGAAGTCGCGGGCGTCCTTGTTGCCCTTCTTCGGCGCCTTGTACATCAGGATGAAGTTGGTGGCGGTGATCGGCCAGGAGTTCGCGCCCGGGGCATTGGTCATGACCAGGTAGAAGTCCTTGGACTTGGCCCATTCGGCGCTGGCGGCCGCGGCGGCGAAGGACTCGTCGCTGGGCTGCACAAAGTTGCCCGAGGCGTTCTTCAGGCTGGCGTAGGCCATCTTGTTCTGCAGCGCGTACGACAGCTCGACGTAGCCGATGCCGCCCTTGATCTGCTTCACGTAAGCGGCCACGCCTTCGTTGCCCTTGCCGCCCACGCCGGTCGGCCACTGCACGGTGGTGCCTTCACCGACCTTGCTCTTCCACTCCGGGCTGACCTTGGACAGGTAGTTGACGAAGTTGAAGGTGGTGCCCGAACCGTCCGAACGACGGACGACGGTGATGCGCTGCGCCGGCAGGGTCACGCCCGGGTTCAGGGCGGCGATGGCCGGGTCGTTCCACGTCTTGATGGTGCCCAGGAAGATGTTGGCCAGGGTCGGGCCGTCCAGCTTCAGCTGGCCCGGCTTCAGGCCGGCCACGTTCAGCACCGGCACCACGCCGCCGATCACCGACGGGAACTGCGCCAGGCCGTACTTGGCCAGCTCTTCCGGCTTCAGCGGGGCGTCGGACGAGCCGAAGTCCACCGTGCCGGCCTTGATCTGCGCGATACCGCCGCCCGAACCGATCGACTGGTAGTTCACGCGGTTGTTGGTGGCCTTGGCGTAGTCGGCCGACCACTTGGTCATCACCGGATACACGAACGACGCACCGGCGCCGGTCACGTCGGCCGCGAACGCCTGCGCGGAGAAGGCGGACGCCAGCGCCAGCAGCGCCACGCGGGATTTGATCGAGTTCAACACGGAAGTCTCCTGGGAGAAGGCAGGGTGGAAGGCACGGGCGTGCCCGTTGGGTGGCCATTCCACGACGTTTGTGTGACAGCCCGGTGTCGTGATTAAGACAGTCCCGTGACGATGGGCGATCCGATGCAGGCCTCGCTCCCGTCAGCTCAGAAACGCCGTCCATTACGTGCGCGGTGGACCAGGACGCATGTCCGAGCGACCGCATACCTATCTATAGAGGCGTGCGCCACCAAGAGCGGCGGGCGGAGGGTCGCGATGCGCGCTTGTCACATTCCGGTCACGAAACGCACATGTGACTGCAAGATTTCACTCCCATCCTTTAGCGCATCTTTGACGGGCGCTTAATGATTTCCGAAGGTGATCTCGGAAGTGAAGCCGGCGCCCACGAAGCCTGCGCTCTTACTTCTACTTCCACTCGGAGAGTCACCATGCGTTATTCCCTCCTGGCCGCCGCGCTCGCCGTCGCCATGGGCAGCACCAGCTTCTCGGCGTCCGCCGCCGACTCCCGCGATCAGACGATCGCCGAACTGAAGGCGCAGCTGGAAGCGCTGTCGGCCAAGGTGGCCGAGCTGGAAGAGCGCAGCGACGCGCAGTCCGACGTCAACATCGACACCGCCTCCCAGCTGGACAAGCTCAACACCGGTTCGCCGAAGGTCGATACCAAGGGCGGCCTGAAGATCACCTCGGCCGACGGCAAGTTCGAAGCCAGCGTCGGCGGCCGCATCCAGTTCGACACCTACGCGTTCGATCGCGACCTGGCCAGCACCACCGGCACCACCGAATTCCGCCGCGCGCGCCTGACCCTGCAGGGCAAGGCCTACGGCTGGGAATACAAGATGGAGAACGATTTCGGCGCCGGTGGCGGCCTGGACGGCTTCCGCGACGTCTACATCGCCAAGTCGGCGCTGGGCGGCAAGTTCACCATCGGTCACTTCAAGCCCTACCGCGCGATGGAAGAGCTGACCAGCTCCAACGAACTGCTGACCATGGAGCGTCCGTTCGCCTCCGCGACCGGCCTGTTCAACGGCCGCCAGTTCCAGCAGGGCGTGGGCTACCTGCGCGCCGGCGAGAACTACACCGCGGGCCTGAGCGTGTTCAACCTGCGCGGTGCCGCCGGCACGCGTAACGAAGGCGTCGGCGCTGCCGGTCGCGTGACCTACGCGCCGATCAACAACGACAACAGCACGCTGCACTTCGGTGCCTGGTACAGCTTCGAAGACCAGAACCTGGGTTCGGCCGACCTGGTCGCCACGTCGAACTACGCCGGCCGCCGCGGTCCGTCGCAGGTCATCGCCACCACCACCGGCGCCAGCCGCAACACCGTCGACGTGATGGCGGTGGAAGCCGCCGGTTCGTTCGGCCCGGCCTTCTTCCAGGCCGAGTACGCCGATGCGACCTTCGGCCAGCCGCTGGGCCGCGACCAGGACGTGACCACGTACTACGTGCAAGGCAGCTTCATGCTCAACGGCGGCCACAAGCCGTACAAGGGCGCCACCGGCGTGTTCGGTTCGCCGAAGGTCGCCGACAAGGGCCTGTGGGAGCTGACCGGCCGTTACGACTATGTCGAGAACGAAACGCTGAACCGCGAAGTCACCAGCTGGATCCTCGGCGTGAACTACTACGTCAATCCGAACCTGCGCTTCATGTTCAACTACACGCAGGGCGACAACGAAGTCACCGGCGACGAGACCGCCCAGTACGCGCTGCGCACGCAGTTCGCCTGGTAAGCCGCGCGGCGCATCCGCGCCGTTCGCGCCGCACGAAGGCCCGGGATCGCATCCCGGGCCTTCGCGTTTCCGGCCGGCCGACCATGACCATTGGCAGGGGTCCTCGCGTGGCCCAGCAGGGACACTGCGGGGCGGTCCCTGGCGCATGCCCGGAACCACAGGGATGGGGATCCTTATCAATCAGGGGGTTGGATGAAGCGGCTGATGGTCGTCGCCTGCGTGGCGATGTGTGTGATGGCGGGCGAAGCAGTGGCCACCGAGCCGGTGGACCTGGACGTGGTCGCGAAGATCCGGCACGAGGCGTTCAACCGCTCGCAGGCCGCGGCCAACCTGAAGGAGCTCACCGAAACCGTCGGCCCGCGCCTGACGAGTTCGCCCAATTACACGCGCGCCAGCGCCTGGGCGCGCGGCAAGCTGTCCGGCTGGGGCCTGTCCGATGTGCACGAGGAGGTCTTCGATCCGGCCTTCGGTCGGGGTTGGGCGTTCGAATCCTCGCGCGTGGAGATGGTCTCGCCGCGACAGGCGCCCGTGCACGCGCTGCCGAAGGCATGGACGCGGGGCACGGATGGCCCGGTGGAAGGCGAGGTGGTCCTGGCCTCATTCAAGACCCTCGCCGACATTGAAAAGCAGCGCGGCAAGCTGCGCGGCAAGATCGTCCTGGTGGACGAGGCGCGCGCGTACAAGCCCGCCGACAAGGCCGACTTCCGCCGCTACAGCGAATCCGACCTGGGCGAACTGCAGACCTTCCCGATCGCCGCGGACGCCGCGCCCGATGCGCAGGAGAAGCGTCTGGACGAGTACCGCAAGCGCCAGGCCCTGAACAAGGCGCTGAATACCTTCCTCGCCGAAGAAGGCGTGCTGGCGACGCTGTCGCTGAGCTCATGGGACAACGGCATCATCCGCGCCACCGGCGGCGGCGCGCGCAAGGCGGACGAGCCGGTCGGCGTGACCGAGCTGGTCCTGCCCACCGAGCACTACAACCCGCTGGTGCGCGCGGTGCAGGGCAAACAGCCGGTGCGCCTGCGTATCGACGTCGACTCCCGGTTCACCAGTGAGCAGGACCTGCCGGCCACCAACACCTTCGCCGAGATCCCGGGCACGGGCGGCAAGGCGGGCGAGGTGGTGATGATCGGCGCGCACCTCGACTCGTGGCACACCGGCACCGGCGCCAGCGACAACGGTGCCGGCGTGGTCGTGATGATGGAGGCCATGCGCATCCTCAAGGCGATCGGCGTGAAGCCGCGCCGCACGATCCGGCTGGGCCTGTGGGGTGGCGAAGAACAGGGACTGCACGGTTCGGCCGGTTATGTCGCCCGCTACCTGGCCGACTATCCGGCACCGACGGATCCGGAACAGAAAGCGCTCCCGCGCGCCTATCAGCGCGGCACCGGCCCACTGCAGCGCCAGCGCGGCTACGATCGCTTCTCGACCTACTTCAACTTCGACAACGGCACCGGCCGCATCCGCGGCATCTACGCCCAGGAAAACCACGCCGCGGTGCCGATCTTCAAGGCCTGGCTGGAGCCGTTCGCCGACATCGGCGCCACCATCGTGACCACCCGCAACACCGGCAGCACGGACCACATTTCGTTCGATCGCGTGGGCTTGCCGGGGTTCCAGTTCGTGCAGGACCCGGCGGACTACTTCACCCATGTCCACCACACCCACCTGGACACCTACGACCATGTGGTGCCGGAAGACCTGAAGCAGGCGGCGGCGATCATCGCCTCGTTCGCCTATCACGCCGCGATGCGCGAAGAACGCCTGCCGCGCAAGCCGTTCGTCGAGCGCGACGAGCAGTAAGGCCGTGTCGGACGGCGGCCACCTCAGGCCGCCGTCTTCTCCTTGAAGCGACAAAGGTCGCGGATCACGCACTGCGGGCAGTCCGGCTTGCGCGCCTTGCACACATAGCGCCCATGCAGGATCAGCCAATGATGCGCATCCTGCATGAACTCCGCCGGCACCACCTTCAGCAACTTGTCCTCCACTGCGCGCACGTCCTTGCCCGGTGCCAGTCCGGTACGGTTGGCGACGCGGAAGATGTGCGTGTCCACCGCGATGGTCGGTTCGCCAAACGCCGTGTTGAGCACCACGTTCGCGGTCTTGCGGCCCACGCCGGGCAGGCTTTCAAGTGCTTCGCGCGAGCGCGGCACGTCGCCGCCGTATTCGTCCACCAGGATCCGACACGTGGCGATGACGTTCTTCGCTTTCGCGTTGAACAGGCCAATGGTGGCGATGTACTTCTTCAACCCATCTTCGCCCAGGGCGAGGATCGCCGCAGGCGTGTTGGCGACGGGAAAAAGCCGTCGCGTCGCCTTGTTGACGCCCACGTCGGTCGCCTGCGCGGAGAGCGTCACCGCGACCAGCAACTCGAACGGCGTGCTGTATTCGAGTTCCGTGGTCGGGCGCGGATTGAGTTCGCGCAACCGCGAGAACAGTTCCACCACTTCATCGCGCTTGAGGGTCGGGCTCCGTCGCGGCGCACTCATGGTTTGGTGCGCTCCGCGGCCTTGGCGCGCGCGCGTTCCAGGATGGCGGCCGCCGCGGCGGGCAACGCAGGCCTGACCGGCGCCGCGGGTCCGCTGGGTTGCGCTGCGATGCGCCGTGCTTCGCGCTCGGCGACACGGCGCGCCAGTCGCACTGCGCGCTGGCGATAGCGTTCGCGCGCCGCCCACGCCGTACGCAGGCGCGCCTGCGCGTGGGTGATCGCGTCGGCGTGCGCTGGATCGGTGCATCCCTCCGAACACGGCGCCCATTCCATCAGACCGGCGTCCAGTGCGGCGTCGACCGCATCGTCGGCCAGCAGGCGCGCCAAGGCACGTGCCTGTTCGCAGCCGGGGCAGGGCGTGGTCATGCGCCTCAGCGGCCGGTGAAGTGGGGCTTGCGACGTTCGGTGAAGGCGCGCGTGCCCTCGCGCATGTCATCGGTGGCGAACATCAGGCCGAACTGCGCGGTCTCGTACTGCAGGCCTTCCTCGATCCCGCATTCGCCACCGACGTTGACCACGTCCAGCGTGGCGCGCAGGGCGAGCGGTGCGGAGGCTGCGAGTTGCGCGGCCACCTTCATGGTTGCTTCTTCCAGTTCGGCCGCCGGTACCACGCGATTCACGATGCCCAGCTGCAGCGCCCGCTCGGCGGTGATCGGGGCACCCAGCAGGCACAGTTCCAG
This sequence comes from Pseudoxanthomonas sp., assembly GCA_047600885.1. Lineage (GTDB taxonomy): Bacteria > Pseudomonadota > Gammaproteobacteria > Xanthomonadales > Xanthomonadaceae > Pseudoxanthomonas_A. Next base: position 45,472 of record JASGKE010000002.1, on the reverse strand, counting down.
GGTGGCGGCACGCCCGGCCAACCGGAGCAGGCGCTGGCTGCCGCCGAAGCCGGGGATCAGGCCCAGGTTGATCTCCGGCTGCCCGATCTTGGCGGTGTCCGCGGCGATACGCAGATGGCAGGCCATGGCCAGCTCCAGCCCGCCGCCCAAGGCGAACCCGTTGACCATTGCGATGACCGGCTTGGGCAGGGTCTCGATGGTGCGCATCAGCCGCTGGCCGCGCAGCGAGAAATCGCGCCCCTCGGTGGCCCGCAGGTCTGCCATTTCGGCGATGTCCGCCCCGGCCACGAAGGCTTTCGGGCCGGCGCCGGTGAGGACGACCACGCGCACGGAGGCGTCTTCGGCCGCCGCCGTGAAGGCAACCTGCAGCGCGTCCAGCGTGGCCGCATTCAGGGCGTTCAGCTTGTCGGGACGATGGACGGTGAGGCGGCGGATGCCATCGGCATCGCTAACGAGAACAAGGCTTTCAGACATGGGATTTTCAGGGGTTTTGTAAAATTTCGGTAAAGAGGGAACTCCGTCCCGGAGAGCCGTCAGAGCAGCCTGCTGTCAGTGGCGGTTAAGCGCCCCGGCCGCTATCCTATCGCGTCCATTCCAGGCGGTATGCCGCCCATCCCGGAGAGTGTTTTGATGAAGTTGCGTTCGTTAGTGGTCGCTGTTGCGGCATTCGCCATGGCCGGCAGCGCCCTGGCCCAGGACGTCTCGTCCGAGAAGGGCAAGTTGAGCTATTACTTCGGCTACGACTATGGCAACAACCTGGCCGAGCTGACTGCCCGCGGCGAGCAGTTGGACATCAATTCCGTGGTCAAGGGCTTGCAGGATGCGTACGCCAAGCAGAAGCCCGCGCTGACCAGCGAGCAGCTGAAGCCGGCGCTGGAAGCCTTCCAGAAGCGTGAGCAGGCCCGCGCGCAGCAGGCCAAGGCCGAGTACGACAAGGTCGCGGCCGAGAACAAGACCAAGAGCGACCAGTTCATCGCCAGCTTCAAGGGCCAGGCGGGCGTCAAGACGCTTCCCGGCGGCGTCGCCTACAAGGTGCTGGAGAACGGTACCGGTGCCAAGCCCACGCAGGCCAGCACGGTGGAACTGCAGGTCGCGGGTGCCTATCCGTTCGGCCAGCGTCCGACCGAAGCGCGTCCGCCGCAGCAGATGAAGGACGTGAAGGTCAGCGCCATCGAGATGCAGGCCATGCGCGAAGTGCTGCTGCAGATGCCGGTCGGTTCGAAGTGGGAAGTCGCCCTGCCGCCGGACAAGGCCTATGGCGCGGACCCGCGCACGGGTTTCCCGCCGAACGTGGCGGTGGTGTTCGAGATCAAGCTGGTCAGCGCCAAGTAATTCCCGCCTGATCGTTCCATCCCTGCGCCGGCCTCGTGCCGGCGCAGTGCTTTTCGCGGCAGGGCGCGTTTTCGCGCTACCCTCCGCAGGTGTCCGACGACATGAATACCGCTTTCCGCGCCGTGCTCAGCCCGTGCATAGGTGTCTGCACGCTCGACGACGCCGGCCTCTGCCAGGGCTGCCTGCGCACCACTTCGGAGATCGCACGCTGGTCGCAGATGAACGATGACGAACGCCTGCGCCTGATGGAATCCGTGCTGCCCGCTCGCGAACGTGCGCGCGCGCCGCTCGTCGAACGGTTGCGTGACGGCGTGCGTCTGCAGCGCGCTCTGCATCCGCTCGGTGCCGTGCCGCGCACGCCCGGCTGGAACCACGAAGAACTCATCGATCTGCTGCCACCGGGCCCGCTGGCGGAAGCCGCGGTGCTCGCCGGCCTCGTGCCGCGCGAGAGCGGCACGCAGGTGCTGCTGACGCGGCGAACGGACGGCCTGCGTCATCACGCCGGCCAGGTCAGTTTCCCGGGCGGACGCATCGAGCCTACCGATGCCGACGTTGTGGCGGCCGCATTGCGCGAGAGCCGCGAAGAGATCGCCTTGCAGGCCTCGCAGGCCGTGCCGCTGGGGTTCCTCGATCCGTTCACCACGATCAGCGGCTTCCGCGTCGTACCGGTCGTCGCGGTGATCGATCCCGCGTTCGTGCCCACGCCGGAGCCGGGTGAAGTGGCCGACGTGTTCGAGGTGCCGCTGGACTACCTGCTGGCGCCGGACAACCTGCGCCGTGTGGAGGTCGACTACCGTGGCCGCCGCCGCGCGGTGCTCGAGTACGACTGGCCCGGGCAGCGCATCTGGGGCGCGACCGCCGCCATCCTGTTCAACTTGCGGCAACGCCTGGAGCAACTTGCATGAACTGGACGACCCTGGTCGATGCACCCACGTTGTCCGCCGCCCTCGATGATCCGGATCTGCGGCTGGTGGATGCGCGTTTCGTGATGCTCAACGCGGCGCCCGATGCGGGTCGCCAGGCGTACGTCGCGTCGCACCTGCCGGGTGCCGTCTATGCGGATCTCAATCTGGATCTGTCGGACCTGTCGAAGGTCGGCGCAGGTCGACATCCTTTGCCCGACAGCGACGCGTTTGCACGCAAGCTGGGCGAATGGGGCATCGGGCCCTCGCATCAGATCGTGGTCTACGACGCGGGTGACGGCAGCATGGCGGCCGCGCGCCTGTGGTGGCTGCTGAAGCTGCTGGGTCACGCCCGCGTCGCCGTGCTTGATGGCGGTATGGCGGCCTGGCGCGCTGAGGGCGGAACGGAGACGGCCGACGTTCCTGCGCCGGTATCCGTCGGTGCGTATCCCTCGCGATTCGACGCAGGCCAGCTCGTCAACGCGGAAGACATCGTTGCGCGCCTCGACGACGGCGCCGGCTGGCTCATCGATGCGCGCGCGGGCGAGCGCTTCCGTGGCGACGTCGAGCCCATCGATCCTGTCGCGGGCCACGTTCCCGGCGCGCTCAACCGTCCGTTCTCGCAGAACCTGCGGGACGGTCGCTTCAAACCGGCCGACGAACTGCGCGCCGAATTGTCGCCGCTGCTGGGCGGTCGCCCGCCCGCGGATGCCGTGCTCATGTGTGGCTCCGGGGTGACGGCGTGCCACCTGCTGCTCGCCTTCGAGCATGCCGGTTTGCACGGCGCGCGCCTCTATCCCGGTTCGTGGAGCGGCTGGATCAGCGATCCTGCGCGTCCGGTCGCTCGCGGCGACTGACTCCTCGCGGGCCGTCATGGCCCTGTCATCGAAGCACGCCACGCTCCCGCGGTTCCAACAGGGGGATCGTGCGTGTTTCTTCGTCTTGTCTGTGCGGCCATGCTGGTCGCGATGTCATCGTGCGTATCCGCACCTGCCGCTGCGCAGGACGTGGAGGCTGAGCGCCTCCGGATCCATGGTTCCAACACCGTCGGCGTCGAGGTCATGCCGCGCATCGTCGATGCGTGGTTGCGCTCGATCGGCTACACGGGCATCCAGCAACGCGCCGTGCGCACCGACCTCACGGAGATCGCCGCGGTTCGCGACGGCGAGAAGCTCGTGGTCGAGATCGACCGCCGTGGTTCTGCCCAGGGGTTCCAGGCGCTCGTGGACGGCAATGCCGAACTCGCGATGATGGCGCGCGCGCCGACCGCCGCCGAGCGCGACGCGGGCTGGCAGCTCGGCGACCTGGCCTCGCCCGAACAGGAGTTCACCGTGGCGCTCGATGGTCTGGTCGTTGTCGTCGATGCGCGCAATCCGGTGCGCTCGCTGAGCGTGGCGCAGTTGCGCGACATCGTCGCCGGGCGCATCCGTCGCTGGTCCCAGCTAGGTGGCGAGGATGCGGCGATCCAGGTGCACGCCGGCCCTGAGCGTAGCGGCAGCCGGGAATTCCTCGGCCAGCGCGTGATGCAGGGCACTTCAGCGGCCGGTCTTCAAACGCATGCGCAATTGCGGCAGGCCGCCCGTGCCGTGGCGGAGGACCGCCATGCGCTGGCGATCGTCGAATTGACTACGCGCATCCCGGCCGGCACGCGCGCGCTGGCCGTTTCCGACGGCGGCGCGGCAGTGCTACCCACGCGCTTGAACGTGGCCAGCGAGGATTACCCGCTGGTGCGCCGCTATCGGTTGTACGGCGCGCCGCTGATGTCGGCGCTGGGACGTAGCCTGGCGCTGTATGCCGTGGGCCGCGAAGGCCAGCGAGCCGTGGAGGCCACGGGTCTGCACTCGATGATGCTGCGTCCCGCGACTCAGCCGGCGCAGGCGCCGCGCGTACCGGCGTACCGCGACGCGGTGGCTGGCGCCACCCGGTTGCCGGTGGGCATGCGCTTCAACATGGCCTCGCTCAGCACCTTGTTCGAGAGCCGCAGCGCGTTGGACATGGAGCGTCTGGTGGCGTTCATGCGCCTGCCCGAGAACCAGGGTAAGTCGCTGGTGGTGGTGGCGTTCGCCGACCACGACCCCGGCAATCGCCTGCTGCCGACGATGCTGAGCAACGAGCGCGCCGACATGGTGGCCAGTTATTTGACGCGCAACGGCATTCCGGTCGCGCGTTCGGTGGGCTTGGGTGACGTGCGCCCGCTGGCTGGCACCGGGCGGCGCGAGCGCAACGAGCGGGTCGAGGTGTGGCTGCTCTAACGGGCGGTTATTTCTTCAGCTTGTCGATCAACGCCTGCAGTGCCGCTTGTGTGTCGGGCGCGTGCCAGGCATCGACAAAGCGCTCGAGTTGGATCAAGGCCGGGTCCAGCGCTTCCACCAGGTCGCGGCGGGCGAGGGCGCGCGTCTGCAGCATCGGGTGATGCGGCAGGCGCAACAGCTGTTGCAGCCAAGCGACAGCACGCGCGGTGACGGTCTCCTGGTCGACCAGCTCGTCGACCAGGCCGATCTCCAAAGCGCGCTCGGCCGGCACCATTTCGCCAGCCACGAGTAGCCGCTCGGCGCGGTAGGGGCCCACTACGCGGCGCATCAGGCGCTGGATGCCTTCCGGCACCACCAGGCCCACCTGCGTTTCGTTGAGGCCCAGCGCGAACGGGCGCGCCGGGTCCGGGCTGCGCGCCATCACGCGGTAGTCGCAGCACAGCGCCAGCACGCACCCGCCCGCCGGCGCATGGCCGGTGATCGCGGCGACGACCGGCACGCGCGACTCCGCCAGCGCGCGCGCGGCGCCGAAGAACGCCTGCCATGCATCGAGCAGGGCCTTGCGATCGTCGCCCAGCGACATCAGGTAAGGCACGTCCATGCCGGCCGAGAAGATCTTCGGGTTGCCGGCCAGCACAATGCCGCGCACGCCTTGGTCGAGCGCACCGTTGAGCGCGTCGATCAGGGCGCGGCACAGGTCCGTGTTGAGGGCGTTGACCGGCGCGCGCGCCAGCCGGATCTCGCGGATGTCGCCGTGGTCGGCGGTTTCGATGAGGGCGCTCATTCACCATCTCCCTGGAGTCAGGCCGTTATCATAGGCGCATGGACCGACGCATCGTGATGGGCCCGTTGCTGGGGCTGCTGTTTGCCGCATCGCTGCCTGCCGTGGCGGCCGAATGCCTGCCGAAGGTGCAGGGCGCCTGGGTGCGCGTGCCGCCGGTAGCGATGCCGATGATGGCCGGCTTCGCCCGCATCGAGAATCCGTGCCGCGCGCCGGCGACGGTCATCGGTGCAGAGAGTCTGGCCTTCGCGGACGTGTCGTTGCACGAGACGCGCGAGGAAGGCGGCATCAGCCGGATGCGCGAAGTGGAGCGTCTGCCCATCGCGCCCGGCAAGCAGGTTGAACTGAAGCCCGGCGGCCTGCACCTGATGCTGCATGGCGCTTATGCGCCGGTGGTTGCCGGAGAGAACGTGGTGATCACGCTGAAGCTCGCCGACGGGCGTTCGTTGCCGGTGCAGTTCGAGGCGCGCAAGGGCGCGCCCTGATCCGCTGACTACTCCGACACCGCCCGGATCGCCGCCGGCAGCGGTGCGCTATGGCCGGTCTGGGTGTCCATCCACACCACCACCACGTTCCCGTCCGAATAGAGCACGCTGTCGTCCTTTGCCGAGACGATGCGGTGGCCGATGGTGACGCTACTGGTGCCCAGCCGATCGACGTACAACTCCACCACCACGTCGTTCGGCCAGGTCAGCGGCCGCTTGTAGTTGATGTTGTTCGCCGCCACGACCGGTGCGATGCGGTCGGTCATCGACACGTCCGGCACGGTCAGCATCCAGCGCACGCGGGCTTCTTCCAGGTACGAGATGTACTTGGCGTTGTTCACGTGCCCCATGCTGTCCATGTCGCGCCAGCGCACGCTGATCGGGATCTTCGCCAGCAGCTTGCGGCTGGCGTCGTGGGAGTCGCTCATCGTGCGGCCTTCTTCTTCGTGGTCTTGGTGGCGGACTTGCGTGGCGGCAGCACGTCGGGCTTGGCGACAGCTGCCGGCTTCGTGGGCTTGGGCGCCTTGGCAGCGGGCAGCAGCTTGGCGAGGAAGCGCCCGGTGTGCGATTCCGGATGCGCCGCGATGTCCTCGGGCGTGCCGGTGGCCAGGATGCGCCCGCCCCGATGTCCGCCCTCGGGCCCGAGGTCGACGACCCAGTCCGCGGTCTTGATGACGTCCAGGTTGTGTTCGATCACCACGATGGTGTTGCCGTCGTCGCGCAGCTTGTGCAGCACGGCGAGCAGATGCTCGATATCGTGGAAGTGCAGGCCGGTGGTCGGCTCGTCGAGGATGTACAGCGTGCGTCCCGTGTCGCGACGGGAGAGCTCCTTGGACAGCTTCACGCGCTGCGCCTCGCCGCCGGACAGCGTGGTCGCGCTCTGGCCCAGCTTGACGTAGCTCAGGCCGACGTCCACCAGCGTTTCCAGCTTGCGCGCGATCGATGGCACGGGTTCGAACAGGGCCAGCGCATCCTCGACGGTCATTTCCAGCACGTCGTTGATGTTGTAGCCCTTGTAGAGGATCTCCAGCGTCTCGCGGTTGTAGCGCTTGCCGTGGCAGACGTCGCAGGGCACGTATACGTCTGGCAGGAAGTGCATCTCCACCTTGATCAGACCATCGCCTTGGCAGGCCTCGCAGCGGCCGCCACGCACATTGAAACTGAAGCGGCCCGGCGAATAACCGCGCGCGCGGGCTTCGGGCACCTGTGCGTACAGTTCACGCAACGGCGTGAACAGGCCCGTGTAGGTCGCCGGGTTTGAGCGGGGTGTGCGGCCGATCGGCGACTGGTCAATGTCCACGACCTTGTCGAACAGGTCCAGCCCGGTGACCTCGCGGTACGGCGCCGGCTTGTGCGAGGCGCCATTGATCTCGTTGGCGGCCAGCGCGTACAGGGTGTCGTTGATCAGCGTCGATTTGCCCGAGCCGGATACGCCGGTGATGCAGGTGAACAGGCCGGACGGCACGTCGAGGTCGACGTCCTTCAGGTTGTTGCCGGTGGCGCCGCGCAAGTGCAGCGTCATCTTCGGGTTCGCCTTGTGGCGCACCTTCGGTACTTCGATCTGGCGCTTGCCCGAGAGGTACTGGCCGGTCAGCGAACGTGGCGCTTTCAACAGATCGTCCAGCGTGCCCTGGCCGACGATCTCGCCGCCATGCACGCCGGCACCGGGGCCGATATCGAGCACGTAGTCCGCCATGCGGATGGCGTCTTCGTCGTGTTCGACGACGATCACCGTGTTACCGAGGTCGCGCAGGCGCGTCAGCGTGCCGAGCAGGCGCTCGTTGTCGCGCTGGTGCAGGCCGATGCTGGGTTCGTCGAGCACGTACATCACGCCGACCAGGCCGGCACCGATCTGCGAGGCCAGGCGGATGCGCTGCGCTTCACCACCGGACAGCGTATCGGCCTTGCGCTCGAGGGTGAGGTAATCCAGGCCGACATCAACCAGGAAGCCGAGTCGCTCGGCGATTTCCTTGACGATCTTGGCGGCGATCTCGCCGCGCCAGCCGGGCAGGTCGAGGCCACGGAAGAACGCCAACGCTTCGTCCACCGGCAACACCACCAGCGAGGGCAGCGGACGGTCGGCGACGAACACATTGCGTGCGGATTTGTTGAGGCGCGCGCCCTGGCAGTCGGGGCAGGGACGATCGCTGATGTACTTGGCCAGCTCCTCGCGCACCGCCGGCGACTCGGTCTCGCGATAACGACGCTCCAGGTTCGGCACGATGCCTTCGAAGCGATGCTTGCGCTGCGTGCGGCCACCGGATTCGGTGAGATAGGTGAAGGTGATGACATCTTCACCACTGCCGTACAGCACGGCCTGCTGCACCTTCTCGGGCAGAGACTGCCAGGGCGCGTCGGTGTCGAACTGGTAGTGCTTGGCCAGCGAGGCGATCAGCTGGAAGTAGTACGCGTTGCGGCGATCCCAGCCACGCACGGCACCGGCGGCCAGCGACAGTTCCGGATGCACCACCACGCGTGCCGGATCGAAGAACTGCGCCACGCCCAGGCCGTCGCAGGTCGGGCAGGCGCCGACGGGCGAGTTGAACGAGAACAGGCGCGGCTCCAGTTCCGGCAGCGAGTAGTCGCAGACCGGGCAGGAGTACTTCGACGAAAACAGCAGCGGCGCCGTGTCGGGTTGATCCAGCGACATCACCTGGGCCATGCCGTCGCCCAGCTTCAACGCGGTCTCGAAGCTCTCGGCGAGGCGCTGCTTGAGGTCTTCGCGCGGGCGGAAGCGGTCGATCACCGCTTCGATCGTGTGCTTCTGGCGCAGCGCCAGGGCCGGTACGGCGTCGATCTCGTACAGCTCGCCGTCCACGCGCACGCGGACGAAACCCTGCGCACGCAACTGGTCGAACACCTGAGCATGCTCGCCCTTGCGCTCGCGGATCACGGGCGCCAGCAGCATGTAGCGCTGCTCGCCATCCAGCGCCAGCACCTGGTCGACCATCTGGCTGACGGTCTGTGCTTCCAGCGGGTAGCCATGGTCCGGGCAGCGCGGCAGGCCGACGCGCGCATACAGCAGGCGCAGGTAATCGTAGATCTCGGTGATCGTGCCGACGGTGGAGCGCGGGTTGTGGCTGGTCGATTTCTGCTCGATAGAGATCGCCGGCGACAGGCCCTCGATGTGGTCGACATCGGGCTTTTCCATCACCGACAGGAACTGCCGTGCGTACGCGGACAGCGATTCCACGTAGCGGCGTTGGCCTTCGGCATAGATGGTGTCGAACGCCAGCGACGACTTGCCCGAGCCGGACAGGCCGGTGATCACGATCAGCTTGTCGCGCGGGAGGTCGAGGTCGATGTTCTTGAGGTTGTGCGTCCGCGCGCCGCGGATGCGGATGAAGTCCATAGCCATCGGGTGGGGGATCCGGAAAGCGAACAAGGAAGCGTAGCGATCTGGTCAGATGGGGGCAAATAGCCCGATCCACCAGTGCCGAGGGGCGCCGATCGTGGCGCCGGTCAGGTAGGGGCAGGGCCCGCGGGACGCCCGATACCCTCCGCCGCTGGGAATGCGGACAGAGCTAAGCGGAGGGCGGCGTGGCGGCGGGGGTGTTGGGGCGGCAAGTCCATGATTCCCAAGGGGACAGGGGCGGGCGGGGCGGCGAGCCGGCCATGATGGGTGGCCCCTGCGGGCAGATTCCGTCCGCAATCGGCATCTCACCCTGGTCGGAGGGGGTGGTTGACCCTAACCGCATGAATCCACTACAATTCCGCTTCTGTCCGCCCTCGATGGCAGACAGGCTCCAGAAAATAACTACAGAAACCAAGGAATCCACATGTACGCAGTCGTAGTCACTGGCGGTAAGCAGTACCGCGTGATGAAGGGCGAGACGCTCCGCGTCGAGAAGCTCGAGGCCGAAGCCGGCAACGAGATCACCTTCGATAACATCCTGATGCTGGGCGATGGCGAAACCATCAGCCTGGGCGACGCCCTGAAGGGCGCCAGCGTGACCGCCAAGGTCGTCGGCCATGGCCGCGCCGACAAGGTCCGCATCATCAAGTTCCGCCGCCGCAAGCACCACATGAAGCGCCAGGGTCATCGGCAGCACTACACCGAAATCGAAATCACCGGCATCACGAAGTAAGGAGAAGCAGTCATGGCACACAAAAAGGGCGTAGGTTCCTCGCGCAACGGCCGCGACTCCAATCCGAAGATGCTGGGCGTCAAGGTCTTTGGTGGTCAGGCGATCGATGCGGGCAACATCATCATCCGCCAGCGCGGCACCCAGTTCCATCCGGGTCCGGGCGTCGGCCTGGGTCGCGACCACACGCTGTTCGCGCTGGTCGACGGCAAGGTCGAGTTCTCGATCAAGGGCGCCAAGAAGCGCCGTACCGTCAGCGTGGTGGCGGAAGCCTGAGGCTTCGCGCACACGCGTCGCGAAGGGCCCCGCCGCGTGCGGGGCTTTTCGTTTGCGGGCATTGATGTCCCGCGCATCCCGCAACCTACCGATTGAAACGAACCCCTCGCCATGAAACTCGTAGACGAAGCTGAAATCCTGGTCACCGCCGGCAATGGCGGCAACGGCTGCGTGGGCTTCCGCCGCGAGAAGTTCATTCCGCTGGGCGGCCCCGACGGTGGCGACGGCGGTGGCGGCGGCAGCGTCTGGCTGCTGGCCGACGAGAACCTCAACACCCTGGTCGACTTCCGCCACCAGACGACGTTCAAGGCCCAGCGTGGCGAGAACGGCATGGGTCGGCAGATGTACGGCAAGGCGGGCGACGACCTGACCATCACCGTCCCGGTCGGCACCGTGGTCACCAACGTCAGCACCGACGAAGTGATCGGCGACCTCACCCAGCACGGCGACCGCCTGCTGGTGGCCAAGGGCGGCAAGGGTGGCCTGGGCAACATGCATTTCAAGAGCTCCATCACCCGCGCGCCCCGCAAAGCGACGCCGGGCGAGGAGGGCGAGGAGCGCCTACTGAAGCTGGAGCTCAAGCTGCTCGCGGACGTCGGCCTGCTGGGCTTCCCGAACGCGGGCAAGAGCACCTTCATCCGCGCCGTCTCGGCCGCGACGCCGAAGGTGGCGGATTACCCGTTCACCACGCTCTATCCCAACCTCGGTGTGGTGAGCGTCGAGGCGCACCGCAGCTTCGTCATCGCCGACATCCCGGGCCTGATCGAAGGCGCCGCCGATGGCGCCGGCCTGGGCGCGCAGTTCCTCCGCCACCTGCAGCGCACGCGCATCCTCCTGCACCTGGTGGACATGGCGCCGATGGAAGGCGGCGTGGAAGGCATCGATCCGGTCGAGCAGGTGCGTGCCATCGAGCGCGAACTCGAGAAGCACGACCCCGAATTGCTGCAAAAGCCGCGCTGGCTGGTGCTGAACAAGGCTGACCTGATGTTCGAGGACGAGGCCAAAGAGCGCGCGGAGCAGATCATCGCCGACCTGGGCTGGACCCAGCCTTGGTACCAGGTCTCGGCCATTTCGCGCGAAGGCACCTGGCCGATCATGAAGGACGTGATGGCCTTCTTCGACCGCCAGCGTGAAGAGGCGGACGAGGCCGCCCAGGGCTGACCCAGGAACCCGCCGGAAGGCGGGTTTTCCTTTCCGTCGGCTCGCGCAGGATCCGGCGGCAGTCGGGCAAAAAGAAACCCGCCTTTCGGCGGGTTTCGTGTCTTCGCGTCCGTGTACCGCTGGATCAGGCGGCTTGCAGCGCCTTGATGCGGGCGTTCAGGCGGCTCTTATGGCGGGCAGCCTTGTTCTTGTGGATCAGGCCGCGCGAGCTCAGGCGGTCGAGGATCGGCTGGGCCGAGACGAACGCGGCCTGGGCGCCAGCGGCGTCGTTGGCATCGAGGGCTTTCAGAACTTTCTTGACGGCGGTGCGCAGCATCGAACGCTGACCGGCGTTGCGCGCATTGCGCACGACGGTCTGCTTGGCGCGCTTCTTGGCGGACTTGATATTGGCCACAGTGGGATTCCTGGTGAATACCTGAGAGAATTCAGGGGTTGAACGGAAGACGGATAATCGAGCCGGAAATTATGGGGCATTCAATGGGTTGCGTCAAGCTGGCGATTCTGTCGGGGGATAGGCCCCGATGAGCGGGAAGCTCCTGCGCTCGGCCGCCGTCTTCAGCTCCATGACCTTCCTGTCCCGGCTCTCGGGGCTGGTCCGGGACCAAGTCTACGCCCATGTCTTCGGCGCGGGCGGGATGATGGATGCCTTCTTCGTGGCCTTCCGCATCCCGAACTTCATGCGCCGGCTATCCGCCGAGGGCTCGTTTTCGATGGCGTTCGTGCCGGTCCTGGCCGAATACAAGGCCACCCGGAGCCCGGAAGAGGTCAAGGCGCTGATCGACCGGGTTACCGGCACCCTGGCGGCGGCGCTGCTGGTGTTGACCGGTATCGTCATCCTGCTGGCCCCGCAGATTGCCCGCCTGATCGCGCCGAACTTCGACGCTGCGCAGATGGAGGTGCTGACCGACCTGCTGCGGATCACCTTCCCCTACGCACTGTTCATCTCGCTGGCCTCGCTGGCCGGCGGCATCCTCAACAGCTACCAGCGGTTCGCCATCCCGGCGCTGTCGCCGGTGCTGATGAACCTGTCCATGATCGCCGCCGCCGTCGGTCTGGCGCCGCTGATGGACTACTCGGTGATGGTGCTGGGCTGGGGCGTGTTTGCCGCGGGCGTGCTGCAGTTGGGCTTCCAACTGCCGTCGCTGGCCCGCCTGGGCCTGCTGCCAAGTCCGAAGCTGGACTTCGCCCACGCTGGCGTCCGCAAGATCCTGACCCTGATGGTGCCCACGCTGTTCGGCTCCTCGGTGGCCCAGTTCAACCTGCTGCTCAATACGTGGGTCGCCGCGCTGCTCATCAGCGGCAGCGTCAGCTGGCTGTACTACAGCGACCGCCTGCTGGAATTCCCGCTGGGCATGTTCGGCGTGGCGATCGGCACGGTGATCCTGCCGCACCTGTCCAGCCGGCATGCCGAGACCGATCCGGACGGCTATTCGAAAGGCCTGGACTGGGGCTTCCGCCTCTGCCTGCTGATCGGCCTGCCGGCCTGCGCCGGGTTGATCCTGTGCGCCCAGCCGTTGCTGGCCACGCTGTTCCAGTACGGCAAGTTCGACGCCACCGACGTGCAGATGGCCAGCTGGAGCCTGATGGCGCAGTCCGTCGCCGTGCCGGCCTTCCTGCTGGTGAAGGTGCTGGCGCCGGCGTTCTATTCGCGCCAGGACACCCGCACGCCGGTCAAGGCGGCCGTGGTGGCGGTCCTGACGAATGCGCTGTGCACGCTGCTGTTCTTCGCCGCGATGCTCTACGGCACCGAACCGGGCCGCCAGGCCCTGCAGGCCACTGGTGGCGACCTGAAGCTGGCGCTGGGCCAGGTGCAGGGCGCGCATGCTTTGCTGGCGCTGGCCATTGCCGTGGCCGGCTGGGTCAACGCGTTGCAGCTGGCCTGGCTGCTGCGCAAGGCCGGGGTCTACCGGCGGCAGCCTGGTTGGGGGCGGTTCCTTCGCCAGATCGGCGTGGCGACGATCGCGATGACGCTGGTGGTGCTGGCCTTCCGCGTGCTCTGGCCGGACTGGACGCCGTGGGCCTGGTGGGACCGCGGCTGGCGCCTGGCCGTGATGGTGGGTGCGGGCGGTGCGCTGTATGCCGGCCTGCTGTGGATCCAGGGTATCCGCCCCCGTGACCTGCGTGGCCATTGAGGTCCGGCACGCCCGGCTATACTTCAAGGTTGTTGCATCACTCCCGGATCGCCCGCACCGGCCGATCCGCCCTGACAGGATTCCATGAGCAGGCTGTTCCGTGACGTCGATGGCGGGTCTCTGTGCCCGCACGGTAGCGTGGTCTGCATCGGCGCCTTCGATGGCCTGCACTCGGGCCACCGCGCGCTGGTGCGGCACGCCGTCGCGCGTGCGCGCGCCCTGGGCGTTGAATGCGTGGTGGTGACCTTCGAGCCGCTGCCGCGCGAATTCTTCTCCAAGGACCATCCGCCGCCGCGCCTGACCCTGGCCCGGGCCAAGGTGGAAGGCCTGCTGGAACTCGGGGCCGATCGCGTCGGCCTGTTGCGCTTCGACGCCAAACTCTCGGCCATGTCCGCCGAGGACTTTGTCCGCACCCTGCTGCTCGGCCGGCTGGCCGCACGCGAAGTCTGGATCGGTCCAGAGTTCCGCTTCGGCCACCGTCGTGGTGGCGATGTCGCGCTGTTGCAGGCGATGGGCAGCGAACTCGGCTTCAGCGCCGATGCGATCGCGCCGGTCGAAGTGCATGGCGAACGCGTCTCCAGCACCCGCATCCGCGAAGCCCTTAAAAACGGCGACTTCACCACGACCACCCGCCTGCTCGGGCGGCCCTACGCCATCGGCGGCCGCGTCGTGCGCGGCAAGCAACTCGGCCGCACGCTCGGGTTTCCCACCGCCAACCTGCGGTTCCCGAAGACGCCGGCGCTGTCCGGCATCTACGCCACCTGGGTGCACGGCGTGGGCGACGCCCCGTGGCCGTCGGTCTCCAGTTTCGGTACCCGCCCCACGGTCGATGGCGTCGAACCGTTGCTGGAAGCCCACCTGTTCGACTTCGCCGGCGACCTCTACGGGCGCCATATCGAAGTCGAATTCGTCGCCAAGCTGCGCGATGAACTGAAATTCCCCGATCTGCCCAGCCTCACCGAGCAGATGCACCGCGATGCGTCCGACGCACGCGACATCCTTTCCGCACACAAAGAACGAGCGACGGCGTGAGCCAGGACTACAAAGCCACCCTCCATCTGCCCGCCACGGATTTCCCGATGCGCGGCGACCTGCCCAAGCGCGAGCCGGACACGCTGGCCCGCTGGGAAAGCCAGGGCCTGTACGCGCAGCTGCGCGACAACGCCAAGGGCCGCCCGCTGTTCGTGCTGCATGACGGTCCGCCGTACGCCAACGGCGCGATCCATCTGGGTCACGCGGTCAACAAGATCCTGAAGGACATCATCGTCAAGTCGCGCTACTTGGCCGGCTTCGATGCGCCCTACATCCCGGGCTGGGATTGCCACGGCCTGCCGATCGAGATCGCCATCGAGAAGAAGTACGGCAAGGTCGGCGTGAAGCTGGATGCGGTCGAGTTCCGGCAGAAGTGCCGCGAATACGCCGAGTCGCAGATCGACATCCAGCGCAACGACTTCAAGCGCCTGGGCGTGATCGGCGACTGGGACAATCCTTACAAGACGCTCGATTTCCGCTTCGAAGCGAACGAGATCCGCGCGCTGGCCAAGATCGTCGCCAACGGCCACCTGACCCGCGGCGTGAAGCCGGTGCACTGGTGCTTCGACTGCGGCTCGGCGCTGGCCGAAGCGGAGATCGAGTACGCCGACAAGGTCTCGCCCGCGGTCGACGTGGCCTACGCCGCGCGTGACGCACAGGCGGTGGCACAGGCGTTCGGCGCTGCGGTGCCGGCCGATGTCGAGGTCGCCTTGCCGATCTGGACCACGACGCCATGGACGCTGCCGGCCTCGCTCGCCATCTCCATCGGCGGCGAACTGGAATACGCCCTGGTCGAAGGTCCCGCGCACGACGGCAAGCGCCGCTGGCTGGTGCTGGCCGATGCACTGGCCGCGCGCGCGCTGCAGCGCTATGGCGTCACCGACCTGGTGGTGCATGCGCGGGTGAAGGGCAGTGCGCTGGAAGGCCTGCGGTTCGCGCATCCGTTCTACGACGAGCGCGACATCGTCGTGCTGCTGGGCGACCACGTGTCGGCCGACGACGGTACCGGCGCCGTGCACACCGCGCCCGGCCACGGCCAGGAGGACTACGTCGTCAGCAAGCAGTACGGCCTGCTGGACAAGTACACCGCCGCACAGATCAATCCGGTCGACGGCCGTGGCGTCTACCTGCCGTCCACGCCGGCCGCGCATGGCGTGGAACTGGCCGGCCTGCATATCTGGAAAGCCAACGACGTCATCATCGACGTACTGAAGCAGAGCGGTGCGCTGCTCGCTTTCAGCAAGCTGGAACACAGCTACCCGCACTGCTGGCGCCACAAGACGCCCATCGCGTTCCGCGCCACGCCGCAGTGGTTCATCTCGATGGAGCAGGCCCACCTGCGCGCCGACGCGCTCGAAGCGATCAAGCAGGTCGGCTGGTTCCCGCAGTGGGGCGAAGCCCGCATCGCCGGCATGGTCGATGGCCGTCCGGACTGGACCATCTCGCGCCAGCGCACCTGGGGCGTGCCGATCGCGCTGTTCGTGCACCGCGAAACCGGCGAGCCGCATCCGCGCAGCGTCGAGCTGATGCGCGCCGTGGCCGACCGCGTGGAGCAGGGCGGCGTCGACGTCTGGTACACGCTGGACGCCGCCGAGCTGCTGGGTGAGGAAGCCAAGGACTACGACAAGATCACCGACATCCTCGATGTCTGGTTCGACTCCGGCGTCACCCACGAAGGCGTGCTGCTGGAACGCGGCCTGGGCAAGCCGGCCGATCTCTATCTGGAAGGCTCCGACCAGCACCGCGGCTGGTTCCAGTCCTCGCTGCTGACCGGCGTGGCGATCGACAAGAAGGCGCCATACAAGCAGTGCCTCACCCACGGGTTCACCGTGGACGAGCACGGCCGCAAGATGTCCAAGTCGCTGGGCAACGGCATCGAGCCGCAGGACATCATGAAGACCCTCGGCGCGGACATCCTGCGCCTGTGGATCGCCAGCGCCGACTACAGCAACGAGATGTCGCTGTCGCAGGAAATCCTGAAGCGCAATGCCGACGCCTACCGTCGCCTGCGCAACACCGCGCGCTTCCTGCTCAGCAACCTCAACGGCTTCGAGCCCGCGCGCGACCTGGTGGCGCCGGCCGACATGGTCGCGCTAGACCGCTGGATCGTGCACCGCGCCTACGAGGTGCAGGAGAAGATCAAGGCGGCGTACGACCGTTACGACTTCGCCGAGATCGTGCAGGCGCTGCTGAATTTCTGCAGCGTCGATCTCGGTTCGCTGTACCTCGACGTCACCAAGGATCGCCTGTACACCATGCGCGAGGATTCGCGCGGGCGCCGCAGCGCGCAGAGCGCGATGTACCTGATCGCCGAGGCCTTCGTGCGCTGGATCGCGCCGGTGCTGAGCTTCACCGCCGATGAAATGTGGGGCTACCTGCCGGGCGAGCGCACGGGCAACGTGCTGTTTGCCACCTGGTACGACGGCCTGGCGCCGCTGCCGGCGGACGCCGCGCTGAACGCGGCCGACTTCGATCAGCTGCTCGCCTTGCGCGAGCAGGTCGCCAAGGTGCTGGAACCGATGCGCGCCAACGGTCTGATCGGCGCCGCGCTCGAGGCGGAGATCGCGGTCTCGGTGAACGCCGCCACGGCCGCCAAGTGGCAGCCGCTTGCGGAGGAACTGCGGTTCTTCTTCATCAGCGGTGACGTCACCGTCTCCGAAGTCAGCGCCGACGAGGTCTTCGTCCTCGCGACGCCGACGACCAAGTCGAAGTGCGTGCGCTGCTGGCATTACCGCGCCGATGTCGGCGCGCATGCCGAGCACCCGGAACTGTGCGGCCGCTGCGTCAGCAACATCGACGGCGACGGCGAAACCCGGGAGTGGTTCTGATGACCGCCGCCCCCAAGCCCAACGCGCTCGTCTGGCTGCTGCTGTCGGCCGTGGTCATCGGCCTGGACCAATGGTCCAAGGCCTGGGTGCTGGCCTCGCTGCCGGAATACACCGCCGTCCCGGTGATCGACGGCTTCTGGAACTGGTACCGCACCTACAACACCGGCGCGGCGTTCAGCTTTCTGGCCGACGCCGGCGGCTGGCAGCGCTGGTTCTTCACCGTATTGGCCGTGGGCATCAGCGGCCTGCTGGGTTTCTGGCTGTCGCGTACGCGTCGCGCCGACTGGCGCCAGGCGCTCCCGTACGCGCTGGTGATCGGCGGTGCGCTGGGCAACGTCATCGATCGCCAGATCCACGGCCACGTGGTGGACTTCATCCAGTGGCATTGGCGCGGCCATGCCTGGCCCGCGTTCAACATCGCCGACTGCGCGGTGGTGGGCGGCGCCATCGGTATCGCCCTGTTCGGACTGCTGGAAGGCAAGTCCAAGGCGAAAGAGGGATAATCCGCGCATGGACGTCCTGCTCGCCAATCCCCGCGGTTTCTGCGCCGGTGTCGACCGTGCCATCGAGATCGTCAAGCGCGCGATCGAAACGCTGGGTGCACCGATCTACGTGCGCCATGAAGTGGTGCACAACCGCTTCGTCGTCGACGACCTGAAACAGCGTGGCGCGATCTTCGTCGAAGAACTCGACGAAGTGCCGGACGGCGCCACCGTCATCTTCAGTGCCCACGGCGTCTCGCAGGCGGTGCGCGGCGAGGCCACCCGGCGCGGCCTGAAGGTCTTCGACGCCACCTGTCCGCTGGTTACCAAGGTGCACCTGGAAGTGGCGCGCCACTGCCGTGCCGGTCGCGACGTGGTGCTGATCGGCCACGCCGGTCACCCCGAGGTGGAAGGCACGATGGGGCAGTGGAACCGCGAAGGCGGGGAAGGGCAGATCTACCTGGTGGAAGACATCGACCAGGTCGCCACGCTGGAAGTGAACCAGCCCGAGAACCTGTTCTACACCACCCAGACCACGCTGTCGGTGGACGACACGGTGGGCATCATCCAGGCGCTGCAGGTGCGTTTCCCGGCCATCCACGGGCCGAAGAACGATGACATCTGCTACGCCACCCAGAACCGCCAGGATGCCGTGCGCGACCTGGCCAAGCAGTGCGACCTGGTGCTGGTGGTCGGCTCGCCGAACAGCTCCAACTCCAACCGCTTGCGCGAGCTCGCCGAGCGCGATGGCGTGGAGTCGTACCTGATCGACGGCGCGCACGAGATCGACCCGCGCTGGATCGACGGCAAGCAACGCATCGGCGTGACCGCCGGCGCCTCCGCGCCGGACGTGCTGATCGACGGCGTCATCCAGCGCCTGCGCGATCTTGGCGCTGCCGGCGTCAGCGAACTGGACGGCGAGCCGGAAAACATGGTCTTCGCGCTGCCCAAGGAACTGCGGCTGCAGCTGGTCAGCTGAGGCGAACGCGCAACGCCTCCCTCAGCGTGCCAGCCACGCCCTGCGCGGATACGCGAAGCACGCGCCCCCCAGCAATCCGAGCAGTCCCAGCAGCGCCAGGATCGCGACGAGCCTGCGTGCGCTTCGGGCGCGATCGGTATCGCCACGCGGAGTCATGTTGCGACCGTTGGCGACGCCCGTCGGCTCGCCGGAGCGGGCAGGCGGTGCGATCCCGACGCTTGCCTGACCGGTCTGGCCTTGGGTGATCGCGCCGTTGATCGCCAGCGCCCCCCAAGCACCGGGCACCAGCGGTTGCGACCCATTCGCGCGGACGAAGCAGTTGCGCCCTTCCAACACCACCAGACCGTAATT
The DNA here is from genome assembly GCA_047600885.1 of Pseudoxanthomonas sp. Taxonomy (GTDB): domain Bacteria; phylum Pseudomonadota; class Gammaproteobacteria; order Xanthomonadales; family Xanthomonadaceae; genus Pseudoxanthomonas_A. The sequence continues at coordinate 26,394 of JASGKE010000002.1, read as the reverse complement.
CCTGTCTGCCATCGCTACATCCAGGCAGCCATCACCATTGAGGTCACCCACTGACAATGCCGGCATGTTGGGATTGGAGGATTGCTCCACTTCGTACTTGATCTCGACATCCAAACCACCTGTAGGCAGCTGTTGCATGTAGCCGATGGAGCTCCAGCCGCCATGGATCACCAGCAGGTCATCACGACCGTCATTGTTCATGTCGGCGCTGATGAGTTCGTCCGGAACATCGAAGGCTGGCCAAGATGCCGTTTCAATGAAGTTGCCATCTGGCTGCTGCTTGAACTGCGCATACTTCGCTGACGGCGCGTTCTGCGAGTAGGAAACGATAGCGTCCTTTCTACCATCGCCATCGAAGTCGCCCAGTGCGTAACCTGGCCCCCAAGACAAGGGCTGGATGGGGTGCCAGCGTCGCACGGCACCTAGGCTGGTGGCTGCGTCGTGCAGCGTCACTTCGAAGCCGCCGCGATAGTAACCGTCGATGATGTCGCGCCAGGAACTGGTGAGATCCAGAAACCCATCGTTGTTGACGTCGGTTGCGCGCAGGCTGCCCCAGTTCACGTTCGACGGCCGTGGGCGAAAACCCTGCCGAGGAAAGCCGCCCGTTCCATTGCCGTAGTAAGTCAGCAAGCCCACCTGATCGCTGGGACTGGTGCCGCCCTCGCTCCTGCCGCCACTCAGGGTTACGACATCAAGCCGGCCATCCCTGTCCACATCCAACAGCGCAAGACTGTGGACCGCCTGCGCTCCAGCAGTCTGCGAGGGGTAGTTGAGCCCCGGCCCCAGGCCGGACGGCGAGCCGAGGAAGATGGTGATGCCGTTGAGGGTGCCGACCGCTACGTCGTCGAAACCGTCGCCGTTGAAATCACCCGTGGCCAGGCCGCTGCCCGTACGTCCCCCGACAACATCTCCGGAGAAGGGGTAACCCACGGGTGACGCCAGCGTCCCGTCCGGCTTCTGCACGAAAAGCCAGACCCGGAAGTCCTTTGCAGGTTCTGCGTAAGGACCCGACCAGGTCGATGTCGTGAGCAGCGCATCTTTCCGGCCATCGCCCGTGACATCACCCACGGCCACGTGCCGGACATAGCTGCCCACGCCATAAATCTTCTGTGGGGAAAACGCATTCACGCCGGCAGGCGTACGCGGCGTTGGGACGGGCGTCACCTTGCGGATGCGGTGATTGCGGGTGTCCGCGATGTACAGATTGTCCTGGTCATCGACGGCCAGCCCCTCCGGTTCGTAGAGCCATGCATCCAGCGCCGGACCGCCGTCGCCTCTGAAGCCGAAAGGTGCTCCGATCACTTGGCCGCCACCGTCGATCGACGTGGCCACGGCATCTCCGATGATGCCGTCGAGATTGATGGTGCGCACCACGTTGCCGCGCAGGGCAACATAGGTATTGCCGCGCGAATCTATCGTGACGCCGGTGGGCATATGGAGGCGCGAGCTGCGCGCCACCGGGTCCACACGGAACGGCCCACCGCCGGCAATCGTCGAGATCGTTCCATCGAGCGCAATGCGCCGGATCCGATCGTTGTTGTCGGCTAGGTAGAGCCGTCCACTCCGGTCGAAAGCCAGTGCGTTCGTGCTGGCCAGACGCGCCGCCGTGGCAAGCCCGCCATCGCCGGACGTTCCGTACTCGCCGTTGCCTGCGACCAGGACAAGATTGCCCGACGGACCCACCTTCCAGATCCGTGACTGATCCAGCACATGGACCTGGCCGGAGGGACTGACGGCCAGACGCGAAGGGAACGACAGGCCGCTGGAGACGAGAGAGCTGATGATGCCGCTGGGCGACACCTTTCGAATCCTGCTATTCGCACCGTCGGCAATGAAGAGGTTGCCGCCCGCATCGACCGCAATGCCCCGAACATCGATGGCGGCGGAGGTCGCCGGTTTGCCGTCGCCGTCGTATACCTGCTGCCCGTTGCCGGCCACGGTGGTGATGATGCCGTTGGTGCCGATCCTGCGCACCTTGAATCCATAGCGCTCGGCGATGAACACGTTGCCCGAGGGATCGACGGCCACGTCGACAGGCTCTTCGAGCCGGGCCTGGACGGCAGGCCCGCCGTCGCCATTGCCGGAAGCGGGGTTGCCGCCACCGGCGATGGTGATGATGGTCTGTGCATGCACGGAGTCCCCCACCTGGCATGCCATGCAGGCAAGCCAGACGCCCAGCACGAGGTGGCGACGCGCAGCGCGCGCCGATCCGCTTCCCGGAACCTGCTCCATAGATGCTGCCTCCCTGCCGACAAGGTTGAGCGTTGCATGCGCGCCGGCGACGTGCCGACGATGGACCACGGATGGTGGCGCCATTCCCCGTGCCCATCATGCCTTAATCCGACCCTCCCGCGCGATGCAGGGAGCGGGCCTCGAAGCGGGATAGGCAGTCTGGTGCCAGGCGAGGCCATGTCATGGGCGTAGAATCGCGTTGTCGAGGAAATGGTCGTGCCCATGTCGGAATGCTGCGGATGCGGGAAGGTCGTCGATGTCGCTGCACTGCAGGCGAAGCAGCGCCGCGTGCTGCGCGTGGTGCTGGCGATCAACCTGGCCACCTTCGCGATGATGATGTTCGCCGCCTGGCGCGCGCATTCGTCGTCGCTGCTGTCCGGTAGCCTCGACAACCTCGGTGATGCGCTGACCTATGCGATCAGCTTGGCGGTGGTCGGCGCGTCGTTGCGTGCGAAGGCGAAGGTCGCGTTCTTCAAAGGCCTGCTGATCCTCGGCGCCGCGGTTGCGGTAGGCGTGCAGATCGCGTGGCGGCTGGCCCATCCCGCCGTGCCGCTGTTCGAAGGCATGGGCATCGCGGCTGCGCTCAACCTGGCGGCGAACGTCGCGTGCCTGTGGCTGCTCACGCCGTACCGCACCGGCGACGTCAACATGGCCTCGGCGTGGGAATGCTCGCGCAACGACATCTTCGAAGGCGGCGCCGTGCTGCTGGCCGCCGCGCTGGTGTGGCTGTTCGGGGCAGGCTGGCCCGATTTGCTGATCGCGACTGCACTGCTGGTAATGTTCCTGCGTTCGTCCTCGCGCGTGCTGCGCGCCGCCTGGCGTGAACTGAAGGCGGCACCGGCGGCGGGCGCCACAGCCACGCGTTAATCCCGGCGTGCGCGCTTGTTAGAGAGATGGCGTGGCCCCTAAGATCGACCCGCACCCAGGGGAAGGCGCGCCGTGTCGGGGCGCCGTGGGTGAGCGGGGATGTCGGCCTGCGGGCTGGGCGATCCAGGACTGAGAATTCCAGGGGAAATGAATGAAGCGTTCGACGATGGCGGCGGGAGCCGCGCTGCTGCTCCTGCTGTGCGGCGCCGTGGCGGCCCAGGCGGCGCCCACAACCGGGTCTGCGAAGTTGGTGACGTATCTGTTCGAGGTGTTCCGCGGGCATGAGGTGATCCTGCAGTCGATGCGCGAGCAGATGCCGACCGACCCCGCGGAGAAGGCGATGATGGAAGGCTCGATCGCCGCGTTCGATGTCGACGACCTGGCGGCGCGGCTCGACGTGCCGTTGTCCGGCTTGCTGACGCCGGAAGAGTCGGAGCACTGCGCGGCCCTGATCGCGTCCGACAGCGGCACCGACCTGGCCGACGCCGCCCGCGGGGTCGCCACGCTCGACGACCTGCTGCCGGCGCTGGAAAAGCTGCCCGCCCCGAAGAAGGACGCTATCGCCGCGATGTTCGAAGCGCCCTGCTTCAAGAAGACCATCGCCTACATCAATTCGGACGAGGCGAACCAGGTCTCTTCCGACTACGGCAAGAGCCTGGTCTGCGACTACCTGGTAAAGGCGGATCCGGAGAAGTCCGCGCTGGCGAAGCAACATGGGCTGTGCCCGTAGTCGTGTCGATATCGGCTTGTTGCAGGACCCTGCGATCCGCAGGCGTTGCGACTGCTTGGAGGAGTGTCATCGCTCCAGCACGTTATTGAAGTCGCGCGCAGGCGTCCCATAGCCCGCGGGAAGAATATTGAGATTTCAAGAGAATCGAATGAATCATCTTGTCGTCTCGCAATCGCGCTGTTTCCGCCTGCTTGTTGTGCTGGCGTCTGCCACCCTTCTGTCGGCCTGCAAGCCGCATGGATCTGGCGTTGAAGTCGAGCTTGTTGCAGGAAAAGAGTTCGCAATTGCCGTGAGCAACGGATCTCCAGACGTGCTGGTTGTCGACGATCGGTTGTTTGGACTGAGTATTGAATCTTCGGTCAAAGTGGAAGTGGCGCAAGCCGACGGAGCGATCATTCCATCATGTGGATACCTCGACTATGTGGCCACTGGATCGCGCGTATCTATACCTCCCGGTGAAAAGATAGTCCTGTCCGTTTCGTTGACCGCTCTTACAGCGACTCACTGCCTTGTCCCCAATGAGCAGTACATGTTCAGAGCCTCACTGGCTTCAGGTGATATGGATGTTGCTCGCACCGACTGGGTGCCGTTTCGGGCTGCATCTCTGGAATGACCCAAGGACCACAGGTTGGTCTTGCGGCCGCATCACTCCCACTTAACCGCGGCGGAGGACACTTCGAGCCGCAGGGGTTGCGGCGCTCATCGACGAGGCAGCGAAGGCGACGGCATGAGCCCGCCGCGACTCCCCATTCGGGTAGTGCGATCAGCCCCGGGCTGGGATTGGGCCTCCGCCTCGGCGGCAAGACACTGAACGCCTCAGTCGCAGGGCCGTGGGCCCGAAGGAGGCGTGATGTTCAGGTCCTTGTGGTTGGCAGCGGCGCTGTGCGCCTCGGCATCGGCGGCGGCTGAAGTTCCGCCCTTTCCCGACACGTTCCAGTCGCGCGAGGTGCCCGCGAATGGGGTGACGCTGCATGTGCGCGTGGGGGGGAAAGGGCCGGCTGTCCTGCTCCTGCACGGCTACGGCGAATCGGGCGACATGTGGGCGCCGCTCGCGGCCGCATTGAAGGACGATCACACGGTCATCGTGCCCGATCTGCGCGGGATGGGGCTGTCATCCCACCCGACCACCGGCTTCGACAAGATGAACCAGGGGCGCGACATGCAGGCGGTCCTCGGGGCGCTGGGTGTCGAACGGTACGACGTCGTGGCGCACGACATCGGCAACATGGTCGCCTTCGCGCTGGCCACCCAGCAGCCGGACCGGATCGGTCGCCTGGTCGTGATCGACGCACCCGTTCCCGGCGTGGGTCCTTGGGACGAAATCCTGAAGACGCCGTTGTTGTGGCACTTCCGCTTCGGCGGCCCGGATATGGAGCGGCTGGTGGCCGGACGCGAGCGGATCTACCTCGACCGCTTCTGGAACGAGTTCTCCGCCCATCCCGATCGGTTCGACGAATCGTCGCGCAAGCATTACGCGGCGCTGTATGCACGCCCCGGCGCCATGCATTCCGGGTTCGCACAGTTCGCTGCGTTCGATCAGGACGCGACCGACAACCGTGCCTGGCTGGCAGCCGGCAACCGGTTGCCCATGCCGGTGCTGGCGCTCGGTGGTGAGAAATCGTTCGGCTTGACCATGGCCGCGGTGATGCGCGCCGCCGCGTCGAACGTGACCGAAGGCGTCGTCCCGGATTCGGGTCACTGGATCATGGAAGAAAACCCGCAGGCCACCGTCCGCCAGGTCGTCGCGTTCCTGGGGGAAGGGCGGTGAGCGCACGGGCCGCCGGTGCCGCGCTGATGGGCGTGGCGCTGGTGCTCACGGCGTCGGCCGCTCCTGGGAAGGGACAAGCTCGGCTTTCTCCCAGCGAGATCGCCGGCCTGGGCAAAGGCGGTGCGGGGCCCGGCACGTCCGGCATCGCCGGTATCCGGACCACGGTGCTGTTTGGCGACCCCGCTCGCTCCGGTCCCTACACCATCGAGATTCGCGTGCCGCCACATACGCGCATCGCCGCGCATACGCATCGCGACAGGCGCAGCGCGGTGGTGGTGAGCGGGCGCTGGTACTTCGGCTATGGCACGACCTTGGCCGAAGATCGCCTCAAGTTATTGCCGGCGGGCAGCTTCTATACCGAGCCGGCCGGCGACGCCCACTTCGCGCTGACCCGCGATGAGCCGGCCGTGGTCTATATCTCGGGCGACGGACCCACCGACACGCATTTCACCCAGGTCCGCTGACGGGTCGCCATGGCATCTGCGAGAACGGCGCGTGATCAGAGGAAGGACCTGCCGACATCGCTGATGGTGGCGCGGGTGTTCCTTGTCGCGATCACGCCGAGGTGTCGGCATGCGCAATTGTCGAAACCGCAGGCATCTTTGATACTGGCATGACGGACAGATCCCCTGTCGCGGCCGTCGAGGCGAAATGGGTGGCAGTGGCATGACCCGATCTCGCGCTGCCTCTTTCTGCCTCGCGCTGCTCCTGGCGACAGGGTCGCTTTTCAACGCGCCGCTTTCCCTTGCGCAGATGTCCCCGCCCGGCTTCGAGGCGTACAAGCACGTCCGCGCGGCCGCCGACGATGGCGCGCCCGATGGGCTGTTGCGGATCGCGCAGACCGCGGACGGCTACCTGTGGTTCGCGGGCGATGCGTTGTACCGGTTCGACGGTGCCACCTTCGAGCAGGTGGATTGGCCCGAGGGATCGGAGAAACGCCATGCCTCACCGTCGGCGCTCATGGCGGGCAAGGACGGCGAACTCTGGGTAGGTTTGCGGGATTCTGGTGGCGTGGCGGTCTATCGTGATGGCGTGCTCCGCGACATGCACATGCCCGATCCGCCGCGTGGCCTGGCGGCATTCGCGCAAACGCCCGACGGCACGATCTGGACGTCCTCGCTCGGACTCGACAAGCGGCTGCAACGCCTGCGCGGTTCCCGCTGGGAGCGCGTGGACGAACAGATGAAGCTGCCGCCCGGCTACCTCATGGATCTGGTCGTTGCGCGCGACGGCGGGCTATGGGTCGCGCTGAGTGCCGAAGATGGGGAAAGCGGCACGCTGGCGCTGCTTGCACCGGGCGCAGACCGGTTCCGGATCATGGAGGTCCGGTTGTCGGGGCGGCCCAAGATCGCGCTCGACCGCCATGGCACGCTGTGGGCGTCCGACGCCAGCGGCACACGCATGCTGTTCGGTCCCGATGGCGGTCCGTCCAAGGCAGGCATCGTCTTCCCGCCCGTGCCCGGAACATCGAGAGCCGCGTTCACGTTCGACCACGACGGCGGTCTCTGGGGCACGACGGGAGCGGTGGGCATCTTCCATGTCGCGGATCCCTCATCGCCGCGCGGCACGCCTGCCGCCGACGTTCGCCGGTTCGGTGCGGTGAACGGCCTCAGCTCCGACATCAGCTATGCGCCCTTCGTCGATCGGGAAAACAACGTCTGGATCGCCACCGAAAGCGGAATAGACCAGTTCCGTCGCGCAAGCGCGATCCAGGCGTCAGCGATACCGGCAGACCCGACGCAGGGATTGGCCATGGCGAAAGCGCGCGATGGCAGCGTCTACATCGCCTCGCAGGGGACGTTGTTCCATGTGCCGCCCGGAAAGGAGCCCACGCCGATCCGGGCGCTGCGCAGCGGTGACGTGTCGATGTGCTCCGCACGCGAAGGCGGCGTATGGCTCGTGGAGCGCGATCAAACCCTGTTGCTCGATGGGAAGCAGGCCACCGTCACCGCCGGATACCCCGGTGGCGAAGCGATGATCGCGTGTGTCGAAGACGGCACCGGACGCCTGTGGCTTGGGCTCGCCAGCGGCGAACTCCAGTGGCATGACGGGGGCGGTTGGCACAGCGCGGAAGGCACGCTGGGCAAGCTCAACCTGTGGGATCTGACGACCACGCCCACGGGCGAACTCGCCTTGGTGGTGCCGCCGGATGTCGCCCTGCTGCAGGGCGATCGTCTCGAAACGATCCGCGTTGCCCCCACGCGCATCGGCACGCCATGGGCCATGGTGGCCGGCAACCTGCCGGGCTCTCGCGATGTGTTCGTCAGTGGCAGCGCCGGCCTGGCCAGGCTGCGGGGTGGCCAACTGCGGCAACTGGACGAGAAGCGCTTTCGCTGGATCACCTGGGTGCGCACGTTGCAGCAGACCGCGGATGGCGAAACCTGGCTTTTCAATCGGACGGGCGTGTACAAAGTCGCCACCATCGACTTCGACCGCGCCTTCGACGATCCGCGGGCGCCGCTGCCGTACACCAAGCTGGATGCCTTGGACGGCTTGGCCAGCACGGTCCAGCATGGCGGCTTCTCGGGTGCGCAAAGCGTGCTGGCGGGCGATGGCAGGATCTGGTTCCTGAACCGCCAGGGCGCGGCGTTCCTGGATCCGCGGCATCTGCCATCCAACAAACTCGCGCCCCCCGTCACCATCCGCTCCCTCGCCAGTGGAGGACGCACTTGGCGTGATCCTGCGAACCTCACGCTGGCGGCCGGTACGCGCACCCTCGACATCACGTATGCCGGCTTGAGTTTCACGGTGCCGCAGCGCGTGCGCTTCATGTACAGGCTGGAAGGTGTCGACGAGCATTGGGTGGAGGCCGGCGCGCGCCGTACGGTGTCCTACTCGAACCTCGGGCCGGGGCGCTACCGCTTCCAGGTGATCGCCAGGAACAACGACGGCATCTGGAACCGGACCGGCGCGCAGCTCGCCTTCGAGATCCGTCCGACGTTCTTTCAAAGCGGGCCTTTCAGGCTGTTGTGCGCGCTCGCCGTGGTGGCGCTGCTGTGGTTCCTCTACTCCATGCGGTTGCGCGCCGTTGCCCGAAGCGTCAGGTTGCGGATGGCCGAGCGCATCGAGGAGCGCGAACGCATCGCGCGCGAATTGCACGACACGCTGCTCCAGGCCATCCAGGCCCTGACGCTCCGCTTCCAGTTGGCGGCGGACGATCTGCCACCGGGGACCGAAGGGCGCGCATCGCTCGTTGCGGCGATCGACATGGCCGACGGGGTGATCGCCGAGGGACGCGACCGGGTAAGGGAGCTGAGGACGCACCAGGAGGGCGACTTCGAACAGGTCCTCTGCGATCTGATCGCGCGGACAGGATTCGATCCCTCTGTTGACGTCGCCATCGCGGTCAGTGGGTCGCCACGCAGGCTGGATCCCCTGGCGCTGGACGAGGTCACCAGCATCGCGGGGGAGGCCTTGAACAACATCCGGCAACACGCCGCTGCGACCCGGGTCACTATCGAAATCCGGTTCGATGCGAGCTTCGGGCTGCGATTGGTGGACGATGGGGTCGGTATCGACGCGCCTGTCACCGCGAGCGGCGGCAGGGAAGGGCATTTCGGTTTGGTGGGCATGGCCGAGCGGGCGCGAAAGCTCTCCGGCAGCCTGGTCGTGCGCGCGGGCCCCGAGGGCGGGACGGAGGTCGTGCTCAAGGTGCCGGGGTCTATCGCTTACACGCGCGAAGCGCGATCCTTTGGGCGCTTCGACAGGTGAGGAGCCGTTGATGTCGTCTGCCACGTCGGATTCGTCGCTCATTCGCGTCCTGGTCGTCGACGACCATGTGATGGTGCGCGACGGCTTGAGCGCGCTGCTCAACCGGCAGCCCGACATGCAGGTGATCGGGGAAGCTGCCAACGGGGCCGAGGCCATCGCGATGTTCCGGCAACTGTCGCCCGACGTGACGCTGATGGACGTGCAGATGCCGGGGGTCGGCGGCGTGGAAGCCATCGCGGAGATCCGTCGGATCGCCGCCGATGCCCGCATCCTCGTGCTGACGACCTATCCCGGCGATGCGAACGCCGTTCGCGCGTTGCGGGCGGGTGCGGCAGGCTATCTGCTGAAGAACAGCATCCGTTCCGAACTGGTCGACGCCATCCGCTCGGTGCACTCGGGCCGTCGCGCGGTGTCTGCGGACATCGCACACGAGCTCGCAGCGCACGCGCTGGACGAGCCCCTGACCCAGCGGGAAATCGCGATTCTCCGCTTGGTGGCGGATGGGCACGCGAACAAGCAGATCGCGCTGCGCCTGAGCGTCTCGGTCGAGACCATCAAGGCGCAGCTGAAAACGATCTTCAGCAAACTCGGCGTCCACGACCGCACACACGCCGTCACGCTGGCGGCGCGCCGCGGGTACATCGATCCTTTCTCGTCGGGTTGAGGCCGTCTCTCAGGCGGTGCCGACGCTCCCTGTCGAGCCACCGAAAGTCCACGACGCACCACGATGGCTCGCCATCACCCCGCGAAGCCTTACGGCCAGGGCGAAAGTTCTTGGCGGCAGCGTTGTTTTCTTCGACACCTCGACCCGAAAAGGCTCGACACCGAGGTGGATGTCCCTGTCGCCCAGCGGGGAAGGTTCCCGATCGAGGAGTGATGCCTCGTCGGCTCACAGGAACACTTCGCGATGCGAGGAAAACGGCCTTGTCATCTCACTTTGGTGCGGTGCGCGCGCACCTTCTTGGGTCGACGTCTCACATCCGCGGGGTGCGGGTGATGCTCTGCGAGGTGGACGAGCACGGCGACGTGACAATTGTTAGCCATTTTCCGTCGTCATCGCCTTGGATGGGCGTGGGCGACGGGGTAGCGTGGGCATGCCGTCGGATGCGGCGGTATCACCTGACATGGAATCAAGGAGTGACAATGAGTCAGAACCTCGTGGACCTGCAGATCGACAACACCCTCCTCGATCCGCTGGATGCGGCCATTACGCAGATGGAAACCAGCTTGGCCGGCTTGATCTCGCTGACGCCGGAACAGCGGCGTGGGCTGATGAAGATGGGCGAAAAGTCCGAAGCCTTCTGCCGTGCCGCCCTCAACGTGGCGCAGCAGCACAGCGGCATCATGGCGCGCGACTTCGACATCGATGCTTTCCAGCGCGATCAGCAGACCCTCGACCTGCTGCGCCCGCGCATCCTTCGCATCGCGCACCTGTATCAGCGGGTGGTGGACACCGAAATGGCGCTGGGCAGCGACCAGATGGTCGCCGCCCTGGAGGTGTACGGTGCGCTGAAGGTGGCCGGCAAGGGCAAGAGCCTGGACGAAGCACGCCGCGGCCTGAGCGCGCGCTGGCGCGTGAGCTCGCAAGAGCCGGAGGCGTCGCCAGCCGGGGAGGGCGGCAACTGATCGCGTGTTGTTGAGCGGTTGATGGAAACAGAACGGCCCCGCGATGCGGGGCCGTTCTGCGTTCATGTCCCGGTGTCGCTGCGATCGTGCGTCAGGTTTCAGGCCGCATCGGTACGTCGATTCCATGAGCGCCTGATGACGGATGAGCGCGACCTTCGGAGACACGTGGATTACGTGCACATCAATCCCGTGAAACATGGCCATGTGGTCAGGGCCTCGGACTGGCCGTACAGTTCGAGCCATCGTTACATTGGCCGTGGTCTGATGCCGGCGGATTGGGCTAGCGAGGGATATCAGACTCTGTCTGCTGGTGAAGGATGATGATGTTGGGGTTCGCAGGCTCACCCCAACCTATGGCCCTTCATCAGTGGATACGGCATGAGTGGGGCTTCCGGTTATCGAGGTCTTGGCGGTGGTCTATCTTATTCTCCGCGGCAGGGCACCGCGACCGAGTTTGGGGTGGGCCTTGGTGGTGGCATGTCGCCTGGAGAACTCGCATTCCCGGACGGGCGGCTTGGAGGCGGATGGTGACTAATGAATGCGCTTAGATGGATTGGGGTGGTAGCTTTCGTTATCACCGCTGTCGTTGTATGTCAGCGTTGGCAGGAGCTGGACACGTCACATAAGCCGGCTTCGGGTGAGATCCGGTCAGTTGCGATGGGCGTGTCGTTCTTCAAGGCCGCTGGGGCCATTGCTGAGAGGCGAGTGGATAAAGGCATTTTGGTCGGATATTCCCGAGAGGCTTCAGTAGTTGCGCCTCTTGATTCGATCACGAAGTTCTACGAGCAAATGGCGCACTCGAGCCGCTGGAGATGCAAGGTCGTTAGCGCGCGTGATACTCAGTGGAGAATGATATGTTGTGATGGAGACTTTGCTCACGATATAGAGGCTTTTGATGGGAGCAGTGGGCCGAGATTGAGTGTCGGCACTTATTGGGCTGCTAGCCCTCGAGACGAGCGGTACTGCCGATCGAAGTCGTCCGCTGGAGATTAGGAGCCAATGTCACAAGACAGAGTGTCAGCTCTGGCGACGTCAGATCTGATGCTGCTCTGGACAGATTTCCTGGATTTATTCGAAACGCGGCATCGTGTCGAATGTGCTCGTCAGGCCAAACCATCAAGCCGAGCGGGCAGGGTGAAAGCCACCCACTCTCCGGCTTCACAGCGGCTTACCGCCCCATCCCCAACACCCCCGCATTGACCCGCCCCCACCCCAACCCCTAAAATTCGCGGCTCCGCCGGAATAGCTCAGTTGGTAGAGCGGCGCATTCGTAATGCGTAGGTCGTAGGTTCGATTCCTATTTCCGGCACCAGTCGTGACAAGGCCCCGCTTCGGCGGGGCTTTGTTTTTTCCGGGTCTCGCCCCCGGAGACGGCGGCCCGATACAGTAGCCGCTTGCCGTCCCGACAGGTTTCCCGTGGCCAAGACCTCCGCCAAGTCCCGTACCGCCTACGTCTGCACCGAATGCGGGGCCGAGCACAGCAAGTGGCAGGGCCAGTGCGCCGACTGCGGGGCGTGGAATTCCCTCAGCGAGATCCTGCTGGAGACCGCTGCCGGCGCACCCGCCGCCGCCCGCCGCTCGGGCTGGGCCGGCAAGGCCGAGACCCCCAAGATCACTGCCCTGAAGGACGTGCGCCACAGCGAAGAGGCGCGCGTGACCACTGGCATCGGCGAGTTCGACCGCGTGCTGGGCGGTGGCCTGGTGGAGGGGGCCGTGGTGCTGGTCGGCGGCGACCCCGGCATCGGCAAATCCACCCTGCTGCTGCAGGCCCTGGCCCGGATGTCGGCCAGCCTGCCGGCGCTGTACGTGACTGGCGAGGAGTCGCTGGCCCAGGTCGCCGGCCGTGCCGTGCGTCTGGACCTGCCGCTGGACAACCTGCAGGCGCTGGCTGAAACCGGTATCGAGGCCATCCTGCAACACGCCTCCGTCGCGCGGCCGAAACTGATCGTCGCCGACTCCGTGCAGACCCTGTGGACCGAATCGCTCACCGCCGCGCCCGGCTCCGTCAGCCAGGTGCGCGAGAGCGCCGCGCGGCTGGTGCGCTACGCCAAGGAGACCGGCACCGCCGTGTTCCTGGTGGGTCACGTAACCAAGGAGGGCGGCATCGCCGGCCCGCGCGTGCTGGAGCACATGGTCGACGCGGTGTTGTATTTCGAAGGCGAGAGCGGCAGCCGCTTCCGCGTGCTGCGCGCGTTCAAGAACCGCTTCGGTGCGGTGAACGAACTGGGTGTCTTCGCGATGGGCGAGAAGGGCCTGAAGGAAGTGCCCAATCCGTCGGCGATCTTCCTCTCCGGCAGCGCCCAGCAGCCCGGCAGCTGCGTGATGGTCACCCGCGAGGGCACGCGCCCGCTGCTGGTGGAAGTGCAGGCGCTGGTGGACAGCTCACCGCTGTCCAACCCGCGCCGCGTGGCGGTGGGCCTGGAGCAGAACCGCCTGGCCATGCTGCTGGCCGTGCTGCACCGGCACGGCGGCGTGGTGGTGGGCGACCAGGACGTGTTCGTCAATGTCGTCGGCGGCATCCGCGTGCAGGAAACCGCGGCCGACCTGCCGGTGCTGTTGGCCGTACTGTCCTCGCTGCGCGACCGCCCGTTGGCCGAAAAGACCATCGCCTTCGGCGAAGTGGGCCTGTCCGGCGAGATCCGCCCCGTGCCCAACGGCGAGGAGCGCCTGCGTGAAGCGGCCACGCACGGCTTCAAGCGCGCCATCGTGCCCAAGGGCAATGCGCCGAAGTCGGGCAGCTTCAAGGGCTTGGAAGTCGTGGCGGTTGAGCGGCTGTCGCAGGCGCTGGAGGCGGCGGCGGAGTAGGGCGAGGCCGTTGTAGGAGCGACGTGAGTCGCGACCGCGAGAACGAGGCTCCAGTAAACGTTGTTGCGTTCGCCCGCCGTGCGGTCGCGACTTACGTCGCTCCTACGGAATGCGCGATTGCGCGCCTTGTCAGAGACGCATGCCGAGCCAGATCACGGCTTCGGTCGATACACGCACGATCGGGGTCAGGAGCGGTGGCCAGAAGGCGCCCGGTTGCATGGCGTCGCGTCCGTGGTCGTGGTGCTCTTGTTCCTCGGCCACGATGTGCGAGATGGCAGCGAATGCGTCCGGGTCGATGTCTCGCAACTGCTGTTGCTGCGCCATGAGGTGCGCGAGAACGACACTTTCGACGGCATGGGTCGTGGCCGCGATGGCAGAAGCGCCCAGCAGCCCGGTCAACAGGCCCAGCGTCCAGCCTCCGACGCCACAGAGTAGATAGCTGCGGCAGCGGCGTACACCGCGCGCCTGCAGGCGGTCCCGGAACAGTGCGCGATGACCGAGTTCGTGCTCGCAGGAAATGCCGCAGCAACGGCGTCATCCGGGGCGCGGTCCAGCGCGATACCAGGATCTGCGCACGATAGATGTTGACGGCGCCGTGCTCGCCCGCGTGGTCGACCTTCAGGATCCGATCGCCCAGGCGCGTACTCAACCCCGCCTCAACACCATTTCGTAGACGAACTTGCTGCCGAAGAACGCCAGCAGCAGCAGCGCCATCGCGGTGAGGGTCCAGTGCACGGCCTTCACGCCGCGCCAGCCGTAGCGCCAGCGGCCGATCAGCAGGCCGCCGAAGGCGAGCCACGACAGCACGCTGAGCACGGTCTTGTGGGTGAGCTTCTGGACCAGGAAGTTCTCGACGAACAGCACGCCGGTCAGCAGCGTGGCGGTCAGCAGGATGAAGCCCACCGTGATCGTGCGGAACAGCAGGTCTTCCAGTTCCGTCAACGGGGGCAGGGCGCGCAGCCAGAGGTGGAACTCGCGCCGGCGCAGGGCGCGTTCCTGCGCCCACAGCATCACCGCCAACAGCGCGGCGATGGCCAGCGCCGCGTAGGCCAGCAGGGCGAGCCAGGCGTGCAGCTGCAGGCGCCAGTCCAGGCCGCTGGAGGCCCGGTGGCCGTAGAAGTGATAGGCCGCCAGCAACAGCGCTGCCAGCGGGAAGGCCACCACGCCGAGAGCCGCCATCCGGCCCTGGATCGCGACCAGTAGCGTCATCGCCGCCATCCCCAGCGCCACCAGCGACAGCGCAGCGAAGAAGTGCATGTCCGGGCCGCCCGGCGTGCGCCAGGCCACCAGCAGGTGGTAGGTCCCGTGCAGCACCACCGCGCCCAGCGCCGGCCACAGCCAGGGCCGCGAGGTTTCGCCCGTATCGCGGGCCACGGACCGGACCAGCAGGCCCGCGGCCAGCAGATAGAGCGCAACGGCGATGAGAATGACTGTCATCCGGTGAGTGTCGCACAGCGGGCCGCGCCGGCGCAGGGGCGCGGGCGGTCTGTGCGGGCCAGCGACGGAGGCGGAAGGGCGGGGCCGCTATAATCGCCGTCCGTTTTCCCCTGGCCTGCCTGCTTCCATGTTCGAATCCCTGACCCAGCGACTCTCCGGCACCATCGAACGCCTGCGCGGCCGTGGCCGCCTGAGCGAGGAGAACATCCGCGAGGCGACCCGCGAGGTCCGCATCGCCCTGCTGGAGGCCGACGTCGCCCTGCCGGTGGTGCAGGCCCTGATCGAGCGCATCAAGGTGCGCGCCGTGGGCCAGGAAGTGCTGAAGTCGCTGACGCCGGGCCAGGCGCT
Organism: Pseudoxanthomonas sp.; assembly: GCA_047600885.1. GTDB lineage: Bacteria > Pseudomonadota > Gammaproteobacteria > Xanthomonadales > Xanthomonadaceae > Pseudoxanthomonas_A. Next base: position 10,870 of record JASGKE010000002.1, on the reverse strand, counting down.
GATCAAGGTGGTCCGCGACGAGCTGACCGCGGTGATGGGTTCGCAAGCCAGCGACCTGAACCTCAACGTGCCCGCGCCCGCCGTCATCCTGATGGCCGGCCTGCAGGGCGCCGGCAAGACCACCACCGTCGGCAAGCTGGCCAAGCACCTGCGCGAGAAGCGCAAGAAGAAGGTGATGGTGGTCAGCGCCGACGTCTACCGTCCGGCCGCCATCGAGCAGCTGAAGACGCTGGCCCAGCAGGTGGACGTGCTGTTCTTCCCGTCCGACGCCGGCCAGAAGCCGGAGGACATCGTGCGCGCCGCCATCGACGATGCGCGCAAGTCCTTCGTCGACGTGCTGCTGGTCGATACCGCCGGCCGCCTGGCGATCGACGAGGCCATGATGGCCGAGATCAAGGCGCTGCACGCGGCGGTCAAGCCGGTGGAGACGCTGTTCGTCGTCGATGCGATGACCGGCCAGGACGCCGCCAACACCGCCAAGGCCTTCAGCGAAGCGCTGCCGCTGACCGGCGTGGTGCTGACCAAGACCGATGGCGATGCGCGCGGTGGTGCGGCGTTGTCGGTGCGCTACATCACCGGCAAGCCGATCAAGTTCATCGGCGTGGGCGAAAAGCCCGACGGCCTGGATGTGTTCCACCCCGAACGCGTGGCCAACCGCATCCTCGACATGGGCGACGTGCTGTCGCTGGTCGAGCAGGTGGAGCAGAGCGTCGATCGCGAGAAGGCCGAGAAGCTGGCCGCGAAGGTCATCAAGGGCAAGAAGTTCGACCTCAATGACATGCGCGACCAGCTCGAGCAGATGCAGAACATGGGCGGCATCGGCGGCCTGATGGACAAGCTGCCCGGCATGGGCCAGATCCCCGAGCACGTGAAGCAGCAGGTGCAGCAGGGCAAGGAAGTGCCGCGCATGATCGCCATCATCAATTCGATGACGAAGAAGGAGCGCCGCAACCCGGCGCTGTTGAATGGCTCGCGCCGTGCGCGCATCGCCAAGGGCGCCGGCCTGACGCCGGCCGACGTCAACAAGCTGATGAAGCAGTTCCAGCAGATGGAAAAAATGATGGGCAAGCTGGCCGGCGGCGGGATGAAGGGCATGATGCGCAACATGAAGAGCATGATGGGCGGCCGCGGCGGCATGCCGTTCCGCTGAGGTGTTGCTTCCTGTAGGAGCGACGTGAGTCGCGACCGCGTGCCAACAGGATTCCGGGCGATTGAGTTTCCGCGGTCGCGACTCACGTCGTTCCTACATTGGAACCAGGAGTCCCCATGACCCTCGCTTTCCTCAACGGTGAACCGGCGCTCGCGGACGCATTGCGCGCGCTGGCGCTGGCCAACTACGGCCACTTCACCTCGATGCAGGTGCGCGACGGTGCCGTGCAGGGACGCGACCTGCACGTCCAGCGACTCGAAGACGCCACCCAGGCGCTGTTCGGCACCTCGCTCGAGGGTGAGTCGGCGTTGCGGCAGGCGGCGCATGCGATGGAATCGGCAGGCATGCGCGATGCGTCCGTGCGCATCACCGTGTTCTCGATGCACTTCGACTACCGCGATCCGGCGCGTGCAGTGATGCCGGACGTCCTGATCACGCTGTCGCCGCCGTCCGCGGCGGAGAAGCCGGCGCTGCGCGTGAAGACCTACCCGTTCGTGCGCCCGCTGCCGCAGTTCAAGCACGTGGGCACGTTCCCACTATTCCACTATCGCCGGCAGGCGCTGGCGGATGGTTTCGACGATGCGCTGTTCGTCGATCCGGCGGGGCAGGTGGTGGAGGGCTCGATCTGGAACCTGGGCCTGTGGGACGGCGATACCGTCACCTGGCCCGAGGGTCCGGCCCTGCGGGGCACGGCCGAACGGTTGCTGCAGGCCGCCCTGACCCGAGCCGGTGTGCCGCAGCGGTCGACACCGGTCCGAGGGGACGACCTGGGGCGGTTCAGGGCCGCTTTTGCCTGCAACGCCAGTGGGTTACAGCCGGTGGTGGCTGTGGATGCTGTCGCATGGGGCGCTGATACCGCCCTGATGGCGCGGCTTTCCGGCGCGCTGGAGGCGTTGCCCTGGGTGCCGTTGGCCTGACGGCGAGGACCCAAGACCCCGGGTGGGTTTTCCTGACCGATTCAATGGCTTAGAATAGCCGGCTTACCTCGCCATTCTGGCGACTGGGCAACACTGGAAAACACCATGGTCAAGATCCGTCTCACCCGCGGCGGCGCGAAGAAGCGTCCGTTCTACCACATCATCGTCACCGACTCGCGCAGCGCGCGCGACGGCCGCAACATCGAGCGCGTGGGTTACTACAACCCGGTCGCCGCCGGTAACGAAAAGCGTGTCGAACTCGACATCGCGCGCGTCGACCATTGGGTCGGCAACGGCGCCCAGCTGACCGAGAAGGTCCGCAACCTGTACAAGGAAGCCACCAAGTCCGCTCCGGCGGCCTGAGTGGTCCGGCCGCGCCCCGCGCGCGGCCTTTTCGCATGAGCCAAGAGCGCCCGACCGATCCGCAGAAGATGATTCTGCTGGGCAGGTTCCTGGGCGCTTTTGGTGTGCGCGGCCAGGTGAAGATCGAATCCTGGACCGAGCCGCGCGACGCCATCTTCCGCTACCAGCCGTGGACGTTGCGCGATGCGCGTGGCGGTGAGCGCGCACTCACCGGCGTGCGCGGCAAGGCGTCCGGCAAGCACCTCGTTGCGACGTTGCCCGATGTCGAGGACCGCGAAGCGGTCGAGGCGCTGCACGGCACCGAGATCCACGTACCGCGTTCGGCACTGCCGCCGCCGCAGCCGGGCGAGTTCTACTGGGTCGACCTGGAAGGCCTGCGCGTGGTCAACAGCGACGGCACCGACTTCGGTACGGTCTCCCACCTGTTTTCCACCGGTGCGAACGACGTGCTGGTCGCGCGCGGCGACCGCGAGCGGCTGATTCCCTTCGTCGAACCCGACTTCGTCCGCTCGGTGGATTTCGAGGCGGGCGTGGTGACGGTGGACTGGGACTCCGAGTTCTAAACACCTCGTCGCCGCCTGTCGCGGCGGTTACCCTGTTTCCTACCGAGCTGCAGCCGATCGCCATGCGCATCGACGTCATGACCCTGTTTCCCGACTTCATCGCCCAGGCCGCGGCCGTGGGCGTGGTCGGGCGTGCGCAGGAACGTGGGCTGCTCTCGCTGCATGGCTGGAATCCGCGCGATTACGCCACTGGCGGCTACCGCCGGGTGGACGACCGTCCGTTTGGTGGCGGACCCGGCATGGTGATGCTGATCGAACCGCTGCAGGCCTGCCTGGCGGCGGTGCGTGCGGCGGATCCGGTGCCGGCGCCGGTGATCTACATGAGCCCGCAAGGCGCTCCGCTTACCCAGAAGAAGGCGCGTGAACTGGCCGCCCTCCCGCGCATGATCCTGCTGTGCGGACGCTACGAAGGCGTCGATGAGCGGTTCCTTGAGGCTGAAGTCGACGAGGAGTTGTCGATCGGCGACTACGTGCTGTCCGGCGGTGAGCTGGCGGCGGCCGTGGTCATCGACGCCGTCGGTCGCCTACAGGAGGGAGCGCTGAACGATGCGGACTCCGCGGTCCAGGACAGTTTCGAGGGCGATGGGTTGCTGGACTGCCCGCATTACACCCAGCCGTCCAGTCATCCGTTGGGCGACGTGCCGGCGGTCCTGCGCTCGGGCGACCACGCGGCCATCGCGCGCTGGCGGCGCCAGCAGGCCCTGGGCCGGACCTGGCTCCGGCGGCCGGACCTGCTGGACGAGGCCGGCCTATCCAAGGCCGACCGGGCCCTGCTGGAGGCCTTCCGGGCCGGGCTGGCCGACCGGGATGGGGCAGGGTAGCCATCCGGGCGGGAAATCCGGTAGAATGCGCGACCCTTGGGCGGTTCTCGCCTCCGGACCCCATAACAATATCGTGCAGCGCAATCCGGCGACTGCATCAGTTTCCGCTGTCGCAAGACACGATCACGCATACAAGCATTGGTGCCAACATGAGCAAGCTCCTCCAGGAATTCGAAGCCTCCCAGATCACGCGCGAGCTGCCCGCGTTCGGCCCCGGTGACACGGTCGTCGTCAACGTGAAGGTCAAGGAAGGCAACCGTGAGCGCGTGCAGGCGTACGAAGGCGTCGTCATCGCCAAGAAGAACGCCGGCCTGAACTCCGCCTTCACCGTGCGCAAGATCTCGCATGGCTACGGCGTCGAGCGCGTCTTCCAGACCCACAGCGCCACCATCGACTCGGTCGAAGTGAAGCGCCGCGGCAAGGTCCGCGCCGGCAAGCTGTACTACCTGCGCGACCTGGAAGGCAAGGCTGCCCGCATCAAGGAAGACCTGGCCGCCAACGCCGCCGCCAAGGCCGCGCGCCTGGCCGCCGCCGCCGAGTAATCCTCGTCGGTTACGCGTTCAGAACGGCCACCTTCGGGTGGCCGTTTGCGTTTGGGTTTCGGCGCCTGCTTGAAGATGTATTTCATGGCCCCACGCTTTCCTCATGACTGAAGCCCTTCCTGCCTCCGTTCGTCTGGATCTCTGGCTCTGGGCGGCACGCTTCTTCAAGACCCGCAGTGTCGCCAAGCATGCCGTCGAGACGGGCAAGGTCGACGTGGGTGGGCAGCGGGCGAAATCCTCACGCGCAGTGCGCGTGGGCGACGTGTTGGTGATCACGCGTGGCGAGGAGACCTACGAGGTCGAAGTGCGCGGCGTGAGCGACCAGCGCGGCCCGGCGCCCGTCGCACAGGCGCTCTACCTCGAATCGGACGCGTCGCGGCAGAAGCGTGAAGCGGCCCTGGCGTTGCGCCGTGCGGAGCGCACCGGCTACCAGGCGCCGCAATCCAAGCCCGACAAGCGTGCGCGACGCCTGATCCGCGCGCTGGGCGACATCGACGCGATGTAAAAAGAAGGGCGCCGAGGCGCCCTTCGTCTTCCGTGCTGCGGAGCGCTCAGCGTCCGCCGCCGAACATGCCGCTGCCGATCTTCAGAATGTCGCCCAGGCCCAGCTGGCCATCGCCGTCCTGGTCCAGCACGGCACCCAGCAGACCACCGCCGAGACCGCCTTGCTGCTGCGCCTGACGCTGCTCCTGGCCCAGCACTTCGGCCAGACCCAGCGGATTGTTCTGCGCGCTGCCCTGGGTCATGCGCTGCGCAATGAAGGCGAGCACGATCGGGGCCAGGATCTTCAGCAATTGGCCGGCGCGTTCGCCGCCCAGGCCGGTCGCCTGGCCGAGGCCGAGTTCCGCACGGTTCTGTTGGCCGCCGAAGACATGGCCGAGGATGCCGGCACCGTTGGCCTGCGGCGACGCCGCACCGCCCAGGACCGCGCCCAGCACGCTGCCGATATCCAGGCCGCTGTGGTTGCGCTGCAAGGCGCCAAACAGCGCTTCCGCGCCCTGCGGCTGTGCCGTGTTGCGGCCCAGGGCACCCAGCAGCAGCGGGAGCGCGGCGCCGACGGCGCTGGAGGCCTGCATCTGGCCGATGCCGAGCTGTTGCGAGACTTGCTGCATCGGCGCGCCCTGCAACTGGGCGAAGAGTTCTTCTGCGAGGGAAGCGTTGCTCATCGTGCGTTCGTCCTCCTGGACGGGGGTGGGAAGCCGCGGATGATGCTAGCGCCAATCTGACCGTTCACCGACTCACAGTTACAGCGGGCCGACCGGCGGAAACGGCGACGCCGCATGCCCGGGCGGGTCATGCGGCGTCTTGGTGCGGTGTTGCGGGATCAGCGCAGGTCGAAGCGGTCCAGTTCCATCACCTTCACCCACGCAGCGGCGAAGTCCTTCACGAACTTGTCCTTGCCGTCCGCGCTGGCGTAAACCTCGGCGAGGGCGCGCAGCACCGAGTTGGAACCGAACACGAGGTCCACCCGGCTACCGGTCCACTTCTTCGCCCCCGTCTTGCGGTCGTGCCCGGCGTAGCTGTTGGCGCCGGTCGCCTTCCACTCCGTGCCCATGTCGAGCAGGTTGACGAAGAAGTCGTTGCTGAGCGTGCCCGGTTTATCGGTGAGCACGCCCACGTCGCCGCCATCGGCGTTGGCGCCGAGCACGCGCAGGCCGCCGACCAGTGCGGTCAGTTCCGGCGCGGTGAGGGTGAGCAGCTGCGCGCGATCCACCAGCAGGTGTTCGGCCGGCACCGCGGAACGTGCTTTCAGGTAGTTGCGGAAGCCGTCGGCGAACGGTTCGAGCACTGCGAACGATTCCGCATCGGTCTGGTCCTGGCGCGCGTCGGTACGACCCGGGCGGAACGGCACGGTGAGCGTGACGCCGCCGGCTTTCGCGGCCTGTTCGACGCCCACGCCGCCGGCGAGCACGATCAGGTCGGCCAGCGACACCTTCTTGCCGTCGCTGGCATCCAGGTTGAACTCCATCTGGATGCGCTCCAGCGCCTTGAGTACCTTCGCCAGCTGGTCCGGGCGGTTGACGGCCCAGTCCTTCTGCGGCGACAGGCGCAGGCGTGCGCCGTTGGCACCGCCACGCTTGTCGCCGCCACGGAACGTGGACGCCGACGCCCACGCCGTGGACACCAACTCGGCGACCGACAGGTCCGACGCCGCGATCTTGCCCTTCAGCGCGTCGATGTCGGCGGTGTCGATGGCCGTGTAATCAGCGTTGGGAAGCGGGTCCTGCCAGATCAGTTCTTCCTTCGGCACTTCCGGGCCGAGGTAGCGCACGCGCGGGCCCATGTCGCGATGGGTCAGCTTGAACCACGCACGAGCGAACGCATCGGCGAACGCCTGCGGGTTTTCCAGGAAGCGCTTGGAGATCGGGCCGTAGATCGGATCGAAGCGCAGCGACAGGTCGGTGGTCAGCATCTTCACCCGCTGCTTCTTCGTCTTGTCGTGCGCGAACGGCACGTCTTCCGGTGCGTCCTTCGCAACCCACTGGTGCGCGCCGGCAGGCGATTTTTCCAGTTCCCATTCGAAGCCGAACAGGTTTTCGAAAAACTTGTTGCTCCACAGCGTGGGCGTCTGCGTCCAGGTCACTTCGATGCCGGACGTGATGGTGTCGCCACCGCGGCCGCTGCCGAACTTGTTGTGCCAGCCGAAGCCCTGCTGCTCCAGGTCGCCGGCTTCGGGCTCGGCGCCGACGTTGTCGGCCGGGCCGGCGCCGTGGGTCTTGCCGAAGGTGTGGCCACCGGCGATCAGGGCGACGGTTTCCTCATCGTCCATCGCCATGCGGCCGAAGGTGTCGCGGATGTCGCGCGCTGCGAGCAACGGGTCGGGATTGCCGTCGGGGCCCTCAGGATTCACGTAGATCAGGCCCATCTGCACGGCGCCGAGCGGGTTCTCCAACCGGCGCGAATGCACGTCGCCGTCGGCGTTGTCGTCGGAGACCAGCACGCCCTCATCGGCCGGCTTCTCCACGCCTTCCGAGCCGTGCGCGTAGCGGATGTCGCCACCCAACCACGTCGTCTCGCGACCCCAGTACACGTCCTGGTCCGGTTCCCACACATCTTCGCGGCCGCCGCCGAAGCCGAACGTACGGAAGCCCATCGTTTCCAGCGCGACGTTGCCCGCCAGGATCATCAGATCGGCCCACGAGACGGCCTGGCCATACTTCTGCTTCACCGGCCACAGCAGGCGGCGGGCCTTGTCCAGGCTGACGTTGTCCGGCCAGCTGTTGAGCGGCGCAAAGCGCTGCTGTCCGCGTCCACCGCCGCCCCGCCCGTCGCCGATGCGGTACGTGCCCGCGCTATGCCAGGCCATGCGGATGAAGAGACCGCCGTAGTGGCCGAAGTCCGCCGGCCACCAATCCTGCGAGTCGGTCATCACGTCGCGCAGGTCCTTCTTCAGCGCGTGGTAGTCGAGCTTCTTGAAGGCGGTCGCGTAGTCGAAGCCGTCGTCCAGCGGATTCGAGCGTGCCGAGTGCTGGTTCAACAGGTCCAACCGCAACTGGTTGGGCCACCAGTCGCGGTTCCCGGTACCGCCGCCGGCGGAGGAGTGGAACGGGCATTTGGATTCGGTGGTCATGGGTTTCCTTCCTTTGGCGGTGGGTGGGTAAGCGAATGGGATGCGGAACGCGCGAAAGCGACGCACCGGGCCTTGGCGAGGCCTGCGTACGTGGTTGTCTAGGGAGGCGGGGAAGGACGATCCGCGAGCGCGGCGTCGGGGCGGACCGTCGTGGGAAGCATGGGCTCACGTCCTCAAGGGCGTTGGCGGATGACGACCAGACTAGGTACTGCGGACGATCAATGAAAATCGTTTGTAGCGAACAATCCGATAGCGTCATTCAATGGTGCGTTGCGCCATCGAACGCCCAACAAGGAGCGCCACGATACTCCGCGTGCGTTACGCGGGTGTTGTAGGGACGTGCGCGCATCGCCTGCTGCAGGACAGCAGGCGAGGGGTCGACACCGCTGCGCGAGGTTAGAGCAGGGCCTTGAGGCGGTAGAGCGCTTCGAGCGCCTGCTTGGGCGTGAGATCGTCGGGGTCGAGCGCGGCCAACGCTTCCTGCGCGGCCGAGGGCGCGGCGGCGAAGAGCCCGAACTGCTGCGGGGCATCGAGGGCTTGCGGCGCCATGTCCGACGCGTGCGTCTCACGGCCGCGCTGTTCCAGTTCCGCCAGGCGGCGACGCGCCTGCTGCAGCGTGGTCCGCGGCAAGCCGGCGAGCGCGGCGACCTGCAGGCCGAAGCTGCGGTCCGCCGCGCCTTCCTTCACCGCGTGCATGAACACCAGGGTATCGCCGTGTTCGACCGCATCGAGGTGGACGTTGGCGATGCCGCTGCCGGGCTCGCCGGCCAGTGCGGTCAGTTCGAAATAGTGCGTGGCGAACAGCGTGTAGCAGCGGTTCGTCGTGGCGAGATGGCGCGCGACCGCATCGGCCAGCGCCAGGCCGTCGTAGGTCGAGGTACCACGGCCGATCTCGTCCATCAGCACCAGCGACTGTGCGGTGGCGTGGTGGAGGATGTAACTCGTCTCCGCCATTTCCACCATGAAGGTCGACTGGCCACGCGCCAGGTCGTCGCCGGCGCCGATGCGGGTCAGGATGCGATCGATCGGGCCGAGCACGGCACGCGAGGCGGGCACGAAGCTGCCGATGTGGGCCAGCAGCACGATCAGCGCGTTCTGCCGCATGTAGGTGCTCTTGCCGCCCATGTTCGGGCCGGTGATCACCAACATGCGGCGGCCACCGGCGTCGTGGCCGCCGTCCAGCAGCAGGTCGTTGGGCTCGAAGGGCTCCTTGCGCACGGCTTCCACCACCGGGTGGCGGCCGCGCTCGATCCGCAGGCCGGGGGCCTCGCTCAGCTCGGGCTGGGCCCAATCCAGCTCCTGCGCGCGTTCGGCGAAGGCGGCCAGCACGTCGAGTTCGCTCAGCGCGGCGGCGCAGCGTTTGAGCGGTTCCAGGCGCGCGTTGAGGGTGTCCAGAAGGGCGTCGTACAGCAGCTTCTCGCGCGACAGCGAACGCTCGCGCGCGGAGAGCACCTTGTCCTCGAACTGCTTCAGCTCTTCGGTGATATAGCGCTCGGCACCGGTCAGGGTCTGCCGGCGCGTGTAATGCACCGGCGCGCGTTCGGCCTGGCCCTTGCTGATCTCGATGTAGTAGCCGTGCACGCGGTTGTAGCCGACCTTCAGCGTGGCGATGCCGCTGCTCTCGCGCTCACGGGCTTCCAGGTCGACCAGGAACTGGTCCGCGTTCGTACTCAGCTGGCGCAGCTCGTCCAATTCGGCGTCGTAGCCGTTGGCCAGCACGCCACCGTCGCTGAGCTTCAACGGCGGCTGCGGCGCCACGGCGGCGAGCAGCAGGGCCGCGGTGTCGGCGTGTTCGCCCAACTCGGCAGCCAGCGCATGCAGGCGCGGCGAATCCAGGGGTGCGAGGTTCGCCTGCACGTCGGGCAGCAGCGCCAGGCCATCGCGCAGCGTGGAGAGGTCGCGCGGGCGCGCCGAGCGCAGCGCGACGCGGGTGAGGATGCGCTCGAGATCGCCGAGCGCACGGAAGCCGATCCGCAGGTCCCGCTCCGCACCGCCCGTCAACGTGGCCACGGCATGGTGGCGTTCGCCGAGCACGCGACGGTCGCGAAGCGGACGGTGCAGCCAGCGCCGCAGCAGGCGGCCGCCCATCGGCGTCACGGTGGTGTCCAGCACGCCGAGCAGGGTGTGCTGCGTATCGCCGTCGACGCGGGTATCCAGTTCCAGGTGCCGGCGGGTGGCGGCGTTCATCGCGATGGCATCGCCTGCCGATTCCAGCGCGATCGCGGTCAGGTGGGGCAGTCGCTGCTTCTGGGTTTCTTCCACGTAACCAAGCAGCGCACCGGCGGCGCCGGTCGCCAGCGCCTTGTCGTCGATGCCGAAGCCGGTCAGGTCGTGCAATCCGAAGAAGGCGAGCAGCTGCCGTCGCCCGCTGTCAGGATCGAACAGCCACGGCGCGCGCCGACGAAGGCCGGTACGCTGCTGCAGGAAGGCTGGGAGGCCCTCTTCGTCGGGGACCAGCAGTTCGGCCGGTTCCAGTCGCGCGAGTTCGGCTTCCAGGGCATCGTCGCTGTCGACTTCGTTGACCATGAAGCGACCGCCGGCCAGGTCGGCCCAAGCCAGGCCATAGCCAGAGCGGCCGCGGCTGACGGTCATCAGCAAGGTATCGCGGCGTTCGTTGAGCAGGGCCTCGTCGGTCACCGTGCCCGGCGTGACCACGCGGACCACTTTGCGCTCCACTAGCCCTTTCGCCAGCGCCGGGTCGCCGATTTGCTCGCAGATCGCCACCGATTCGCCCAACGCCACCAGTCGCGCCAGGTAGCCCTCGCAGGCATGCACGGGCACGCCCGCCATCGGGATGGGCGCACCGCCGGAACTGCCGCGTTGGGTCAGTGTGATGTCGAGCAGTCGCGCGGCCTTGCGTGCGTCGTCGTAGAACAGCTCGTAAAAGTCGCCCATCCGGAAGAACACCAGCAGGTCCGGGTACTCCGCCTTGGCGGCGAAGAA